>NZ_JBFXCD010000043.1:0-2637 GCF_050182545.1 Hydrogenophaga sp. | reverse complement strand
TGTCCGCGCCGATTGAATTTTGAGCCACCGTGCCGACTCAATTTTGAGCCAGGGGCTGAAGCCGGCAGCGGGCTGCGCGGCTGTGGACAAGTGTAGGGGTTACGGTCCTTTCGTCTTGGTTGCGATGTCGATGGATGTGCGCGGCAAGACGCGAAGGGCGTAGCCCGAAGCGGCTTGCCGCGCGCCGCGCTCGATCAACCAGCAGCCGCCGCTGTCGCCTTGGTCTTGCGGGTGGCCTCGCGCACCTTCACGCGCTTGCCCACCTCGGTGCTCGAACGCCTGAAGCGGATCGACTCGTTGCCCGTCTCCACGATGTGGCAATGGTGCGTGAGCCGATCGAGCAGCGCGGTGGTCATCTTCGCGTCGCCGAACACGCTGGACCACTCGGCGAAGTCCAGGTTGGTGGTGACCATCACGCTGGTGTGCTCGTACAGCTTGGACAGCAGATGGAACAGCAGCGCTCCGCCGGCCTGGCTGAAGGGCAGGTAACCCAGCTCGTCGAGGACGACCAGATCCAGTCGCAACAGCGTACTGGCGATGCGCCCGGCCTTGCCTTGGGCCTTCTCCTGCTCCAGCGCGTTCACGAGGTCCACCGTGCTGAAGAAACGCACCCGTTTGCCGTGTCGGGTGATCGCCTCGATGCCGATCGCACTGGCCAGATGCGTCTTGCCCGTGCCCGGCCCGCCGACGAACACCACGTTGTGCGCGTGCTCGACGAACTCGGCGCCGGCCAGCTTGGTCACCAGCGCGCGATCCACCGGTGACACGTCGAAGTCGAAGCCCGCCAAGTCGCGGTGCACCGGGAACTTGGCAGCATGCAACTGGTAGCTCACCGAGCGCATCGCGCGGTCGCCGGCTTCGGCGGCCAGCAAGTGTTCGAGCAACCAGCGCATGCTTTCGGCGCTGCCGGCATCCTGGTCGAGCAACTCGCTCCAGGCCTGCGCCATGCCGTGCAGGCGCAGTTGCTTGAGTTCGGCGCTGAGCTCACGCATGGCCGGCCTCCCCGGCGACTTCGTTGTCGACGTCGTGGTTCGTCGCACGCAGCGCGTCGTAGCGCGCCGTGTTCGCCAAGGGCGGCGTTCTCGTTGTCAACGCCGTGGCCGCGGTCTCGGGCACCGGCGCCGCGTTCAGCCGCGCCAGCACGTTGAGCACGTGCTCGGCGCTCACACGCCCCGAGGGCGGAGCGGCCTCCAGCGCCAGCTCCACCGCCACCAGCACCGCATCGATCCCGGCGGCCGGCACCAACGCCAAGACCTTGGCCATCAAGCGATCGCCGCCGTCCTCGCGCAGCAGCACCCGGCGCAGCCGTTGCAGCGGCTCGGGCAGGTCGGCGAATGGGGCACCGTTCCTCAAGGCGCCTGGCTTGCGCTGCAGCAGCGGCACGTAGTGCTGCCAGTCGTAGGCCGTCTTGCCCCGGTCGGCCAGCCGCTCGTGCTCGGCCGCGACGGCCTGGTCGAAGACGATGGCCAGCCGGTTCGGGTACAGCCGCGTGGAGACCGTCTGGCCGGCCAGCTCGCACGGCACCGAGTAGCGGTTGCCCGCCACCGACACCAAGCAGGTGCTCGACACCCGGGCCAGTTTGTGCACGTAGCCGTCGAACGGTGCATGCACTTGCAGCAGGTGTTCGCGCTCAAGCTCGAGCATCTCGGCCACCGTGAAGCGTTGCTGCTCGGGGTGGCGCAACTCGCTCCACAGCTGCCGGCAGCGCTCGCCCAGCCAGGCGTTGAGTTCGGCGAAGCTGCCCCAGCGCCGCTCGAGCACTTCCTGCCAGATGCGCCGGCGGCTGTCTTGCACGTTCTTCTCGACAACCCCCTTCTCCCAGCCGGCGGCGACGTTGCAGAACTCGGCATCCACCAGGTAGTGCGCGCACATGGCGCTGAAGCGCGCGTTGACCTCGCGGCCCTTGCCCTTCTTCACCTTGTCGACGGCTGTCTTCATGTTGTCGTAGATGCCTCGGCGCGCCACGCCGCCCAGCGCGGCGAAGCCGCGGTTGTGCGCGTCGAACAGCATCTCGTGGCCCTGGCTGGGGTAGGCCACCAGCCAGAACGCGCGGCTGGCGCACAGCTTCATGTGCGCAACCTGCGCTCGGTAGTAGATGCCGCCCACCACCAGGCCTTCTTCGCTCCAGTCGAACTGGTAGGCCTCGCCGAGTTCGAAGGCCAGCGGCACGAAGGCATTGGACGCCGCTGCACCCGCACTGGCGCGCCAGCGGCGGACGTGGTCGGTCACCCGGGTGTAGCCGCCTTCGTAGCCCTGTGCCTTGAGCTGCGCGTACAGGGCCTTGGCAGTGCGGCGTTCATGCCGCGGCCGCTTCGCATCGGCAGCCAGCGCCTGCTGCAAGACCTCGACGAACGGCGCCAGCTTGTTCGGCCGGCCTGCGCGCCGGTACTTCGGCTCGACAAGCTCGCCGTGCAACCACTTGGCCACCGTGTTGCGCGACAGGCCCGTGATGCGCGCGATCTCGCGCTCGCTCTTCTTCTCGCGGCAGTGCAGCCGTCGAATCCATCCGATCTGATCCATGGTGATCACTCCTGGCTCCCCGCTGCACAAAAATGCAGCAGAGTAGGTTTTTCACCTGGCTCAGTTTTAGGTCGGCACCACCCTCAGAAGCGGCTCAGTTTTCGGTCGGCGACAACA
>NZ_JBFXCD010000042.1:0-3064 GCF_050182545.1 Hydrogenophaga sp. | reverse complement strand
CGCAACGACCCGATGAATCCGGATGCGCGCACGGCGATCATCATGCCGATCTGCAACGAAGACGTGGCCACGGTGTTCGCCGGCCTGCGCGCCACCTGCGAATCGCTGGCCGCCACCGGCCACTCGAACCAGTTCGATGTGTTCGTGCTGTCCGACAGCTACGACCCGGCCATTGCTGCGGCCGAGAAGTCGGCCTGGGAAGACCTGCGCGCGGCACTGGCCGCACAGCCCGACCTGCCGCAGATCGAGGTGTATTACCGCCTGCGCACGCGCCGCAGCCACCGCAAGGCCGGCAACGTGGCCGACTTCTGCCGCCGCTGGGGCAACGACTACCGTTACATGGTGGTGCTCGACGCCGACAGCGTCATGAGCGGCAGCTGCATTGTCGCCATGGTCAAGCTGATGGAAGCCAACCCGCAAGCCGGCATCGTGCAGACCGCCACGCAAGCCATTGGTCACGCCACGCTGCACGCCCGCGCGCAGCAGTTCGGCTCGCGCGTGACGGGTCGCCTGTTCACGCTGGGCATGCAGTTCTGGCAGCTCGGCGAATCGCACTACTGGGGCCACAACGCCATCATCCGCGTCGAGCCCTTCATGAAGCATTGCGCGCTGGCGCCGATCAAGGGCACCGGCGGCATGTCGGGCGGCATCATGTCGCACGATTTTGTCGAAGCCGCGCTGATGCGCCGCGCCGGCTACCACGTGTGGCTGGTCTCCGACCTGACCGGCAGCTACGAGCAGCAACCGCCGGATTTGCTGAGCGAACTGCAGCGCGACCGCCGCTGGTGCCAGGGCAACCTGCAGAACTCGCGCCTGATGGCCGAGCCCGGCATCCACCGCGTGCACCGCACCATGTTCGCCATCGGCGCCATGTCGTACCTCTCGGCGCCGTTGTGGCTGGCTTTTCTGAGCTTTGGCACGGCGCTGTGGGTGTCCGATGCGGGCATGGCGACCTTCTGGCAAGCCATGCCGGGCGAGCTTCGCGCGTTGTGGGCCTGGACGCTGTCGATGCTGTTCCTGCCGCGAGTGCTGGGCTTGCTGGCGGTGTTCATGAAGCGCGAGCAGAAGTCGTTTGGCGGCACGGCCGCGTTGCTGGGCAGCTCGGTGGCGGAAACGGTGCTGGCCTTGTTGCAGGCACCCATCCGCATGCTGGCGCATTCGCTGTTCGTGCTGATCGCCATCACCGGCATCAAGCTGGACTGGAAGTCGCCGCCCCGTGAAGCCAATGGCGTGAGCTGGCGCGATGCGCTGACCAGCCTGGCGCCGATGACGCTGGTGATCGGCCTCATGGCTGTGGGCGTGGCTGCCATCAACCCGATGGCGCTGATCTGGCTCGCACCGGTGGCCCTGCCGCTGCTGCTGGCGGTGCCGCTGACGGTGGCCACCAGCCACGTGGACCTGGGGGCGTGGATGCGTTCGCGCGGCGTGCTGCTGATTCCCGAGGAATCGTGGTCGCCGGCGGTTCTGCGCAGGGCCTGGCGTCATGCCAGCCGGTTTGCACTGACTTGAAGCACCCCCCGCGTCGCCTTCGGCGCCACTCCCCTCCAAGGGGGGCGACACCTTGGGCCGGCGGAGGTTCTATGGTTTTCGTCAAGCGTTCTGGGTGACGAGATGCGGCTCAAAGGGTTGGCCGGATTTCCAGACGGCGAAGGCGATGCGCAGGAGCTTGCGTGCCAGGATCACCAGCGCCTCGGTGGTCTTGAGGCCCCGGGCACGCAGCGCCTGGTACGTAGCGGCGAATGTGCTGGTGTGACAGGCCGACATGGCCGCCATGAACATCTGATGTCGCAGCGCCGGATCGCCCCGTTTGGACAGGCGTCTTCGCCCTGTGCTGCGCCCGGAGTCGTTGGCCCGTGGGTCCAGCCCGCTGTAGGCCACCAGGGCATCGGAACTGGCAAATGGCACGCGCGCGAGCAAGCTGGTGAGCAAAGCGCTGGATTGGGGGCCCACGCCCACGATGCCCTGCAGCAAGGTGCGTGCACGGTGCAACTGGACATCGGTCTGAATCAACGCAGTGATGCGCTGATCGATGGTCTTGAGCAAGGTGGCAAAGGCCGTATCGAGCTGCGAGACGGCCTGCGCGATGCTCGCGCCGCAGTCCTGCAAGGACTGGCGCAAGGCGACCCGCTTGGTCACGACCGTCCAGCGCTGGCCCAGCAACTGCTCCAGCTCGGCCTGGGAGGCGCTGGGGGCTTGGTACGGGTGCAGCCGCTCATGGTGCTCGGCCAGGTAGCGGGCGATGACCCGGGCGTCCACCCGGTCGGTCTTGCCGCGCGCACCCAGGGCCTTGGCGTAGAAGTACACGTCGCGGGCGTTGAGCACGAACACGGGCAGGCCCGTGCCCGCAGCCAGATGGGCCAGGCGTTGGTGGTAGCGCCCGGTGGACTCCATGGCCAGGAGCGAGCCTGGGGCCAACGTGCGCAGCCACTGCAGGATGGCGGTGCATTCGTTGGGCACGCTCAGGCAACCATCCTGGCCGTGCGTGGCGATGACGAGTTCGGCCTTGGACACGTCCACGCCGATGAAATGCGCGAGCTCTTGCATGATGTGACCCTTCCAATGAACAATGACGAACGTTGGGGTGGGATCCCGCCAGCGGCGTTGGCTTGCTCACAGATCGGCGCTGTGGGGCTGCTCAGTTCCTTATCGACGCTCGAAGGCGGGGTGGGGGCAATCTCCGCCGGTCGGTCAAACCCGATAGCCGGATTTCCAGGCCCTCCACCCCAACACCTCAACCATACAAGCCGGACCCTTGGTGCCTCTGGTCCAGGAGTGCTCGCATGGTCGCTAAGCCAAATCCTCATTCGCGCTTCATACCGCGCGAGGAAATCGATGGGGTGGCCGCATGGCATTTCTCGGCTGTGGATGGCAGCGAAGAGACGGGCACAGGCTCCGACCAGGAGGGTGTGACCACCGAGGTGTTGCAGCAGGCCCGCCAGCAGGCCCATGCCGAAGGTTTTGCGCGTGGTCACGATGCGGGTGCGCAGGAAGTGCGCGATGCGCTCGAAGCCACGCTGCGCAAGACGGCCGAGGAAACCGCCGTGCGCATGGCGCAGTTGCTGCG
>NZ_JBFXCD010000041.1:0-3278 GCF_050182545.1 Hydrogenophaga sp. | reverse complement strand
AAAGCGCCCTTGGTTGCGCAGCGCCGGCAGCAATTCATTGTCTGCATAGGCACAACCCGTGTGGCCGGGGTCCGTCTGCTGGGCCTTGGCAGCCAGTTCCGGAGGGTGGCCTGCACCGGCTGCCAGCGGCCTTGCCAAATGACTGTAGCCGGGTTGCCAGGCACAAGCCTGAGGAAAGACTTCGCGCAAGCTCGCGAGGATTTGCATGCCAGCGTAGTCGAGGTCGCCGAAAAAGCTCACCGGCATGGCCGGCACGCCGGATTGATCGTCCTTCAACGGTTGGAACAGCCAACTCTCGATCTCCGGCAATGCCGCGATTGACGCTGGCGCACGCAGGTAGAGGCGGCATCCGGCGCGGGAACGCAACCTGCGGGCGCTGCTCCGGAACCCTGCCGCATAGACCAGCAGGCTGCCCGCCCAGGCCGTGGCCCGTGTGTCGGCCATGTGCTCGAAGGTCACGAGGTTCTCGATGAACAATACCTCACTGAAGGCCCGGCCACCACCACCACGGCTATGCGCGAGATCGCCTCCGGGTGGTGCCAGCAGCAACTGGATCGGGGCCTCGGTGAACTGGCCCGAAGTCGCGCCCAGCAATCTCAGCAGTTCCTCACGGTGGTCCAGCACCTTGGAGCGGCTTTGGAAGGCGCGTGCAGAGGCTTCTCGCAGGGCCATCGCTTGGCCCGACTTGCATAGGGCGACTAATGTGGCAAGGCTCTGTGTGGCTTCTTCTACCGGCAAGCCTTCCACTGGGACCAATGGGCTGCGGGCGAGGTGGTCCAGCACGGCAGCAGGATTGGCAGGCGCCTCATGCGGGTTCGCCGCCCAGTGGGCGGCGAGGTGCGTTCGCCACTTCTGCCGCCAGCGCTGGGCCTGTGGTGTGTACCCGGCCCAGGCCGCCAGAGCGTTGAAATCGCATAACTCCATCTGGGGCTTGCGGTCGCTGAAGCCGGCGAACGCGCGGGGCGCCTCCAGCAGCAACGTCACCCAGCCGGTGGCGCACAGGTCATCGAGTTGCATGCGCAGCAACTGGATCTGGTCGGCATCCACGGCATCGTGCAACTCGGGCGCAGCCTTGCGGTCCAGCGACAGGCGCACCGGCCGCTGAGTCGTGCTGCGTTCAGCCTTGGCGAGCAGCGACCGTGCCAGGCGCAGCAGGAGTGGATGCGGCGAAGGCGGATCGGACCGCGAGGACGATTCGGGCGTGTCCATGATCAGGGCGAGAACCCGCCATTGGCATCTTCGGCTGTCGAACCTGGGATCTGCGCCTGGGCCTGTTGCGCGATCCACTGGGCGCGCGCAGCCTCGCGGGCCTGCTCGGCATGCGCGTCCCACAGCCGGGCCAGGGCCGGGCGGTTGAGCGTCTTCTCCTGCGCTTCGCTGATGAACAACTCTTGACCATCGCGCCGAGCCATCACCTTGGAGAAAGTGAACTCCTTGTCGAACTCGGGCTTGACCGCGCCCGACTTGGACGTGGGCATGGCCACGACGAGTTGCAACCCCAGCGTCTGCGAAAGGAACTGCAGTACGTTGCGCGAGCGCGTCTCGTCCATCTTGGAAAAAGCCTCATCGCTGAGCATCAGCCGCAAGGCAGGTGCCTCGCGGCGGTCGCGGCCGAAGTGCCCGAGCGCATGGGCCAGCACGGCCGAGCGCACCACGTAAAAAGGCGTTTCCAGCTCGCCGCCCGAGCCTGTGCCCCAGGTGGACAGCCGCGTGGTCCCGACCGGGCTGGTGCGCAGGATGTCGTAGCGCCGGTAGTTTCGGTAGTCGGCCAGTTCGCGCAACGCGCGTTCGCTTGCGCCCTGGTCGTTGGCCAGCAGCAGCCGGCGGATTTCCTCCGCGGTAGCGCGCTGTTCGTCGGTGAGCCGAGGCGATGTGAAGATGGAGCCACGGTCATTCGCCAGCCCTTCAACCGCGCTTTCCACCGCCTCGAAGAAATCCTGCACCTTCTGCATGCGCGGCACCCAGTCCCATTCCAGCCTGAAGGTGTCGCTGCCGAAGCGGATGTCTTGCAGGTGGCGATTGAGCCGCTGCAGTGTCAGCGCGCCCTGCTTGACATCGTCGCGCACCTTGAAGCAGAAGCTGCTGGTGAAGACATGGTTGAACTGACCTTCGGCTTCGCGCAATGCGCGCGCGTTGTCCGCCAAGCCAATGGCGCGTTGGCGCTGAGCCTGCTCGACGATGGCAGCGCGGGTGCGCTCGACCAGCGGGAGCAACTCTTCGAGACGGTCGACGCTACGCGGCGGATCGGCCCAGGTGAAGCGCTCGCTGTCGTCGCGCGCACCGGAGAGGTAGGCGCCCACCGCCTGGGCAAGCTCGCGCAATGTGCGCGGCAGGCCTTCGCGCAGGCTCTGCATGCGATGACGCAGCGCGTCCAGGCTGGTTTCCGGTTCGGCCGCCAGCACCTGGGCCTCGTCGAGCAGTTGGAGCTCGGTAGCCAGGGCGGGCACGGCACCTGCGAAGCGCGAGGCCCAGACCGTTGAGTTGGTGCATGCGATGTCGAGATCGGGTATGCGCTCCGCCAGGCCTTTCTCGCGGCGGCGCAGCTCTACCAGTTCCTTGTCGGTCGCACCGACTTGCTTCAACACTTCGTCGCGGTGCCCGGTGACGCTGCCGATGCGAGCCTTCAGGTCCTTCTGCTCGGCCAACAGTTCGTCGATGGCCGACAAGTCCAACGCCTTGAACGCCTGTTCGGCGTGGGCATGCTGGGACTGGCTCTCCAGCACGGCAAGGAGCAGGGGCGTCAGAGGCGTAAACACGGGGCCGTTGAACATGCGAGAAATCGCCAGCAGCGACTGGCGCAGCGCCTGCAAGGCGCGCACCTCGATCACCAAGCGCTGGAGTTCGTCCTCGCACCACAGCCGACGCCGCTGCCGCGCGGCCTCACCGAAGGCCATGTCGCCATCGGGTACGCGGCAGGCAAACATGCCGTAGCCCCGGCTGCCCAGGCCTTCCTCCATCAAGCCCTGTGGGGTGCGTGCCAGTTCTTCTTCGGTGTCCACCTTGCGCACGCGGCCGTACTGCGCCAGCAGGAAGGCGTGGGCCACCGGGTGGTGGCAGACCAGTTCGTGCAGAACGGCACGGGCCTCCAGCTGTCGGCCTTCGGTGTCCTCCATCGCCTTGCGCCCCTGCACGACCTTGGGTGAGCGGGCGCGGTAGTGCTGCTTGACCAGTCGGGCGCATCGCGCCTCTGTACCGGCCTCGACAATGATCGCGAAGCGGTCACCGCCCATGTAGCCTTCGATTGCGTTCTGCCAGCGCGTGCCGTGGCGCGGTTCTAC
>NZ_JBFXCD010000040.1:0-3484 GCF_050182545.1 Hydrogenophaga sp. | reverse complement strand
CCGTGCTCGGACAACAGATCACGGTGGCGGCCGCGCGCACGCTGGCGCAGCGGCTGGTGGACCGTTTCGGCGAAACCATCGACACCCCGTTTCCCGAGCTCACCCGCCTGTTCCCGGCACCCGAGGTGCTGGCCGAAGCGGGCGGCGACGCCCTGGGCCAGCTGGGCATCGTCAGGCAACGCCAGGCCGCCATCGTGGCGCTGGCGCAGGCGGTGGCCGGGCAACGCCTGCAATTGCACGGCAGCGCCGACGTGCCTGCGACCATCGAGGCGCTCAAGGCACTACCGGGCATTGGCGACTGGACGGCGCAATACATCGCCATGCGTGCGCTGCGCTGGCCCGACGCTTTTCCTGCTGGCGATGTGGCCTTGCACAAGGTGATGGGCTTGCAGCAGCAAAAACAAGCCGCTCGCCTGGCCGAGGCCGCCTCCGGCGTCTGGAAACCCTGGCGCAGCTACGCCGTGATACGGGCCTGGTCGGCCGGCGTCGCGCCCCCCATCGAATCGAAAGGAACCTCGACATGAAACACGATCCCGCGACCGTCTTCACAGAGTGGCACGGCCCACTGGGCCCGATGGTGCTGGCAGCCACGCCACGGGGGCTCAGCGGCATCTGGTTCGAAGGCCAGCGTCACGGGCCAGTCACATCTTCGTGGCGGCGCGCGGCCGACGTGCCCGTGCTCCAGCAGGCGATGGCGCAGCTCACGGCGTACTTCGCCGGGCGACGCACCGCGTTCGACCTGCCGCTGGACCTTGGCGCAGGCACCGCGTTCCAGCAGCGCGTGTGGCAGGCGCTGCGGCAGATCGCGCCCGGTGGCACCACGAGCTACGGCGCGCTGAGTGCGCGCATCGGCAGCCCCGCCGCAGTGCGCGCCGTGGGCGCAGCCGTGGGGCGCAATCCGGTCAGCATCGTCGTGCCCTGCCACCGCGTGATCGGTACCGACGGCTCGCTCACCGGTTACGCTGGCGGGCTGGAACGCAAGACCGCCCTGCTCGCGCTGGAGGGTGCCGCCCTGCATTGACCCGGTGCGCGCATCAATCGGTGCGCCAAGCATCATCAATGGCTCACAGCAACGCACCACGCGATCGGCATACTTCCCGCCATGAACCCTGCCCTCACTGTCGAATTCGTCCTGCTCGGCGCCATCTGGGGTGCGTCCTTTCTGTTCATGCGGCTGTCCGTGGTGGACTTCGGAGCGCTGCCCACGGCTTTTGTGCGCGTCTCGGTGGCTGCGGCGTTCCTGCTGCCCATCCTGTTCTGGAAAGGCCAGGTCCGGATCCTGCTGCAACACTGGAAAGCGCTCTTTCTCGTGGGGCTGCTGAACTCGGCCATTCCCTTCGCGTGTTTCTCGTTCGCGCTGCTGGCCATCACCACCGGCCTTTCGGCCATTCTCAACGCCACCGTGCCACTGTTCGGTGCGGTAGTGGCCTGGCTCTGGCTCAAGGACCGCCCCAACGGCTCGCGCATCCTCGGGCTAGTTGTGAAGAGTCAAGAGGTTGTTTCGTGAGCGAGTGAGCCGGGACATGGGAGCGATGCCGCCGATGCCCTGATGGGGACGGTGCCAGTTGTAGTGGTGATTCCAGTGGTCCAGCGCGGCGGTGCGCTCGCTGGAGTTCTGGTACGTGAAGCCATAGGCCCACTCACGCAGGGCCGACTGGATGAAGCGCTCGGCCTTGCCATTGGTCTGCGGTCGGTAGGGCCGCGTGAACCGGTGGCGGATGCCCAGTTCCTGACAGGCCAGCGCGAAGTCTCTCGAACGGAAGGCAGAGCCGTTGTCGGTGAGCAGGCGCTGGATGCGCACGCCCAGGCTGGCGTAGTAGGCATGTGCGTTGCGCAGGAACTGCACCGCGTTGGGGGCCTTCTCGTCTGGGTGAATGTCGGTGAAGGCGATGCGGGCGTGGTCATCGATGGCCACGAACAGCATCTCCCAGCCCGCTCCGGTGACGCTGTCCTTGCGATTGCCCGTCACGCGGTGGCTGGGGCGCACGATGCGCCCGAGCTTCTTGGTGTCGATGTGCAGCATGTCGCCCGGGGCCGCGTGCTCGTAGCGCACCACCGGCTCGGCGGGCTGCAGGTCGCTCAGGCGGCTGAGGCCGGCGCGGGCCAGCACCCGCCCCACCGTGCTCTTGGACAGGCCCAGGGCCACTGCGATGCGCGCCTGAGTGAGTCGCTTGCGCCGCAGTTCCACCGCGGCCAGGGCCTTGGCGGGTTCGATGGCGCGGGGAGAGCTCGCTGGGCGTGAGGAGGCGTCGACCAGCCCGGCATGGCCGTGTGCCAGGTAGCGCCCCAGCCACTTGCGCGCTGTCGGTGCGCTCACACCGTGTGCCTGTGCGGCAGCACAGGCGCTGAGTCCACGTTCGGTGATGTCTTGAACCATTTCGATTCGACGCGCCAGCGTAAGTCGGGCATTCTTATGGATGTTCATCTGGTTGAGTTCCTTGAGAGTTCTGGGGGTGTGGTAATTCCCAGTCTCTCAAACTCAACTCAGATGAACACATACAACCTATTGGACCTTCACAGCTAGGCCATGAAGCCCAAATTGGTTGGATAGTCCACGCTGTTGAAATTCGCCAGGTTCGGCAGGATTCCGTTCATCTCGGCGCCCTGCACGCCGAACCACGTGGCCATGGTGCCGGCGTACTGGTCCACCGAGGTGCTGGGCAGCAGCCGGCCCTGGCCCACGTGCCACTGGTCGTTGGCGTCCACCGCCGAGTTGGTCACGCTCACTGGCGGGGCCTTGCCGTAGAAGGCCTTGCCGCGCACCGCGCCCCCCACCATGAAGTGGTGGCTGCCCCAGCCGTGGTCGGAGCCGTCGCCGTTGGAGGTGAGCGTGCGTCCGAAGTCCGAGGCGGTGAAGGCGGTGACCTGGTTGGCCACGCCCAGCGCCACGGTGGACGCGTGGAAGGCGGTCAGTGCGGCACTGAGGCGGCCCATCAACGTGGCCTGCCCACCGATCAGGTTGTCGTGCAGGTCGAAGCCGCCCATCGACACGAAGAACACCTGTCGGCGGTTGCCCAGATCGTTGCGCGCGGCAATGAGGCGCGCCACCAGCTTGAGCTGGTCGGCCAGGTTGTTGCCGGTGGGGAAGGCGCTGAACGCGGCGGCATTGGCCGGGTAGCTGGCCAGTGCGGCGGTGATGGCGCTCTCGGCGCCCACGGCGCGCGCGGTGACCAGGTTGTATTCGTTCTCCAGCACGTGCGTGCGCGTCTGCAGCGCGAGTTGCGTCATGGCACCTCGCACGGCGGCCGAGTTGTACACGTTGCCATTGAGCGCATTGATCTTCACCGCGCCCCCGGTGCTGACCTGGTAGGACAGCGCGTCGTCGCCCGAGAGGAACACCGTGTTGCCCGTGACCGAAATGCAGGTGAGCACGCGGCTGGTGTTGGATGAAAGCGCGAGGTCGCCGATGTGGCCGCCCCAGCCGGTGGTGGCACCCTCGGGTTGGGACGACTGCCACACCGATTGCTGGTCGTTGTGCGAGAAC
>NZ_JBFXCD010000039.1:0-4003 GCF_050182545.1 Hydrogenophaga sp. | reverse complement strand
CACCGTCGGCGTCGACGTCGGAGAAGTCGTTATAGGCCTTGAAGAAGTACTGGTGGTCGCGCGACATGGACAGCATCACCAGCGGCGTCACCGTGGCGACGGTGGTGATAGGGCCGGCCGCGTAGTTTGCCATGATGGCGCCCGAGAGCTGCGCCGCCTGCACCGGCATGGCGAGCAGAGCGGGCAGGAAAGCCAGGCTCAGCGCCAGGCCCTGGGCAAAATTCTTGAGACGGTCCAAACGGGTCATCCTGCGTTCGATCATGGGGTCGTCCTCGCCGCGACGCGGCCTGCTCACTTCACCAGGGCGCGGAATTCCGCGCCTGTGATCAACTCTGCGTTGCCCGGCGCGGTGCCGCGCGAACGCACGTCCAGGAACGTGTGGGAGTTGCCGTTGCCGGCGCCGGCGCCCGTGGTGTTGGCGTCCACTTGCGCGCTGCACCCCGCGCAGATGCGCGTGCCCAGGTAGGTCACCCAGATATCGGCGAACATGTCGGTGTTCTGCACCGTGTCGTCATCGTCGGGATCGGCGCGGAACTGGATGTCGGGATCGCGGGTGAAAGTCGGCGGACCAATCTCGGACAGCAGGCCGTTCTCGTTGGTATCGAAGTGCGCCGTGGGTTCGACCGGTACGATCTCGGCCGGCACATCGTATTCGCGAACTGCAATGCCGCCGGCCGAGGGTGGCCAGCCGCCGTTGTAGAGATTGGCCGCCAGTACTCGCCGGATGGCGGTGCGACCGCCCTCGGATGCCTGGAAGGCGCGGCGCTGCAGCGACGTGTTGATGGTCATCTTGAGATCGGTCGTCGTGGTGCGCATGGCGACCACCGCGATCATGGTCATCACCAGCAGCAGCACCAGGGTGATCACCAGCGCAATGCCGCGTTGGCCGTGAGTCGTGAGGGAAGGGGAGTGGCGTCCCATGGCTTAGCCCCGCGTCTTGTTGCGGACTTGCACCGCGAAGTTGAATTGCTTGCGGTGGAACTGTTCGTCGGCCGTGGGCGGGTCGTACGTGAACCCTCCGTACATCGCGAAGTCGTCGCGGTCGTCGGTGTAGGCGACATCGCGCTCTGGGCCGCGCACCATCAGCGAGACCTGCACGTTCACCACACTCGGCCACTGGTTGTTGGCCGTGATGGTCGTGGCGCTGAAATACTGGGTGGTGGGGATGGGTGCGTCGGTCAGCACGCCGAAGGTGGCCTGCAGCTGCTCCACGCCCGCGACCACGTCTTCCTGCACCATGCTCGTGCCGTTCAGCACCAGGCGCGCGAGGGTGGGGGTGGTATCGTCGGCGGCATCACACACGCCGGCCGTGCCACGATCCTGGGACGCGCACCGGCGGATGTAATAGATGACGGTGCGAAACGCATAGTTGGCTTGCGTCTCCGGCTCCGGGTTCTCGTAGAGATCGCCCGGTAGATCGGTCATGTCCTGGTTGCCGAGGAACAGAATGCCGGCCGCGCCGACCTTTGCGCGCAGGTAGACGTCGGTGGCGACCAGCGAGGCGGTGACGGTGCGTTCCGGATCGGCGTAGCGCACCACCAGCACGTCGGTGTTGGGCATGTAGTCCGCCGCCGGAATGCAGCTCAGCGGTGAACTCGCGCCGCCTTCCAGCGCGAAGAAGCCTACTGTTGAGATTACTGGTGACTGCGTGCAGGTGGTCGCGATGGGCAGGGAGGCGAGATCCGCATCCACGTCGATGAAGTCCGCTTCCACGCCGCCCCAATGATCGCCCATGCGCAGGTGGTACTGGATCTGGTTCAGCGCGTAGCGCGCGTTCTCGTCCAGCACGTTGGTGCTTTCCTGCAGGCGATAGGCGGTCTTGTTGCTGACGAAGATGCTGACCACACCGGACAGCAGGATCAGGCCCACGGTGATCGAGACCATCACCTCGACCAGCGTCATGCCGGCCTGGCGGCGTGTGATTGATGAGCCCATGTGGAACATTCCGCTTGTCGCCTCAGTTGAGATCCAGGCCCGGCACCACGGTCATGACCAGGCGCTGCACCACCTGGTCTTCATCGTCGTTGCCGCTGCGGCCGAGATCGTCCTTGCCGGTCGTGCGTTCGACCCATTGGATCTTGATGGCATAGACCTCGCCTGCGTTGTCGCAGGACCAGCCGCTGCTGTCACCGTCATTGGGCGTCGAGTCGCGGCACACCACGCCGGTGCCGGACGGCAGCACGTCCTCGTTGGACTGCAGCGGTGCGCCCTCGGTATGGACGTTCCAGGCGACCAGGTCGTAGGTGGCGCGCTGCTGCGCGTCGCACACCACCGCGGCACAGTCGGGAGAGGCCGATGTCGGCATGTCCTCCTGCACGTTGTAGTAGCCGGCCTGCACGGCGAACTCGTTGGCGCGCATCAGATCGGACATGCTCTCGGCCTGCGCCACGGCGATGGAGCGCAGCTGCGAGCCATGGGTGAAGCGCATGCCGGCGACCTGCAGACCGGCGATGCCGAGCAGGCCTATGGAGAAGATCACGATCGCGATGAGGATTTCGAGCAGCGTGAAGCCGCCCTGGCGGCGCGTCATGGGCATGTCAGCGCGCTCCCGTTCGGCTGCTTGTCGAGTGAGGATATCCGGCCGGTATTGCTGATCCCGACCGCCTTGGCGTGGGCGGCTCCGCGGAAGTCGCAGAGCGTGAAGTAAGTGGTGGCGTTGGGGCAGCTCTCGAGCGTGGCGAGGCTGGAATCGGTGTTGCAGCGGACCGAGCCGTCGCCCACGTAGACCAGCACGTCCGGGACGCTCACCGCAGGCGTCAGCGTATTGGTGCCGTCGAAAGCCTTCTGCTGGAAGAGCAGGCAGTCGGTGGTGGCGCCTTGCGCGCAGTCGTCGACCCCAGAGCCGCCCTTGTTCAGCACGCCGTTGGCGTTGCGGTCCACGAACACCAGCCAGCCCTTGTTCCAGCCATTCCCGGTGCCGACCGCGTCGCAACTGGTGCCATTCTCCGAGACGCACACCACCACCCGCTGGTTCAGCTTGATGGCCTCGCTGCGGGCGTGGGAGAGGGCGGTCGAGAGCGAATTGATCTGGGTGGTCATGCGGCCGTTCTGGATGTAGCTCTCCACGCCGGGGATGCCGACGCCGAGCAGCACACCGAACACCGCGATGGCGACCATCAGCTCGATGATGTTGAAACCGCTTTGTCGCTTCATGGCGGCGAGTATCGACGGCGCGCGGGCGGAATCCACCCCGCAGCGGCTGAACGTCGTAATTCGGGCCGTGAACGGTCGGTCGATCATCGGGGCTGTGAAGCGCTTCACGCGGTCCCGGCGAACACCACGCAGCCCGCCCGGCGCCTGGGGATACCCCACGCCCGACAGGTAAATGAAAATAATTCGCATCTGTTCTGGACAGGTCGACCGCTATCGGTATACTTCCGGCCATGGACATGGCCACGCGAATCTCCCCCTTGGGCCGCGACGAAATCGCGGCGCTGCTGCAGCGTTTCGGCATCTCGCCGACGCCCCAGCGCCTGCAGGTGGCCAGCCTGCTGCTGGAGCGGCACCAGCACCTGTCGGCCGACCAGGTCCTGGTACGCCTGCAGGAGAACGACGCCCAGGTATCCAAGGCCACGGTCTACAACACCCTCGGCCTGTTCGCCGAGCGAGGCCTGGTGCGCGAAGTCATGGTCGACGCCACGAAGGTCTTCTACGACTCGAACACCGTCCCCCACCACCACTTCTTCAATATCGACGACGGCACCCTGACCGACGTCCCCGCCGGCGCGGTGGTCATCGACCACCTGCCGGACGCCCCGGCCGGCACCCGCACCGACACCGTCGATATCGTCATCCGCGTCCGCAACCACGCCTGAAACCGCCGTCCCGGCTTGATTGACGCAGGCCTGCCGCATTGCGATGATTGCGCCCCCGTCGGGCGGCCCTCGCCCGGCACCGGCGTACCGTTCCAGGCCCGCCGTGCTCCATGCCGGAGTAGCTCAGTCGGTAGAGCAACTGATTCGTAATCAGTAGGTCCGCGGTTCGATTCCGCGCTCCGGCACCA
>NZ_JBFXCD010000038.1:0-4126 GCF_050182545.1 Hydrogenophaga sp. | reverse complement strand
TGCACCGGGAGGGCAAACCCCTGGCCGCCGATTTCCGCCACGGCGCCGAGTGCATGCTGGGCGTGTCCTGGCCGATTTTTGCCGGTCTTGCCTTGTTTGCCGAGCCGCTGATCCGCCTGCTGTACGGACCGCAGTGGGGGCAGGCGGCGGCCCTGGTGCCGGTGCTGTGCGTCAGCGCCAGCATAGGCAACCTGCTGCCGCTGAGCCATCCGCTGCTGATGGCCACCGGGCGCATCGACAAGGCGCTGCAGCAAATTGCCCTGCAGACGGCGCTGGTGGCGGTATTCCAGGTCGTCTTCTCGCGCTACGGGCTCGAAGTCTTGGTGCGCGCCGGCGTCGGGCTGGGACTGATCATGCTTGCGTGGCGCTACGTCACCCTGCGCGGCTGGGCGTTGCTGCCGGGCGTGCTGACGGCCATGGCCGTGCGCGGCGCGCTGGTCACGGCGTGCGCCATGGTCGGGCCGCTGCTGGTCCGGCTGGCGTTTGGTGCGCAGCCGGCGCAGCCCCTGCTGCCGCTGCTGCTGGCGGCGGCCACGGCCGCGCCGGGCTGGCTGCTGGGGCTGGTGCTCACGGGTCATCCGCTGGCCGGCGAGGCGGCGCGGTTGCTCGCGCGCGTGCACCCGCGGCTGCCGGTGGGCTGGATGTTGAAGCGGGTCGGCGCCAATGGTTGAGCGCAGGAAAACCGGCCGCCGCTCATGCTGACCGTGCTGTTCGCCAGCCGCAACGGCGCTGGGCGCCTGCCACGCGTGCTGGCCGCTTTCGAGCGGCTCGCCGCGCCCGCCGGCGGCTGGAAGCTGGTGGCGGTGGAAAACGCCAGCACCGACGACACGGCCGACGTGTTGCGCGGTTTCGAGGGCCGATTGCCGCTCACCGTGCTGAACCAGCCCAGACCAGGCAAGAACGCAGCCCTCAACCTGGGGCTGACCGTCGCGGAAGGCGATCTGGTGATTCTGACCGACGACGACGTGCTGCCGGCCCCCGACTGGCTGCTGTGCCTGCGCGCGGCGGCGGACGACAACCCGGCCTTCGACCTGTTCGCCGGGCGCATCGTGCCGCGCTTCGAAGTCGAGCCACCCGACTGGCTGCTGCACTGGGCGCCACTGGATATCGCCTATGCGGCCCACCCGGCCGGCCTGCCTGCGGGGCCGGTCGACCCCGGCATGGTGTGGGGCCCCAGCATGGCCGTGCGCCGGCGTGTGTTCGACTCGGGACACCGGTTCGACGAGCACGTGGGACCAACCGCCGGTTCCTACGCCATGGGCAGCGAGACGGAGTTCACCCAGCGCGTGGCCTTGGCCGGCCACGCCAGTTGGTATTGCCCCGAGGCGGTGGTGGAACACCTGGTGCGGGCCGAGCAGATGACCGAGTTGTGGCTGTGTGGGCGCGCGCTGCGCTACGGGCGCGGCGCCCTGCTGCGGGAGCTGGCGCAGGGCCTGCATGCCGGCCCGCGCCTGGCGGGCGTGCCGCGCAGCCTGTATGCGGACCTGCTCAAGGCCGGTTACGCCGCCGCGCGTGCCCGGGTGAGCGGCGATGTCCGCTGGCGGCTGCACGCGCGCCTGCGCTGGCACGAGGCGCGCGGCCGCCTGGCACAGGCACGAGCGCTGGCAAGGGCCGGCTGGCCGGCGGCGGGCACGCGCGGAGCGGGCGCATGAGCCCCCGCGCCGCCATCGTGATCCCCAGCTACGGCCGGCCGGACCTGCTGCGTCGCACGCTGCAAAGCCTGGTGGACGCGCAGTGGCCGCCGTCCTTCACCGGCGTGTGGGTGGTGGAAAACGGCCCGCAAACCGGTCTTGAAGCCCTGTGCGCGGAATTCGCCGCGCGCCTGCCGCTGCATTACGTGCACGAGCCCTTACTTGGATCCTCCGCGGCGCGCAACGCCGGTGCGCGCGCCTGCGACGGCGATGTGATCCTGTTTCTGGACAACGACGTGCGCGTGGAACCGGTTGCCTTGCACGCCTACGCAGAGGCTTTTGCTGACTATCCGCAGGCCGGCGCTTTCGGCGGCCCCCTGCAACCGGAATACGAAACGCCCCCGCTCGATTGGCTCGTGCCATATCTGCCGTGGTCCGTCGTTGGAGTGGACTACGGCCCAAGGAATCGGCCGCTGGATGAAGCGTGGCTGATGGGAGCTAATCACGCTGTCACCCATGAAGCGTTACAGGACGCCGGTTGGTATGACGCTGTGGATGCTGTGGGAAAGCGCGGCGGTGTGGGCGAGGAGACGCGTCTTCAGGAGCGCATCCTCGCCGGCGGGCGCCCCTTGGTGTACGTGGCCGGCGGCCTGGTGTGGCACCACGTACCGGCCAGCCACTGCAGCCCGCAGTGGGCGCTGGCGCGGGTGTTCCGGCACGGCCTGACGCGCGGCCTGCTGGACCCGCCGCGCGGTCGATATCGGCTGGCTGGCGCACCGCTGTGGGCCTGGCAGCGCTGGCTGCGGCTTAGCCTGCGCGCGCTGGCGCGCCGTCTTTGTCGCGAATCGCTGGAACAGCGCTTCGCGCTGGAGTACGAGCGAGCGGAATGGGCGGGGGTCATTGCTGGTTGCCGCAAAACAGGGGGAGAGCATGTTTTGTGATATGCCAGCACGGGGTTCTCACTTTTTGGGCTTGAGGTGGCGTGGTTCGCGACTCACGTGTTTCACGTCGTTCCCGCGCGATTTATTGGGCTCTGGGTCGCTCGTGGGAGTCGTCGGGTTATCGCGTGGAATTTTTTCATCTAACCTAGAAAGAGTCTGGCCGCATGATTAGGTTGTATTGGTACAATAAAAAGCCCAACTTTGGAGATCAGCTTTCACCGGTTCTATGTCGGATGCTTTCTGGGCAGGATGTCGAATACACGGGTAATTTTGAATTGTGTGATCTTGTTGCTATAGGTAGCGTGCTGGAGCACTTAAGTAATTCTGCGTTCAGCGGTATTGTTTGGGGGGCGGGCTTCATAGCGAAGAATTCAAATTTTGAGTTGAAGTCCCGCCCTTCCTTCAGGGCGGTCCGTGGCGAGCTTACGGCGAAAAGGTTAGCACTCGGCAAAGAGGTTGTTCTTGGAGACCCCGGCTTGCTGGCCCATATTTTGGCCCCAAATGTCCGTCAATCCACCGAGCTTGGTATTATTCCGCATTTCGTCGACAATAAAAACAAGAAAATATCTTGGATTGCTGCCAATCGCGACAATGTCAAATTAATTGACATACAGGCTGGCATTGACTTCGTGATTAAGGAAGTGTCTGATTGTCGCTACATTGTTGCGTCTTGTCTTCATGGCCTCATTTTGGCTGATGCATTAGGTATTCCGAATGCATGGGTGCGGCTGTCGGATAAAGTGATCGGCGACGGTTTCAAGTTTAGAGATTACTATTCTGTCTATGGGATCCATGACCCCAAGCCTATTCCCTTGCGCTGGTGGGATTCGGCGAAGAGCATTAAGAAAAAAATCGGTTCGTGCCGTCGCCCCAACGTTGTCAGCTTGCAGCAGAGACTGCGCGAGTCGTTTCCCTATCTTAACGTTTGAGTTTATGGTCTCAACGTTCAGCCTTTCTTATGTCGGCGCCTCCCGGGTATGGGGATGCTTTCATCAAAATCTGGATTGCTCGGCGGAACAACACCAAACCAGGGTTGCCCTTGCCGGAAACGACACTGGAGCTAAGTGGTTGGCGCAAATTCACCCCATTGCCGCGGGACCGCTATGGACCTGAGCGTCCTCATCCCCTGCCACAACGCCGCTCCGTACGTCGGCCAGGCGGTGGCGTCGGTACTGGAGCAGGTTGGCCTGCCCGACGGCTTCGAGTTGGAAATCGTCATCGCCGACGACCGCAGCGACGACGACACGCCGGCGGTGCTGGCCGAGCTGGCGCAGCGCCATCCGCAGGTGCGGGTGGTGGCCAACGACGGCGCGCGTGGACCGGGCCCGGCGCGCAACTGCGCGGCCAGGCACGCGCGCGGGCGCTGGCTGACGTTTCTGGACGCGGACGACTGGTGGCTGCCGGGTTTTCTGGCCAGCGGCCTGGCTCTGATCGCGGCCAATCCGGACGCGCAGTGGGTGGCGGGCGGCTACCACATCGTCTACGACCCCGGCACGCAGCAGCCGGGCCGGGTGGTGGAGATTGCCTTTGCCGAGGATGCGGACATCCTGGCCG
>NZ_JBFXCD010000037.1:0-5043 GCF_050182545.1 Hydrogenophaga sp. | reverse complement strand
GGCGCGTGGCGATGGCGTCTTCCAGCACCGCGATGTGTTCGCGATCTTCCCCCGTCAGCTGCGGCATCCGGGCGACGTCCGCCAACAGCGCCGCCGCACCGTCGAGGTCGTTCTGCAGCATCAGGAAGTTGGCCTCCATCAGCCGATAGACGGGCAAGCCGGAGTGGCGATACGCCGACTGCACCCACGCCAGGCCCTGCGCGTAGCGCTCGGTCTCCAGGCACACCTGCCCGTAGCTCATCCACACCTGCTGGCGCGGCATGGGGCCGAGGCGCGGGTTGGCCTGCGCCGCGTCCAGCCAGTACAGCAGCGCCGACAGCATGTCCCGGCACGCAGCGTCATCCGTGCGGGCGCAGTCGGCAAGGTTTTGCAGCGCGATCAGCGTGGTCGGCGGCACCGGCCGCTCGCGCAGTGTCCGCGCGATAGCCTGCGCCTCGACTTCGGTAGGCCCGGGTTCGCCGGCCGCGCGGCGCGCCCAGATTGCGCGGATGGCGTAACCGGCCTCCCACGGCGCGAGCGTGGCCGCGCGCTGGTAATGCTCCGCCGCCCGCGCCGGCTGGCCGTACCGCTTGAACAGCAACTCGCCCATCATCTGCTGCGCCGAGGGCGAGCGCGGGTGGTGGCGGTGCAGGGCCTCGATGATGGCCTCGTCGCTCGCCCAGGCCGCCGCCTGACCGAAGGTGCAGAAGCCGAGCGCCGCGGCACCGGCAAGCCCCAGCGCAGCGTAAACACGCTGATTACCCATGCGCCGCGCCAGCGCCGCCACGCCGTACACGGCGGCAAAGATCAGGCCGAGACTTGGCAGGTAGTTGCGGTGCTCGTGGGCGATTTCGAGCGGCACCACGGTCGACTCCAGCGCGTGCCCGGCCAGGAACCACAGCACGCCGAAGGTGAACGCCGGCGCCCGGCGCCGCAGCAGGAACGCCATCCCCAGCGCCAGCGCCCAGCCGTCGAGCGCCAGCAGCGTGGTCCACGGGTCGAGCAGCCAGGTCGAGATCGCGATGTCGTCGTGGTAGAGCCCCAGCCGCGCCGGCGTCGGCAGCGCGATGAGGCCGACGTAGAACCACAGCACGCGCGCCTCGGTCAGCAGCCGCTCGCCGAGCGTGAACGGCCGGCTGGCGTAGCCGTCCAGCAACAGGCCGGGCTTGACCGCCAGCAGCGCAAGGCCCACCAGCAGCGGCGCAAGCAACGTGAGCGCAAAAAAGCGGTTCGCCATGCGCCGGCCAGAATCATCCGCTGCGGTTGGCCGCCACAGGCACCACTCGATCACCGCCAGGTACAGCGGCAGCAGGATGGCGTTTTCCTTGGTGAACACGCCGAGCACAAAAAAGCCGCCGCAGGCCAGCAGCCAGCCGGTGGCCGGGCGTTGCCCCCATCGTCCGCGCGCCTCCACCCAGCACAGCACCGCCGCCAGCGTGAAGGTGCCCGCCAGGCTCGCCATGCGCTGCACCACGTACAGCACCGAGGTCAGTTGCAGCGGGTGCAGCCCCCACAACAGCGCGCAGAAGAGGCCCACCGCAGCCGCGCCCGTCCCCAGGCGCCGCGCCAGGCGCACGGCGATGGCGTACACCAGCAGCACGTTCAGCAGGTGGATGGCGAGGTTGGTCAGCTTGAAGGCCAGCGGGTAGAACCCGCCCGCCCGGTAATGGTCAAGCCCGAACGACAGCGCCGCCACCGGCCGACCAAGCGGCCCGCTGTGGTTGGACAGCGCCGCCGTGCGCAGCGCCTGCGGCGTCAGCTCCGTCAGCGCAACCGCCGGGTTGTTCAGGATGTTCGGAAAGTCGTCGAACACGAACGGCCCGCGCAGGCCGGGCAGGTAGGCCAGCGCCACCAACGCCAGGGCGACGGTGAGTACCAGCCACCGCGGCCACCCACCAGTGCGGCTCATGGCCTGCCCCGCCCCTTGGCGATCGCCGCCGCCAGCTCCGCCAGCGCCTGATCCTGGCGCACTACCGCCCGCTCGTTGGCGGCCCGCAGGCGGTGCAGATTGAACTCGGCGTTACTCCATTGCCCCAGCGCCATGAAAATGTTGGCCTGCTGGAACAGCGGATGCAGGTACTGCGGATCGAGCGTATGCGCACGCTCGAAGGCATTCAGCGCCGCGGGCGCCTGTCCGAGCTGCGCGTACGCGAGGCCCAGCGCGTACTCAAGCTGCGAGGTGTCCGTGCGCGGCACCGGCGCCGCGATATAGCCGGTCAGCCACTCCACCATGTCCGCCGCCATGAACGGACACGCCTTGGGCAGGCACTCGCCCAGGGTTTGCAGCGCACGCTCGCCGAACGCCGACAGCGGCCGCGAGCGCAACAGGGCCGCGAGTTCGCCGCGCAGCTCGTCCGCAACCGGCAGACCCGCGGTGCGGGCCGTGAGGTAGTAGTTGAAGTAGTAGCCCGCCTCGTGCGGGGCGGCGCGCTGGGCGGCGCGCAGCTGGTTCATGGCGGCCGCGTACTGCCGGCGTTTGGCAAGGTACGAGGCGTAGTCGTTCATCGAGCGGGCCGAGGCCGGGTGGTGCGCTACCTGGAATTCGTAAAACCGCCGCGGCTCGCCCCATTCCCAGGCACGCAGCGCCGTGGTGCCGCCGAGCACGCCCAGAATCACCGCAACCGCCGCCACGCCGGCACGGGCTGGCAATCGCGCCTGCAACGAGACCAGGCCCCAACCAGCAGCAATGCTGAGGCCAACCATCGGTAGGTAATTGCGGTGCTCATGGGCAATTTCGAGCGGGATCAGTGTCGACTCCATCACGTGCCCGGCGAAAAACCAAAGGATGCCGAACCCCGCCAGCGGCGCCCGCCGCAGCAGCCAAAAGCCGAGCCATACCAGCGCGACGATGCCAAGCACCGCCGGCAGCGTCGTCCACGGCGCGAAAAGCCCGGTCGAGATTGCGATGTCGTCGTGATAAAGCCCAAAGGCATGGATGCGCGGCAGCGCGAACAGGCCGAGGTAAAACCACAACACGCGCGCTTCCGTGAGTTGGCGCTCCACCAGCGTGAATGGCCGCTGCGCGTAGCCTGGCGCGACCTGCCAAGCCAGCGCGGCCACTGCCAGCGCCACTGCAAACCAAATCAAGCACCGGGGGGCGATGCCCCCGGCCGAGGGGCGACGCAACCAGCGCCAATACGGCGCTTCCGGATACAGCACACGGTCAACTAGGGGGTACAGCAAGACCAGCAATGCGGCGTTCTCTTTGGCGAGCAAGCCGAGCCCGAAACACAGCCCGCCCGCGAGCAGCCACCCGCAGGCTGCCCAGCGCCGCGCGATAGTGGCAACACGATCCCGCGCGGCCAGCAGGCACAGCAGCGCGGCCAGCACGAACAGCATCGACAGACTCGCCATGCGCTGCACCACGTACAGCACGGGCGATAGCGCAAGTGGGTGCAGCGCGAACACGGCGCCACTCAAACAGGCCATCGCGGCTTGCCGGGACCGGTCCGCCGGCCACAGGGCGCACGCCATTCGGCGTGCTAGCGCCACCACCAGCAGGACGTTCAGGAGATGGACTGCAAGGTTGGTCGCCTTGAAGGCCCGGGCGTCGTAGCCGCCCGCAAAATAGTGGTTGAGCGCAAACGAAAGATAGGCAATCGGCCGCTTCAGGGGGCCCGATTCCAGCGACCACGAGGCACGCCAAAGCGCGTCGACACTCAGGCTGGCAACCCGCAGCGGCTCGTGGCGCAGGATGTTGGTGATGTCATCAAACAGGAACGGCCCGGAAAGTCCAGGCCAATACGCTACGGCTGCAAGCAAAAGCACCGCACCCAGCCACAAAGCCTGTCGCCAATACAGGTTGGTCACGCGCAAATGAATACAAAAAAGGGCGGCCATTCCGGCCGCCCTATGAACAACGCTTGAGTGCTCTTTGATCGCGATTAGAGGCGCGGCTTGTACTTTTCCGGCAGACTGGTGCCCGTCGTGGCGATGGTCCACTGCAGATTTCCACCCTGACGCACGGGCAGATAGCGCAAGGTGTCGCCGCTGGCGGTGCCAAGTTCCGGCAGCGTCTGGTATGTCACGACGATATCGCCCGCGGCCGCGCTGTACACGTTGACCGAAGCCACATATTTCGCGTTGTAAGAGGCGGGGGGCGCCAAACCCAGCGAGGTGTTGGTCACCGTGCTGCCTGGCAGGGTGCCGTTTTCGGAATAATAGACGTCCACCGCCGTACGCGCCGCCGAGGCGAGCGAGGCGCCTTCCGACACCTTCGACCGGATGGTGTAGTCCTGATACGCCGGCACGGCCAGGGCGGCCAGGATGCCGATGATGGCGACCACGATCATCAGTTCGATGAGCGTGAAGCCCTGTTGCAGTTTCTGCATGAGGTATCTCCTGATTGTGGATAAAGGCCCGTCTGCGTCGGCGTCGGGTCCGTCCGCACCGCCGAAGCACACCGCTATCGGCCCGGCGCGGGCGGGCTTGAGGCCGGCTCGCGGGGGCCATACAGCAATGCGTGTGCCACTCTCGGCGCCTGCCGCGTGCGAACACGGTGACCGCGGGCTTTGGTGGAACCGTTCAGCCTGCTGAACGGCCCGCAAAGGCCATTCAACCGTTTGATAGTCCATACAAAACGTCCGCATTGACCCACGCGGGGAGTTCTGGCGTCGCGGGTGCGGGCGGCTGAAAAGCATGGGCTTTTGCGGCGCCGCTGCACTGACGATCCGGCGGCTGGCCATCGGCCGGCGCGCCGGGGATTGTCAACTTGTGACAAAAACTGTCCGCGCTGACCGGTTACCAGCGCGCCTTCGCGCCGCGCGTGTCGAGGTGCACGAAGGCGCCGTGGTAGGCGGTCGGCGGGTAGGCGGACAGGCCGCCGGTGAAGCGCTGCCAGTCGGCGTCGGCCTGCGCCGCGTCGACGATGCCGAACAGCAGCCGCGCGTCGCCCACGTCGTGCCGGCCGTCGGCGTTGAGATCATCCATCCGCCCGTCGCCGTTCTCGTCGACGAACACGTCCGCCGCGTCGCCGAACTGGTGGCGGCTGAAGCGCGTGTCGCCGAGCTGGCGGTTGTAGTGCGGCGTGCGGTAGCCGCTCATCACCGTAAGACCACTCGCCGC
>NZ_JBFXCD010000036.1:0-5272 GCF_050182545.1 Hydrogenophaga sp. | reverse complement strand
TTAGACCATCGGGGCCCGCATTTCAAACCGGATCGATGAAGTGCCCGCGAGTCTCGCCCCTGAAGTTCGGCCCGTTTGCGCGTCAGACCGCTTCCGGCAACCTCGCAATCACCTTGATCTCGAACTGAAACCCGTAGAGCCAGGTCACGCCAATGCCGGTGAGCGTCGGGTGCGGGGCATCGCCCCAGTACTCGCCCACCACCTTCCAGGCGGGTTCGAAATTTGTGGCCGGGTCGACGAGGAAGACGGTCACGTCGACCACGTCCTTGAAGCTGCAACCGGCGGCCGAGAGGATGGCGTTCAGGTTGTCGAAGGCAAGCCGGACTTGCGCCTCCAGCTCGGGCTCGGGCGAGCCATCGGGCCGGCTGCCCAGCTGGCCCGAGACGAACAGGAAACCGTTGGACCGGATCGCTGGCGAATAGCGGTTCTTTTCGTAGAGCGCCTGGCGCCCGGCGGGAAACACAACATCGTCACGTGCAGACATGGAAGACCTCTTTCGTTGAAATGGGTGAATGGATGGAGGGACTCTAGGCATTCACCGCCTGCGGATAAACAGGCCAGTCGCACAATGACTGTTTGAGAATCCCAAACAATCCCTGGGACAACCGGAGCCTCAGACATGGACCGTTTCGACGCGCTGCAGGCCTTTGCTCGTGTGGTGGAGGCCGGCAGCTTCACCAAGGCGGCGCAGACGCTGCACATGAGCAAGACCACCGTCACGCAGCTGGTGCAGCAGCTGGAAGCGCGGTTGCGTGTGAAGCTGCTGAACCGCACCACGCGGCGGGTGAAGGTCACGCCCGATGGCGCCGCCTACTACGAGCGCGTGGTGCGCGTGCTGGCGGACCTGGAAGACGCGGACACCAGCCTCTCCAGCGCCCTGGCCGCACCCCGGGGCCGCCTGCGCGTGGACGTGCCCAGCCCGCTCGCGCGCCTGATCCTGATGCCGGCGCTGCCCGCCTTCCACGCGCGGTACCCGGAGATTCAGTTCGACATGGGCGTGAGCGACCGGGTGGTGGACCTGATCGGCGACAACGTGGACTGCGTGCTGCGTGGCGGTGAAGTGACCGACCCGTCCCTCATCGTGCGCCACGTGGGCGACCTGCGCCTGGGCGTGTATGCGGCGCCGAGCTACCTGGCACGCGCCGGCACGCCGCTCCACCCCAACGAGTTGACGAACGACACGCACCACCGCACCGTGGGCTACCTGCGCTCACGCAGCGGCAAGGTCGCACCCATCACCATGCAGCGCGACGAAGAGCAGATCGAGGTACAGGGCCGCTACGTGGTGGCGGTGGACGACGGCAACGCCTACCTGGCCGCCGGTGTGGCCGGCATGGGCGTGCTCTGGCTGCCCGAGTACATGGCCCAAGCGCATGTGCAGCGCGGTGAGTTGGTGCCGCTGTTCGAAGACGGCTGGCACTTCGACCCGATGCCGATGTATGTGGCCTTCCCACCAAACCGGCACGTGAGCGCCAAGCTGCGCGCGTTCATTGACTGGGTGGTGGAACTGATGGCGGTGCATGCGCCGGTGGTCATCAGATGACGCGACCAGGGCACCGCACCACTCACCCGCCGCACAGCTGCTGCTCACACGGTACGCCATCCCCATCCCCGTCCATCTTCGTGCCGGGACAGTTCCTCAAAAAGAAGGTGGCTTCCGAGCACGACGTCATCTGCGAACAGTGCTGGCGGCCGTCGCACTGAAAGGCGGGAGCGCGGGGCGGTGCCGCCACGGACGGCGCCGGGGCCGCCATCGCGCCTTGCGGGGTGTCTGCCTTCAGTGAGCGCTCCGCCTGGAAGCCGCGGTACGCACCGTATCCCCACCAGCCCAGCACAGCCACCACCAGCGCGGCAATGAGCAAGGCGCCCAACGATGGCGACGACGAAGCCGGCTCGGTCCGCTTCAAATGCCGGCGGCGCTGCGCGTCGGTGGGCCGTTCGCGCTCGTGCGTTGACGGCTCTGCCTGAAAGCTACCCAGCCGCTGCACCCGCACCGCGCGTTTGCGGCCGTCCTTGCCTGGCTCGATCTCGAAGGACAGGGGCTCGCCAACGCGGGGATGGCGACCATCACGCGGGAAGGCCGATACGTGCACGAAAAGATCCCCTTCACCGTGTTCGGCCACCACGAAGCCGAAGCCACGATCAATGTCCCAGGTCTTGAGTGTGCCGTTGAAGCGGGTGGAGGTTGTGGGCATGCCGGGCTCTTTTCGCAGGTGCACGTCAATCAGGTTGCCAGCCGCTGCCCGAACTGCCCCTGCCCGCCCACACCCACGATGAGTCGCTGCGTGGCCCGCGTGGCACCGACGTAGAACAACCGGGCCTCTTCCCTTTCGCTCTGGCCACTGGCAGGCATGTTGCCCACGCCCACCAGTGCGACCACGGGGAACTCCAGCCCCTTGCTCACGTGCATCGTCATCACCTTGATGGTGTCGGCCGCCGGATTGAAACTGCCCGAACCCTTGCGCACCTGATGCGGCAACCGGCGCTGCCGCAGCACGCCGGCGCACACATCCATCTCGCTGTAGTGGCGGCAGAGGATGGCCATGTCGCCCCAGGCGTGGCCTTCCCGGTGGGCGGCGCTCAACAGCTCCGCTACTTCACTCGCTTCGGCCCGCAGGTTCGGCAAGCGGATGACGATAGGCTGTTCGCCATCGCGCCCGCAGCTCACTGGCTTGAGCAACGGCACGCCGTCGTCGTCCTTGTCCTCGGCGGTCAGCAGGTCGGCGGCGATGAGGCTGGCCGTCTGCAGGATCTGCCGCGTGTTGCGGTAGTTGATCTTCAGGATGGTGGTTCGGCCCTGCGCCTGGATGCCCACGCTCTTGAAGCTGAACTGCTTGCTGTGGGTGCGCTCGTAAATGCTCTGCGCATCGTCGTACAGCACCAGCAGGCTGTTGGTGGCCGGGTCAACCATCTGCGTGACGAGCTTGAGCCATTCGGGCGCGAAGTCATGGCCTTCGTCGATCAGCACCGCCTGGTACTGCCCGCTCGGAATCTGCCTGCGGTCAACGCCTTCGATCACGCGTTGCACCATCTCGTTCATCCAGACGCTGATTGGCAGGTTGTCCATGGGCAGGCTCTGCCCGTAGGCCACGAGCTGGCTGCGACACCACTTGTGAAAGTGCACGGCATGCACGTGGGATGAGAGTCCTTTGCCCGCCATCACCCGGGCCAGCTGCAGCGCCAGCGGCTCGTTGTAGCAAAGCACCAGGATCGGTTTGCTGTGCGCGGTTTGCGCCTTCACCAGATGCTCCGCCCGGTAGCCCAGCAGCATGGTCTTGCCCGAGCCGGCCACGCCGTGGATGACGCGGTGGCCGTCACCCAGGCTGCGCGCCAGCTGTTCCTGCTGCAGGTCCATCACGCGCATCATGCTGGGCAGTTCTGCAGACCCGTCCTCAGTGGCGAACAAAGCGCCCTGGTCGGGCACGCGCACCTCGGGAAACAGAATCCAGCGCACACGGTCGAGCTGCGGCAGCGACATGACGCCGCGGATCACGTACGGGAACATGCCCCACAGACGGCTTTGCAATTCCTCGGGCGTGGCGGATTCGACCATCTCGTCCTGGCAGATCACGCGATGCGGCTCGATGGCCTGGCTCAGCTGTGCCGATTCAAACTGTTTGCGCGTGATGTTGGGCAACACCACACCGTAACTCCAGGGGAACGCCAGCTTGCCCTGGTAAGGGCCTTCTGGCTGCACCAGTTGAGGGTCTCGCTCCAGCGCGTTCACCACCTGGTGCGCGTACTGCCGCGCCTGTTCCAGTGGATTGGGTACCGTCTTCGGCCCCGTCTCGCCATGGATGTCCCAGGACTGCTTGTTGGCCTGGATGAGGGTCGAGAGGCGGAAGTCCTTGACCTCCAGCACCAGAATGCCGCGGCGCGGATGCATCACCACGAAATCGGGGTGCGAGTGGCGCGGCCCGACGGGCACGTCGTACCACAGCAGATAGTCGTCATCGAGCTTCTGCTCCAGCCGCTCGGCCACACGACGCTCGCCGCTGGTCATGCGCGATACGCAACTGCCCAGTGAAGGAATCAGGATTGCCATGTCTTGAAGCGCCTCCTCTTGCCGTATTGGATGTCGCAATGCCTCATTGAAGCTGTCCTGCATTAAATGCGAATTGCCCGAATACAGCACAAATCTGGCTATTGACGTCGGAATAATTTGATCGTCGCCCCCCCCATGGCGACCACTGGTGGCGTCAATGCGTTGAAAGGCAAAATTCCCAGCATGCCCCGCCGCCCCCACCACCACGTCTACGTGATCGAGCTGCACAAGGACGTGCTGCTGGAGAGCAAATTCCGCAAGAACAACCCGGGTTACGTGGACGGCAAGCCCTGCGTGTATGTGGGCATGACCGGGCTCGACCCGGATGTGCGCTTCGACAAGCACAAGGCCGGCATTCAGGCGAATGCGTATGCACAGAAGTACGGTCTGCGCCTGTTGCCGGATCTCTATGAAGGGTTCAACCCGATGACGTACGAGGACGCCGTGGAGAAGGAAATCGAGATCGGCATCGACCTGCGCTCGGCGGGGTTCGGCGTCTGGCAGGCCTGAAGCACAGGCGCTGGCTCACATCAATCGCTGGCTTCTTCTGGCGAGTCCAGCGCGAAGTCGATGGCCGCGATCACGGCTGCCACCTGCGCCGCAATGCACTGCTCGGCGGTTGCGCGCGGGCTGTCGGGGTACACCTCGGTGGTGGTGGTGTAGCGCGCGCCCGTGATGCCCGGGCACAAACCAATGGCCTTGTACGGATAGCAGATGACGCCGCGCCGGAACAGCGGCGTACCGATGATGCTGCCCTGCGCATCGGCGGGCGCGATGTGCGTGACGCGCTCCACCGCCGAGACGATGGCTTGCTGGAACGCGGGTTGCGGGTTGGCGGCGTCGGCCACCAGATAGAAGCCATCCGGAATGTGGCAGGGCTCGAAAGGTTTGCCATCGCGCGCGGCCAGGGCGGGCCGGAATTCGGATTCGTCGGAATCGGTCGTTTCGTGCAGATCGATGTGGACGCGGAACTCATGCCGCAGCGGCTGCACCAGGCGCATGAGGGCGGCAGATTCTTCAGCAGGGCTGGGCTCGCGGAACGAGCGGTTCGGGTCGATGGCGTCGAAATTCCAGCGGTGGATGCGCTCGTACGACCACGGGCTCACGCAGGGCACCTCCAGCAGAGTGGCCCGCCCCGTATAGGCCTGGGCAGGCTGGTCCTCAATGCGCGGCGCGCGGTGCACGCCGCGGGTGGCGTTGCCGTGCGCGCCACCGGTGGCCAGCAGG
>NZ_JBFXCD010000035.1:3886-6006 GCF_050182545.1 Hydrogenophaga sp. | reverse complement strand
CGCCGAGCCGGGCCATAGGATGCTCTGGGGCCACGGTCGCCCTCCTGCATGCTTGCTGTGTGGTAACAACAAGTTAGCAGCGGCGGCCGTGGACCCGCTCGACTTCCCCGGATTTGGGACAAGAACCCAAAAAAAGCGCAGGTAGTCCGGGCCAGTACGGACGGCGTCCAAGGCGCCAAGAGGGGTCGGCAGGAAGCGCGGACCACTACCCGCAGCAGCATCATCGGCGATACGTACCATCCCCCCGTTGATGTCATGGATCACCGAACTGCTTCGATCCAACGGCCAGAGGAAGCCGGGGCCGAACAACAAGTCGAAGGTGCCGACCAGGCGCCCGTCAAGTTGCGCGTCGCCTTCGATCAACAACCATCCTGGGTAGAACGACAACGGTAGTGCACGCAACGCACCTATCGGCCGATCGATGGGAAATGTCGCGGCGGCGCCATGAGCGGCCAGCGCTTCGGCCAACCGTGCACGCAACGCGCGCGAATTGTCGGCATCGAGCATCCGCCACGGGCCGGGCAACAGGGGCGAGGGCATGACACATCCTTTTCGGTGCAAGTAGAGGCTGGTTTCTATACCACGAGATGCGTCCGTTTTGTAGCTGCGCTGTGCCTGCGACCTTGCGTGTTGCCCGGCCGCTCGAGCCGCGTGCCCGCCGACACGTTTCGTAACACGTTTCCGACGTAACGTTTGACAACTGCATGCATCCGCCGTGGCGGTACCACTGGTGATTAAGGAAGGCAGTCCAAACATGAACACAAACTGGAAAGAGAAGATTCGCTCACCGGAACTCGTAATGGCCTTTCGCCGTACCGGGGTAGTGCAAGGTAGTGCGGTCTGGTCGGAGACGCGTGTGAGTGGTGGCGGGGGTGCAAACGGGCAAGCCGTATCGGTGTCGTCGAGCGTCGTAGAACGCAACCGGTTCTTTGTTATCGAAGAAGATGGCGAAGAATGGGAAGCGAAGGATGCACCTATCGCGGTGCGCGATGGGCATCGCGTGACCGTGGTGTTCATCGGGCAAAAACCGAGCACCACCGGGTGGCCGTGCTACTACTACAACCACAACACCGCCGAATTCCGTGCTAATGAAGATACCTTGAAGCACAAGTGGGCCCCACCGTCCAAGGGCTGGCATTTCGTTGCGCCTTGGATTGCTGCGGCCCTGTGCGGGGCCTTCAGCGCAGGGCTTGGCTGGGTGATGGCCATCCCAGCCGCATTTGTCACCTATACATACTTCCCACGCCTGAAAGCCAGAAAAGCGGTATTGACGAGCATCGAGAGCGCGGCCTACGGTCTGGTGGACGAAGCCAAGCGGGTCCTGGCGGCGAGCGCTGCAGCGTCGCCGGCGACGGAAGTTTAAGCCGCCACTGCGCGGGCTGGCGCGCTCGGCGCCTGTCGCCCGGTCCATCCGAGCCCGGCGCGGCGAGCATTTTATGGCCCGATCGGTCCGTATTATCAAAGACCTGCCGCATACACACCTCGCCGGCGCTCAACTCAGGTCATGCAAGTTCACATTTCAGAAGTGAAACGCCCGCCCGTGCGCCGCATCCACTCACGCGGCGACTTGCGTTCGCGTGCGTAGAACGCGCCCTGCAGCGTCGCCCACAGGTTGTAACAACTCGAACCACTTGCAGAGCTACACGCGCCACCCAGGGAGGCATTACATGAATCGCAAGCAATCAGAAGTTTCTTCGCTCAGCGCGCCGCCGCGCCGGCAGCGCACGCTGGCCTTGGCGATCGCCATCGCACTCGGCCATGTCGCGCCCAGCCACGCCGCCGACTTCATCTGGCTCGGTGGCGCCGGCAACTTCAATACCGCGAACTGGAGCAGCCCAGGCTTCCCCAACGCTGCCACGGCCGATCTCTTCATAGACGGCGGCAATGCGCTCGACTCGACGGTAGATCTAAACGTGTCGAGTACCATCGGCAACCTCAGCCTCGACCTTGGCGACACGCTCAACATCCTTGAGAGCCGCGCGTTGACCATCAACGGCAGCATCACCAACAACGGCACGCTGTCGGTCAACGGCGCGGCCAGCTTCGCGCAGTTGCTGGTGGTCGACGCCGTCACACTCGGCGGCACGGGCGAGACGGTGCTGGCTGACAGCGCACAAAGT
>NZ_JBFXCD010000035.1:0-3876 GCF_050182545.1 Hydrogenophaga sp. | reverse complement strand
CGGCAGCATCACCAACAACGGCACGCTGTCGGTCAACGGCGCGGCCAGCTTCGCGCAGTTGCTGGTGGTCGACGCCGTCACACTCGGCGGCACGGGCGAGACGGTGCTGGCTGACAGCGCACAAAGTGTCATTGACGGCAACAACACTGGCAACACCGACGTGCTCACCATCGCCGCCGCTCACACCGTGCGCGGCGGCGGGCGGCTCGGCGGCCTGGGAACCAATGACCTCAAGGTCATCAACCAGGGCACCGTGCGGGCCGATGCCGCCAGCGGCATGCGCGTCAATGTCGATGACACCGGCGGGGCCGGTTTCGACAACACCGGCGGAACGGTAGAGGTTGCCGATAACTCATCGTTGCGCCTGGAGGCCGGCACGCTCAAGGGTGGCACGCTCGCAGGGTTCGGCAATGGAGCGCTGGCAGGTACCGGCGCCGGCATTTTGTCCGACGTGACCCTCACCGGTGCGCTGCAGGTGGCCCAAAACAATGCCGTGGGACTGACCGGCAGCATCACCAACAACGGCACGCTGTCGGTCAACGGCGCGGCCAGCTTCGCGCAGTTGCTGGTGGTCGACGCCGTCACACTCGGCGGCACGGGCGAGACGGTGCTGGCTGACAGCGCACAAAGTGTCATTGACGGCAACAACACTGGCAACACCGACGTGCTCACCATCGCCGCCGCTCACACCGTGCGCGGCGGCGGGCGGCTCGGCGGCCTGGGAACCAATGACCTCAAGGTCATCAACCAGGGCACCGTGCGGGCCGATGCCGCCAGCGGCATGCGCGTCAATGTCGAAGCTGCCGATGGCTTCCGCAACGAAGGCCGGGTCGAGGTCGTGAACGGTTCGAACATGATCTTCCAGGCGGGCTCAAGCTTGCTACAGGCCGGCGCGGCGACGGCGGTTACTCAAGTCAATGGCACGTTGACGTCTTCTCTGGTCGACCTGCAGGCCGGCACGCTCCTCGGCAGCGGCACCGTCATCGGCAACGTAGTCAACGCGGCGCACGTGGCACCGGGCAACAGCGCGGGTGTACTAACCGTCACCGGTGCCTACACGCAGGCGCTCGGCGGTGTGCTCGACATCGAGCTCGGCAGCCTGGCCGAGTTCGACCTTCTCGCGGTCACTGGCAGCGCCACACTCGATGGCACGCTGGCGCTGCATTGTCTCGGCGCCTGCGAATTCACCGTCGGTGACAGCGTGACTATCCTCGACGCCACTGCCAACAATCTGGTCGGTGAGTTCTTCGGGTTGGCGCTGTTCGGTTTTGCCACGGGCGGGTTCGAGATAGTCTACGACCGGCTGGCGGGCGACGTGCGCCTGCTGGTCACCGAGGCGACCAGCCCGAGCCCGGTGCCGCTGCCGGGCAGCGCGTGGTTGTTGCTCGGCGGCCTCGGGCTGCTGGTCCGGCGCGGCCGTCATTCGGCGTAAGCGAAGATTACCCGACAGGGCTGCGGGGGCATCTCACCGGCATGGGTGGCATGCCCCCGCGCTGCTGCCCGGGCGCGCCGCTGCGGCGCGTCGTTCCCGCCACAGTGGCGCTGCGCGGTGCAGCGCTACTTGCTGCTCTTCTTCACCCCCGGCACGTGATGCTCCAATGGCCCGCCGGGTACGAAGTCCGACGCGGTGAGATGGGCGAATGGCGCGTCCAGGCGCATACCGTGGGCGATGGTGTTGAACGACACGTAGTGCATCACCGCACCCGCGATCTCGACCAGCAGGTGGTCGTCCACCTTGGCCTGCGCGCGCAGCACGCGGGTGTAATGGTCTATCCAATACGCACTCTGCCGGAACTGCGCCACGGCCAGGGCGGCGTAGGTCTTTACCACTTCGTCGATCACGCCGCTCGCCATCGCCACGCGCTCCTTGCGCCACGTTGCGGCAAGCAGGCGCGGGTGGTGCGCGAGCGCGCGCCAGAATTCGGGAATGCCGTCGTCGGCCAGGCAGGCCTGGCTCCAGGCGCGGATCTCACCCAGCGTCGCGGCCGACTGTGGGGCGCCTGCTTCGTCGAGCAGTGGCACCAGCGGCCCGGCACCCCGACCGATCCCGAGCCCCGTGGCGGCGACCGTCAGACTCGCGACGTGCTCGGCCACCGCGGCGACTTCGGCCACCGCCCGATCTTCACCTGTCAGCCGCAACACGGCGGCCGAATGCAGGGTCAGTCAGTATTCGCAGTGATTGGTCATGGAGACCGCGACGTGCATGGCCTCCTTGGCGAGCTGCGGCACGGCGCCCCGCCCGAGGTAGGTGACGATGGCGTGATCAAGATTGGCCTCCAGCCATGCCGGCCAGTGGGCCTGGACACCGAAGATGCCGGGCTTCAACAACTGCTCGATACCCATGCCGGTGCGCGCGGCGATGCGCGTGAGCGCGGCCTGGTCCTCGGCGCTGAAGTCGTTCAGTTCAGGAGTGCGTAGGGTGGTCATGAGCACCTCGTTGGTCGTTGGCCATCGTCGCGACACGCGCTCGATGGGACGGTGGCGATGTAGGCCAGCTTGCGCCAACGCCGTTCTTCAGTTGAATATGGACTAGGTGGTACACATGATCAAGAATCGCGACGCACTGGCGAGCCGGCGCGCAACCGTGGCCGTGCTTCTACTCGTCGTCGCGTTGGTGTTGTCATGTCTGCTGCTCAGCGCCTGCCAGGCGCCGTTGCGTCCGGACTTCCAACGCCTCTACGGCACCGCCGTGGCGTCTTCCGACGATACCCCCGTGATCCTGATCCCGGGCCTGTTCGGATCCAAGCTGCGCGACCGCATCACCGGTGAGGAAGTGTTCCCGGGTCATGCCGGGCGAGTCTTGTTCAGTAATTTTCATGATCTGGCACTCGACTTCGACCCGCACACGCTCGCGGTTCGCCAGGACCGCCTCGTAGCCTACGACCTCGCCGACTCGGTGCTCGGTCGCGATTTCTATGGCCCCATCCTGCGTACCCTGGTCCAATTCGGTGGCTATGTGCGCGCCGAGCCGGGCACGGCTGCCAGACCAGGGCAACGGCAGCTCTACCTGTTCGCCTATGACTGGCGGCAGGACAACGTCGAACACGCGCGCGGCCTGGAGATGTTGATCGACCAGATCCGCGCGGACTATCGCGATCCGACGCTGCGGGTCGATATCGTCGCGCACAGCATGGGCGGCCTGATCGCGCGCTATTACCTGCGGTACGGCACGCGCGATGTCCTCGACGGCATGCCGTCCCTGATCTCTCTCTACGGCACGCAACGTGTGCGCAAGCTGGTGCTGCTCGGCACGCCGAATTTTGGTGCGGTCTCGGCTGTGCACGGGTTTCTCGAGGGGCAACGTATCGGTCTACGGAACATGCCACCGGAAGTGCTCGCGACCATGCCCAGCGGCTACCAGCTCTTCCCCCATCCGTTGGCACCGTGGGTGGTGGACGGGGACGGGCGGCCGCTGCCCGACAGCCTGTTTGAAGCCGAGACATGGCAACGCTACGGCTGGAACGTTTACGACCCTCGCGTGGCTGCGCGTGTCACGCTCGCGCACGGCGGAGACCAGGCGGACCTCGACGCGCTGCGCCGCTTCTTTGCATTCCGCCTGGAGCGGGCACGTCGTCTGGCCTGGATGTTGTCCACACCGGAGCCGGCGACACCCATCCGTTACGTACTGTTCGGTGGCGATTGCACCTTGACGGGGGCGCGCATCGCCATCGAGCGGCAGGCGGGCGTGCCGCGCGCCGTCCTGGCGCCGCGCAAACTCGGCCAGGGCGCCACCCGCGCTACGCTCGAACAGGTGTTGCTGGAGCCCGGCGATGGGCGGGTGACACGCCCCTCGCTGCTCGCTCGGCAGACCCTCGATCCCAGCGCGGCGCAACACGAACAGAGTTTCCTGCCGCTGGCCTATCACTTCTTTCTGTG
>NZ_JBFXCD010000034.1:0-8395 GCF_050182545.1 Hydrogenophaga sp. | reverse complement strand
GCGCCAATCGAGGCGCGCGACGACGGCCAGACTGGGTGTCTGGCCTGGGAGTGCAACGAAGAGTGGCGCTGTTTCCACCCCATCCCCTTCGGGTTGCGGCCAAATGGGCCATGCGCGGCGTTGCGAAGCCTTGCCGGGGGGCAACCCCGGCTGCGTTTCGCGCCTTGCGCATGGCCTTTTTGATCCGCAACGCATCTTGGAAAAATAGTGTGAACAGGCCCTGGTCACCCGCGCGATGGACGCACAGGGCCCGGGCGCCCTACGATGCGCCGCATGAACCCCGACACCCCCACCCCCGCCGAAGGCGGCATTCGCACCGAGGTGCGCGGCCACCTGTTGCTGATCGGCATCGACCGCCCCGCCAAGCGCAACGGCTTCACGCCCGCCATGCTGCAAGCCCTGGCCGAGGCCTACACCCGGCTCGACGACGACCCCGCGCTGCGCGTGGGCGTGCTGCACGCCATGGGCGACCACTTCACCGCCGGGCTGGACTTGCCCAGCTTCGCGCCGCTCATGCAGCGCGGCGAGCGCGCCATTGCCCAGGGGCTGGTGGATCCGACCGACCTGGGCCGCCCCGGCTACCGGCGGCGCACCAAACCGATGGTGGTCGCGGTCAAGGGCATCACCTACACACTGGGCATCGAACTCATGCTGGCCGCCGACATCGTCGTGGCCGCGGACGACTGCCGCTTCTCGCAGCTGGAGGTGCAGCGCGGCATCATGGCCACCGGCGGCGCCACGCTGCGCATGGCCGAGCGCGCCGGCCTGGGCAACGCCCTGCTGCACCTGCTGGCCGCCGACGTCTTCGACAGCGCCGAAGCCCTGCGCCTGCATTTCGTGCAGCGCGTGGTGCCCGTTGGCAGCGAACTCGACGAAGCCCTGCGCATTGCCGAAGCCATAGCCCAGCAGGCGCCGCTGGCGGTGGTGGCGACACGGCTGAATGCGCTCAAGGCCGTGGAGCAAGGGCCGATGGCCGCGGCCGACGAATTCGAGGCCACGCAGCGGCGCCTGGCCAACAGCGAGGACGCGCGCGAGGGTGTGTTGTCGTTCCAGGAGAAGCGCGCGGCGCGGTTCAGTGGGCGCTGAGCGCCGGTGGTCGCGTGCGGCGGCGGCCCACACGGCTCAGGCGCTGTTCCACTGCGTGGTGGAACAACGCACCCGCCAGGTTGCACGCCAGCCAGGCCAGCAGCACACCCACGGTCTGCGTGACCGGATCGGCGTTGCCGTAGCGCGTGAACAGCGCGTTGACCACCAGCGCGACGGGGAAGTTGAGCAAGAACACCGAGTAAGAAATGCGGCCCAGGTAGGCCACTGCGCGGCTGCGTGGCCAGGTGAACAGCCAGCCCTGGCGCTGTGCGCAGGCCAGCAGCAGGGCCACGCCCAGCGCCAGCGCGATGCGCTCGCGGAAGTCGATCACCAATGCCACCAGCGTCATCGCCACCAGCGCGGCCATCACCCAGCGGCCGGTCTGCCAGGCCGCGCCGTGTCGGGTGGACCAGTACGTCAGCGCGCCCAGGCCGTAGGCGCCGAAGAAGTACAGCGCCCAGCTGTCCCAGCCGGCTTCGCGGTTGAAGTGAAACAGCGAGGCCACCACGCCCAGTGCGACCAGCGCCTGCACCCCGGGGCCGGGTGCTTTGGCATCGCGCCTGGCCGCGCGGCGCACCAGCCAGAGCAGGCCGAGCAGCAGCGCGTAGAGCTGGAAGTCGATCGCCACGTACCAGACGCCGGCCGAGAGCGAATCCACGTCCAGCAGCGTGTGCAACAGCAGCGCGTGCATGACGAACTGCCACACGCCGGGCGGCGCGGGCAGAGAGTCGTGCTGTGCCATCCATTGCCGCGCGAGTTCGGTGCACAGCATGGCCACGAACAGCGCGGCGATGTAGGGCAGCGCCACGCGCACGTATCGCTGCCATAGCTGCTTGCCAGGTGAGCGGGTGCGCAGCCCGCCATCGGGCGCGAGGCTGCGCGCAGCCAGAAACCCGGCGACCACCAGGAACACCTGAACCGCCATGCGCGCGTCCTGGCTGAACCAGGCCACGAGACCCGGAGCGAGCTGGTGTGTCCAGTCGGACATGGGGCCATAGAAAGCCAGGTGGTGCAGCACGATTAGCTGCGAGCCGACCGCCTTGAGCAGGTCGATGAACGGCAGGCGCTCGCCCGCGCTCGCAGGGGCGTTCACACGGCCGCCACGCTGCCATCGCTGCGCGGATCCGCCGCGCCCTCGATCACACCATCCGCGTGCCGAACCAGCGCCCCGGCGTGACCCATGGTGTCGCTGAAGGCCTCGGGCAGCACTTCGACCACGTGGCCGGCGTTTTTCAACGCGGCTACCAGCGCCGGGTCGAAACGGCTTTCCAGTTTGAGTGATGTGCTCACGTCGCCCCAGGTGCGGCCAAGCAGCCAGCGCGGCGCGCTCACCGCCTGTTGCAGCGACTGGCCGAAGCGGGCGTAGCGGGTGAACACGGCGGCCTGCGTTTGCGGCTGGCCTTCGCCGCCCATGGTGCCGTAGGGCATGACGCGGCCGTCGTCGAACACCGCCAGCGAGGGGTTGAGCGTGTGGAACGGTTTGCGGCCGGGTTCGAGCGTGTTGAGCGCCGCTGGGTCGAGCGAAAAGCTGGTGCCGCGGTTCTGCCAGCAGATGCCGGTGTCCTGCAGCACGGTGCCGGAGCCGAACTCCCAGTACACGCTCTGAATGAAGCTGACCGCGCGGCCCTGCGCGTCGACCGCGCCCATCCAGATCGTGTCGCCGGGCGTGGCGGGGTCGGGCCAGGGCAGGGCGCGCTGTGTGTCGATCTCGGCGGCGAGCGCGGCCAGCGCCCCGGGTTGCAGAAAGGCGCGCGGATCGGCGGGCAGGCGGCCGGGGTCGGTCACCACGCGCTCGCGCACGCGGAAGGCGCGCTTGGTCGCTTCCACCAGGCCGTGCAGGTGGGCAAAGCCTTCGCCTTCGGTCACGCCGAGCTGTTCGAACAGGCCGATGATCATCAGCGCGGCCAGGCCCTGCGTGGGCGGCGGCAGGTTGTAGACCGTGCTGTCGTTCAGGCGCACGGCGAGTGGCTCCACCACCTGCGCGGTGTAGGCCGCGAGGTCGCTGGCGCGCACGGGGCTGCCCACGCGCTCCAGTGCGGCGCCGATGCGCGCGCCCAGTTCGCCGCGGTAGAAGTCGTCCAGCCCACGTTCGGCCAGTGTGGCCAGGGTGCGGCCGAGCGCGGGCTGCCGGAGCACGTGGCCCGGCGCGGGCGGCTGGCCGTTGACCAGGAAGGTGTCGGCAAAGCCGGGCGCGTCCTTCAGGCCGGCGAGCTTGTCGCGCGTGAGCGCGGCCTGGCTGGTGGTGACGACGATGCCGTCGTTCGCGTGGCGGATACCGTCGGCCAGCAGGCGCTGCAGCGGCAACGGTGTGCCCCAGGTCGCGGCCACGTCGAGTGCCTTCGCCCAGCCGCCAATGGTGCCGGCCACGGTGAGCGCGGCGGTGGCGCCGCGCGGGGGAATGGTGGCCTGCCCGGCGTAGAAGTCGCGCGTGGCCAGGGCGGCGGCCGGGCCGCAGGCGTCGATGGCCACCACCGGCTTGCCGGGTTCGTGGATCAGCCAGAAGCCGTCGCCACCGATGGCGTTCATGTGTGGGTAGACCACCGCGATGGTGGACGCGGCCGCCACCATGGCCTCGACCGCGTTGCCGCCATCGCGCAGCACGTCGCGCCCGGCCTGCGCCGCGAGGTGGTGGGGGGCAACCAGCATGCCGCCCAGGGCCTTGAGGGTGTGGATCATCGTGGTGGTCTCGCGGTGGTCAGGTGAGCAGTGCGTGGAACATGCGCAGCGCGGTGAGGGCCAGGAAGGCCGCAAACACCTGGCGCAGGCGCCGGGCATCGATGCGGTGTGCCAGGCTGGCGCCCCATCCGGTGGTCGCCATTGTCGCCGGCACGATCAGGGCCATGCCCAGCAGGTTCACATAGCCCAGGCTGAAAGGCGGGCGCAGCGGCACACCCAGGCCATTGATGATGAAGGCCACCGCGCCGGGGAAGCTGATCACCATGCCCAGCATGGCGCCGGTGCCCACGGCGGTGTGCATGGGCACCCGCAGCGCGTTGAGGATGGGCACGCTGAGCGTGCCGCCGCCAATGCCCATCAGGGTGGAGACGCCACCAATGCCGCCACCGATGAGCGACGTGCCCACGGTGCCGGGCAGGCCGTCGCGCAGCGCGAAGCCGTCGCGCTTGAAGGCCATGTTGAGCGCCACCACCAGCGCCACGGTGGCGAACACCGCCGTGAGCGAGGCACTGCTCAGGTAGCGGCTGGCGACGGAGCCCACCAGCACGCCGGCGATCACCGCCGGCATGAGGCGCTTGATGAGCGCCACGTCCAGGCTGCCGCGTTGGCGGTGCGCGCGGCTGGACATGATGGAGGTGGGGATGATGGTGGCCAGCGAGGTGCCCACGGTCACGTGCATGCGCACGGCCTCGTCGATGCCCAGCAGGGTGAACAGGTGGTAGAGCACCGGCACGATGACGATGCCGCCGCCCACGCCCAGCAGGCCGGCGAGCACGCCCGCGACCAGGCCCGTGGCGAGCAGGGCCAGCGCCAGCCCCAGCAGCCAGGCGGCGCTGTGTTGGTTGAAGAGTTCCATGGCGTCTACCAGCCGATGGCTTTGGGCAGCCAGAGCGCGATCTGCGGGAACAGGAACAGCAGCAACAAGGCGACGAACTGCAGGCCGATGAAGGGCAGCACGCCTGTGTAGATGTCCTTGATGTTCACCTCGGGCGGCGCCACGCCCTTGAGGTAGAACAGCGCCCAGCCGAAGGGTGGCGTGAGAAAGCTCGACTGCAGGTTCAGCGTGATCAGCATCGCCAGCCAGACCGGGTCCACGCCCAGGTTGAGCAGGATGGGCAGGAACAGCGGCACGGCGATGTAGCTGATCTCGATCCACTCGATGAAGAAGCCGAGCACGAAGATGATCAGCAGCATGAACCAGATGGCGGTGTTCGTGCCGCCCGGCAGCGCATCGAACATCGAGACGATCAGGTCTTCGCCGTGCAGGCCGCGGAACGAGAGCGCGAACACCTGCGCCGTCATGAGGATGAACATCATGATGGCGGTGATCTTGCTGGTGTCCAGCGCGCTGGCCTTGAGCGTCTTCCAGCTCAGCCGGCCCGACAGGGCGGTGATCAGCACCGCGCCCACCGCACCCATGCTGGCGGCTTCGGTCGGCGCGGCAATGCCGCCGACGATGGAACCCAGCACCGCCACCACCAGCATCACCGGCGGCAGCAGCACCTTGAAGAAGCGCACCCAGAGCTGGCGCCGCGACACGGTGTCGCGCTCGGCCAGCGGCAGCGCCGGCATGCTGGCCGGGCGCAGCATGCCCATCACCAGCAGGTAGATGATGTACACGGCGGCCAGCAGCATGCCCGGGCCCACCGCGGCCGCGAACACCGTGCCCACCGAGAGCTGCATGATGTCCGAGAGCAGGATCAGGATCAGGCTGGGCGGAATGATCTGCCCCAGCGTGCCCGAGGCGCAGATCACGCCGCAGGCCACGCTCTTGTCGTAGCCGCGCCGGATCAGCGTGGGCAGGGTGAGCAGGCCCAGGGTGATGATGGTCGCGCCGACGATGCCGGTGGTGGCGCCCATGAGCACGCCGAACAGCACGATGCCGATGCCCATGCCACCACGCACGCCGCCGGCCAGGTGGCCCATCACGTCCAGCAGGTCGTCGGCCAGGCGCGATTTCTCCAGCATCACCCCCATGAACACGAACAGCGGAATCGCCATCCACTGGTAGCCGCTGACGATGCCGTAGAAGCGCGCGGGCAGCAGGTTGAACAGGCTGGTGCCGAAGCCCAGCCAGCCGAACACGAAGCCGGTGACCGCCAGGCTGATGGCCACCGGGATGCCGATCATCAGCATCGCGAAGAAGCCGACCAGCATGAAGACGGCATAGGTCGACATCTCAAACACGGCCGGCCTCCCCGGCGCCGTCCAGCGGTGCGGTGAGCAGGCGCACCAGCTGCGCGAGCTGCTGCAGCACCAGCAGGCCATAGCCCAGCGGAATCAGTGCCTTGACCAGCCAGCGCAGCGGTATGCCGCCGGGGTCGGGGGAGCCCTCGCTGATCGAGCGCGACTGCTCCACGTAGCCCAGCGAGAACCCGATGAACAGCACCGCCACCGTGATCAGCAGCAGCGCGCCGACGACGTCCACCGCGCGCCTGGCCGCGGGCGAGTAGCGCGCGTAGAACAGGTCCACCCGCACGTTGTCGCCACGCTGCAGCGCGTGGGCCATGCCCAGCAGGATGAGGGCGGCCAGCAGGTGCCACTCCAGTTCCTGCGCCCACACCGAGCCGAAGCTGAAGGCGTAGCGCAGAACCACGTTGGTGGCGACCAGGCCGATCATCACCAGCGCGATCCACGCGGTGAGCGCGCCGATGCGGTCGATGAAACCCTCGATGTGCGCGGCCAGCGGCCGCAAAGCCTTGAGCATGGTGGCGGTCTCCGTCGCGTCAGCCGCGCACCTTGGTGTGGTAGGCCTCTTCGCTGGTCTCGCTCCAGCGGTCGTACTTGGCCTTGAAGGCGAAGTAGGAGTCGTGCACCTTCTTCGCCAGCGGGTCCTTGGCCACGAGCTCGGCCAGCACCTTGTCGGTCTCGGTGCGCAGGGCCTTGATGACGTCGTCGGGCAGCGGGCGCGCGATCACGCCCTGGTTCTTCACCAGGTCGTCCATGGCCTCGGAGTTGGCCTTCTGGCACCAGGCCTCGCTGATCACGTTGCAGGCCGCCGAGGCATTGCTCACGATGGCCTGCAGGTCCTTGGGCAGCTTGTCCCAGGCGGCCTTGTTGATGAGCAGCTCGGACACGGTGGAGGATTCGTGCCAGCCGGTGGTGTAGTAGTACTTGGCGGCCTTCTGCAGGCCCAGGCGGCGGTCCTGGAACGGGCCGACGAACTCGGCCGCGTCGATCACGCCGCGCTCCAGCGCGGGGAAGATTTCGCCACCGGGCAGCACCTTCACGTCCACGCCCAGGCTGGCGTAAACCTTGCCGGCCAGGCCGGGGATGCGCATCTTCAGGCCCTTGAGGTCGGCCGCGGTCTTGATCTCCTTCTTGAACCAGCCTGTCATCTGCACACCGGTGTTGCCGCAGGGCATGGCCACCATGCCGAAGGGCGCGTAGACCTCGTTCCACAGGTCGATGCCGCCGCCGTCGTACAGCCAGCCGTTCATGCCCTGGAAGTTCATGCCGAACGGCACGGCGGTGAAGTACTGCGCGGCCGCGGTCTTGCCGGTCCAGAAGTAGGCGTTGGCGTGGTTCATCTCCACCGTGCCGGCGCGCACCGCGTCAAAGCCTTCGAACGCGGGAATGAGTTCACCGGCGCCGAACACCTGGATGTTCAGGCGCCCGTCGGACATTTCCTTGATGCGTTTGGCCAGGTCGGTCGCGCTGCCGGGGCCGTCCATGTAGAAGGGCGAGCCCTTGCCGTAGGCGCTGGTCATCTTCCAGTTGAAGCTGCCCTTGCTCTGGGCGCTGGCGAGGGCGGGAGCGCCGAGCACGCTGGTGGCGAGGGCGGCGCGAGAGAGGAACTGGCGGCGGACGAGGGACATGGCGGCACTCCTGGGTGAGGGGGTTGAAACGAAAAGGCTGCCGTTTGTAAGGCGGCGGACCCTCTCTTCCGCAATCCCCATGCCACCCCGAAAAGTGCGCCAAGTCCTTGATTTGTCTGGATTTCGTTGCGCCGACGGCGCCAGTCCTCCGTCTTGGTGCATGCGGGCGGACTCAGCGCAACGCCGCGTCGGTGTCGAATGTTTCGTGATTCGAGCCTCAAGTGCCGTTTGTCAAGTGATGGGAGTCTGCAAGCCCCGCATGGAAGCCCCGCGGCCCGCATGACCAGCAGGCAGCGCACAAACGGTCATGGCGCACGCCGCCGGTGCGCGCGCACCAATCCGGGCGGGTTTACAAACGCGCGCCGCCGCGCCGGTTCTTCACCCGTGTGAGCAGGGTCTTGCAGTCCACCGAAAGGATCTCGGGGCGGTTGAAGATGTGGCGCCGCACGAAGCCTTCAAAGGCCTCGGGGCTCTCGGTGAGCGCGTGCACGTGCAGGCTCTTGAGGTCGCTCATGATGTACAGGCTCACCACCTCCGCGCAGTCGGCCAGTTCCTGCGCGATGCGCCCGATCGCCGCGGGCGCGACCACGATGTCGAGGAAGGTCGAGTTCACCTGCCCCAGCTTCTCGGGGTTGATCACCGCGGCGAACAGCTCGATCACGCCGCTGGCCTGCAGCCCCTGCACGCGCGAACGGGCGTGCGCGCGCGAAATGCCGAGCTGGCGCGCGATGTCGGCGAACGAGGCGCGGCCGTCCTTCACCAGGATGTTGAGCAAGGCCTTGTCGAGCTTGCTCAGCGCAATGTCGAGGGAAGGT
>NZ_JBFXCD010000033.1:0-14350 GCF_050182545.1 Hydrogenophaga sp. | reverse complement strand
TGGCGGAGCAGCCGCGGAGCTACCGTTCGGCGGAATTTTTTCAGTATGAGGCGGTGGTGGTGACGGCGCTGCGCAATCCGGTCCCGCGCAAACAGGTGGCGGACAACATGACGGTCACCACCGCATCGGCCGGCGCAAGGCCCTGGGCCCTGAGCTGGTCGGCCAGCACCGTGGCGAAGGCATCGCCCAGCTTCTTCAGCGCCTTGGGCGGCAGTTCTTCAACAAACAGTTCAACGAGCAGGTTCTGTGCGGTCATTTTTCTTTTTCGCTTCTTCTCACGCGGCCTTCTTCGCCATCTGTTCCACCCACTCGCGCGGCGCCATGGGGAAGCCCAGGCGCTCGCGGCTGTCGTAGTAGCTCTGCGCGACGCCGCGGGCAAGGTTGCGGATGCGGCCGATGTAGGCGGCGCGCTCGGTCACGCTGATGGCGCCGCGCGCGTCCAGCAGGTTGAACGTGTGGGCGGCCTTGAGCACTTGCTCGTAAGCGGGCAACGCGAGCTGCTGCTCCATCAGGTGCTTCGCCTGCTTCTCGTGCGCGTTGAAGGCGGTGAAGAGGAAGTCGGCGTCGCTGTGCTCGAAGTTGTAGGCCGACTGCTCCTTCTCGTTCTGCAGGTACACGTCGCCATAGCTCAGCGTGTCGGTCCACTTCAGGTTGTAGACGTTGTCCACGCCCTGCAGGTACATGGCCAGACGCTCCAGGCCGTAAGTGATTTCGCCGGTGATGGGCTTGCAGTCGATGCCGCCGACCTGCTGGAAGTAGGTGAACTGGGTCACCTCCATGCCGTTGAGCCACACTTCCCAGCCCAGGCCCCAGGCGCCCAGCGTGGGGTTCTCCCAGTCGTCTTCCACGAAGCGGATGTCGTTCTTCTTCAGGTCGAAGCCCAGCGCTTCGAGCGAGCCGAGGTAAAGCTCCAGGATGTTGCTGGGCGCGGGCTTGAGCACCACCTGGTACTGGTAGTAGTGCTGCAGGCGGTTGGGGTTCTCTCCGTAGCGGCCGTCCTTGGGGCGGCGGCTGGGCTGCACGTAGGCGGCCTTCCAGGGCTCGGGGCCGAGCGCGCGCAGGAAGGTGGCGGTGTGGCTGGTGCCGGCGCCGACTTCCATGTCGTAGGGCTGGAGCAGGGCGCAGCCCTGCTTGTCCCAGTAGGACTGCAAGGTCAGGATGATGTGCTGGAAGGTCAACATGGGGCTGGCCGGCGCGGCCGGGAGGTGGCGACAAAGGGGCACGGGGGATGGACCCATCCCCCGTGCAAGCCTTTGATTTTACGGGCGCGCCACCCCTGCACGGCGCGCCCGCGGCGCGCGGCGGTTTCAGTTGCCGGTATTGATCGTCGGCGACGGCGTCGACGGGTAGTACTTGTCCAGCCACAGGCGCGCCAGCTGCGCCCGGGTGATCTTGCGGAACAGGAAACTCACCGGCACGCCCGCTGCCGTCGGCTGGCGCACCTGTTCGAGGTAGTTGGTGAACGCGTTCATCAGGCTGTTGAGGTCCATGACCCGGTTGGCCCCCTGGTCGATCTTGCCCAGGCCCTGGATCAGGTTCTGCATCATGCCGCCCTGCATGGCCATCAGGTGGCTGCCCTTGAGCGCCGCATCGGCACCCGACTGCACCGTGCGCAATCCGTCGCCGCCCAGGCCATGCGCCACCTCGGCCTGCGAGCCCATGCGCCGCGACTGGTCGTCCAGCACCTTGGCCACGCCCATCTGCAACTGGGCGGAGCTGAACGTGGGCACCACGCCGAGGGCGATGACGTTGGCGTGGGTGGACACGCTCTGTGTGCTCAGCAACTTGCGCACGTTGTCGACCACCGACTCGTCCACGCCGAAGCCACCGGCAGCGGCCTGCAGCCAGCCGCCCAGGCGCATTTGCTCCTGCAGGGCTTCCTCCTGTCCAGCCAGCAGACCGGTCCCGGCCATCTCCTGGTTCACCATGTGCACCATGCCGACGAAGCTGGAGCCGTAATGGGCGCCCACCAGAAGCGTCATGCTCTTGTCGCCCGATCCCGAGGGGGCCTTCGCCGCGGTCTGCATCGCCTTGAGGCCGGTGGCGCCGAGCGCGTCGGCGCCCGTGCCATGCATGCGGTTCCAGATCTCGATGGCCCGGTCCACGTCGATGTTCAGGGGATCGAGCACGGCCGTCTCGCGGTGGGTGCAGCTGGCGGTGATCACCAGCGTGCCACTGACGTTGTGGTGCTTGCGCTGCTGTTCGATCTGGGCGCCGGCGGTGCGGGCGATCTCCCGCGCGTTCGGGCCCATGGACGAGACCGATTCGCGAATGGCGTTCTCGATGCCCGACAGGGCGCTCGCCGTGGTGTCGTCGTTGCTGCCGTAGGAGAAGTACTGCACGTCCATGCGGATCGAGTCGGCGCCCAGGGGCAGGCGTGCAACCTGCACGCCCGTCAGATCCAGCGGACTCTCCAGTCCCGACGCGCTGTCGATCACACCCATGTCTTCACGGATCTTCTGCGCCGCGCTGTCATTGGCCACCCGCGTGACCATGTAGTCACGCGCCGCGTCGCTCACCCGCTGATCCAGATCGCCCATGCGCGCCTTGAGCTCCGCGATGTCGACGCCCAGCCCGACCATCTCGTTGATCGTCATGCTCAGGCCGCGCCGCAGGGCGATGAACGAGTTCATCTTGTCGAACGCCGCATCGCTCTTTGCCTGCAGGGCACCCAACTTTTCGAGCAATGCAAGCAGTTCGGTGTTGACCACGTGCCCCAGCACCAGGGACGGGTGGTCGAAAGGAAGGGTGGATGGCATCGGTGGGTTCCCGAAAGGCTGTGGGCGACAACCTTTGTAGCCGTGCCCGGGTGCCCTGCCATGAGGCATTCATGAGGGATTCATGACGGACTTCTCAGCCGTTCGCCACCGCCACTGCGGCGCGCGAATGGCAGTCGACGTCAGCGCCGCCGGGTGCGCCCGCCGCGCCGCCCGAAGTTGCGCGTCGAGGCGATGAGCAGCACAAGCACCAGGCTGCCCACCCAGAGGGGCATGAGGCCCCAGCGCGCCGTCCACCGGGCATAGGGCGTGAGGCCGCTGCGGCCCTGCACCACCGCCTCGAGTCGGCCGCGCGTGAGGCGCGGCAGTTCGTGCGTGACCCGGCCCTGGTGGTCGATGACGGCGGTGGCGCCCGTGTTGGTGGCCCGCAGCATGGGCCGCCCGAGCTCGATCGCGCGCAGGCGCGAGATGTGCAGGTGCTGGTCGATCGCGATGCTGTCGCCGAACCAGGCGATGTTGCTCAGGTTGACCAGCACCGTGGGTGCGGCGGTGGGGTCGCGGAAGGAGGCCGCGAGCTCTTCGCCGAACAGGTCCTCGTAGCAGATGTTGGGCGCGATGCGCTGCCCCGCCACGGCCCAGGCCGGCTGCGCCAGGGCGCCGCGCTTGAAGTCGCCGAGCGGGATCTTCATGAGGTCGGTGAACCAGCGGAACAGCGGCGGGATGAACTCGCCGAAAGGCACGAGGTGGTGCTTGTCGTAGCGGAACAGGCCGTTGTCCGGCGTGTCCAGACGGGTCTGGCCCTGCAGGCGGGCGGCGGCTCCAGAGGTGATCCCCCAGACGGAATTGGTGTAGCCCTGCTCCAGACTGCCCAGCGGCAGGCCCAGCAGGGTGCTTACGCCGGTGCCGGCTGGTTGCTGGGCCAGATCGCCCAGCAGGGGCTGCCAGAAATCGGCGCCAAGCTGCCCGGGCAGCAAGGGCACGGCGGTCTCGGGCGCCACCACCAGTTGCGGCCCGGTGGCGCTGCCACGCGCGGCCTGCACGGCGGCAGCGATCTGTTGCGGGTACCAGGCCAGCGCCTGGGCCACGCCGGTGCCGGGTTCAAACTTCTGATCCTGCGGGATGTTGCCCTGCAGCAGCCAGACGCGCAGTTCCCCGGCGGTGGCCGTGCTGCGCTGGCCCAGCCCGCGCCACGCCGCGCCACCACCCAGCAGGCTGGTCAGCAGCGCACCCACCACCAGCAGCAGCGCCAGCGCGCGCAGGGCGCCGGGCCAGCCGTCGGACAGGCCGGGCACCAGACGGGCCTGCACGCGCGGCATGGGCGCGGCCATGCGCGATCCCGCCGCCGTGCGGCTCGCTGGGCGACTGACCGGCGACAGCATCCAGGCGCTGAAGCGCCGCCATGCCCCGGACACGAGCGAGGCCAGCGTATAGGCCAGCACCGCCGCCAGGAAGCCCATGCCATACACCCCGACCAGCGGCGCCCAGGGCGCCATCAGATCCACCTGCGCGTAGCCGCCGGCCCCCCAAGGGAAGCCGGTGAACCAGTGGCCGCGCGCCAGTTCGGCCAGCGTCCAGACCGAGGCAAACATCAGGGCCTGCGCGGTGCGCGAGACCGGCGCCCAGGCGCACAGGAAGCCCACGGCCACCGCGTAATAGATGGCGAGGAAACCGGCCAGCGCGAACACCGCCAGCACGGCCAGCCAGGCCGGCAGGCCGCCATAGGTGTGCAGCGAAATGAACAGCCACCAGAAGGTGCCGGCCAGCCAGACGGTGGCAAACACCCAACCCCGCCAGACCGCCTGGCCCACGCGCGTGGCGTATTGCAGGGCCAGCACCAGCAGGGCCAGCGAGGCAATCTGCCAGCCACCACTGGGCTGGCCCGGCGCGGTGCCCGGCAAGGTCCATTCGGGCAGGGGCCAGGCGATGGATGCAGCCTGCAGCGCGCCACCCAACAGGCACACCAGCCACCAGACAAAGCCGCTGCCGCGCGCCGCGCGCCCGGGGGGGCGGCGGCTCATGGGGTTGAAGCTCGACGGCGTGTGCAGTGACCCGAACAGGCTGCGCATGGGCGGGCTCTGCCTCAGGCCTCGCCCGGCACGGGCATGACCTTGAACCACTTCACCGCGCCGCCCTTGGAATGCAGCACGGTGAACCGCAAGCCTTCGAGTTCGTGCACCTCGCCGCGCCGGGGCACGTGGCCCATGGCGTGGGCGATCATGCCGCCAATGGTGTCGAAGTCGTCCTCGGACAGCGTCAGGCCGAAGGACTCGTTGATGCGCTCTATGGGCGTATCGCCACTCACGCGCCAGGTGCTGTCGGCCAGGGCGAAGATGTCGCCGTCGTCCTCGACCACGTCGAATTCGTCCTCGATCTCGCCCACGATCTCTTCGAGCACGTCCTCGATGGTGATCAGCCCGGCCACGCGGCCGAACTCGTCGATCACAATGGCAAGGTGGTTGCGGTTGCCACGGAACTCGCGCAACAGGTCGTTGAGGCCCTTGCTCTCGGGCACGAAGGTGGCCGGGCGCAGCAGCGCGCGGATGTTGAGTTCGGGCGCGCGCTGCAGCTTGAGCAGGTCCTTGGCCAGCAGGATGCCGATGATGTTCTCGCGCTCGCCCTCGAACACGGGAAAGCGCGAGTGCGCGGTGTCGATGACCAGGTGCAGCAGTTCGTCGTACGGCGCGTCGATGTCGAGCACGTCCATGCGCGGCGCGGCCACCATGACGTCGCCGGCGCTCATGTCGGCGATGCGAATCACGCCTTCGAGCATCACGCGCGACTCGGCGTTGATGATGTCGTTGTCCTCGGCTTCTGCGAGGGTCTCGATCAGCTCGTCCTTGGAATCCGGGCCGGGATGGATGAACTCCGCGAGCTTTTGCAGGAAACCACGTTTGTCAGCTTGACGCAGGCTGCGCTGCGGTCCACCGCTGGGAGGGGATTCGGCCACTGAGGAGGGAGGGAGGTTGTAACGGTGCGAAAGGATACCGCAAGCCCGCCTCCGGACGCAAAGCCGCGGCCGCCCTGGTGCCTCGGGTTGCGCTCAGCCGCGTGCGCGTTCGCGCGCTTCGCGCACGCCCTGGCGGATGTCCTGCAGCATCGCCAGAATGCCCCAGAACTGCCGGGCCTGGGCTTTGAGGTGGTAGTCGGTGATGGCCACCCTCTCGTTGACCATCTCGGTCACGCGCGAATCGAAATCCGCCGGGGGCAGGCGCAGGTGCGCCTCGGACTCGGAACCATCGCGCTCGATGACCGCGCCGGCATTGCGCGCGATGCGCAGCATGGCGGTGTTCTCGGACAGCGCGTGGATGAACAGCATCTGCACGCCTTCGTTGCGCGCGTGCATGACGGCGCGCTCGAACAGCCGGCTGCCGTAACCGCGCCCCCGGGCCGCCTTCGAGACCGACACGCCGAACTCGGCGCAGCTGGTGTACTGTGGGTCGATTGAAAAGGCCAGGTGGGCCATGGCGATGAGTTCGAGCCGCCGGTTGAAGATGCCGAAGAGCTCGTCGCGCTCGAAATTCAGCTGTGCCACGTAGCGCCGGATCTGCTCGTCATTGGCCGCGTAGCCGAAGCGCAGGTAGCGGTCGTGTGCATCGAGTTCCAGCAAGTGGTTCTCGATGCGGTCAATCTGGCCCGGGCCGATCGAACGGATGGGGACCACCACGGAGCTGGACGGATTCGGCTTGGCCGGTGGCGCGGACGAGGCCGCGCGCGCCACGGCCTGCGCCTGCAGGGGCAGCGACTTGAACCAGCGGGTGGGATCGACCATGGCAAGGAATGTACGGGTTATCCCTATATCGACAAGGACTGGCATCCCTAAACAGGGCTCAGCCCGACGGACGGGCCCACGTGGAGCCTCACAGTGGCAGCGCGGTAGTGCTTTTGACCCTGTCCATCACAAAACTGGTCTTGCAGTCCTGCACGCTGGGGTGCTTGAGCAAGGTGTCCATCATGAAGCGCGAATAGGCCGCCATGTCCGACACCAGCAGCCGCAGCTGGAAGTCCATTTCGCCGGTGAGCGCCACACATTCCACCACTTCGGGCCAGGCCAGCACGCTGGCGCGGAACTGGTCCATCGGGTTGCGCTTGGCGCTCTCGGCATGTTTTTCCAGCCGCACGTTGACATAGGCCGTCAGCCCCAGGCCCACCGCCTCCGGGCGCACCAGCGCCACGTAGCGCTCGATCACGTGGGCGTCTTCCAGACGACGCACGCGGCGCAATACCGCGCTGGCAGACAGGCCGACTGCCTCTGCGATCTGGTCGTAGGTGGCGCGCCCGTCGGCCTGCAGGCTGCGCAAAATGTGTCGATCCAGCTTGTCCAATGCTTGCATCAGCCGAATTTTGCAGATTTCCTGCAATCAGGACAAGTGGGGCGCCCCAAAACGCCGGAATCGTGCCACCCTGCGCCGATACAGTGGCGCATCCCACTTCACGCCAACGGAGACAGCCATGAACACACCCCTGCCCACTGCGGCCCAGACTGCCACCACCGCCTGGGAGAACCCCATGGGCACCGATGGTTTCGAGTTCATTGAGTACGCCGCGCCCGATCCCGTGGCCATGGGCGCACTGTTCGAGCGCATGGGTTTCAAGGCCATCGCGAAACATCGCCACAAGGCCGTGACTCTGTACCGTCAGGGCGAGATCAACTTCATCATCAACGCCGAGCCCGACAGCTTCGCGCAGCGCTTTGCACGCCTGCACGGGCCCAGCGTCTGTGCCATCGCCTTCCGCGTGCAGGACGCCAAGGCCGCGTACGAACGCGCCATCGCGCTCGGTGCCTGGGGCTATGCGCAATCGGCCGGCCCCGGAGAGCTGAACATCCCGGCGATCAAGGGCATTGGCGACTCCATCATCTATTTCATCGACCGCTGGCGTGGCAAGAACGGCGCGAAAGACGGTGACATCGGCAACATCGGCTTCTTCGACGTGGACTTCGAGCCCCTGCCGGGCGCCGAGCTCAACCCCGCGGGCCATGGCCTGACCTACATCGACCACCTCACCCACAACGTGCACCGCGGACGCATGGAGGAGTGGGCCGGCTTCTACGAGCGGCTGTTCAATTTCCGCGAGGTGCGCTATTTCGACATCGAAGGCCAGGCCACGGGCGTGAAGAGCAAGGCCATGACCAGCCCGTGCGGCAAGATCCGCATCCCGATCAACGAGGAAGGCAACGAGAAGTCGGGCCAGATCCAGGAGTACCTGGATCGCTACCACGGCGAGGGCATTCAGCACATCGCCATGGGCTCAACCAACCTCTATGACACGGTGGATGCGCTGGAGCTCAGCGGTGTGAAGTTGCTCAACACCAGCGAGACCTACTACGAGTTGCTGCCCCGGCGCATCCCGAACCATGGCGAAGACCTGGAGGCGCTGAAGCAGCGCAACATCCTGGTCGACGGCACGCCTGGCGAACTGCTGCTGCAGATCTTCAGCGAGAACCAGCTCGGACCGATCTTCTTCGAGTTCATCCAGCGCAAGGGCAACCAGGGTTTCGGCGAAGGCAACTTCAAGGCGCTGTTCGAGACGATGGAGCTGGATCAGGTCCGCCGCGGCGTGCTCAAGGCCTGAGGGAGCCCAACATGGCCGTTGAACCTGTTGTCTATGGCGCCAGCGAGCGCCCACCGCGCGGCGACTATTCACGCGCCCGTGACGACTACACGTGCCCACAGAACTGGGCCGCCTATACGGACGCGGACCACGACACCTACCGCCGGCTCCACGAACGCCAGAGCGCGCTGCTGCCGGGGCTGGCCGCCCAGGCCTTCATCGACGCACTGCCCTCGCTGGGCGTGAGCGACCGCATACCGCGCTTCGACGAAATCAACGAGCGCCTGCGGCCTGCAACGGGCTGGGAACTCGTGGCGGTGCCCGGCCTGATCCCCGAACGCCCGTTCTTTGACCTTTTGGCACACCGGCGCTTTCCGGTCACGGACTGGATCCGTACACCCGCTGAATTCGACTACATCGTCGAGCCCGACGTGTTCCACGACCTGTTCGGCCATGTGCCGCTGCTGTTCAACCCGGTGTTCGCCGACTACGTGCAGCGCTACGGTGCGGGCGGTCTCAAGGCGCACGACCTGGGCGCGGGCGAGCTGCTCTCCCGCCTGTACTGGTACACGATCGAGTTCGGCCTGATCCGCCAACCCGACGGGCTGCGCGCCTACGGGGCAGGCATCCTGAGCTCGTCGGGGGAACTGCGGCACAGCGTCACCAGCCCACGCACAAAGCGCATCGCCCTCGACCTGCTGCGCTGCATGCGCACGCGCTACAAGATCGACGACTACCAGGCCACCTATTTCGTGATCGACAGCTTCGAGCAGCTGTTCGAACTGACCGCGCCCGACTTCGCGCCACTCTACGAGGCGGTGCGCTCGCTCGGCGATCTGCCCGCCGATGCCAGCATCGCGAGCGACTCGTCCATCACCCTCGGCTGAAAGGCCATGGCCACGTGGGCCGCGCCGGGCACGAGCCGGTTGTCGGCGCCGGGCAATGTGGCGGTGGACGCCGGGAACACGATGTTGTCGGCGTTGGAGTACCAGCAGACGAAGTTTGTGTAGGCACCCGTGGGCGCATGCCGGGCCTCGCGCTCCTCCAGCGCCCGCAGCCAGCCACCGTCCAGCCGCATCTGCCGGCCATTGGCCACGCGACTGAAATGCCCGAGCCAGGTGCCCCGGTGGGGACTACCGATGGTCACCACCGCATGCACCGCCGCACCGGGGGACGCAGCCTTCCAGGCGCGCGCCGCGAGCCCGCCCATGCTGTGACACACCAGCAGCGGCGGGCGTCCCGTGAGTTCGTGCGCGCGGCGCACCGCGTCTTCGATCAGCGGTATGTAGTCGTCAATGTCGCCGAACACCGGCTCCAGGTTGACCGACACATAGGGGATGCCCCGCGCGCGCAACTGGCGCATCCACGGTAGCCAGAAGCCCCGGTTGCACACGAAACCGTGGACGAACACCACGGCGGGCGTGTCCGCTTCGGTGGGCTCGGTGTCGTCCGGCAGGCTGGCCCATCGGAACGGCTGGCGCCAGGCGAATACCACGGGCGCTACCCGAACTTCCTGCCACCAGGCGCCAGCCAGTCCGCGCCAGCCGGCAGGTGGCGAGGGGTCCTGGCGGTTCACCCAGGCCGCGGCCACTCCTTCGAGCCCGAGCACGAGCGCGTAGCCACCGAGCGACAGCACCACACCCACCACGGCAATGACCGGTGACCGGGACCACCAGAATCCCAGCCACGCGAGCGTGAAGACCAGCGCGCCCAGCACCAGTGCTTGCTGCAGCCGCGCCAGGCGCGAAGAGCGGAGTTCGGTTGAGCGCCCGATGCAGGCCCGGGTTTCGGAGATCATGCGCCGACTATCGCACGGAGCGCACGCACAACAGTAGACTGTTCGCTCAGCCCAGTCAGCGCAACCCATGAGCCCGATCTCCAGCTCCGCCGATCTCATCCGCGCGCACCTTGACCGCGTGAACCGGTTGCGTGAACAGGCCCGCAGCGCGGGGCTGGCTCGCGCGGTGGACGAGGTCAAACGGTTGCAGGCGGCGCGTTTCCGCGCCACCTATGCCGACTTTCTGCAACACCCCATCCATGCGCCGGCGACGCGTTTCTTTCTGGAAGAACTGTACGGTGTGCACGATTTTGCCCAGCGCGACGCACAGTTCGCGCGCATTGCCGGTGCGCTGGAGCGGCTGTTTCCGCAGGCCGTGGCCCAGCTGGCCGTCGATCTGGCCGAAACACATGCACTCACCGAGGTGCTGGACCACGAGCTCGCCACGCACTGGCTTGCAATGGAAGCGGTGCAGCCACCGGCCCTGCGTTACACGCGGGCCTGGCGCCAAACCGGCCAGCGAGAAGCGCGGGCGCGCCAGCTTGCCGTCGTGCAGCACATGGGGCAGGAACTGCAACGCCTCACGCGCATGCGAGCCCTGCGCATGGCCCTGCGCATGATGCGCAACCCGGCCCGCGCGGCCGGACTGGACGCCTTGCAGCACTTCCTGGAGAGCGGTTTCGACGCCTTTGCCTCGCTCGGCGATGCGCGGCACTTCCTGGAGAGCATCAGCAAGCGCGAGTCGCGCTGGATCCAAACGCTGTTCGATGACCAGGAGGCAGACTGCTGCGCCGCCCTGGTCGCCGAACTGGCACGCGACCCCACGCCAGACTGAGGGATGGCTCGTCTGCCCTTCGCGTGAGCTTTGCGTGACAGCCTCCTAGGGCTGGCCCGGTACCGATGGCCACACTGTCTTGCCAGAATGGTCGAATCTTCCATCCACGCATCCTCCCCACCCATGACCCGCCCCTGGCTTGCCCATTATCCCGAAGGTGTTCCTCACGACGTGGCGCCCGAGCGCTACCACTCGCTGTCCGCCCTTCTCGAAGAAGCCTTCAAGCAGCACGCAGGCCAGCCTGTATGCGTCTGCATGGAAAGCTGGATGACCTATGGCGAGCTCGATGAGCTGAGCGCCGCACTCGGCGCCTGGCTGCAAGGGCGTGGCCTGGTGCCGGGCGCGCGAGTCGCCGTGATGCTGCCCAACGTGCCGCAGTTCCTGATTGCCATGGCCGCCATCGTGCGCGCGGGCTACACAGTGGTCAACGTCAACCCGCTGTACACCGCTCGCGAGCTGGAGCACCAGCTCAAGGACTCAGGCGCCCAGGCCATCGTCATCCTTGAGAATTTCGCCCGCACACTGGAAGAAGTGATCGACCAGACCTCGGTCGAGCATGTGGTGGTGGCCAGCATGGGCGATCAGCTCGGGTTCTGGCGTGGCCGCTGGATCACCTTCGCCGTTCGCCATTTGGCCCGGATGGTTCCCGCCTACAAGTTGCCCATCGATGGACCGCTCGGCACCCGCACCATCGTGGATTTCCGCCATGCGCTGACCCAAGGCGCCGGCATGCATCTCAAGCCCGGCGCGCATGCCCTGGATTCGGTCGCCTTTCTCCAGTACACCGGTGGCACCACAGGCCTGTCCAAGGGCGCCGTGTTGACCCACCGCAACGTCATCGCGGCCATCCTGCAAGCCGAAGCCTGGTTCCAGCCAGCACTGCGTCGCGTCGGCGATCTGCGCGGCGTCAACGGCGTCGCTGCGCTCCCGCTGTACCACATCTTTGCGCTCACGCTCAGCCTGCTCACCATTCGCTGGGGCGCGCACATGACGCTGATACCCAATCCCCGGGACATCCCGCAGTTCGTGGCCACGCTCAAGCGACGGCCGTTCCATTTGTTGCCTGCGGTCAACACCTTGTTCAACGCCCTGCTGCAGAACCCGCAGTTCAGGCAACTGGATTTCTCATCCCTCGCACTATCCCAGGCAGGCGGTATGGCGGCCTCGGAGGGCACGGCCCGCCAATGGAAGGCGGTCACTGGCTGCACCATGGTGGAAGGCTGGGGCATGAGCGAGACCTGCGCCATCGGGACCAACAACCCGGTCACGGCCGAACAATTCAGCGGCACCATCGGCTTGCCCCTGCCCGGCATCGACATTGCCATCAAAGACGAGGAAGGTCGCAGTCTGCCCCTGGGTGAAACGGGTGAAATCTGCATCAAGGGGCCCAACGTCATGACGGGCTACTACAACCAGCCCGAAGAAACTTCCCAGGCCTTCACGGCCGATGGGTTCATGCGCACGGGTGACGTGGGTGTGATGGATGCCCAGGGCTTCACACGCATCGTCGACCGCAAGAAGGACATGATTCTGGTATCCGGCTTCAACGTGTTTCCCAGTGAGCTGGAAAACGTCATCTCGCTGTGCCCGGGCGTCCTGGAGTGCGCCGCCATCGGCGTCGCCGACGACAAGCAAGGGGAGGCCGTCAAGGTCTTTGTGGTCCGGTCAGACCCTGCCTTGCGCGAAGAGGACGTGAGCCGCTACTGCGAACACAATCTGACCGGCTACAAGCGGCCCAGACTTATTGAGTTCCGTGACGAACTGCCCAAGAGCAATGTCGGGAAGATCCTGCGTCGAGCACTGCGAGCACCCGCAGCCCATTGATTTCCGTCGATTCAGGATCTGCTACGCGCCACATGACCACCACACCGTCATCGGCACCGAGTGACGAAGTCTCGCGTGCTCTGGCTCAAGCGGGCGTCACCTGCATCGAAAGAGGTTGGCTCTCAGCGAACAACGTATTGGTGCAAGGGAACGGCCCCTCCGCCTTGGTGGACTCGGGCTACTCGTCTCACGCTGACCAGACTGTCGCACTTGTGGCGGACGCGCTTGGTGGACGCCCCCTCGACCTTTTGCTCAACACCCACCTGCACAGTGACCACTGCGGTGGCAACGCCGCATTGCAGACCAGCTATCCGCACTTGAGGACATTGATCCCACCAGGGCAGGCCGCCTCTGTCGCCGAGTGGGATCCCGTTGCACTCAGCTTTGAGCCAACAGGGCAGTTTTGCCCGCAGTTCACTCATGAAGATTTGCTGCACCCCGGCACCTCAGTGCGCCTTGGCCCCCTGGAATGGGAAGTTCATGCCGCCAAGGGTCACGATCCACACTCCATTGTCTTGTTTCAGCCCCGGCACCGCATCCTCCTGTCGGCAGACGCCTTGTGGCAGAACGGTTTCGGCGTCGTGTTTCCCGAACTCGAAGGCATCTCGGCTTTTGATGAAGTGGCGGACACTCTGACCCTGATCGAGAAACTCGACCCTGCCATCGTCATCCCGGGCCATGGCCCCCTCTTTCAGGATGTCTCTGCGGCACTTTCCAAGTCGCGAAGCCGGCTAGAACAATTCGTTCAAAACCCGGGGAAGCACAGCAGGCACGCACTCAAGGTCTTGCTCAAGTTCAAGCTGCTGGAGTTGCAATCGGTATCCATTGACTCCCTGCATGACTGGACGTTACGGACCGACTATTTTGTGCGCGCCATACCCACCGAAGCACTCGCCGACCCAACCAAGAGTTTGGCATGGCTCGAAGATCTGCTGTCCGAACTGGAACGCAACCAAGCATTGTCAAGAATCGGGGACACAATCGCTGATCGCTGACCGCTGACCGCTGTCAACAACGAGGAAGCCTGCCCCATTCATGGGAGGATGGCCTTTTTGGCAGAAGCCCATCCCAGAAAGCCCAAACCCCCAGGCACCAGGAGGCACGAGGGGGTTTGGGGGCTGGGTAAGAGCCTGACGATGACCTACTTTCACACGGGAACCCGCACTATCATCGGCGCAAAGGCGTTTCACTGTCCTGTTCGGGATGGGAAGGAGTGGGACCACCTCGCTATGGTCGTCAGGCATAACTTGTTGATCTGCTTGTGCAGGCGCACAAGCAGATCGAATTCATAGAGCTTTGAATCAGCTGTTTTTGATTGCTGCCAACGATGTGGATCATTGAATGATTCCACGGGGCATAAATGACTTTCAGTCGGATGACATTTGACTTTGATGCTTTTCATCAAAGTTATAGGGTCAAGCCTCACGAGCAATTAGTACTGGTTAGCTTAACGCATTGCTGCGCTTCCACACCCAGCCTATCAACGTCCTGGTCTTGAACGACTCTTCAGGGGGGTCAAGCCCCCGGCAGATCTCATCTTGGAACGAGTTTCCCGCTTAGATGCTTTCAGCGGTTATCTCTTCCGCACTTAGCTACCCGGCAATGCCACTGGCGTGACAACCGGTACACCAGAGGTGCGTCCACTCC
>NZ_JBFXCD010000032.1:0-18933 GCF_050182545.1 Hydrogenophaga sp. | reverse complement strand
CCACACCAGTACCCAAGAAGGAGAAGACCCCAAAGAACTTATCCACATCCTGAACCGCAAGGTTCATCCCAAAGGGTGGGTCAAGGTTCTATGGAAATCCCGGGTCACCTATGCGTGGAAATCAACACCTTTGTACTTTGGGAGTATTTTTGGGCAGTCGAGCTGCGATGGCCCGGCGCATTAAGGGATCGCAACAAAGGCATGATCCTAGGTAGAACTACGGGCTTTGCCGCACTGATTCGCCTTCTGCCTGAGTTGATGGTGCGCCTTACTAGAAGGCCCTTGGATGAAGATACGTCGGAGGTTCACCGCGACGAAATTCTTGAGTTGCTAAAGCTCATCGACATCGATGCGGAACGCTTCAACTCCCAGGAATTCCTGCCGGGTTCAACCGGTGAAGGTGACCTGTTTAAAGCGTTGCTGGCTGGCATAGCTCAGAAGCCAGAACGGTGGACGCCTAGCCTATGGTGACCACCGCTAGGTTGGTGCCACTCCTCCCATAGAGACTATCCACAAGGCAGTGTGCGCTTGCGCGTGTTGATGGTGCACCTCCACATAGGGGAGCTTGGTTTATCCTTCGACTCCTTGGCAGCAGTCGCTGTCCAAGTTTTGTCCAACTGCGTTGACCAAGAATCGAGTTTTTGAGGCGTGAAAGCCCGGCGACAGACACCTAAGCCCTTGATTAATATAGCGGTGTCGGTGGCGCTGCTCACCATCTACGACATGTGCAAGGCCGTGGACCGGGGGATGGTGATGGGCGGGGTGCGGTTGGTGGAGAAGCGGGGGGGGGAAAAGTGGGGAGTTTGTGGCGGGGTGAGCATCACGGGTCGTACGGATCGATCGGCAGATAGCCCACCGGTTGAGCGCTGTGACGGTCGAGCAGGATGGTCCAGAAAGAAGCCCGTCCAACCAGAGGCAGGTGCAAGACCTCATCGGGATTCAACTTGTCCAGCACGGGTGATCGAACCCAGGCCTCCCGAGCATCCGACCTTCGATCCAACAGTTCCCGCACTGGTCTCGCCACTGCCAGTACCTGCGGTACCGAGTCCTCGTAGGCCATCCAGAGGTCGGGGCGTGCCCCCAGATGCACGCCACCCAAGGCGGCCATGGTGGCATCAGCCTCCTCTTTCGCGTCAACGAAGGGGCGCACGGCCACCATGCCCGGCCCGAGGAGCGGCAGAACCCGAGCGCCTGGCGGGGCGCGATCCAACAGTTCAAGCGGAACCTCAACGGCGTGGACCGCTCGAAAGCGATCGATTTCGAATGCCAGAAAGACAGGGCGCGCTTGGTACACCGTCCAGACTCCGTAGGCCAGAGCGGCCAACTGAATCAAAACAATCAACCCGACGTCAGTGCGCCATTCGCGCTTCGACTTACCAGGGCTTGATACAACCAATGTCGCCCCGGGCCCCAACACCAAGTCCACGAGCGCAACCAAGAAGAAGAGGCTCAGCCCACCGGACAATGACCGGAAGGGTTCCGGATACCAAACATAAAACATCCCCAGTGCGATGAACCCGATCACCACCGCACTCAAGGCCATGTGGGTCCCTGCTGCCTTCATGCGCCAACGCCAGCTCGTTGCTGTCAATTTTTTCTCCTGTCTTCGAACAAGCTGGAGTGTAGAAAGGAAATGAGGGATTCAGCTGAATCGACGGCGGTCTTGCTCGACGATGGACGCTTCCTCAATTCGAGACGGAGTCAGTACTCCGCGAATAGGCTGCGACTTCTGCGTCAAGTTGGCGCTTCAGCTTGTCGTGCAGCTCACTACCATGCTGAGCGCGCAGGATGCGCATCTGTCGCGATGCCTCGACGGTCTCACCGTTGAGGACCAGCGCCGTGACATAGCGGTATCGGGCACCAGACCATGCGTAGTGATCGGCGACGCGCCTCAATGTCTCAATTTCTTCGGGCCGCATGCCGGGCTTCAGTTGCAGCCTACCCGCCTCGTTGACCGCCTCCAATTGCGTTAGGAGATAGACCTTTGCGGGATTATCGGCTTGACCTTCAGGCCCGATCCGCAACATTTCAAAACGGGCAAGCCGAAAGTCCTCTTCGGCGCGGACGTAGTCGACCACCGTCCAAGCCGCCAGAGCAGTAAAAGTGGCCAGAAAAACGGCCGCCAAGCGAGCATTGATGGTCAATGCGCTCACAGGACGAACCGCACCCTCAACCATCCCGATGCCGACCATGGCTGGCGCTAGAAGGTACGCATAGGCAAACGGGAACTCGAGCATGGAATGCAAGCCAAGGGGAAGCGCAACAGCCAAGCCAAACCAGGCCTTTGGTCCGTCGATGGAGCGTGCGCGCGACCACAACCAATACAACGACGCGACGGTCATCAACAATGTCAGAGGCAGGCCGACCCAGATCGCCAGATCGATAAGCAGATTGTGGCTGTAGGTCAGGGGCAGGCTGCGGTCGTAGGCATGAACTACTGCCGCGTGCGCCTCTGCGGTATCGCGGATTCCCCAACCAAACCAAGGGCGCTGTCCTACAGCCTCCAGCAGTTGTGGCCAGACCGTCAGCCGGGGATCGGCAGTGCTCTCTGCAATGCGGGCAATGCCACCATGGCCCGCCATGTCGTATAGCGCGAGAAGTTTTGGCCAAAGCAAATACAGGGTCGCAAAACCAATCACGAACGGGAACACCCACCACCTTGTAATCCCGGGGGTAACTACGGGTTGTTTCCAAATCCACCACAGCACCACCAGCGTCAGTCCAAGTACCCCCGAACGTGATCCGGTAGCGACCAGGGCCAGCAACATGAAACCGAGGCACAGGGCCATTACCCCGCGACCCAGACGCTCAATCGAACAAAGGTAGACCGCGCTGGCTACAGACATGACGAGCAATGTCGCCAAATGGTTGGGCTGCCCTACATTGCCAGCTGCGCGGCGTGAATCGACCGTGCGCAGAATCCAGCTGGAGTCGTCAAGAACCTGCAGCACCTGGGCAAGACCGACACCAACCGACAACACGGCAACCACGATCACTGAGCCGGCCAGCCACTCGTCCACCTGGATTCGGCGAGGAGCGAACAAGGCAGCATGCGGGTCTCGTATCCCTGCCGTGGCCGTCGTGCCCAAGCCAATGGAGACCAACGCCAGCAGTACATACAGAAGTGCTGCTAAGGCCGTACCGCCGAAGTCAATCTGCCCCAGAACAAATTGAATGACCGCACAAACACCCAGGACCAGCAGCGGCCAAGTCGCTTGAGGCATGGCAAGTGCCAGGGCTCCACCGCGACGCACAGCTGGCGCAACTGCCATCCATGCCACGCAAAAAGCGGCCGCAAATACGGTCAGCTCGGCATGCCAACTGACCCATGGTGATACATGGCTGGTCGTCAGCCATCCGAACAAGAACAGCAGCGCGACCAACCCCGACAAAGTGTCGCTCAATGAAAAACGCCCCAGCGGGGCGTTTCTTCTTCCACAATCGGAGCAAAGCATTTGCTCAATAGTGTGCGCGGGCCCTTATTGAGCAGCAAACGTACCACCAGGGGCCAGGTTTTGAACGCGGCACGAACCGGGGAGGAACTTGTCCTGCACGCTGCCTGCACCACAATCCCAACGGGTGATCGAACCGTTCGAGATATCCGGCACGAGAAAAACCGTACCATCCGCACCGGTGCCGATGTTTCGCGACGTGACGCGCACAGCACCGTTTTCGTTGGTAGCAATTTCCTGCACATAGGTGGAGGTCGGCTGAGAAGCTTCGCAACCCCAATCGCCACCATCGGGCAGCGACACTGCCGTGTTCGACTGCACAATCTCAGTGATGCTGGTACGGCAAGCCGATGCCGCCAGAATCACTTCCGACATCTTGGCGCGCTTGGTGTAATCCTGATAAGCCGGCAGCGCAACCGCAGCCAGAATACCGATGATGGCCACCACGATCATCAGTTCGATGAGGGTGAAACCTTTTTGCAGGGAACGCTTGAGCTTCATGGGGACTCCTTGAGAGACAGGGTTGGGTTAAGGACGCCTCCCTATCAGCAGACGCCGTGCCAACCTGAAATGGCCTGTTTTCTGCGGCCTATTTCACGTTTAAGCCTCTCCCAGTGACATTTGGTGACCGGTGCGCCGGGATGTGACCGACATTTTTTGTCACTCCCACCTGACCGGACACGTTTTGTCAGAGTTCGAAGGTCTGTCCTGCGCTGAGCCAGCGGATGTCGTGGCGCACGCTTTCCGCACGGCGGGGCGCTTCGTCGAAGCTGCGGATCTCTTCCATGATCAGGCCTGTTTCCGCCGGTTTGGTGTGGGTGATGTAGATCGGATAGCGGCTGCCTGGGTCGATCTGCTCGAGTTCCTGGGCCAGGGTGCCCGGCGCCAGGTGCAGGCTGCGCTGAGCAAGCTCGTGCTCGCGGTTGCTGAACGCGGTTTCGATCACCAACAAGGCGACCGGCAGTTGGTTGATGCGTTTCCAGAACGCGGGGTTGCGCCCGGTGTCACCGCTGAATACCCAATGGCCAGACGCGCTCGCTGCGGCGAACCCGACCGCTGGCACCGTGTGCACGGCCGGCAGCACCTCGATGGCCTTGCCACCCACCTGCAGCACCTCGCCCACGGTGATGGGCACGAAGCGCATGAGGGGAGCCTCAGCACTCGGGATGGCGGAGAAGTCGGGCCAGATCAGGTTGTTGAAGATGTGGCTGCGCAGCGCCTCGATGGTGCCGGGCAGGGCGTGCACCTGCAGCGGTGCGGCGCCTGCTGCCATGCGGCGCGCCGCCACCGCGTCCAGCATGAGGGGCAACGCGGCCACGTGGTCGAGGTGAGAGTGTGTGAGCAGCACATGGTCGACGCCGGCCATCTCGGCCAGGGTCAGATCGCCCACACCGGTGCCGGCGTCAATGAGGACGTTGTCGTCCAGCAAGAAGGAAGTGGTGCGGCAACCTTGGGAGATGGCCCCAGAACACCCCAGAACACGGACCCGCATCGGCAGCTTTGGCATGGCATGGCTGGCACTGCCAGCGCATGAGAACTTGAAACATGATCGCTTGCGCAGTCCCCCTGGGACTGCTCGGCAACCGCCTGCCGAAGGCTACCTGTTCAGCAGAGTCCGGGAAAGGACTTATTTGGCATTTTTGCAACCGGGCGCAAGGCCCGGCAAGCCCCTCAGGGCCGCGCTGCACTCAGTGCTGCACAAACTGCATCTGCGTGCCTGCCAGCTCCAGCAGATCACCGTGGTGCAGGTTGACGGCGTCGGTGCCGATGGCATTGCCGTTGATGGTGGGCTTGAGCGTGCCTTCTACGAGAGCGACGACGTAGCCATGCGGGCGGCGGGTGATGGCGGCCACGGCCACGCCGGGTTTGCCAATGGTGGTGACCACCTTCACCAGAGGAACCTCGCGCCCGGCGGCCGTGCCCGACATGACCTTGATCGCCGCGGCGCCCAGCGGAGCACCCTGGGAATCACCGGCCTCGACCACAGCACCGGCGTTGATGACGGTGGTCTTCTCGTAGCTGTCTGTGGCGCCCTCGTGCACGAACTTGATCTTGTACTTGCCGATCTCGACGCTGTCGCCATTCTGCAACTGCTGCTTCTTGATCGCCTTGCCGTTGACGTACGTGCCGTTGGTGCTGTTGAGATCCTCCAGAAACACGTCCATGCCGGACATTTGCATCACGGCGTGTTCACCACTGACCGCCAGGTTGTCGATGACGATGTCGTTATAAGGACGGCGGCCGAGCGTGGTGCGGTCTTTGGTGAGCTGCACTTCCTTGATGACGACACCGTCGATGGAAACGATCATTTTCGGCATGGCCGACTCCTCTGGAACCTGTAAGTTGAATTCTGGATTTCCGCAAACGCGCCACTAACCCTTGCCCAGCATCCGCGACAGCAGACCCTTGCGCACAGGTTTGGACCGAGCATACGCCAGTATCACCGAAATATTGTCGCGTCCACCGGCGTCGTTGGCAGCGTCCACCAGGGCATGGGCCTTTTCTTCAAGGGTGCCCGCGGTGACCAGAATGGCGGCGATGCGCTCGTCGCTCATCATGTCGCTCAGGCCATCCGAGCAGAACAGGTACAGGTCCTCGTCTTCGACCCGGTGCTCGTTGACTTCGAGCAACACGGTGTCTTCCACACCCAGTGCGCGGGTAACCAGGTTCTTGTGGGTGGCGTACTGCGCCTGCTCGAGTGAAATGAGCCCGGCATCGATCTGTTCCTGCAGCAGGGAGTGATCGCGCGTGATCTGCATGAAGTTGCCAGTGCGCAGGCGGTAGCAGCGCGAGTCGCCCACATGGCCGATCATGGCGCGCGCGCCGTGGAACACGCCCATCACCAGAGTAGTGCCCATGCCGGCGTACTGCGCATTGGAGTTGGCAGCGTTGAAGATCGAGCGGTTGGCGTTGTCGATGCAGATTTCCATCGCCCGCTTGAGCTCACGCGCGCTGGCTTCATGTCCGCCCTCGGACATCCAGCGCCCCAACTCCGTCTTGATGAAGGTGGTGGCCATCGCACTGGCGACTTCGCCCGCGTTGTAGCCGCCCATGCCATCGGCGAGCACAGCGACCTGGTTGTCGGGATCGAGGGCGACGGAGTCCTCGTTGTTGTCCCTCACCAGGCCCGGATCCGTTAAGCAAAAATACTCAAAAATCATATTGTTCGATTTATAAGCGGATATCGGGGCTGGTGCTCTCGAGCACGCCACGCTGAGCCGGGGATGGCGTGACAACAGTGGCAAGCAATGCGTTTTCATCACCGCTCCCGGCCGGGCTGGCCGCCTTTTCAGGGGCTTCGGACGCGCTTGCCATGGCGAGCACGTTGCGCAGATCGGTCGCCAGCTCTTCCCCAGTCTGGTACCGCTGGACCGGCGACTTGGTGAGGGCCTTGCCCAGTATATCGGCCAGTTCCTGCGGCAAGTCCGGGCGCAGTGTGCGCACGTCGGGCGCCGGCTCGTTGGCGATCTGGTACATCAGCGAGGCCAGCGAATCGCCCCGCAACGGCAATGCGCCGGTGAGCAACTGGAACAGCGCGACGCCCAGGGAATAGAGGTCGGAGCGGCCGTCCACACGCTGGCCGGCCAACTGCTCGGGCGACATGAAACTGGGCGTACCCAGCACCATGCCCGTCTTGGTCTTGCTGGAGCCGGTGATGCGGGCAATGCCGAAGTCGGTGACCTTGACGCTGTCGGTGGCGGGGTCGTACATGACGTTGGCCGGTTTGATGTCGCGGTGCACCACCTGCTGCCGGTGGGCATGGTCCAGCGCCAGCGCCACGCGTTCGCCAATGGACAGCACCGTGGCCACCGGCAACAACTGTCCCAAGCGCGTGTGCTCCACCAAATCCTGTCCTGGCAGGAATTCCATGGCGATGTAGGCCAGGTCATGCTCTTCACCCGCGTCGAAAATCGTGACGATGTGCGGGTGCTGCAGGCGCCCAGCGGTCTCGGCCTCGCGGAAGAAGCGCTCGCGGGCGTCCGCGAGTTCGGCACCCTCAAACTCGGCGCTGAGTGCCAACGTCTTGATGGCCACGGTGCGCCCGATCTTGGGGTCGCGCCCCAGATAGACCACGCCCATCGCACCCTTGCCCAACTCCTTCTCGACCTGGTAGCGCCCCAGCATGGGCTTCTCGATGCCACCGCCTGTGAGCAGCAGCGTGCCCCCTGGATGGGACGATCCTCCCCCCAGGACCACGGTTTCCGACAGATTCCTGGCGCGCTTGAGGCGTGCCTGCACGTCGGTGTCGGTGCGGTCGAAGCGCGCCATGTGCTCATACACCGCTTCTGCCTTGTTGAACTGGCGCTTGCGCTCGAAGTCCAGCGCCAGTTGCCTGAGGTTGTCCATCAAGGCCTCACTGTGTGGCACGCGGCGCAGGCGGTCGAAGGCCATGTCAAGCTGGCCCTGGCTTTGCAGCGCCATGCCCATCAAGCGGTTGGTCTCGGCCGACTCTTCGTCGGACTTCAGCTTGCCGGCCTCCGTCACGAGGAAGCGGCGGGTGGTGAGCGCCAGGTGGCCGATCAGCAGCAGTGCCACCGGAAACACCAGGGGCAGCCAGATCGCTGCTTGGGCCAGCAACTGGTACTCCGCACCCAGCAACAACAGGAACAACGCACCGGTCAGCATGGCCGCGGCGGCGGCCGACAGACGCGGCAGGACCAGCACCACGTAGGCCACCACCAGCACCAGCGCGGCCAGCACCACCAGGCCGCTCCAGGCCGGCTGGGCAATGAAATGCCCGCTGAGGATGCTCGATGTGATGTGCGCGAGGATGGTGGCGGGTGACATCGTCGCAGACACCGGGGTGTTGAACAGCGTGCCCACGCCGGCCGCGGTGGCGCCGACGATTACGATCTTGTCGGCGTATTTGCTGGCCGGAATACGGCCCGAGATCACGTCGTAGAAGGAATCGACCGGGAAGGCGGGGCGCCCATCGCGATCGGCGTAAAACTGCGGCAGCGTGCGCGCTGCGGTATCTGTGGGAATCAGCGTGCGGCCCAGCAGAACACCCTCGCCCGGCAGCAGGCGGATGTCGTCGCGTGTCAGATTCAGGCTGTGGGCCGCGGTCACCAGGCCCATGGACGGCACGGCGAAACCGTCGAACTGCACCAGCAACGGCTCCTGGCGCACCGAGCCATCCACATCAGGGACCTGGTTGAGGTGCCCCACGAACCGGGCCGCCTCGCCTATCGCCGCCAGCGGCTGCTGCATACGCAAGGCCGGCACGCCAAAACCGCTGTCATCGGCCACCGCGCCGCGCTGGGCAAAGGCTGGCAGCGGTTGGTCAGGACGGCCCGTGGGTTCACCCAGGCCAAACACCGAGGGCACGATCACGTTGCCTGCTCGCGCCATGCTGGCCACGAGGCGCGCATCGGAGTCCAGCGTCTGCTCGGCTGCACCGATGAATTCCCGCAGACGCTGGCGAGACATCTCGCCCAAATCAGAGAGCGGCGCCTCGCCCGGTGCCGAACTCTCCAGCATGGAGCGCAATTCGCGCAGTTGAGTCAACCCGCGGTCGGTCTGCGGTTCGAAGAAAAAAGCGGTGTGCGCCACCGTCTTGGCCTTGGCTGCGCCGAGCTGGTCGATCAGCTCGGCATGGACCTCGCGGGGCCAGGGCCAGCGACCGATGTTGGCAATGCTCTGGTCGTCGATGGCGATGATGGCGATGCGGTCGCTGGGAGCGCGGTTGCTGGCGGTGCTCGCCACGTCATAGAAGCGGCGTTCAAGCCCCGCGAACAGGTCGGTCCCGGCGTGCAAGGCAAAGACAGCCAGCACCACCAGCAGGCCCATGAAGGCATCGGATCGCCAGATCCGGCCTGGGCCCTTGCGGGGGGTCGACTTGTGCATGGACACGTTGCGCATTCTCCGGGTCGGTTCGCCTGCTGGTCGCCGCGAACTGCCCGAAGGTCAGAGAGAAGCGCACCGATGGTGAGGCGACGAACGCCTGCACCGAAAATGTAGCATTTTGTTTCAGACGCACATGGCCCGGCAAGGGCCTTTGTGGGCTTGGCGCCGCAATACCCGTGTCGGCATGAAAAAAGGCAACGCAAGCGTTGCCCTTTTCACGGAGTCACCCACCCGCTCAGAGTTGCGCCTTGAGCAGCTTGCCCAGCTCGGACGGATTGCGCGTGATGACAAAGCCGCACTCCTCCATGATGGCGAGCTTGGCATCGGCCGTGTCGGCGCCGCCCGAGATGAGCGCGCCAGCATGGCCCATGCGCTTGCCGGGGGGCGCGGTCACGCCCGCGATGAAGCCAACGATTGGCTTCTTCATGTTTGCCTTGCACCACATTGCGGCTTCCGCTTCGTCCGGACCGCCGATCTCGCCGATCATGATTACCGCGTCCGTGTCGGGGTCGTCGTTGAAGGCCTTCATGACGTCGATGTGCTTCAGGCCGTTGATCGGGTCACCACCGATGCCCACGGCACTGGACTGGCCCAGGCCGACTTCGGTCAGCATGGCCACGGCTTCATAGGTCAGCGTGCCCGAACGCGAGACCACACCGATGCGGCCCTTGCGATGGATGTGGCCGGGCATGATGCCAATCTTGATCTCATCGGGCGTGATCAGGCCCGGGCAGTTGGGGCCCAGCAGCAGGGTCTTCTTGCCGCCAGCGGCTTCCTTGGCCTTCATCCTGTTGCGCACTTCCAGCATGTCTTTGACCGGGATGCCCTCGGTGATGCAGACCGCCAGGTCCAGGTCGGCCTCGACAGCTTCCCAGATCGCAGCGGCGGCGCCCGCGGGCGGCACGTAGATCACCGACACGGTGGCGCCGGTCTGCTGGGCGGCTTCCTTCACCGAGGCGTAGATCGGGATGTTGAAGATCGACTCACCCGCCTTTTTCGGGTTCACGCCCGCCACGAACGCGTTCTTGCCGTTGGCGTACTCCTGGCACTTCTCAGTGTGGAACTGGCCCGTCTTGCCCGTGATGCCCTGGGTGATGACCTTGGTGTCTTTGTTGATGTAAATCGACATGGTTTCTTCCTAGTCAGTCGGGGACAAAGCGAAAGCTCTGTCCCCAAGGTCATTACTTAACGGCTGCGACGATCTTGGTCGCGGCTTCGGCCATGGTGTCGGCGGCGATGATTGGCAGGCCGGATTCGGCCAGCATCTTCTTGCCCAGTTCTTCGTTGGTGCCCTTCATGCGCACGACCAGCGGCACGCTCAGGTTCACCGCCTTGCAGGCGGTGATGACCCCAGTGGCGATGGTGTCGCACTTCATGATGCCGCCGAAGATGTTGACCAGGATGCCCTTGACCTTGGTGTTCTTGAGCATGATCTTGAAAGCCTCGGTGACCTTCTCGGGCGTGGCGCCACCGCCCACGTCCAGAAAGTTGGCGGGCTCACCGCCGAACAGCTTGATGGTGTCCATGGTGGCCATGGCCAAGCCGGCCCCGTTGACCAGGCAGCCGATGTTGCCGTCCAGGCTGATGTAGGCCAGGTCGAACTTGGAGGCCTCGATTTCGGCTGGGTCTTCTTCGTCCAGATCGCGGAAGGCCACGATCTCGGGGTGGCGAAACAACGCGTTGGAGTCGAAGTTGAACTTGGCGTCCAGCGCGATCAGATTGCCCTTGGAGTCGCAGTTCAGCGGGTTGATCTCCACCAGGGACGCATCGGTGTCCATGTAGCACTTGTAGATCCTGGCAAACAGGTCCACGGCCTGATCCACGGAGGCGCCGGTCAGTCCGATGGCCGTGGCGACCTTGCGGGACTGCGCTTCGGTGATACCGGTCAGCGGGTCGATCATCTCGGTGATGATCTTCTCGGGCGTGGCGTGGGCGACTTCCTCGATGTCCATGCCACCTTCGCTCGAAGCAATCAACGCCACCTTCTGGGTTGCGCGGTCGGTAACCAGGGACACGTACAGCTCATTCTTGATGTCGGCACCATCCTCGATATACAGGCGGCGCACCTTTTGGCCTTCCGGACCGGTCTGGTGCGTCTTGAGCTGCATGCCCAGGATTTCACCGGCCAGTCGCTTGACGTCTTCGACCGACTTTGCCACTTTCACACCGCCGCCCTTGCCGCGACCACCGGCATGGATCTGGGCCTTGACCACCCAGACCGGTCCACCCAGCTTCTGTGCGGCTTCCACCGCCTCCTGCACCGTAAACGCCGCGATGCCACGCGGCACCGGCACACCAAACTGGCGCAAGATTTCCTTGCCTTGGTATTCATGGATCTTCATGAGGTCTCTCTCAGGAACAGGTAAAAGAGTGACGGCCGACCCGGGGTGGCCGCTAGGAGGGCACTGAAAACAGCAACCGGGGACTGTATCATGGTGCAACGCACCAAAAACGCGCAGCCACTCGCGCCGGAAGGTGTGCCCCATATCCCTACTGACAAAGCGGAGCAGCCATGGCCAAGGTATTCATCGACGGCGAAGCGGGCACCACCGGACTGCAGATCCGTGAGCGCCTGCACGGCATCCCGCAGGTCGAGGTGGTCAGCATTGCCCCCGAGCGGCGCAAGGATCCGGCGGCCAAGCGCGAGTTGATGGCGCAGGTCGATCTGGTCATCCTCTGCCTGCACGACGACGCCGCGCGCGAGTCCGTCGCCATGATCGATGCCCTGCCGGGCAGACAGCCCAAGGTGATCGACGCGTCGACCGCCCACCGCACGGCACCGGGCTGGGTGTTCGGCTTCCCGGAGCTGGCTCCCGGCCAGCGCGAGGCCGTGGTCAAAGCCAGCCGCATCGCCAACCCGGGGTGCTACGCCAGCGGCGCCATCGCCCTGCTGCGACCGCTCATCGACGCGGGCGCACTGCCGGCCGACCACCCCGTCTGCCTGCCTGCGGTGAGCGGCTACACGGGAGGTGGGCGCACCATGATCGAGGCCTACGAAAAGGGCGAAGCCCCAGCCTACGAGCTGTACGCGCTGGGCCTCAAGCACAAGCACATCCCCGAAATCATGGCCTATACCGGGCTGACGCGACGCCCTGTCTTCACGCCTTCCGTTGGCAACTTTGCGCAGGGCATGCTGGTGCAACTGCCCCTGCATCTGGATACCCTGCCAGGGCATGCGACGGTTGCCAGTCTGCACGCGATCTACGCGAAGCACTATGCGGGCAGCGAATGGGTGGGCGTCGAGCCTGCGACCGAGAGCGGCAAGCTCGACGCGCTGGCGCTCAACGACACCAACCGGCTGGAAATCCGCGTATTCGGCAACGAGGAGGCCCGACAGGCGGTGGTGGTGGCACGGCTGGACAACCTGGGCAAGGGCGCCAGCGGCGCGGCGGTGCAAAACCTGCAGCTCATGCTCGGGCTTTGAAGCCCGCGCCGGGTTGTCGAAACCCGGTGCGCTCATTCGTCGTACGCCTGAATGGCGCCGGCGCAGGTATCGGCGTGGTCTACCGCCGAACCAGAAGGAGTCCCCATGTCCACTGACGCAACGCCGAACGACCTTGCCCCGGCGCGCGCAACGCGCCGCGAATGGGTGGCTCTGGCGGTGATCGCGCTGCCCTGCCTGGTCTACGCGATGGACCTGACCGTGCTGAACCTGGCCTTGCCAGCGATCAGCGCCGACCTCACGCCCTCTGCCGCGCAATTGCTCTGGATCATCGACATCTACGGCTTCATGGTGGCCGGCTTCCTGATCACCATGGGCACGCTGGGCGACAAGCTCGGCCGACGCCGGTTGCTGCTGATCGGCGCGGCCGCCTTCGCGGCGGCCTCGGTTGCCGCAGCACTGTCCAGCACCGCGCAGGCTCTGATCGCCACGCGCGCACTGCTCGGCATCGCGGGGGCCACGCTGGCACCGTCCACGCTCTCGCTGATCTCCAACATGTTCCGCAACGAGCGGGAACGTCGCATCGCCATCGGCATCTGGATTTCCAGCTATTCCGTGGGCGGCGCCATCGGCCCGCTCGTGGGTGGTGTGATCCTGCAGTATTTCGCGTGGCCCGCGATTTTCTGGGCTGCCGTGCCGGTGATGCTGCTGTTGCTGGCGGTCGGCCCGTTCCTGCTGCCCGAGTACCGCGACCCGAAGGCAGGTCGGCTGGACCTTGGCAGCGTGGCGCTGTCAATGGCCGCGGTGCTCGGGGGCGTGTTCGCGCTCAAGCAGGTGGCCGAAGGGCATGTCGGCGCAGCGACCTGGGCCGCCGCCACCCTGGGCCTGCTCGCGGGCGTGTCGTTCGTGCGCCGCCAGCGCCGCATTGCCTACCCGCTGCTGGACCTCAAGCTGTTTGGCCAACCCCGCTTCGCGGCGGCCATCTGCACCTATGCGCTCACCTCATTCGCCATGTTCGGCGTCTACATCTTTGTTTCGCAACACCTGCAGCTGGTGCTGAGCCTGTCGCCTTTGATCGCCGGCCTGTGCACGGTGCCCTGGGCACTGTCGTTCGTCGCGGGTTCCATGTTCACACCCGCCATCGCGCAGCGCCTCGGCGCGCCCCGGACCATCGTGATCGGACTCGTTGTGGCGGCCGCCGGATTTGCCGGCATGGTGCTGGTGGACGGTGCGCACGGGCTGGCCTGGCTAATCGGCGGCATGGTGCTCATGGGCCTGGGCATGGCACCGGTGTTCGCGCTGGGCAACGACATCGTCATCAGCTCGGCACCGCCCGAACGCGCGGGTGCCGCCTCGGCGCTGTCCGAGACCAGTTCGGAGCTGTCGGGTGCGCTGGGCATCGCGGTCTTCGGCAGTCTCGCCACAAGCCTGTACCGCCATGGCATGGCGGGTCGAATGCCGGCCGAGCTGTCGGCCGAGGCTCTGGCCAGCACCTCCACGCTGGGTGGCGCGCTGGAGGCGGCCCAGGGTCTGCCCGCGCCACTGGCCGAGGCCCTGCGCCAGACCGCCCGCGCGGCCTTTGTCGATGGCCTGCAGGCTGCGGCGCTGCTGGGCACGGGCATCATGGTGTTCAGCGCCTGGCTGGCCTGGCGCATGCTGCGCACGCCCGGTGCCTCACCCGGCGCGGCGCGCGCGACGGGCACACCCGCCGGCTGACGCCGCGCTCAGTCTTCGCTGTCGCCCGGACCACCGCGCACGACGCGCCGCACGGCCGTGGCGCTGAAGCCGCGCGCGAGCAGAAACCGCACCTGGCGACCATGCTCGGCGACGTCCTGCGGGGGCGCCCCGAACTTCCTGCGCCAGACCTCGCGCGCCCGCGCCTCCTCGGTCTCCTGCAGACCGGCCACCGCATCGGCCACCGCCTGCGGGTCGAGGCCCTTGGCCTGCAGCTCCTGACGCACGCGCGCCGCGCCCAGGCGCGTGGCGCGCCGGTGCAGCACGGATTCCAGCACGCGCTGCTCGTTGATGAAGCCCTTGGCCTGCAGCTCGTCGAGCGCCCGGGCCAGTTCGCCCGGCTCGGTCTCGTGCGGGCTCAGCTTGCGCTGCAGTTCGGCGCGCGAATGCTCGCGCCCGGCCAGCAGGCGCAGGGCGCGGCCCTTGAGGGAGATCTGGTCAAAGCCCATGCAACGGTGCCCGTGCGCGTGGCACGGGCCCATTCCTTACTCGGTCACCGGCGCGCCTGCTGTGGCACTTTCGGCGCGGGCCGCCTTGTCAGCGGCCTTTTCCTTGGCCGACTTGCCCCCCTTGGTCGGCGCGGGAGCTTCGTCCACTGGCAGCAGCGGCACACCCAGCTCGGTGCGCACCTTGTTCTCGATTTCGATGCGCAGGTCGGTGTTTTCGCGCAGGAACTCGCGCGAGTTGTCGCGGCCCTGGCCGATCTTCTCCCCGTTGTACGCATACCAGGCGCCCGACTTCTCCACCACCCGGTGCGCCACACCCAGGTCCAGGATCTCGCCCTCGCGGCTGATGCCCTCGCCAAACAGGATGTCGAACTCGGCGGTCTTGAACGGTGGCGAGACCTTGTTCTTCACCACCTTGACCTTGGTTTCGTTGCCGATCGCGTCCTCGCCCTTCTTGATGGTGCCGGTGCGGCGAATGTCCAGGCGCACGGAGGCGTAGAACTTGAGTGCGTTGCCGCCGGTGGTGGTTTCGGGACTGCCGAACATGACACCGATCTTCATGCGGATCTGGTTGATGAAGATGACCATGCAGTTGGTCTTCTTGATGTGGGCGGTGAGCTTGCGCAGCGCCTGGCTCATCAGGCGCGCCTGCAGGCCGGGCAGCGAATCGCCCATCTCGCCTTCGAGTTCGGCCTTGGGCGTGAGCGCGGCCACCGAGTCGACCACGATCAGGTCCACCGCGCCGGAACGCACCAGGCTGTCGACGATTTCGAGCGCCTGCTCGCCGGTGTCGGGCTGGGAGATCAGCAGGTCCTGCAGGTCCACGCCGAGTTTCTGGGCGTACTGGATGTCCAGCGCGTGTTCGGCGTCGACGAAGGCACACTGGCCACCCAGTTTTTGCATTTCGGCAATCACCTGCAGCGTCAGTGTGGTCTTGCCCGAGGATTCCGGGCCGTAGATTTCCACCACCCGGCCGCGCGGCAGGCCGCCCACGCCCAGGGCGATGTCCAGCCCCAGCGAACCGGTGGAGACAACCTGGATGTCCTCGATCACCTCGCCCTCGCCCAGCCGCATGATGGTGCCCTTGCCGAACTGCTTTTCGATCTGGGCCAGCGCGGCCTGCAGGGCCTTGGCTTTTTCGCTGTTGAGGGGGTTGTTCTTGACGGCTGCGTCCATGAGGGGCTCCTGAGCGGGTTGTAGGGGATCGCACGACCTGTGGGAATGTGTACAGGCTGGATGCTTGAACAGCAGTTTACAAGAGGGTTGAAACTCGCATGGCAATTATTTGGTCAGTTTGCCTTACCATCTGACCATGCACGACAAACCCGTTGCGGCCGCCCCCGACAGGTCACCCGACGACCGCTGGCGTGGCGGCCACCTGGGTCGCCTGATGGGTCAGGCGCTGCGGCGCTTCGACGAGCGCGTGCTGCACCTGATGGCGCACGACGCCAACGTCCCGCTGGCGCTGTCGCACCTGGCGGCGCGCGCGCAGGTCGGCGCCGCACACATCCACATCACCCGCCACCTGGGCCTGCACGGCTCGCGCCTGACGGAGCTGGCGCAGCACGCCGGCATGAGCAAGCAGGCCATGGGCGACCTGGTCACGCAATGCGAAGCCTGGGGCCTGGTGCGGCGCGAGCCCGATCCCCGTGATGCGCGCGCGCGACGCATTGTCTTCACCGACACAGGCCTGCTGTGGCTGGAGGCTTTCCGCCAGGCCGTGGCGCAAGCCGAAGCCGAGTTCCGCGCCCAGGTCGGTGATGCGGTGGCCACCGTGGTCGCGCTCGGGCTGGAGGTCTACGGATCGGAAGCCACTGGCGCCCGCAGCGCGACCTAAAATGAAATCGAGCGGCGCCGGCGCCCGGCGCGCGGAACCATCTGCCACAACAGGCGCTGTGCCAACAGCCCGAGGAGACATCCCATGCGCATCCTGATTGCCGAAGACGACCATGTGCTGGCCGACGGCCTCCTGCGCAGCCTGAGGGCAGCCGGCGCGGCCGTAGACCACGTCACCAGCGGCAGCGAGGCCGACGCCGCCCTGCTCACGAACAACGAGTTCGATCTGCTCATCCTCGATCTGGGCCTGCCCCGGCTGCACGGCCTGGAGGTGCTCAAGCGCCTGCGCTCGCGTGGCTCCACGATGCCGGTGCTCATCCTCACCGCGGCCGACAGCGTGGAAGAGCGCGTCAAGGGGCTGGACTACGGCGCCGACGACTACATGGCCAAGCCCTTCTCGCTGCAGGAGCTCGAAGCGCGGGTGCGCGCCCTGACGCGCCGGGGCATGGGGGGCACCACCAACACCATCCGCCACGGCCCGCTGGAATACGACCAGGCCGGTCGCGTGGCAACGATCGACGGCAAGATGGTCGAGCTCTCCGCCCGGGAGCTGGGCCTGCTCGAAGTGCTGCTGCAGCGCGCCGGACGCCTGGTCAGCAAGGACCAGCTGGTCGAACGGCTTTGCGAATGGGGCGAAGAGGTGAGCAACAACGCCATCGAGGTCTACATCCACCGCCTGCGCAAGAAGATCGAAAAAGGCCCGATCCGCATCGCCACCGTGCGCGGGCTGGGCTACTGCCTTGAAAAAATCACCGGTTGAGGACGGCACGTCCGGCGAGGGCCCCGCCCCCCTGGAGGGTCGGCCCGGGCCGATGTCGTTTGGCCTGTTCCAGCGCGAGCAACGCAGTCTGTTCGGCGAAATCCTCGACTGGATGCTCACGCCGCTGCTGCTGCTGTGGCCGCTGTCGCTGGCGCTGACCTGGTTCGTGGCGCAGGGCATCGCGAGCAAGCCGTTCGACCGCGCGCTCGAATTCAACCTTCAGGCGCTCACCCAGTTTGTGCAGGCGCACGAGGGTCACGTGAGCTTCAACCTGAACGCCCAGGCGCGCGATCTGCTGCGCGCCGACGACAGCGACCTCGTCTACTACCAGGTGCTGGATTCGCGCGGGACCGTGATCAGCGGCGAGGCGGACTTTCCCCGCCCCAGCGACGACTCGACACCCACGCCGGGCATCGTGCAGATGCGCGACGACATGGTGCGTGGTGACGAAGTGCGCGTGGCCTACATCTGGCTGGCGCGCAACGACCCCGAGCGCCTGGTGCTGATGCAGGTGGCCGAGACGCGCGGCAAGCGCTCGACGCTGGCCGCCGAGATCATCAAGGGCGTGATGGTGCCGCAGTTCGTCATCCTGCCACTGGCCGTTTTGCTGGTGTGGCTGGCGCTGGTGCGCGGCATCCGGCCGCTCAACGAACTGGAGCAGCGCATCCGCGCGCGCAAACCCGACGACCTGAGCCCGATCGAGGAGTCGGCCATCCCGCAGGAAGTGGCGCCGCTGGTGTCCTCGATCAACGACCTGCTCACGCGACTGAAAGCCTCGCTCACCACCCAGCGGCGCTTTCTGGCGGATGCGGCGCACCAGCTCAAGACGCCCCTGGCCGGTCTTCGCATGCAGGCCGAGCTGGCGCAGCGCGAAACCGACCCCGTGGAGATCCGCGGCTCGCTGCAGCAGATTGCGCGATCCAGCGCGCGCGCCACGCACACCGTGAACCAGTTGCTGGCGCTGGCGCGCGCCGAAACCACGGGTCGCACGCTGCCCAGCGCGCGCCTCGACCTGGCGAAGCTGGTGCGCGGTGTGGTGCAGGAGTCGGTGCCGCGCGCCATGGAGCATGGCATCGACCTCGGCTTCGAGGGCCGGAACGAAATGCCCGAGGACTGCCTGATCGACGGCAACCCCATCCTCCTGCAGGAGATGGTGCGCAACCTGGTGGACAACGCAATCAACTACACGGGGCGTGGCGGCGTGGTGACGGCGCGCGTGCTGCTGGACCCGTTCAGCGGCGTGCAGGTCTTGCAGGTGGAGGACAACGGCCCCGGCATTCCCGAGAATGAACGCGCCTTCGTGCTGCAGCCCTTCTACCGGGCGCTGGGCACGAATGTGGACGGCTCAGGACTGGGACTGGCCATCGTGCAGGAGATCGCCCAGCAGCACGGTGCCACGGTGTTCATGGAGGACGCCCACGCCGAGCGCAGCCCGCGAGGCCTGCGCGCCGTCGTGCGGTTCACGCCCAAGAACCC
>NZ_JBFXCD010000031.1:0-24761 GCF_050182545.1 Hydrogenophaga sp. | reverse complement strand
CACGAATCGCAGATTTGAAAGTGAACAGGAAAGTCAATGAAATCAACGATCTACCAACACCACCTCCGCGCCAGTGCTAGCTTTTCGTACCGTCACTTATTGCACTGAAAACGAGGAGACCCCTTGATGATGTCCACCGCCTCGTTCACCAGGGCGGGGAAGGTCAGGCGCAGCACCTGCGGCAGCTGGATGTGGCGAAAGATCTGGCGCTCGCTCAGGCCGAAGACGCGGGCGGCTTCCAGCTGCGCCACCGGGATGGCGTCAAAGCCCGAGCGCAGGATCTCGCTCTGGAAGGCCGCCGAGTTCAGGGCCAGCACCAGGCCCGCGGCCAGCCAGGGGTTCAGGTCAAGGCCGAAGGCGGCCGGCAGGTAAAACAGCATCAGCAGCTGCACCAGCAGCGGCGTGCCGCGAAAAAAGCTCACGTACACCCCCACCAGGCCCCGTGCCGGCAAGGGGCCGCGGGTGCGGGTGAGGTGCAGGGCGAGGGCCACGGCAAAGCCCATGGCGATCGCCACGGCCGAGAGGGCCGCCGTCGTCAGCAGGCCGTGGCCAATCGGCCCGGCGTATCCCAACCATCGTTCAAGCCAGGGCATGGACCACGCTCCGCATATGGGTTTCTGGGGCTGACGGGCGGCGGCGCATCACATCTCCGGCGCGGGCAGGCGGTCGGCGGGCACGGTCATGGTGAAGCCGAACCATTTCTGCTGCAGCTCGGCCATCTTGCCGCTGGTGTTGGCCTTGGCGATGCCGTCGCTGAAGAACTTCACCAGCGAGGCGCTGTCGGCGTCTTTGCGGCCGACCCAGGCGTAGTAGGTCTTGGGGCCGATGGCGGGCTGCACCACGGCAAAGGTGTCGGGGCGGCTCTTCACCAGCGGGCCCAGGTTGGACATGGACTGCGCCACCGCGTCCAGGCGGCCGGCGGCCAGGTCGGCGTAGGCCTCGTCGAAGGAGACGTATTCCTTGATCTCCTTCAGGCCGGGCTTGCCCTCGTCCTTGAGCTTCTTGTCGTACTCGCGCAGCACCTTGAGCTGGGCCGAGCCGGCCTGCGAGCCGGCCACCTTGCCGCTGAGCTGGGCGGGGGAGCTGAGGGCGCCATCGGCCGTGCGGCGCAGCAGGGCCACGGTGGCCTCGGCAATGGGCAGGGTGAAGGCGAACTTGGCGTCGCGTTCCTTGGTGACGGTGACCGAGGTGACGATGAAGTCGAACTTCTTGGCCGCCAGGCCCGGCAGGATGGCCTGGAAGGGCACGTCTTGCCGCTTGGCCGCCACGCCCGGCATGCCGGCCATCACCAGGTCAAGCAGGTCGGCGCTGTAGCCCACGATCTTGCCGTCCTTCACGAACTCGAAGGGCGCGAACTGGGCCTCGGTGCCGATCGCGATTTCTTTTTTCTGCTTGACCGTGGCCAGCAGGTCGGCCGCACTGGCGGCGGGGGCCAGCAGCGAGAGGGTGGAGCCCAGCACCAGGCCGGCCAGCGCGAGTGGTTTGAACGCGAATTTCATCTGCTTCCTCATCAAGGGATCGGGTTAAGAGACCTTCAGAAAATTCAAGTGACTTGAATTTCAAGGTGAGATAAGCAGCTTCCGTGCCAAGGAGTTGCTGCCCTCGAACCCGTCAGAAATCGCCGCCAAGGGGCATGGGTGTGGCCCCCGTTCGGCCTTCGCGCACCGAACTGGCCCGGGCGGGCACCAAGCCCGTGCGCCGCCTGGGGCGGTCAAACGGTTGGTCACACCTGGCGGCCTACAATTCGCCCGCCATGTTGTCCCGCCGCGCCTTGTTGTCCGTCGCCGCCGCCTCCGCGGCCCTTCCCGTCACCGCCCAGGCGCGCCGCATCGGCCGGCTGGTCATCATTGGCGGGGCGGAAGACCGGCTGCACGACAAGGTGATCCTGCGGCGTTTTCTGGAACTCAGCGGCGGGCCTTCCGCCCGCATCCGCCTGATCAGCGCCGCCAGCGGCACCCCCGAATGGGCCTGGGACACCTACGGCAAGGCCTTCGCCGACCTGGGCGTGGCCGACTTCGCGCCCATTCCCATCGACGACCGCGACGCGGCCAACAGCGCGGCCGTGACCGACCGCATCCTGGAGGCCGATGGCCTGTTCATCTCGGGCGGCGACCAGCGCCGCCTGATGGACCTGATCTGGGAAACCGAGGCCTTCAAGGCCCTGCACATCGCCTTTCACCTTCGCGGCTGCTGCATGGGCGGCACCAGCGCGGGGGCGGCCGTGATGTCGCGCCACATGCTGGCGCAGGGCGAAGCCACCAGGCTGCCCGAAAAGGAAGTGGCCGATCTGGACATCGGCCTGGGCTTTGTGGCGCGGGCCATCATTGACCAGCACTTCTCCGAGCGCGGAAGGCTCGGTCGCCTGCTGTCGGCCATGGCGCAGTGGCCCACCATGCTGGGCGTGGGCATCGACGAGAACACCGCGCTGGTGATCGAGCGCGGCACCGCCGTGGAGGTGGTGGGGCAGGGCGCCGTGACGGTGGTGGACGGGCGCGCCATGCGCACCAACGCCGACCTGGTGGACACGCGCGGGCGCCTGGAGATGCTGGGCCTGCGCGTGCACCTGCTGCCGGCGGGCCAGCGCTACAGCGCCAACCCCCTGGTGCAGCGGGCCCAAAGCATGCCCGCCGAGCTGCGCGAGGCCATCGACCTGCTGGTGGCCCCGGGTCCGATCCGGGGCTGATCGCCCCCGGGGCGATCGGGGCGCATAGGGCGCCAAGCCTGCCGTCGGCGGGGCAGGCACGCAGCAAGGGGGCGGCGAACGGCACCGATGGGAGGGCCACTGGGGCCCACCTATTGCCATTTGCTTCGCCATGTCCAACCCATCTCTCTGGCCGCTTTGTGCGGCCCACTTCGCCACCCATCCCGACTGGGCCGTGCCAGACACCGGGCCCTTTGCCGGTCCCAACGACGACCCCGACCTGCTGGTGTTCCGTGCCCAGGGCAATGACCACGTGTTCCTGAGCCCCATGCCCGAGGGGCAGGGCGTGCGCCTCTTCCGGTGCGTGAACCAGGACAGCCTCGACCCGGACCAAGACCTCACCTGGGAAGAGCCGGCGCTCGGTGCTTCCTCGGACACGGGCGGCCCCGGCTGGGTGTGGTGGCAAGACGAGCGCGACCTCATCGGCCCGAGCGCCCTGCTGCACACCGGCAGCGGCGCCATCGGCCTGGTGCTGGACCTGCTGCCCGACGAGGTGCAGGCCAGCCCGCAGGCCGTGCAAGAGCGCATCACCGCCTGGATCGAGCAGGGCGACGGGCTGCTGCAAGGCCTGAATCGCGCCGATCCCTTGCCCGATCCCGCGCTGAACTGATCCCCATGGGCCCGAGCCTGTCGCCCGGGGCCCAGGCCGCGTGCCCGTTCTCCATGCCCTGACTTAGCGAGTTTTTCATGATTGCCGACGACCAAGACGACATTTCCCCTCCCTTGCCACCCCTCTTGCCTCCCTTCCTGAGGATCGACCCGACCGAGGCGGCCCTGCGCGAGCAGGCCAGGGGCTTGCACGAACTGTGCGAGGCCCTGCGCCCAGACCCGACGGTGCGACCCGCGCCGAGCAGCCCCAGCCCCTTGTCGCCCTCGCCCTCGCCCTCGCCCGAGTTCCGCGTGCACAAAAAAGGCGCGGTCAAGGCCTTGCTGGACCGTTTGCCCGGGCGGAATCGGCACAAGGGCAGCCGCGATGGCCAGATCCTGGCGTTCGGGCAGCAGCACCTGGAAGGCTGGTCGGTGTGCGACCTGGCGCATTTTCTGGAGGCCGTGCTGGCGCCGGGTGCCGCCCTGGTGCCGGCGCAGCTGGCGTACCTCGACAAGACTTGGGCGCAGCTACAGGAAGACCCCAGGGCACTGCCGGCGCTTTGGGTGTGCGAGGCAGGGCACGCGGAGATCACCAACAGAGAGACGGGGCGAGCCCGGAACCAGTTGCTTCTGTTCCCCGTCGGCCAGCCCTGGCAGTTCATCCAGCCTGCGCTGGGCAAGCTGCCCCTGTTGATCGACCTGTTGCGGGCGTTGCCGGCGGCCGGGTGGTGCGAGGCCACGTTTGGCTTTGCCCTTTGCGTGGCCAATCTGTGCGTGCGCCACGGCAGCGACGAGGACGTGCACGACCTGCTGGAGCTGCTGGTGGGCGCCGTGCCCGCGGTGCGGGGGCGAAACGTCTACGCTCGCCAAGGCTTCGCCGGCGCATCGGAGCTGGAGAAGGAGATTTGCGCACTTTTCGCGCGCTGCTGGCCGACCATGCGCATCTTCCGCCTCTCGGCCGAAGTCTGGGGCAGCCCTTGGTGGACCGCGTCCTTCTGGGCGGACAGAGGAAAGAAGCGAGACCAGACGATGGGGATTTCGTTGATCGTCGACCTCTGTGCCCAGCCCCTGCGCTGGCACGCGCTGCCCAGACCGCTGGACGGCGACCAGGCGCAGGCCATCTTGCAATGGGTGGACGCGCGGGCCCTTGTGCAACAGCCCGATGACATGCCGCGTGGGTGGTTTGCCGTGCTGTTCCAGATGGCCCAGATCGTCGCCAGCCCCGACTTTTTTTCTGTGCTGTCGGGGCTGTTCACCGAGGACCGCGAGGCCATTCTGGACGACCTGGAAATCGAAGTGGGCGCTTGGCTGGCGCTGCTCGACGACGACGACGCGGACCTCAGCGCGCTGGACGTTCACATCAGGTGCTTCTTCAAGCGCCTGTCCGAGCTTGGCCACAGTGACCACAACGCCTGGACGATCGCGCGGCAGGTATGCACCGCCTTGCGTGAGCGCTTCGGGGAAGACGCCGTTTTCCTGCAAGTCCTGGTCAGGGCCTGCCTGCACCTGGCGGTGTACCCGTCCGCCAAGGCCTCGCCGGAGACTGTGCAGGCAGCGGTGGACACCCTGTGCGAATTCATGCCCACCCACCTGGGCCGACGGACCCTGCGAGCGATTTGCCTGAGCCTGCCCTGGCTGGCTCCGCACCACGGCGTGCAGGTGGTCCAGGCGCTGCTTCGCGTGCTGAAATCGCCGGGCTCGACGCTTCGGCGGACCTTGATCCAGCGACATTCGCTTGGCCAATGGGTGCTCACCCACCTGTTGCCTCGACTCGATCCGGGCGCTGAAGACCTGGCCTATGTGCGCCGCCTCCTGGGGGACGCTTCGGCAATCGAATGGACGCGCGCCGATCTGGGCCTTTTGCTGCAGTGGTGCGCCCTCATCGATCACTCACCGGCCGACCCACAACGCCGGCGCCTGCACGAGGTGCTGCCCTCGTGCGCGGATCTGCAGCAGCTGCTGCCCCCCTGGGTGTGGGCCTCCCCGAGCGAGCAGGCACTGGCGGACGGCATGGCGTGGGTGAGCGCGATGACCGAGCGCAGAACCCCGCGGCACGACCAGGGCATGCCGCTGCTGCTGGCCGGCCTGTACCGGTTGGGGAGCCTGGTGGTTCGTGGCAGCCAGGTGCCAGGCCTGGGCTGGGCGCTGCGGGAGCGGATGGCCGATCTGGTGCACGCCATCGTCACGCTGCCATGGCCGACGCGCATCCTGCCGGGCGAGTTGGTGATGGCCTTGCTGCTGCCCCTGGCCGCGACGCCCGGGCTGCGCCGGCCCGAGGTGCGCGACCGTGCCGCCTTCCTGCAGGGCCTGCTTGAGGCCTGCCTGGGCAGACTGCAAGGCAGTCTGAGCGATGGAAGCGCCCGGCAATGCGCCTGTCGTCAGGCCATGGCCATGATCCAGGCGCTGCCCTTGGCCTGGGGCGACGCCATCCTGGCGGACTCGCCTGGGGCCGTGATCGTGCAGTTTGAGAACGATTCGGTGGACTTCGTGAAGGCCCATGAGGCGGTGGCCCTCGCCTGCCTGTCGCATCACCTGGGCGGCAGCAGGGCCGAGACGGCCAGGGCCGAACTGGACTTGCGCATGGCACGCGCCACCTTGCAGGGACGCGACGACAGCCGAGAAGACCTGCTCATGGTGCTGGTGGCCATGGAGCGCTTCGACATCAACCAGCCGGGCGAAGAAGACGACTGAGCGCCGCGCCACGGGCGTCTCCTCTCCATCTCAGTGCCCTGGCCAGCAGGTCGGGGATGGCGCGCGAACCTGTGTCCACAGGTCGCGCGCTTCTATACTCCCCGGTGTTGTTTGTCACACATCACGACAGCACCGCGCCCCAGTGCGGCGGTGACAGAACGAGGCCGTTCAACGGCCCATCAAGGGAGTAGAGATGCGCCTTGCCGCGCTGGACGATGACGCGTCGCAGCTGGACCTGATCCAACGCTGCGTGAGATCCATGGGCCATGACTGCTCTGTTTTCGAGAGCGGCCAGGCCTTGTTGCGCGAATTGCGCCGCGACACCTATGACCTGCTGATCGTCGACTGGCAGCTGCCCGACATCGCCGGCCCCGACGTGGTGCGCTGGGTGCGCGCCAATTGCGAGCACGCCATGCCCATTCTGTTCCTGACCAACCGCAGCGAAGAGCGCGATCTGGTCGAGGGCTTGGGCTGCGGGGCCGACGACTACATGGTCAAGCCCACGCGGGTGAGCGAGCTGACCGCCCGGGTGAAGGCACTGATCCGGCGTTGCTACCCCCAGCAAGACGTGGCGCACCTGCGCGTGGGCGGCTACGAGCTCGACCTCGTGGCGCGCACCATCGCTTTTGAAGGCCAGCCCATCGAGCTCAAGCAAAAGGAATTCGAGCTGGCGCGCTGCCTGTTCTCGCAACTGGGCCGGCTGCTCTCGCGCGCCCACCTCGCGGAAGAGGTCTGGGGGCGGGCGGCGGACGTGCCCACGCGCACGCTGGACACGCACGTGTCGGCGCTGCGCAGCAAGCTGAACCTTCGCCCGGCGCGGGGCTTTCGCCTCACGGCGGTGTATGGCCAGGGCTACCGGCTGGAAGCGGTGGCCGACACCGCCGACACCACGAACCACGACGCCACGCCCCCGTGGTTGGCGGCGTGAGGCGCGCGGCCGCGTGGCTTGCCGCGCTCACCATGGGGGCCTGGGCGACGGCCTGGGCGCATGAGCCGCTGGTGGCCTACGAGGTGCGCGCGGGCGACACGCTGTATGGCGTCTCGCAGCGCTACCTCGAGTCTCGCGACGACTGGCGCCTGCTGCAGCGCCTCAATGGCGTGCGCGACCCTCGGCGCCTGCCGCCGGGCCTGAGGCTGAAGCTGCCGCTCGATCGCCTGCGCGGCGTGGCGCAGACGGCCACCGTGCTGTACGCCCTGGGCGGCGTGGAGGTGGCCGAGGGCCACGGCTCGCGCCCGGCACAGCCGGGCGATCGGCTGGCCGAAGGCGCTCGGGTGCGCGTGGCGCCTGGCGGCTTCGCCGGTCTTGGCCTGAGCGATGGCTCCACCCTGCACCTGCAAGGCAACACCCAGCTGCGGCTCTTGCGCCTGCGCGAGGCGGGCGAGCTCGGCGTGCGCGACCAGCGCATCGGCATCGAGCGCGGTCGGGTCGACTCCACCGTGAAGCCCCTGGCGCCGGGCTCGCGGTTCGATGTGCGCACGCCGCGCGCGGTCACCGGTGTGCGCGGCACGCGCTTTGGCGTGGCCCTGGGCGCCGACGGGCTGAGCATGAGCACCGACGTGATCGAGGGCCAGGTGGCCCTGCTCGCCGAAGGGCCGGCGGCGCAGCCCCTGGCCCTGGCGGCCGGCACCGGCGCGGTCTTGCCTGCGGCTTCGCCATCCGCGCGCGCCGTGCCCTTGCTGCCCCCGCCCGCGCCCGAGGCGGCCCTGGCCCCGGTGGAGCGTTTCCCCCACGCGCTGCGCCTGCTGCCCCTGCCCGGCGCCACGGGCTACCGCGTGCAGGTGAGCGACACCAGCGCACCCGCGCGGGTGTTGTCGGACCAAACGGTGGCCGAGCCGCTGGCCTTGCTGCCGGCCCTGCCCGACGGTGAACACCTCTTGCACCTGCGCGCCGTGGACGGCGGTGGCCTGATGGGCCATGAACGCACGCTGCCCCTGTCGGTGCGCGCCACGCCGGTGCCCCCCCTGCTGCGCTCGCCCAGGGCTGGCGAGGTCTTGCCCCTGGGCCAGGTGCGGTGGCTGTGCACCGAGGTGCCCGGCGTGCAGGCCTACCTGCTGCAGGTTTCGCCCGACCCGGCCTTCGGTCGTGAGGTGCAAGAGCAGCGGCAAGAAGGGCGCTGCGACTTTCAGTTGCCCATCGAGGCGCAGGGCGAGTACCACTGGCGCGTGGCCAGCCTCCAGGCCACGCCCGGAGCGCCCGCCCGACGGGGGCCTTTCAGCGATGCCGGTTCAGTCACGCTGCTGCCCCGGCCGAGCGCGCCAACGGGCTTGCAGAACGATGCCGATGGCCGACGTCTGTTCTGGCGCGGCCAGGCCGGCGAGCGCTATCGCGTGCAGCTGAGTGCGGCGCCCGACTTCGCGTCGCTGTTGCAGGACATCGAGGTGGCGCTGCCAGAGATCCGCCTCGATCTGCAGGTCTGCCGCACCTACTTCGTGCGCCTGAGCGCCCGCTCGGCCCAGGGCCTTTGGTCGGACTTCTCGGCGCCACGCCGCGTGGGCCTGCCCGGGGGCCTGTGCAGCGCCGAGGGCAACGCCGTGGGCGGACCGGGCGGTGAGGGCTGGGACACCCTGGCACGCTGAGGCCATTGGGTCGGCGCAGTCTCCGCATGGTCATGTCACCTCTCAAGACCTCGTCGCTGTCGCGCCAGGCCCTGGCCTGGCGAGCCGCCTTCTGGGTCGGCATGGTGCTGATGGCCGCGCTGGCGGGTTACCTCAATGGCTGGGGCCGGGTGGACAAGGCCCTGATGGACCAGATCGCCACCTTGGGCACGCACGACGCGCCCGATGACGTGGTGATCGTGGCCATCGACGACCGCAGCGTGGCGGCCTTGGGGCGCTGGCCCTGGCGGCGCAAAGTGCACGCTGAATTTTTGCGCCAGGTGACACCGGCCCAGCCGCGCGCGATCGCAATGGACCTGCTGTTCAGCGAGGCCGACGCCGAGCACCCGGAGGACGACTGGGCGCTCGCCTCGGCCATGCAGTCCGCGGCGTGCGTGGTGTTGCCGATGCAAGCGGTGGGGGCCGACGGCGGTGCCGCCGCCGTTGCCTTGCCGCAGCCGGGCTTTTTACAGGCCGCCTTCGGCGTGGGCCACGGCCACCTGGACACTGACGATGACGGCGTGGTGCGCGGGGTGTACCTGGAGGAGGGCAGCGGCGTGATGGCCTGGCGGCACTGGGTGCTGACCCTGTTGATGGCCGGTGGCGAGGGCGGCAAGACCGTTCTTGCGCCCACCACCGGGCAGGCGCAGACCTCGGGCGCCTGGTGGCGTGATAGCTACACCCTGATTCCTTATGGCGTGGCGCCGGGTCGGTTCCAGCAGGTGTCGTACATCGACGTGCTGGAGGGGCGCGTGCCCAGCGAGTCGCTGCGCGGTCGCTACCTCCTGGTGGGTGTCACGGCCCTGGGCCTGGGCATGGCCTTCCCCACGCCGCTGGCGGGGCCCGACGGCCTCATGCCCGGGGTCGAGATTGCGGCCCAGTTGCTGGATGGCGTGCGCCGAGGCGAGGTGGTGCGCACGGCCAAGCCCTGGGAAAACGCACTTTTCTGCGCGCTGCCGATGCTGCTGGCCGCCCTGATGCTGTATCGGCTGCCGCCGCGCGCGGGCTTTTGGTCGCTGCTGGGGCTGATGGGCCTGACGGTGGTGATGGCCTGGTGGATGCGAATGGGGCCGGGCATCCACTTCGCCCCGCTGGCCGCGCTGGTGAGCCTGGTCTTGGTGTACCCCTTGTGGACCTGGGTGCGGCTGGAGGCGGTGGTGGGCTACCTGGCGCGCGAGTTCCAGGAACTGCAGCGCCACGACCGCCTGTTCGTCGCGCCCGCCACCAGCCGCTTGCCCACTGGCGACGTGCTGGACCGCCACATGCAGGCCATGGCCGGTGCGGTCCACCAGTTGCAGACCCTTCAGCGTTTCGTGCACGAAAGCCTGGACAGCCTGGCCGATGCCGTGCTGGTGACCGACGAGAAGGGACGGGTGCTGTTCGGCAACGCGGCCGCGGCCCGGCAGTTGGGCGCATCGATCTCTGTGCTGCTGGACCAGCCGCTGGACGCGCTGCTCTCGCAGCACCTGACCTTGCCTGACCGTTCGCCCCTGCCGCCGCTGAGCGGTGCCGACCAGCCCGAGCTGGCCACCTGGCCGGTGCGCGATGCGCAGCAGAACGATCTGCTCCTCAAGTGCGTGGCCCGGCGCGGGATGGATGGGCGCTCGCAGGGCCTGATCGTGAGCCTGGTCGACCTCTCGGCGGTGCAGAAGGTGCAGCGCCAGCGCGAAGAGACCTTGCGCTTTCTCTCGCACGACATGCGCGCGCCGCAGTCGGCCATCCTCACCCTGCTGGAACTGCACCGCCTGGAAAGCGGCGGCGATCAGGCCCTGGCCGAGCGCATCGCCGCGCATGCGCGGCGCACCCTGGCGCTGGCGGACAACTTCGTGCAGCTCACCCGCGCGCAGTCAGACGCCTACGAGCGCCAGCTGATCGACCTGAAAGACGTGGTGGTGGACGCGGCCGACCGCTACTGGGACGAGGCCCGGGCCCGGCAGGTGGACATCGTCACCGCGCTGCCGGTCGCGGCCGCCTGGTGCCTGGGAGACCGCGAACTGCTCACCCGTGCCGTGGGCAATCTGATCGAAAACGCGCTCAAGTACGGGCCGAGGGGCGAGCCGGTGGAGGTGCGCCTGTGCCTGGCCGGGGAGGCGCCCGAGGGCCGCGTGCGGCTGTCGGTGATCGACCGTGGGCCGGGCATCGCCCTGGAGGACCAGCCCAGGCTGTTCGAGCAGTTCAAGCGCCTGGGCAATAAGGCCCGCACCCGGGGCGCCGGCCTGGGCCTGTCGTTCGTGCAGGCGGTGGTGCACGGCCACCAGGGCAGCGTGCGCGTGATCAGCGCCGAAGGGCAGGGCACCGAGTTCTGCATCGACCTGCCGGGCGCCGAAGCGCCGCCGGACTCGCTGCCGCCCGAGGCCTGAGCACGGGCCGAATCGAGGGCCGGGTTGAGGGCCGGGTTGAGGGCCTGTGTCACCACACTGTCAACGATTGTCAACTCGCTGGTCTCGGCCCTGAGCGCTGCCTAGACTTCGCCCGCGCTATCGCACGGCCTTGCCGTGGTCTCGCGGTCTTACCGAAGCCATTCCCTCTACCCCTCTGGCTCGCGCCCTGACACCTCAGGGCGTGGGCAGCGCTTTGTCTGCGCCACGGGGCCGGTGGGCGCGCTTCGGTGCAACGAAGCAAAGCAGATGAACCGACAGTACTTCTCGTGGGTGCCCGGGCACCGGGTGGCATCGATCCTGGTCATGTGGCTGGGCCTGGTGTTCATGGGCTCGGCCCACGCCCAGCTCATCATCTCCAGCATCCCGGATTCGCCTGACCCGGTGCCCGCCGGCGGCGTGGTGACCTACGGCGTGCGCGTGGCCGAGACCAACGGCTCGCCGCTGGTGGGCGGCGCGTTCGCCTTCAGCGTGCCCGCCAATGGCGTGTACGCCGGCACCGGTGGTCTGCCCGCTGGCGTGAGCTGCACGGGCATGTTCGAGGGCCAGAGCGGGCCGGGGGTGCTGAACTGCAGCGGCATCGAACTGAGCGACAACCAGGTGCTGGCCATCCCTTTGCGCGTGCGCTCGGTGGGGCAGGGCACGCTGTCGGTCACGGCCACGCCCTCGCCGGGCGGCACGCCGCAGACCGAGGTGACCACGGTGAACGCCGGCGCCGATCTTGAACTGGCCATTGCCGGCCCGGCCAACGCCAGCGCGGGCAGCACCCAGACCTACACCTTCAGCGTGCTCAACCGTGGCCCCGATGCCGCCAGTGGCGCCAGCCTCACCTACAGCCTGCCGCCGGGCTTCGCGCCCTCGGCCACGCCGGCCGGTTGTTCGATCGGCGGCAGTGTGCTGAGCTGCTCGCTGGGGGCCATCGCCCTCAACGGCACCAGCAGCGTGAGCGTCACCGGTGTCATCGGCGCGGGCGGCGGCTCCACCGTCACCCACACCGCCGACGTGGCGGCCACCGGCGGGGTGAGCGACGGCATCGCCGACAACAACACCGCCTCGCTCAGCACCGTGGTGGCCCCGGGCAGCTCGCTGGCCATTGGCAAGACCAAGTCGGTGGCCGACCCGGTCTCCACTGGCACCCCCTTCAATTTCACCCTGACACCGCGCTACAGCGGCGACTACCCCGTGGGCGTGGCGGTGCAGGACAACGTGCCCGCGGCCTTCTGCTTCGCGGGGCCCTCCACCAGCTTCACCAGCGGCGCCTGGAGTTGCACCGCGTCCAGCCAGTGCCCGAGCGCCGCGCCCGTGGTGTCGTGCACCCACGGCGGCAGCGGCGTGGCCGGCGCGAATGTGCCGCTGGGCGACATCGTGCTGCCGGTGCAGGCCATCGCCACCGCCTCGGGCGCCATCAACACCGCCACCATCAGCGCACCCGGCGTGGCCAGCAACGACGGCTCGGTGGCCACCACCGTGATCGACCCGGTGGCCGACCTGCGCGCCAACAAGGCGCGCTCGTGGCCGCAGGCGGCGGTGCCCCTGAACACGCCGTTCAACTACACCCTGTCCACCACCAACCTGGGCCCCACGCCGTTTCCGGCCAGCGGGGTCATCACCATCACCGACAACCTGCCGGCCGGCCTGCAGCTCGACAGCATCAGCCCGCCCGCGGGCTTCACCTGCAGTTCCAGCGCGGGCGGCGGCCTTCCGCAGGCCGGTGCGCTCACCGTCACCTGCGTGAGCAGCGGCGTGGGCCTGGCGGTCAACGCCACCACACCCAACATCACCCTGGGCGTGCGGGCCACCACGGCCGGTGCGCCGCTGGTGAACAACGCCTGCGTGGCCAGCAGTGGCGGGCCGGTGGACGATGCGGCCGGCAACAACTGCGCTTCGGTGAGCGTGACGCCGCAGGCCACGGGCGACCAGGCCGATCTGTCCACGCTCAAGCGGGTGCTGGGCATTGGCGATGCGCCGGGCAACCGCCAGCTGGCGGGCGAGCCCATCACCTGGGAGATCGAGGTCGTCAACGCCGGCCCCAACACCGCCACCGACGTGGCCGTGACCGACGTGATCGACAAGGTCTTCAACGCCCAGCCCTCGCAATACGGCATCGCCACGGTGCCAGGCGCGGCCACCTTGGGCAGCTGCGGGCTTACCGCCAGCGGCGCCAACGTCTCTCTCGACAACTGCCGCATCGCCAACTTGCCCGTGTGCACGGTGGGCGTCGATTGCCCGCGCATCCAGGTGACGGTGCGCCACTTTGGCGATGGCACAGCGGGCAACGACACCTTCCAGGTGACGAACTCGGCCTTCGCGCTGGCGCAGAACCAGGGCGACGCCAACCTGGACAACAACACCTCGCCCACCGCCACCGCCTACTTCGAGGCGCGGGCCGACGTGGCCGTGAGCAAGTCGGACAACCCCGACCCGGTGCCCGCGGGCCAGCTGCTCACCTACACCATCACCGCCAGCAACCCCGCGGCCACCAGCGGCAGCGCGGCCTACGCCGTGTCCATCAGCGACACGCTGCCGCTGGACGTGGTGTTCCTCTCGGCCACCGCCAGCGGTGGCGGCACTTGTACGACCACACCGGGCGCCAACGCCACCACCACCCCGGCCAACCGCACGCTGGTGTGCGGCTGGCCGTCCATCGCGCGTGGCGGCCAGCAGACCGTGACGGTGCAGGTGCGCGTGCTGGCCTCCAACAGCGTGGTGGGCGGCGGCAGCGGCAGCGTCAGCAACTCGGTGACGGTGAGCACCACCACGCCCGAGATCGCAGGCGGTGGCGCCAACAACAGCGCCACCCAGGCCACCACCGTCACCTCGCCGGTGTACGACCTGCTCGTCAACAAGACCGACGACGCCGACCCGGTGAACGTGGGCGATGACGTGACCTACACCCTCACCGCGTCCAACAACGGCGCCTCCACCGCCGAGAACGTGCGCCTGGTGGACACGCTGCCCACGGGCACAGGCGCGCCCACCTTCGTGGAGGTGGTGTCGCCACTGCCCGCCGGCATGAGCTGCGACACCTCGGGCGTCACCGTCGGCGCGGCCGGGGGCAGCGTGGTCTGCACCATCGACCGACTGGGCGGCGTGGGCACCGGCGCCACCGGCGAGCCTTTCCGCGTGGAGGTGCGGATTCGCCTGCGCGGCGCGGACAAAGGCCAGTACACCAACCAGGCCAGCGTCTCGCTGACCAACCCGGCCCTGAACGCGCTGGACCCGGCGGGCAACAACAGCGTGGGCGAGCCCACCACCTTCCGCTACAAGGCCGACGTGCAGGTGGTGTCCAAGCGCGCCGTGCGCCCGGGCACCGACACCCCGATCACCGAGGTGGCCACGGCCCAGGTGTTTGACTGGCTGGTGGACGTGCGCAATAACGGCCCGCAGGCGGCCGAGACCACCACCTTCAGCGACACGCTGCCGGCCGGCCTGGTGCTGGCCGACGCACCCACCTTCACCATCACCGCGGGCAGCTTCACGCCGGCCGCGATCAGCTGCACGGGCGCGGCCGGTGACGCGGCGGTGAGCTGCGCCATTGCCAGCATGCCGGCCAACGGCACGGCCACGGTGCGCCTGCCGGTGCGCTTTGCCACGCAGCCGGCCAATGGCTTCGTGATCACCAACACCGCGCGCATCGTCACCACCGGCTCGGGCGACACCAACGGCGGTGCCAACCCGAACGCGGGCAACAACTTCGGCACCGGTTCGCTCACGGTGCAGAGCAGCGCCATCAGCGGGCGCGTGTACCACGACCAGAACGCCAACGGCACCTTCGACGGCGGCGAACCCGGCATCGCCAGCACCCTCACGCTCACCGGCACCGACAACTGGGGCCAGCCGGTGAACCTCTCGGTGACCAGCGACGCCAGCACCGGTGCCTTTGCCTTCAACGTGCCCCCCGGCACTTACACGCTCACGCAGACCCAGCCCGCCGGCTTTGACGGTGGCATCACCCGCGCCGGCGCGGTGAGTGGCGCCGGCAGCGCGCCTGGCAGCGTGCCCACCTCGGGCCCGGGCGTCACCAGCGGGCCCAACGGCTCCAATGCCAACACCATCCAGACCATCGTGCTGGGCAGCGGCGGCACGTCCAGCGACAACCTGTTCGGCGAGGTGCAACGCGCCTCGCTCGCCGGGCGTGTGTACCAGGACGCCGACTACAACGGCGCCTATTCCGCCAGCGACCCGGGCCTGGGCAACGTCGGCCTTGAGCTGAGCGGCACCGACCTGTTCGGCAACCCCGTGAGCCTCAGCGCCACCAGCGCGCCCGGCAGCGGCCAATACAGCTTCCCCAACCTCTGGCCCGGCAGCTACGCGGTGGCGCAGCCCACCCAGCCCTCGGGCTTTGCCGATGGCGCCGAGACGGTGGGCAGTGCAGGGGGCAGCAACGCGGTGAACGAGCGCATCAGCGGCATCGCGCTGGGCTCGGGCGTGGCGGCCACAGGCTACGACTTCGGCGAGCAGCTCACGCGCGTGCAGGTGCGGGTGTTCGAAGACCTGAACAACGACGGCCAGGTGCAGCCCGGTGAGAGCGGCATCACCGGCGTGACGCTGCGCCTGACCGGCACCGACGCCAGCGGCAACGCGGTGGACATCGTGGCCACGCCGGTGGCGGGGCAGCCCGGGCGCTACGAGTTCCTGAACACGCCGCCCTCCGGCCCCGGTGGTTACACCATCACCGAGACCCAGCCCGGCAGCTACGCGCCAGGCAAGGCCAGCGCCAATGGCCAGCCGGGCACGGCGCAAGCGGGTGGCAACACCATCACGGGCGTGACCGTGGCCGGTGGCGCCAATGTGCCGCTCACCCAGGGCGACTACCTCTTCGGCGAACTCACCGATGGCCAGATTCGCGGCCGCGTGCACTTTGACCGCGACGGCAACGGCCAGCAGACCCTGCCGGGCGAACCCGGCGTGGCGGGCGTGACCGTCACCCTCAGCGGCACCGACGCCAACGGCAACAGCGTGAGCCTGCTCACCACCACCGACGCCAACGGCGATTACGCCTTCACCCAGGTGCCGCCCGGCACCTACGCCGTGGAAATGGTGCGCCCCGCGGGCTACCTGCCCGGCCTGACCACCGCCGGCACCGTGAGCGGCAGCGGCAGCGTGGCCGGTAGCGTGCCCACCAGCGGCAGTGGCGTGACCAGCGGGCCCAATGGCTCTGACGCCAACCGCATCCAGTCCATCGTGCTCGGCTCGCCGGGCGCGGGCTCCAGCGGCAACCACTTCTCGCTGGTGCGCGCCGCCAGCCTGGCCGGCAGCGTGTACCTTGACCTCAGCCCCGCCAACGGCGTGCGCGACGCGGGCGAGCGCGGCGTGGCCGGCGCTGCCGTGGCGGTGAGCGGCACCGACTTCTACGGCCAGCCGGTCAGCCGCTCGCTCACCACCGACGCCGACGGCCGCTACAGCGTGAGCGACCTGCTGCCCGGCACCTACCAGATCGACGAAACCCAGCCCAACGGGCTGCTGGACGGCACGGAGAGTCTGGGCACCGTGAACGGCGCCGCGCGCGGCAGCGCCAACCCCGGTGGGGTGAACGACCGCTTTGGCGGCATCGTGCTCGCCTCGGAAGAGGCGGGCGTGGACTACCACTTTGGCGAGATCGGCGGCCAGCTGGCTGGACACGTGTACGTGGACGCCAACGACAACGGCCAGCTCGACGCGGGTGAGCCCGGCATCGCCGGTGTGCGCGTCACGCTCACCGGCACGGCGGCCAACGGCAGCGCGGTGAGCCTGGTGGCCATCACCGACGCCAACGGCCGCTATGTGTTCGATGGCCTGCTGCCGTCCGACGCCAGCGGCTACACGCTCACCGAAACCCAGCCCCTGGCCTACGCCGACGGCCGCGACACGGCCGGGCGCATCGGCGGCGTGGCCATGGGCACAGCGGGCAATGACACCATCACCGGCATCGTCTACACCGGCGGCAACGGCGACGGTTACCTGTTCGGCGAGCGCGCCGCCTCGATTGCGGGCAGCGTGTTCAACGACGTGGCCGGCAATGGCGTGCGCGAGCCGGGTGACCTGCCGATTCCGGGCGTGACCATCACGCTCACCGGCAACGACGCCAGCGGCAACCCGGTCACGCGCACCGTGATCAGCGGGGCCGACGGCAGCTACCGCTTCGACAACCTGCCGCTGTCCGATGGCGCGGGCTACACGCTCACGCAGACCCAGCCAGGCGGCTTCGCCCAAGGCGGTGAACTCATCGGCTCGCTGGGCGGCAGCGTCGGCGTGCCCAATACCGTGCGCGTGCCCCTGACCACGCCAGGCGCACAAGGCACCGGCTACGACTTCTGGGAACAACTCGTCGCGCCGGCCGCCATCAGCGGCACGGTCTGGCGGGACGACGACCACGACCGCCAGCGCTCGCCCGGCGAGGCCCTGCTGGGTGGCTGGACGGTGGAGCTGCTGGTGTGCGCCAACGGCGCCGCCACCTGCGCGCCAAACGACCAGATCGCGCTTGACCGCGCCACCACCGCCCCCGATGGCAGCTACCGCTTCGCCAACGTGGTGCCGGGCGACTACCAGTTGCGCTTTCGCTCGCCCTCGGGGCAGGTGATCGGCGGGGTCTGGCCCACCGACCCGGTGCTCAATGCGCCCGCCGGCGCGCTGCCCACCACCCCCGGCATGCGACCGCTGATCCAGGCGGCGGTGTCGGTGGCGCCGGGCGCCAATGTGGTGAACCAAGACCTGCCGCTCGATCCCTCGGGCGTGGTCTACGACAGCGTCACCGCGCAGCCGGTGGCCGGCGCCGTGGTGAGCTTCAACGGCCCGCCCGGCTTCGACCCCGCCGTGCACCTGCTGGGCGGCAGCAACACCGTGACCACGGCCAGCGACGGCCACTACCAGTTCCTGCTGCTGCCCGGCGCGCCGGCTGGCGAGTACACGATTGGCGTGACCCCGCCCTCGGGCTACCTCAACTCCACCGTCTACCTGCCCGCCGACGGCCCGCTCAACGCCCAGACCTGCACCGCGCCTGGCGGCCAGGTGGACCCGGTGGTGGGCGACCCTTGCGTGGTGTCCACGCCCGCCCCGGTGGCTGGCGTGCCCTCGCCGTACTTCCTGCGCATCCTGATCCCGGTCGGCGGGGCGCAGAACGTGGTGAACAACCACCTGCCGCTCGACCCGGGCGACGGCTCGCTGATCGAGCTGCGCAAGACCACACCGAAGCTCACCGTGAAGAAGGGCGAGCTGGTGCCTTACGTGGTCACCGCGCGCAACACGCGCCAGGTGGCTATCGCCGACGTGGTGCTGGTCGACACCGTGCCACCGGGCTTCAAGTACGTGGCCGGCTCGCTCACCGTGCAGCGCCTGCCCAATGGCCCGGTGGAATCGGTGGTGCCCGCGGTGGACGGGCGGCGCCTGACGCTGCCCCCGCGCGCCTTCGGCCCGGGCGAGACCCTGCGCGTGGCCATGGTGCTCGGCGTGGGCACCGGGGTGGGTGAGGGCGTTTACGTCAACCAGGTGATCGCCCAGCAAGCCGCCTCGCAGGCCGCGCTCTCGCGCCTGGCCACCGCCTCGGTGCGCGTGGTGCCCGATGCCTTGTTTGATTGCACCGACGTGATCGGCAAGGTCTATGACGACCGCAACGCCAACGGCTACCAGGACGAGGGCGAGCCCGGCATTCCCAACGTGCGCCTGGCCACCGTCAACGGCCTGCTGGTCACCACCGATGCCCAGGGCCGCTTCCACATCGCCTGCGCCACTGTGCCGAAGGAGGGCTCCGGCAGCAACTTCGTGCTCAAGCTCGATGAGCGCACGCTGCCCTCGGGCTATCGGGTGACCACCGAGAACCCGGCCGCCGAGCGCGCCACGCGCGGCAAGCTGGTGAAGATCAACTTCGGCACCACCGTGCACCGCGTGGTGCGGCTTGACCTGCGCGCCGACGCCTTCGAGCCCGGCCGCACCGCGCTGCAAGCCGCCTTCGCGGCCGAGCTGGGCGGCGTGATCGAGGCGCTGCAAGAGCGCCCGTCCATCCTGCGCCTGGCCTACCACGCGGCGGCCGGTGAGCCGCAGGCGCTCGGCCGCGAGCGCGCCCAGGCCGTGAAAGCCGAGCTGCTGCAGCGCTGGCAGCGCCACGGCGCCGCGCAACAGCGCGCCCTGTTCAACCTGGACATCGAGGTCGAGCTGCTGCCGCCCTCCGTGGCCCCCTGACGCAGCGCCGCCATGCCGATGCCCTCCCACCGCCCGCACCCCGTCGCCCAGGCCATGAACCCCCGCCTTCGCATGCACCGCCACTTCCGCCGCGCGGCCGTGTCCGCCGCCGTTGCCACCGTCTGCCTGGGCATGGGCACCGCCTTCGCCCAGGCCGCCACGGCCGGTGAAGACGCCGCCCCGCATTGCCCCACCGAGGCACGTGGGCGCTTCAACGACCGCTGCGCGGCCGACCCGCGCGCCATCGAGATCGACGGCCGTGACCACCTGCCGGCCACGGCCGAGCGCAACCTGCCGCGCCTGAGCGTGGTGCTGGGCGACGAGCGCGCGCTGCGCGAGACCGTGGTGGAAAGCCGCGAGCAGCGCCCCGGTGCCCAGCAGCCGCGCCAGGACACGCACACCGCGCGCTTCGACTCGGGCCAAGACCTGCTCAAGCCCGCTGACCGCCAACGCCTCGACCAGATCGTGGCCCAGGTGAAAGGGCGCGGCGACCTGCGCTTCGAGATCGTCGGCCACACCGACCCGCAGCCCATCAGCCCGCGCCTGAGCCCGCGCTTCGCCGACAACCAGGCCCTCGGCCTGGCGCGCGCCCGCCAGGTGGGCCGCTACCTGGCCGAGCGACTGGGCCTGCCCGAGAGCGCGTTCACCTACCGCTCACCAGGGCCTGACGCACCCCTGGCCACGCCCGCCGCCGACCCGGCCCACTGGCCCACCAACCGCCGCGTCGAGGTGCATGCCTGGTGGACCGACAGCGCCCCGCCCGAGACCGTGGTGACGCGCCAGGTGAGCCGGATCGACCCCACCGTGTGCGACATGCTCACCCCGCTGGCCGAGGGCGAGGCGCCGCTGCGCCTGTCCATCGACGGCGCGCCCGTCACCGCCACCGGCGCCACCAGCGCCGACCGCCAGCGCTGCGTCGACGTGCAGCTGGAGCGCCACCGCCTGCGCCTGCAATACGACAGCCTGGCCCAGCCGCGCCGCCTCAACGCCGCCGCCTGGCCCACCACCGTGGTGCCTGGCGAGACCGTGCGCTTCGCCGCCCACAGCAACTACCTGCTGTTCCTGCACAAGGCCGAGCTGCGCGTGTTCACCCTGAACGAGGCCCTGCAGCCCCAGCCCCTGGCCACCGTGGCGCTGGACGCGCGCCTGCGAGGCCACTGGCGCGTGCCGCCCGGCCTGCTGGACGGTCTGGACGCGCCGCGCGATGGCCGCGTGTACTACCGTGTGCGCGTGTTCGACGCCCAGGGCCGCTTCGACGAGACCGAGGCGTTTTCGCTCACGCTGGCCGCGCAGCGCCCCCCGGCCGCCCAGGCCCACGAGCCCGAGCGCGAGCTGCTGCGCGGCTACGGCGAGAGCCGCATCGCGCTGAGCAACATCCCCATCCGCGCCGGCACCGTCACCGCCAGCGGCGAGGCCATCCGCCCCGACCAGCGCGTGCGCGCCCTGGGCCACGACGTCCCGGTGGACCCCAACGGCCGCTTCGTGTTTCAGCAACTGGTGCCGGCGCGCGTGCAGACCGGCGAGATCGCGGTGATCGACGCCAGTGGTGCCGAGCGCGTCTACCGCCGCGACTTCGAGATCCCGCGCGACGACAGTTTCTTCGTCGGCCAGGCCGACCTCACCATCGGCCGCAACCGCGTGAGCGGGCCCGCCGCGCTGCTCACGCAAGACCACAACCGCTACGGCGGCGGCACCTGGAACGAAGGCCGGCTGGCCTTTTACACCAAGCGCCGCCTCGACGGGCGCTGGCAGCTCACCGCCAGCCTGGACACCGAGGAGCGCCCGCTCAACGAGCTGTTCCGCAACCTCGACCGCAAAGACCCCGAGTCGCTGTTTCGCCGCCTCGACCCGGTCGATTCCTGGGCCACCTTCGGCGACGACTCCACCACCGTGGACGACGCGCCCACGCAGGGCAGGGTGTATGCCCGCGTGGACGACGGCCGCTCGCACCTGCTGTGGGGCAACTACAAGCTCAACCTGGACGAGACCACGCTGGCCCAGGTGAGCCGTGGCCTCTACGGCCTGCACGGTCGCTACCTCAGCGACGACGCCACGCCCGCTGGCGAGGCACGCCTGCGCGCCGACGTGTACGCCGCCGAACCGGGCACGCTCTCGGCCCGCGAAGAGTTCCGTGGCACTGGTGGCTCGCTGTACTACCTGCGCAACCAAGACATCACCCGCGGTGCCGAGCGCGTCTTCGTGGAGATCCGCGACAGCGACTCCGGCCTGGTGCGCTCACGCCGCCTGCTGGTGCCGGGGTCCGATTACGACATCGACCCCCTGCAAGGCCGCGTGCTGCTCAATGGCCCCTTGCCCAGCCTGTCAGACGACGGCAACCTCGTGCGCGCCGGTGGCCTCACCGGCTTGCCCACCTACCTGGTGGTGGACTACGAATACGCGCCGCTGCTGGGCTCGCTCGACACCCTGGCCACCGGCGGGCGCCTGTCGTGGTGGGCCAGCGACAGCCTGCGGCTGGGCGTCACCGCCTCAAAACAACAGCAAACCGGGGCCGACCAGACGCTGGCCGGCGCCGACCTGCTGCTGCGCCGCAGCGAGAACACCTACCTCAAGGCAGAAGTGGCCCGCACCCAGGGGCCCGGCACCCAGGAACTGCGCTCGCTCGACGGCGGCTTCCAGTTCGCCGGTGAGCCGGTGGACCCGAACGCCCGAGCCAGCGCCTGGCGCATCGAGGGCCAGGCCGACCTGAACGAATTGGGCGGGGAGGGCGGGGAGGGCGGGGAGGGCGGTGGCCGCGTGGGCGCCTACGCGCAGCGTCGTGGCGCGGGCTTCTCGGCCCCGGGCCAGCTGGTGGGCAACGAGACGCGGCAGCAGGGCTTGTCGCTCACCATGCCCCTGGGCGACGACACCGAGCTGCAGCTCAAGGCCGACCGGCGCGACGAGGTCAACGGCCACGACACCGACAGCGCGCAGCTGCAGATCGGCCACCAGCTCTCGCCCCAGTGGCGCCTGGGCACCAGCTTGCGCCGCGACAACAAGAGCAGCGACAGCGTGCTCAGCTCGCCCGGCCTGCCCTGGGGCTCGGCCGTCGCTGGCGCCCGAGCCGACCTGGCCGTGCAGCTCGACTACGACAGCCAGCGCCACTGGGGCCTGTACGGCTTCGCGCAGCACACCCTCTCGCGCAGCGGCACCCGCCTGGACAACGACCGCCTGGGCCTGGGCGCGCGCTACCGCGTGAACGACAAGTTCGCCCTGCACGGCGAGCTCTCGGGCGGCGATGGCGGGGGCGCCGGCAAGCTCGGTGCCGACTACCAGTACGACGACCGCTCCAGCGTTTACCTCACCTACGTGCTCGACACCGGCCGCACCGACGAGAACACCCAGGCCCGTGGCGGCACCCTGGTGTCTGGCGCCAAGTCGCGCGTGAGCGACGGCCTTAGCCTGTTCACCGAGCACCGCCACACCACCGGCCAGCAGGCCGGGCTCACCCACGCCTACGGCGTGCAGTACGCCCCCGACAGCCGCTGGACCCTGGGCGTGGCCCTGGAAAACGGCCGCGTGGGCTACGAGACCCTGGGCGAGCTGCGCCGCGAGGCCGTGGCCTTCAACGCGGGCTACAGCACCGACGTGCTGCGCTACAGCGGCGCCGCCGAGTACCGCAGCGACCGGGGCCGCACCGAATCGCGCAAGAGCTGGCTGCTGCGAAACGCTTTCAGCCTGAAGGCAGACGCCGACGCCCGCTGGGTGGGCAAGCTCAACTGGGCCGACAGCGACAGCAGCGCCGGTGCCCTGGCCGCGGCCAAGTACACCGAGGCCATGCTGGGCTACGCCTTCCGGCCGGCGCTCAACGACCGCCTCAACGTGCTGCTGAAGTACACCTACCTGCACGACCTGTCCTCGCCCGGCCAGGTGTCGGTGACCGGCGTGAGCAACACCCAGGTCTTCACCACCGGCAACGACTACCAGCAGCGCAGCCACGTGTGGGCCGCCGACCTCACCTACGACCTCAGCCCTCGCTGGACCGTGGGCGGCAAGTACGCCTGGCGCCAGGGCGAGCTGCGCGCCAGCCGGGACAACAGCGCCGACTGGTTCCGCAGCACCGCCGAGCTCACCGTGCTGCGCGTGGACTGGAAAGTGACCCGCCAGTGGGACTGGCTGGCCGAGCTGCGCTCGCTGCGCGCCAAAGAACTGGGCGACCGCCGCACCGGCTGGCTCACCGCTGGCTACTACCACCTGAACGAAAACGTGAAGGTGGGCGTGGGCTACAACTTCACCAACTTCTCAGACGACCTCACCGACCTGCGGTACCGCAGCCAGGGCTGGTTCATCAACTTGCTGGGCAAGTTCTGAGCGAGGAGAAGGGCGAGTGGGTCGCCATGGCCCCGCCATTCGCGCGGGTGTGGGCCATCAGCGCCCCCGCTGCATCAGGTGGCGGGCGAGGGCGTGATAGGCCGGCAGCGAGGTGGGGTCGTTGGCCGCATTGCCCGCCACCGGGTGCGAGGCGAAACGCGCGATCACCATCTCGGCTTTCGGGTCGATGTAGATCGCCTGGCCGTGCACCCCCCGCGCCGCGAACGCGCCATGCTCGTTGTGCGTGACCCACCACATGCTGCGGTAGCTCCAGCCCGGCAGCAGCGCGTAGCCCGCTTTGGCGAAATCGGCCTGACTGCCTCCGCGCCGGATGTCGGCCACCGCCGCCGACGGCACCACCTGGCGACCGTTGAAGTTGCCGTTGCGGCGGATCGTCTCGCCGAAGCGCGCCAGGTCACGCAGGCTGGTGCTCAGGCCGCCGCCGGCGAACGGCGTGCCAATCGAATCGACCGCCAGGTAGGCATCCCGTTCGGCGCCAATCGGGCCCCAGATGCGCTCCGACAACAACTGGGCCACCGATTTGCCGCTCACGCGGGCCAGGATCCAACCCAGGGCGTCGGTGTTGGCCGTGCGGTAGTGGAACGCCTCGCCATGCACGCCTTGTGGCTTCACCGTCTGCAAAAACTCGTAGTAGCTGCGCGGGCCGGTGTAGTCCTTGGGCTTGGGCAGCGGGTTGCCCGCCGCGCCATGTGCCCAGACCTCGGCATTCGGGTCGGCGTAGTCCTCGCTGAACCGGATGCCGGTGGTCATGTCCATCACCTGGCGCACCGTGGCGCTGCCGAAGGCCGAGGCCGCCAGTTCCGGCACGTAGTGGTCCACTCGCTGGTTCGCGTCCAGCGTGCCCTCGGCCACCAGCATCGCCGCCAGCGTGCCGATGAAGGTCTTGGTGACCGACATCGCGCCGTGCTCTCCGTCGGGCTTGAGCACGCCGAAGTAGCGCTCGTAGACGATGCGCCCGCGATGCAACACCACAATGCCGTCGGTGTAATTGGCGTCCAGCGACTGCCGCCAGGTCATGGTCTGCGGCGAGCCCAGTGGCGTGAAGCGCAGGCCATCGATGTCGCTTCGCAGTGCCACCGGCAAGGGCGCCACCGGCCCCAGCCCGCGCGAGACCTTGACCGTGGGCATCAACTGGCGAAAGTTCGATACCGTCCAGCGCAGCGCCGGAAAGCGCCAGTACGAACCATCGTCGAAGCGGATCGGGGTCTCCTCGTTTTCAGTGCAATAAGTGACGGTACGCAAAGCTAGCACTGGCGCGGGGGTGGTCTGGGTAGACCGTTGATTTCATTGACTTTCCTGTTCGCTTTGTAAACGGGTATGGTGGC
>NZ_JBFXCD010000030.1:0-29026 GCF_050182545.1 Hydrogenophaga sp. | reverse complement strand
CCAAGAAGGAGAAGACCCCAAAGAACTTATCCACATCCTGAACCGCAAGGTTCATCCCAAAGGGTGGGTCAAGGTTCTATGGAAATCCCGGGTCACCTATGCGTGGAAATCAACAGAAGTGCGCTAGGTAGTGCGATCCTGTATTGCCCACTGGCTTTCATGTTCTTCGCGGGACTCAAGCGGGACTCAACCAAGAGTAGTCGCGACAGGCGGATGTAGCTCGAGGTTCGACCCAAAGGTCGCAACGCGTTTTGCTAAAATTCGGTGTCTGTCGGTGAAGCTTGGCGCACAAAGATGACAACGGAGCCGAGGCGGCGGCGGCAGGGTTTCCTCGGCGTCATTTGTTGATCTTGAGGCGCCGGCGTAAGTGGTTGATTTTGCTGAATTTGTTCAGTCTTCGTGTTTTCTTCACCGACTGACCCCGAATGAATTCTGTGTGGCCCGATGTGCATACACAGTAGAAATCAAACTCTCATAACCCAGCTTGTCATCGAAGCCCTCGGAAACGAGGGCTTTTTTGTTGCCCCCACTGTTCCGTCCTGGCTCCTCTGCGCCTCTGCCAGCGCATACAGCGACTCTTGCTCAGGCCGCCGGCGCGACGCCCTGCGCCGACAGGGGCAGGCCGAAGATGCGGTCGAACACCAGATTGAACGCGAAGGTATAGCCCAGGAAGAACACGATCAGTCCCAGGTCCAGCAGGAAGGCCTGCCACAGGGAGATGTTGAGCCACCACGCGAACAGTGGCACCAGCGTGACGACCAAACCGAACTCGAAGCCCATGGCATGGACCGCACGGCGCAACAGGCTGCGGCCGCGTTTCGTCTGTCGCGCTTCCCAGCGCTCGAACAGGGTGTTGTAAACCAGGTTCCAGAGCACCGCGATGGCCGAGGCGGCCACGGCGGCCACGCTGGCATGGCCGAGCGCCTGGCCCGAGAGCAGGGCCAGGCCCGTGCTCGAGGAGGCGATGGCCAGGACCTCGTACAGCGTGATGTAGACGACTTTTCGCTTGATGCCTTGCATGGTTGAAACCGGAAATCGGGGCCCTGGGTCGGTTGAACGGGGCAATGGCGGCATGATAAGAACGATCTGCTGACGATAAAAGTCAGAAACTATCAATGTTTCTGATAAGTTCTCGGCATGGCATTTACCAGCGACAACGTGCGCGTGTTCCTCGCGGTGCTCGACAGCGGGTCGTTCTCCGCCGCTGCGCGCCGGCTGGGGCGCGTGCCTTCGGCCGTGAGCATGGCGATGGCACACCTGGAGGCGGAGCTGGACCTGCAGCTGTTTGACCGGCGCGCTCGCGAGCCCCGGCCAACCGACGTGGCCCGTGCCCTGGAGCCGCAGGCGCGCCAGATCGCCAGCCAGCTGCAACAGTTGCAGGCCCATGCCCAGGGACTGCATCAGGGGCTGGAGCGGCTGCTCACCATCGCGATCGCTCCCGAGCTGCTGTCGGCGCCATGGAGTCAGCCGCTGGCGGTGCTGGCGTCGGAGTTTCCGTCCCTCATCGTCGAAGTGCTTTCGGCGCCGCAAGCGGATGCGCTGCGCATGCTGCACGCCGGCGATGCACAGCTGGCGCTGGTCTTCGAGCGCCCCGGCACCGATGAGCGCGAGGGTTTCCAGGAGCTGGGCCAGGAGATCCTGGTGGCGGTGATCTCGCCCGATCATCCGGCAGGACAGGCGCGCCAGGGCGAACTGCAGCTCAACGACCTGATCGACATCCGTCAGATTGCCGTGGTCGGACGCGACAAGCAGGGGCGGGATCCGCGTCTGCTGCTGGCCCGCCACATCTGGCGCACCGACAGCCACCTGGCCACCCTGAGCCTGGTCCAGGCCGGACTGGGCTGGGCCTACCTGCCGCGCAGTCTCGTCCAGCCGCTGGTGGCGACCGGTGCGTTGATGGAAATCCGCTTCGGCAACATCAGCAACGAGTTGCGGGTGTGGGTGGACGTGGTCTGGCACACCGGTCGCCCGATGGGGCTGGGCGCCAAGCGGTTCATCGAGCTGATGCGCCAGGCCACCCGCCACGGCGGCTGAGTCTGTCAGACCAGGGCGTTGACCTGGGTCCCGAGCGCGCCCTCCGATGCCAGTGGCAGGCTCGCGGGCAGCGCGTTGAGCATGGCCATGGCACCGGCCGACTGGATGTCCATGGCCTTCTTCAGCACTTGCAGCTGGGCTTCGTGGGTGGTCTGGTCACGCTGCATCTCGGCGACGGCGGTGACCATGGCGACAGGAGAGACGTCCATGCGGGGCTTTGCGAAAGGAGATGCCTTCGTATCGGTCACCCGGCCGCAAACTTGACGCAGGCGCACTCATTCCTGCGGCAGCAAGCGCCCCGCGATCGCTGCCGCCGCCGAGCGGGTTTCCACGCCAAGCTTCTCGAACACATGTTCCAGGTGCTTGTTCACCGTGCGGTGGCTCATGCCGAGGATGTCGGCGATGTCGCGGTTGGTCTTGCCCTTGGCCAGCCAGGACAGCACCTCGGTCTCGCGCGGGGTGAGCGCGATGTCGTGCAAGCGCTGTGCTGCGTTGCTGTTGGGCGGGGTGAGGGTGAGCAGCAGCATCGATTCGCCCAGGTTCCCCTGGCCCATGTTGCGCGCGAGCAGGCGGCCGTGGCGACCCAGGTCGCGCGTGGCCTCGCTGCCGTTCGCCAGCGCCGTGCCCAGCCAGGCGCCCGCGCGCTGGCCTGAATCGCTCTCGGCGCCGAAGGTCAGTTCCAGCCATGCGGTGGCCTGGGGTGAGCGCCAGGCCATGCGGCCCTGTGTGTCCAGCACCACCGTGCCCATGCCGGCCACGTCCACGGCTTCCTGCGCCAGCCGCGTCACGCGCGCGTTGCGCACATGGGTGGCCAGTCGCGCCATCACTTCCGGGATGCGCAGCGGTTTCACGACGTAGTCCACGCCACCACAGGCAAAGCCGCGCAGGATCTGTTCGCTCTCCGACAAACCGGTCATGAACACGACGGGCACGTGCGACCAGGCCGGTGTGGCCTTGATGTGTTCGCAGAAGCTGAAGCCGTCCATGCCCGGCATCACCGCGTCGAGCAGCACGCCGTCAGGCACGGCGACCTCGAAGCGCTGGAGGGCTTCCTCGGCATCGCGTGCGGCGAGCACCACGTAGCCTTCCGCCACCAGCGCATCGCCCAGCATGCGCAGGGTGTCCACGGCGTCGTCCACCACCAGGATCACGGGTTGCGAAGCCGCCGAGGGCAGGGGCGTGGGCTCAGTTGTCGATGTCATCTTCCGTCAGCTCCGCGGTATCCCTGAGGTACTCGATCAGGGTCTGAAAATCAAAGCGGTCCGCGCAGGACTGCAACAGGGCCAGCGTGGCCGCGTGCGCGGGCTCGGCGGTCTGCGCCTGCCACAGGCGCTGGCGCAACGCCGCAGCCTGGCCCTGGCGGGCCAGGCGCTGCAATTCCTCGCGCAGGTCATCGGGCAGCGGCAGGCCAGAGACGCGATGGCGCACGATGCTCACCGGCGTGTTGGCCGGCGCCTCTTCGGTCACCCATTCCAGCGACAGCGCGCCCTGCAGCGCATCCAGCAGCTCCGACTCCATCATCGGCTTGGCGACAAAGCCCTGGCAGTCCAGCGCGGTCAGCTCCTCGGGCCGGTTGTCGAACAGGTTGGCCGAGACAAACACGATGGGCAAGGTGGACGCCGGCAGCAATTTGCGCACGGCCTCGGCGGTCTGCCAGCCATCGAGCCCGTCCATGGTGAGGTCCAGCAGCAGCAGGTCGGGCGCATGCCGTTCGATGATCTCCAGACACTCCTGCCCGCTGGCCGCCTCGCGCACCACGAAGCCCAGTGGCATGAGGATGCTGGCCAGCAGCTGCCGGTGCAGCGGCTGGTCGTCCACCACCAGCAGTGTGCGGCGCGGGCCCAGGTAGCCCGTGACCGCGCGCAGCGTCGACGGGATGGGCAGCGGGTTTTGCGGGTCCGACGGAATGGGTGGCAGGTACAGGCGCAGCGAGAACGTGCTGCCATGGCCCGGCCGGCTCTTGAGCAGCAGTTCACCGCCCATCATGTCGGTCAGCAGGTGGGTGATGGTCAGGCCCAGGCCGGTGCCGGTGTCCAGCGCGCGCCGCCCGGCGCTGCCGCGTTCAAACGGGAGAAAGATGCGTTTCTGGTCTTGCGCCGCAATGCCGATGCCGGTGTCCACCACGTCGATGCGCGCGACATGCTGACGGAAATCAAGCCGCAGCGTGACCTCGCCCTGGTCGGTGAAGCGCACCGCGTTGCTCAGCAGGTTGATCAGGATCTGGCGCAGGCGCTTGGCGTCCGCACGGACCCAGGCCGGCAGTTCGCCCTTGTGCTGCACCACGAAGCGCAGGCCCTTGGCTTCCGCTTGTGGCCGCACCATGCGTTCCACATCCTCCAGCAGCTGCGCCAGCGGAAGCGGTACCGGATCGAGCTTGAGGCGCCCGGCCTCGATGCGCGCAAGGTCCAGCGACCCGTCGATGAGGGCGTGCATGTGCTGGCCGCTGCGCTGCATGGTGGCGATGGTCTCGCGCACCCAGACCGAGATGTCGCTGTTCTTCAGCAGGATCTGCGCATAGCCCAGGATGCTGGTGAGCGGCGTGCGCAACTCGTGGGTCATGCCCGCCACGTAGCGCGTCTTGGCCTGGCTGGCGGTCTCGGCGCGGTCGCGCGCGGACTGCAGCTCGGCGTCGGTGCGCTGGTGGGCGTCGATCTCCAGCATGAGCAGCTGTGTCTGCCGCTCCGACTCGTCCTGTGCCATGCGCCGGCTGTCGGTGGTGAGCACCACCCACCACGAGCACACCGCGGCCAACAACACCAGAAACGCGTAAATCTTGAGGAACGGCGCGTACAAGACTTCGGCCGATCCGTGCAGGCTTTCCTGCACGTACACCATGCCGATCAGGGAGGCCATGATCGCGCTGATCGACAGCCACACCGCGAGGAACTGGCCGGCGCGGAAGTTGACGCGCACCATCACGCCCTGGGGCAGCACCGCCGTGAGTGCGGCGCGCACCTGGTCGATGGCGCGCGAGTTGGTCTTGCAGCGGTCGTGGCAGCGCGATTCGAGTGAGCAGCACAGCGAACAGATGGGGGCGCGGTAAGCGGGGCAGCCCGCCATGTCTTCCGACTCGAACTGGTTCTCGCAGACCGCGCAGCGCACCGCCTCGCCCGGTCGCCATTCGGTCGAGGGCGTGCGGGCGAGGTAGTAGCGGCCCCGGGTGGCCCAGGCGATCAGGGGCGAGAGCAAGAGCGCCAGGCCGAGTGCGATGAACGGCGAGAACGCCGCCGCCAGCTCGCCCATGACACCGGCATAGGCCAGGCTGGACACCAGTGCCGCGATGATCATCGAGCCCATGCCCACCGGATTGAAGTCGTACAGGTAGGCGCGGCGGAACTCGATGCCCTTGGGGCTCAGGCCCAGTGGCTTGTTGATGATGAGATCGGCCACCAGCGCACCGACCCAGGCAATGGCCACGTTGCTGTAGATGCCCAGGACCTTCTCGATGCCGGCGAACACGCCCAGCAGCATGAGCAGGGTGGCGATGGCGACGTTGAACACCAGCCAGACCACGCGCCCCGGGTGGCTGTGCGTGACCCGCGCGAAGAAGTTCGACCAGGCCAGCGAGCCCGCGTAGGCGTTGGTCACGTTGATCTTGATCTGCGACAGGATCACGAACACCACGGTCATGGCCACCGCCAGGCCCGGGTGGCCCACCGCCTCGGTGAAACCCGCGAGGAACATCTGCGTGGGTTCAGCGGTGCGCTCGGGCGGCACCTCGAACTGCATGGCCGCGAACGCCAGAAACGCGCCGCCGGCCATCTTGAGCATGCCCATGACGATCCACCCGGGCCCGGTGACCAGCACCGCGGCCCACCAGCGCCAACGGTTCTCGCGCTTGCGCTCGGGCATGAAGCGCAGAAAGTCCACCTGTTCGCCGATCTGCACCACCAGCGAGAAGATGACGGCCGCGGCCGCGCCAAACATCAGCGGTTGAAAGTCGTTGCTGCCCGAGCGGATGCCGGTGAGGCTGCTGAAGTCGCGGTACAGCTGGGGCTGCGACAAGGCAATCCACACGAAGGGCAGCAGCAGCAGGAACAGCCACAGCGGCGGCGTCCAGGCCTGCAGCTTCGAAATCAGCGTGATGCCGCGGATGACCAGCGGGATGATCACCACCGCCGAGATCAGGTAGCACCAGGCCAGCGGCCAGTCGGTCGCCATCTGCAACGCCAGCGCCATGATCACCGCCTCGATGGCGAAGAAGATGAAGGTGAACACCGCGTAGATCAGCGAGGTGATGGTCGAGCCCAGGTAGCCAAAGCCCGCGCCCCGGGTGAGCAGGTCCATGTCCAGGCCGTAGCGCGCGGCGCAGTAGGCAATCGGCAGGCCGGTGAAAAAGATGATCAGGCCCACCACGAGGATCGCCCACATGGCGTTGCCGAAGCCGTAGTTGACGGCGATCGCGCCGCCGATGGCCTCCAGCGCGAGGAAGGACAGCGACCCAAACGCCGTGTTGGCCACGCGCCACTCGCTCCACTTGCGGAAGCTGCGCGGCGTGTAGCGCAGGGCGTAGTCCTCCATGGTTTCGTCGGCCACCCACGAGTTGTATGCGCGGCGAAACCGGAAGATTTTCTGGGTGGCCACAGGCGTGGCGGGCTCGGTCTGGGGCATGCCATGGACGCTAGCAAGAAGCATCCCACCCGACCAGATGCGGCCTCTACGTTATTTGACGTATGGGCGCCATACGGTGCTGTCCCTAGTCTTCACCCCAGTCGGCACACCGCCGGTTTCACCGTCCCAAACGTCCCAGGAGTCCACCATGAAGCACCTCTCCGATCCGAATGCCTTCTCCCTCGAAACGCCGGAAGCCAGCCGCCGCCGCGTGCTGCAGATGCTGGGCGCCGCCGGCCTGGCCGGGTTGCCCGCCTGGAGTTTTGGCCAGCCCACCGCACAGGTGAACACCACCAAGCTCGCCGTGACCGACACCGAAGTCACCGTGGGGCAATTGCACTCGTCCACCGGCACCATGGCCATTTCGGAGACCGGCTCTATCCAGGCCGAGCAGCTCGCCATCGACGAGATCAATGCCATGGGTGGCATCCTCGGTCGCAAGATCAAGGTCATCAAGGAAGACGGCGCCTCCGACTGGCCCACCTTCGCCGAGAAGTCCAAGAAGCTGCTGATCAACGACCGCTGCGCGGCCGTCTTCGGCTGCTGGACCAGTGCCTCGCGCAAGGCGGTGCTGCCGGTGTTCGAGAAAGAGAACGGCCTGCTGTACTACCCGACGTTCTATGAAGGCCTGGAGCAGTCCAAGAACGTGATCTACACCGGCCAGGAGGCGACGCAGCAGATCCTCTACAGCCTGGACTGGGCGCAGAAGGAGAAGAAGGCCAAGACCTTCTTCCTCATCGGCTCCGACTACATCTGGCCGCGCACGTCGATGAAGATCGCGCGCAAGCACATCGAGAACTTCCAGAAGGGCAAGGTCGTTGGCGAGGAGTACTACCCGCTGGGCAGCACCAACTTCGGCTCGCTGATGAACAAGATCAAGCTGCAAAAGCCCGACTGCATCTTTGCCGCCGTGGTGGGTGGCTCCAATGTGGCCTTCTACAAGGCGCTCAAGGCCGCCGGCATCACGGGTGACAAGCAGCTGCTGGTGACCCTGTCGGTGACCGAGGACGAGATGACCGGCGTGGGCGGTGAAAACTTCAAGGGTTTCTACTCGTCCATGAAGTACTTCCAGTCGCTGGAGAACGAGAACAACAAGAAGTTCGTCGCGGCTTTCAAGGCCAAGTACGGCAAGGACGCCGTCATCGGCGACGTGACGCAGGCCGGCTACCTGGGCCCCTGGCTGTGGAAGGCCGCGGTCGAGAAGGCCAAGAGCTTTGACGTGGACAAGGTCGTGGCGGCCTCCGAGACCGGCATCGAGCTCAAGACCGCACCTGAGGGCTACGTGAAGCTGGATGCGAACCACCACCTGTGGAGCAAGTCGCGCATCGCCATGGGCATGCCGGACGCGACCTTCAAGGTGGTCTCGGAGTCACCCGACCTGATCAAGCCGGACCCCTTCCCCAAGGGATACCAGTAAGTCCTGCCACCCCATCTGTCTGGAGATCCCTCATGAGTTTCAACGACCTGCTCAACATCGGCCTGATGCAGGGCTTTGCGGGCCTGAGCCTGTTCGCCGTGCTGCTGCTCATGGGGCTGGGCCTGGCCATCATCTTCGGGCAGATGGGCGTGATCAACATGGCGCATGGCGAGTTCATGACCATCGGCGCCTACACCATCTTCCTGGGCTCCACCCTGGCTGAGTCGATCAGCCCCGGGGCCATCGCCGCGTATTTTCCCTTTGCCATCGTCGCCGCCTTCGTGTTCGCCTTCATCGCCGGCTGGCTGGTGGAGTGGGCGCTGATCCGCCACCTCTACAAGCGCCCGCTCGACACGCTGCTGGCCACCTGGGGCATCAGCCTGGCCATGCAGCAGTGCTTCCGCACCTTCATCGGACCCAAGGAAGTGAGCCCCAAGCTGCCCGACTGGCTGCTGGGCTCCTGGGCGCCCGCCGAGGGGCTGGACATTCCCATCAACGGCATGTTCGTGCTGGCGCTCACCGCGGTGGTGACGGTGGGTGTGCTGATCGCGCTGCACAAGAGCCGCTGGGGCCTGCGTGTGCGCGCCACGGTGAACAACCGCGTCATGGCCAATGCCACCGGCATCGACACCCGCAAGACCGACCGCCTGACCTTCGCCATCGGCTGCGGCATTGCCGGTGTGGCCGGCGCGGCCTTCACCACCATCGGTTCCACCGGCCCCACTTCCGGTTCGCTCTACATCGTGGATGCCTTCCTCGTCGTCACCTTCGGTGGCGCGGCCAGCCTGCTGGGCACCGTGGTGTCTGCCTTCGGCATCGCCCAGACGCAGTCGATCAGCGAGTTCTTCCTGGCCGGCTCCATGGCCAAGATGCTCACGCTCTCGCTCATCGTGGTGATTCTGATGTTGCGGCCGCAAGGCTTGTTCGCTTCAAAAGTGCGACGCTGAATTTTTTGACTCCCGGAGCATGTTCATGAACGCCCTGAAAGCCTGGATCAACCGCTACCAGCTCGCCAGCCTGGTGCTTCTCACGCTGCTGCTGGCCGTGGTGCTGCCGCTCTCGCTCGACATCTTCCGCCTCAACCTGGTGGGCAAGTACCTCACCTACGCCTTCGTGGCCATCGGGCTGGTGATGCTGTGGGGCTACGGCGGCGTGCTCAGCCTGGGGCAGGGCGTGTTTTTCGGCCTCGGCGGTTACGCCATGGCCATGTTCCTCAAGCTGGAGGCGTCCGACCCCGAGAGCACGAAGATCCAGTCCACGCCCGGCATTCCGGACTTCATGGACTGGAACCAGATCACCGAACTGCCTTCGTTCTGGGTGCCGTTCAAGAGCTTTCCGTTCGCGCTGGCGGCTGTCATCGTGGTGCCCACGCTGCTGGCCTGGCTCATCAGCTTCGCCATGTTCAAGCGGCGCGTGGGTGGCGTGTACTTCGCCATCATCACGCAGGCGGTGGCGCTCATCCTCACGGTGCTCATCATCGGCCAGCAGGGCTTCACCGGTGGCGTCAACGGCATGACCGACCTCAAGACCCTGCTGGGCTGGGACACGCGCACCGACAGCGCCAAGTACATCCTGTACTACATCTGCGTCGGCATGCTGGTGCTTTCCATCGTGGTCTGCCGCTGGATCCAGACCAGCAAGCTGGGCACCCTGCTGCTGGCCATGCGCGACAAGGAAGACCGCGTGCGCTTCTCGGGCTACGACGTGGCCGACTTCCGCATCTTCGTCTTCTGCCTGGCGGCCGCGCTCTCGGGCATCGGCGGCGCACTGTTCACCCTGCAGGTGGGCTTCATGTCGCCCAGCTTCGTGGGCATCGTGCCGTCCATCGAAATGGTGATCTACGCCGCTGTGGGCGGGCGCATGAGCCTGGTGGGCGCGGTCTATGGCGCGCTGCTGGTCAACGCCGGCAAGACCTACTTCTCCGAGAGCTTCCCCGACGCCTGGCTGTTCCTGATGGCCGCGCTGTTCATCGGCGTGACCATGGCCTTCCCCATGGGCCTGGCCGGCCTGTGGGAGAGCCGCATCGTGCCGTGGTGGAAGTCGCGCCAGAGCGCGCTGCGTGCCGCCTCGGCCGCGCGGCCCCAGCCGCCATCGCCGCCACCGCACGCGCCCATGGCCACGCCCAGGGCGCCCACAGCCGCCGTCGACGTTGACGTCCCGCTGCCGGAAGGCACCCGCGGCCAGAGCGTCTGAGCCGACCACGGAGAACCCGACATGAGCAACACCGACTTCGCCCTCGCTGTGGAAGACCTCACCGTCTCCTTCGACGGCTTCAAGGCCATCGACGCCCTCACGCTCTACATCGACCGCAACGAGCTGCGCGTGATCATCGGCCCCAATGGCGCGGGCAAGACCACGCTGCTGGACCTGATCTGCGGCAAGACCAAGGCGAGCGCCGGCAGCATCAAATTCAAGAACGCCGAAATCATCCAGATCCCCGAGCACAAGCGCGTGCGCCTGGGCATTGGCCGCAAGTTCCAGACGCCATCGATCTACGAGAACCTGTCGGTGCTGCAGAACCTGGAGGTGTCCTTCCCGTCAGGCCGCTCGGTCTGGGGTGCGCTGGCCTTCACCGCCACCGAAGAGATCCAGGCGCGCGTGCAGGCGGTGGCCCTGGAGATCGGCCTGGTCGACAAGCTCGACACCGAGGCCGGCCTGCTCTCGCACGGGCAGAAGCAGTGGCTGGAGATCGGCATGCTGCTGATGCAGGAGCCCGAACTGCTGATGCTCGACGAACCCATTGCCGGCATGAGCGCGCGCGAGCGCGACCTCACCGCCGAGCTGCTGCACCGCATCTGCCAGAACCGCGCCGTGATCGTGATCGAGCACGACATGGAGTTCGTCAAGAAGATCGCCCACAAGGTCACCGTCATGCACCAGGGAAAGATCCTGGCCGAGGGTCCGATGGACCAGGTGCAGGCCGACCCGAAAGTGATCGACGTGTACCTCGGGCATTGACATGAAACACCCCCTGCGCCGCTTTGCGTCTTCCCCCTCTCTCTCGCCTTCGGCGGGAGGGGGACGGCACCAGAGGCCCGGCAAAGCCGGTTCCTCAGTGCCCCTGGAATCATCCCGCGCGCCGACGCGAGTTTCGATTGAGGAGTTCGTATGTTGAAAGTCAAGGACCTCGTCGTCGCCTACGGCCAGAGCCAGGCGCTGCACGGCATCTCGTTCGAGACGCGCGAGAACGAGTGCGTGGCCATCATGGGCCGCAACGGTATGGGCAAGACCACGCTGTTCAAGAGCCTGATCGGCATCCTGCCGGTGAAGACCGGGCACATCGCGATCGCCGGCCAGGAGGTCTCGCAGCTGGAGAGCTTTCAGCGGGTGGCCAAAGGCATTGCCTATGTGCCGCAGGGCCGCATGATCTTTCCCACCCTCACGGTGGAGGAAAACATCCAGACCGGCCTGGAGAACGCCAGGACCAAGACCATCCCGGAGGAGATCTACGCGCTGTTCCCGGTGCTGTGGGACATGCGACGGCGCAAGGGCGGCAACCTCTCGGGCGGGCAGCAGCAGCAGCTCGCCATCGCGCGCGCGCTCGTCACCGACCCCAAGGTGCTGCTGCTCGACGAGCCCACCGAAGGCATCCAGCCTTCCATCATCAAGGACATCGCCAAGGCGCTCAACGAGATCCGCAAGATGCGCCGGATCACCATCGTCGTCTCCGAGCAAGTGCTCTCGTTCGCCATGGACGTGGCCGACCGCCTGTTCGTCATCGAAGGCGGTCGCCTGGTGCATGAGACCGACCGCGCCGACACCGACCAGCAGCGCATCAAGTCCTACCTCTCCGTCTGATCCGTTCCCTTCATTTTTCCGTCCACCCCAAGGAGCACAAGCCATGCCCGAGACCCTCATCAAAGTCGACCTCACGCAACCCGCGCCGTCCAACGAAATGGTGCACAACCGCTGGCACCCGGACATCCCGATGGCCTGCTGGGTCAACCCGGGTGACGATTTCGTGCTGGAGACCTACGACTGGACGGGCGGCTTCATCAAGAACAACGACAGCGCGGACGACGTGCGCGACATCGACCTGAGCACGGTGCACTACCTCAGCGGCCCGGTGGGCGTGAAGGGCGCGCAGCCCGGTGACCTGCTGGTGGTCGAGCTGCTCGACATCGGCGCCAAAGACGACAGCCTGTGGGGCTTCAACGGCTTCTTCAGCAAGAAGAACGGCGGCGGCTTCCTGACCGAACACTTCCCGCAGGCCCAGAAGTCCATCTGGGACTTCCACGGCATGTTCACCACCTCGCGCCACGTGCCTGGCGTGAAGTACGCCGGCCTGATCCACCCCGGCCTGATCGGCTGCCTGCCCGACCCGAAGATGCTGGAGACCTGGAACACGCGCGAGCAGGCGCTGATCGATTCCGACCCCGCCACCAGCGGCCTGGCCAACCCGCCGTTTGCCGGCACGGCGCACATGGGCAAGCTCACCGGCGAGGCGAAGGCGAAGGCCGCGGCCACCGGCGCGCGCACCGTGCCGCCGCGCGAGCACGGCGGCAACTGCGACATCAAGGACCTCTCGCGCGGCTCCAAGGTGTTCTTCCCGGTGTATGTCGAAGGCGCGGGCCTGTCCGTGGGTGACCTGCACTTCAGCCAGGGCGATGGCGAGATCACCTTCTGCGGCGCGATCGAGATGGCCGGCTGGGTGCACATGAAGGTCTCCATCATCAAGGACGGCATGGCCAAGTACGGCATCAAGAACCCCATCTTCAAGCCCAGCCCGATCACGCCCACCTACAACGATTACGTGATCTTCGAAGGCATCAGCGTCGACGAGAGCGGCAAGCAGTACTACCTGGACGTGAACGTGGCCTACCGCCAGGCCTGCCTGAACGCCATCGAATACCTGAAGAAGTTCGGCTACTCGGGCGCGCAGGCCTACTCCATCCTGGGCACCGCGCCCGTGCAGGGCCACATCAGCGGCGTGGTGGACGTGCCCAACGCCTGCGCCACGCTGTGGCTGCCCACGCAGATATTCGACTTCGACATCAACCCCAATGCCAGCGGACCCGTCAAGCACCTGGACGGTTCGGTGGTGATGCCCTTGTCACCGGACCTGTGAACGCGCCATGCCGACCTACGACTACGACTGCCCGTCCTGTGGCGGCTTCGATGCGTTTCGCAGCCTGAGCGCGCGCAACGAACCGGCCGCCTGCCCGGACTGCGGCACGGCTTCGCCGCGTGTGTTCGTCACCGCGCCGCGCCTGGCGCTGATGGACGGCGCCACACGCGCGGCCATCGGCATCAACGAGCGCGCGCGGCACGAGCCGAAACACTCGGGCGACTACGCGCGCCTGAAACACCCGCCGGGTTGCGGTTGTTGTGGCACCGGACGCAGCAAGGCCACGGTGACCGCGCCCAACGGCGCCAAAGGCTTCCCGTCAAAACGCCCCTGGATGATCAGCCACTGACGAACGCGCGGTCGCATGCGCTCAGCGGCTGGCCGCTGCGGTGGTGCTCCTGCTGCTGCCCACCGGCAGCGTGACGATCACAGTGCTGTGCTCGCCCCGCACGCGCAAGTCGCCGTGGGCCTCGATGCGCAGGCCCAGTTCACCCTCGCCGTCCTGGAGCTTGCGCAGCAGCTCGGCCACCGGGATGCGGCAGTCCCAGGACCCCGCATCCCGGGGACCGCAGGGCACGTGTGGCTGCAGCCGCGCCGGGTCGTAGGGTGTGCGCCGCACGAACGGGAAGACGTGCACCTGCTGCAGCGGATCGGTGGCGATGAAGCTGAGCGTGAGGTGGGTGGACGCGGCGCCCAGGCGGGTGGGCGTGACGCCGAAGACGACGAAGGGTGCGTCGTTCATCAGGTACTGCGTGACGGCCGGATGGCCGTCCAGCGACGAGTCCGCGCCCGCCGCGGTGCCTGCGAGGGCGGCCAGAAGGAGCGTGCTCGACCGCAACCGGTTCAGGGTGCGCATGGTGAATGTCTCCGTTGTCGCGGGCATTCTGACGCCGCTGCCGGCTACGTCAATTGACGTATACGCCATGTCCGGGCCCGCTTCCACAATGGCCGCCGTCCCATCCATTTCCCACAGCGAGGTTGAACTGCCATGATGCACGGCGACATTTCAAGCAGCAAGGACACGGTCGGCGTGGCCGTGGTCAATTACAAGATGCCACGCCTGCACACCAAGGCCGAGGTGCTGGACAACGCGCGCAAGATCGCCGACATGATCGTGGGCATGAAGAGTGGCCTGCCCGGCATGGACCTGGTGATCTTTCCCGAGTACAGCACGCACGGCATCATGTATGACGCGAAGGAGATGTACGACACCGCGTCCACCGTGCCCGGAGCCGAGACCGAGATATTCGCCGAGGCCTGCCGCAAGGCCAGGGTGTGGGGCGTGTTCTCGCTCACCGGCGAGCAACATGAAGAGCACCCGTACAAGGCGCCCTACAACACGCTGATCCTGATGAACGACCAGGGCGAGATCGTGCAGAAGTACCGCAAGATCATGCCCTGGGTGCCCATTGAAGGCTGGTACCCCGGCAACTGCACCTACGTCTCCGAAGGCCCCAAGGGCCTGAAGATCAGCCTCATCATCTGCGACGACGGCAACTACCCCGAGATCTGGCGCGACTGCGCCATGAAGGGCGCCGAGCTCATCGTGCGCTGCCAGGGCTACATGTACCCCGCCAAGGACCAGCAGGTGCTCATGGCCAAAGCCATGGCCTGGGCCAACAACAGCTACGTGGCGGTGGCCAATGCGTCGGGCTTCGACGGTGTCTACAGCTACTTCGGACACAGCGCCCTCATCGGTTTTGACGGGCGCACGCTGGGCGAATGCGGCGAGGAAGACTACGGCGTGCAGTACGCCGCGCTTTCGACCAGCCTGATTCGCGACTTCCGCAAGAACGCGCAGAGCGAGAACCACCTGTTCAAGCTGCTGCACCGCGGCTACACCGGCATGATCAACTCCCGCGATGGCGACAAGGGCGCGGCCGCCTGCCCGTATGGCTTCTACGCCAACTGGGTCAACGACCCCGAAGGCACGCAGAAGGCGGTGGAGGCGATCACGCGGCCCATGGTGGGGACGGAGGAATGTCCGATCGAGGGCATTCCCAACCCGGCCACCGTCGGCCACCGCTGACGGTGTCTGCCGCCGATCCACTGGCCGACTGGCGCCTTGCCCGGGAGCCGTTCTACCAGCCGGTGGGCGGTGAGATCGCCGCTTTCGAGGCCGCGCGCACGGCACGCCTGCCGGTGCTGCTCAAAGGTCCCACGGGCTGTGGCAAGACGCGCTTCGTCGAGCACATGGCCTGGCGGCTCAAGCTGCCTCTGGTCACCGTCGCCTGCCACGAAGACCTGACGGCGGGCGATCTCGCCGGGCGCTGGCTGCTTGACGCGCAGGGCACGCGCTGGATGGACGGGCCGCTGGCGCTGGCCGCGCGCCATGGCGCGCTGTGCTACCTGGACGAACTGCTGGAGGCGCGCTCCGACACCACGGTGTTGCTGCACCCGCTGGCCGACACGCGCCGCGTGCTGCCGCTGGAGCGCCATGGCGAGATGCTGCCTGCGCACCCGGACTTTCAGCTCGTGGTCAGCTACAACCCGGGCTACCAGGGCCTGCACAAGGCGCTCAAGCCTTCGACGCGCCAGCGCTTCGTGGCGCTGGCCTTCGACTACCCCGAACCGGCCACCGAAGCCGCCATCGTGGCGCGCGAGGGCGGTGTGGACGACACGACCGCGCAGCGCCTGGTGGCACTGGGCGGGCGCACCCGGCGCTTGCAGGACCAGGGTCTGGACGAGGGCGCGTCCACCCGCATGCTGGTGCATGCCGCGCTGCTGGTGCGCGCCGGCTTGCCACCGCGGGCCGCGGCCCTGCAGGCGATGGCCGATCCGCTCAGCGACGACCCCGAACTGGTCGAGGTGCTGCACGCGCTGGTGCGTGCCAGCTTCTGAGCCGGTCGCGCCGTGTCCACCGAACCTCTGGCGCAGATGGCGAACCTGGCCCGGGCGCTGTGGGGCCAGCCGTGGCGCACCGAGACCATGCCACAGGCGCGCGGCGAAGGCGCCCGGCCCGTGATCACACGCGACGGGGACGGCCCGCACGTGCTGCACCTGCCGCCCGCACTGCCGGCGATCGCGCGCGACCACGCGCTCGCGGTGGCCGCCCATGCCGCCGCGCACGCGCGTTTTGGCGGCCCGCCCCAATCCCGGGCCGGGCTCAAGCAGGTGCAGCAGGCCTTGCTCGGCGTGCTGGAGGACGCGCGCGTGGAGTGGCTTGCGCTGCAGGAGCTGCCCGGTCTGCGTGCGGTGTGGTGGCCGTATCACTGCGGGCCGGGGGCACTGCGTGGGAGTGGTTTTGAAGACCTGCTCGCGCGCCTGTCGGCCTGCCTGCTGGCACCCGCACATGCTGACCCGCACCCCTGGATTGCGCGCGTGAAGTCGATGTTCTTCGCCGCCGACGGCCACACGCTGGCCCTTCGCACGCCCGGCGACGTGCGCGCAGCGGCCTCGCGGTTGGGGCACGACATCGGGCAGATGCGCCTGCCGTTCAACGCCAGAACCTATGCGGTGCATGCCACCTGCCGCGACGACAACAGCCACCTCTGGTTGCCAGACGCGAGCCTGCCACCCTCGGACGCGGTGTTGTCGGGAGACGCGGGCCCCGTCCGCGAAGGCGGCGCAGCGGCGGATGCGCACCCCGAGGCCCCCGGGCCGGGCAACGAAGCGCCGGTGGCGCGGCACCCGGAATGGGACCACCGCATTCGCCGCTACCGACCCGACTGGTGCAGTGTGCACACGCGTGCGCCGCCGTTCGCGGATCGCATCCACATGCCCGGCGTGGCCGGCCCGGCGCGCCGACTGGCCGCGCGGCTCGCGGGGCTGCAGGGGCCGCTGCAACGCATGGGCGGGCGCGCGGCCACCGGCGAAGACCTGCACCCGGCGGCGCTGGTCGACACCGGGCTGGACCTGCGCGCCCGTCGCGCACCCGATCCGCGTGTGTACCGGCGCCAGGGGCGGCCGTGTTCGCCTCTCGCGGTGCTGCTCTTGCTCGACGCGTCGGCCTCCACCCGGGGTGCCGCGAGCGAACAGATGCAGCAGGCGGCTGCCACGGCCGCGCTGGCGCTGCAGCGGATAGGTCATCGCACGGCCCTCTGGGCCTTCTCCAGCGAGGGCCGGCACCAGGTCCGGATGCCGTGCCTCAAGGGTTGGGACGACACCATGGCACGTGCCGCGCTGCCGGTGCTGCGCGGTGAAGCTTCCACCCGCATGGGTGCCGCGTTGCGCCATGCCCTGCAGCTGCAGGCCTCGGACGCACGCCGGCACCCGGCGCACCGGCGCGTGGTCGTGCTGTTTACCGATGACGAGCTGCACGACATCGACGTGCACGACCCCGGCTACCTGCCGGCCGACCTGCAGCGTGCCGGGCACGAAGCGCTGCGCCAGGGTGTGGCGGTGCGGGGCCTGGTGTTCAGCCCGGGCGCGCCTGAGGTGCTGGCGCGGGCGCTGGGCCATGGCACCCTGGTGCGCCAGGCCGGAGAGCTGCCGGGCGCGCTGGCCCGGGTGCTGTCCCGGCAGGCGCCCTGACGGCGCCGTCCGCAAGGCCGGATGGAGTACCCCAGGAGGGTATTCTTGACAGCGCTCGGGCTCGCGTCTCCAATGGCGCTTTCAACCCGGAGACCCCCATGCGCCTCGTCGTCGCCTGTACCCTCGCGTTCGCCGCCCTTGTGCCCGTTGCCTCCCTGGCCGAAGGCATGAGCTGCAACGCAGCCGCCATGGAAAAGAAACTGGCCGGTGCGGCCAAGACCTCGTTCCTGAAGAAGTGCACCCGGGACGCCGCGGCCGCCTGCGACATGGCGTCGGCCGAGAAGAAACTCTCGGGCGCGGCGAAGACCAGCTTCACCAAGAAGTGCAACCGCGACGCGGTGGGCTGAGCGCGGTCTCAGACGCCGGTCAACGCGGCGTAGGCCCGGCGCGTCTCGGGTGACACGGCGGCCAGCACCTGCGCGTGGCTGGTCTGGTGGCGTCGAAGCAGGCGTGCCGATGCGGTCGCCCTCGAACGGCAGTACCAGTGGCAGGTGTGCTGCATCAGGAACAGCTCGGCCGAGAGCAGAAAGGCCTTGTCGCGCGGCGAGCGTTGCGCCTGGTTGGCCGCGGCATCGGCGATGCCCCGCGCGTGGATGCGCAAGGCGTCGCGCAGGTCGAAGCCCGCAGAGGGGAAGAGCTGGCTGGCCCATGCCAGCGGCAGACGGCTCACGCGCGCCGATGCCGTGTCGACCTTGGCGAAATCGCTGGCGAAGCGGCCGAACTGCTCGGCAATCGAGGCCTCGGCGCCGTTGAGCAGGCTCCAGATCTGGTCGCGGCGCGCGGGGTCGTCCTCGCCCAGCGCGCGCAGGTAACCCTGTGTGATGTTCTCCATCAAGGCCTCGATCTGGTACCGGCCAAGATGCCGGCCCAGCAATGCGATGCGCCGTCTCTGCGCCTGTGCGTTGAAGAAGACGACGCACGAGGCAACCGCCAGGGCCAGAATCAGGATGTCCATTGCAGGGTGTGACGCGTGTAAGCAGGCTGCCAGTGTAGTTACCCAAACTGGAGCGGGAATGCGAAAATCCCCCTCCTGCCCCATGACACCCCCGCCCCCATGTCCCGACGTCTGCTGTTGATCGCCCTGGCCATTGCCGTGTGGGCCGCCGGTCTCGCCGCCATTGCATGGGCGGCGGCGGCCTGGCTGGGCCGGGCCCTGTCCACGGGCGAAGGTGTGCTGGTGGGTGTCGCGCTGGCCGTCGCGGTGTTTGTCGTCGTGCAGGGACGCCTGCAGCGCGACCGGCGCAAGATGCAGGACATGCGCGATTCCGCGCTCTGGTGAGCGTGGCCCTGGTGGGACCCTAGTCGGGCACGACCGCCGTCACTTCGATCTCCACTTTCGCCCGCGCCTCCATCAAGGCACTGACCTCCACGCAGGTCATGGCCGGGAAGTGGCGGCCCATCACCTCGCGGTAGACCTCGCCCAGTTCGCGCAGGCGCGCGTTGTATTCCTCGCGATCGGTCACGTACCAGGTCATGCGCACCATGTGCTGCGGGCCGGCGTCTGCGCAGGCGAGCACCTCGCGCACATTGAGCAGGGTCTGGCGTGTCTGCGCGATGAAGTCGTCGCTCTCGAACGCCTGGGCGGCGTTCCAGCCGATCTGGCCGCCCACGTAGACGTGGGTGCCGCGCGCGGCGATGCCGTTGGCGTAGCCTTTGGGTGCTGCCCAGCCGGGCGGTTGCAGGTGCTTCATCTCTTTCGGTCTCAGGGGTTCTGGTGGGCCTGCTGGCGCAGCGCGAAGCGCTGCAGCTTGCCGGTCTCGGTGCGGGGCAACGTGGTCACGAAGACCACCTCGCGCGGGTACTTGTACGGTGCCATGTGCTGCTTCACATGGTCCTGCAAGGCCTTCACTTGCGCGGCGTCGGCGGCCTCGCCAGGCTTGAGCACCACGTAGGCCACGACGATCTGGCCGCGCTCGTCGTCGGGCTTGCCGACCACGCCGCACTCGGCCACGGCCGGGTGCAGCAGCAGCGTGGCCTCCACCTCGGGTCCGGCCACGTTGTAGCCGGCGGTGATGATCATGTCGTCGGTGCGCGCCTGGTAGAAGAAGTAGCCGTCGGCGTCCTGGCTGAAGGCGTCGCCGGGGTAGTTCCAGCCGCCCTTGACGTACTGCGTCTGGCGCGGCTCGTCCAGGTACTTGCAGCCGGTCGGGCCGATCACGGCGAGCTTGCCGACTTCGCCGATCGGCAGCGGCTGGCCGTCATCGCCGACCACGCGCGCCTGGTAGCCCGGCACCACCTGGCCGATGGCACCGCGGCGCACCGCTTCGGGCGGCGAGGAAATGAAGATGTGGAACATCTCGGTGGCGCCGATGCCGTCGAGCATCTCCAGCCCGGTGGCGTCTTTCCAGAGCTGGCGCGTGGCGTCGGGCAGGCCCTCGCCCGCGCTCACGCTGATGCGCAGGCGGCCAATGCCGTGGCGCTGCGCGAACGGGGCCATCTGGCGGTAGAAGGTGGGCGCGGTGTAGCAGATGGTCGCTCCCACGCGGCCGATGAGCTGCACCATCGCCTCAGGCGTATAGGGAATGGACGGGAAGTACACCGAGGCACCCGCCCACATCGGGAACACCAGCAGGCCACCCAGGCCGAAGGTGAAGGCCAGCGGGGGCGAGCCCAGCACGATGTCCTCGGGGGTGGCGCGCAGCACGTGGCGCGGCCAGGTCTCGCAGGCGGCCAGCACGTCGCGGTGGGTGTGCACCGCGGCCTTCGGTGTGCCGGTGGTGCCGGAGGTGAAGGCCAGCAGCGCGATGTCGGTGGCGGCGGTGGGGCAGGGCGTGGCGCGTTCCGGCTGGCGTGCGGCCAGCGCCTCCAGGGACTGCGAGCCGTCCGTGCCACCGGTGTTGAACACCCGCAAGGGCATGCCCGCGTGGTCCGGGTCGGCCGCGAGCGCGGCGCGGAGTTCGTCTTGCAGCTTGACGTCGCACAGCGCCAGCGAAGGCTGTGCCTTGGCGATGATGGCGCCGAGTTCCTTCGCGCGCAGCAGCGGCATGGTGGCCACCGCGATCAGCCCGGCCTGCACCGTGGCCAGCCAGGCCAGCGCCATGGCCACCGAGTTGCCGCCGCGCAGCAGCACGCGGTTGCCCGGCACCAGGCCCAGCTCCCCGGTCAACGCGTTGGCGATGCGGTTCACCTCGGCCTGTGCTTGCGCGTAACTGAGGGTGCGTTCGTCGCTGCGCAACAGTGGACGGTCACCGTGACCGGCGGCCAGGGCGCGTTCGAACAGGGCCTGCACCGCGTTGACCTGGTCGGGCAACTGCAGCTCGGGTCGGTCGAAGCGCAGCTCGGGCCACTGCCCGGGTGGGGGCAGGCGGTCGTGCACGAAGTGGTCGGCTTGTGCGCTGGGGACGGGGCGTGTGGACATGGTGGTGGCGGTGTGATCAGGCGCGCAGCGCGGCCTTGCCAAGGATGAGCAGTTGCACCTCGCTGGCGCCTTCGTAGATGCGCAGCGAGCGGATGTCGCGGTACAGGCTTTCAATCTTCTGGCCGACCTGCACGCCGCGCCCGCCGAACATCTGCAGCGCCATGTCGATCACGCGCTGCGCGTTCTCGGTGGCGCTGAGCTTGGCGCTGGCGGCGGCGGCGGTGTAGGCGGGCGTGCCCGCGCCCTGCGTGGCGCTGCGGTCGCGTTGCCAGGCGGCGCGGTAGGTGAGCAGGGCGGCCGCGTCGATCAGCGCGCTCATCTCGCCCAGGCGCGCCTGCGTGAGCTGGAAGTCGGCCAGCGTCTGGCCGAACATCCTGCGCTGCCTGGCGTGCGCCACGGCTTCTGCGAAGGCCCGGCGCGCCATGCCCAGCGCAGCGGCGGCCACCGAGGCGCGGAAGATGTCCAGCGTGCGCATGGCCAGCTTGAACCCGCCATGCAGCGTGCCGAGCATGGCGTCGCTGGCGATCTCGCAGCCCGCGAAGTGCAGCGTGGCCAGTGGGTGGGGCGCCATCACGTGGATGTGCGCGCTGCTGTCCAGGCCGGCGTGCGGTGCGTCGACGATGAAGGCACTGATGCCGCGCGCGCCGGCATCCGGGTCGGTCTTGGCGAAGACGACGTAGAAGTCCGCCAGGTCGCCGTTGCTGATCCAGGTCTTGCTGCCGTCCAGCGTCCAGCCGTCACCGGTCTGTACCGCGCGCGTGGCCATGGCGGCCACGTCGGAGCCGGCCTCGGGCTCGCTGAGCGCGAACGCCGCGATCTTCTCGCCGCGGGCCACGGCGCCCAGGTACTTCGCCTGCTGCGCGGGTGTGCCCGCGAGCGTGATGGCGCCGCTGCCCAGGCCCTGCATGGCGAAGGCGAAGTCGGCCAGCGGCGAGTGGAAGGCCAGCGTCTCGCGCAGAACCACCAGCGAGCGCGAATCGAGTTCGGGCAGCGCGCCACCCTGCGCCGCGGGCACGCAGTAGCGCAGCCAGCCGGCTTCGCCCAGGCGCTGCACCCAGTCCTTGCAGGCGGCACGGTCGTCGCTCTCGTCCACGTGTTGCAGCGCGCTCCAGTCGGCCAGGCGCTGCGCCAGCGCGGCGTGGTGGGGCTCGAAGAAAGGCAGTTCCCACTGCGCCTGAGGCGGGTGCATGCCGTGGGGGTGTTCGAACGCGACCATCGTGTCTGCCCCTCAATCGCCTTCGAAGACCGGGCGCTGCTTCGCGGCGAACGCTTCGTATGCGCGGCGGAAATCCTGCGTCTGCATGCAGATCGCCTGCGCCTGGGCTTCGGCCTCGATGGCCTGGTCCAGCGTCATGGCCCATTCCTGGTGCAGCATGGTCTTGGTCATGCCGTGCGCGAAGGTCGGTCCCTGCGCGAGTTGCGTGGCCAGCTGGTGCGCGGCGGGCAGCAGCGCGGCGCGGTCGTGCAGCGCGTTGAAGAAGCCCCAGGCGTGGCCTTCGGTGGCGGTCATGGCGCGGCCCGTGAACAGCAGCTCGCTCGCGCGGCCCTGGCCGATCATGCGCGGCAGCAAGGCGCACGCGCCCATGTCGGCGCCGGCCAGACCAACGCGGGTGAACAGGAAGGCGGTGTGGGTCTCGGGCGTGCCCAGGCGCAGGTCGGAGGCCAGGGCCATCATGGCGCCGGCCCCGGCGCACACGCCATCGATGGCGGCCACGATGGGCTGCGGGCAGGCGCGCATGGCGCTGACCAGCGCGCCGGTCATGCGCGTGAAGGCCAGCAGCTCGGGCATGCTCATCTTCGTGAGCGGGCCGATGATCTCGTGCACGTCACCACCCGAGCAGAAGTTGTCGCCCGCACCGGTGAGCACCACGGCCTTGATGTCGGTGGCTTTCTGCAGGCCCAGGAACCAGTCGCGCAGTTCGGCGTACGAATCGAAGGTCAGCGGATTCTTGCGTTCGGGCCGGTTGAGCGTGACGGTGGCCACGCCGTCGTTCACGCTGAGCGTGAAATGCGCGGGGGCTTCGCTGGCCATGGGGCGGTACTGGCCGCGCATCGGGTTGTGGTCGGGGATGGGGTGCTTCATGTCGGGTCCTCGGCGTCCAGGCGCCGGTTGAGTTCGAGTTGTTGCTGCTTGACCTTGCCCAGCAGCCTGTGCAGGCTGTCCAGGTCGCGCGGGCTCATGCCTTCGAAGGCTTCGACGATCCACTGCTCGTGCTGGCGTGCCATGTCCACGAAACTGGTGCGGCCGTGGTCGGTCAGGCGCACGCGAAAGGCGCGCCGGTCGCCGTCCACGCCCATGCGTTCGACCAGGCCCTCGTTCACGAGTTGGTCGGTGATGCCGGTGACATTGCCGCCGGTCACCATGAGCCGGTGCGAGAGCTCCTTCATCTTCAGGCCCTCGGGGTGGCGCTCAAGCTGGGCCATGAGGTCGAAGCGCGGCAGCGTGGTGTCGAACTGCTCGCGCAGGCCGGCGCGCACACGTTTCTCGATCAGCTGGGAGCAGGTCAGCAGCCGCAGCCACAGGCGCAGCTCGTGGGCGTGTTCGCTGTGGGCGCGGGCTTCGAGGTCGAGCGTGGAGCTTTTCATGGCGGCGTGGCGTTGAGGGCCTGCTGGCGAGCGATTTCGCGGTAGAGCTGGTCGCGCCCGCTCTCATAGGGGCGCGGCCATTCGATGGCACGGGTCTGCAGTTTCGCCGCCTCGTGCAACGTCCAGGCCGGGTCGGCCAGGTGCGGGCGCGCCACGGCGCAAAGGTCCGCCCGGCCGGCGGCGATGATGCTGTTGGCGTGGTCGGCCTCGCTGATCGCGCCCACCGCCATGGTCAGGATGCCGGCCTCGTTGCGAACGCGGTCGGCGAACGGGGTCTGGTACATGCGGCCGTAGACCGGTTTCGCCTGGCGCGTGGTCTGGCCCGAGGACACGTCGATCACGTCGCAGCCCGCCGCCTTGAACAGGCGCGCCATCTCGACCGCATCGTCCGGCGTGTTGCCACCCGGTGCCCAGTCGTGGGCGGAGATGCGCACGCTCAACGGCTTGTCCTGCGGCCACACCGCGCGCATGGCGGCAAACACCTCCAGCGGGTAGCGGCAGCGGTTGGCCAGCGAGTCGCCGTACTCGTCGGTGCGCAGGTTGGTCAGCGGGCAGATGAAGGCCGAGAGCAGGTAGCCATGCGCGCAGTGCAGCTCCAGCCAGTCGAAACCGGCTTCTGCGGCGCGTTTCGTCGATGCGACGAACGCGGCGGTCATGGCGTCCATGTCGGCGCGGGTCATGGCGCGCGGCACCTGGTTCTGTTCGCCATAGGGCACGGCGCTGGCCGAGAGCAGCGGCCAGTTGCCTGCGTGCAGGGGTTCGTCGATCTGTTCCCAGCCCAGCTGCGTGGAGCCCTTGGCGCCGCTGTGGCCCAGTTGCAGGCCGATCTTCGCGCTGCTGCTGCCGTGGACGAAGTCGACGATGCGTCGCATGCCAGCTTCTTGTGCGTCGTTCCACAAGCCCGGGCAGCCAGGCGTGATGCGGCCCTCTGGTGTGGGGCTGGTCATCTCCACCATCACCAGCGCGGCGCCACCCAGGGCGCGCGCGCCCAGATGCACCAGGTGGTAGTCGCCTACCACGCCGTCCTGCGCGCTGTACTGCGCCATGGGCGAGACGACGATGCGGTTCTTCAGTGTGAGGCCACGCACCGTGAGGGGCAGCAGCATCGGTGGCGTCGGGTGCTTCTTCGGTGCGCTGCCAGGCATGGCCTGTGCCGCGAGCCAGTTCTCATACCCTTCCAGCCACCGCGCATCGCGCAGGCGCAGGTTTTCGTGGCTGATGCGCTGGCTGCGCGTGAGCAGCGAATAGGCGAACTGCTCGACCTCCATGCCGGTGTAGCGGTCCACGTGCTCGAACCATTCGGTGGAGTTGCGCGCGGCGTTCTGGATCTTGAGCACCTCGACGCTGCGCCGCGCTTCGTAGCCCTGCAGCACCTCGGCCACGTCGGCGTTCGCGTGGCGCGAGAACTCGTCGGCCAGGTCGATCGCGTCTTCCAGCGCGAGCTTGGTGCCGCTGCCAATCGAGAAGTGCGCGGTGTGGGCGGCGTCGCCCATGAGCACGATGGGTGTCTGTCGGCCGGCGATGTCCTGGCGGTGCACCCAGGTGTTGCAGATCACGCGCGGGAAGCGGATCCAGATCGCCGAGCCGCGCAGGTGGGTCGCGTTGCTGATGAGTCCGTGGCCGTCGAGGTACGGGGCGAACAGCTTTTCGCAGAAGGCCACGCCGTCTTCCTGGCTCATCTGGTCAATGCCGTGCGCCTTCCAGACGGCTTCAGGCGTTTCCACGATGAAGGTGGAAGTTTCGCCGTCGAACTTGTAGGCGTGGGCCTGGAACCAGCCGTGCTCGGTCTGCACGAAGGCGAAAGTGAAGGCGTCGAAGGTCTTCTTCGTGCCAAGCCAGACGAAACGGCATTGCCGGGTGTCGATGTCGGGCTGGAAGGTGTCGGCGTAGCGAGTGCGGATGCGGCTGTTGAGGCCGTCGCTGGCGATCACCAGGTCGGCGTTGTATTGCGCGGCCAGGGCCTGGTCGTCGGTGACGTCGGTCTCGAACACCAGGTTCACGCCCAGCGCGAGGCAGCGCTCCTGCAGGATGTTGAGCAGCTTCTTGCGCCCGATGCCGCAGAAGCCATGCCCGCCCGAGCGCACGCGCCCGCCCTTGAAGAACACCTCGATGTCGTCCCAGTGGTTGAATGCCTCACCAATCAGGGCGGCGGATTCGGGGTCGGCGCCGCGCAGGTTGCCCAGTGTCTGGTCCGACAGCACCACGCCCCAGCCGAAGGTATCGAAAGGCCGGTTGCGCTCGACCACGGTGATGGTCAGTGACGGGTCGCGCCGCTTCATCAGCAGCGCGAAGTACAGGCCGGCCGGGCCCCCGCCGATGCACAGGATGCGCTGCAGCGCTGGAACCGATGTTTTCATGCCTAATTAGTTTAGGCTTAAAATATATGGCGCCAACCGGGTAAACCCGTAGCCGACCGCGGCTGCGGCACCCGCGAAACCCGCTTGCCCACAAGGCGATAGGTCTCAGCGGCGCATTGGTGCAAGAATGGTCTTGCACCTCACCACAGGAGGCACACCATGTCCGTGTACCGATTCAAGTCCCGCGAAACGGGCGACCTCGTCATGCTGGAGCAGCACGGCCGACGCATGCTCGAAATCATGGGCAAGGACCCCTCGGGCCCGGGTGTGATTCAGCCCGACCAGATGCCCGCGGCCGTGCAGGCCATCCGCACGGCCGTGGCGGACGACGAGGCGCGCCAGAAGCGCCTGAAGGACGAGGCACAGACCCGCGGAGAGCCCGCGCCCCACTTCGACCCGGTCAGCCTGCGCATGCGCAGCACCCCTTTCATCGAGATGCTGCAGCGCTGCGAAAAGGCGGGAGTGGATATCGTCTGGGGCGTCTGAAGGAAGGCCTCAGTCCACCCGCGCGCCCGACGCCTTCACCACGGGCGCCCACTTGGCGATCTCCGCGTCGATCATGCGGGTGAATTCCTGGGGCGTGTTGCCACCGGGGATCGCGCCCTGTGCCAGCAGGCGCTCCTTCACGGCGGGCTGATTCAGCGCCTTGGCGGTTTCCTGCTGCAGGCGGCTGACGATGTCGGCGGGCGTACCGGCTGGTGCCAGCAGGCCGAACCAGGAACTGGCCTCGAAGCCGTCGAGCTTGCCCGCTTCCGCCACGGTCGGTACATCGGGCAGTGCCGCCGAGCGCACGCCGCTGGTGACCGCGAAAGCGGTGAGCGCGCCGGACTTGATGTGCGGCATGGCCGAGGGCAGGTTGTCGAACATCACGTCCATGGCGCCCGCGAGCATGTCGGTCATGGCCGGACCGGAGCCGCGGTAGGGGATGTGGGTCATGAAGACGCCGGTGCGCGACTTGAACAGCTCACCCGCCAGGTGGATGGAGGTGCCGTTGCCGCTGGAGGCCATGTTGAGCTGGCCCGGACGGGACTTGGCGTACTTCACAAAGTCGGTCACGCTGTTGACGCCCAGTTCCTGTGCGCGTTTGGTGTTCATCACCATCACGTTGGGCACGCCTGCCACCAGGGTGATGGGCGCGAAGTCCTTCTGCGGGTCGTAGGGCAGCTTCGAGTACAGCGACTTGTTGATGCCGTGCGTGCCCACGGTGCCCATGAGCAGGGTGTAGCCATCGCCAGGCGACTTGGCCACCACGTCGGCGCCAATGTTGCCACCGGCACCGGCGCGGTTGTCGACCACGAAGGGCTGGCCGAAAGCCTTGGTGAGCTCGGGTGCGAGCACGCGGGCCAGGATGTCGGTGGTGCCACCGGGCGCGAACGGCACGACGATGCGCACCGGCTTGTTCGGCCAGGCGCCCTGGGCCGCGGCCATCCCGGGCAGGACCATGCCGGCGACGGCCAGCGTGGCCAGAGCGACAAGGCGGCGGCGGGGAAAGGTGGTGGGTGTTGTCATGCGGGTCTCCTGAACAGTCTTTCGATTTGGGAAGCCAGAGCCTGGCCGGTCCGCAGACCGAGCGCCAGGGCGGCGGCATTGGCGTGGCTGAGCTCGCCATCGGCCAGTGTAGAAGCGGCCTGGCCAATGCAGGCGCTCGTGTGCGACACCGTGCAGGCGGCAATGCCATGGGCCTGCAGCAGCGCCAGTCCGGCAATGCCGGCACCGTCCTTGCCGACACCGGCGTCGTTGAACACGGCCAGCAGCGGCCGCGCAGCCAGCGCGTAGCGCGCCGAACTCAGCCCGCCGTGCGATCCGCTCAAAGCAATGCAGCCCGCGTCGGCGGGCTGCAACTCGGTGATGGAGTCCACCACCCGGATGGGGGTCATATCGGGCGCCAGGGTCTTCGTCCAGAGACACCGCGGAACCGGCTCTGCCGGGCCGCAGGTGTCGCCCCCTTGAGGGGGAGGCGCGAAGCGCCGCAGGGGTGATCCCCGCTCAATCCGCGAACTGGCCGGCGGCGTCGATCACGGCCTTGAGCTTGGTGATCTGGTCGCCCACGAAGGCCTTGTGGCCGGCCGGGGTGACACGGTTGTCGGTCACCACCAGTGCGCCCAGGGCCTCCTGGCGCTTGATGAACTCGGGGTCCTTCAGCGCCACCTGCAGGGCGTCGTTGATCTTCTTGACCACGTCGGCCGGCGTGCCCTTGGGCGCGTACAGCGCGTGCCAGATGGTCAGGTTGAAGCCCTTGAGGCCCATTTCCTGCAGCGAGGGGTAGTCCTTGAGCAGCTTGTGCTTGGACAGGGGCTGGGCGGTGGTCACGGCAAAGGCCTTCACGCGGCCGGCCTCGATCTGCGAGGTCGTGTTGGTGGTCTGGTCGCACATCACGTCCACCTGCCCGCCGATCAGGTCGTTCATGGCCGGGCCCGTGCCGCGGTAGGCGATGGTGGTCATGGACTTGTCCAGCTTCACGGCCGACTGCCACATCAGGCCGCACAGGTGCGAGGCCGAGCCCAGGCCGGCATGCGCCAGGTTGAGCTTGCCGCCATTGGCGCGGATGTAGGCCTCGAAGTCGCGGTAGGTGTTGGCCGGCAGCTTGGGCGAGCCCAGCAGCGTCATGGGCACGTCGTTGATCATGCCCAGGTATTCGAAGTCTTCCAGCGGCTTGAATTGCTGCTTGCGGTACAGGCTGGTGGTGGCGGCCATGCCGATGTGCCAGACCAGCAAGGTGTAGCCGTCGGGCGTGGCGCGCGCCACCTTGGTGCCGGCGATGGTGCCACCGGCGCCAGCGGCGTTCTCCACCACGATGTTGGCGTCGCCCAGGGGCTTGCGCATGGCCTCGGCCAGCTGGCGTGCCACGAGGTCGGTGGGACCGCCTGCCGCGAAGGGCACCACGAAGGTGATGGGCTTGCTGGGGAAAGCTTGCGCGAACGCGCCTGCCGATACGGCGGCAGTCAGGGCCAACGTGAGAAGCTTCTTCATACGGTACTCCGGGGGGGTTGGTGAAGCTAGCCCGGATATTTCACCGTAGTAGAGCCACAAACGAGTACGGCATTGCCCTTGTGTGCCCGAAAATCCAGGTGTCGAATCTTGATCAACGAGCGGGCAATGCCGAAGCCAAACTGTACCGAAGA
>NZ_JBFXCD010000029.1:0-31845 GCF_050182545.1 Hydrogenophaga sp. | reverse complement strand
GCGTCCCCGAATCGCTTGGGCACGAGGTGGGCGGTGATGGGGGTGTCCGGCGCTGCGATGTCAAGGAGGAGGGCCGGCGCAGCCGGCCCGGGGTACATGAGCGGAGCCGGACATCCCGGTCGCCGTCCGCCGGACCTGCCGGAGAGGCCCCTCAGACAACCCCATCAAATAGCATCACTTCGACGGTATCTCCCACCGCCACATTGCCTTGCTCGTGCCGCAGCACGATCAGCCCGTTGGCTTGCACCATCGAACTGAGCACGCCCGAGCCCTGGTTGCCCGTGGTGCGCGCCACCAGCGAACCATCGGCCTCGCGCACCACGTTGCCCCGCTGGTACTCGGTGCGCCCCGGCTTCTTGCGCATGGCTTCGCCACTCCTGGCTTGCAGCAGGACAGGGGCTTGAACCTCGGCGCCCATGAGGCGCTGCAGGGCAGGGCGCACAAAGGCCAGGAAGGTCACCATCACCGCGACGGGGTTTCCGGGCAGGCCGAAAAGAATCGAGGACTTCGCGCCATCCAGGATGCGGCCGACCGCCATCGGCCGGCCAGGCCGCATGGCGATGCGCCAGAAGGCCACGTCGCCGAGCTGCTTCATCATCGCCTTGGTGTGGTCCGCTTCGCCCATGCTCACGCCGCCGCTGGTGATGATGGCGTCGGCGCGCGCCGCGGCCTGCCGGAAGGCGGCTTCGAGCGCTGCGGGCTCGTCGCGCACCACGCCCATGTCGATCACCTCGACACCCATGCGTGTGAGCAGGCCGAAAACGGTGTAGCGGTTGCTGTCGTACACCGCACCCTCGCGGGGCGCCTCGCCCAGGCTGAGGATCTCGTCGCCGGTGGAGAAATATGCCACCCGGACGCGCCGGAAAACGTTCACGGTGGGCAGACCCAGACTGGCGATCAGACCCAGTGCGGCAGGGCCCAGCCGCTGACCCCGGCGCAGGGCGGCGTTGCCGGCCATGATGTCTTCGCCGAGCAGACGGCGGTTGTCGCCGGTCTTGACCACACCCGGGGGCACGGTCACCGTGTTGCCTTCGATGGCGACGAATTCCAGTGGCACCACCGTGTCCAGCCCGGCGGGCAGGATCGCGCCGGTCATGATCTTGAGGCATTCGCCTGCGCCGACCGGGCTGCTCCATGCCTTGCCCGCGAAGGCGGTGCCCACCACGCGCAGGTGCAGCGGCTCGCCGGGCCGCAGTTGCGCGCCGTCGAACGCAAAACCGTCCATGGCCGAGTTGTCGTGGGGCGGCACGCTGATGGGCGAGATGACGTCCCGAGCCAGGATGCGGTCGGGTGCGTCGAAGACGCCAACCTCTTCGGTTTGCGTCACCGGCTCGACGAGGCGGTTGAGGAAGTCGTTGACGCGTTCAGCACTCAGGGCCTGCGGGTCGTAACCCTGCAGCTCGGCCGCGATCTGCTCGATGGATTTCATGTGAAGCGCAAGGCCCGGCGCTCAGCGCTGTTCCAGCGCGTGCAGCTCGGCCAGGGTGTTGGTGTTGAAAAAGGCCTGGGGATCGTCCCCCGGCCGGTCAAAGGGCACGATCACCGTGCGGTGCTGGTCGGTCCAGCGGTCGATCTTGCGACCGCCGTCCTGGGTGAAAGCCACCAGACTCTCCAGAAGTTCGACGCGCATCAGGCAGAACACCGGTTGCGGGCGCAACTGGCCGTCCTCCTCGGGCGCCGCGGCCATGGCGATTTCGGTGGTCTTGTCTTCAAAAGCCGCTGCCAGGCGTTGCGCCAGGTCCAGCGGAAACAGCGGCGTGTCGCAGGGCACGGTGAGCAGGTAGGGCGTTTCACAGCGCTCCAGGCCGGTCATGAAGCCCGCCAGCGGGCCTGCGTAGTCGCCCAGGGTATCGGGCCAGACCGGAACGCCGAAGGCCTCGTAGGCGGCCAGGTTGCGGTTGGCGTTGATCATCTGCTCGCCCACCAGGCCGCCTTCCTGCATCTGCAGGCGCAGCAGGGCGTGCAGGGCCAGCGGCGTGCCATTGAAGTTCTGCAGGCCCTTGTCGGCCCCGCCCATGCGCGATCCGCGGCCGCCGGCCAGGACCATGCCCGTGATGTCATTGGTGTGGATCATGGTGTTGCGTTCATCCGCCGATGTAGCTCATTTCGACCCGGCGTTTGCCCTGGCCCGCGTCCGGTGGCAGGCTGGCGCGCAGCTGCGAGTAGCGGTCGCTGCGACCCTGCCAGATCGCCGCGATCGCGCTGGCGAGTTGCTCGTCGGTGGCGTCGCCCCGGATCAGGTGGCGCAGGTCGTGGCCCTGGCTGGCGAACAGGCACAGGTACAACTGGCCCTCGGTGGACAGGCGGGCGCGGTTGCAGTCGCCGCAGAAGGCCTGGGTCACGCTGCTGATGACGCCGATCTCGCCCGAGCCATCGGCGTAGCCCCATCGCTCGGCGGTCTCGCCCGGGACCGAGGCGTCGAGCTGCACCAGCGGCAGTTCCGCATGGATGCGCCGCACCACCTCGGCGCTGGGCAGCACCTCGTCCATGCGCCAGCCGTTGGTGGCGCCCACGTCCATGTATTCGATGAAGCGCAACGCAATCCCGGTGCCCTTGAAATGGCGCGCCATGGGAAGGATCTCGTGGTCGTTCGTACCGCGCTTGACCACCATGTTGACCTTGATCGGTCCCAGGCCTGCGGCCTGCGCGGCGGCAATGCCGTCGAGCACGTCGGCGACCGGAAAGTCCACGTCGTTCATGGCGCGGAAGATGGTGTCGTCCAGACCGTCGAGGCTGACGGTGACGCGCTGCAAGCCGGCGGCCTTGAGCGCGGCAGCCTTGCGCGTGAGCAAGGAACCGTTGGTCGTGAGCGTGATGTCCAGCGGGGCACCCTCCACGGTGCGCAGCGCGGCCAGCTGGCCGATGAGGATTTCCAGGTTCTTGCGCAGCAGGGGTTCGCCACCGGTGAGCCGGATCTTCTGCACCCCGTGCGCGACGAACTGGCGCGCCACGCGCGTGATTTCCTCGAAGGTGAGCAGCGCGCTGTGCGGCAGGTAGGGGTAGTCCTTGTCGAAAATCTCCTTGGGCATGCAGTAGCTGCAACGAAAGTTGCAGCGGTCCGTGACGCTGATGCGCAGATCGCGCAGGGGGCGCCCCAGGGCGTCGCCCAGCAGGCCTGTCGGCGCCGTGACCACGGACGGAATGCGCGCCGCCACGGACACCAGGCGCTGGTCGATCAGGGGAATCACGCGTTCGGACATGCGCCGATTATGGGCGACCCGATCCAAGGGCGCGGTCTTGCAGGACGGGTATGCAGGATTTCAGCGTGGGCATCGCGCGGCCCGGCGCCGCCTGCGTCAGGCGGGTTGCGCCCGCGCCACCGGCGTGTACGACGCGCTGTTGTCGCGCAGCCAGCGGGCGGAGAGTTCGCTGGACTGCTGGTTCGGGTGGAAGTCGGGCCTGAAGTACGCGCGCCAGGGCTTGAAAGTGAGTCGCAGCAGGCCTTCGCGCCCGAGCAGGTGGCGCGCCGCGCTGCGCCAGGTGCGCCACTGCCAGAGCGTGCCATCGCGCCGCAGGTTGTCCACCGTCTGGCGCATCGTGTCGGCGAGGAAGACGAGGGTGATGCGGCGCATCCAGGTGCTGCGCCAGGCGAGGCTGCCGCCCAGCGCCTGGTACAGGTCGAAAGCGGTGCACTTGTGCTCGGCTTCTTCGGCGCTGTGCCACAGCCACAGGGTCTTGAGGCGCGCCTCGCTGCCATCGAGCACGTGAGGGTGCGCCAGCAGCCATTCGGCAAAAAGTGCGGTGAAGTGTTCATTGGCCGCCGTGATGGCCAGGCCGTGGCGCGGATCGGTGCCTTCCAGCAACTGGAGACGTTCGCGTGCGCGTGGCTCCCAGGCGTTGACCAGACCGTGTTTCTCGATCTGCGCATTGAACAGCGCATGGATGCGCCGGTGCGTGGCCTCCTGGCCGACAAATCCTTGGACCTCCGCTTGCAGCTCGGTCTGCCGCTCGGGCGGCAGGGCCTTGAGGCCGTTGCGCACCGAATCGATGAAGAACTGTTCCCCGATGGGAAAGCTCATCGACAGGGCGTTGAACCAGGCGGTCAGGAAGGCGTCGTTGGCACACCAGTGGCGAGCCACCGGTTGCTCCAGATCGATCAGCAGGCGGCGGACAACGAGTTCGGTCATGGCAGTTCGGGGTGGGCGGCAGGAGTGGTACGAAGTCGTACCAAGTGGAGATGGTGCGCGCTGGGAGACTGCCTGTCAAGCCGTAAGATGCCCGGCCATGAAGCCGAAAAGCACCCCGGGCGCCCCCAGCGTGCCCCATGAACACCGCGCCCGCCTGCTGCAGGCCATGGCCGCCGTGGCGGCCGAGCAGGGGCTTGCGGCGGCCTCGATCGCGGCCGTGGTCGCGCGCGCCGGGGTGTCGAAACGCACGTTCTACGAGCACTTTGCCGACAAGGATGCGTGCTTCCTGGCCCTGTACCGTGCGGCCAGCGCGTCGGCCTTGCGCACGCTGAGGGAGTCGGTCCAGCCCGAGCGGCCGTGGCAAGACCAGGTGGAACACGCGCTGGGCGCCTACCTGGCGCACCTGGCGGCCGGGCCGGAACTGATCCGCATGCTGTTCGTGGAAATCCACCATCTGGGTCCCGCAGGCGCGGCCGTGCGCCGCGAGGTGATGCAGCACCTGGCGGACTACATGCTCGACACCATCAACGCCTGTGGCGTGGTGCTTTCGCCCACTATGGCCATGGCCGCGGTGGGCGGGATCCACGAGCTGGTGCTGCAGTCGATCGAGCGCGGCGAAGCAGCGCAGCTCGAAGCACTCACGCCCACCGCCAGTGCGGTGGTGCGCCTGCTGGCCGGGGCACCGCCGGCATGCGGCAATCAGAAAGCAAACAGCCCGCCAGGGCGGGCTGTCTGAAGGAGGGGCCGCGACCTCAGGCGGCCAGCGGCAGCAGCGGCACGATCAGCAGCGCCACGATGTTGATGATCTTGATCAGGGGGTTGACCGCCGGGCCGGCCGTGTCCTTGTAGGGGTCGCCCACGGTGTCGCCGGTCACGGCGGCCTTGTGCGCCTCGCTGCCCTTGCCGCCATGGTGGCCGTCCTCGATGTACTTCTTCGCGTTGTCCCAGGCACCACCGCCGGTGCACATGGAGATGGCCACGAACAGGCCGGTGACGATGGTGCCCATGAGCAGACCGCCGAGCGCCTTCGGGCCGAGGAACACGCCGACCAGGATCGGCACCACCACCGGCAGCAGCGAGGGGATCACCATCTCCTTGATGGCCGCGGTGGTGAGCATGTCGACCGCCTTGCCATACTCCGGCTTGGCCGTGCCTTCCATGATCCCGGGGATCTCCTTGAACTGCCGGCGCACCTCGACCACGACCGAGCCGGCCGCACGGCCCACGGCCTCCATGGCCATGGCGCCAAACAGGTAGGGGATCATGCCGCCAATGAACAGGCCGATGATGACCATCGGATCGCTCAGGTCGAAGCGGATCTGGTGGCCATAGCTCTCGAGCTTGTGGGTGTAGTCGGCAAACAGCACCAGGGCAGCCAGGCCGGCCGAACCGATGGCGTAGCCCTTGGTCACCGCTTTCGTGGTGTTGCCCACGGCGTCCAGCGGGTCGGTGATGTCGCGCACGCTGCTGGGCAGTTCGGCCATCTCGGCAATGCCGCCAGCGTTGTCGGTGATGGGGCCGTAGGCGTCGAGTGCGACCACGATGCCGGCCATGCTCAGCATGGCGGTAGCAGCGACGGCAATGCCGTAGAGGCCGGCCAGTGTGTACGAGGCAATGATGCCGACGCAGACGAACAGCACCGGCCAGGCGGTGGAGCGCATGGACACGCCCAGACCGGCAATGATGTTGGTGCCATGGCCGGTGGTCGAGGCCTGCGCGATGTGCTTCACCGGTGAGTACTGCGTGCCGGTATAGAACTCCGTGATCCAGACCAGCACGGCGGTCAGCGCCAGGCCCACGGCACAGGCACCCCACAGGCGCAGCTGGCTGCCGGAGGCCGTGATCGCGTTGTCCGGCATGATCCAGGCGGTGACGAACCAGAAGGCGATGAGCGAGAGCACGCCGGCAATGGCCAGGCCCTTGTAGAGCGCCGGCATCACGTTCTTCATGTCCGGGCTGGCCTTGACGAAGAAGCAGCCGACGATGGAGGCAATGATGGACACGCCGCCGAGCACCAGTGGGTAGAGCACGGCCTGCATGGGCGCGGCCGCGACCATCAGGGCGCCGAGCACCATGGTGGCGATCAGCGTGACGGCGTAGGTCTCGAACAGGTCGGCGGCCATGCCGGCGCAGTCGCCGACGTTGTCACCCACGTTGTCGGCGATCACCGCTGGGTTGCGCGGATCGTCCTCGGGGATGCCGGCCTCCACCTTGCCCACCAGGTCGGCGCCCACGTCGGCGCCCTTGGTGAAGATGCCGCCGCCCAGTCGCGCAAAGATGGAAATGAGGGACGAACCGAACGCGAACCCGATCAGCGGGTTGAGCAGCTTGGCCAGGTTCCTGTCGGGCGTCAGGTTGCCGTTGCCGACCAGGAACCAGAAGAATCCGGCCACGCCCAGCAGGCCCAGGCCGACCACCAGCATCCCGGTGATGGCGCCGCCGCGAAAGGCGACGTCCAGCGCCGGGCCGATGCCCCGGGTGGCCGCCTGCGCGGTGCGCACGTTGGCGCGCACCGAGATGTTCATGCCGATGAAACCGCAGGCGCCAGAGAGAACGGCACCGAGCACGAAGCCGATGGCGGTCGGGCCGTCGAGGAAGAAGCCGATCAGCACCGCGAGCACCACGCCCACCATGCCAATGGTCTTGTATTGCCGGGCGAGGTAGGCGGCCGCGCCCGTTTGAATGGCCCCGGCGATTTCCTGCATGCGGGCATTGCCCGCGTCCTGGGAAAGAATCCAGCTGCGGGACCAGAAGCCGTAGACCACGGCCACCAGCCCGCACACCAGCGCAAAGATCAGCGCAGATTGTCCAACCATCAGATTTACTCCTGCTTGTTTCGACTTGGAGGGGGCAACGCCTCCGGGGATGCCCCCGCTGCGTTGCTTCCTCGCTGCCGGTTTGCGCCGCGTTGCACGGCGTTGAAACAGGGCGATTGGCCAACCCCGCGAATTTAGCGGGAATTGATGACAACCGCGCGAGCCCGGTCCGGGAAGTCAGCCTGGAATCAGTAAAATCAGGGTAAATCCTAGGCGCGCCGGACCGGTTCCGGCGTTCCCTTGTCCTCCAGCGGCCGCCCGCGCGGGCGGCCGCTCCCGTTTCCAACCAACCTCCCTGATCAACATGTCTCTCGACAACGTCACCCCTGGAAAAAACGTGCCCGATTCGTTCAACGTGATCATCGAAATCCCGATGAACGCCGATCCGATCAAGTACGAGGTGGACAAGGAAACCGGCGCGATCTTCGTGGATCGCTTCATGAGCACCGCGATGCACTACCCGACCAACTATGGCTACGTGCCCAAGACGATCTCGGGCGACGGCGACCCGGTCGACGTGCTGGTAATCACGCCCGTGCCGCTGATCCCCGGCGTGGTCGTGCCCTGCCGCGCCATCGGCATCCTCAAGATGCAGGACGAGGCCGGTGAGGACGGCAAGGTGCTGGCCGTGCCGATCGACAAGATCCTGTCGATCTACACCCAGTGGCAGAAGCCCTCGGACCTCAATCCGATGCGCCTGAACACCATCCAGCACTTCTTCGAGCACTACAAGGATCTGGAGCCGGGCAAGTGGGTCAAGGTGCTCGGGTGGGAGGGCAAGGACGCTGCCCACAAGGAAATCCTGGACGGGATTGCCAACTACGAAAAGACCAGCAAGGCTTGATCAGGCAGCGGGCGCGGCCCTGAACGGGTTGCGCAGGGCGAGGTGGTCCAGGTACTCGCCCACACCCTGGCCTTCGCGCTCCAGGAAGCGTTCAACCGCCTCGGCAAACGCCGGATGGGCCAGCCAGTGAGCGCTGCTGGTTTTCACCGGGAGGAGGGCGCGCGCCATCTTGTGTTCGCCCTGGGCCCCGCCTTCAAAGCGCGTGAAGCCGTGCGCGATGCACCAGTCCAGCGGCTGGTAGTAGCAGGCTTCGAAATGCAGGCAGTCCACGCGCTCGAGGGCCCCCCAGTAGCGGCCATAGGCGACGCGTGACGCATCGTCGATGGCGATGAGGCTGCTGGCAATGGGGCGACCTTCCCGCTCTGCAACAAAGAGCAGCCAGTGCTGCGGCATGGAGCGCGCCATGCGCTGGAAGAAGTCGCGGCTCAGGTAGGGTGCGTTGCCGTGTTCGAGGTAGGTGCGTTCGTAGCAGCGGTAGAAGAAGTCCCAGTCCGCGCTGGCAATGCCGTCGCCGCGCGACCATCGGAACGCGACGCCCGCGCCGTGTACCTTGCGGCGCTCCTGGCGGATCTTCTTGCGTTTTTCCTGTTGCAGGCTGGCGAGAAAGTGGTCGAAGTCGGCGAATTGTTCTCCAGCAAGGTCTTCGTTCATCCAGTGGAACTGCACCGTGTGCCGCAGCATCATGCCGGCCGCCTCGCAGGCGGCGAGGTCCCGCGGTTGTGCAAACAGCAGATGCAGAGAGGAGAGGCCCTCTTCGCGCGTGTGGGCCAGGAGTGCTCGAACCAGGGCGGCGCGCGCTGCGTCATCGCGCGCGAGCAGGCGCGCGCCGGGCACCGGTGTGAACGGCACCGCCACCAGCGCCTTGGGGTAGTAGTCCAGGCCGTGCTGGGCGTAGGCATTGGCCCAGGCCCAGTCGAACACGTACTCACCATACGAGTGGTTCTTCAGGTACATCGGACAGGCCGCCTGCAACGTGCTGCCTTGCCACAAGGTGACGAACTGTGCCTGCCACCCTGCGGCCGCGGTGGCACTGCCGCTGGCGTGCAGCGCGGCCAGGTATTCGTGGCGCATGAACGGACTCGGATCCGGTTCGCGCGCGAGCAGCGCGTTCCATGCCTGGGCAGACACCTCCAGCGGTGAGTTCAGGACCCGGGTGACATAATCGATTTCAGACAAGAACAGCTCCTGCCCGCCTCGGCGGCGCGGTCTCTCCAGCAAGGTTCCCAGACCCCATGACGCTTTCCATTTGTGTCGCCCAGCTCAATTTCGTGGTGGGTGACATGGCGGGCAATGCCCGAAAGATCATCGACGCGGCCGTGCAGGCCCATGCGCGCGGCGTGCAACTGCTGCTCACCCCCGAGCTGGCGATCTGCGGCTATGCCGCTGAAGACCTGTTCCTGCGGCCCGCGTTCATCGACGCCTGCGATGATGCCGTGAAACTGGTGCAGGCCGGCACGGCGCACCTCAAAGGCCTGCACATCGTGGTGGGACATCCGGCACGCACCTCGGCCACCGTGGTCGAGCGGCGCGACCGCAGCGTGGCGGTGGCACGGCTGCACAACGCGGCCAGTGTGGTGTGTGAAGGGCAGGTGACCCACACCTACGCCAAGCGCGAGTTGCCCAACTACCAGGTGTTCGACGAGCGGCGTTACTTTGTGCCGGGCCACGCGCCGGGCGTGATCGAGGTGGGCGGCGTGCGCGTGGGCCTGCTGATCTGCGAAGACGCCTGGTTCGACGCGCCGGCGGCCGAGGCGAAGTCTGCGGGGGCCGAGGTGCTGGCGGTCATCAACGCGTCGCCCTTCCACGCCGGCAAGGGTGGCGAGCGCGAGGCCACCATGCGCCAGCGCGTTCTCGCCACCGGGCTGCCTCTGGTGTATGCCCACCTGGTGGGGGGGCAGGATGAAATCGTGTTCGAGGGCCGCAGCTTCGTGCTGGCGTCCGACGGTGCGCTGGCGGGGCGCGCGGTGAGCTTCGAAGAGACGCTGTTCGACGCCAGCTTCGAGCGGCAGGGATCGGGCTGGCAGATCACCGCCGGCACCGACCGCGCGCACAGCCCCGAGGCCGATCTGTGGCACGCGCTGGTGCTGGGCGTGCGCGACTACCTGGGCAAGAACGGCTTCCCGGGCGCCATCCTGGGTCTCTCTGGCGGCATCGATTCGGCGCTGGTGCTGGCCATTGCGGTGGACGCACTGGGCAAGGACCGCGTGCGCGCGGTGATGATGCCTTCGCCCTACACGGCCGACATATCCTGGATCGATGCGCGCGACATGGCCGCGCGCCTGGGCGTGCGCTACGACGAAATCGCCATCGCGCCGCAGTTCGAGGCCTTCAAGGCCAGCCTGGCGGGCGAGTTCGCCGGCCTGCCCGAGGACACGACCGAAGAGAACCTGCAGGCGCGCATCCGCGGCACGCTGCTGATGGCACTGTCCAACAAGTTCGGCAGCATCGTGCTGACCACCGGCAACAAGAGCGAAATGGCCACGGGCTACTGCACGCTCTACGGCGACATGGCCGGTGGTTTTGCCGTGATCAAGGACGTGGCCAAGACCATGGTCTTCAAGCTGGCGCGCTGGCGCAACGCGCACGACCCCTATGGCACTGGCGCAAGCCCGATCCCCGAACGCATCATCACGCGCCCGCCCAGCGCGGAGCTTCGCACGGATCAGAAAGACCAGGACAGCCTGCCCGCCTACGAGGTGCTCGACGCGATCATCGAGCGCTACATGGAGAACGACCAGAGCCCCGAGAGTCTCGTGGCGGCAGGGTTCGAGCGCGCCGACGTGGACAAGGTGGTGCGCCTGATCCGCATCAACGAGTACAAGCGCCGCCAGGCGCCGGTGGGTATCCGTGTGACCCATCGCAGCTTCGGCAAGGACTGGCGCTACCCGATCACCAGCAAATACCGCGCCTAGGTGCTGCGCAGTTCAAGCACCGCGCGCATGTCTCCCACTTCGATGCCGGCGGCGTTCTTCAGTGGTGGCGGGATCAGGCTGGCCAGCGCGGCGCGGCGATCGTCGTCCAGCCAGCCGAGCTGCTCCAGCGCGGACACGAAAGCCACCATCAGGGGCGGCAGGAGGCCATCGCTCACCTTGGCGGCGATACCGATACCGCGGCTGAAACTGGCCAGGGCCTGCACGCCGTCGGCGCCCACCTTGCTGACCCAGTCGCCGTGCCCGGCGCGCATCAGCGCAAGATCGTTGCGGCCCTGGCCGCTGACCAGATCGGGGTGTGTGCTCATCGCGCGGGCAATGCGGTGCGGCGCATTGCCATAGACGGGATCTGGCGTCTCCTGCGTGAGTCGGGCAAATGCATGCGCCAGTGCGCGCAAGGGAAGGGCATAGTTGGGCGCGCTGCAGCCGTCCGTGCCCCGCAGCAGCTGGTCAACCGCGACGCCCGAAAAGTGGCTCACACTGGCTGCGATCTGCCGCTGCACCGGGTGCTGGATGTCCAGGTACCCCGTTTGTGTTGCCCCCAGCGCGTCGGCCAGCAGCAGCATGCCGCTGTGCTTGCCCGAGCAGTTGTGGTGCAGGCGACTGAAGCGCGCGCCAGGGCCGGGCTGGGTGGCTGTCACGCCGTAGAAAAAGGGCACGTGGCTGCCGCAGGCCAGATTCGTCTCGTCCGCGCCGATCCGGGCGAGCAGGGCGGCGACGCGCTCCACGTGCGTCGGCTCGCCGCTGTGGCTTGCGCACAGCAGTGCGATGTCGGCGTCGCTCAACCGGTACCGGTCGGCCGCCTGTGCGATCAGGGGCATGGCCTGGAAGGGCTTGAGCGAGGAACGCGTGAACAGGGGGGATTCCACGTCGCCCACGCTGGCGAGCAGACGCCCTTCTGCGCTCACGACCGCCATCGAGCCGAAGTGGATGTTCTCCGGGTGTCCTCCGCGAAAGGACACGGTGATCGGGACATGGTGGGGCAGGGTGTGGGTGGGCATGGTGGGCGTTGAACGGCGCGGCGCCCAGTGTACGGATGTCGGCATGGGGCTTGGGCATAATGAAACGCAACCGACCTTTCAAGCAACGCCACGGAGAACCCGCATGAAACAGATCACCGCCGTCATCAAGCCTTTCAAGCTGGAAGAGGTGCGCGAGGCGCTGGCCGAGCAGGGCGTGACAGGCCTGACCGTGACCGAGGTGAAGGGATTTGGTCGCCAGAAGGGCCATACCGAGCTGTACCGGGGTGCCGAGTACGTGGTGGACTTCCTGCCCAAGGTCAAGATCGAGGTGGTGGTGAACTCGGACGACGTGGAGCGCTGCGTGGACGCGATCATCCGCGCGGCCCGCACCGGCAAGATCGGCGACGGCAAGATCTTCGTGACCCCGGTAGAACGCGTGGTGCGCATCCGCACCGGCGAAGAGGACGAGACCGCCGTCTGAGGCTCAGATCGCCTCGAGGCGGTCGGCCGGCGCCATGCCCGCCGCCTGCACCAGTTCGGGCAGCAGGACCCCGGCATCCGTGCCGACCCGGATCAGGTCCATCTGCCATTCGCTCATGAACGCGTGCTCGACGCCGGTGTGCAGGAAAGTCATCAAGCCGTCGTAGTAGCCGCCCGCGTTGAGCAGGCCCACGGGCTTGTCGTGGTAGCCGAGCTGGCGCCAGGTCCAGACTTCAAAGAACTCCTCGAAGGTGCCGATGCCGCCGGGCAGCGCCAGGAAGGCATCGGCCCGTTCCGCCATCATGCGCTTGCGCTCGTGCATGGTGTCGACCACGTGCAGCTCGGTGCAGCCGTTGTGCGCCCATTCCTTTTCGACCAGCGCCTTCGGGATGATGCCCACGACCCGCCCGCCGGCCGCCAGGGTGGCGTCGGCGACCACGCCCATGAGGCCATTGCGACCACCTCCATAAACCAGCTGTCCCCCTCGACTGCCGATCCATTCGCCCACAGTACGCGCGGTGTCGATGAAGGCGCCATCCGCGCCCGGGCGAGAGCCGCAGTACACGCAAAGCGAAAAGGCGGGTGAGGTCATGTTGTCGGTGAGATGTAAAAGCAGCGAGCTGGATCAGGCCCAGCGCGCCCAGATAGCAGCCAGCCAGAAGCCCGTGCACAGCAACAGGCTCAGCAGCACGGCCGCGCTGCCCATGTCCTTGGCGCGCTTGGACAAGTCGTGCCACTCGGGGCCGATGCGGTCGATGGCGGTCTCGATGCCGGTGTTGAGCAACTCGACCACCATCACCATCACGACCGAGCCGGCCAGCAGGGCGGTCTCGATCCAGGTCCGGCCAAGCCAGAAGGCTGCGGGTATCAGGAGCATCGCGGCCAGCGCCTCCTGGCGGAACGCGGTTTCACCCCAGCCCGCGCGCAAACCGGCAAGTGAGTAACGCAAGGCATGCGCGATGCGCGTGAATCCGGTGCGTCGCTTCTGCGCGTCGACGGCTTCGTGCAGGCTCTCGCTCATGGTGCGGACAGTCCTCAGCGCTGCGCGCGCGGCGGGGCCGACATGCTCACGTGGTGTACCAGCCGCGTACCGGCCAGCGCATCGTGCAGGAACTGGCGTTGTGGGTGAAAACGAGAAAGCACGGCCCAGATGGCGACCCAGCCGACGAGCAGCACCGCCAGCTCTCCACCGGGCAATCCGGCGACACCGGACACCGCCAATGGCGGCAGCAGCCACAGCCACGCCAGCAGATAGCGCAGCAGCGCACGCGGCTGGCTCAGCGCCTGTCCATGGCGATCCACCACGCGGATGTGCCAGGTCTTCATGGCCAGGGTCTGGCCCTTGGCCCAGAACCAGGTGAAGTACACACCGAACACAAGGAAGAGAAAGGCCTGTAGCGCGTGCCGATTGTCCAGCGCATGGCGGGTCTGTGTCAGCGTCGAGAACAGGTAGCCGGCGATGAACACGACGCCGAACATCAGCATGCCTTCGTACAGCCAGCAGGCCATGCGCCGGCGCAGGGACGGCGCCATCAGGTCGACGACCGCCTGTGGGCTCTCTGAAGGGGAGTTCGGCGAGGAGAGGGAGGCGGGCATGGGAGGCAGGCAGATGGTGGCGGCCCGGTGGCCGCGCAAGCCGGGAATTGTCGCATTGCCCGAGGGGCGGCGCCCTTTTTGCGGTCGATGGTGGGCCTGGCAGACGAAAACGCCTGCTGCAGTGCGATAATGCGCGCTGCAGTTCAAAACAAGGCAAACGGATCAGGGTCCGGCGGGGTATGTGCCCGCCCATGGCCATTGGTCTCAAGTCTCGAAACCGCTCCACAAGAGTGGGTCTAGAGGCACCCAAGGTTTTTCGTCAGAGAAATTCTCGAAAGGTTCATCATGGAAATCAGCAAGGCCGAACTGGCCTCGGCTGCCGCCGCCTCCGGCGCAGCGCCTCAAGACCTCCGCGGTGCAGAAATCCTCGTCAAGGCCCTCCAGGCCGAAGGCGTGAAGTACATCTGGGGTTACCCAGGTGGCGCGGTGCTGCACATCTACGACGCGTTCTACAAGCAGGACACCATCCAGCACGTGCTGGTGCGCCACGAGCAGGCGGCGGTGCACGCGGCCGATGGCTACGCACGTGCCACGGGCGATGTGGGCGTGGCGCTCGTCACCTCCGGCCCGGGCGTGACCAACGCCGTGACCGGCATCGCGACCGCCTACATGGACAGCATCCCGATGGTGATCATCACTGGTCAGGTGCCCACGGCCGCCATCGGCCTGGATGCCTTCCAGGAGTGTGACACCGTGGGCATCACGCGCCCCATCGTCAAACACAACTTCCTGGTCAAGGATGCGCGTGACATGGCCATGGTGATGAAGAAGGCCTTCCACATCGCGCGCAGCGGCCGGCCTGGCCCGGTGGTGGTGGACATCCCCAAGGACGTGTCCTTCAACAAGGTGCCGTACGCGGGCTACCCCGAATCGGTGGAAATGCGCTCCTACAACCCGGTGCGCAAAGGCCACGGCGGCCAGATCCGCAAGGCGCTGCAATTGCTGCTGACGGCCAAGCGCCCCTACATCTACACCGGTGGCGGCGTGCTGCTGGGCAACGCCACAAGCGAGTTGCGCACCCTGGTCGACATGCTGGGTTATCCAGTCACCAACACGCTCATGGGCCTGGGTGCCTATCCAGCGACGGATCCCAAGTTTCTGGGCATGCTGGGCATGCACGGCACCATTGAAGCCAACAATGCGATGCAGAACTGCGACGTGCTGCTGGCTGTGGGTGCGCGTTTCGACGACCGGGTGATTGGAAACCCCAAACATTTCGCGCAGAACGAACGCAAGATCATCCACATCGACATCGACCCGTCGAGCATCTCCAAGCGGGTCAAGGTCGATGTCCCCATCGTCGGCGACGTCAAGGACGTGCTGACCGAGCTGATCAATATGGTGCGCGAAAGCACCGTTCGCGCGGACGAGAAAGCCCTGGCGGAATGGTGGAAAACCATCGAAACCTGGCGTTCGAAGGACTGCCTGAAGTACGACCGCGACAACACCGCGGTGATCAAGCCGCAGTACGTGATCGAGACGCTGTGGAATATGACCAGGGACTCCGACGCGTACGTCACGTCCGATGTCGGTCAGCACCAGATGTGGGCGGCGCAGTACTACCGTTTCAACGAGCCGCGGCGCTGGATCAATTCCGGTGGGCTGGGCACCATGGGCGTGGGCATTCCCTATGCCATGGGCATCAAGCTGGCCAAACCGGAGAGCGAGGTGTTCTGCGTCACCGGAGAGGGCTCGGTGCAGATGTGCATCCAGGAACTCTCCACCTGCCTGCAGTACAACACGCCGATCAAGATCATGGCCCTGAACAACCGTTACCTCGGCATGGTGCGGCAGTGGCAGGAGATCGACTACGAAGGCCGCTACAGCCACAGCTACATGGACGCGCTGCCCAACTTCGTCAAGCTCGCCGAGGCCTATGGTCACGTCGGCATGCTGATCGAGCGGCCGCAGGACGTGGAGCCGGCGCTGCGCGAGGCGCGCAAGCTCAAGGACCGCACAGTGTTCATGGACTTCCGCACCGAACCGACGGAGAACGTCTACCCCCAGGTCAAGGCCGGAAAGGGCAACACCGAGATGCTGCTGGGTTCCGAGGACCTGTAAAGACCCAAGCGAAGCGGTGAACAGGGTTCACCGCTTCATTCCCTCAGACGAATCTATTGCTTGCCAAGCCTGCGCATTACCGTGCGCAGGGGAGGGCGGCGAAAAGAGGAATCGAACATGAAACACATCATTGCTGTCTTGCTGGAAAACGAGCCCGGGGCACTGTCCCGGGTGGTCGGCCTGTTCTCCGCCCGTGGCTACAACATCGAGTCGCTCACGGTCGCACCGACCGAAGACCCCAGCCTGTCGCGCATGACGATCCAGACCACAGGGTCGGACGATGTCATCGAGCAGATCACCAAACACCTCAATCGACTGATCGAAGTGGTCAAGGTGGTCGACCTCACGGAGGGCTCCTACACCGAACGCGAACTCATGATGGTCAAGGTGCGCGCGGTGGGCAAGGAGCGCGAGGAGATGAAGCGCATGGCCGACATCTTCCGTGGCCGCATCATCGATGTGACCGAGAAGAGTTACACCATCGAACTCACGGGCGACCAGGGCAAGAACGACGCCTTTCTCGTGGCGATCGACCGCTCGGCCATTCTGGAGACCGTGCGCACCGGCGCCAGTGGCATCGGCCGCGGCGAACGCATCCTTCGGGTGTAAGACAATCACCGGTTTTCGGATCCAACCCATCAATTACTCAACCAAGCATTCAACCTGGAGCCAACATGAAAGTTTTCTACGACAAAGACTGTGACCTGTCCCTGATCAAGGGCAAGACCGTGGCCATCATCGGCTACGGCAGCCAGGGTCACGCGCACGCCCAGAACCTCAACGACAGCGGCGTGAAGGTGGTGGTTGGTCTTCGCAAGGGTGGCGCTTCCTGGGACAAGGTCGGCAAGGCCGGCCTGACCGTCCTGGAGGTCAACGACGCCGTCAAGGCGGCCGACGTCGTGATGATCCTGTTGCCCGACGAGCAGATTGCCGAGGTGTACAGGAACAACGTGGAGCCCAACATCAAGCAGGGCGGATCGCTGGCGTTCGCGCACGGTTTCAATGTGCACTACAACCAGGTCGTGCCGCGCGCCGATCTGGACGTGTGGATGGTCGCGCCCAAGGCGCCGGGCCATACCGTGCGCAACACCTATACCCAGGGCGGCGGCGTGCCCCACCTGGTGGCGGTGCACCAGGACAAGAGCGGCAAGGCCCGCGACCTGGCATTGAGCTATGCGATGGCCAACGGTGGCGGCAAGGCCGGCATCATCGAGACCAACTTCAAGGAAGAAACCGAAACCGATCTGTTCGGTGAGCAAGCCGTTCTGTGCGGTGGCGCGGTCGAGTTGATCAAGATGGGCTACGAGACGCTGGTGGAAGCCGGCTACGCGCCCGAGATGGCCTACTTCGAATGCCTTCACGAGCTCAAGCTCATCGTGGACCTGATCTACGAAGGCGGTATTGCTAACATGAACTACTCGATCTCGAACAATGCCGAGTACGGTGAGTACGTCACAGGTCCCGAGGTCATCAACGAGCAGTCTCGCGTGGCCATGCGCAACGCGCTCAAGCGCATCCAGAACGGCGAGTACGCGAAGATGTTCATTACCGAAGGCCGCACCAATTACCCCAGCATGACTGCGCGCCGCCGCAACACGGCCGATCACAGCATCGAGGTGGTGGGCGCACAGCTGCGCGCGATGATGCCCTGGATCGCCAAGAACAAGCTGGTGGACCAGACACGCAACTGATCGTTGCAACGTCCCGCGCAGCCACGGCAGAGGCCACTTCGGTGGCCTCTGCCGTTTTCCATCATGCGATCCCTGACTTACACTGGGACACGCTGCGCAGGAAGTCGGTCGCAGGGGCCGACGGCCCGTGGTTCGACAGAAAAGAAAGGCCTTCATGCACGATGGAACCGACCCCCACATGACGCAGGATCATGATCGCCCCAAGCGGCCCAAAGGCATCTACATGGTGCCGAACATGATTACGCTGGCGGCTCTGTTCGGTGGCTTCTATTCCGTGGTTATGGCCATGAACGGGCGCTACGATCTGGCGACCCTGGGTATTTTCGTGGCCATGGTGCTCGACAGCCTGGATGGGCGTGTGGCCCGGCTCACCAACACGCAAAGCGCTTTTGGCGAGCAGATGGACTCGCTGTCCGACATGGTGTCCTTCGGTGCCGCGCCCGCGCTCATTGCCTACGAATGGACACTGCGCGATATCGGCCGCTGGGGCTGGATCGCGGCCTTCGTGTATTGCGCCTGTGCGGCCCTCCGACTGGCGCGCTTCAATGTCAATACCGGGGTGGTGGACAAACGCTATTTCCAGGGGCTGCCGTCGCCTGCCGCGGCCGCGCTGGTGGCCGGCTTCATCTGGCTCATGACCGAGCTCGGCATTCCTCCGCAGGACGTGACCTGGCCGATGTTCGTCATCACGCTCTACACGGGTCTGACCATGGTGACCAACGTACCGTTCTACAGCTTCAAGGACCTGAGCCTGAAGAAGAGCGTGCCGTTCGCCGCGATCGTACTTGTGGCCTTGGGCATTGCGGTCATCAACATCCACCCGCCGACTGTGCTGTTCGCGCTCTTTGTGGCGTATGGCCTGTCAGGCTATGCGGTGTACGGCTGGCGCAAGGCCAAGGGGCGGCCCACCAGTGTGATCAGCACGTCCACTGACGAACCTGATGAGCGAGGACTGCACGGGGACGACTGACGCGCGGAGCCGCTCGCCGGAAATTTCCCGGACCTTTCCACTGGCTTTGTGCTACATTGCCTCCCATGTTCCAGATTTCCCTCTCGCTACTACTGGGTGTCCATCACGGGCAGGTTTGGTAGCGCGCGAGCGATTTCTCCACAACGGCCCGTTTGCACCTGCAGCGGGCCGTTTTGCTTTTGGAACTGCAGGTTTTTTGAAGCATTGCCCACGAGGCGATTCATCGGAGCATCGAGATGAGCGACAAACTGATCATTTTTGACACCACCTTGCGCGACGGCGAGCAGTCGCCCGGCGCATCCATGACAAAGGACGAGAAGCTGCGCATTGCGCGCCAGCTCGAACGCCTCAAGGTTGATGTGATCGAAGCCGGTTTTGCCGCCAGTTCCAACGGCGACTTCGATTGCGTGCAGGCCATCGCCAACACCATCAAGGACTCCACGGTGTGCTCGCTGGCTCGTGCGAACGACCGGGATATCGCCCGGGCCGCCGAGGCGCTCAAGGGCGCCAATCGTGCCCGCATCCACACCTTCATTGCCACCAGCGCGCTGCACATGGAGAAGAAGCTTCGCATGACACCCGAGCAGGTGCTGGAGCAGGCGGTGCAGTCCGTGCGCTTCGCTCGCAACCTGGTCGACGACATCGAGTTCAGTCCGGAGGATGGCTACCGCAGCGATCCGGATTTTCTCTGTCGGGTTCTCGAGGCCGTGATCAAGGAAGGCGCGACGACGCTCAACATCCCCGACACGGTGGGATACGCCATACCCGAGTTGTATGGGGAGTTCATCCGCAACCTGCGCGAGCGCGTCCCCAATTCGGACAAGGCGATCTGGTCGGTGCATTGCCACAACGATCTGGGCATGGCCGTGGCGAACTCGCTCGCCGGGGTGAAGATCGGCGGTGCGCGCCAGGTCGAATGCACCATCAATGGCCTGGGAGAGCGGGCGGGCAATTGCTCGCTCGAAGAGATCGTGATGGCCGTGCGCACGCGGCGTGATTATTTCGGCCTGGACGTGGGTGTTGATGCCACGCAGATCGTGCCGGCCAGCCGCATGGTCAGCCAGACCACGGGGTTCGTTGTGCAGCCCAACAAGGCCGTGGTGGGCGCCAATGCGTTTGCCCACGCGAGTGGCATTCACCAAGATGGTGTGCTCAAGGCGCGTGATACCTACGAAATCATGCGCGCGGAAGACGTGGGCTGGAGCGCCAACAAGATCGTGCTGGGCAAGCTCAGCGGGCGCAACGCATTCAAGCAACGCCTGCAGGATCTGGGCATCGAGATGGAGTCCGAGAGCGAGATCAACACCGCTTTCGCCGCCTTCAAGGAACTGGCGGACCGCAAGAGCGAAATCTTCGACGAGGACATTCTTGCCCTGTGCAGCGACGAGAGCGTGACGGCTGAGAAGGAGCAATACGGCCTCGTGTCGCTCAAGCAGCGCAGCGAGACCGGCGAACGGCCGCATGCCAGTGTGGTGTTCACCGTGGAGGGCAAAGAAATCCAGGGGGAAAGCGATGGCAATGGGCCGGTGGACGCCTCGCTAAAGGCGATCGAAAACCACGTCAAGAGCGGCGCTGAGCTGGTGCTGTACTCGGTCAATGCCATCACGAGCGGATCGACCGAGAGCCAGGGTGAGGTCACGGTGCGCCTGCAGCACAGCGGGCGCGTGGTCAATGGCGTGGGCGCGGACCCGGACATTGTCGTGGCGTCAGCCAAGGCGTATCTGAGCGCATTGAACAAGCTGCACAGCAAGGCCGACCGGGTCGCGGCGCAGGGATAAATATCAATTAAATCAAATACTTACGGAAATCTGTTTCTTGATCCGAAGAATTGGCACCAAAAGTAGCATCTGTTCCACCGATCACTGAAGACAGTTTCCCAAGCATTTGATATTGCTAGATTTTTTTCGCATGCATATACTCCACTCCTGCGCAATTCCTGTTGCTGGAGTGGAGTCATGGTCATCGGCGTCAATTACCTTCGCAAATTCCTGCTGACGGCAGTCGTTGCTGGCTGGGTGACGATGTCCCTGATGCCCGGACCTGTGGAGGCCGCAAGCACGGGGAAAACCGCCAAGAAGGCAGTGGCTTCCAAGACGTCGGCCAAGCGCAGCGTGGCGTCGACGCGAAAATCATCGTCCAAAGTGGCCAAGGCCTCGCCCCGCAAGACCTCAAACCGGGTCAAGGTTCAGATGGCGGCCGGCAAATCCGGATCTCTGCACAAGGTGGCTGTACAAAAGAGGCCCGTGGCGCACGCCGCCGCGCAGCCGCGCCGCACCAACGGTGAGCGCATGGGCCTACGCTCAATGGACGACCCGCTCGATCTCAACTCGAGTGTGGCCCTTGTGATCGATCAGGAGACGAATGAAGTGCTGTTCAGCAAGAACGATGCGGCCGTGCTGCCCATCGCGTCGCTGACGAAGCTGATGACCGGCCTGGTGATTGCCGAGGCCAATCTCGACATGGAAGAGATGATCACTATCACCCGGGATGATGTGGACACCTACAAGGGCAGCCGTTCGCGGCTGTCAGTTGGCAGCACGCTCAGTCGCGGTGAGTTGCTGCATCTGGCGCTCATGTCCAGCGAAAATCGGGCGGCTCACGCGCTAGGCCGCACGTATCCCGGGGGACTGAACGAGTTCGTTCGCCTCATGAACCGCAAGGCCGATGAGCTCGGCATGGCCGATACCCGCTACGTGGAACCGACTGGCCTGTCGAGCCAGAACCAGTCGAGCGCGCGCGACCTGGCCACGCTGGTCTCGGTGGCGTACGAGCGCCCCATCCTGCGCAGTCTGTCTACCTCGCCGGGATATGAGGTGGAACTGGGTCGTCGAACCCTCCACTACAACAACTCCAATCGCCTGGTCAAGAACCCGTCATGGGATATTGGCTTGCAGAAGACGGGCTATATCTCTGAGGCAGGGCGGTGCCTCGTCATGCAAGCCAAGGTGGCGGGTCGCCAACTGATCATGGTCTTTCTGGACTCGGCTGGCTCCCTCAGCCGCCTTCGGGATGCAGAACGCGTGCGCCGCTGGGTGGAGGTGCAGACCGACGCGAATCCTGGGGTCAGGCCACAGGGCTGAATACCGCCCCGTCACACATGAGAAAAGGCCCCAACGGGGCCTTTTCACTTTTCTCATGCGAGTCGCGTGGGGAGTATTCAGCGTGCCGCGGAAGGGTTGGGGATCTTCGGGCAACCCAGCGCCGTGGAAATCTCGGCCGCCGTCGAGCGCAGCTTGGGTACCCAGTTCTCGTCGATTCGATCGGCCGGAGCGGAGATGGACAAGCCTGCCACCAATTTGCTCTGGTCGTCGTAGATGCCGGCGGCCATGCAGCGCACGCCCATCTCCAATTCTTCGTTGTCGCGTGCCAACCCAGCCTGGCGACATTGCATCAGCTCACGTTCCAGCGTGCTCAACTGGGTCAGGCTGTTGCGCGTATTGCCCGCGAGGCCGGTGCGCGTGGCGTAAGCCCGCACCCGCTGGGGCTCGTCGTCCGCCAGAAAGAGCTTGCCCACAGATGTCAGGTGCAAAGGGGCGCGCCCACCGATGGCGCGCACCACCTGCATGCCCGAACGCTCGCTGTAAGCACGCTCCACGTACACAATTTCATCACCCTGACGCACGCTCAGATTGACCGGTTGCTGGATCAGCTTGTGCAGTTCGCGCATGGGGAGCAAGGCCGCATCGCGCACGCTCAGGCGGGCCTTGACCAGGTTCCCCAGTTCCAGGAGCCGCATGCCCAGCCGGTAGCTACCGGCCTCTGGACGATCAACGAAGCGTCCAATGGTCAGGTCATTGAGGATGCGATGCGCCGTGGAAGGATGAAGGCCCGTCTTTTCACTGATGTCCTTCAGCGAAACGGGCTCCTCACGCGATGCCAGCACCTCCAGCAGATTGAACATGCGTTCAATTACCTGGACGGTCGGGGTGCTGGGGAGAGACTCTGAACGTTTGGTCATGGGTGGCAATGGTTGCGTCTGATTTTACAAGATGAAATCAGAACCCAGGCCGCACGCTGCCAACTCATGGTCGCTGACGGGATGGATGCCATTTGCCATCACGCAGTAGCTCGTGAGGGCGGAACCCGGCCTTGTAGCTCATCTTGCTGCTCTGACCGATCCAGTAGCCGAGGTACACATGAGGCAGCTCAAGCGCGCGGGCCTGATCGATCTGCCACAGCACGCTGTAGGTCCCGTAGCTGGCCTTCTCGTCAGGTTCGTAGAAGGTGTAAACCGCCGACAACCCGTCGTTGAGGACGTCGACGATCGAAACCATCTTGAGCTTCGAGGGCCTCCCGTGCGTGCCCGGTTCGTGAAACTCGACGAGGCGCGAATTGACGCGGCTCTGCAACAGGAACTGGGTGTACTGGTCGATGCTGTCGTGGTCCATGCCACCCCCGGCATGGCGGCTGTTCTGGTATCGCAGGTAGAGCTGATAGTGTTCCGGAATGAAGCACAGCTTGAGCACGCGCGTCTGAAGCATCCCGTGTTGCGCCTTGGAGCGGCGTTGACTGCGGCTCGGCGTGAACGAGGCCACAGGCACGCGCAGTGGCACACATGCTTGGCAGCCATCGCAGTACGGGCGGTAGGTGAACATGCCGCTGCGACGGAAGCCGTGCGTGACCAGATCCGAATAAGCGTCGTTGTGGATCAGGTGACTGGGCGTGGCAACCTGCGATCGGGCCTGGCGGTCAGGCAGGTAGCTGCAGGGATAGGGCGCTGTGGCGTAAAACTGCAGCGCTTGCAGCGGGAGTTCTTTGAGATGGGTCACGCGCGACGACCGTCTTCAGAGAGGAGGTTTTGCCAGTATACGGGCAGGAATTTCCACACGGGTGCGGGGCTCAGAACTGCCATGCGCACATGCTGGCAGAAGTCCTGACGCGCCATCAGATGCCCACCCAGAAACGCCAGGTGGGTCGTGTTTTGCTGGCAGTCGATCAGGGGCAGTTCGTGTGCACGGCAGAACGCAACGAGGCCGGCCAGTGCGATCTTGGATGCATCGCTGCGACGGCTGAACATCGATTCGCCGAACACCATGGCGCCGAGGTTGACGCAATACAGGCCGCCTGCGAGTTCTCCATCCAGCCAGGTTTCCACGCTGTGCGCCAGACCTGCCTGGTGCAGCCGGACATAGGCCTCCACCATGGCGGGCAGGATCCAGGTGCCGGACTGGCCATTGCGTGGCGTGTGGGCGCACGCCTTGATCACGCGCTCGAAGTCGTGGTCGATGCGCACCTCGAGGCGGCCTTCGCGCAACAGGCGCACGAGCGTCTTTCGCAGTGATCGGTGCAGGCGAAACGCCGACGGTTCGAGCACCATGCGCGGGTCTGTGCTCCACCAGAGAATGGGCTGACCCGCGCTGTACCAGGGGAAGATGCCACGCGAGTACGCCGCCACCAGGGTTGGCTGGTCCAGCACCCCCCCTGCGGCCAGCAGCCCCGGTGCTGGGTCGGTGGCGCTCCAGGCCGTCTCCACCGGCGGAAACGCCTGACCCGGCTCCAGCCAGGGCAATGCGCGGTTGGGTGGCGTGTGCGACATGCCGCTATTGTGCGCGGCGGTGGCGTGGATTCAAGGTGTCGGGGGCCTGGCTGCTCGCACAAGTGTCCATGCCGCCATGCCCAGCAGGATGCCGACGCCGTCAGCCAGCAGATCCAGCCATTCTCCGAAGCGCCAGCCCGTCGCGGTCTGGGCTAGTTCGATGAATGCGCCGAACGCGAGCAGTGACAGAGCCAGGCGTGAGGGGTGCCGCGGATGCGAAAACAATCCAAGCAGGCCCAGCCAAGCAAATCCGGCCACATGCTGGGCTTTGTCCCAGACGTTGAACGACTGTTCAGGCAGCAATTCGCCGGGAACGAGCGAAGCGACGGCGAGCGCCAGGACGCTCAGCCAGAACACGGGTTTGATCAGCGACATGATGGTGAGACTCAAAATGCGGGAAAAACGACGCTATAATTCGAGGCTGTTCCCTGATAGCTCAGTCGGTAGAGCGACGGACTGTTAATCCGCAGGTCCCTGGTTCGAGTCCAGGTCGGGGAGCCAATACACCTCATTACGAACACTGGCGGGGTGGCCGAGGCCAGCAAGGGCCGCGGGTCGGTAACCGATAGCGACTTTATCCTCAGTGACCGTGATGCTCTCCAGAAGCGCGCCCATGAAGGCGCGTTTTTTTTGCGTGTCGCCGGCCATCACCACGTCGCGCATCACCTCTACAGCGAGGGCCGGCTCGATGCGCGTGACCTTCTCCCGCACCGGGGTGTCTTCGAGCAGCTCGAGGCGGGCCTGAATCGCGCGGATCTCTGAGTTGCGCAGCTGCAGCCGGTCCTTGATGTCGGCCAGGTCGGGGGTGTCCTTGCCGTGGAACTCGAGCAGGTCGAACAGCTTGCCGCGGCGCGCCTCCAGGTCGCGCAGGTCGCGCACGAGCTGCTGCCGCTGGGCTTCTCGCTCCTGAGCCCAACGACCGCCCAGATCGACGATCTCGCGCACGGCCTGCGCCATCGCGTCCTCGGTCACCACCTGGTCGAGGATCTCGCCCAGCAGCCAGTCGTCGAAGAGATCGGCGCGCACGTTCCGGAACAGGCACCGCGGCGCGCCCTTCCGATGCGCACAACACCCGTAGTAGTTGTAGAGGGTGCCGCCTCGGCCGGTGCCGTTGATGATCTGCAGCGGGTTGCCACAGATCCCGCAGGTCATCAAGCCGGTGAACACGAAATCGCTGCGAGGCGTACCGCCTTGGGCGTGTTGTGGAGCTCGATCGTTCATCATGATTTGCACCTTGTCGTAGTCTGCCCTTGTGACCAGGGGCGGGTGGCTCTCCACCTGCACCCATTCCGTGCGCGGCTTGGGTTTGCCGGTCTTCTTGTTCATCCGGTTGAAGGTCCGCGTGCCCGTGTACACCTCATTGCGTAGGAGGTAGATGAGGCTCGTCTTCTTCCAGGTCTCACCGCGCCGGCGCACGCCCGCCTCGTTCAGCTGCAGCACGATCGCCTGCGCTCCCAGACCCTGCAGGCATGAAGCGAAGCAGCTGCGCACGATCGCCGATTCCTCAGGATGAGGCACCAGCTTGCCGCGCTTGCCGTCGACCTCCACCTGGTACCCGAAGGGGACGCGACCACCAGTAAAGAAGCCCTCGGCCGCCGACTTCTTCATCGAGCGCAGCGTGTCGCGCGCGATCTGCCGCGACACCATCTGGTCCATGGCGCCCATGAACACGCGATTGATAAAGCCGGCGTCCGTCTCGTCGTCGATGTCCGCGTTCAGGCACTCCAGGCGGGTGCCCAGCGCCTTCAGCTGGTCCTGGTGCACCCACAGGTCGATCGCATTGCGCGCGAAGCGGCTGGTGCTCCAGGTGATGAAGTAGTCCACCGGCGCGGCCTCGCAGTAGCTCACGGCCGCCTGGAAGCCGGCGCGGCCCTTTGTCGACCGGCCGGAGATGCCGTCGTCGCGGAACACGCGCGCCACCGACGCACCGAGCGCTGCGGCGCGCGCGGTGCACTGCTCGATCTGCGCGTCCATCGAAATGCCCTCGTCGGCCTGCTTTCGACTGCTCACGCGGGCATAGATGATGGCTCGCTTCATTCGATGGGCAATCTACGACGTTTGGCGAGACGGCCTACGTGATGAACCGTCAGTTTTTCACCCAGAACAGCCTTGACGCGATCGCGGATCTGGCGGTTGTCCAGGAACGGGGCCAGGGATTCGATGAAGCGGTTCCGCTGATAGCGCTGAAAGCTGCTGTAGCGGCGCAGCTTGACCTCGATCATCGAGTCCGAATCGGAGCGGATCTCCACGGCCGCGTCGAGGATGCGCCACATCGCCATGAAACGGTCGTAGCCGACCTCGCGCGCCACGGCGAGCCACACCGAGGGCAGGCCCATGTCGGCGAGTTCGCGAATTTTTGCCTCCTCCCAAACTTGCGGCGTGGCGCATTCGTGCAGGTACCCACCCCCCCTCCGGGAGGCCTTGCCCTGGCCCTGCCGAGCCCCCACCCCCTGCTGGCCGGGCTCCACCGTGGGCCCGTGCACCTGGTCCACCCAGTCGAGCTGCATCCGTGCGCTCCATCCACTTCGCTTTGCGTGCCGGCTCATGCCCGTGCCCCCCTCTGAACGTGCATCGCTCCACTTCGCTTTCTGACAGCGTGCGAAGTGGCCGCGGGCGAGGGCGCTGGACCCCCTCCACGAGTTAGCCTGTTCTTGTTACAAATTGCGGGCTGGCGCGAGATCGCCGCGCACTGCCCATGGATGCTTGCTCTGGCTCGGGAGGGCACTGCCCCGGAATGGGCGTTGCGTACTGGTGCTGTGCGGTCGGGCATGTGGACGGTCCTCGGTGATCTGCTGGGAATTGGCCGGCCAGGTCAGCCGGGGACGCGCTTCAGGAACTCGCCGATCGGCGTGCGCATCTTGGCCAGCGGCGCGTGCTGGTCCACCGTGCGCATCTTCTTGCGCATGCTGAGCTCGATGTAGATCTCTGTGGTCTTGGGGTCCACATGCCCCATGAGCCCCTGCGTGGTGGTGGTGGGCACGTCGTCCTCGGTCAGCTCGGTGCCGAACAGGTGGCGCATGGCGTGCGGGTGCAGCTCGGCCGCAGGGATGCCCACCTTCTCACCATGGCGCTGCACCATGCTCCAGACGCCCTTCCTGGTGAGCCGGCGGGCCTCGCCGCGGTGCTCGTGCGCGGGCAGCGTGGGGTGCTTGGTGTTGACGAACAGGACTCGGTCAGGCCGGCCATGCTTGCCCACCGTGTCGCGGTCGATCGTGGCCAGGTCCTCGTGGCCCAGGTACACCCGCAGCAGCGCGTCGGCCTCCCTGGGCACGGGCAGGCGCCGCATGCGGCCGCCTTTCTCCTCGACCAGGACGACCATGCGCGGCTTGCCATCGAGGTCGACGGTTTGCAGGTCGCCTTCGTTCAGCGTGCAGACACCGGTGACACGCAGGCCGCAGCCCATGAGCAGGCTCATGATGGCCGCGTCGCGGATCCCGTGGAACGTGCCGAGATCTGGCGCCCACATGAGCCGCTCGGCGTTGGCCAGGCTCAACGTGCGCGGCAGGCGGTGGCCAGTCTTCGGGTGCTCGAGCTCGGCCGCCGGGTTGCCCGACACCAGGAGCTTCTTCGACTGGGCCCAGAGGAAGAACATGCGCACGGCCGACACGTAGGGCTTGCGGCTGGCGGCCACCACGCCCTTCTTGTGCAGCCACAGGCCAGCGAAGGCCTCGAGCTCGGAGCCATCGGCCACCAGGATCGAACGCGGGTGCATGAACTCCTGCAGCCTGGTCAGCGCCAGGCGGTAGACCTCCTGCGTCCGCGGTGTGCGGCCGCGGGCAACACCCAGGTAGTCCAGGAACGCATCAATGGCCTGGTCGTCGGTCATTTCATTTCGAGCCACACACACCTCCGAAGTGGGCCGCCGCGCGGGGGTACAGGGGCATTTCCCCCGTGGATCCGTGGATCGACCCCCTGCTGCATGCTAAGTCGTTGATTTCATTGAAAAGTGACACCCCGGCCCATCCACGGAATTGCGTGGAAACGGGTGTTTTTTCCACGACCCGTAAGTTTTGTATCCCCGGTTTACAAATGCAACCCGTGGATCGTGGTTTGCGCGCTCCCGCCCCCTCTTTTCCTTCCTCTCTCTCTATGAAAAAGAGAGAGATTGAGAGAGAGAGGGGGCCAAAGCCGGGAAATTGCACCCGTGGAAAAAACAGGCCAACCCGTGGATAAATCGAGCACTTCCGTGGATGAGGGCAAATTGCGAACGCAGCGCTGCGCACGGTGGAACCTGACAGAGCACCTCCCCAAATGGTCCGCATCCACGGGTTAGGGGGTTTTGCGGCTCTCCCTGCCTCCCGGATTAGGGAAAAGCTATGCGGGAACCCCCTCGTCCTGGCGGTCTTCCCCATTTCCGGCGGTAGCTTTTGTGGTCGGGGGGTACGGGGGGTGCGGGGCCAGACTGATGCAATCTCGGCATCAATCAATCCGGCCGCTTCGCGGTGCATTCGGAACAGCGCCTGGCGGCGCTGATGGACGGCCAGGCGCGTCAAGGCGTGGCTTCGTCGTCCATGTCGCTCGCGTGCCATGACTCCGCAGAGAGGCCTCGTGGCGCATCTGGACTGTTCTCCGCTGCGTGAGCCCATGCAATGAAGCCCGCAGCTGCAGGAGATCCGCTGAACCTGGCAAAAACGCAGGCGCCCCAAAGGGTGAAAAGGCGACATGGCTGCACAGGTGCGCCGGGCCTCTCGTATGGTTCCAGACCCACCACGCGCGTGGAAAACACGCCGAAGTGGCGGCCGTAGAAGTAGCGGTCCTTCGGCTCTGACCAGCCGAGCAAGTGCGCCAGCGGCGCCTTGCGGAGCCACAGCAACCCGTCGAGGCGGAAGAGCTCGAACTGTGTCGCCCCAAAGGTCAGGTGCAGTCCGGCCGTTGTCGGGCGAACGAGGGATTTCACCTTCTTCATTGCATCCTCGATTCATGACGCCATCACCGTGTCAGGCTGCTCCTTCGGCTCTGATGGCACCACCGCGTACAGCCCGAACTGCTTGAGCGCCGGCAGGCTCAGCGCCACCATGTGGCCAACCCGCTGGCCCTTCACCGTGCGTTCGAGCTCGAGCGGTTTGCCGGCGTCCATGGCCAGCACGCCGGCCTGCTCCAGCTGGCGCTTGAACACCCGGTCGCTCTTCACCGGGAGACCGTCCCAGAACTCGCGCAAGTAGGGCGTCTGGCGCATGTGGTCCATCACGTGGCCGGTGCGCACGCACAGCACCGCCACCTCGTCCTCCTCGTCGAACTTGTAGGGGTACAGGAAGCGGTGCGACGCGATCTCGCTGAGCAGCTTCTCCACGATCCACGCCCAGGGCTGGCGGTCGCTCACCGTCTCGCTGATGTGGCGGTTCATCTCGGCCGTGAGGTGGCCCAGAAACCCGAACTCGTGCGCATCCATGCCGAGGAACTCGCACAGCAGCCGCCAGGCGGTGGCCACCGCCGCGTAGTTGTGCACCATGCGCTCGGCGCCGCTGTCGTCCGTGCCCGCCAGGCAGTTCTGGAACAGATCCTCCACCTGCTGGGCCTGCAGCGCGAGCACGGCGGTCTTGGGCTGCCTGGCCAGGAACTGCAGCCACTGCTTCACCGGGAACACTGGCACGTCCTCGGGGATCAAGGGCCCGCGCTTGGCCTTCGTGAGCTCGCTGCGCACGATCTTGCCCACCAGGCTGTCCACGGGCACGTCCTCGCCGGCGAGGAGCACCGGCGCGCAGAGCAGAAAGTCCATCAGCTCGGCGCCGCGGCGGGTGTGCTCGTACTGGTAGGCCTCCTGCAGGTTGTGGATCGCCTTGTTGATCACGTCCTGCTTGTTCGTGCTCATCTCGCCCCAGCCCACCGGGTGGCTGGTGTAGCTGATGGAGGTCATCTGGCGAAACTCGGTCTGCAGGCTCTGGCGCGAGCTCATCACCATCGCGATCGAGCGCTCGATGCGCTTGACCAGCGTGGTCTTGCCGGTGGCCTTCTCGGCTTGCATCACGAAGTGCGGCCAGTAGCCGATGAACGCCTTGAGGTGTGCCCCAAGGGCCCACACCAGCGGGATGAGCGCCGCGCATTCGGCGAACGTGGCGCCAAACTGACGCACCACCTCCAGCCCCTGCGACGTGGGCCCCGACGGGAAAACGAGCTCATGGTACGGGCACTGCTGGCGCGGATCCGCAAAGAAGCAATCCGGCCCCTCGTTCACCACCGGGCGGCCGTCGCGCCAGGCCAGGCCCACGAAGTTGATGGCGTCGCGCGCGCCGATGCCGGCGGCCCGTTCCCAAACGTTCACCAGGCGGGCGAAGGCCGAGGGCGCGAACACCGGGCCCAGCTTCTTCCACACGTCCAGGTTGTGCAGGCGCTCGTCGTCCACCACGCGGCGCAGCAGCCTGGGGCCGTGCCTGGCCACCTGCACGCTGATCGCAAACACCGTGTGAGGGCTGTGGTCCACGTCGCCCGTCATCGTGCTTTGCGGGCTGGCAATCGCCACCCGGCTCACCGCTGCCACGCGGAAGCCGCACACGTCGGAGTACTCGAACGACTTGACCGGGTCCTTACCCTCTTCGCCGGCCTTCTCGCTCACCTTGCTGATCACCTTGGTGAAGTCCGGCCGCACGCGGTATTTCCAGTACACCAGGTAGTCGTGGTGGGGCAGGAAGAGGCGGGGGGTCCCGCGGCGGGAGTCATCGCCCGGCATGCCGGCAATCAGCCATTCCTCCATGCGCTGCAGCGCCGTGCTCGTCTTGTCCCTGCCCAGCAGCTTCATGTGGTCGTTCACGTCGTTGATCGGCCCCTCGCGCTTCTCCAGGTCCTCGTACCAGCCGCTCTGGTCCACCAGCAGGCAAGAGATGTCGAGCGCCGTCAGCGCCTCGTGCAGGGCCCACGCGGCTTTCAGGCCCGGGCAATAGCCCTTGTCGGTCCCCTGGGCCAGCGGCTCGTCGTTGTCCAGGCAGGCCACCACCTCCTTGCCGCGCAGGAAGCTCCAGTCCACCTTGCCGGGGTAGGCGTTGGCCGTGCCGCGCAGCGCCAGCGCGGCCGTGCCCGGGATGCCGCAGCTCTCAATCGTCAGCGCGTTGATGCTGCTCTCCACGATGTAGACCCGGCGTGCGCCCTCGAGGCGCTTCCAGTCGCTGCACCACAGGTAGCCGTCCTTCTCGCCCTGGCTGTTCGTCTTCACCCCACCGTTGAGGCTCGGGTCGATGTAGCGGGTGTCCACCGCCATCGTCTTGCCCGACACCCGGTCCTTCACGATGAAGGCCACGCCCGGTCCGCCGTAGCCCACCTCGCCCGGGCTGGCCGGCTCCTGCTTCTTCGCGCCGGTGTAGGTGTTCAGGCCCAGCGTGCCGCGCTGCATGGCGCGCTCGATCACCTCGGTCGAGATCTCGCGGCCGCGCAGGTAGTCGAACAGCACCACCTGGCCAGCCGGTGCCCGGGCATCGCGCAAGCAGTTGCTGGCGATGTACTCGGCCAGGCTGGGCTTTTCCACTGGAGCGGCCAGGGCGCCCGGCGCCGGCGTCTCCTCGACCAGGATCCCGTACATCTTCCCCAGCTCGCGCACGGCTTCGATGAAGTTGGCGCCGCGCACCAGCATGAAGAGATCGATAGGCCCGCCGCTCGTACCCAGGCGGTGGTCCTTCCACTTGCTGCCGCCCTTGCCGTCGGCCGGGTAGCACGCCAGGGAAGCACTGCTGTCCGGCGTGTCGGGGTTCTTGAAGCTGTTCTGCCCCTTGGGCTTTTCCAGGCCCAGCAGAAGCGCCAGGTCCTTGCAATCGATCTCACGGTTGAGGCGCTCCGCTGCGTCGTTGCGGAGCCGTGGCCGAGGTGTTGGAGTTGTCATTGTTGTAGGTGAAAAACGAACAAGCCGC
>NZ_JBFXCD010000028.1:0-35166 GCF_050182545.1 Hydrogenophaga sp. | reverse complement strand
AGCATTGCGCATGCCAACCATCACACCCATGGCTGCGGCCAACATCGTGGCCTTGCTCGCTCAAATCCGCGCCGCGATGCCCCGCTGCGCACGCCGTTGGCTACATGCGTGAAATATCCGGGCTAGCGATGGTAGCGCCCGATGCAGGGCGCCAAATCGCGGAAATTACTTAGCGGGCAGAGCGGGAAAACCCTCTGCTGGGGCGCAACATGCGCAGGGAGCGGGCACCCCGGCTCACTGGTAGGTGCGCACGTCCTCGATCACCTTGCCATCGTTGGGCAGGCTGCCGGGCTGCACCAGCTCGACCTGGCCGCGCAGTTTGGTCACGTCGCGCACCGCGGTCTCGATCAGCGTTCGCAGGCCTTCATCGGCCTCGCTGGCCTCCACCTGCAGGCACATCTGGTCGTCCGCCATTTCGCCACTCACCACCAGCCGGGCCTTGCGGACCTGGGGAAAACGCCGCGCGATGTCGGCCACCTGGGAAGGGTGCACGAACATGCCGCGCACCTTGGTGGTCTGGTCCGCGCGTCCCATCCAGCCCTTGATGCGCGGGGCCGTGCGTCCGGTGGGGCATTGGCCGGGCAGGATGGCCGAGAGGTCACCAGTGCCGAAGCGGATCAGCGGGTACGCGGGGTTGAGCGTGGTCACCACCAGTTCGCCGACCTCGCCCTCGGGCACCGGGTCGCCGGTGCCGGGTCGCACGATCTCCACGATCACCCCTTCGTCGAGCACCAGGCCTTCGCGGGCCTGCGTCTCGTACGCCACCAGGCCGAGGTCGGCTGTGGCGTAGCTCTGGTAGACCGCCAGTCCGCGCTCGGTGAACCAGTCGCGCAGGCTGGGCGGAAACGCCTCGCCGCCCACGACGGCCTTGCGCAGGCTGCCGATGTCGCTGCCCAGTTCGATGGCCTTGTCCACGAGGATGCGCAGGAAGCTCGGTGTGCCGGTGTAGGCGTCCGGTCGCAGGTCGGCGATCGCCTGCAACTGCTGTTCGGTCTGACCCGTGCCGGCCGGAAAGACGCTGCACCCCACCGCATGTGCACCGGACTCGAGGATGAATGCGCCGGGTGTCATGTGGTAGCTGAACGCGTTGTGCACCAGGTCGCCTGCGCGAAAGCCGGCGGCAAACAGGCAGCGGCCCGCCCGCCAGTAGTCCTGCGTCGCGCCTTCGGGCTCGTAGATCGGTCCTGGCGAGGCGAACACGCGCCGCATCTGCGGGCCCCGAACCAGGGTCGAGAAGCCACCGAAGGCGTCCGTCCCGCGCTGCGCGCGCTGGCGCTCCAGCAGCGCGCTCTTGCGCGTTACCGGCAACTGGGCCAGCGCGCTGCGGCTGTGGACGGCGGCCGCGTCGACACCCTTGAGGATGTCCGCGAATGCCGTGCTGTGGGTCTGCGCATGCGCGACCTGCTGGGCCAGGGCGGCCATCTGCTCGGTCTCGCGCTGCTCGGGCGATCGGGTTTCCAGTGCGTCGAAGAATTCGGTCTGTGCCATGGTTGCAATGTGCGAGTGAGGTGACTGGAGCCAGAGATGCCGCGGAACCGGCTTTGCCGGGCCGCAGGCATCGCCCCTTGAGGGGGGTGACGCGCCGAAGGCACGGCGCAGAGGTGAGATGCCTATGCCAGCCAGCGCTTGCGCCGCTTGTAGCTCTTGACGTCCTTGAAGGACTTGCGCTCTCCCCCGCCCATGCCGAGGTAGAACTCCTTGACGTCCTCGTTGTTGCGCAAGTCGCTGGCCGCGCCGTCCATGACGATGCGACCGCTCTCCATGATGTAGCCGTAGTCGGCGTACTTGAGCGCCATGTTGGTGTTCTGTTCGGCCAGCAAGAAGGTGACACCCTCCTTCTGGTTGAGGTCCTTGACGATCTCGAAGACCTCTTCGACGATCTGCGGCGCCAGGCCCATGGAGGGCTCGTCGAGCAGCATGACGCTGGGGTTGGTCATGAGGGCGCGACCGATGGCGCACATCTGCTGCTCGCCCCCGCTGGTGTAGGCGGCCTGGCTGGTGCGGCGGGTCTTCAGGCGCGGGAAGTAGGTGTAGACCTTCTCCAGGTTGCGCGCGATCTCGGCCTTGTCGCGGCGGGTGTAGGAGCCGGTCATGAGGTTTTCCTCGATGCTGAGGTGGGCGAAGCAGTGACGCCCTTCCATGACCTGCACCACGCCGCGCTGCACGAGATCCGAGGTGCTGAGGTTCTCGATGCGCTCGCCGCGCAGCTCGATGCTGCCTTTGGTGACTTCGCCGCGCTCGCCCTTGAGCAGGTTGGAGATGGCGCGCAGGGTGGTGGTCTTGCCCGCGCCGTTGCCGCCGAGGATGGCCGCGATCTTGCCGTCGGGCACATTGAGCGAAACGCCCTTGAGCACGAGGATGACGTGGTTGTAGATGACTTCGATGCCGTTGACGTTGAGGACGATGCTGGATGTGCTCATGGATATTCCCTTGAAGGCCATTCGCAAGGCGCGGCACGCCGGCCTTGCGGATGACGGCTGGCAAACCAGCCGCAGTGCGGTTCACTCGCCGCGAGCGCCGTGCCCCATCAAGGGACACCGAAGGTCCGGCTCTGCCGGCCCAAGGTGTCACCCCCTTGGGGGGGTCGCGCGACGCGCGGCGGGGGTGTTCAGCTCTGGCAGTCGGCCGGCGTGCGCGGCGTCAGCTTTTTCTCAGCCGCGTACTTCGCGGCCGTGGACTTGACCATCGGTTTGATGATCTGCTGGTCGGCTTCGATCCAGTCGGAGGAGAACGCCCACTTGCTGCCGTCCCAGGTGTGAATGCGTGCTGCGCCCGCGCCCACGTGGTCAGCACACGAGGTGCTGATCGGTGCGCGCAGCACGCCCTTGAAGCCCAGCGCGTCCAGCTTTGCCTGCGTGAGGTTCAGGTTCTCCAGGCCCCAGCGCACCTGTTCACCCGTCATGACCTTGCCTTTGCCGAAGCGCTCCTGCGCGGCACGAATGCCTTCGATGCCCATGGCTGCGCTGACCACGCCCCGCAGGTACAGCGTTTCGCCCACCTCGTCGCGCGGGCCGGTGCCCTGACCTTTGTCGTGCAGCTTGGCCAGGATTTCCTTGACCACCGGCGCGTTCTTGTCGGTGCCATGTTGCAGCGTCACGGCGTTATAGCCCTTGGCGCCCTGGCCCACGTCGCGCACATCGGGTTCGGCACCCGACCACCACACGCCGTACATCTTCTCGCGGGGGTAGCCCGTCGCTTGCGCTTCCTTCAACGCGGTGGAGTTCATCACGCCCCAGCCCCACAGCAGGGTGTAGTCAGGACGGGCCTGGCGGATCTGCAGCCAGGTGGCTTTTTGCTCCACGCCGGGTGCGGTCACGGGCAGCAACTGCAGATCAAAGCCGTGCATCTTGGACCGTTCCTGCAGCAGCGGAATCGGCTCCTTGCCGAACGGGCTGTCGTGGTAGACCAGCGCGATCTTCTTGCCCTTGAGCTTGTCCAGGCCGCCTTCCTTTTTGGCGATGGCCTGCACGATGGCATCTGCTGCCACCCAGTAGGTGCCCAGCAGCGGGAAGTTCCATTTGAAGACGGTGCCATCAGCGCTCTCGCTGCGGCCATAGCCAGTCGTGATGAGGGGGATCTTGTCGATCGGCGCCTTCTCCGTCAGCGCGAAGGTGGCACCCGTGGACCAGGGATGGATCAGCGCGGCGCCGCCGTGCTTGCCTTTCAGGCGTTCGTAGCACTCCACGCTGCGCGCCGTGTCGTACATGGTCTCGCACTCTTCGACGAGCAGCTTCACGCCATTGATGCCGCCGCGCGCATTGACCAGCTTGTAGTAGTCCACGATGCCGTTGGCTGTGGGCGTGCCGTTGGGCGCATAGGCACCCGTGCGGTACGACAGCACGGGCAGGTACTGTTCCTTGGCTTGCGCCAGGGCGGCGGTGGATACCAGCGAGGCGGTGCCCGCCAGGGCCAGTGCGGCCGCGACCACGATCTTGCGAAGTTTCATCTTTGTCTCCTACTAGGTTTCAGGGGGTGGAAAACGCTTTGTCAGTTAACGTGCAAACACGTCGGAAAACATCGGTATTTGCGAGCACTCACCTGCACGGTTAGTGAGGGAATGGCCACAGGCGCAACTTCTGTTTTCCGATGGACCACAGCCGCGCCAGCCCGTGTGGTTCCACGATCAGGAACCACACGATCAACCCACCGAAGATCATCAGCTCGGCGTGCGAGACCGCGGTGGTGGAGATGGAGATGCCGAACAGCCCGGCCGCAAACGGCAGGAACTGACTCAACGCAATCGGCAGCACGACGATGAAGGCCGCGCCGAAGAAGCCGCCCATGATGGAGCCCAGGCCGCCGATGATGACCATGAAGAGCAGGCGGAAGGAGTAGTCCACCGAGAAGGCCGATGGCTCCCAGGCACCCAGGTAGATGAAGGCCCACAGTGCACCCGCCACGCCGATGATGAAGCTGCTGACGGCGAAGGCACTCAGCTTGGCGTACATCGGTCGGATGCCGATCACCGCCGCGGCCACGTCCATGTCGCGGATGGCCATCCATTCGCGGCCGATGGCGCTGCGCACCAGGTTCTTTGCCAGCAGCGCAATCACCGTGAGCAGCGCCAGGCAAAACACATACTTGCTGGCGGTGCTTTCCAGCGGCATGCCGAACACCTGCAGGTTGGACACCGCCACCGAGCCGGAAGGCGTGTCCAGCGTGAACCACTTGATGCGCAGGAACATCCAGTCGGCAAAGAACTGCGCCGCCAGTGTGGCCACCGCCAGGTACAAGCCGCGTACCCGCAGGCTGGGCAAGCCGAACAGGATGCCGAAGAAGGTGGCGCACAGGCCGCCCAGAATCAGCGCGGGAATGAGTGGCATGCCCGGCACGCGCACGAAGAAGTTGTAAGCCCCGTACGCGCCCACGGCCATGAAAGCGCCCGAACCCAGGCTGATCTGGCCGCAATAGCCCACCAGAATGTTCACGCCCACCGCTGCGAGCGAGAAGATCAGGAACGGGATCAGGATCGCGCGCATCAGGTAGTCGCTGGCCAGCAAGGGCACAGCCACGAAAGCCAGCACCACCATCGCCACGATCAGCCAGCGATCCTGCGCGATCGGGAAGATCTGCTGGTCGGTGCTGTAAGAGGTCTTGAACTGACCGTTTTCTCTGTAGAACATGGGTCAGTACCTCAAACGCGATCAATGATCTTCTCGCCGAACAATCCTTGCGGGCGGAAGAGAAGGAAAACCAGGGCGAGCACGTAGGCGAACCAGATCTCGATGCCGCCGCCGACAAAGGGGCCGAGGTACACCTCGGAGAGCTTCTCGCCCACGCCGATGATCAGACCACCCAGGATGGCGCCGGGCACCGAAGTGAGGCCACCGAGGATCACCACCGGCAGTGCGCGCAGCGCGATCGTGGTCAGCGAGAACTGCACGCCGAGTTTGGAACCCCAGATCATGCCGGCGACCAGCGCCACCAGGCCGGCCACGCACCAGACGATCACCCAGATGCGGTTGAGCGGGATGCCGATGGACTGGGCGGCCTGGTGGTCGTCGGCCACGGCGCGCAGCGCGCGGCCGGTGGCCGTTTTCTGGAAGAACAGGCTCAGCACGATCACCATGGCCGCAGCGATCACCGCCGCGATGATGTCCTCCTGGTTGAGCAGCAAACCACCCTCGAACACCGTGTCCAGCACGAACACCGGGTCCTTGGGCATGCCGATGTCGATCTTGTAGATGTTGCTGCCGAAAATGGTCTGACCCAGGCCATCGATGAAGTAGGTAATGCCCAGGGTGGCCATCAGCAGGGTCGCTCCTTCCTGGTTCACGAGGTGGCGCAGCACCAGCCGCTCGATCAGCCAGGCCATCACGAACATCAGCGCCCCGGCGATCACGAAGGCACCGATGTTGGCGACCCACAGGTTGTCAATGCCGGTCCACTGGGGGATCCACTCGGAGAAGCGGGCCATGGCCAGGGCGGCGAACAGCACCATGGCGCCCTGGGCGAAATTGAAGACGCCGGAGGCCTTGAAGATCAGCACGAAGCCCAGTGCGACCAGGGAGTACAGCATGCCCACCATGAGGCCGCCGAAGAGGGTTTCCAGGAAGAAAGCCATGTTGTGTTCCGTTCAGTGACTCGTGCCGAGGTAGGCGCTGATGACCTCCTCGTTGCTGCGCACCTCTTCGGGTGTGCCGTCGCCAATCTTCTTGCCGTAGTCGAGCACCACCACACGGTCGGAGATGTCCATGACCACGCCCATGTCGTGCTCGATGAGCACGATGGTGGTGCCGAACTCGTCGTTCACGTCCAGGATGAAGCGGCTCATGTCCTGCTTCTCCTCCAGGTTCATGCCCGCCATGGGTTCGTCCAGCAGCAACACCTGTGGCTCCATGGCCAGTGCGCGGCCCAGGTCCACGCGCTTTTGCAGCCCGTAGGGCAGCTGCCCCACCGGCGTCTTGCGGTGCGCCTGAATCTCCAGGAAGTCGATGATGTGCTCGACGAACTCGCGATGCGCCTCTTCTTCTTTCTGCGCCCCGCCAATGCCAAAAGGGTTGCGGATCGCCTGCATCAGCAGGTTGCTCTTGATGCGCAGGTTGCGCCCGGTCATGAGGTTGTCGATCACGCTCATGCCCTTGAAGAGCGCGAGGTTCTGGAACGTGCGCGCAATGCCCATCTCGGCCACCTGGCGGCTGTTCATGTGCTTGAAGGTCTGGCCCCGGAAGCTGATCGAGCCTTCTTGCGGCTGGTACACGCCGTTGATGCAGTTGAGCATGGAGCTCTTGCCCGCGCCGTTGGGTCCGATGATGGCGCGCACCTCGTGCTCGCGCACGTCAAAGCTGATGTCGGTGAGCGCCTTGACGCCGCCGAAACGCAGGCTGATGTTGTGCACGTCCAGGATGACGTCGCCAATCTTCTTGTTCTGTGTCATGTGATGAGAGGGGAGGGGACTCAGGCCGCGGCCTTGACAGGAGTGAACACCTGGGCATCGCCCAGCTTGAGCGTGGCGCTGACCGAGCCCGTGCGCCCGTCCTCGAACTTCACCTGCGTCTCGATGTATTGCTCGGGCTTGCCACCGTAGAGCGCATCGACCAGCACGCCGTATTTCTCGGCGATGAAGCCACGCCGCACCTTGTTCGTGCGCGTGAGCTCGCCATCGTCGGCGTCGAGTTCCTTGTGCAGCACCAGGAAGCGGCTGATCTGGCTGCCCGCGAGCAGCTCGTCGCGGCTCAAGTCGGCGTTGACCTGCTCCACGCACTCGCGGATGAGCTCATAGACCTCGGGTTTTTGTGCCAGGTCGGTGTAGCCCGCGTAGCTCAGGTTGCGCCGCTCGGCCCAGTTGCCCACGGCTTCGAAGTCGATGTTGATCATCACGCACACGCGTTCGCGCTGGTCGCCGTAGGCCACCGCCTCCTTGATGTGGGAGAAGAACTTCAGTTTGTTCTCCACATACTTGGGCGCGAACATGGCGCCGTCGAAGGCGCCGCCTTTCAGGCGCCCGACGTCCTTGACGCGGTCGATGATCTTCAGGTGCCCCGAGGCGTCGATGAAGCCCGCGTCGCTGGTGTGGTACCAGCCATCGGCGCTGAGCACCTCGGCCGTCGCCGCCTCGTTCTTGTAGTAGCCCTTCAAGAGGCCTGGCGACTTCACCAGAATCTCGCCGGAGTCCGACAGCCTGATCTCCACGCCTTCGCAGGGCACGCCCACGGTGTCCGCGCGCGCCTCGTGGTCGGGCTGCAGGCAGACGAAGACAGCGGTCTCGGTGCTGCCGTAGAGCTGCTTCAGGTTGATGCCGATGGAGCGGTAGAAGCTGAAGAGATCGGGGCCGATGGCCTCGCCCGCGGTGTAGGCCACGCGCACGCGGCTCATCCCCAGGTTGTTTCTCAGCGGGCCATAGACCAGCCAGTCGCCCACGCGGTACTTGAGCCGGTCCAGGAAACCCACGGCGCGCCCGTCCATGAGGGCCGGGCCCACGCGGCGCGCCAGCGCCATGAAGCGGTGGAACATCTGGCGCTTGAGCACACCCGCGTCTTCCATGCGGATCATCACGCTGGTGAGCAGGCCCTCGAACACCCGCGGGGGCGCGAAGTAGTAGGTGGGGCCCACCTCCTTGAGATCGATCGTCACGGTGGAGGCGGACTCGGGGCAGTTGACGACATAGCCTGCCACCAGCCACTGCGCGTAGGAAAAGATGTTCTGCCCGATCCAGGCCGGGGGCAGGTAGGCCAGCACCTCGTCGGCGCTGGTGAGCTTGTCGAAACGCGCGCCCACCGCGGCGCGGTCGATCAGGGTGTGGTGGGTGTGCACCACTCCCTTGGGGTTGCCGGTGGTGCCGCTGGTGAAGAACATGGCGGCCACGTCATCGGGGCTCACGCGCTCCACCTCGCCCTGGAAGAAGTGGGGGTTCCCGCTCGAGAAGGCCTCCCCAGCCTCGATCAGCGCACCCAGCGCGCCCAGCCCGGGCTGGGCGTAATTGCGCAGCCCGCGCGGATCGTCGAAGTAGATGTGGCTCAGTTGCGGGCAGCGCTCGCGGATCTCCAGCATCTTGTCGACCTGCTCCTGGTCCTCGACCACGCAGAAGCGCACCTCGGCATTGTTGATGGGGAAGACGCACTCGCCGGCCACCGCATCCTGGTACAGCGGCACAGGAATCGCCCCCAGCGACTGCGCCGCCAGCATCGTTGCGTACAACCTCGGGCGGTTCGCGCCGATCACCACCATGTGCTCGCCGCGCTGCAGCCCCGCCTGGTGCAGCCCGCAGGCCAGCGCCTGCACGAGATACGCCATCTGCGACCAACTCGTGGTCTGCCAGATGCCGTATTCCTTCTCGCGCATCGCGGCGCCTTCGGGCCGGCTGCGGGCGTGGCCCAGCAGCAACTGGGGAAAAGTGGTCTGCATGCGTGTCTCCTGAGTCCGGTCTGGGGTGACCGGCATCACCAATGTCTCAATCAGGACATTGCGTTCTGCTGCGCATGGTAGGCCTTCATTTGACGCCATGTTGTCGGTTCGACGACAATCTCGGGTCATCCCTCCTAGGACTTTCCCCTAGCGTGCAGCTCTGTTTTCAAGCGGTTCCAGCCCACCCATGAGCCCCTTCACTCCCCACCGTTCCGGCAGCGTGCTGCGCGACCGCGCGCGGCCCCCCACCGAGGCGGAGCTGGCCGAAATTCCCTGGCTGGAGCGCCTCACGCCGGGCGAACGCGAGCGCGCCGTGGCCGCGCTGGTGGTGGGCGAAGCCGAGGCTGGCGACCACCTCTGCCGCTTCGGCCGACCCGTGACGTACTGGTTCGGCCTGGTCGACGGCTTGCTCAAGATGAGCAACGACGATTCGCAGGGGCCGGTGATCACGTTCACCGGCGTGGCGCCCGGGGGCTGGTTCGGCGAGGGCACGGTGCTCAAGCACGAGCACTACCGCTACAACATCCTCGCGCTGCGCAAGAGCCGCGTGGCCGGGCTGCCGGTGGAGACATTCGACTGGCTGCTGGACCACTCCATCGGCTTCAACCGCTTCGTCATGCACCAGCTCAACGAACGCCTGGGCCAGTTCATCGCAGCGCGCGAGATCGATCGCCTGAACAACCCGGACCTGCGCGTGGCGCGCAACCTGGCCGCGCTGTTCCACCCGCTGCTCTCGCCCAACGTGGGCGGGGTGCTGCGCATCACCCAGCAGGAACTGGCCTATCTGGTGGGACTGTCGCGCCAGCGTGTCAACGAGGCGTTGACCACGCTGGCCTCGAAGGGCTGGATCCGTGTGGAGTACGGTGGCCTGCGCGTGCTGGACCTGACTGCTCTGCGCTCCGGTGTGCTGGATGAAGCATGATCAACCCATGACGACCGACAAACCCGCTGCCCGCACACTCAAGCTGAAACCGGGCGCAGCCGGCAAGGCCCCTGCCGACCCATTCGCGCCACGCCGCGCGCCGGTGCGCCCGCCCGGCCCCGCGCGTGCGAAAAGCGTGTCGGCCTCGGCGCCCAAGCCGCCGCGGGAACCCGGCGCCCCGCGGACCGGCCCCGCTGGCGAGCGTGCCGAGCGTGCCGAGCGTGCCGAGCGTGCCGAGCGTGCGGCTCCGCGCCGCGCCGACCCGCCGCACGCTGCCATCGACCGTCCAGCCCGTGGCCAGGCCGCCGCACCGCGTCCGCCCCCGCCCCAGCCCCGCCCGCAGTCCCAGCCCCATCGGCCGGATCTCGCCCGGGTGGGCAACGTGCGCGGAGAAATCCGCCTCAACAAACGCATGGCCGACCTTGGCCTGTGCTCGCGCCGCGAAGCCGACGAATGGATCGCGCGCGGCTGGGTGCGGGTCAATGGTGCACCGGCGGTGATGGGGCAGCCGGTGCCGGCCGACGCGCAGATCGAGGTCGCGCCCCAGGCGCGCCACCAGCAGAGCGGGCAGGTCACCATCCTGTTGCACAAGCCGGTGGGGTATGTGAGCGGCCAGCCCGAGGACGGGCACGAGGCTGCGGCCACGCTGATCGGCGCGCCCAGCCAGTGGCGTGGCGATGCCAGGACGCCCGCAGACGGTCGCCGCTTTGCGCCCGAGCACACGCGCGGCCTGGCGCCGGCCGGGCGGCTGGACATCGACTCCACCGGCCTGCTCGTGCTCACGCAGGACGGCCGCGTGGCGCGCACGCTGATCGGCGAGCACAGCGGCGTGGAAAAGGAATACCTGGTGCGCGTGCATTTCGCGCCCAACGGCCCGCTGGGCGCTGGCGTGGTGACGCAGAACGTGCAGGCCGTGTTCCCGCCCGCGCAACTGGCCCTGCTGCGCCATGGCCTGAGCCTGGACGGCCAGGCGCTGCGTCCCGCGCAGGTGGACTGGCAGAACCCAGAACAGCTGCGTTTCGTGCTCACCGAGGGCAAGAAGCGCCAGATCCGGCGCATGTGCGAGCAGGTCGGGCTGCACGTGGTGGGCCTCAAGCGCATCCGCTTCGGCAAGGTGGTGCTGGGCAACCTGCCCCAGGGGCAGTGGCGCTACCTGCGGTCTGACGAAGCGTTCTGAGCGCGTCCCGCGCCGCCGGCCGGCGGCCCCTGTCACACACTTTCGGGCCGCTCCCGTCCACAATGGCCCATGGACCCCACCCAGCCGCCTTCCGGCCCGAAAGCCCTGCTGAGGCACGTGCGGCCCGGCGACCTGCGCGCGGCGGTGCGCCTGGCCGCCCAGGCCACCACTGGCGTCATCGGCGTGGCCGAGGGCGTGCACCAGTCGGTGCGCGACCGCCTGGGCCTGCCCCCGGGCGCGGGGCCCGGGCGCACGGGCGGCCTCACGGGCCAGATCTACCAGGGCATCCGCGGCGTCACGCAGCTCGTGGGCCACGGGCTGGACAGCGCGCTGGCGGTCCTGCTGCCCATGGTGGACGACCCTTCGCGCCACCCGGAACCCTCGCCCGCGCGCGAGGCGGTGCTCGCGGCGCTCAACGGCGTGCTGGGCGACCGGCTGCTCGAAAGCGGCAACCCGCTGGCGCAAGCCATGGAGCTGCGTTACCAGGGCCGTCGACTCGTGCTGGAGAGCCCGCAAGCCCTGCAGGACCGCCTGGCCGGCGTCTCGCCACACCTGCTGGTGCTGCTGCACGGCCTGTGCATGAACGACACGCAGTGGCTGCGCAACGGCCACGACCACGGCGCCTTCCTGGCGCAGGCGCTGGGCTGTACCCCGGTCTACCTGCGCTACAACAGCGGCCTGCACACCTCGACCAACGGGCGCGAATTCGCGCGGCAGCTGGAGTGGCTCGCTGCCCAGTGGCCGAGGCCGCTCGAATCCATCACCCTGGTCGGCCACAGCATGGGTGGGCTGGTGGCGCGCGCCGCCTGCGAGGTGGCGCGGCAGGACGGCCACCGCTGGCGGCCCCTGCTCAGGCACATGGTGTTCCTGGGCACGCCGCACCACGGCGCACCGCTGGAACGCGCCGGCCACGGCGTGGACGTGATGCTGGCCGCGACCCCGTTCACCGCGCCTTTCTCGCGCCTGGGCCAGATGCGCAGCGCCGGCATCACCGATCTGCGCCACGGCCATGTGCGCGACAGCGACTGGCAGGGCCGCGCGCGCTTCGGTTCCGGCGATGACCACCGCGAACCCCTGCCCCTGCCCGAAGGCGTGGCCTGCTTCACCATCGCGGCCACGCTCGCGCCCCGGCGCGGCCTGCTGGCCGACCGGTTGCTGGGCGACGGCCTGGTGCCGCTGCGCAGCGCCCTGGGCCAGCACGACGACCCGCGCCACCGCCTCGTGTTCGCGCGCGAGAGCCAGCGCACGGTGCACCGCACGGGCCACCTGGAGCTGCTGTCCAGCCCCGTGGTGGCTCAGCAGCTGCTGCAGTGGCTCGCCCCGATGGCGGTGGACATCGAGTAAGGAGATCCCTCAGCGTTCGCGCGCGGCCTCGTGCCACGCGCGCTGCACGGGCGACAGCAGGTATTGCATCACCGTGCGTTGGCCCAGCAGGATTTCGGCCTGCGCCTGCATGCCCGCCGTCAGCGCATGGCGCGTTTCATCGCGCACCAGGTCGACCTCAAGCAGGTTGACCGTTGCCTTGTAGCGCGGCGGTGGGGCGGCGCCTTCGGTGGCGGCCGTACGCCCGGGATCTTCGGCCTGTGCATCGGCGTTCACCCAATGCACCTCACCCTGTGCCATGCCGTATTTCTGAAACGGATAGGCCGCGAACTTGAGCTTGACGGGCTGGCCCGGTCTGACAAAGCCGATGTCATCGTTGGACACCCAGACCTCCACCTTCAGTGGCGCCTGCTGCGGCACCAGGGTGGCCAGCACGGTGCCGGGCTGCACCACCGTGCCCACGGTGTGGGTGGCCAACTCTTTCACAATGCCTTCGTGCGGCGCGCGCAGCTCCATCAAGGCGCGACGGTGCTGCTGCTTCTTCCAGTCGGCCTCCAGGCGGTCCAGCTGTAACCGCACTTCGGCGCGTTCCGTGTGCAGGCGCTGGCGGTACTCGGCTTTGATTTGTTCCAACTTCTTCACCGACTGATCGATGCTCGCCCGCGCCGAGGCGATCACGTGCTGCTGGGTGGCCAGCTCCTGTTCCTTTTCGATGCGTTCGCGGCGCTTGTCGCTGACCATGAGCTGGCCGGTGAAGCCTTGGTCGGCGAGTTGTGCATACGCTGTTTCCTGAGCCTGAAAGTGGGGCATGACCGCCTGCAGCCGCTGGCTTTGCTGCTGCGCGGCCGCCAGCTCTTGTTGCGCCTTGAGCATGCGGCTGCGCTCTTCAGCGAGAGCGGTACTCAGCGCCGCCTGATTCGCCCGCTGTTGCGCAGCGGCTTCCTGTGCCAGGGCTGACGGGGCCTCGGCTTCGGTGTTCATCGATCGCTCTGCCAGCTCGGCGTCCAGGCGACGCAGCGCGAGTCGCTTGCGCCAGCGCTCGGTGGTCAGGGCGTGGAGGTCGGTGTCGCTGATCAGCGCGTCCATGCGCATCAGCACCTGATTCTGCTGCACCTGTTGTCCCTCGCGCACCATGATTTCGCTGACGATACCGGCCTCCGACGGCTGCACGATCTTGAGGTAGTCCTCGGGCACCAGCTTGCCTTCGGCCACGGCGACGATGTCGAGCCGGCCCAGCGAGGCCCAGACGAGCAGGAAGACCAGCAGCGCCAGAAGGCACCAGAGCACGCGCCGGCCAATGGGTGAGGGGGCCTGCTGCTGCAGGCGGATCAGGGGTGGGTGAAAGGCGAGGTGGTCGGGGTTGGTGGATCGAGCGTCGTTCATGGGGTGGTTGCGTCAAGGCGTGGACACGACCGCGGCGACCCCGGCATTGCACCGGAGTCGCTGCGGCCAAGGGCATCAGACGGCCAGGCTGGCCAACCCCTCCTTGAGCCCGTTGAACCCGGCGAGGTGCGTGCCCGACCCCGCCGTGAGCCCGACGGCGCTGGCGCCCGACAGTCCCGCCTGATGCTCTCTCGCTGTCAGGCCCGCCAGACCATGACCCGCTCCCAGGGCCGGATCGCTCCACAGGTCACTCGCGTTGCGCTCTGCGTCCAGCTGCTGCAGCGTGGCGAGCAGTTGCTGCCAGTGGCTCTCGATGTCCGCAGCCGCGTGGATGGATGCCGTGTCGGATGCCGCAGCTTCCTGCGGGATGGTCCATGCTGCCCAGTCCACCAGCTCGATCGGGGCATTCTCTGCTGATGGCTGCGTGGCGGCGGCCTGCTGTCCCGTGTTGCCATCCCTTGCACCGGGATGCCCAGGGCCGGTCCCGGGGCCATCGTTGAAGTTGTCGTCATGCCCGGGCGGCGGCGGGTCCTCACCATTGCCCACGCCCTGATTGCCCTTGGGCTTGTCGCCGCGCTTGCCCACCGTGACCTGGAACACCTGCGTGGCGCTCGCCCCTTGCGCATCGGTGGCCGTCACCTGCACCGCCAGATTGCCTTTGGCGTTGGCCGGTGGGATGGCGAGGAAGCTGCGCGTGGCCGCGTCGAAAGCCAGCCAGGTGGGCAAGGCCTCGCCACCGGCCAACGCGGCCGAGTAGCTCAGGCTGTCGCCCTGGTCCGGGTCGGTGAAGGTGTCGGCGGGCAGTTGCCAGGCGCTGACCTCCTTCTTGATCACGAGCACATCGTTCAAGGCCTGCTGCACCACGGGTGCATCGTTCACGCCTTCCACGACGATGACCAGCTCGCCGTGCGCCTCGGCCTGTCCGTCGGTGGCGGTATAGGCGAAGTGTTCGGTGGAGCTCTGGCCCGCACCCAGGGCTGTCAGCTCCGGGGACGTGCCGTCCAGTGCGTAGCTGTACGTACCGTCGGTGTGCCAGGTGAGCACACCCAGAATGCCCTGTTGCGCCCCCGAGGTCCGCAGGCTGAGCACATCACCGTCGGGGTCGGTGTCGTTGTGCAGCACGTTGCCGGTCAGCGCTGCAGTGGCGTTGGCCAGCAGGGTGGCGCTGTCGGGGGTAAGGATGGGCGCAAGGTTCTCGTTGCCGGGCAGTATGTCCAGCGCAAACGTCTGGCTTGCGGTTGCGCCGAAATGGTCTCTGGCCTCAACCTGCAGGGCCAGCGTTCCCACGTCGCTACCGGAGGGGTGTCCGTGCAGCAAACCCAGTTCGGGGTCAAACGTCAGCCATGATGGCAACGCGTCGCCATTTGCCTGACGCAGAGTCAGGCGAAGCCCATCCAGGGCGTCCGGATCGCGGAACAAATCCGCCGGAAGGAGCAACTGGAAATCCTGGCCTTGCGTGGCTTGCGCATCCTGCAAGGCGGCAGCCACCTCGGGCGTCCGGTTCGTCCGCTCGGTCAATGACAGCACGCTGCCGTCGTCGAACACCAGCGCCAGGACGGCAGGGTTGCCTGCCGAGCCGCGGTAGTCGGCAATGCGCACCGCGTCCCCTTCGGCGTAGTGCACGATCAAGGTCGAGTCATCCCACTCCTGGCGGATGTTCTCTGGTCGGATGCCAGCGCCGAAGCGGATGAAGTTGAAATCGGTCGCGCCGCTGTCGACGATGGTGTCGATGCCGTCGCCTCTGTGGAAGACATAGGCGTCGTCGCCCGCGCCTCCTCGCAACACGTCGTTGCCGCTGCCGCCGCGCAGTTGGTCTGAAAGATTCGTGCCGGTCAGGTCATTGCCCTGTTCGTCACCCTCCACCACCAGACCTTGCGAAACGAGCGTGGCGTAGTCCCAGGCGGTGTCGCCGGCGAACAAGAAGCGGTCAACGACGTGGCCTCCGCCCAGTACGTCGGATGGGTTGAAGCCGGCCAGGCGCAGCACGTCGCCGGCATCGCCATAGTGAATCACCAGCCAGTGCCCACCGTTGCCGTCGGCTTCGAACCGCAGGTTGCCCTGGATCCCGGTCGCGTCGATGCCGGGGCCGAACACCAACGCGCCGGACGTGTTCCCCACGTGGCTGGCATCCACGTCGATAGCGCCATCGCCCACGTTCACGCGAAGATCGGGCAGAGGTGCATTGGGGTCGTACACACCCCGCGCCAGCAGATCGGCGAAGTGAATCAACGCACCCGTGTCGGCCAGTTCGATGCGCTCGACAGGCGCCGGCATGCCGGGCGCGCGAGGATCAAAGCCGGCAAATCGAACGCTGTCGCCACCTTGGCCGATGCGCAAGACCATGTCGTTTCCATCCAGCGCCAGAGTGAGGTCTTCAGCCTGTATTTCGCCATGGACGATCAGCACATTGCTGTCCTGTGGGCGCCAGGTTTCGGCGATCACGGTCTGGGTGGATGTGTTGGGGGCGTTGCTGGTCACCACGTGGTACACATCCGAGCCGACGCCGCCCGCCAGCCTGTCGGCGCCACCTCGACCGAAGATCTGATCGTCGCCGTCACCGCCGATCAGCAGGTCTGCGAAAGGCGTGCCATCGTGCCAGGCACCGTCATCGCCTCCCTGCAATCTGAAGCCATCCACGGCAATGTCTCGCGCCACCACTTCCGTGCCGTCGGCAAAGCGAAAGACATCGATGGAGCGGGTCTGGGTGGCGCGGCTGGGGTCGAAATCCTTCAACGTCAACCGATCGCCCGGGTGGGAGGAAAACTCGATGACGAGGTCGCCATCCAGCTCGCGCAGCCGCAGATCTTGCTGCGCGATGCCTTCGCCGAAGACAAGCACGTTGGGTGCTTCGTCAGGCAGTCGAGGGCTGCGCCGTGGGCTCTCCCAATATGCCGAGAACTGTGCCAGGGCCTGGTGGCCGTCTTCGATCACGTCATGACCATCACCCGGCGCGAAATGGTAGGTGTCGCCGCCGGCACCGCCCTTCAGAAGATCTAGCCCGGCGCCCCCGTACAGCACGTCGGCTCCCCAACTGCCAAGCAGGGTGTCGTCGCCCTCGCCGCCGTGGAGCGCATCGTCGCCTTCACCCCCATCCAGGATGTCGTTGCCCGACTGGCCATGCAGCACATCGGCGCCGTCCAGTCCCATGACGATGTCATTGCCGTCCCCGGCGTCGATTGTGTCGGCGGACCTGGTGCCATACAACACTTCGCTTTGGGCGCCGGCCTGGTTGGGGAGCAGATAGTCTGCGGCGAACAGATTGCCCGTCTGCGCGTAGGCCACCGCTTCCAGGCCACCAGCTGGGGCGACCAGTCCCGTCAGCTCGAATCCTGTGCCGTCGAACGCCAAAGGTACCGCCTTCGAAGCGGCGAGCAACTGAGTGCGGTGCTGATCCAGCCACGCCGAGAAATCGAACACGCGGGACAATCCGGTTTCGTCAACGAACTGCAGGCGTTCAACGAAAGACGGTTTTTCCGAGGAGTATTCGGCTCTGCTGAGGGTGATGGATCCTCCGGCGCCGCCATCTGCCCACATCACCAGGTTGCGGGCGTCGTCCAGTGCAAGGGTGATGTCCGACGGATCAAGGCCACCGAGGGACAAGGTGTCCGTCCCCTCGCCGAACGAGACACGATCGTGCCCGTCGCCCCGGTTGAACACCACCACATCGTCTTCGCCTTCGGTGTGGATGTCGTCGTCGCCGGTACCCCCCGCCACAATGTCGTCGCCACTGCCGGTGAAGATCACGTCATCCCCCGCACCGCCCGAGACGTGGTTGTTGGTCCAGTTTACGGCCACGGTGTCGTCGCTCCCGCCCGCGTCGACGCGCCGGACCACCGCGTTGCCCGATTCGTCCACGATCAGGTCGTCGCCCGCGCTGCCCCACAGGTGGGCGTGCGAGCTGTGATCGAGCAACTGCCAGCCCAGCACACGGGGGCCGGCCATGGCCAGCATGTCGGCCAGGGTGAGTTCGGTGCCATCGGCGAATACAAAACGCTGTACCGAGAGCCGGCCCAGGTCCGTCTGGAAGTAGGTGTCGGGGTCGAAGCGTTCGATCAGCAGCGCATCGTTGCCCCCTATACCGATCACCATGCGCTGAAAGCCTGTGTCGCCCGGCTGCGCGTCACCCACGTACTCCACGGCTTCCAGACCTACCGTCACATCGGCCAATGCGATGCCATCGGCGAACACCACCGTGTCCCAGGCATTGGTGCGCAGTTCGGCGGTGACCGTGTCCAGGCCCATGCCGCGCGTCATGCGGTGGGTGTTGTGCCCAGGTCCACCATCCAGGACATCTCTGCCTGACCCGCCGTCCAGCGTATCGTCGCCCTCGCCGCCGATCAATTCGTCCTGTCCGTCGCCTCCAGACAGATGGTCGTCGCCGCCTTCTCCGTGCAACAGGTTTCGGGCTGCTTGTCCCATCAGAACGTCGTCGCCATCGCCCGCAAAGACCCGACTCATCTCTCCCGACGTCACGATGACGTCGTTTCCAGGAGAGCCAAAAAGCACTTGTTCCTGCGCATCTACGTTCAACAGTGTCATCACTTCGCTTATGCCGAATACCGTGCCGTTGTCGAACTCGAACCGGTCGATCCTGTTCCAGGCGTCGAACCAGTGCTTCAACCGGACGGTGTCGCCGCTTGCGTCAAGGGTCACGATCAGGTCAGCGTTGTCTCGCTGGAAGCCGGCGTCGTTCTGGCCCACGCCCTGTTTGAAGCGCAAAGTGCCCAGCTGCGTGGTGATCTCGTCGTGCCCGTCGCCCGGGCCGAAAAGAAAGGTGTCATGCCCGCCCAGGTTGGTGAACCGGTCGTTGCCGCTGCCGCCGTCCACCAGGTCGTTGGCGGTGCCCAGTATCAGGGAGTCGTCGCCGTCTGTGGTGAAGGTGGTGCGCCGGTTCATTTCGTCCACATCCCAGGTCGTGCCGTTGGCGAAGCGTATGAGCTCGATCCCGCTGCCAGGGCCGCCGGACGCTCTGCTGGCCTGGCCCGTGACCGTGATGACACCGCCGTCCGGCAAGCGCAGGTGAAGGTCTTGCTGGTGACTCCAGTGCAGGCGCACGTCGTCGGGCGTGATGCCCTCTCCCAGTTGCAAAACGTCCGAGCTACTCGGGTCCCAAAGTTCCTCAATCTGGTCTATGCCATCGCCCCAACGGTAGTGGTAGGTGTCGCCGCCTGCGCCACCCGCCAGCACGTCGTTGCCCGTGCCGCCGTCCAGTGTGTCCCGGCCCGCGCGACCCAGCAGGCGGTCATCGTCTGCGCCACCACTGATCAGGTTGTCGCGTCCTGCAAAGCCTTGCAGGTCTTCGTCCCCCGCTTCGCCCAGCAACACGCGCGCGCGGATGGCATCGGCGTCCCACACGGTGCCGTTGGCGAACACGATCTCTTCCACCCCGTGGCGCTGGCTTTCGTTGAAGTGGTTTTTAACCGTGAGGGTCTCGCCGGTTGAACGCAGGGTCAGCACCAGGTCGTCCTGCATCTGCCAGCCGGTGCCGGTGCGAACACGCTGCAAGCGCACGTCATCCACAGACACCCCGGCCTTGAGTGCGATGCGATCGATCTCACCCGTACCCCAGGAAACCTCGGCGATGGTGTCTTCCCCGTCTCCACGACCGTAGCGGTAGGTGTCAGAACCCTCGCCGCCTTCAAGCAGGTCGATGCCACTGCCACCATCCAGCGTGTCGTTGCCGGAGGCGCCGAGCAAGTGGTCGTTACCGGCGCCGCCCTCAATCTGGTTGTCGCGTCCGGTGAAGCCTTGCAAGGTTTCGTCTTCGCCTTCGCCCAGCAGCACTCGGGCGCGAATGGCGTCGGCGTCCCACACCGTGCCGTCCGCGAAAGTGACTTCTTCCAATGCGTGGCGTGCGCTTGCGTGGAAGTGGTTCCTGACCGTGATCGTCTCGCCCGTGTCGCGGATGGTCAGCACCAGGTCATCCTGCGTTTCCCACCCCATGCCGCGCCGGACACGCTGCAAGCGAACATCATCTGCAGACACCCCGGCCTTGAACTGAATGCGATCCATGTCGCCGCTGGTCCGGGCGTCCTCGGCAATGGTGTCGTGGCCATCGCCACGTCTGTACACGTAGGTGTCGGACCCAGCGCCACCCCGCAATTCGTCTTGACCGGTACCACCGTCCAGAAAGTCGTTGCCCGCGCCACCGATCAGCGTGTCGTTGCCGCCGTGCCCCATGAGGCGGTCGTTGCCTCCCAGCCCGGCGATCAGGTTGTCGAAATCGTTGCCACGCAGCACGTCGGCGCCTTCGGTGGGGCTGTTCGCCGTCCACCCTTGCAGCGCGCTGTCCATCGTGACTGCCACGTCGGCACCCAGGGCCCCAAGTTGCGCCCTGAAAGCGTCGACGTTCAACCGGTTGAGCAAACCCATGCCCTTGAGTGAATAGAGGAAGGCGCCCAGCGCGTCGAGCCCCGTGTCGCGCTCGGCCTCAATCTGCTGCGCGAGCACCTGGGCCACGCCGCTCAGGTCGCCCACCACCTCCTCCGTCTCGGCGTCCCATCCGTAGCGGATCTGCTGGAACAAGCCCTGCAGCTGGGTTTGCGCCATGAGCTGGCCGTGGATGAGCGCCTTCAAGTCGTTCCAGGCCTGCAGCAGCACCGGCGCGGCGCGCCCGTGGGGGTTTGGGTCGAGCGTGCCCCAGCACCAGATGCCCACCCACTCCTGCCCCATGAACTGCTCCAGCGCTTCGAGCCGGCGCGCATCGCCAATGACGTTGCCGTAGCCGGAACGCGACGCACGGCTGTAAGGGTCCACGTCCTGCACGCCCGCCCAGTGGTAGATCAGCTCGGTCAAAAGGGCATCGCGCTCCTGCGCCGTCTGGGCCTGCGTGAAAGCCTGCACCAGTGCCTGGAGCTCGCCGCTCGCATCGGCCGCCATGGCCTGGTGCAGATCGCGCACCAGCCCATAGCCCTGCGCATCGGGCAGGGCGGCAATGTCGGCGGGCACGTCCAGCCACTCGGTGGGCAGGCTCTGCGTGGGGTTGGTCTGCACCCAGACGTCGGTGGCGCTGCGCACTTCGCCTTCTGAGGTGGTGTAACTGCCGACCTGCCGGTGGGCGTTGCCCTGGGCGTCGACGTGGCTGCTGTTGGTGTAGGTCAGGTTGATGCTGCGCACCCCGGCTTCTTGCAGCGTGAGCAGCTCGCCCGCGCCGCTGCGCCCGTCGCTGCTGGCGTCCACCCACACCCGCAACTGGGCAAACACCGGGTCGCTGGCGTCGATCACGCCATCGGCGTTGGTGTCCAGCGCGCGCAGCGCCTCAAAGCCATTGACGGCGCGCATGCCGCCGGGCAGCAGCGTCTCGGCGCCAAAGAGTTCGCGACCCGAATCGACGCTGGCGTTGGCATCGCGGTCCCACACCAGCAGCCCGTCGCCGGGCGCCACCCAGCCGCTGCGCTCGGCAAAGCCATCGGCGCCGTGGTCAAAGAACACGCCCTCGGCCAGCGAGAGGGTCTGCACGCCGTTGCCGTCCAGGTCCAGCACGATGGGCGAGCGGATGACCGAGGCGGATTGGAGTTGGCGTTGGATGGCGCTTATCTCTGGGTGATCGCAGTTGATTTTCCGAGTCTTCGAAATATCGACCCCGGTGTACTCAAATAGCAACGCTTGAAGATCCGGCGAAGCGAGGGCATTAAGACCACCCGCTGCGATGATTGCCGCCCACCCTAATGGACCTATTGCAACCCCGGCGATGCCGGCGGCAAGTGCCAAGATTTGAACCAGTCCGCCCGTCAACGCAAGCGCCTCACGATTGAAGCTGATGCCGCCAATCGTTGAATTGGTGGGTTGACTATTTATTGCCGCAGAAAGTCCAGCAGCAATTCCGGCTGGAATACGGAAGTTCGCGGCAAGTCCTAGGCCCAGTCCCTGGGCAAATGCGGCACCCGCAGGGGGCAAAACTTTGCTACTGGCAGACAATACCATTGAGGCAGTCCCGGACTGATTGGTGTACATGAGGATTGCTGGCGTATCCTCGTTGTTGTTGCGATCGCTGCATTTCATATTGGGCTTCCTCCTTCAAGGTTGATTAAATAGTGGCAGAAGTGTCAGAGCGAAAAACAAGCAATAAAGCCACGGCATTCGGTCCACGGCGAGCCAAATAGAAAAAAAGACAATCGCTAGTAACCTGAATGGACTCTTGATTGCTCCGCTCACTGATAAGTCACCGAGGCCGTGGATTTGCTCTTTCAGTTCAGCACGAACTTCGGAGGCATTACATCCTTTGCCTGCAAAATCAAAGCTGATGCCGAACCTCATCGAGGCCCATAGAATAATGATCAATAGGAGCGCCAGTCTGAGTGCGCCCAAATTGGAGAGAATGAAATCAAGCATGGTCAATTTCAGTGTATTGCGATGAATCGATTGGATGGCCGTCTTATCTGTGTGAAATTGAGCCGGCGCGCATCGCCAATGACGTTGCCGTAGCCGGAACGCGACGCACGGCTGTAAGGGTCCACGTCCTGCACGCCCGCCCAGTGGTAGATGAGCTCGGTCAACAGCTCGTCGCGCTCCTGCGGCGTCTGCGCCTGCGTGAAGGCCTGCACCAGCGCCTGAAGCTCGCCGCTCGCATCGGCCGCCATGGCCTGGTGCAGATCGCGCACCAGGCCATAACCCTGCGCATCGGGCAGGGCGGCAATGTCGGCGGGCACGTCCAGCCACTCGGTGGGCAGGCTCTGCGTGGGGTTGGTCTGCACCCAGACGTCGGTGGCGCTGCGCACTTCGCCTTCTGAGGTGGTGTAACTGCCGACCTGCCGGTGGGCGTTGCCCTGGGCGTCGACGTGGCTGCTGTTGGTGTAGGTCAGGTTGATGCTGCGCACCCCGGCTTCTTGCAGCGTGAGCAGCTCGCCCGCGCCGCTGCGCCCGTCGCTGCTGGCGTCCACCCACACCCGCAACTGGGCAAACACCGGGTCGCTGGCGTCGATCACGCCATCGGCGTTGGTGTCCAGCGCGCGCAGCGCCTCAAAGCCATTGACGGCGCGCGTGCCGTCGGGCAGCAGCGTCTCGGCGCCAAAGAGTTCGCGGCCGGAGTCGATGCTGGCGTTGGCATCGCGGTCCCACACCAGCAGCCCGTCGCCGGGCGCCACCCAGCCGCTGCGCTCGGCAAAACCATCGGCGCCGTGGTCGAAGAACACACCGTTCGACAGCGAAACGGTCTGAACACCGTTGCCGTCCAAGTCCAGCACGATGGGCGAGGGGACCTGGGCGGCGGATTGGAGTTGGCGTTTGATTTGCTCAATAGGCCTCTCGAAATCCGATTGCTCGGTCGTCAAGGGTAGAACTTCCCGCATGAATTTTTCAATTAACTCGCGTTCTGCTGCGATTCTTGCCGGATCATTTTTCGGCAAATAAATAAGACCTGATTCAAGTTCATCGGCAGATTTGGCTGCCCAGACTCCTACAGAGACTCTAGTTAAAACCACTGGAACGCCGGCGACGAGATTTGAAATGGCATTCAATACGAAACCTACTGCTGCTGGAAGTGCCATGAATACTCCTTAATAAAATTTCATTAGATATATGACTGCTGCCACAACGAAAACGGCCGCCGCACCGAGAAACCATGTTTCGAACTCTCGATGGGTTATCGGTCGGCGAATAACTATGTATCGAATCACTATATAGGCGATGCAGATCAAGCCAAGAAAAAATAGCTCAAGGTGCAGTTGCAGAAAAAACTTCTGTTCGTTCATGGGATATCCACCTTCCTGTGACCTCTTTTCTTTGATTGGATTCGCCTGAATGGAGGCGTGATGCAGTCGCCGATTTGTTCGCGATACCTATCGTTTGGGCGTTTCTGGCACTTGCGTGAATTGGAGGCTGAAGAAGAGGAGGTGCTCATAAATGCATCGGTAGTTTTGGCATCGATCGCGGTAACTATGTCCATGGCCTGGTGCAGATCGCGCACCCGGCCATAGCCCTGCGCATCGGGCAGGGCGGCAATGTCGGCAGGCACGTCCAGCCACTCGGTGGGCAGGCTCCCCCACGAGGCCTTTGGAGGATGGTTCCCTGCCTCAGATAGGCTCTGTATGGGGGTGGTCTGCACCAAGCAGTCGTAGATCGAGCGGGTAGGCAACTCGAACTGAAGGCCGAGGATGAGTGCTCTTGATTCATGTGGATTCCGCTGATCGCGTTTCGGTTTATGTCTTCGCTGCAGGAAAACCCCGAGCGTTCGTGCTCAATCGGATTACCCCGTCCACCGCCAACCCCTTCGGGACTTGATGCGTAATAAAAACCATCGTCGCCTTGCCTTTCAATCGATTGATCGTTTGCGCAAACAGCTCAGCCGTTTCCTGATCCAGGTTGGACACCGCCTCATCAAAAATCAGCACCTTGGGCCGCTTGAGCAGCGCGCGGGCAATCGCGATGCGCTGGCGTTGGCCGCCGGATAGCCCGGTTCCGCGTTCGCCGATCTCGGTCTGGTAGCCTTGGGATAATTGCTCGATGACGTGGTGAATTTCGGCGGCGCGGCAGGCGGCCACGGCGTCCTCAAAGCGGGCATGGGGGTGCGCCATGAGCAGGTTGTCGAGCACGGTGCCGGAAAACAGCACTGTCTCTTGAGGCACCACACCGAAGTGCGCGCGCAGTTCGTTGGCTGGCAGGTGGCGGATGTCGCGACCGTCGATGGTGATTCGGCCCTGCTCGGGCAGGTGAAAACCCAGCAGCAGCTTGGCCAGGGTGCTCTTGCCGCAGCCCGACGGGCCCATCAGCACGGTGAGCTGCCCGGGTGGCAGCGCGAGGTTCAGACCCTGGTACAGCCAGGGGTGGCGCTCGCTGTAGCGAAAGCCCAGGTCCTGCACGTCGATACGGCCGGTACCACCAGGCGCGCGCTGCGGCACCAGGCTGACTGGTTCGGTGGGCATGTCCAGCACGTCGGCCAGGCGTTTGACGGCGATGCTGGCCTGCTGAAACTCCTGCCACAGGCCGACCAGTCGCATCAGTGGCTGCGACAGGCGGCTGGCGAACATCTGGAACGCCACCAGCATGCCCACGGTGAAGGCCTCGCTGTGCATCACGGTCCACGCGCCCACGATCAGGATGGCCAGGGTCATGGTCTGTTCCAGCGCCGACGCACTCACCTGGTAGGTGTTGCCTACCTGGCGCGTGGCAAAGCCGGCCTGCAGGTACTGCGCCAGGCAAGTGCCGTAGCGCTTGTCCACGTCGGGCTCCATCTGCAAGGCCTTGACCGTGGCCATGCCCGAGAGGTATTCGGTCAGAAACGCCTGGTTGCGCGCGCCCAGCAGAAACTGGCGGTCCAGCCGCTGGCGAAACACGGGCACCATGACCAGGCTCACTGCCACGATGAGCAGCAGCAACCCCACCGCCACCAGCGTCAACACCCAGCTGTACCAGAACATCACCGCCAGGAAGATGAACAGGAAGGGCAGGTCCAGCAGCAGTGTGACGGCGGCGCCCGAGACGAACTCGCGCAGCGTCTCCACCCCCTGCAGGCGCGCCACCAGGGTGCCGGTGGGGCGGGCTTCGAAGTAGGGCAGGGGCAGGCGCAGCAGGTGGCGCATCACCTGCTCGCCCAGCACCGCGTCCATGCGGCTGCCGGTGTGCAGCACCAGGTATTGCCGCAGCCAGCTCATGGTGCTGGTGAAGAGCATGAAAACCACCAGCGCCACGCCCAGCACCCAGAGGGTGCTCACGCTGTGGTGAGCGATCACTTTGTCGATGATCACCTGGGTGAAGAGCGGTGTGGCCAGACCCACGAGCTGGATGGCCAGGCTGGCCAGCAGCACGTCGCGCCACAGGCGGCGGTGGCGCAAGAGCTCGGGAACGAACCAGGAAAAGCCGAAGGCCTGGCGTTTCCCCTGACTGGCCGGGCCGTCGTGGGGCGCCGCGGTCTGTGCGCAGCCCTCTTCATCGGGTCCCACCGGGGCTGCGGGGTCTTGCGCCATGCAGAGCAGGAGCCATGGCTCGACGCTGTCGCGCAGGCTGTGGAAGTCGTCCAGATCGTGTGGGGGCTCGCCCGGGCGAAACAGCCCGAGTTGCCCGTCTGCGCGGCCGGCCACGAGCAGCGGTACGTCGCTGCTGCCATCCACGGCGTCTCGCGCGAAAGCCACCGCCGGCAGGGGTGGGACGGGGTGCCGGGCATCGGGCCAGGCCACAGCCCCCGCCTTGAGCCCGAGGCCGGCCAGGGCTTCCATCAGGGTGGGCAAGTCCCAGGGCGGCGCGAACCGCTTGACCAGCAGGTCGGCGTCAAAGGGCTTGCGGTGCAGGCTTGCCAGGCTGCCCAGCAGCCAGATGGCATGCTCCGTGGCCAGGCCGCGCCTGAGCCCCACGTCTTGTGATGACGACAAATCCGCTCCCTCTCCTGGCACGCCGCGCGGGCGCAAAACCGGGTGAGGCTAGAGGGCGAACGGTCGTCAGCAAATACCCCTGATGGAGTAGTTTTCTTGCAGCAGTGCGTTTTCAAGGCCGGCACCTGGGCAACGTGGGCGTGCCCGTCGACGCACAGCGGGCGCTTGAAAGCAAGCGATCAGCCCATAATTCCGCCTCGCGCCGCGCTCGCAGGCGCGTCCTTTCCCCCCTGTTTCAAGTCAGCCGATTCCCATGAGCAAACAAACCCTGTCCTTCCAGGCCGAGGTGGCGCAGCTGCTGCACCTCGTCACGCATTCGCTGTACTCCAACCCCGACATCTTCCTGCGCGAGCTGGTGTCCAACGCGTCGGACGCCTGCGACAAGCTGCGCTTCGAGGCCCTGAACAACGCGGCGCTGTTCGAGGACGCGCCCAACCTGGAAGTGCGTGTGGCCTTCGACCGCGAAGCAAAGACCATCACCATCACCGACAACGGCATCGGCATGAGCGCGCAGGAGGCGATCGACCACCTGGGCACCATCGCCAAGAGCGGCACCAAGGATTTCATGAGCCGTCTCAGTGGCGACCAGAAGCAGGACGCCCAGCTCATCGGCCAGTTCGGCGTGGGCTTCTATTCGGGCTTCATCGTGGCCGACAAGATCACCGTCGAGTCGCGCCGCGCCGGCCTGCCGGCGGCCGAGGGTGTGCGCTGGGTCAGCGGTGGCACGGGCGATTTCGAGGTCGAGACGATCGAACGCCCGGCACGTGGCACGAGCGTGATCCTGCACCTGCGCGACGACGCCAGCGACTACCTCGACCGGTGGAAGCTCAAGTCCATCATCGCCCGGTACTCCGACCACATCAGCCTGCCCATCCTGATGCAGAAGGAAGAGTGGGACGCCGAGAAGAGCGAGCAGGTGCTCAAGGACGAATGGGAAGCCGTGAACTCGGCCAACGCCTTGTGGGCCCGCAACAAGAAGGATGTGAGCGAGGCGCAGTACGCCGAGTTCTACAAGAACCTGAGCTACGACATGGAGGCCCCGCTGACCTGGAGCCACAACCGTGTCGAGGGCAGCACCGAATACACGCAGCTGCTCTACATCCCGGCCAAGGCCCCGCACGACCTCTGGAACCGTGACCGCAAGGCCGGCATCAAGCTCTACGTCAAGCGTGTCTTCATCATGGACGAGGCCGAGGCGCTGATGCCCGCGTACCTGCGCTGGGTCAAGGGTGTGGTGGATTCGGCCGACCTGCCGCTCAACGTGAGCCGCGAGCTGCTGCAGGAAAGCCGCGACGTGAAAGCGATCCGCGAGGGCAACACCCGCCGCGTGCTGGCCATGCTCGAAGAACTGGCGAAGAAGGACAAGGCCCCCGAGGCCACGCAGGCCGCCGACGGCGTGACCGACGTGGTGTCGGCCGAGGACAAGGCCGCCGCCGACAAGGACGTGGGCAAGTACACGAAGTTCTACGCCGAATTCGGCGCCGTGCTCAAGGAAGGCCTGGGTGAGGACTTCGCCAACCGCGACAAGATCGCGAAGCTGCTGCGCTTTGCGAGCACGCAGGCCACCGACCTCACGTCGCTGGCCGACTACAAGGCGCGCATGAAGGAAGGCCAGCAGGCGATCTACTACATCACCGCCGACAACCGAGCCGCCGCGCAGAACAGTCCTCAACTGGAGGTGTTCCGCAAGAAGGGCATCGAGGTGCTGCTGATGACCGATCGCGTGGACGAGTGGGCCCTGTCCTTCCTCACCGAGTTCGACGGCACCCCGATGCAAAGCGTGGCCAAGGGCGCGGTCGACCTGGGCGCGCTGCAGGACGAGGAAGAGAAGAAGGCCGCCGAGGCCGCCGCCGAGACCTTCAAGCCGGTGCTGGAGCGCCTGAAGGAAAGCCTCAAGGACAAGGCCAAGGACGTGCGCGTGACCTCGCGCCTGGTGGACTCGCCTGCCTGCCTGGTGGTGGAGGACGGCGACTACTCCACACAACTCGCGCGCATGCTCAAGCAGGCCGGCCAGCCCGCGCCCGAGGTGCGCCCCATCCTCGAGGTGAACGCCGAGCACGAGCTGGTGAAGAAGCTCGACGGCAGCGCGCATTTCGACGACCTGGCGCACATCCTGTTCGACCAGGCGCTGCTGGCCGAAGGTGGCTTGCCCGAGGATCCGGCGGCCTACGTGAAAAGGGTCAACGCGCTGCTGATTTGACAGCGGTCCCGTCCGCCCGGCCGCCCCCAGGCGGTTGACTACACTCTGGGCCGGGGAGTTCTTCAAGGGGCAGTGCCAGGCACCTGCCCTGTTCATTTGATCCACCGGCTTCAACGTGTACCTACAGCGCCCCTTCGACCACGTCGTCACCTTTCGCAACAGCCAGGGCGAGAGCGCGCGTGGCACCCTGACGAGCCTGCAGCGCCGCTCGCTGGTGATGGAGATCTACAACCCTTACTCCATCGTCCAGGTCAGCGAGGTGCTCAACGAGCTGACGATCCGATCGGGCGACCGCATCATCTACAAGGGCAAGGCGGTGGTGGTCAGCTTGCTCAACACCGGCCTGATGGCGGTGATCTCGGTGGCGCTGATCGACGAGTGGTCGGACCTCAACGCGATTCGGGGCGACGTGGGTCAGGTGCGCGACGAGGCGGCGCGTTTCGTGGCCGACTGGGAGTCGCGCTTCAAGATCCGGCAGAGCTACCAGGTCACCATCAGCGAGTTCCGCGCCTTCCTGTCGGAAACCGCGCGCTGGATCGACCAGGCCGACCTGGTCGACTCGTTGCCGCGCCAGGCCGACGGCCGCCTCACCGACGAGGTGTTCGGCGCCATCGCCGAACCCCTGATGATCAAGGGCAAGGCATTCCTGGTGCGCCTGGAGGACGAGGCCTCCCAGTTGCCGGAGGAAGACTCGCTGCTGCACCGGGCCTTTGCCCAGACCGCACTGCACCCGCTGGTGCTGCGCGCGCCCTTTGTCTACCGCACCTTTGCCAAGCCGCTCGGGTATGCGGGTGACTACGAAATGGTCAACCAGATTCTGGGGGACCCGCGCCAGGGCAGCAGCACCTACATCCAGCTGGTCAACGCGATGTTCCTGCGCGCGGCGGTGGCCGTGGCGCACCGCAACCGCATCGACATCCTGGTCAACTTTCTCCGCAAGGCCGTGGCCAGCGCCGCCGAGAAAGGGCGGCCCATGCGCATCCTCAATGTCGGTTGCGGACCGGGCGTGGAAATCCAGAAACTCATCGCCTCGGGCGAGGACCTCTCGCGCCTTCAGTTCACCCTCATCGACTTCAGCCTGGAGACGCTGAACTACACGCGCCAGAAGATCGAAGAGGTGGCGCAGCAGCACAAGGTGAAGGTGCACGTGGAGTACGTGCAGGAATCGGTGCACGAACTGCTCAAGCGCGCCACCCGCGACACGGCGCCTCGCGATGGCGAGGGCTTTGACTACATCTACTGCGCGGGCCTGTTCGACTACCTCTCCGACAAGGTCTGCTCGCGACTGATCCGCTATTTCATGTCGCGCAGCAATCCGGGCGCCAACCTGCTGGTCACCAACGTGCATTCGGACAACCCTGAGCGCTATGGCATGGAACACCTGCTGGAATGGCACCTGATCTACCGCAACGAGGCGCAGATGGCCGCGGTGATGGAGGAGGTGAACGCGCCCGCGACGATGTACACCGACGCCACTGGCGTGAACATCTTCGCGGAGGTGGTGGTCAACGCGAACCTGAAAGCGATGGCGCTTGAAAACGGCTGACCGGTCGAGCTCGCCCTACGAGCAGCAGCTCTCGGACTTTCGCCTGACCTACAGCAAGGCGGGCAGCATCACGTCCATCGTCCTGGTGCTGGCGGGTTTCGGGCTGGACTACTTCACCTATCCGGAGCGCCTGCTGGAGTTCACGCTGATGCGTGTGCTGGTGGTGCTGCTCACGCTGGGCATCCTGCGCGTGCTGTTCACCGACTTCGGGCGCGTGCAGGTTCGCTCGCTGACCATGCTCTGGCTGCTGCTGCCGCAGATCATGATCGCGGTCATGATCCACCAGACCGACGGCGCGCAGTCGATCTATTTCGTGGGCCTGCATCTCGCGCTGTACGCGGTCGGCATCATCCTGCCGATCACCTTTTTCGAGGGCATCGGGTTCGGCGCGCTCACGCTCTTGCTGTACATCGTGGCATGCGCCCTGCACCCTGACATTGGGGACAACGTGCCACGGATGATCACCAATTCGTTGTTCATCCTGTTTTCGGCTGGAGCCAGCGCAGTCTGTACCTGGTTCAACGAGAAGGCTCGACTGAGGCTGTTCCAGTTGCAGCACGAGGTGTCGGAGAAGAATGCGTCGCTGCGCGAGATCAATGCCACGCTGGCCGAAGTCAAGGGCCAGCTGCTGCAGCGCGAGAAGATGGCCGCCATCGGCACGCTGTCTGCCGGCCTGCTGCACGAACTCAACAACCCGGTGAACTACAGCCTGATGGCGATCAACATGGGCCTGACATCGCCCGCCACCGAGTCCGACGCCATGCTCAAGGAGAGTCTGGTGGACGCGCGCGAGGGCATGCAGCGCATCCAGAACATCGTCACCGACCTCAAGACCTTCGCCTACCAGAAACCCGGCCAGGACGGGCTGCGCCTGTTCCTGCTGGAGAACGCCGTGCGGTCGGCGCTGCGGCTGGCCGGCCATGAACTCAAGGGCGTTGAGGTCGAGGTCGACATGCCGCAAGACACGCACGTGATGGGCGACGAGCCGGCCATCATCGGCGTGTTGATCAACCTGTTCAGCAACGCCGCACACGCGATGCAGGCGGCCAAGCGCGACAAGCCCCGCATCGAGGTGCGCCTCGCGCCCTGCGCCGAGCGCCTGTGCGTGTCCGTGCGCGACAACGGCATGGGCATTGCGCCGGAGAACATGGAGCGCGTGTTCGAGCCCTTCTTCACCACGCGCGACGTCGGAGCCGGCCTGGGCCTGGGCCTGAGCGTGAGCTACGGCATCGTGCAGCGCCATGGCGGCACCCTGGCCGTGGAGAGCGAACAGGGCAGCTGGACCGAATTCACCTTTGACCTGCCGAGGCCCACGCCACCATGAACACCGAACCGACCGGAGTGACACATGGCCCGCTGGGCGCCCACGCCATCTTGATGGTGGACGACGAACCGCAGGCCTGCAAATGGTTTGCGCGGCTCTATGGCGACGAATTCGTCGTGCTCACGGCGCAGGGCGTTGACGAGGCGCTGGCCTTGCTGACCCAGCGCGGCGCTGAGGTCGCCGTGCTGCTGACCGACTACGCGATGCCCACGCGCGATGGCGTGTCGTTGCTGGGCGAGGTGCGCCAGACCTACCCGCACATTGGGCGCCTGCTGGTCTCGGCCTACGCCGACAAGGACGTGGCCATGTCGGCCGTGAACCAGGGCCAGGTGGAGAAGATCCTCGAGAAGCCGCTGGACGAGGCGCTCACGCGCCAGGTGCTGCGCGAGGCGCTGGCCGCCAGCCGGGAGCGAGCGCGTGAGCGCGCCCTGCTGGAACGGCGCGCGGCCACCCTGCGCGAGACCCTGGGTTTTCTGGCCCACGAGGTCACCACGCCGCTGGCCACGGTCCAGGGCTACCTCTCGGCCATGCGAGAGCGGCACCGCGACGCGCCGGCGGATGGCAGCGGCGACGCGCGCATCCAGGAGCAGAAACCGGGCGAGGTGCTGTTCATGATCGAGGCGGCGCAGCGCCGCGCGGAGTACGCGCAATCGCTGGTGTCGACCTTCGTGCAGACCGCGCGCGACGCCTACCAGCCCGACACATCGCCCACCCTGCGCGCCAGCCAGCTGGTGCAGGCCGTGCGCGACGAGTTCCCGTTCGACAACGACGAGGCGCGCTGGCTCACGAGCGATGTTTCGGCCGACTTTGTGCTGCCCGGGCGGCGCGACCTGCTGTACCTCGTGCTGTGCACGCTGGTGAAGAATGCCCTGCTGGCCCTGCGCCCCGATCCACCCCGGCGGCCCAGTGTGCACATCGGTCTGGGGCTCGAGTCGCCCACACCGGGCTTGCCCGAACAGGCGGTCATCCACGTGAGCGACAACGGGCCCGGCATCCCGCCCGACGTGCTCAAGCGCCTCACCTTCGAACCCACGACCACCCGCGCCCATGCGGGTGGCAGCGGCATGGGTCTCATCTTCTGCCGGCGCGTGATGACCTCTCTGGGTGGCTCCATCCTGGTGCGCTCCGAGGCCGGCCGCGGCGCCACCATCTCGCTCTATTTCCCCTCCACCCGACAAACAAGAACACCTGATCAGGAGAAGCCGTGAAGCCCGTGAAAATTCTGTACGTCGACGACGAGGCCATGGCCCTGAAGTACTTCGAGCGCCTGGTCACCCCCATGGCGCCCGTGCTCACGGCCGGTTCGGTGGAGGAGGGCAAGGCGGTGCTGGCCGAACACGGTGCCGAGATTGCGGTGCTGGTGTGCGACCAGCGCATGCCCGGCGCCTACGGCAACGAGTTGCTGCGCCATGCGCGCGACTTCTACCCCGGCGTCGTGCGCATGCTGACCACCGCCTATTCCGAGCTGGGCGACGCGATCGAGGCGATCAACACCGGCGAGATCTACCGCTACATCAACAAGCCCTGGGAACTGGAGAGTCTTCGGGCCGACCTGAAGAACGCTCTGGAACTGGCCGAACTGCGCGGCGAGCGTGACGGTCTGATGCGCGACAAGCTGCTGGCCCAGCAAAGCCAGTTGCTGGCCAACCGGCTGGCGGGGTTGGTGGTGTTGGGCGCCGCGGTTCATGAAGATGGGCACGAGCAGGCGCTGTACCGCTTTGCCCAGGCCGCGCAGCTGTCCGACTGTGCCGAGCCCGCCGTGGACTGGCACCACTGGGAGCACGCCGACCTGATGCAGGCCGAGGCGCGGCGTGGCGTGGCGATCGCCACCCACCTGCGCCACTGGCTGCGCGAGTTCGGACCCCGGCGCGATGGTGCCGGCGCACTCGCCGTGCTCGCCCAGGCCACCGGTTCCGAATTGCAGGGTGACCGCGTGCGCCTCACCGATGGCGCGCTGCTGACCGCACTGCTGAGCGCGAAGGCGGGCGACATGCCCGAGGCGGCGCAGTGTGCCTGGCTGGCCTGGCTGCTCTGGCAGGCGGGCCTGGCCCAGGTGGATGCGGTGGAGGGCGCCTGGACCGTGCAGGCAGCGCCCGCGGCGGCGCTGCGGCCCGACTGGCTGGCCGACGCCATCGAGCGCGTCGGCCGGGCCATGGCCTGAGCCCGTGATGAAACAGTGCGCAAGAACGGGGCACTTTCGGGCCGGTAAGCGCTCACAATAGGCTTCTGTTTTCCATCCGGGCCCGACCATGACCTGCGCTGCCACATCCCCTTCAAGCCGTTTCGCCATCGGCGCACGGGCTGCCTTGCTCGTGGCCGCGACCACCCTGTTCGCGGGCTGCTCGTCCGTGGGGGTGGGCGTGGGTGTCGGCATTCCCGTCGGGCCTTTTTCCATTGGCGTGGGGGTGGGCTCGGGCGGGGTGAACGCTGGCGTGAGCACCGGGGTGGGTCCCGTGGGTGTGGGCGTGGGCGTGAACCAGCGTGGCCAGGTCAGCGCCGGGGCTGGCGTGGGCGTGAGCACCGGCGTGGGCAACAGCAATGCACGCGTCGGGGTGGGTGTGGGCACAAGCACGGTGATCCACGACCCGCACGAGCGCAACTGATCCACCGGACGCTGCAAGAAAAAAACAAAGGCCCACCCGGCGCAAACCGGGTGGGCCTTCTTGCTGGCGCCGGGGATTTACTTCAGCGTGATCGTCACGTCGATGTTGCCGCGCGTGGCGTTGGAGTAGGGGCACACCTGGTGGGCCGTGTTCACCAGGTCCTGCGCCACGGCGCGGTCCATGCCGGGCAGGCTCACGGCCAGGCGCGCGGCGATGCCGAAGCCCGCCGGGATCGGGCCAATGTCGACCTCGGCGTCGATCGAAGCATCGGCGGGCACGGGCACCTTCTTCATGCCGGCCACGTGCTTGAGCGCACCCATGAAGCAGGCCGAATAGCCGGCCGCGAACAGCTGTTCGGGGTTGGTGGCGTTGCCAGCGCCACCCATGGCCTTGGGCGGGCTCAGCTTCACGTCGAGCAGGCCGTCGTCGCTGCGCGAGGCGCCTTCGCGGCCACCGGTGGTGTGCGCGCGGGCGGTGTAGAGAACTTTGTCGAGGGAGGTGGGCATGGTGTGGCTCCTTGGGTTGAACGCTTGCGAAAAGCGGTTGGGGTGAGGGAAGAAGAGAAGGTCAGGCACTGAGGCGGTCGCGCAAGGCCTGGACCTGCCGCGTCAGCGCCAGCACCTCGGACACTTCGCACTGGGTGGCCTGCAGCACGCAGCCAGGAATGCGCGCGGCGCGGGTCTTGAGCTTGCGCCCCGCAGCGGTGAGACGGATCAGCACGCGGCGTTCGTCCTGCACGTCGCGCAGGCGCGTCACCAGCTCGGCGGCTTCGAGGCGTTTGAGCAGCGGCGTGAGCGTGCCCGAATCCAGGTGCAGGCGCTCGCCCAGTTCCGAGACGGTGACGCCGTCGCGTTCCCAGAGCACCAGCATCGCCAGGTACTGCGGGTAGGTCAGGCCAAGCTCGTCGAGCAGGGGCTTGTAGAGCTTGGTCATGGCCAGCGAGGCCGAATACAGCGCGAAGCAGAGCTGGTGGTCCAGCCGCAGGGCCTGGTCGCTGGAGATGCGTGGCGTGTTCATGGGTTGGTAATGTAGCGATCAATTGAATTGCACACAATTAAAAAGTGAGCAACCATACCGGCGAAGCGGGTATCCCGGATCCGGCGCTTCACTTTCCCTGCCGTCGATCCGGATCGATGGGTGCCGCGGCCACCTGTTGCATGGAAACCAGCACGGTGCGAATCATCCAGGCAGCCAGGCGTTCGGGCCAGGAAGCGCGGGTGGCCCAACCCGGCAGCGCAGCGGGCGCGCGCGCAGGCTGGCCAAACCCGAGTTCGCACAGCCGCTGGCGCTCCTTCGCACTCAAGGGCTCGATGCCGTTCGAAAACACCAGATCCAGAGTGCGAACACCCTGGCGGTGCAGCGCCGTGGCCAGGCCCAGCAGATCGGCGCGGGCCGGGCGCCACAGCAGTGCCTCCGGCTTTGTCACGTTGCCGATGGCGTAAGCTGGCTGGATGCAAAAGACGAAGTCTCCGTATCACGGTCATAGATTTCCTGCGGCTGTGATCAGCCAGGCGGTACGCTGGTACTTTCGGTTCCAGCTGA
>NZ_JBFXCD010000027.1:0-40967 GCF_050182545.1 Hydrogenophaga sp. | reverse complement strand
ATGGTGGTGGAACTGCAGCACCCCCAGGCGGGCACCACGCACGCCTTCGGCTGCCCCATACATTTTACGGCCACGCCCTCGCAGACCGATGCGCCGGCGCCGCTGCTGGGCCAGCACACCCGGGAGGTGCTGGGTGGCTTCGGGTTGACGGACGCGGAGATCGACACCCTGATCGACGAGGGCGTGGTGGGCACGCCCGCCTGATCAGGCGCCCGACGACGAACCGACGCCCAGCAGGGCCAGCACACCCAGCACCGCAAAGATCAGGGCGGCAATGAGGTGCACGACCTTGATCGGCACGCGGCGCGTGATCGCTTCGCCGAAGAACACCACCGGCGCGTTGGCCAGCATCATGCCGAAGGTGGTGCCGAGCACCACCGCCACCAGCGGCTCGTACTGCGCACCCAGCGCCACGGTGGCGATCTGCGTCTTGTCGCCCATTTCGGCCAGAAAGAAAGCCCAGGTGGTGGCGATGAACACGCCCATCTGCCGCCGCGGCACCGCATCGTCGTCATCGAGTTTGTCGGGAATCAGCATCCACACGGCCATGGCGATGAACGACACGCCGAGCACCCAGCGCATCACATCCGGACCCACCGCCGCCATGATCCAGGCGCCGGCGGCGCCCGCCAGCGCGTGGTTGAGCAAGGTGGCGACCAGGATGCCCCATACGATGGGCCAGGGGCGCTTGAACCGGGCGGCCAGCACAAGCGACAGCAGTTGCGTCTTGTCGCCCATTTCGGCGAGGGCAACGATACCGGTGGACAGGAGGAAGGCTTCCAAGGGAATCTCGGCGGAGAAAATGAAAACGCCCGCAGAAGCGGGCGTTGCGCGGTCGGGATTTTAGCGCCTCAGACCAGCGTGACACCGGTCTTGGACTGGATGAACTCGCGCGTCACGCCCGGAGCCATTTCCACCAGCTTGAGGCCTTGCGGCGTCACGTCCATCACGCCGAGGTCCGTGATGATGCGGTCGACCACGCCCACGCCGGTCAGCGGCAGGGTGCAGGCCGGGAGGATCTTCAGGTCCTCGGTGCCGTCCTTCTTCTTCGCCACGTGTTCCATGAGGATGATCACGCGCTTGACGCCGGCCACGAGGTCCATCGCGCCGCCCATGCCCTTGACCATCTTGCCCGGGATCATCCAGTTGGCCAGGTCGCCTTTTTCGCTCACCTGCATGGCGCCGAGGATGGACAGGTTGATCTTGCCGCCGCGGATCATCGCGAAGCTGTCGTGGCTGCCAAAGATGCTGGAGCCCGGCAGCGTGGTCACGGTCTGCTTGCCGGCGTTGATCAGGTCGGCGTCGACCTGGTCTTCGGTCGGGAACGGGCCGATGCCGAGCATGCCGTTCTCGCTCTGCAGCCAGACTTCCTTGGTCCCGGTGTGGTTGGCCACCAGCGTCGGGATGCCGATGCCGAGGTTGACGTAGAAGCCGTCTTCGAGTTCCTGGGCCGCGCGCGCGGCCATCTGGTCTTGGGTCCAGGGCATGTCAATCTCTCCGTTCAGTTGGGGACAGAGCTGAAGGTCTGTCCCGCAAGGTTATTTGGATTCGGTGATGGTGCGCTTCTCAATGCGCTTCTCGGGATTCGGGTTGTGCACGATGCGGTGCACGTAAATGCCGGGCAGGTGCACCTCGTCGGGCACCATCTCGCCGGTCTCCACGATTTCCTCGACCTCGACCACGCAGATCTTGCCGGCCATGGCCGCGGCCGGGTTGAAGTTGCGCGCGGTCAGGCGGAACTGCAGGTTGCCTGACTTGTCGGCGCGGTGCGCCTTGACCAGCGACACGTCGGGCACCAGGCCGCGCTCCATCACGTAGGTCTCGCCGTCGAACTCGCGCAGTTCCTTGCCCTCGGCCACCAGCGTGCCCACCCCGGTCTTGGTGAAGAAGGCCGGGATGCCCGCACCTCCGGCGCGTAGCTTCTCGGCCAGCGTGCCCTGCGGCGTGAATTCCAGTTGCAGTTCGCCAGCCAGGTACTGGCGCTCGAACTCCTTGTTCTCGCCCACATAGCTGGAGATCATCTTGCTGATTTGCCGCGTCTCCAGCAGCTTGCCCAGGCCGAAGCCGTCGACGCCTGCGTTGTTGGAAATCACGGTGAGGTTCTTCGCACCGCTGTCGCGCAGCGCGTCGATCAGGGCCTCGGGAATGCCGCAGAGGCCGAAGCCGCCCACGGCGAGCAACTGGCCATCGGCCACGATGCCTTTGAGCGCGGCGGCCGCGTCCGGATAAATCTTGTTCACGTCGGTGTCTCCTGGGTTGAACCGTGCAAGCCGCTACGATACTACGTAAAGAGATACGTAGTATTTCGTAAAGCCTAACCCTGCCCGCATGGACATCGACTACCGACTCGCCTTCGATCTCGCTCCGGTGGGGCTCGCCCTCTCGCGGGAACGCACCATGGTCGACTGCAACCAGGTGCTGTGTGACATGTTCGGCGCCACGCGCGAGCAACTGGTGGGTCAGAGCTTCCAGATCCTGTACCCGAGCGCGGACGAGTACGAGCGCATTGGCGCGCGCATGGCGCCGCTGCTGGGCCGGGGCGGCACCTACGCCGACGACCGCATCATGAAGCGCGTCGGTGGGCCGTCGCGGGGCGAGACCTTCTGGTGCCACGTGACCGGCCGCGCGCTCAGCCGCGAAGCCCCCCACGCAGCCGGCATCTGGAGCTTCGAAGACCTGAGCTCGCGCCGCACGGTGAAGGCCGAGCTCACGCCGCGCGAGCGAGAGGTGGCGGCCTTCCTCATGGACGGCCTGACCAGCAAGCAGATCGGCAAGGCGCTGGCCATCAGCCACCGCACAGTGGAGATCTACCGCGCGAGGCTCATGCGCAAGTACCAGGCCCACAGCACGCCGGACCTGGTGCACCGCCTGCTGGCGGGCTGATCAACCGCCGGGCGCGTCCACCACCGTGGCGGCGGTTCGGAAGGCCTCCACGGCGCTCGGCACGCCGCAGTAGATGCTGGCGTGCAACAGCACCTCCTGGATTTCTTCTGGGGTGGCCCCGTTGTTGAGCGCACCACGCACGTGGCCCTTGAGCTCGTGCTGCTTGCCCAGCGCGGTGAGCATGGCCACGGTGATGAGGCTGCGCGTCTTGAGGTCGAGCCCGGGGCGCTGCCACACGTCGCCCCATGCATTGCGCGTGATGTACTGCTGCATGGGTTCGGTGAACGGCGTGGCGCTGCCGAAGGCCTGCGCCACGAAATCCTCGCCCATCACCCGTTTGCGGGTGGCGAGGCCTTTGTCGAAATCCTTGTCGGCGGGCGGGGGGTTCATGCGACGGCTCCTTGCAAAGGCTGTCAGCATAGCCGCTACATTCCATGGACCCGCCCGAGACATTCCCCCGAAGGAGACCCCATGAGCCGCTACCCCGCCCCCGACATCAACGACCTGCCCGAGGACATCAAGGCCAAGGTGCTCGAAGTGCAGGAGAAGGCCGGCTTCGTGCCCAACGTGTTCCTCGCGCTGGCGCGCCGGCCCGCCGAGTGGCGCGCGTTCTTCGCCTACCACGACGCGCTGATGCTCAAGGAGGAAGGCTCGCTGACCAAGGGCGATCGGGAGATGATCGTCACCACCACCAGCGCGGCCAACCAGTGCCTCTACTGCGTGGTGGCGCATGGCGCGATCCTGCGCATCCACGAGAAGAAGCCGCTGGTGGCCGACCAGGTCGCGGTGAACCACCGCAAGGCCGACATCACGCCGCGCCAGAAGGCCATGCTCGATTTCGCGATGAAGGTCTGCCAGCGCTCGCACGAAATCAACGACGACGACTTCCCGCCGCTGCACGCGCACGGTTTCTCGGACGAGGACATCTGGGACATCGCGGCCATCACCGCTTTCTTCGGACTGTCCAACCGCATGGCCAGTTTCAGCAACATGCAGCCCAATCCGGAGTTCTACCTGATGGGCCGCGTACCGCGGGCAAAGCCTGCAGCCTGAACGGCCTGCGCCGGCGCGTCTGTAGGACAGGCGCGCCTTTACGGAGCGATACCGCACGGCAACAATGGATGACAGCTGTGCGCGCCGTTCGACGATCCAATGGAGACATCACAACAACAGGAGTCTCCATGTCGAAGCACATCCACCCCTCCGTCACGCGCAACTTCCTTCTGGCCGCGTCACTCGCACTCGGTGTGGGCGCTGCGCAGGCCGACGACCTCAAGGGGCGCATCCAGTCGATCGACCTCTCTGCCAAGGCCTTTGTCGTCAACAGCGAAACCGTCTACGTGACCGACAAAACCGACTACGAGAACGACTACAAGCGCTTCGAGGATCTGCGCCAGGGCCACTACGTGGAGGTCGACATCGACCGCAAGGACGGCCGGCTGTACGCCGACGACATCGAGTACAAGGCCAGCGCCAGGGAGAACAAGCAGTAAGTAGCGGCCCGCTCAGCCACCGATGCGCAACAGCTTGCCGCTGGCGCCATCGGTGAGCAGGTACAGGCGCCCTTCGGGGCCCTGTCGCACGTCGCGGATGCGTTCGTTGCGCGCGGCGAGCAGGCGCTCGCGCCCCACCACGCGCGTGCCGTCGAGCTGCAGCCGCCACAGCGCCTGCCCGGCCAGCGCGCCCACGAACAGGCTGCCATACCAGTGCGAGGGTTGAGGTCCCGTGAAAAAAGCCATGCCGCTGGGCGCAATGGAAGACTTCTGTCCTCCGGTCCACACCGTGCCGTCGATGGTTTCCCAATAGGCCACGGGTTGCTCCATGCCGGCCTTGGCCATGCCTTCACCCACCTGCGTCGTGGTGCCGTACTCCTGGCCATGGCTGATGACCGGCCAACCGTAGTTGCGGCCCGCCCGCGTGAGGTTGACCTCGTCACCACCTTGCGGGCCATGCTCGTGGGTCCAGAGTTCGCCGGTCAGCGGGTGCAGCGCGGCACCCTGCGGGTTGCGGTGGCCATAACTCCAGATGCCGGGCTGTGCGCTGGAGAAGATCGGGTTACCCGGTGCGGGGGCGCCCGAGGTGGTGATGCGCACCACCTTGCCGTTGCCGCGGTTGAGGTCTTGCGCGAACACGCGCTGGTCGTTGCTCTGGCGGTCGCCCAGCGTCACGAACAGGTGACCGTCGCGGTCGAACACCAGGCGCGAACCAAAGTGGCCGCTGCTCGCCACCTTGGGCAACTGCTGGTAGATCACCTGCACGTTCACCAGCGCGAGCGCACCGGTATCGAGTTCGGCGCGCGCCACGGCCGTGCCGTTGAGCGAGGCGTTGCCGGGGTCTCGCTCCGAAAAACTGAAGTAGATGCGGCGGTTCGTGGCAAAGGACGGGTCGACCGCGACATCGAGCAAGCCACCCTGCCCGCCCGAATCGACCGTCGGGAGACCGCTGATGTTGCCCTGGAACGCACCACCCGCCGCATGCAGGCGCAAGCTGCCCAGGCGCCCGGTCACCAGCATGCGCCCGTCGGGCAGAAAGGCCAGGCTCCATGGATACGGCAGCCCCGTGGCCAGTTCGGTCACGTTGACCGGGCCGGTGGTGGGAACGAAATCGGGGTCGTTCGGCAGTGGCGTGCCATCGGAATCACCACCGCCGCCGCACGCGGACAACAAGCCGAAGGACACACCGATGCAGGCCAGGCAGGCGACGGGAGAGCAGCGCATGCGGTCATGCTAGGCATGCCAGCGGCGCTCATGTGAAAGCATTTGTGTGTGCGATGGCGCACACAGGGCACTCAGAGCAGGTGCGCGCGCAACCAGTCCGGAATGGGCTTCGACTTCTTCAGGGGAAAGTCCACCCACACCGTGGTGGCGCCACCGGCGGCATACACCGTCTCCGGGTCGTCAACGCGGCTCAGCGTGCACCAGCTCTCGAAGCTGCTGCGGCCGATGTCGCTGACGTACATGGTGGCGATCACATCGCCCGGGTATTCAAGCTGTTGGTAGAAGTTGCAGAAGGCGTTGACGATCACCGGCCCTTCACCCTGCGGGTCGGGCGCTCCGCCGATGGAATGCATCCAGTCGATGCGGATGGTTTCCAGATAACGGAAGTACGTCGTGTTGTTCACATGGCCCATCGCATCCATGTCACCCCAGCGGATGGGAATGCTCATGCGGTAGACCTGTTTTTTCTGATCGGGCAGTTCGAGTTTCATGCGTTGGCGAAGGGGATCAGCGGTGCGCCTTGATCGACGCGAGAATGCCCAGGACGAACAGCACACAGGCGCCCCACTGCAGGGCGGCGGGCCACTGTGCGTTCCAGGCGAAGGCGTAGACAAGGCCGAACACGGTCTCGCTCACGATGAGCTGGCCGGCCAGGCTGGCGCTCAGCCGGCGGCTGGCCATGTTCCAGAGCACCGAGGCGATCCAGGCCGCGCCAATGCCGGTGACCACGCAGACCAGCACGAAGCCACCGAAACCGGGGCGCTGCACCAGCGTGGACAGGTCGCTGCCGGCCACGGCCCAGATCGCCAGGGCGCCCACGCCGGCGGCCACGCCCAGCCAGTTGGCCCACACGGTGGAATTCACCTCCGGGTGCCGGGCCAGCCAGCGCGCGTTGAGCAGGCCGAACGCGGTCCACGAAGCCATGGCCAGCGTGGCGTAGAGCACGCCCAGCCACAGGTTCGACCCGGCACCGGCGTCGGCACCGTGGGCCGTGACGCGCATCATCAACGCCATGCCGCTGGCGGTGAGCAGCAGTCCCGGCACCAGCGCAAGCCAGCGCAGGCCGTGCGGCTTTCCAAGCAACATGATCCACAACGGAATGGTGCCGATGATGAGCACCGGCAGCTCGGCGCCGGCCGCCTGGATGGCCAGCACCAGCAGCAGGTAGTAGCCGGTGTAGCCCAGCAGGCTGAGCCACAGCGCAGCCCCCATCTGCGCCAGCGTGGGGCGGCGCGCCTCGTCTCGCAGCGCGGCCCATGCCAGCAACAGCACGGACAGCAGACCGCAGGCCAGGTAACGCCCCACCGTGAGATCGACCGAACCGAAACCCGGCGCGATCAGGGGTGCGACGAAGGTCGTGCCCCAGAACGCGCCAGCCCCCAGGCCCGCCAGAATGCCGGGGACCATTCCCGGCGGCCAGCCCGAAGGGCGACCCAGCACCACTGCAGTCATCTACGCTCCGAATCCGTCGTCGGCCGCGATGACGGCACCGTTGATGAAGTGGCTCTCGCTCGAACACAGCATCACCAGCACCGCGTCCAGATCGGTGGGCACGCCCACGCGCTTGCGCGGCAGCATGTGGATGAGTTTCTGCCCCTGCTCGGTCTGCCAGTGGTGGTGGTTGATCTCGGTGTCGATGTAGCCCGGGCAGATCGCGTTGACGTTGATGCCGAAGCGCCCCCACTCCACCGCCATGGCCTTGGTCATCTGCACCACGGCGGCCTTGCTCATGCAGTACACGCCGATCTGGGGCAGCACCTTGAGCCCGGCCATGGAGGCGATGTTGACGATGCGCCCGCCCACATAGGTGCCCGGTGCGGCGCCCTTGGCGCGCGCCAGCATGCGCCGGCCCACCTCCTGCGCCACGAAGAAGGCGCCCTTGGTGTTGGTGTCGAAGATGTAGTCGTAGTCTTCCTCGGTCACGTCCTGCAGTCGCTGCGTGGTGCTCACGCCCGAGTTGTTGACCAGGATGTCGATCGCGCCGACCTCGGTCTCCGCATGCGCCACCGCTGCCTTGATCGAGGCACAGTCGGTCACATCCATGGCGACCACGTGCGCGTCGCCGCCAGCGGCCTCGATGTGCGCGCGCAGCGCCATCAGCCGGTCGGTGCGCCGGCTGGCCAGCACCACGGCCGCGCCCGCGCCCGCGAGCGTCTTGGCGAACTGTTCGCCCAGGCCACCGGATGCCCCGGTGATGAGGGCCACGCGACCCGACAGGTCCAGGCTGTATGCCATGAGAGAGCCTCCTCTGAAGTGATGGGTGTCGCGGGCCGTTTGGGCGCCGCAGGCCTATGCGACAGATTGTGCGCCATGGACCACTAAAATCGGTCACGACCACGACACCGGCAGGCCCACGTGCACTGCCGTCACGAAAATCCCCGGGCACCCCGCCCGACAGAGAGCGAGACCCAGCACATGACCCCCGAAGACATCCTCAGCACCTACGGACCCCGCGAAGCCATGGAGTACGACGTGGTCGTGGTCGGTGGCGGTCCGTCCGGCCTGGCCACCGCCATCCGACTCAAGCAACTGGCGGCGGACAAGGGCGTCGAGATCGGCGTGTGCGTGCTGGAAAAGGGTTCGGAACCCGGCGCGCACATCCTCAGCGGCGCGGTGATGGACCCGAAGGCCCTCAACGAACTGCTGCCGAAGTGGAAAGAAGACGGCGCGCCGCTGAACCAGCCGGTGACCGACGACAAGCTGCTGTGGCTCACCGAAACCGGTGCGCTGGACACGCCGAAATTCCTGATCCCGAACAACTTCCACAACGAGGGCAACTATGTCGTCGGTCTGGGCAACGTGGTCAAGTGGCTGGGCCAGCAGGCCGAGGCGCTGGGCGTGGAGATCTTCCCCGGCTTCTCGGCCGCCGAGGTGCTGTACAACGACGACGGCTCGGTCAAGGGCGTGGCCACCGGCAACCTGGGCGTGGGCAAGGACGGCGAGCCGTCGGACAGCTTTCAGCTCGGCATGGAACTGCACGCGAAGTACACGGTCTTTGCCGAAGGCTCGCGCGGCCACCTGGGCAAGCGCCTGATCGCGAAGTTCCACCTCGACGAAGGCAAGGACCCTCAGGCCTACGCCATCGGCGTGAAGGAACTCTGGGAGATCGACCCGGCAAAGCACAAGCCCGGCCTGGTGATCCACACCGCCGGCTGGCCGATGAAGGACGACACCTACGGTGGCGGCTTCATGTACCACCTGGAGGACAACAAGGTCACGCTGGGCCTGGTCACCGGCCTGAACTACAGCAACCCCTGGCTCAGCCCGTTCGAGGAGATGCAGCGCTGGAAGACGCACCCGCGCATCAGGGCTTTCCTGGAAGGCGGCAAGCGCATCAGCTACGGCGCACGCGCCATCACCACCGGCGGCATCATGAGCCTGCCGCAGACGGTCTTCCCCGGTGGCGCGCTGGTCGGCTGCGACGCCGGCTACCTCAACGGCGCGCGCATCAAGGGCAGCCACGCAGCGATCAAGAGCGGCATGCTCTGCGCCGAGGCTGCTTTCGAGGCGGTGCAGGCGGGCCGCCAGCACGACGAACTCAAGGCCTACCCGACCGCATTCGACAAGAGCTGGCTGCGCGAGGAACTGGAATCGTCGCGCAACTTCAAGTCGTGGTTCAAGTACGGCAACATCGTCGGTGGCCTCATGGTCGGCATCGAACACTGGCTGCTGCCGCGCCTGGGGTTCAAGGCACCACCGTGGTCGCTGCACTGCGAAAAGGCCGACCACCTCTACCTCAAGCCCGCTGCCGAGTGCGAGAAGATCGTCTACCCCAAGCCGGATGGCAAGCTCACCTTCGACAAGCTGGGCAGCGTGTTCGTGAGCAACACCAACCACGAGGAACACCAGCCGGCCCACCTCACGTTGAAGGACGCCAGCGTGCCGGTGAAGATCAACCTGGCCAAGTACGCTGGCCCGGAGGCCCGCTATTGTCCGGCCGGCGTGTACGAGTTCGTGAAGAACGAGGACGGTTCTGACCGCCTGCAGATCAATGCGCAGAACTGCGTGCACTGCAAGACCTGCGACATCAAGGACCCGACACAGAACATCGTCTGGGTCACGCCCGAAGGTGGTGGCGGGCCGAACTACGCGGGCATGTGAGCGAAGTCACGCACCCGCGTCCAGGCCGCCTTCGGGCGGCTTTTTCATGCCCGTTGTTCACCGGGTCGTCACACGCGCTGGCCACAGTGCAGACTCCGTGAACGACGTCGTAAACCCATGCTGAACAAGACCGAGAAAGCCCGGGCGGAGCTGCAGCCCGGGCAGCGCCAGCTGGCGCAGCGCGAACGCGCCCTGCTGCTCATGGCCGATGGCCGCAAGGACGATGCCCAACTCTTCGCCCTGTTCGGGGGCCAGGGACGCGAACTGGTGGCCAGCTTGCTGGCGCGTGGTTACCTGGTGGACGAATCCCCCACGCCGCCCGCGGCATCGCCCTCGCCTGCGCGGCAGGCGCCTGCGGTGTCGGCCGATGCCTTTGCAGGCCCACGATCAATGGCCAGCGCGCGCATGTTCCTGTTCGACCTGAGCGAACGCATGTTCGCGCCACGCGACAAACTGCTGGCGCAGCACTACCGCGACGCCTTGCGCGAGGCGCGCGACCTGCAGGGCATGCTGGTGGTCAGCCGCGCCATGATGGCCGACGTGGAACGCCTGGCCGGCAGTGAGCGCGCCGATGGCATCAGCGAACGGCTGGCCCGCCTGTTGCCGGAATCGGCGCTGGAAACACCCTGATGCGCAAGCCGAGCCCGCACCGTGCGATACACTCGGCCGGTCAGGAGAGAAGCCGACTCGCGCAGCGAAACGGCTCGCCGAAGGCGCAGGCGGCACCGCACACCGGGTGTCCTGAACGCTCAGGCAAAAGGACTGGCAAACACGGGCCGCGAGGCCGGTGTACCCCCCTGGAGAGAGGCCGCTCCCTGAAGCGGCCCACCGAAGGAGCAAATGCGGCATCGCCCGCGTGAATCTCTCAGGTAGAGCGGACAGCGGGGCAGCGCACGGATGAACCGTGTTCCGCCCCACCGGGCCTGCCCTTTCCTGCGAGCTCTCCGTGTCCGACGCACCTCTTCTTCAGACCCCGCTGCACGCCCTGCACGTCGAACTCGGCGCCCGCATGGTGCCCTTTGCCGGCTATTCCATGCCCGTGCAGTACCCCGCCGGCCTGATGGCCGAACACCACCACACGCGCAGCGCCGCCGGCTTGTTCGACGTGTCGCACATGGGCCAGCTGCGCCTGGTCGGCCCCGACGCCGCCGCCGCCTTCGAGTCGCTCATGCCGGTGGACGTGATCGACCTGGCCGTGGGCAAGCAGCGCTACGGGCTGCTGCTCAACGACGACGGCGGCATCATCGACGATCTGATGTTCGTCAACCGGGGTGACGACCTCTTCGTCATCGTCAACGGCGCCTGCAAGGTCGGCGACATCGCGCACATGCAGGCGCGCATTGGCACGCGATGCCAGGTCATCCCCCTGCCCGACCGTGGCCTGCTCGCGCTACAGGGGCCGCAGGCCGTGATCGCGCTGCAGCGCCTGGTGCCGGGGGTCGAAAAGCTGGTGTTCATGACCGGTGGTGCCTTCACCTGGCAAGGCGCCGACCTGTACATCACGCGCAGCGGCTACACCGGCGAAGACGGCTTCGAGATCTCGGTACCGGGCGAGCGCGCCGAGGCTTTCGCGCGCGCCCTGCTGGCCGAACCCGAGGTGAAGCCCGTGGGACTGGGCGCGCGCAATTCGTTGCGCCTCGAAGCCGGCCTGTGCCTCTACGGCAACGACATCGACACCACCACCACCCCTGTGGAAGCCGCGCTCAACTGGGCCATGCAGAAGGTGCGCCGCACGGGCGGCGCGCGCGCGGGTGGCTTTCCCGGCGCGTCGCGCGTGCTGGCGCAGCTCGACGGCACCGAGCCGCTGCCGCGCAAGCGCGTCGGCCTGGTGGCGCTGGAACGCATTCCGGTGCGCGAGCACACGGAGCTGCAAAGCCTGGATGGCACGACCATCGGTGAAGTCACCAGCGGCCTGCTCGGTCCCAGCGCCGACAAGCCGGTGGCCATGGGCTATGTGCACCCCGCCCACGCGGCCGTCGGCACGCTCGTGGTCGCCATCGTGCGCGGCAAGCCCGTGCCCATGGAGGTGCGTGCCATGCCCTTTGTGCCCAACCGCTATTTCCGCGGCTGAATCTCTTTCTCTTTCTTTGTTCAGGAGCCTTCCCATGACCACCAAGTACACCGAAGACCACGAATGGATCACCGTTGACGGCGGCATCGCCACCGTCGGCATCACCGTGCACGCGCAGGACGCGCTGGGCGACGTGGTGTTTGTCGACCTGCCCGAGGTCGGAAAGACCTTCGCACAGAAGGACGTGGCCGGCGTGGTCGAGTCGGTGAAGGCCGCGGCCGACGTGTACATGCCTGTCAGCGGTGAGGTCACGGAAGTGAATGAAGCCCTGCGCGCCGATCCCTCGCTGGCCAACAGCGACCCGCTCAAGGCCGGCTGGTTCTTCAAAGTGAAGCTGTCCGATCCGGCGCAAGTGGACGCGCTGCTGGACGAAACCACCTACAACAGTTTTGCCGCCGGGCAGTGACCCCCCTTCCTGAGGCCCTCCATGCTCATGCCCGCCGTCAAACCCCTGGGTGATCTCGAAAACCCCTCCGAATTCGTGGCGCGCCACATCGGCCTGAGCGAGGCCGACGAAGCCCACATGCTCTCGGTCGTCGGCGAGGCTTCGCGCCGCGCGCTGATCGACGGCATCGTGCCGCGCGCCATCGCGCGCCGCCAGGGCATGGACCTGCCCGCGCCCGTCACCGAGGCGGCCGCACTGGCCGAGCTCAAGGCCATCGCGCAGCACAACCGCGTGCTCAAGAACTTCATCGGCCAGGGCTACCACGGCACGCACACGCCGGGCGTCATCCTGCGCAACGTGCTGGAAAACCCCGCCTGGTACACCGCGTACACGCCTTACCAGGCCGAGATCTCGCAAGGCCGCATGGAAGCCCTGGTGAACTTCCAGACCATGGTGACCGACCTCACCGGCATGGCCATCGCCAACGCGTCCATGCTCGACGAGGCGACCGCCGCCGCCGAGGCCATGACGCTGGCGCGCCGTTCGGTGAAGGCGCGCGGCAACGCGATGGTCGTCTCGGGCGACACCCATCCGCAGATCATCGAGGTGATGCAGACGCGCGCGCAGCCGCTGGGGCTGGAGCTGCGCATTGCCATGTCAGGCGACGAATGGGCCACGATGCTCGCGGCCGACGACTACTTCGCCGCGTTCGCGCAGTACCCCGCCTCCAGCGGCTGGCTGCACGACTGGACGCAGGACGCCGCCACCGTGCACGGCAAGCAGGCGGCCTTCATCCTGGCGGCCGACCTGCTCGCGCTCACGCTGCTCAAGACACCAGCCGAGATGGGCGCCGACATCGTCGTCGGCAACACGCAGCGCTTTGGCATGCCCATGGGCAACGGTGGTCCGCACGCCGCCTTCATGGCCTGCCGCGACGAATTCAAGCGCAGCCTGCCCGGGCGGCTGGTGGGCGTGAGCGTGGACACACATGGCAATCCGGCCTACCGGCTGGCACTGCAGACGCGCGAACAGCACATCCGCCGCGAAAAGGCCACCAGCAACATCTGCACCGCGCAGGTGCTGCCGGCGGTGGTGGCGAGCATGTATGCCGTCTACCACGGCCCGCAGGGCCTGCGCCGCATCGCGCAGCGCGTGGCCGCCTACACCGCCATCCTGGCCCATGGGCTTGAACAACTGGGCCACCGTGGCACCCACCACGGGGAGCGCGGCGTGTTCGACACCATCGCCCTGCACACCGGCGACCAGACCGACGCGCTGCTGGCGCGCGCGCTGGGCATGGGCATCAACCTGCGCAAGGCCTGGGGCGAGTACCTGATCATCTCGCTCGACGAAACCACCACGCGCGAGGACGTGGTGCAGCTGTGGCAGGTGTTCGCGCACTACGGCCAGGCGCTGCCCGGCTTCGAGGCGTTCGAGAAAGGCGTGGAGCCGCTGATCCCCGCCGAACTGCGCCGCAGCAGCGACTTCCTCACCCACCCGGTATTCAACAGCCACCACAGCGAAACCGGCATGCTGCGCTACATCCGCGCGCTGTCGGACAAGGACCTCGCGCTGGACCGCAGCATGATCCCGCTGGGCTCGTGCACCATGAAGCTCAACGCGACCAGCGAGATGATTCCCATCACCTGGCCCGAGTTCGCGCACATCCACCCCTTCGCACCGGCCGACCAGCGCCAGGGCTACGTGCTGCTGGACGAGCAGTTGCGCCGCTGGCTGTGCGAGGCCACCGGCTACGCCGGCATCAGCCTGCAGCCCAACGCCGGGTCGCAGGGCGAATACGCGGGGCTGCTGGTGATCCAGGCCTGGCACCGTTCGCGCGGCGAGGGTCACCGCAAGGTCTGCCTCATCCCCAGCAGCGCGCACGGCACCAACCCGGCCAGCGCGCAGATGGTGGGCATGCAGGTGGTGGTCACCCGGTGCGACGAGAACGGCAACGTGGACATGGCCGACCTCAAGGCCAAGTGCGAGCAGCACAGCGCGAACCTGGCGGCGGTGATGATCACCTACCCCAGCACGCACGGCGTGTTCGAGACGCAGGTGAAGGAGCTGTGCGCGCTGGTGCATCAGCACGGCGGCCGTGTCTACGTGGACGGTGCCAACATGAACGCGCTGGTGGGCGTGGCCGCGCCGGGCGAGTTCGGTGGTGACGTGAGCCACCTCAACCTGCACAAGACCTTCTGCATCCCGCATGGCGGTGGTGGCCCGGGTGTGGGCCCGGTCTGCGTGGTCGAGGACCTCGTGCCCTTCCTGCCCGGCCACTCAGCCGGCGGCCTGCCGGTCAATGGCGTGGGTGCCATCTCGGCCGCGCCACTGGGCAACGCGGCCGTGCTGCCGATCTCGTGGATGTACATCCGCATGATGGGCGCCGAAGGCCTGCAGCGTGCCACGGAGGCCGCCATCTTGTCGGCCAACTACATCAGCAAGCGCCTGGCGCCGCACTACCCCACGCTGTACGCGAGCGACAACGGCCACGTGGCGCACGAGTGCATCCTGGACCTGCGCCACTTCAAGGACAGCAGCGGCGTGATGGCCGAGGATGTGGCCAAGCGGCTGATCGACTACGGCTTCCACGCGCCCACGCTGTCCTTCCCGGTGGCCAACACGCTGATGGTCGAGCCCACCGAGAGCGAAACGCTGGAGGAACTGGATCGCTTCATCGACGCGATGATCGCGATCCGCGAAGAGATCCGTCGGGTGGAAGCCGGCAGCTGGCCGCAGGACGACAACCCGCTGAAGAACGCGCCCCACACCGCCGCCAGCCTCATGGTGGCCGACTGGTCGCATCCCTACGCGCGCGACGTCGGCGCGGCCAGCTCGGCGGCCCGGGGGCACGCCAAGTACTGGTCTCCCGTGGGCCGCGTGGACAACGTGTATGGCGACCGCAACCTGTTCTGCAGCTGCGTGCCGCTGAGCGCGTACGAGGCGGCCTGAACGCGCCGGGCAGTCCTCACTTGCCCTGGCGCCATTCGCGGCGCCAGAGGCGGTTGAGCTCGGCCATCACCGGCCCGGGCGGTGAGCCCAGCACCGTGTTGCGCCCCTTCATGTGCACGAAGCCGTACACCCGGTCCTGCGGTGCGTCGTACAGCAGCACCGCATTGTTGTCGCCGCAGTCGTGCGCCTTGCAGAAGGCCACCAGCTGGTAGGCGGTGCCCGCCACCTGCTCCGTCTTCAGTTCCACCGCCGGGCCGTTCATCTGCGCCAGCCAGGCCTGCGAGACCAGCGGCCCCAGCGCGCGGCGGTACACCGCCTTGAAGCGCGCGTCGCGGATCAGCTCCGACGGGTGCTTCGCGCTGCCACTGGCCACGGGTGCATTCGCCGCCGCGCGGGCCTGCTGCGCCTCGCGCACCTGGTCCGCGGCGCGCTGGTTGGCGGCCGCGTCGCAACGGTGGAACCGCGCCTTGCCCAGCGCACCCAGGTTGGCCATGACGGTCTTGTCGCCATCGAGCTCGATGTACTGACCCTGTCCGTCGGCCTGCACCAGAAAGACAATGCCATGGCGCTGCTGCACCTGGCCCAGCAACGCGACGACGAAACCCGGCGGCGGCGACTGGCCGAAATACGAATGCGCCGCCTGCAGGGACTGCGCACTCAGCCGGCGGTTGCCCTGCTCGACCACGATCTGCGCCGCATCCACCCGCACCAGCGGCGAGCGGGCGTTCGCGCAGTCCACGGCATAACGACCGCCATACAGCTTGAGCATCTCGGCATCGAGCCGCCCCTGCGCCCACGCCGCGCCACCCACCAGCCAGCACATGGCCAGACACCCCCATGCCGTGCGTCGCATCCCGTGGTTCATGGTGTTCTCCTTGACGCTTGTTGCGTCTCGCGCATGCTAGGCCCGAGCGCGCGCTGCGTCCACCGGCGCGGGGGAGGCGCCGGTCACGCCCGGGCAGCGGCCACGCCGTAAGATCGCTCCTGGCCCCCGCGAACACCCCATGACCACATCCGCCCTGCGCGTGCTGAGCCTCATCCCGCCGATGACACAGCTCAACACGCCCTACCCCTCCACCGCCTACCTCACCGGCTTCCTGCGCTCGCGCGGCATCGATGCCGCGCAGGCCGACCTGGCGCTGGCGCTGGTGCTGCAGATCTTCACCCCTGCAGGGCTCGAAGCCGTGCGCGGCCGCGCCCTTGCGCAACCCGAAGCGCGGCGCACGTCCAGCGTGCACGCCTTCCTCGACCAGTTCGAGCGCTACCGCGGCACCATCGGCCCCGTCATCGCCTTTCTGCAGGGCCGCGATTCCACGCTCGCGCACCGCATCGCCGCGCGCGAGCTGCTGCCCGAAGGTCCGCGCTTCGCCGCGCTGGAGGTGTACGTGGACGCGGCGCTGAGCGAAGAAGGCGCTGACCCGCTGGCCTGGGCCTTCGGCGCACTGGGTGTGCAGGACAAGGCGCGCCACATCGCCACCCTGTACCTGAACGACCTGGCCGACGTGCTGCGCGACGCGGTCGACGATCGCTTCGGTTTTGTGCGCTACGCCGAATCGCTCGCCAGCAGCCAGCCCAGCTTCGACCCCATGGCCGACGCGCTGGCCGCGCCGCCCACCCTGGTGGATGAGCTGCTGCACACGCTCACGCTGTCCACGCTGGTGCGGCACCGGCCCGACCTGGTGCTGCTCTCGGTGCCTTTCCCCGGTGCGCTCTATGCGGCCCTGCGCATCGCCCAGACCATCAAGGCGCAGAACCCGCACATTGCCATCGCGCTCGGCGGCGGCTTCGTCAACACCGAGCTGCGCGAGCTGGCCGAACCCCGCCTGTTCGACTTCGTCGACTACGTGACGCTGGACGCGGGCGAGCGCCCGCTGCTGGCGCTGATCGACTACCTGCAGCGCAAGCGCTCGAAGCAACGCCTGGTGCGCACCTTCCTGCGCGAGAACGACGCCGTGCGCTACATCAACTTCGTCGAGCCCGACGTGCCCTTCGAGGAGGTCGGCACGCCCACCTGGGACGGCCTGCCGCTGGAGCGCTACCTGAGCCTGCTCGACATGCTCAACCCCATGCACCGCCTCTGGAGCGACGGGCGCTGGAACAAACTCACCGTGGCGCACGGCTGTTACTGGAAGAAGTGCAGCTTCTGCGACGTGAGCCTGGACTACATCGGCCGCTACGAGACCGCCTCCGCAGCCACGCTGGCCGACCGCATGGAAGCCATCGTGGCCGAGACCGGTCAGACCGGCTTCCACTTCGTTGACGAAGCCGCGCCGCCCAAAGCCCTCAAGGCGCTGGCCGACGAACTGCTGCGCCGCCAGCTGCCGGTGTCATGGTGGGGCAACATCCGCTTCGAAAAAACGTTCTCGCCCGAACTCTGCCAGCGGCTCGCCGACAGCGGCTGCATCGCCATCAGCGGCGGACTCGAAGTGGCCAGCGACCGCCTGCTCACGCTGATGAAAAAAGGCGTCTCGGTCGAGCAGGTCGCGCGCGTCACCAAGGGCTTCTCCGACGCCGGCATCCTGGTGCACGCCTACCTCATGTACGGCTTTCCCACGCAGACCGTGCAGGACACGGTGGACGCGCTGGAGTACGTGCGCCAGCTGTTCGAGAACGGCTGCATCCAGAGCGGCTTCTTCCACCGCTTCTCGTGCACCGTGCATTCGCCCGTGGGCCTGGACCCGGCGGCCTACGGCATCGAACTGATCCCGCTGCCCGAGGTCACCTTCGCGAAGAACGACATCGGCTTCATCGACCCCACCGGCGTGGACCACGATGCGCTCGGCATTGGCCTGCGCAAGGCGATCTACAACTACATGCACGGCATCGGGCTGGACGAGGATGTGCGGGCATGGTTCAGCCACCTGACCGACAAGGTGCCCAAGACCACGGTGCGCCGGCACCACATCGCGAAGGCGCTGGCGCGGCCGGTCTGACCGGTCAGCCGCGTCCTCAGGCCGTCTCGGCCGCAATCTGCCGCAGCGCCTGCTCGAACACCGCGGCCGGCTGACCGCCCGAGATCAGGTGGCGGTCGTTGATGATCACCGCCGGCACCGAGTGGATGCCGTGTTGCAGGTAGAACTGCTGGCGCTCGCGCACATCCTTCGTGAACTCGTCGCTGGCCAGGATGGCCTGGGCCCGCGTCTCGTCCAGACCGACCTCGCGCACGCAGGCCAGCAGCACATCGTGGTGGCCCATGGCCTCGGAACGCGTGTGGCACGCGGCGAGGAAAGCCCTTTTCAGCGCGTGCTGCTGCCCGGGTGCACCCTCCAGCTCGGCCCAGCGCAGCAGGCGGTGCGCGTCGAACGTGTTCCAGATGCGGCCACGGCCTGCGGGGTTGAATTCAAAGCCGACCTCGGCGCCGCGCGCGCGGATCGTGTTGCGAATCTGCGCCTGCTGCTCGGGGGTGGATCCGTATTTCTCGGCCAGGTGTTCGCCAATGTCCTGGCCCTCGGGCCCCATCTGGGGGTTGAGCTCGAAGGGCTGGAAGTGCAGATCGGCCTGCACCTGGCCTTTCAGGGTCTGCAGCGCCTCTTCCAGCGCGCCCAGGCCGACAGCGCACCAGGGGCAGGACACGTCGGAGACGAAATCGATCTTCAAGGAGGTTGAGGCGGAGGTGTTCATGCCCGCCATGGTAGGCCGCGCGCCAAGCCCGTGGCGAAGCAAGGGGCTTGCGCGACAATGGCGGCTTTCCCACGCCGTGTTTCCCATGACCGACCGCTATGCCGTCCTCGGCCACCCCATTGGCCACAGCAAATCGCCGCTGATCCACTCCCTGTTTGCCCGCGCCACCGGCCAGGACATCGGCTACACCGCCATCGAGGCGCCGCTCGACGGCTTTGTCGATACCGTGCAGCGTTTCCGTGCCGAAGGCGGGCGCGGCGTCAATGTGAGCCTGCCGTTCAAGCTGCAGGCCTTCCAGATGGCCACCGAACCCAGCGAACGCGCGCGCCTGGCGGGCGCGGCCAACTGCCTGAAATTCGACGGCAACGAGCGCATCCAGGCCGACAACTTCGACGGCGTGGGCCTGGTCAACGACCTGCAGCGCAACCTGGCCTGTCCGCTGGCGGGCAAGCGGGTGCTGCTGCTGGGCGCGGGCGGCGCCACGCGCGGCGCGCTGCTGCCCATCGCGGCCGAGCGGCCCGCGCTGCTGGCCGTGGCGAACCGCACGCCCGACAAGGCGCACGCGCTGCGGCACGACTTCGCGGCCCACACCCCGCTGCAGACCGGCGGTTACGACACGCTGGTGGGCCAGGCCTTCGACGTGGTCATCAATGCCACCTCCACCGGCCTCACACAGGACGCCCTGCCCCTGCCCGACGGCCTGTTCGCCCCCGGTGCGCTGGCCTATGAGATGGTCTACGGCAAGGGCCTCACCCCCTTCCTGCGCCAGGCGCAGGCCGCGGGCGTGAGCCGCGTGGCCGACGGCGTGGGCATGCTGGTGGAACAGGCGGCCGAGGCCTTTCTGTGGTGGCGTGGCGTGCGGCCCGACACCCGCGCGGTGCTGGAGCAGCTCACCGTGCCGCTGGTTTAAGCTGCGTCCCGAGTCCGTTCACCTTCTCACGCGAGACAACCATGCCCACCCTGCTGCTGCTCAACGGCCCCAACCTCAACCTGCTGGGCACGCGCGAGCCTGGTCTGTACGGTTCCACCACGCTGGCCGACGTGGAAAACCAGTGCCACGCCCATGCAAAGCGCCTGGGCTATGAACTTGAAGCCTTCCAGAGCAACCACGAGGGCGCGCTGATCGACAAGATCCACGACGCCGGCCGGCGCCACAAAGCCGGGGAAGTCGGCGGCGTGGTGTTCAACCCGGGCGCCTTCACCCACACCTCGGTTGCGATCTTCGACGCCATCAGCGGCGTCAAGCCCCTGCCGGTGATCGAAATCCACATCTCCAACGTGCACGCGCGCGAGGCCTTCCGCCACCACTCCTATGTGTCGCCCGCCGCCGCCGGCATCGTGATCGGCTTCGGCACCGAGGGCTACGCGCTGGCCATCGAAGGCCTGGTCCGCAAGATCGCCGCCGCAGCCCGCTGAGCCCCCACGGTGCAGACGCGCCATTTCGCCCAGCTCGTGGGCCTGTCGGCCCTGTGGGGCGCGTCCTTCATGTTCATCCGCGTGGCCAGCCCGGTCATGGGGCCGCTGGTGCTCGCGGGCTGCCGCGTCGCGCTGGCCGGACTCACGCTGGCGTTCATCATGCGCGGCCTGCGGCAGGACTGGCCCTGGACGCACTGGCGCGAACTGCTCGTGCTCGGCGGCCTGTCGGTGGCCGCGCCCTTCCTGCTGTACGCCTTTGCCGCTCTGCGCCTGCCGGCCGGCTACAGCGCACTGCTCAACACCACGGCTGTGCTGTTCGGCACCCTGGCCTCGGCCTGGTTCAAGGAAGACACACTCACCACGCGCAAGCTGCTGGGCTGTCTCTGCGGCTTTGCGGGCGTGGCCCTGATCGTCCAGCTCGGCCCGGTGCGCCCCGACGCCACCACCCTCGCCGCCGCGCTGGCCTGCGTCACGGCCGCGGCCTGCTACGGCTGCGCCACGCCCTTGATGAAGCGTGCCACCACGCGCATGCAGCCACTGGCGATCGCCGCCGGCATCCACATGGCCGCCATGGTGCTGGTGCTGCCGGGTGCCTTCTGGGCCTGGCCGCAGGCCCGGTTCACGCCGGAGGCGCTGGGCGCCGTGCTGGTGATGGGCGTGGTCACCTCGGGCCTGGCCTACTGGGCGCACCTGCGCATCATCCGCCACGTCACACCGGTCGCGGCCATGAGCCCTGCGTTCCTGATCCCGGTGTTCGGCGTGACCTGGGGCCACCTGTTCCTGGGCGAGGAACTCTCGCCCGGCATCTTCGCCGGCGGCGCGCTGGTGCTGCTGGCCACCGCGCTGGTGACGGGGTTCAACCCGCTGCGGCGCTGGCTTTCTGCCACGCCCTTGCCCTGAGCGCGCACAGGCAGGCCACCACGGCGCAGGCCGACGACAGCCAGAACACGCTGGCCAGCCCCAGCGCCGAACTCAGCAGCCCGCCGGTGAGCCCGCCCACCACCCCGGGCAGGCCGTAGCCCACCACGGCGTAGAGCGCCTGCCCACGCCCGCGCAAGCGGCCCGGGAAATGCTGCGACAGCAGCGCGATGCACACCGTGTGGTGCGCGGCGAAGGTGATGGCGTGCAGCGCCTGCGCCAGCAGCAGCACCGGCAGCACCAGCGGCAGGCCCGCCGTGAGGCCCATGCGCAGCGCCATCAGCGCGGCCGCGAGCACCAGCCAGCCCGGCAGCGACAGCAGCGGCAGCCAGCGGCCCTGGGTGAAGAACCAGCCGATCTCGATCACCACCGACAGCGCCCAGAGCAACCCGATCACCGTCTTGCTGTAGCCCAGCGCGTCCAGGTAGAGCGAGAAAAAGATGTAGATGAAGATGTGCGCGAGCACGTGAAAGAACACGGCGGCAAAGAACCAGCGCACCGGCGGCTGGCGCAGCACCGGGCCCACCGGCTGAGGGTGCTCGCTGGCGTGCGCGGGTTCGCGCACGTCGGGCAACAGCCAGGCGCTGAGCGCCACGGCCGCCAGCGTGCCCAACGTCCAGGCCGGAAAGTGCGCCATGCCGAAGCGCTCGAACCAGAACCCGGCGGCCACCACGGTGGCCAGGAAACCCAGCGACCCCCACAGGCGCACGCGGCCGTAGCGTTTCGCGTCGAATGCGCCCTCCCGGCTCACCAGGTGCGCCAGCGCGGCTTCGCTCATGGGCATCATGCCGCTGGTGTGGCTGAACATGAGCAGCAGCACCACGAACAGCGCCACGCCGCCCGCGTCGAACCACAGGCCCAGCGAGAGCAGCAGCGCGGCCGTGGCACCGTAGCGCAGCAGGCGCACGCGCTCGCCGGTGCGGTCGCTCAGCGAGCCCCAGAGGTAGGGTGCGAACAGGCGCGTGGCCGACTGCACCGAGGTCAGCACGGCAATGGCAATCAGCCCGAAGCCCAGTTCCTTGAGCCACAGCGGCAGGTAGGGGTTGAAGAAGCCGATGTGCGCGAAGTAGCTCGCGGAGAGCAGCGCAAACGGAATGAGCGGGCGGCGCTCGGCCATGGCGCGGGCCAGAGGCGGGGCGCGGGGCGCAGGCTCAGCCGCGCGCCCGGGCCGCGATGTCGGGCGTGGGCAGTTGCACGTCGCCGCACTGCGCGCGGTGGCGCAGCGCGTGGTCCATTACCACCAGGGCCAGCAGGGCCTCGGCAATCGGCGTGGCGCGGATGCCCACGCAGGGGTCGTGGCGGCCCTTGGTGATGACCTCGGTGGGCTGGCCGGTGGTGTCGATGGTCTCGCGCGGGATCAGGATCGAGCTGGTGGGCTTGATCGCGATCTGCACCTCCAGGTCCTGCCCGGTGCTGATGCCGCCGAGCACGCCACCGGCGTTGTTGCCATGGAAGCCTTCGGGCGTGAGGCTGTCGCCGTGCGTGCTGCCCTTGTGCGCCACGCTGGCGAAACCGGCGCCGATCTCCACGCCCTTGACGGCGTTGAGCCCCAGCATGGCGTAGGCGATGTCGGCGTCGAGCCGGTCGTACAGCGGCTGGCCCAGGCCCACCGGCATGCCCTGCGCGGTGACGCGCAGGCGCGCGCCACACGAATCGCCGCTCTTGCGCAGCTCGTTCATGTAGGTCTCGATGGCGGAGACGTCGGCCACGGGCGCGAAGAAGGGGTTGTTGGGCACGTGGTCCCAGCTCTCGAAGGGAATCACCAGTTCGCCCACCTGCGCCATGTGGCCGCGGAAGGTGGTGCCGTAGCGTTCCTTGAGCCACTTCTTCGCCACCGCGCCGGCGGCCACGGTGGGCGCGGTCAGTCGTGCCGAGCTGCGACCGCCGCCGCGCGGATCGCGAATGCCGTATTTCTGCCAGTAGGTGTAGTCGGCGTGGCCGGGGCGGAAGGTCTGCAGGATGTTGCCGTAGTCCTTGCTGCGCTGGTCGGTGTTGCGGATCAGCAGGGCGATGGGGGTTCCGGTGGTCTTGCCTTCGTACACGCCGCTGAGGATCTCCACCGCGTCGGGCTCGTTGCGCTGGGTCACGAACTTCGACGTGCCGGGGCGGCGGCGGTCCAGGTCGACCTGGATGTCGGCCTCACTCAGCGCCATGCCCGGCGGGCAGCCGTCGATCACGCAGCCGATGGCCGGGCCGTGGGATTCACCGAAGTTGGTGACGCAAAACAGGGTGCCGAAGGTGTTGCCGCTCATAGAAGCGCGATTATCCCCGAGTGCCCCCGGGCAAGCTTTGAAGCACTCTGGTGCGCGGCCGGGCCAGTCTGGTGCGAAAAACCCGTTCGCCTGGCGCCGCGCAGGCCGCGGCACGACGGGAACATTTCGTGCTTTGTGCTGCAGCGCAGCAGATGGTGGCTGCGAATCCCCAGAAAGGAGCGTCTCATGCTCGACCGAACCTCCACCCTGTTCTCGCACGTCAAGGGCGGCGAAGGCGACTACGTCAGCGGTGGCCTGCGCGATTTTTTCCTGTACCGCGACCTGGGCATCGCCGCCGCCACGCACGGCAAGGTGATCGCCCACCTGGTCAAGGCCAACATGCCGCCGGAAGAAGGCACGGGCTGGCACCGCCACGAGGCGGATTTCCAGATCGTGATCATGCTCAAGGGCTGGGCGCGCTTCATGTACGAAGACAAGGAAACCCTGGTGGAAGCCGGCGACTGCGTGCACCAGCGCCCGGGCATCCGCCACTACCTGTTCGACTACTCGCCCGACATGGAGTACTTGGAGATCGTGTCTCCAGCAGACTTCAAGTCGATCGATGTGGAGCCGGTCTGCGAGATTCCCAAGCCGACGCCTTGGACGTCTTGAGGTTCTTCACGCCCGCGTTTGTGGCGGTTGTCAGGCGAGGGGCTGTGGGTGGGGTGGCTTCGATGCCGTGCCCCTTCGGGGTCCCCTGCGATGCTCGAATGGCCGGCACGGCACAGGCGCCACCCCACCCACAGCCCATCGCCTGACGAGTACGGTATTGGCAGAGCAGGGTTTTGGGAATGCGTACTTTGGGCCCGAAGAAGACCTTCGCTGGTGGATGGACCCAACTCGCGGACGGCTTCCGATCAACTCCCGTGCAATCTACCCCGCCGGACGGTCCGTTCGGTCGAAAGCCGACACTCACCCGCGCGCCGGATGTCGAACGGCCCGACTTCACAGCCGATCAGCAACGAGACCGCGATGATCCCGGTTGCTGCCTCAAGCGGTGCGGCCTTGTGCCTCTCATCGGGCGCGAGGCTTTGCGTGTTGATAGGTTGCCTTTTCCATCTCAAGGAAGCCCGCTACCGAGGTCGAATCGGCGAACGGGAAGATCTGGGTCGCCCAATACCCGCCGATGCCGTTCGCGCGATCGATCCAGTAGTACAGGTTAGCGAGGCCCGCCCATGAGAGGGCACCAGCCGGCCGACCCGTGGGTGCTTCTTCCTCGTTGATCATGAACGTGAGTGCCCAGGTCTTGGGCATGCCGGGGAAGAACTCGGCGTCATTGGACAGCCGTGGCCTCGACACGGGCAGGATGGACGCAGCCGTCTTGGTCGCATCGACCCCGGGCAGCATCTTCACGTGCATGCCCTTAGGCAAATGATTGCGGGATGCCATCTCGACGGTTTCCGGTCGCAGGATCTGCTCTCCGCTGTCGCTGCGTCCGTCGTTGAGCCACATGCGGATGAACTTCACATAGTCCGACGCGGTCCCGTAGAGGCCGTGCCCGCCCATGTGGACCTCCGGATCCTGCGGCAAGGTCACCCCGTTGAGCGGAACGAGCGAACCATCGCGATCCTCGCGCGCGTGAATCGTTGCTTGCCGGGACTGCATGGAAGGGGTCATCGTGAAGGCGGTGTCAGTCATCCCGAGCGGACCGAGAACCCTCGATTGCATGACCTCGCCGAGCCGCTTGCCCGTAATGCCCTCGAGCACCATGCCGGCCCAATCGATGTTGCTCCCATAGGACCACTGCTCGCCCGGATCAAACAGAAGTGGCGTCTTGATCGACTTCCAAGATGCGTCGACCACCCAGGGCTGGCCCTGTTCGTTGGCGAGGCGGGTGTACGTCTCGTTGAAGAAGTCGTAGCTGAAGCCGGCTGTGTGTGTGAGCAGGTGACGCGTCGTGATGTCGCGCTTCGGTGGGCGCAGCCTGGGTTGCCCGTCGTTACCGAAGCCCTCGATGACCATGATGTCGGCAAGTTGGGTCGCGTACTCCTTCGCAGGCGCGTCGAGGTCGAGAAGCCCCTCTTCCACCAGTTGCAAGCAAGCCGTTCCTGCGATGGCCTTGGTGGTCGAAAATATCGCGCACACGGTGTCGGGTTCAAACGACTCGCCGGTTCCGGTGTTGCGGACACCGCGCGCGCCTTCGTAGATCGTGCCGCGGCGGTCGGTCACCGCCGCCGATACCCCGGGCACGCGGGGTGTGCCTGTCGTCACGCCATCGAGAACGGCGTCGATTGCTTTCGTCAGTTCGGTCATTCTTGTCTCCGTGTTGTTGAACCACCGCCACAGGCCAAGTGCCGGAGCGCGGAACGTCGGCGTGAGGTCGGTGCGATGACCCCGCCCAACGCGTCTCCGGCGGCGAAGTGTGGCAACGAGAAGATAGCAACACACCGGGTGGCCAGTAACCGCCGACCGGCGCGCCTGGAGGGACCGAATCCCGCCATTTGGCGGTTGAGACTAGCGACTGGTGGGCGGTGGCATGTCCAGCGCCGACGAATGCCGAACGCGCCAGGCGAGGAAGGCGAGGCCGACGCGGGTTCGGCCGATTCCGTCGAGTGGGTCGAACGACAGCAAGTCGCGAATGGTCTCCAGTCTCGCCTGCATTGTGTTGTGGTGGACACCGGCAATGCGAGATGCGTCACGGATAGACGCGGAGCGAAGCAGCGCATCCAGAGTTCGGACGGCCCACGGATGCTGCATGACGCCTTCGAGTTCCTCGACATCGAGCAACGGTCGATCGACAGAGCACTGGGCGAGCAGATCGATCAGACCGCCATAGTCGTCTGCGACGACGACTGGTACTTCTGGCACAGCGCACAGGCGCAAGCTCACGAGTGCTGTCGCCAGCGATCGGTGGAGGTCGTCGATCTCCGCCGCCACCCCGATCCCGCAGGGGCTGGCTTCGATGTGTTTCACCTCGGCGCGCAGTACGCACACGTGCAGCGGACCGTAGCGGGTGTGGACAACGTCTTCCAGCAGGTCGCGGTGTTGCTTCCATGTCGCGAAGAGCGGCAAGGTGGCAACGCGGTACTTCAAGTGCGGCGCCAATCCGAGTTTGGCAGCCGTCGCGTGGCGATGCTCCACGGCAACGTTGGCGTCGAGCAGATCGCCGAGCCGACGCAGTGGATCGTCCGCCTGGTGCCCGCTGCGGATGGCCAGCGCAAGTGCGAGGCGCTCGAGGATCATCGCATCGTTTACATGGGCTGGCCCCTCCCGCTCCAGCCACACTGTCATGCCGTTTGCTGCCAGGGAGCCTTCTCGCGGCGCTGAGGCGCTTCCCTTCAGGGTCTGCCCGTCCGGCGCGACGCGGAGCGTGCGCTCTGATTGATGCCCGGCGAACCCCGCTACACAGCCCGAAAGCGAGGCTGCTGCCCCGAGCAGCCCCTGGATGTTGACGCCACCTCGAACCAATTCGTCGAAGCACGCGATGATCCTCAACGCCAGGCTGGCGTTGGGGTCAAGGGCCTTCAGTCGAGCCAGCAGTTCCTGCATACATTCCTCAATCGGCCAACACGCGCGACATCCATGCACTGCGCGTGGCGATCATTCCACGTGACAGTGCGGTATGCGGCGCGAAGATGTCGAACGCATGGAACCCACCCGGCCACACGTGAAGCTCGGCCTGCCCGCCGGCATTCCACAGGGCGTCCGCATAGGCCACGGTTTCGTCGCGAAATATCTCGGCGCTACCGACGTCGAGAAACGCGGGCGGCAGGTCGCAAAGCTCAGTTGCACGAGCCGGAGCGGCATACGGCGACACATCCGGACCACCGCGCGCTTCGCCAAGCAGCGCGCCCCAGCCAGTCTCGTTGCTCACGCGATCCCAGACGCCGATGCCATCGAACTGAAGCGTGGACTTCGTGATGCCGCGGTCGTCCAGCATGGGATAGTCGAGCAGCTGACCGCACAGGCGGGGACCGCCCCTATCGCGCGCCGCGAGGGCTGCACCGGCCGCCAAACCTCCCCCTGCGCTGGCGCCCGCGATCAGCAGGCGATCGAGGCGCACGCCGAGCGACTCCGCATGCAATGCCATCCATTCCAGCGCCGCGTACACATCTTCCCGCGGATAAGGGTCGCGATACTCTGGCGCCAGGCGGTACTCGATCGACACGAGCACGACGCCGAGCTGTTCGACGAAATCGATCATCCGGTCCAACCCACTGAACCGATCGCCGAACATCAGACCCCCGGAATGCACGAAAAGCACACCGGGACGCTGCCCGGAGGCGCGCTGGTGACGGAAGACAGACGCCTTGAGAGGGTGACCCTCGTAACCCTCGAAGACGCGTTCCTCGCAGCGGATGTTTCGCCCGCCGATCAGCGTTTCGAGAGGCGGCCCTGCGTACGACACCCGCATGAAGTCGATCAGGTCGCTGGTCACAGTCGGCGGGAACATTCCGCCCACGATCGCCAAGCCTGCGCGCAGTTCAGGATCAAAGGTCGGTCGGTCGAGCCGCGCTTGTCGGCCCGCCCCCTCGACCACCCCCTGGGTGAGCTCCTTCATCTCGGGTTCCTTCACGAACGTCTGCTTGTGGCTAAGTCACGCTGAAGATTGAGCGCGCCTCTTTAAGTGAAAGCCCAAATTACCTGTTTCGGAGAGAGGATTCTCCGGCACTTCCCGAAGGACCGGTTGTGGCCGATCTGCGACATCGTAGCCGACACCCAACGGCACCTCACCGGGTAGCCAACCAGCGCCTCTGCCGAGGGCCTGGGCCATGGGCTGGGGGGCGCCTGTGCGCTGGCGAGGCGCGCAGGGTGTGCGGCTGCGCGCGCAGCGCGCTTCGTTGACTGACTTGCGGCAGCTGTCTGAGCGGAGTGGGCGCAGCCCAGGCAGCGAGTTCTGCCGCGGGCCGCTCACCCGAGCACCGCAGCGAACCCCTTGCGCAGCAAGGGGCAGCGCACCAAAGCCCCCTGGCCCATGGCCCAGGCCCGCGGCCCGCCAACCCACCACCGAATGAATGACTCAGAACTCCGCGTCCAACTCGTCGATGTCGTCAGGCTCCGCCTCCGCAGCAGAAACCCATTCCTTCATCGCCGGCAAGGCCATGATGGTGTCGCAATACGCCACGCAGGCCTCGCTGATCAGCACCTCGTAGGTGATGAAGCGCGTGACCACGGGCGCGAACATGGCGTCGGCGATGCAGGGCTTCTCACCGAACAGGTAGGGGCCGCCGTAGCGCTCCAGGCATTCGAGCCAGATCGCCTCGATGCGGTCGACGTCGGTCTGCGCGCGCGACCAGAGCTTGAAGCCCGGGAACGAGGCCTTGATGTTCATGGGCAGCGACGAACGCAGCGCCGAGAAGCCGGAGTGCATTTCGCCGCAGATGGAACGGCAGTGCGCGCGCGCCGCGCGGTCAGCCGGCAGCAGCCCGGCCTTGGGCTTGATTTCATTGAGGTATTCGCCAATGGCCAGCGTGTCCCACACGTGCACGCCGTCGTGCTCGAGCGCGGGCACGCGCATCGAGGCCGACAGCAACAGGATCTCGGCCTTCATGGCCGGGTCGTCCGGGGGGATCACCTTTTCGGTGAAGTCCAGCTTCGCCAGGCGGGCCATGAGCCAGCCGCGCAAGGCCCACGCGCCGTAGTTCTTGCTGCTGATCGTGAGTACCGCTTTGGCCATGGTGGGCATGCTCCTTTGGAAGGCAGGGGCACAGCAAGGGCTGTGCCATCGCTGTGCGCCACCTGCGCACCGGCTCGGTGCACCGAGGGTGCTGGCCCGTTACTTGCCTGCAGTGCGACACGTTGTCCCAGGAAAGAAACCATGATGTATCAGGCCTACCAGCTCCAGTCCGACCTGATCTCGCCGCTGCGGCTGGCCGCCCAGCACCTGAGCGCCGCGCTGTGGCTGCGCGAGACCGAAGGCAGCCTGGTGCGCAAGGTCGCTGCCGCGTGCGACGTGATCTCGCGCCTGCGGTTGACCCACACGCGCCCGCCCTACGGCATCCATTCGGTGGCGGCTGGCGGGCGCGAATACGCCGTGACCGAGGAAACCGTGCTCACCCTGCCCTTCGGCGCGCTGCTGCGCTTTCGCAAGGAAGGCGCCGAGCCGCAACCGAAAGTGCTGCTGGTGGCGCCGCTCTCGGGTCACTTCGCCACGCTGCTGCGTGAAACCGCGCGCACGCTGCTGCAGGACCACGACGTCTACATCACCGACTGGCACAACGCGCGCGACGTTTCGCTGCGCCACGGCGCCTTTTCGCTCGACGACTACATCAGCTACATGATCCGATTCACGGAAGCCGTCGGCCCGGGCGCGCACATGGTGGCCGTCTGCCAGCCCTGCGTGGCCGCGCTGGCCGCCACGGCCCTGATGGCGGAGGATGACAACCCGGCCCAGCCGCGCAGCCTGACGCTCATGGCCGGCCCGGTGGACTGCCGTGTCAACCCCACCGAGGTCAACAAGCTGGCCACCAGCAAGCCCATCGACTGGTTCGAGAAGAACCTGATCAGCCACGTGCCGTTCCCGCACGCCGGCATGATGCGCCGCGTCTACCCCGGGTTCGTGCAGCTCACCGCCTTCATGAGCATGAACCCGGACCGCCACAAGCAGTCCTTCCGCAACATCTACGACCACCTGGCCGCCGGCCGCACCGAGGAGGCCGGCGTGATCCAGGCCTTTTACGAGGAATACCTCGCGGTGAACGACCTGCCGGCCGAGTTCTACCTGGAGACGGTGGAGAAGGTGTTCCAGACCTACGACCTGCCGCGCGGCGTGCTCACCTGGAAGGGCCGCACGGTGAACCCGGCGGCCATCCGGCGCACCGCGCTGATGACGGTCGAGGGCGAGCGCGATGACATCTGTTCGGTGGGCCAGACGGTGGCTGCGCAGGACCTGTGCAGCAGCGTGCGCCCCTACCGCAAGACCCACCACGTGCAGACCGGCGTGGGCCACTACGGCGTGTTCAGCGGCCGGCGCTGGAACGAGCAGATCTACCCGCGCCTGCGGCAGGTCATCCACGAATCGGAGTGACCCCTTGCAGCGCTCATGAGAAACGCCCCGGCATGCGGGGCGCTTTCTTTTGGCCGGGGGGGCGTTCAGGGGAAGTTCGGCTCGCTCTTGCCGGTTTCCTCTTCGGGCCAGTCTCGGATGTAGGCCTTGAGCATCTTGTTCTCGAAGTTCTGGCTGTCGACCACGGCCTTGGCCACGTCGTAGAAGCTGATCACACCCATGAGCATCTTGTTGTCCATGACCGGCATGTAGCGCGTGTGCCGCTCCAGCATCATCGGGCGCACCTGCTCCAGCTCGGTTTCCGGCGTGCAGGTCATGGGGTGGTCGTCCATCACCGTGCGCACGGTCTTGCCGCCCAGCGTGCCGCCGTTTTTCGCCAGGGTGTGGATGACTTCGCGGAAGGTGAGCATGCCGACGAGGTCGCCGTGCTCCATCACCGCCAGGGAGCCGATGTCGAACTGCGACATGGTTTCGATCGCGCGTTCGAGCGATTCCTGCGGCTGGATGGTGTAGAGCGTGCCGCCCTTGACACGCATGATGTCGCTGACTTTCATGGCCGTTCTCCTCGGTGTCTGTGTGTCTCCAGCGGGGCTGGCGTTCGTGCAATATAGCCCACAATCACGCAAACACCCACGCCCCGGCGGCGGGTCGTTACCGCATCCATCGCACAGGAGACACCCCCCATGCCCGGTTATTCCGACCCCGGCTTCGACACGCTCGCGCTGCACGCGGGCGCCGCCCCCGACCCCAGCACCGGCGCGCGCGCCGTGCCGATCCACCTCACCACGTCGTTCGTTTTCGAGTCCAGCGACCACGCCGCCGCGCTGTTCAACCTGGAGCGCGCCGGCCACGTCTACAGCCGCATCAGCAACCCGACCAACGCGGTGTTCGAGCAGCGCATGGCCGCGCTGGAGGGCGGCATCGGCGCGATTGCCACCGCCAGCGGCCAGGCCGCGCTGCACCTGAGCGTGGCCACGCTGATGGGCGCGGGCTCGCACATCGTCGCCAGCACCGCGCTCTACGGCGGCAGCCAGAACCTGCTGCACTACACCATGCGCCGTTTCGGCATCGAGACCACCTTTGTCAAACCGGGTGACATCGACGGCTGGCGCGCGGCCGTGCGGCCGAACACGAAACTGCTGTTTGGTGAAACCGTGGGCAACCCGGGTCTGGACGTGCTGGACATGCCCACCGTGGCGCAGATCGCGCACGAGGCGGGCGTCCCCCTGCTGGTGGACTCCACGCTCACCACGCCCTACCTCATCAAGCCCTTCGAGCACGGTGCCGATCTGGTCTACCACTCGGCCACCAAGTTCCTCAGCGGCCACGGCACCGTCATCGGCGGCGTGGTGGTCGACGCCGGCAGTTTTGACTGGGAACGCTCGGGCCGGTTTCCCGAGCTCACCGAGGCCTACGACGGCTTCCATAACATGGTGTTCAGCGAGGAAAGCACGGTGGGCGCCTTCCTGCTGCGTGCCCGGCGCGAAGGACTGCGCGACTTCGGCGCCTGCATGAGCCCGCACAGCGCCTGGCTGATCCTGCAGGGCATCGAAACACTCTCGCTGCGCATGGACCGCCACATGGGCAACACCGAGAAGTTGGTGCAGTTTCTCGCCAGCCACCCGCTGGTGGGGCGCGTGGGCCACCCGCTGCTGGAGAACCACCCGAGCCACGCGCTGGCCGAAAAACTGCTGCGCTTCGGGGCGAAGGGCGCGGGCTCGGTGTTCAGCTTCGACATCCAGGGCAGCCGCGCGCAGGGCAAGGCCTTCATCGAGGCGCTGAAGATTTTCAGCCACCTGGCCAACGTGGGCGACTGCCGCTCGCTGGTGATCCACCCGGCCAGCACCACGCACTTCCGCATGAGCGACGAGGCGCTGGCCGCCGGCGGCATCGGCCCGGGCACGATCCGCCTGTCCATCGGGCTGGAAGATCCGGACGACCTGATCGACGACCTGAAACGCGCGCTGAAAGCCGCTGAGAAAGCGGGGGCCTGAGATGTACCAGCAAGTCAACGGGGCCTCCACCTACTGCTACACCGGCGGCAAACCATTCGACGCCGCCAAACCCACCGTGGTGTTCATCCACGGCGTGCTCAACGACCACAGCGTCTGGATCCTGCAGAGCCGCTACCTCGCCCACCACGGCTGGAACGTGCTCGCGGTGGACCTGCCCGGCCACTGCAAGAGCGAAGGCGAGGCGCCCGCCTCGGTGGAAGCCGCGGCCGACTTCGTGGCCGCGCTGCTCGACGCGGCGGGTGTCCAGAAGGCCGCGCTGGTGGGCCACAGCTGGGGCTCGCTGATCGCGCTGGAGGCGGCGGCGCGGCTGCAGGACCGCGTGAGCCACCTGGTGCTGGTGGGCACGGCCTACCCGATGAAGGTCTCGCCCGCGCTGATCGAAGCCTCGCTCAACGAACCCGAGAAGGGTTTGAAGATGATCAACGTGTTCTCGCGCAGCACCCTGGCCGCACCGCCCTCGGCGCTCGGCCCGGGCACCTGGGTCTATGGGGCGAGTCTGGCACTGGGCCGGCGCGTGCTGCGCAGCAACCCGAAGGTCAACGTGTTCCACCGCGGTTTCGTGGCCTGCGACAGCTACGCCGGCGGCGAGGCGGCCATGGCGCGGATCACCTGCCCGGTGTTCTTCGTGCTCGGCGCGCAGGACCAGATGACGCAGCCGCGCGCGGCGCAGGGCCTGATCGCCGCCGCGCGCGCCGCCGGCAAGGCGGTGAGCACGGTGGCGCTGCCGGTGGGGCACCACCAGATGACCGAGGCACCGGACGCCACGCTGTTCGCCATCCGCGAGTTCCTCGCGCGCTGAGAGCGACTACACCGTGACGATCCCGATCACCCCGCCCATGACGGCGGCCCGCGCGCAAGCCATCGCGGCGGCGTTCGACCTGCGCGCCCTGCCCGCCGATTTCCTGGCCAATCCGTACCCGGTGTACGCGGCGCTGCGCGAAACCGAACCCGTGCGCCGCATGCCCGACGGCTCGGTGTTCCTCACCCGCTGCGCCGACCTGATGGCCGTGTACCGCGACGCCCAGGCGTTCAGCTCAGACAAGCACGTGGAGTTCGCGCCCAAGTACGGCGCCGGCTCGCCGCTCTTCGAGCACCACACAACCAGCCTGGTGTTCAACGACCCGCCGCTGCACACCCGCGTGCGCCGCCTCATCATGGGCGCGCTCACGCGCCGCGCCATCGCGGAGATGGAGCCCGGCCTGATCGCGCTGGTGGACCAGTTGCTCGACGAGATGGCCGCGCGCGGCGGCGGCGACCTGATCGAGGATTTCGCCTCGGCGATTCCGGTGGAGATCATCGGCAACCTGCTGGACGTGCCGCACGGCGACCGCGGGCCGCTGCGCGCGTGGTCGCTGGCCATCCTGGGCGCGCTGGAACCCACGATCACGCCGCAGCAGCAGGCGGCGGGCAACCAGGCCGTCACCGAGATGCTGGCCTACCTGCGCACGCTGGTGGTGGCGCGCCGGCAGCGCCCGGGTGACCCCGAGCGCGACGTGCTCACGCGCCTGATCCAGGGCGAGGCGAACGGCGAGCAGCTCAGCGAGGTCGAGCTGCTACAGAACTGCATCTTTCTGCTCAACGCCGGCCACGAGACCACCACCAACCTGATCGGCAACGGCCTGATCGCGCTGCAGGAGTTCCCCGAAGCGCGCGTGCGCCTGCAACACACCCTGCAGGCCTGCGCAGGCGACCCGGCAGCGGAAGAAGCCGTGCTCGGCCGCGCGGTCGACGAGTTCCTGCGCTTCGAGTCGTCCAACCAGCTGGGCAACCGGCGCGCGGTGCAGGACACCCAGGTGGGCGGTGTGGCACTGCCGGCGGGCACGCTGGTGACGCTGTGCATCGGCGCGGCCAACCGCGATCCGGCGCAGTTCACCGACCCCGAGGTGCTGAACCTGGAGCGCGAGGGCAACAAGCACCTGGCCTTCGGCTTCGGCATCCACCAGTGCGCGGGCCTGAGTCTGGCGCGGCTGGAAGGCCGCATCGCCATCGGCCGCTTCCTGCAGCGCTTTCCGGCCTACCAGCTCACGGCCGCGCCCACGCGCGGCGGGCGTGCCCGCTTCCGGGGCTTTCTGGCGGCGCCGTTCAGCGTGGATTGAGCGCGGGCAGCGCCTCGGTCACCGTCATGCGCGCCCAGTGGCTGCCGAACCAGAACTCAGCCGTGTGCGGCTGCTGCACCAACAACAGTCGTTCCAGCAGCGGCGCCATGAGCGTGACGGTCGGGTCGATCAGCAGCACATAGCGCTCGCCGTCCTCGTCGAGCCGCCCGAGCCAGTCCAGCGCGACCAGCGCGGCCACCGGTTCCTCCAGCTGCAAAGGGTCCACGCGCAGCGTGTTCGCCAGCGACTCCAGGCTCCGGCCCCTGTGCTCGGTGTGCTGCGCCGCCTGCAGCTCGGCGAGCAGTTCCAGGGCCAGCTGGAAGCTCCAGCCCGGTGTGTCACCGCGCCGCGCGACGCCCGACAGCAAGCTGGGCAGGTAAGCGGTTACCACCGCGCCCAGCAGCACGATCACCCAGGCCAGGTAGATCCACACCAGCAGGATGGGCACGGTGGCGAAGGTGCCGTAGACCAGCGAGAAGGTGGGCACCTGCTTGAGGTACCAGCCCAGCGCGTTCTTGGCCAGTTCCAGGCCCACCGCCACGAACAGGCCGCCCAGCAGCGCATGGCCCCAGCGCACCCGCGTGTTGGGCACGTAGCGGTACAGGGCCGCCAGGCCGCCCGTGACCAGCACGATCTGCAACGAGTCGAACAGCAGGCGCAATGGCGCGGGCAGCCGGTTCATCGAGCCGCCCGAGGCACCCAGGGCGTACGAGGTCACCGCCACGCTGCCCGCCAGCAGCAGCGGCCCAAGCGTGAGCACGGCCCAGTAGACCAGCACGCGCTGGGTGAAGGGTCGCGACTGGCGCACACGCCAGATGTCGTTGAGCTTGCGGTCGATCGTGAGGATCAGCGCCAGCGCGGTAAACAGCAACACCAGCGCGCCGGCCCAGCCCATCTGGCCGGCCTTGGCCGCGAACTGGTTGAGGTAGGTCAGCACCTGGCGCGCGATGTCCTCGGGCACCAGACTCTCGACCAGCGAGCGCTGCAGGGTGCGCTGCAGGCGGTCGAACATGGGAAAGGCGCTGAAGATGGCCAGCGCCACGGTGAACAGCGGCACCAGAGAGATGGTGGTGGTGAAGGTCAGGCTGCTGGCGGTGATGCCCAGCCGGTCTTCGCGAAAACGCTCGCGCAACGTGATCGCGGTGTTGCGCCACGGAAATTTGAGCGCGTCGTGCCACAGCGCGCGCACCAGGGTTTCAAGGGCCCGCAGGCGCTCGTTCAGGGTCATCCCGGTATCATGCCACCTGCCTTTCACACGCCCCCATGCCCTCTTCCTCTTCCCCCTTCGCCTCTCCCGCCGACGCCGTTGGTCCATCCGGCTCCGACCAGGCGGTGCGCGGCACGCGCTGGCTCGCGGTGGCCAGCCTGCTCGGACTGATCGTGCTCGGCCTGGCCTGGGAACTCTGGCTCGCGCCGCTGCGCGAAGGCGGCTCCTGGTGGGCCATCAAGGTGCTGCCGCTGACCCTGCCGCTGGCTGGGCTGCTGAAAAACCGCATGTACACCTACCGCTGGGTCAGCCTGCTGGTGTGGCTGTATTTCACCGAAGGCATGGTGCGCGCGACCAGCGAGTCCGGCCCGTCCATGTGGCTTGCGATGCTGCAGGTGCTGCTGTGCGTGGCGCTGTTCGTGGCCTGCGCGCTGCACGTGCGCATCCGCCTGCGCGCCGCCGGCAAGGAGGCCGTGGCGGCGGACGTGGCCCGCACCGCACGCCCATGAGCACGCTACTGCTGGCCGCTTTGCGGGAGGCCGTCGGGCCGGCCCAGGTGCTCACGCACGACGATCCGGCCGCCGACCTCAGCGCCTGGGAACAGGACTGGCGCCAACGCGCCCGTGGCCGCGCGCTGGCCGTGGTGCGCCCCGGCAGCGCCGCCGAAGTGGCCGCCGTGGTGCGAGCCTGCGCCGCAGCGGGTACTTCCATCGTGCCGCAGGGCGGCAACACGGGGCTTGTGGTGGGGTCGGTGCCGGACGTAACCGGCACGCAGGTCGTGCTCAGCCTCACGCGCATGAACGCCGTGCGCGCCATCGACGCGGCCAACCTCACCCTCACGGTCGAGGCCGGCTGCGTGCTGCAGAACGTGCAGGAAGCCGCCGAAAAGGCCGGCTTCCTGTTTCCCCTGAGCCTGGCGGCGCAAGGCAGTTGCACCATCGGTGGCAACCTGGCCACCAACGCCGGCGGCACGCAGGTGCTGCGCTATGGCAACGCGCGCGAGCTCTGTCTGGGCCTGGAGGTGGTGACGGCGCAAGGCGAGGTGTGGCACGGCCTCAGCGGCCTGCGCAAGGACAACACCGGCTACGACCTGCGCGATCTGTTCATCGGCAGCGAGGGCACGCTGGGCGTGATCACGGCGGCCACGCTCAAGCTCTACCCCTTGCCGGCCGCGCAGCTCACCGCCTGGGCCGCCGTGCCCACGCTGGAAGCCGCCGTGGCCCTGCTCGGCCTGGCGCACCGGCACCTGGGCGCCGGCCTGACCGGGTTCGAAGTCATGGGGCAGTTTGCGCTGGGGCTGGTCGACCGGCATTTCTCCGCGCTGCGCGTGCCGCTCTGGCAGGACAGCCCGTACTGCGTGCTGCTGGAGAACAGCGACAGCGAATCCGAGGAACACGCGCGGGCCCGCTTCGAGCGCCTGCTCGAAACCGCGCTGGAAGATGGCCTGGTGAGCGACGCCGTGGTGGCCGAGAGCCTCGCGCAAGCGCGCGGCCTGTGGCACATCCGCGAAAGCATTCCGCTGGCGCAGGCCGAGGAAGGCCTGAACATCAAGCACGACATCAGCATCCCGGTCTCGCGCATCCCGGCCTTCTGCAACGATACCGACGCCTTGCTGCAGCGTGAGATGCCTGGTGTGCGGCTGGTGAATTTTGGCCATCTGGGCGACGGCAACCTCCACTACAACGTGCAGGCACCCGCTGGCGCCGATGCCAAAAAATTCCTGAACGAGCAGGAAGCGCGCGTGAACGCGCTGGTTTTCGATGCGGTGGCGCGCTACGATGGATCGATCAGCGCCGAGCATGGCGTGGGCAGCCTGAAGGCGGCCCACTTGCCCCATTTCAAGGACGCTGTGGCGCTGGGTCTGATGCGGTCCGTCAAACAGGCGCTCGACCCCCAGCAGATCATGAACCCCGGCCGCGTTCTCGTCAGCCCATGAAAGTCCACCCCCTCGCTTCCTTGCTGCTCGCCTGGGTGCTCTGCGCCACGATGCCGGTGCACGCGGCAGAGGCTGACGAGCCCCGTGCTTGGCGCGAGCAGGCACGGGTACTAGAGCTGGGAGAAGGCGTGGCGCGCGACACCGATGCCGCCATAGCGCTGTACTGCCGCGCCGCGCTGGCCGGTGACGTGTATTCGGCCTACAAGCTGGGCTGGCTGTATGCCCATGGCCGTGGCACCCCGCGCCATGACGGCTACGCGGCCCACTGGTTCGCGCGCGCAGCGCTGCTGGGTGACGCGCATGCCGAGATCATGTTCCAGCGCCTGGGCACGCCGGCCGACACACCCGACTGCGTGCGCAACGCCGAACGCGCCAAGCAACAGCGCGCCGAGGCACTCGCCGAACAGGAAAAACGGGCCACCGAGGACCTGGCGCTGCTCACACGCTACCGCGACTGGGTGAACACGCCCGAACAGCAGCGCATCATGAAGATCGTCTACAGGCTGGCGCCGCAGTTCGGCATCGAACCCGGTCTGGCGTACGCGGTGATCAAGGCCGAGTCGAACTTCAATGCGAACGCCGTTTCAGACAGGAACGCGCAGGGGCTGATGCAGCTCATTCCCGAAACCGCCGCGCGCTTTCGCGTGCGCAAGCCCTTCGACCCCGAGCAGAACATCCGCGGCGGCCTGTCCTACCTGCAGTGGCTGCTGGCCTACTTCCAGGGCAACGTGCCGCTGGTGCTGGCGGCCTACAACGCCGGTGAAGGGGCTGTGGAACGTTTCAAGGGCGTGCCTCCCTATCCCGAGACCCAGGGCTACATCAAGCGCATCCAGCAGGTCTTTGCCCTGCAGCACCACCCTTTCGACAAGCGCATCACGCCGCCGTCGCCCGTCCTGCCTGCCATCGTTTCCGCCCGCCTTCCATGACCGACCGCCCCATCCGCTCCCAGTACGAAGACTTCATGCGTCACGTGTTCACCACGGGCGTGCAGAAAACCGACCGCACCGGCACGGGCACCACCAGCGTGTTCGGCCATCAGATGCGCTTCGACCTCAACGAAGGTTTTCCGCTGGTGACGACCAAGAAGGTGTTCACCAAGGCCATCATCGTGGAGCTGCTGTGGTTCCTGCGCGGCGACAGCAACGTGAAATGGCTGCAGGAGCGCGGCTGCACCATCTGGGACGAATGGGCGCGCGAGGACGGCGACCTGGGTCCCGTGTACGGTGTGCAATGGCGCAGCTGGCCCACACCCGATGGTGGCCACATCGACCAGATCGCCGAGGTGGTCAAACAACTCAAGACCAACCCGGACTCGCGCCGCATCATCGTGAGTGCCTGGAACGTGGCCGACCTGGGGAAGATGGCGCTCATGCCCTGCCACGCCTTCTTCCAGTTCTATGTGGCCGAAGGCAAACTCAGCTGCCAGCTCTACCAGCGCAGCGCCGACATCTTTCTGGGTGTGCCCTTCAACATCGCCAGCTACGCGCTGCTGACCCACATGCTGGCCCAGCAGTGCGAACTGGCCGTGGGCGAATTCATCTGGACCGGTGGCGACTGCCACATCTACAGCAACCACCACGAGCAGGTGCAGACACAACTGGCGCGCACGCCGCACCCCTTCCCGACGCTGCGCATCAAGCGCCGGCCGGCGTCGATCTTCGACTACGAGCTCGACGACTTCGAGATCCTCGACTACCAGCACCATCCCGCCATCAAGGCCCCGGTCGCCGTATGAGGCTTGCCGCACCGGTGCATTGCGCGTGATCAGCCGCCGCCAACTCTGGGCGCTGCTCGCGCTCACGCTGATGTGGGGCGTGAACTGGCCCATGATGAAGCTCTCGCTGCAGGAGCTCACACCGCTGTATTTCCGAGCCAGCACCATGCTGCTGGGCGCGGCCTGGCTCTTCGTCTACGTGCAGCGCCGCGGCGAGCGCATGTGGCCGCAGGGGCGCGAGTGGCTCACCATCGCCTGGCTGGCGCTGCCGAATGTGCTGGGCTGGCACACCCTGTCGATCTTCGGGGTGCAGGAACTGGCCTCGGGCCGGGCGGCCATCATCGGCTTCACCATGCCCATCTTCACCGTGCTGCTGGGCGCGGCCTTCTTCGGCGAGCGCGTCACGCCGCGCGTGCGCCTGGCCGTGGTGGCCGCGGCCATCGCCATCGGCCTGCTGCTGTGGCATGAATTGCAAAGCCTCAGTGGCCGGCCCACGGGCATTGCCTGGATGCTGGGCGCCGCGGCCTGCTGGGGCTTGGGCACACTGACCTTCAAGCGCTCTCACTTCACGCTCTCGCCCATGGTGGTCACGGTGTGGATGCTGCTGCTGGGCAGCGCGGTGGTCTGGGTACTGGCGATCGCAATCGAGCCGGTGCCGGCCCCAGCGCGCTTCAGCCTTGTGATGTGGCTGGCCCTGGCCTACGGCGTGGTCATCAACTACGGCGTGGCCCAACTGATCTGGTTCGGCCTGGCGCGCCACCTGCCGCCGGCCACCAGCGCCATGAGCATCATGGCCATCCCGCTGGTGGGCACGCTCAGCGCGACCTTGATCGTCGGCGAGATCCCGCACTGGCAGGACTGGCTGGCCATCGTGTTCGTGATGCTGGCCATCGCCAGCGTGCTGTGGCCCGCGCGGCCGTCTGCCCCGCCCGCGTCGGCCCTGCCCACCGGGCCAGCGGCACAATAGGCGCATGCCAGCCTCCTCACCCCGCATTCATCTGATCTACGCGCGCGCCGCCAACGGCGTGATCGGCAAGGACAACGCCCTGCCCTGGCACCTGCCGGAAGACATGGCGCACTTCAAGCGCCTCACGATGGGCTGCCCGGTCATCATGGGTCGAAAGACCTGGGATTCCCTGCCAGCAAAATTTCGCCCGCTGCCGGGGCGGCAGAACATCGTGGTCACGCGCAACACCGCCTGGCAAGCCACTGGCGCGCAGCGTGCCGGCTCGGTGTTGCAGGCCGTGGCGCTGTGCCCGCCGGACTCGGCTGTCTGGGTGATCGGTGGCGCGCAGATCTACGCGGCCGCCCTGCCGCTGGCGCAGCGTGCGCAGGTCACAGAAATCGACCAGCGTTTCGAGGGCGATGCATTCGCGCCTGAACTGGGCTCCGAGTGGCAGGAAACCGCGCGCGAGGCCCACATCGCCGCCAACGGCCTGCCGTTTGCCTTCGTCACCTACACCCGGAAGATCTGAACCATGCAACTGGCCACCTGGAACATCAACTCGCTCTCGGTGCGCCTGCCCCAGGTGCTGGACTGGCTGGCCGCCAACCCGGTCGATGCCCTGGGGTTGCAGGAGCTCAAACTGGTGGACGAAAAGTTTCCCTTCGATGCGCTTCGCGAAGCGGGCTACCACGCCGCCGCGTTCGGCCAGTAGTCCTTCAACGGCGTCGCCATCCTGAGCCGCACACCGCTGCGCGAGGTGGTGCGCAACATTCCGGGACACGCCGACGAGC
>NZ_JBFXCD010000026.1:0-44489 GCF_050182545.1 Hydrogenophaga sp. | reverse complement strand
AGCAGCTGGCCGCGCGCTTCGAATCGTGGCGCGCCTTCACCGGCAACACCCAAAGTCCGTCCTTAGGATTCTGAACACCGATACCTCTACCGACTTTGCACGCTATTTCCGCCAACGTGACAACGCCGTTGCCACGTACCAGCGGGCGGGAGCCATTCAGACCGGGTCCTTTGCACTCGATACACCCGCCGACGCAGAGGCTTGAAAGCGCTAGAGATCCAGCGTGCCGAAGAAACAACTGCTTGCATAATGCAGTTATTTCCTGAGAGCCACGCTTCATGCCGACACCACAGCGCGCCAAAGCCCTTCAACTGGAGCGCAGCCTGCTCTACCACTGCGCGGGGATCACCAACCGCGTGGGCGGCAGCGTGCACGCGCTGTGCCGCGAGCGCTACGGCATGTCGCCGGCGGCCTGGCGCGTGATGGCGCATGTCGGCGAGCTCCAGCCGATCACGGCGAAGGAAATCGGACTGCGGGCGGCCATGGACAGTGTGAACCTCTCGCGGGCGCTGGGGCAGCTCGATGGGCTGGGCTTCGTCCAGCGTCACATCGACACGACGGACCGCCGCCGCATCATCCTCCAGCTGAGCCCGGCGGGGCAGGCGGTGTACGACACCGTGGCACCGCTCACCGTGAAGGCCGAACAGACCCTGCTGGCCGAACTGAACGCGCAGGAACGCGCCACGCTGCGCGAGCTCATACGCCGCGTCTGGGAGCGTTCGCGCGAGCTCTTTGACAGCGACGAAAGCGAAACTACCTACTGATCGTAATAGTTGCAGTTTGCAGCTAAATGGCGATAATGAACCGCCAGGCGATGGTGCATCGCCTGGTGGAGGTGGTGTGGCTTCGGAACTTTCGGGACTGCTGCGAACGGTGCGGCTCAACGCAGGTTGTTCGCAACTTGAACTTGCGCTGCGGCTGGATGTGTCGCAGCGGCATGTCAATTTCATCGAGCGCGACCGCGCGCGTCCGAGCCGGGCATTGCTGCTGGCCTGGCTGCGGGAAATGGGTGGCGGCACGTCGCTGGCCAACGCGGCCCTGCTCAACGCGGGCTATGCGCCGCTGCGTCCCTCCCCCCGCCTACCCGCCAGTCCGACGCGCTGCGACGAAGTGGCGCTGCGCACGATTGCACTGCACTACCCGAACCCGGGCCACGTCTTCAACGCCGACTGGCACATCGTGCAGGCCAACCCGGCCGGCCGATGGTTGTGCGATGTCGTGATGCCGGGCGTCTGGGCGGGCGAACGGCTCGACATGCTGGCCGCACTGGCCGATCCGCGCGGCTGGCTGTCCTGTGCGCGGTCCCCCAAAAGGATCGCTGCCGCCCTGCTGGGCCAATTGCGCGCGGAGCAATGGGTCCGGCCAGGCTTGCGGCCGCGTGTCGATGCACTGGAGGCGGTGCTGGTGGCGCGCTATGGCTGCCTGGTGCCGCCCGCGCAGCGCGATGCCATGGCGACCAGTTTCGACGTCACGCTGGACACGCGACTGGGCGCTCTGAGCTTTTGCGCTGTCCAGACGGTATGCGGCTTGCCACATGACGCATCGGGCGCCCGGCTGCGTGCGGAGTTGTGGTATCCCACGGACATGCGCACGGCCAGCCTGATGCGCCAACAGGCCGAGCGCGCGGATCAGACGGCGTGAACATCGGGCGCCTCGCACCCGCGTCCGCCCGTGTCGGCGGCTTAAACTGAACCCATTCAAACCCCATGGGGTCAAGTTTTCCTCAAGCACCATGCTCGACGCCCGCCAACTCGAAGCCCTCAACGCCGTCATCGAACACGGCGGCTTCGGCCCGGCCGCCAAGGCCCTCTCCCTCACGCTGGCTGCCGTGTCGCTGCGCATCAAGTCGCTCGAGGACACGCTGGGCCAGCGCCTGCTGGTGCGCGGCAAGCAGGTGCGTGCCACGCCCGCCGGCCAGGCGCTGCTGGGTCACGTGAAGCAGGTGCGCTCGATGGAGGCCGACCTGCTGGCCGGCCTGCAGGGCGGTGGCGCGGGCAAGGCGGGTGCGCGCTGGCAGAGCCTGTCGGTGGCGATCAACGCCGACTCGGTGGCCGGCTGGTTCCTGCCCGGTGTGGCGGCCATGGTGCAGCGCCACCGCCTGCTGCTCGACATCATGATCGACGACCAGGACCACACGCACGCCGCGCTCAAGAGTGGCGACGTGATGGGCTGCGTGACCGCGCTGGCCACGGCCATGCGCGGCTGCGTGGCCGAGCCGCTGGGGGTGATGCGCTACCGCTGCGTGGCGGCACCGGCCGTGGCGCAGCGCTGCCGCACGCCCGGCGGCGCGGTCTCACCGCACCGGCTGCTGGCCCAGCCCGCGATCATCTTCAACCGCAAGGACGCCTTGCAGGACAGCTTTCTCGAACAACACTTCGGTCTGCGCCAGCCGAACTACCCGCGCCACTTCGCGCCCGCCGTGGAGGCGTTCGAGACCGCGATCGAGCTCGGCCTGGGCTGGGGCATGGTGCCCGAGCAGCACCTGCGGGCGCGCCCTGGCCTGCAGGAGATCCTGCCCGGGGCGACGGTGGACGTGATGCTGTACTGGCAGCACTGGGCGCACGAGTCGCTCTCGGCGCAGCGGCTCACGGCGGCGGTGAAGGCCGCGGCCCGCGAAAGGCTGAGGCCGGTACCGGGCTAGCGGCGAAGGCGTCAGGCGCTCAGACGTGGGGCTGGCGCCCGCCGCCGAACGACCAGTTCTCCCACGCCGTTTCCTGGAACACCACCATCACGTGCTCGGGGTTCAGGCCCAGGCGCGAGAGCGCGGCCATGAGCCGCTCCAGCAGCGCGCGCTTGACCCGCACGCTGCGGCCCACCGACCAGAGGATCTCGATCAGCAGGAAGTCCTGCGTGCGGGGTGCCGTGAGGTCGGGGTAGTGGGGGTCGATGTGCGCGTCGGCTTCCTCGAGCGTGAAGACGCGCTGGAAGCGGTCGGTCTCGGGCACGCCGGCCGCCACCAGCGCGGCGTGCACCGCGTCGAGGACCGAGGTCTTGAAGGCCGGTGGCCGGGGCTGTCGCAGGGTGAGGGTGACCAGGGGCATGTCGGGGCTCCTTTCAGGCGTGGGCGCTTCGCTGCCGGTGCATCTGCAGGCGGGCCTGCAGGCGTTGCGTGCTGCGCGCCAGGCGGGCGCGGGCGTCCAGGCACACGCGGGCCAGCGCGGCATCGGCGCCCCGCCAGACGTCGTCGGTGCTTTCCTGGCGCAGGTGTTCGGCGTGGCGCCGGTTGCCAGCGAAGTCGTGCGGATCGGGGCATGCGGTGGGGGTCATGGCGGGCTCCTGGGTTGCGGTAGGTGCCGAATGTAGTGATATGACCAGGTGCCGGAAACGGCTTGAAACGTCAAAAGGCTTTGCATTTTTTGCAAAGCAAGCACAATGCCGGCCATGAAACTCGATCTGGACGACGCGGCCCTGTTCCTGCGCGTGGCCGAACTGGGCTCGCTCTCGGCTGCCGCGCGCGAACGCCACGCGCCGGTGAGCCAGGTTTCGCGCGCGCTGGTGCGGCTGGAAGAGCGCTGCGGCGCGCGCCTGATGCACCGCAGCACCCACGGCCTGAGCCTGACCGACGAGGGCGACACCTTCGCCGCCCACGCGCGCCGGCTGCTGGACACGCGCGACGAGCTCGCCGCCGCGTTCCAGCACAAGCGCGCCGGCCCCAGCGGCTGGGTGCGCGTGAGCGTGAGCCCGGTGCTGGCGCAGACCGCCATCGTGCCCAGCCTGCCGTCGCTGTACGAGGCCTATCCCCACCTGCAGGTGGACGTGCTGGCCGACGACCGCATCAGCGACATGGCGCGCGACGGTGTGGACATCGCCATCCGCACCGGCGCGATCACCGGCGACAACCTGGTGGCGCGCCAGATCGCCGAGCACGGCCGCCGCCTGTGCGCCGCGCCCGCCTACCTGGCGCGCTTCGGCACGCCGCAACACCCCGACGAACTGGCCGCACACCGCCTCATCGCCAACAGCGCCAGCCCCGTGCTCAACCGCTGGCCCTGGAGCGAGCGCGCCGGCCAGCGCAAGGGGGAGGCCTACCTGGTGCAAGGCCACACGCGCAGCGACAACTCGGTCGTCCTGCTGGAACTGGCCCTGCGCGGCGTGGGCATTGCGCGCGTCAACGACCTGCTGTCGCAGCCGCACATCGCCCGGGGCGACCTCGTGCCCGTGCTCGACGACTGGTTCGACCGCAGCCGCATCCCCATCTACGCCGTGATGCTGCAGGAGCGCCACCGCCTGCCCAAGCTGCGCGCCTGCATCGAGCACTGGGCGCGCTGGCTGGCAGGGCCCGCCGCCTAAAATCCCGTCCCTATGCTCAAGATCAAACAGGAACTGCTCGACGGCCTGGCCGTCGCGCTTGAAGGCCTTTCCCCGGGCGCCGGCGCCAAGGCGGCGTTCGAATCGCCCAAGGTGGCGGCCCATGGCGACTTCGCCAGCACCGCCGCCATGCAGCTGGCCAAACCCCTCAAGCTCAACCCGCGCCAGCTCGGCGAAAACCTGCGCGCGGCGCTGCTGGCGCAGCCGGTTTACCAGCGCTGGGTGTCCGACATCGACCTGGCCGGTCCGGGCTTTCTCAACATCCGTCTCAAACCCGAGGCCAAGCAGCAGATCGTGCGCGAGGTGCTGCAGGCCGCCGATGGCTTCGGCACGCAGCCGGCCAACGGTCAGCGCCTCATGGTGGAGTTCGTCTCGGCCAATCCCACCGGCCCGCTGCACGTGGGCCATGGCCGCCAGGCCGCGCTGGGCGACGCGATCTGCAATCTCTACGCCACCCAGGGCTGGGACGTGCACCGCGAGTTCTATTACAACGACGCGGGCGTGCAGATCGGCACCCTGGCCACCTCGACGCAGCTGCGCGCGCAAGGCGTGAAGCCGGGCGACGCGGGCTGGCCCGAAGCGGCCTACAACGGCGACTACATCCAGGACATCGCCGACGATTTCCTGGCGAAGAAGACCGTGCAGGCCGACGACCGCGCGTTCAGCGCCAGCGGCGACGTCAACGACCTCGATGGCATCCGCCAGTTCGCCGTGGCCTACCTGCGCCACGAGCAGGATCTGGACCTGCAGGCCTTCGCGGTGAAGTTCGACCACTACTACCTCGAATCCAGCCTGTACACCAGCGGGCGCGTGGCCGCCACGGTGCAGAAACTGGTCGACGCCGGCAAGACCTACGAACAGGACGGGGCGCTCTGGCTCAAGTCGACGGACTACGGCGACGACAAGGACCGCGTGATGCGCAAGTCCGACGGCTCCTTCACCTACTTCGTGCCCGACGTGGCCTACCACATCGCCAAGTGGGAGCGCGGCTTCAGCAAGGTCATCAACATCCAGGGCACGGACCACCACGGCACCATCGCGCGCGTGCGCGCCGGGCTGCAGGCCGCTGGCGTGGGCATCCCCGCCGGCTACCCCGACTACGTGCTGCACACCATGGTGCGCGTGGTGCGCGGCGGCCAGGAGGTCAAGATCAGCAAGCGCGCCGGCAGCTACGTCACGCTGCGCGACCTGATCGAATGGACCAGCAAGGACGCGGTGCGCTTCTTCCTGCTCAGCCGCAAGCCCGACACCGAATACACCTTCGACGTCGACCTGGCGGTGCAGAAGAACAACGACAACCCGGTGTACTACGTGCAGTACGCGCACGCGCGCATCTGCTCGGTGCTGGCCTCGTGGGGCGGCGACGTGGCCACGCTGGCCGACGCCGACCTCGCCGCGCTCGACAGCGCGCCGGCCCAGGCCCTGATGCTGCTGCTGGCGAAGTACCCCGCGATGCTGGGTGACGCCGCGCGCGACTTCGCGCCGCACGACGTCACCTTCTACCTGCGCGAACTGGCGGCCAGTTACCACAGTTACTACGACGCCGAGCGCATCCTGGTGGACGATGAAACGGTGAAAAAGGCGCGCCTGGCGCTGGTCGCCGCGACCGCGCAGGTGTTGCACAATGGCCTGGCAGTGCTGGGCGTCAGTGCCCCGCAGAAGATGTGATGGTGAAACCAGCAATGAAAAAGAAACCGGCTTCGTCCCGAAGCACTTTCGGCGGCACCCTCGTGGGCTTCGTCATCGGCGTGCTCGTCGGCCTGGGCGTGGCACTCGCCGTGGCGGTGTACGTCACGCGCGTGCCGATCCCGTTCGTGGACCGCAACCTCTCGCGCAACGCCGACCAGGACGCCCTGGAGGCCGAGCGCAACAAGGGCTGGAACCCGAACCGCTCGCTCAGCGGCGCGCCCGCCGCCCCCGCGACGCCAGCCGCGCCCGCCGCGCAGACGCCCGGGGCCATCGTCGTGCCACCGGATGCCAGCGCTTCCCGGCCCGCCGCCGATCCGCTGGGCGACCTGGTGCAGTCGCGCCTGGCGCAGCAGCCCGCTGCGGCGGCACCGGCCGCTGCCGCTGCTCCCGCGCCCGGCGCCGACCCGTTCACCTATTTCGTGCAGGCCGGTGCGTTTCGCACGCCGCAGGATGCCGAGACCCAGCGCGCCAAGCTGGCCATGCTGGGCATCGATGCCCAGGTCACCGAGCGCGAGCAGAGTGGCCGCACGGTGTTCCGCGTGCGCGTGGGCCCGTTCAACCAGAAGGCCCTGGCCGACCTGACGCAGGAACAGCTGCAGGTCAATGGCGTGGACGCGGCGCTGGTGCGCGTGCAGAAATAACCCCCCTGCGTCGCCTACGCCGCCCCCGGGCGAGGGAACTTTTGCCCCTGCCCATGGCCCCAACCGGGCCATCCACAGGAGTCTCATTCCATGCAACGTCGCGTTTTTTCCCGGTCCCTGCTGGCCGCCGGCACCACCGCCATTGCCGCCACCAGCGGCCTGACCCTGACGCCTGCGCTTGCCCAGCGCGTGGGCCCCAAGGAAGGCGTGGACTTCGTGCGGCTGCCCAAGCCCGCACCGGTGGAGAGCCCGGCAGGCCAGATCGAGGTGGTGGAGTTCTTTGCCTACTCCTGCATCCACTGCTTCAACTTTGAACCGGCGTTCGAGCAGTGGATCCAGCAGAAGCCGTCCCATGTCACCGTGCGGCGCATGCCGGTGGCCTTCAGCCCGGCCTTTGTGCCCATGCAGCGCCTGTACTTCGCGCTGGAGTCCATGAACCTGGTCGACCGGCTGCACGCCAAGGTGTTCCAAGCCATCCATGTGGACCGCCTCCCGCTGACCACGCCGCCGGCGATCGTCGACTGGGTGGCGAAGCAGGGCGTGGACCGCGCGGCCTTCACCGAGGCCTACAACAGCGGGCCGACCGGTGACAAGGCCCAGAGCGCCGTGCAGTTGCAGGACGCTTACGGGGTGGAAGGCACGCCGGCGCTGGGCATCGCCGGGCGCTACTACCTCCCGGGCCAGGGCCCTCGCACCCTGGTGGTGGCCAACGCCCTGATCGCGGAGCTGCGCAAGGGCTGATACAGCTTGCCGTCTGCTGACGCCCAGGCCCGCCGCGTGCGGGCCTCGTCGTTCATGGGCCTGGGTGGCCGCTACAATGAATGCAAGTTTCGTGCCCTCACATTCCATGCCTGCCACCCCCTTTTTCCGCCGCGCGCTGCCCCAGGCCTTCTGCCTGAGCGCCGTCCTGTGGTGCACCGGCGCCGCCCTGGCGGAACAAGCCGACCGCAACCAGCCGCTCAATGCCGAAGCCGACGCCCTGCGCTACGACGACGCGCGCCAGACCAGCGTCTTCACTGGCAATGTGGTCATCACCAAGGGCAGCATCCTGATCCGGGGCGCCCAGGTCGAGGTGCGGCAGGACGCGCAGGGCAACCAGTTCGGCATCGTCAACGGCAGCCCGGGCTTCTTCCGCCAGAAGCGCGAGGGCGTCGATGAATTCATCGAAGGCACGGCCCAGCGCATCGAATACGACAGCAAGGCCGACACCGTGCGCTTCATCGGAAAAGCCGTGCTCAAGCGCTTCAAGGGCACCGAGCTCAACGACGAGACCACTGGCAACGTGATCGTCTACAACAACACCACCGACGTGTTCACCGTCGACGGCGGTGGCGCCGCCGGCGGTACGCCGCTCAACCCCTCGGGCCGGGTGCGCGCCATGCTCACGCCAGTGCCCAAGGAAGGGGAGGCGGCGGCCGCACCCGTGGCTCCACCGCCGCCGGCCGCGCTCAAGCCCAGTTCACAGCTGCAAGAGGGTCGCCAGTGACGGCCATGCCCTCCCGCCCGGCGACCGGCCCTGACGGTCGCCCCGCCAACCCTGCCGTCAGCCGCCTGGAGGCGCGTGGCCTGCAGAAGGCCTACGGCAGTCGCAAGGTGGTCAAGGACGTCTCGCTCGCCGTGTTCAAGGGGGAGGTGGTGGGCCTGCTCGGCCCCAATGGCGCGGGCAAGACCACCTCCTTCTACATGCTCGTGGGACTCCTGCGGTCGGACGCCGGCCAGATCCTGCTCGACGAGCAGTCCATCGAGCGGCTGCCGATCCACCGCCGCGCGCGCCTCGGCCTGGGCTACCTGCCGCAGGAAGCGTCGATCTTCCGCAAGCTCAGCGTGGCCGACAACGTGCGCGCCGTGCTGGAACTGCAGGTGGACGAGCAAGGCCGGTCTCTGAGCGCGGCCACCATCGAGAACCGGCTCGACGCCCTGCTGCAGGACTTGCATGTGGACCACCTGCGCGACTCGCCCGCGCCCGCGCTCTCGGGCGGCGAACGCCGCCGCGTGGAGATCGCGCGCGCCCTGGCCACCGACCCGCGCTTCATCCTGCTCGACGAGCCCTTCGCCGGCATCGACCCGATCGCCGTGATCGAGATCCAGCGCATCATCGGCTTCCTCAAATCCCGTGGCATCGGCGTGCTCATCACCGACCACAACGTGCGCGAGACCCTGGGCATCTGCGACCGCGCCTACATCATCAACGACGGCCACGTGCTCACCAGCGGCACGCCGGCCGAGATCGTGGAAAACGCCGACGTGCGCCGGGTCTACCTCGGCGAACATTTCCGGATGTGAGGCCGTGAAACAAGGCCTGTCACTGCGCGTCTCGCAGCACCTGGCGCTCACGCCCCAGTTGCAGCAATCCATTCGCCTGCTGCAGCTCTCCACGCTGGAGATGGCGCAGGAGGTCGAGCAGATGCTCGACGAGAACCCGTTCCTCGAACGGGCCGAGGAAATGGCCGAGCGAGAGACCTTCGGTCTGGATCAGACCGACGTGCCGGTGAGCGCGGGCGAGCAGATCGCCGACGTTTCCGCGCCCGAAGTCGCCAGCCCCGCGCCGTCTTCCCCCGAAACCAGCAGCGCCAGCGCCGACGCGGGCGAGGCCGACAGCCTGGAAGGCAAGCTCGACGGCGCCGCGCCCGTGGAGGAAAGCTGGGAGGGCGACGGCACGGTGGAGATCGCCCCCGACGACAGCGAATGGGGCGGCGACGCGCCCGCGCGCAACAGCGGCACCAGCGACGGCGACGACACGGCCACCGCGGCCGACCTGGCGCGCGCGCCAGTCAGCCTGCAGGACCACCTGCACGAACAGGCGCGCTGTCTGCGCCTGTCCGACGAAGACCGTGCCGCGCTGTACTTCCTGATCGAATCCCTCAACGACGATGGTTATCTGGAAGAGTCCCTGGCCGAGCTTGCCGACGCCTGGTTGCAACTCTCGGGCACGCCCCAGCTCGTGGGCGATCCGCTGAACAGTCTGGAGGAACGCGAGGCGCTGACACAGCGCCTGGGCGTGGCCCTGCAGCTGCTGCAGCACATGGAGCCCTCGGGCGTGGGCGCGCGCGACCTCGCTGAATGCCTGCGCTTGCAAATCCTCGAACTGCGCAACACGGCCGAGGCGCGCGCGGCGCTGGCCATCTGCGAACAACCGCTGGAACTCATCGCCAAGCGCGACGTGAAGAGGCTGTGCAACCTCTGCGGCGTCGACGACGAAACCGTGCGCGCCGCGCTCGGCCTGATCGCGCGCCTGGAGCCCAAGCCCGGACGGCGCTTCGTCGACGTGGAGCGCAATGTGGTCGTGCCCGACGTGATCGTCACGCACGCCGGGCGCGGCTTCAAGGTCACGCTCAACCCGGACGTGATGCCACGCCTGCGCGTGCACGACGTGTACGCCAACGCCATGCGGCAGAACCGCGGCGGACGCGACAACGGCGGCGAGGCCGGGCACGCCGCGATGCAGCAGCGCCTGCAGGAAGCGCGGTGGTTCATCAAGAACATCCAGCAGCGCTTCGACACCATCCTGCGCGTCTCCAGCGCCATCGTCGAGCGCCAGCGCAACTTCTTCATGCACGGCGAACTCGCCATGCGCCCGCTGGTGCTGCGCGAGATTGCCGACGAACTCGGCCTGCACGAATCCACCATCAGCCGCGTGACCACCGCCAAGTACATGGCCACGCCCTTCGGCACCTACGAACTCAAGTACTTCTTCGGCTCGTCGCTGGGCACCGAAACTGGCGGCAATGCGTCGAGCACCGCGGTGCGCGCGCTGCTCAAGCAGTTCATCGCCGCCGAGGAACCGGCCAAGCCGCTGTCGGACAACCAGCTCTCCGACCTGTTGCGCGAGCAGGGCATCGAGTGCGCGCGCCGCACCGTGGCCAAATACCGCGAGGCGCTGCGCATCGCGCCCGCCAACCTGCGCAAATCACTTTGAACCAGTTGCAAATCTTTCTGCCCTGCGCCGCCGGCGTGGAGGACATGCTCGCCACCGAGGTGCAGCGCATCACCGGCGAAGCCGCACCGCACAAGGCGCGCGGCGGCGTGGCGCTCAACGCTTCGTGGCGCGACGCCCTGCGCCTGAACCTGCACAGCCGCCTGGCACAGCGGGTGCTGGTGCAGCTCTGGCACGGCGGCTACCGCAGCGAGCAGGATCTGTACGCCGCCGCCGGCGAAGTGGCCTGGGAAATCTGGTTCACGCCCGCCCAGACCATCAAGGTCGAAATCACCGCGCAGCACAGCCCGCTGACCTCGCTGAACTTCGCCGCGCTCAAGGTCAAGGACGCTGTGTGCGACCGCTTCCGCGCAAAGCGCGGCGAACGGCCCAGCGTGAACACCACCTGGCCGGACGTGCGCATCTACGTGCACCTCACCACCGACACCGTGAGCCTGTACATCGACACCTCGGGCGAGCCGCTGTTCAAGCGCGGCTGGCGCGAGGACAAGGGCGATGCGCCACTGAAGGAAACCCTGGCCGCAGCCATGATCGCCGCCACCGGCTGGCCCGGCCCGGGCGAGGTGGCGCTCGACGACATCCCTCCGCTGTATGACCCCTGCTGCGGCAGCGGCACGGTGGTGATCGAGGCGGCGCAGATCGCTTTGAACATCGCGCCGGGCCAGTTGCGCCGCTTCGCGTTCGAGAAGCTGCTGCCGTTCCAGCCGCACGTGTGGCAGGCCATCCAGGCCGACGCGCTGAAGCAGCAGCGCGAATGGCCGGCCGGGCACGCGCCCATCGTCTTCGGCAGCGACGTGTCGTTCCGCATGGTCGACTTCGCGCAGCGCAATGCCGAGCGCGCGGGCGTGGCGCATGCCATCGAGTTGCGTGGCGGTGACGCGCTGCAGCGCACCCCGCCCACCAGCCGCCCGGGCGTGATGCTGCTCAACCCGCCGTACGGCGAGCGCATCGCCGCCGCCGGCGTGGCGGGTCAGAGTTCGGAGGACCGCGCGAGCGCGCGCGCCCAGCGCATGGCGCCGCGCGCACCGCGCACCTTCACCGTGGGCCGGGCCGCGCCGCCCGCGCCGGGCCAGGGCCGCGAGAGCGCGCAGATGGCCGATGGCGGCGATGGCAGCGATTTCTTCAACCAGCTCGCCGCGCACTGGAAAACCCACTACGCCGGCTGGAGCGCCTGGCTGCTCACGCCCGACCTCAAGCTGCCGGGCAAGATGCGCTTCAAGGAGTCGCGCCGCGTGCCGCTGTGGAACGGACCGATCGAATGCCGCTTGTTCCGCTTCGACCTGACCGCAAGGCGGGAGGCTCCCCCGCCGCGTTCCGCGCGACCCCCTCAGGGGGGCGATGTCTAGGACCGGCTGAGCCGGAACCGCGACATCTCCGGACCGAGAGGCCTCGCCCATGAATCCGCTCGTGCTCGACACCAACATCGCGCTCGACCTGTTTGTTTTCGAAGACCCGGCCACCGGGCCGCTGCGTGCGGCACTGGCCGGTGGCGAATGGATTGCCACCGCCGCCATGCGCGAGGAACTGGCACGCGTGCTCACCTACCCGCAGATCGCGCGCCGCCTGGATGCACAGGGCCGGCCCGCCCGGCAGGTGCTCGACGCCTTCGACCGGCACGCCCGCCTCGTGCCCGAGGCACCCAAGGCGCCCTACACCTGCAAGGACGCGGACGACCAGAAGTTCGTCGACCTGGCGGCCGCGCACCGCGCCATCCTGATCAGCAAGGACGACGCCGTGCTCTGCATGGCCCGACGGCTGGCGCGCGTGGGTGTGAGCGTGCGCCGACAATGGGACGCTGCCCATGTCTAGATTCACCCTTCCGCTGGCGCTGTGGCTCGCCCTGCTGAGCCTGGGCGCTCACGCCGTGCCAAGTTGCGAACTCAATGGCGAACGCGTGAGCCCCTACAACGGCCACACCACTGCGGGCAAGAGTGGCGTGATGCGCTGCACCGACGAAGACGGCGCGGTGCGCCTGCGCGAGCAGACCCTGCGCGACGGGCGCTTCGTCGGCCCGGTGGTGATGGTGTTGCGCGACGGCGAACGGCGCGAGTACAGCGTCAACGAACGCGGCAACCGCGACGGCCTGGCGCGCACCTACGACCCCAGGGGCACGCTGCGCAAGGAAGAGAACCTGGAAGACGGCAGCGCGGTCGGCGTGCAGAAGACCTTTGCCGAAGCCGGCCACCTGCAGCGCCTGGACTTCGCCCTCGGGCGCCGCACCCTGCTCAGCATCGGCTACCTGGCAGACGGCGCGCTGAGCGAACTGCGTTGCGCCGACGTGAGCCTGCTGCCGCAGGACCGCGAGGTGTGCGGCCACCACGGCCGCGCCAGCCAGGTCACGCTCTACGGCGCGCCCGGCACAGCGTCGGGCACGGTGAGCTACCTCCGGGGTGAGCTGCAGCGTCTGGTGGTGCTGGGCGAGCAGGGCCGCACCGTGCGCAGCGAGGAACTGAAAGACGGTCGGCGCATCAAGCGCGTGTTCTACCCGTCGGGGGCGCTGCGCTCCGAGGCCGACTTCATCGAGCGCGACCCCAACAGCGCCGAAGGCCGCGAAGGCGTGTCGCGCGAGTGGGCGCAGAGCGGCCAGCTCACGCAGGAGACCACCTGGGCCGACGGGTACGAGCAGCGCATCGAGCAGTGGTACCTCAACGGCAAGCAGAAGATGCGCCAGCAGATCCGCCGCGAGGGCCGCAACCGGGAACGCACCACCGAAAGCTTCTGGGACAACGGCCAGCCCGCCTCGGTCAACACCGAGCGCAACGGCCGCCTGTGGGGCTGGCAGAAGTACTTCAGTGAAGACGGCGTGCTGCTGCGCGAGGACGAACACGGCGAGCGCGGCCTGCTCCTGCGGCGCAAGCGCTACAACGCGCAAGGCGTGCTGGAGCGCGAGGAACGTTTTCTGGAAGACGGCTCCCGCATCTGAGACCATCGCGTTTCGGGAAACAAAGCAAGGAGACGGCCATGGCCATACGGGTGGTGCGACTGGGCAGCGACAGGGCGGCGGGCGAAGGCCTGCGCATCGGCACGGTGCGGCGGCCACCGCGCGGCGTGCCCAAGGCGCAATTCGCCTCCGGCAACTGGTACGACGTCTGGTACCCCAACCTCGCGCCCAGCGTGGACGTCATGAAACTCGGCCAGGAAGCGCGCACGCCTGCGCAGTGGCTCGGCTTCACGCGCAAGTACCGTGCTGAGATGGCCACGCCCGAGAACAGCCGCAGCATCGAACTGCTTGCGCGGCTGTCGCACCAGACCGACTTTTCCGTGGGTTGTTATTGCGAACACGAATCGCACTGCCACCGCTCGGTGCTGCGCGAACTGCTGCTGGAGAAAGGTGCGAAGGTGGTGCCATGAGCATGGTCGACCTTCTGATGCTCTTCACCGCGCTGGGCGCGGCCACGGTGGGCGGCGCGTTCTTCGCCTTCTCCACCTTCGTGATGAAGGCGCTCGCGCAACTGCCTGCCGCGCAGGGCGTGGCGGCGATGCAGCGCATCAACGTGGTCGTGATCAACCCGTGGTTCATGGGCCTGTTCATGGGCACGTTGCTGTTGTCCATCGCATGCGTGGTGGTGGCGCTGATGTCCTGGCAACCGTTGCTGCTCGCGGCAGGCCTGCTCTACGCCCTGGGCAACTTCGGCGTCACCGCGGCCTTCAACGTGCCGCGCAACAACCACCTGGCGCGCCTGGACGCCACATCCGCCGAGGCCGCAGCCTACTGGCCGGTCTACGTGCGCGAATGGACCTTCTGGAACCATGTGCGCACCGTCGCCGGGCTGGCGGCAGCGGCGTGCGCGGTTCTGGTTGGTGTCGTGTGACGTTCTTCTGGTCCAGGGGCTCAACGGCCGCGACAAGTGACCGTCACGCCAGCCCGAACCGCTCCGCGCTCGCGCGCTCCCAGTACAGCGTGAACACCGCATGCTGCGCGGCCAGGTCGGTCAGCAGCGCGCCGGGGGGCGTGTTGGGCAGCAGGTTGGCGAGCAGGCGCACCTCGTTCTCGCTCACGCGGCGCACCAGGTGGTGCGAGGTGATCTGGCGCGGGTGCTGCAGGCCAGCGGCCTGCACCAGTTCCTGAAGGGCCTTGAGCGTTTGCTGGTGGAAGTTGAACACGCGCTCGGCCTTGTCGGGCACCACCAGTGCCTGCTGGCGCACCGGGTCCTGCGTGGTCACGCCGGTGGGGCACTGGCCGGTGTGGCAGCTCTGCGCCTGGATGCAGCCCAGCGCGAACATGAAGCCGCGCGCGCTGTTGCACCAGTCCGCGCCGATGGCCATGGCGCGCACGATGTCGAAGGCACTCACCACCTTGCCCGCGCAGCCAATCTTGATGTGTTCGCGCAGGTTCACGCCCACCAGCGTGTTGTGCACCAGGCGCAGGCCCTCCTGCAGCGGCGCGCCCACGTGGTCGGTGAATTCCAGCGGTGCCGCGCCCGTGCCACCTTCGGCGCCATCGACCACGATGAAGTCCGGCCGCACACCGGTTTCCAGCATGGCCTTGACGATGGCGAACCACTCCCAGGGGTGGCCGATGCAGTGCTTGAAACCCACCGGCTTGCCGCCCGAGAGCTCGCGCAGCTGGGCGATGAAGTGCATGAGTTCCAGTGGCGTGGAGAACGCGCTGTGCGATGAGGGCGAGATGCAGTCCACCCCCACCGGCACCCCGCGCGCCGCGGCGATCTCGGGCGTCACCTTCGGCCCCGGCAGCACGCCGCCGTGCCCCGGCTTGGCGCCCTGGCTGAGCTTGATCTCGATCATTTTCACCTGCGGGTCCCGCGCATTGGCCTGGAAGCGCTCGGGGCTGAAGCGGCCCGTCTCGTCGCGGCAGCCGAAGTAGCCGGAGCCGATTTCCCAGATCAGGTCGCCCCCGTGCAGCCTGTGCCAGTCAGAAATCGAGCCCTCGCCCGTGTCGTGCGCGAAGCCGCCGCGCTTCGCCCCCGCGTTGAGCGCCTGGACGGCGTTGGCCGAGAGCGCGCCGAAGCTCATGGCCGAGATGTTGAAGATGCTCGCGTCGTAAGGCTGGGTGCAGGCGTCACCGCCGATGCGCACCCGGAAGTCGTGCGTGGCCAGCACGCTGGGCTGCATCGAGTGGTTCAGCCACTCGTGGCCGTCGGCGCCCATGTTGACCTGCGAACCGAAGGGCCGCTTGTCGGTCTCGCCCTTGGCGCGCGCATACACCAGGCTGCGCTGGCTGCGCGAGAACGGCGTGGCCTCGGTGTCGCTTTCCAGAAAGTACTGGCGAATCTCCGGGCGGATCTTCTCCAGCATGAAGCGCAGGTGGCCGATGACGGGATAGTTGCGCAGCACCGAACTCTTGGTCTGCCGCAGGTCCCACAGGCCCAGCAGCGAGAGGCCCGCGAACAGCAGGAACATGAACCCGCTTTCCCCGCCGATCACCCAGGTGAACAGGCTCAGCAGCGCGATCAGCACACACAGCGCGAACGCGGTGTAGCGCACGGGGTAGAGGGCGTTGAGTCGGTCGAGCATGCGGGCTTTCAGGGCAGGGGGCGGGAATACACTGCGGGGCATCATAGAACTCCGGCCCCTGCAGACCATGACAACGACACCCACCCCCGCCGACGCCGCCACGCTGGACCACGAAGACTACGACGCGCTCGACGCCATCCTGGACGACCTGCGCACGCGCGGCGAAGACGTGCCCCAATGGGAATTCTGCGAAGGCGCCATGGCCGCGCTGCTGTGCACGCGCCGCCCCATCGAGCCTGCCGAATGGCTGCCCGTGCTGCTGGGCACCGGCCCGCTGCCCACCGCGCCGCAGGAAGACGGCACGCACTTCGCCAACACCGCGCAGTACGAACGCTTCATGGCCCTGTGGGCGCGCCGCCAGGCCGAGGTAGCCGCCTCACTGGCCGCTTCGGTGGACACGCTGGAAGACGAACGCAGCTACCACCCCGAGCTGATGGACGTGCGCGGCGCCGTGGCCGCGCTGCCCGAAGCAGAACGCGCCGACTTCAAGGACCAGGAGTTGCCCGCCTACGCCCAGGTGTGGGCGCTGGGCTTCATGTTCGTGGTGGAGAACTGGGGTGAAGACTGGGAACCCCCGCGCGACAAGGACACCGCCGCCTGGCTGGACGAGGCGCTGGACCATGTGGTGGCCCTGACCGAAGACGACACCGGCAAGCCCACGGTCAACATGCACGCCGAAGACGGCCCGCCCAGCGTGAGCGACGAACGCCTCAACGCCTTCGGCGCCGCCATCTGGGCGGTGTACGACCTGCACCAGATCGGCCGCAGCCTCGGCCCGCGCACCGAACCCCTGCGCAAGGAAGCCACGCCGGGGCGCAACGACCCTTGCCCTTGCGGGAGCGGGAAGAAGTACAAGAAGTGCCATGGGGGTTGATGGACAGGAAACCTCCCAACGGGCCGCCCGGAACACAAGCGCTTTGGCTTGGTAGACGTAGACCTTTTCGGGCTGTAGGCTGTATTGGCCGTGGCGAACCCGCTTTCACACCTGATCCAGCAGCTTGACGGGCCGGGGAGGGACACAGGCAGGTTTTTCGAATCTGGATCCGGCAAGCCTGTTTCTTGTAGCCAGCATGATGCGTTGCAGAGCGCTATTTCAATCACTTTCTGGAGAGGTCATGCGCTTTGTTTCACTGCCATGACTGTGGGTATCCGGCGTTTTGCCGTTTAAATCAAAGTTGGGCGCTGTTGTGCGCTTAAGGGAGCGGCGGATGCCCCTAGATGACAAGCCTAAGAGCCGGACATTCCTCGACGGGAAGTTGGCTGCCGCGAATGGCATTGATCGAATGTGTAACCCGCATATGGTCATAGATGCGGGGTTGGTAGCCGAGTGGGATGCCGGCTGGGTAGCCCACATGCGAGCGCGCGCTCAGCATTTATCGCGAACTGATACAAGAAGCTTATTGCCGATTCAACTGAGCCTTGACCCGACTAGCAAGGGATATCGTGAAGGTCGGCTGGCTCGCGCCAACGGCTCCGAGAGAACGGAGAATCCCTACATGGCGTCTGACCTTGGAATGGCCTATCAGTGGCTTGCTGGTTGGCAAGCACACGAAATCGCCCAGATCATGCGCGACGGTCCCCGAGATATCGGGCTGCTTGCCAATCCACCCTCATGGCCTTTCGAGGTGTTTCAAACGCTTAATGGCGAACTTCTAACACGCATCCGCTCTTCCGTGTTTCTCTGGGGAGGCTTTCTGTCCTTAGTTGCAGGGATCGCGCTTATTTCCTCTGGTTCAAGCGTCGGTGGCGCTCTTGCAGTCACTGTCGCCCCATGCCTTTTTCTGTATCCGCCAGTTCGATTTCTTTTCGGTGGCAAGGGAGGCGTGTTACCTGCCATTACTACCATCGTTGTTGAAGAAGTGCTGAAGCGCCGAGTGTTCAATGCCTTGGATGGACGTGAGAAGGGAAGAAAAAGAAGGTGAGGATGTCGTGACGCGAATGGGTGCAGCGCTTGACACGGGGCAGGCCGGGGATGGCTCAGAGCGTCGTGCGACTTGTATTCGCTGATTCCTCGCTATATTGTTTCGCCGCTGATGCGCGATGTTCAAACGGATGACCAATGTTCGCGTACGCTCCGCAACCGCCGAAGACATCAGGCTTCTCCCCGCCATCGAGCAGAGCGCGGCCGAGCGATTCCCTCCGAGCGATCTGCCCGCCCACCACGCGCAGACCACCCCGCTCGAAGAGCTTCGACAGGGGCTTGCCGCGAAGACGCTTTGGGTCGCTGAGGGCGAAGGCGCCCAGGTGATCGGCTTCATGCTGTGCCGTGTGGAGGGGAGCAGCCTCCACATTGCGGAGATGGACGTGCTGCCGGACCGCGCCGGTCGCGGTGCCGGGAGCCGGCTTCTCGAGGCGGCTTTTGTGGCGGCCATCGGGATGGGGCTTCGCTCGGTGACGCTGACCACGTTCGAACACCTGCCATGGAACGCGCCCTTCTATGCCCGGCGCGGCTTTCAGCCCGTGGCCGATCTGTCCGACTTTCCCCACCTCGGCGCGGCGCTGCAGGCGGAGGCGGTGATGGGCCTGCGGCGGCGGGTGGCCATGGTGTGGCATCCGGCCTGAGCCCTTTTTGCTCGAAAACCGTTTGACGGATGAATATTCATTCGCTTAAGATCGCGCCCTCATGAAGCCCAAGGACGACGACAAGCAGCAGGCGATTGCCCGCGCCACGCTGGCGCTGGTGGAGCGCGTGGGCCTGAGCGGGCTGACCATGGCCGGCATTGCGCGCGAGGCGGGCATTGCCACCGGCACGCTGTACGTGTACCACCGCTCCAAGGAAGACCTGCTCAATGCGCTGTACGAGCAGGTCAAGGGGGCGCTGGTGGCGCTCATTGACACCGGGATCGACCCCGCCACGCCGTTTCGCACGCGGTTCCAGATGAACTGGACGCGGCTGCTGCGCCACCGGCTGGCCCATGGCCCCGAGGCGGTGTTCATGGACCAGTACTACAACTCCCCATGGTTTAGCGAGGCGTCGCGCCAGTTCTCGGCGCGGTTCGCGGCGGGCTGCCTGGGGTTTTTCGACGAGGCGCGGGCGCAGCAGATCGTGAAGGACGTGCCGACCATGATGCTGGCCGCCCACTTTTTCGGCTCGGTGCGCGACACCGCGAGCCTGATGCGCAGCGGCGACCTGCCCGACACCGAGGCGGCGCTGGCGCAGGCTTTTGGACTTTGTTGGGACGGCCTGAAAGCGTAGGCTGAGGTCGTTCAGGCCAAAAGTTCCCCCAGATAACGAATGAATGTTCATTCATAAAGCGATTTCTCACCACCCCACGACAGGAGAACCACCCCATGCCCACCACGCTGAACATCAACGGCAAGGACGTGCGCGTCGACGCCGACGAATCCACCCCCATTCTCTGGGCCCTGCGCGACACGCTGGGCATGACCGGCACCAAGTTCGGTTGCGGCGCGGCCCTGTGCGGCGCCTGCACCGTGCACCTCAACGGCGCGGCCATCCGCTCCTGCGTCACGCCGATCTCGGCCGCGGCCGGCCAGAAGCTCACCACCATCGAGGCACTGGAGACCGACCGTGTCGGCAAGGCCGTGCACCAGGCCTGGATGAAGGCCGACGTGGCGCAGTGCGGCTACTGCCAGAGCGGCCAGATCATGAGCGCGACCGCGCTGCTCAAGGCGAACCCCAAGCCCACCGACGCCGACATCGACGCCGCCATGGCCGGCAACATCTGCCGCTGCGGCACCTACGCACGCGTGCGCACCGCGATCCACAACGCGGCCCGCACGCTGGCCTGAAGGAGCACACCATGCATCTGCAACACCTCTCTCCCGAACAAGTCCGCTCCCTGCCGCCTGCGCTGGCGCATCGCTTGCGCGATGACGACACCGGCGACACCCACAACGACGGCGCCGCCGTGCTCGCCCGCCGCAGCTTTCTCAAGCTCGCCACCGCGTCTGGCTTCGCGCTCGGCGCCTACCCACTGCTCGCCGAGGCGCAGGAGAAGGCCGCCGCAGACGCCGGACTCAAACCCTTCCAGCAACCCGCCGCCTTCGTGAAGATCGCGCGCGACGGCGTGGTCACCGTCACCGTGAACCGGCTGGAGTTCGGCCAGGGCGTGCACACCGGCCTGGCCATGGTGCTGGCCGAGGAGCTCGATGCCGACTGGAGCCGCGTGCGCGCGGTGCACGGCGACGCCAACATGGCTTATGCCGATCCGGCCTTCGGCATGCACATCACCGGCGGCTCCACGTCGATGAAGCATTCCTACACGCAGTACCGCGAGCTCGGCGCGCGCACGCGCGCCATGCTGGTGGCGGCCGCCGCGAAGAAGTGGGGCGTTCCCGAGTCGTCGCTGAGCACCGCGCGCAGCGTGGTCATCGGCCCCGGCGGCCGGCGCCTGGGCTACGGCGCACTGGCCGACGCCGCCATGCAACTGCCGGTGCCGGAACAGGTGGCGCTGAAGGACCCCAAGCGCTTCAAGCTCATCGGCCAGCCCGTGACGCGGCTGGACGCGCAGGCGAAGTCCAGCGGCAAACAGAACTTCGGCATCGACGTGCGCCTGCCCGGCCTGCTCACGGCGGTGCTGGCGCACCCGCCGGTGTTCGGCAGCCAGCTGGCCGCGCTGGACGACACCGCCGCGCGCGCCGTGCCTGGCGTGAAAGCGGTGCTGCGCGTGCCGCTGCACGACGGTGGCCAGGGCGTTGCCGTCATCGCAGACGGCTACTGGGCTGCGAAACAGGGCCGCGACGCGCTCAAGCCGCAGTGGGACGACACCGGCCGCGAGAAGGTGGACAGCGCGAAACAGCTCGCCAGCTACCGCGAACTCGCGCGCAAGACCGGCAACATCAAGCACGACGCGGACATGGCGCCGCTGGCGGGCGCGCCGAACAGGATCAGTGCCGAGTTCGTCTTCCCCTACCTCGCGCACGCACCCATGGAGCCGCTGAACTGCACGGTGCAGATCACTGGCGAGGGTGCCGACGCGAAGGCGAAGCTCTGGGTCGGCACGCAGATGCCCGGCACCGACGCCGGCGCCGCCGCGCGCGTGCTGGGCATCAAGCCCGAGAACGTCTCGATGGAGGTGCAGATGGCCGGCGGTGGCTTCGGCCGGCGCGCCATCCTCAGCAGCGACTACGTGGTCGAGGCCTGCAGCGTGGCCAAGGCGGCGCGCGCCGCCGGCCTGAACGCACCGGTGCGCACGCTCTGGAGCCGCGAGGACGACGTGCGCGGCGGCTACTACCGGCCCATGCATGTGCACCGAGCCGAGATCGGCTTCGACGCACAAGGCAATGTGCTCGCGTGGGACCACGTCATCGTCGGCCAGTCCATCATGGCCGGCACCTTCTTCGAATCCATGATGGTGAAGAACGGTGTCGACGAGACCGCTGTCGAAGGCATGGGCGAGCCCTACAAGGTGCCAATGCGCCTCTCAGCCCACCACCCGAAGCACAACGTGCCGGTGCTGTGGTGGCGCAGCGTGGGGTCCACGCACACGGGCTACGTGATGGAGACGCTGATCGACGAGATCGCGCGCGCCACGCAGCAGGACCCGGTGGCCTACCGCATGAAGCTCATGGACGACAAGGCCATGCGCCACCGCGCCGCGCTGCAGCTGGCGGTGGACAAGAGCGGCTACGGCAAGAAGACCCTGGAGGCCGGGCGCGCCTGGGGCGTGGCGGTGCACGAATCGTTCGACACCGTGGTGGCCTACGTGGTCGAAGCCTCGGTGGAGAACGGTACGCCGAAACTGCACCAGGTCACGGCCGGCGTGCACTGCAACCTGGCGGTGAACCCCAGGAGCGTGGAGGCGCAGATGCAGGGCGCGGCGCTGATGGGCCTGTCCATGTGCCTGCCGGGTGCGGCCATCACGCTGAAGGACGGCGTGGTCGAGCAGGGCAACTTCAACGACTTCGTGGTGCCCCGCATCACCGACATGCCGGCCATTGCCGTGCACATCGTGCCCAGCGCGGACGCCCCCACCGGCGTGGGCGAACCCGGCGTGCCACCGCTGGCACCGGCGTTCGCCAACGCCATCGCGCGCCTGACGGGCAAGCCGCTGCGCGAGCTGCCGTTCAAGCTGGGGTGAGGCCCTAGAACGACGAGAGGTCGTACGGCCCGCCCTGTTCCAGCGCGCGCTGGTAGGCGGGCCGCTCGTGGATGCGGCGCAGCCAGTCGGCGAGCTTGGGGCGGTTCTTGAGCAGGCCGCGCGCGGCGGCGGCTTCGATGCCGAAGCTCATCTGCACGTCGGCCGCGCTGAACGAGCGGCCCGCGAACCACGGGCCGTGTTCCGCCAGCTCGGCCTCGAGGTAGTCGAAGTGCCGCTTCAGGTTGGGCGTGACCAGCAGGCCTTTGACCTGGGACGAGATCGCCTTGGCCACGGGCCGCACGATCAGCGGGCTCTTGCGCTCGATCTGGTCGAACACCAGCTGCAGCAGCAGCGGCGTGGCCAGCGAGCCTTCGGCGTAGTGCATCCAGTAGCGGTAGCGCAGGAATGAGGGCGTGCCCGCCTGGGGCGCGAACCGGCCTTCGCCATATTGCTCGACCAGGTACTCCAGGATCGCGCCCGATTCGGCCACCGTGGTCTTGCCATCGGTCACCACCGGTGACTTGCCCAGCGGGTGCACTTGCAGCAACTCGGGCGGGGCCAGCATGGTCTTGCGGTCGCGTTCGTAGCGGCGGATCTCGTAGGGCGTGCCCATTTCTTCGAGCAACCAGAGCACGCGCTGCGAACGCGAGTTGTTGAGGTGGTGAACGGTGAGCATCGTGGTGGCGCCTTTCGGTGGGAAGAAGGCAAGTATGCGTGCGGACGGGGCCGGGTGACGAAGCGTTCAGGCCAGCGCGGGCGGCATCGCCTGCGCGAGAAAGTCCCACACCTGGCGGATGCGTGGATTGCTGCGGATCTCGCGGTGCACCGCCAGCCACACGGGCAGCGGAGGAATGGCCAGCATGGGCAGCAAGGACACCAGATCGGGGTTGCGCCGCGCCGCGTAGCGCGGCAGGAAACCCACGCCCAGACCCGCGCCGACAGCGGCCTGGTAGGCGTTGAGGTCGTCGGTGCGCACGGCGAACTGTTCGCGCCCGACCGCGTAGCCCATGGCGGCGAAGCCGCGCCGGATGTCGGTCTGGCGGTCGTCGCCCACCAGGTCGTGCTGGAACAGGTCCTCGGGCACGCGCGGCGTGCCGCGCCGGCGCAGGTAGTCGCGGTGCGCGTAGGCACCGATGGCCACCTGCCCCACGCGCTTGCACAGCAGCGAGGCCTGGTCGGGCCGCACCATGCGCAGGGCGATGTCGGCCTCGCGCTGCAACAGGTTGCTCACCGCGTTGCTCGACACCAGTTCGATCTGGATGTCCGGCAAGGCCTGGCGCATCTGCAGCAGCACCGGCGGCAGCAGCACGCAGGTCACGGGCTGGCTGGCGCTGATGCGGACGGTACCGCGCGCCGCCTGCTGCGCGCCCGAGGCCTGGCGCGCGAGCTGGTCGGCCGCGCCGGCCATGGCGCGCGCCGGGCCGGCCAGCCGCTGTGCGTGTTCGGTCGGCACCAGGCCGCGGCCGGTGCGCTCGAACAGCAACACGCCCAGTTGCGCCTCCAGCTCGGCGATGTGCCGGCCCACCGTCGGTTGCGTCGTGGCGAGCGCGCGCGCGGCCGCCATGAGGCTGCCCCGGTCCAGCGCGGCGAGGAAGGAGCGGATCAATGCCCAGTTGAAATCGCTGGTATGCATTTGTGCATGGCAGATGTTTGACGATCGTCAATTGTGTATGAGCGATCGGCCTTCCACAATCCGTCCCATGGCGCCGCGGTTCGGCGCGAACAGGAGATATCCCATGCACGTCAGGACGCACGAAGTGGACCGCCGGCGCTTCATCCGGCTGCTCGGCGGTGGCGCGATCGCGGCGGCCGCCACCGGCGCTCTGGGAGGCTGCAGCAGCGCCTTGCCGCCCGAGGCCATCGCCGCCTGGCAGGGTCCGGGCGAGCAGGCCGATGTGCGGCGCTGGCTGGTGGGCCATGCGCTGCTCGCGCCGCACTCGCACAACCTGCAGTCCTGGCTGGTGGACCTGCGCGTGCCCGACGAGATCACGCTGTTCATCGACCGCAACCGCCTGCTGCCGGAGACCGACCCGTTCTCGCGCCAGATGATGATGAGCCAGGGCACCTTCATCGAACTGCTGGACCTGGCCGCGCGCCAGAGGGGTCTGCGCGCGGAGGTCACGCTGTTCCCGCAGGGCGCCTTCGGCCCGACAACGCTGGATGCGCGGCCCACCGCGCGCATCCGCCTGGTGGCGGACGCGTCGGTGCGGCCCGACCCGCTGTTCGCGCAGATCTTCCAGCGCCGCACCAACCGCGAAGCCTACGAAGCGCGCGAGCCGGACGCCATGGCGCTGCAGGCCATCGCCGGCAGCGTGCAGCCCCATCCGTTCCGTGTGGGTTTTGTCGGCCACGCGCAGGCCGACGCGCTGCAGGCGCACCGCCGCATTGCCAAGGAGGCCTGGCGCATCGAGCTGACGACGCCGCGCACCATCCTGGAGTCGTTCCACGTGCTGCGCGTGGGGCCGAAGGAAATTGCGCGGCACCGCGACGGCCTGTCGCTCAACGACCCGATGGTGCGCGCGCTCAACGCCGTTGGCCTGTTCGACCGCAGCGTCGCACCCGCCCCCGACAGCTTCGCGACCACCAGCCAGATCGAGGACTTCAACGCGAAGATCGATGCCACGCCCGCCTTCTTCTGGCTAGTCACCGAGGGCAACGACCGCTTCACGCAGGTCAACGCCGGTCGCGCCTATGCGCGCGCCCAGCTCGCCGCCACCGCTGCTGGACTGTCGATGCAGCCCCTGTCGCAGGCGCTTCAGGAGTACCCGGAGCAGGCGGTGCCCTACACCGACATCCACCAGCTGCTGGCGGCGCCCGCGCCGCGCTTCACGGTGCAGATGTGGGCGCGGCTGGGCTACGCGCCGGCCGTCGAACCCTCGCCCCGGCGCGGGCTGGAAGCGCACATCCTGCCGGCGTGATCAGGCGACGAGCTCAAAAGCCGCCTCGGCCAGCGCCACGCCGTTGACCCGAAGTTCGATGCGGTGCGTGCCGGGGTAGAGCGTGCGCGTGGTCACGGGCTTCAGGCTGTGGCGCTTGTCCAGCGCGCGCGCCTCGCCCGCGCCGAGCGTGAGCTTCCAGCCCTTGAACACCTTGGGCGAGCTGCCGCCGTTGGCGCGCACGTGATGCACCGCGTAGTCCACCACCAGCTGCTGCGGCTGGCGCGCGCTGGACTGCAGCCGCACGCGCAGGCCGATCTCGCCACCAACGGCGGCGCGTTTCGCCGACAGCGCGAGCGCCGCCTGGCCCCGGAGCCCGCTGGCCAGGCCCCAGGCCGCGAGCGTGGGCGAGTGGCCCGCCTTGATGAGGCCGCGACTGGCGTGGCGCAGCAAGGCGCTGCGGGCGTCCGGCGCGCCGATCAGGTGCTCGCGCACCCAGGCCGCCACCAGGTCCGGGTGGTCCTTGGCGATGTCGTTGAGGTGATTGGCCACGCTGCGCCGCACGTAGCTGCTCGGGTCGTCCTGCAGCGCGCGCAGCAGCGGCAGCGTGGGCGAGGGGTCGGCCACCAGCGCCTGCAGCCGCAGGCCCCAAGGCAGGCGCGGGCGGCTGCCCTCGCTCACCAGGCGGCGCACGTGCGCGCTGGGGTCTTTCAGCCACTGGCCCAGCGTGTCGAGCGACAGGCCGGGGTGGCGCTGGATGAAGGGCCGGATCGCGAATTCCGCGGTGAAGCGCTGCGTGATCGCGTGCAGGCAGGCCAGGCCCCGCTGCGCGGACGCCGCGTCGCCCACGCCGCGCCGCGCGACGAATTCGCCCGCGGCCCACAGCGCCCAGCCGGCCACACCGCTGTCGGCCTGCGCCTCGCCCAGCTTGAGCGGCTCGCCCTGCGCATCCAGCGCCAGTGGCGGCGCAAGGCTGGCCTCCAGGGTCTCGCAGGCGGCGTGGAAATCGGCGGGCAGCGTGGCTTCGAGCGCATCGGCCAGCTGCATGGCGCGCGCCTTGAACTCCAGGTCGTCGAGCCCGGTCGCGGCCTGCGCCTCGAAGCGCTTGACATCGAAGCGCGGCCAGGCGCGCCGCAGGTGCCGGCCCGTGGTGGCGACGGTGTCCCGGTTGATGAGGTTCTTGAACGGTTCCATGATCTGGCTATGAAGGCAGCGGTGCGTGGAGGAAAAGCCTTAGAGAGAAGTGAAGTTGCTTATGCAGACCCCTCGGGCGGCGCGTCGTTGAACAGGGCGATATAGGGGGCGTACCGGAAGCGCCGGTTGCGGGCGTAGCCGGTCATTTCATGCAAGACGCCTTGCTCCACCAGCCTGGCCACCAGCGTGTTGGCCGCGGCGAAGGTGGTGCCCGTCAGCTGCTGCACATCGGCCACCGAGACAATGGGGCGGTCGAACAGCGATTCCAGCACCCGGTGGCCATTGCCTGCCGCACGGCCCAGGTGCTGAGTGATTGCGGCACGGTGCTGTTCGCGCAGTTGCAGGATGTTGCGCGCCGTGCCAGCGGCTTCCCCCGCCACAGCGATGACACCGCGCAGGAAAAACGTCAGCCACCCTTCCCAGTCACCGCGTTCACGCACGGCTTGCAGGTGGTCGTAGTAGGCTTGGCGGTGCTGCTTGAAATAGTGAGACAGGTACAGCACGGGCTTGTGCAGCACACCACACTCGGTCAGCAGGAAGGTGATGAGCAGCCGCCCCACCCGCCCGTTGCCGTCCAGAAAGGGGTGGATGGTCTCGAACTGCACATGGGCCAGCGCAATCTTGATGAGCGGCGGCAGGGTGTCGGGCGCGTGCAGGAACCGTTCAAGGTCGCCCAGCGCCTGCGGCACTTCGTGGTGTGGCGGGGGCACAAAGGTCGCGGTGGCCAGGGTGCACCCGGGCGGGCCTATCCAGTTCTGGCTGGTGCGCAGCTCACCCGGTTGCAGGCGGCCGCCACGCACCCCTTCCATGAGCTGCGCATGAATCTCACGGATCAGGCGCACCGACACTGGCAGTTCGGCCAGTCGGCCCAGGCCGTGGTTCATTGCCCGCACGTAGTTCAGCACCTCATCCACGTCACGGGGCAGGCCCAGGTCGAACAGTTGCGCCTCGGCTGACAACAGGTCCTGCAGGGAGCTCTGCGTGCCCTCGATCTGGCTCGACAGCACCGCCTCCTTGCGCACGTACATGAAGACGAAAAGGTCAGGGTTCGGCAGTGTGAGCACCGACCCGTCCAGGCGACCGAGGGCCCGGTCGGCCGTGGACAGCAAGGCCGCAATGTCCCCGCTGAGGTTCAGCGGAGGCCGGGGCGGCAACGGCGCCGGCACAAACGCACGGTAGCCGGTGGACTGCCGGATGTAGCGGCCCGCTCTTGCGACGGCCGTGGGGGGCGCTTCTTCTGCATTCATGTGCTTGCCTGTCTTGCATATGCGGGAAAATCGCCGCCATATGATAGCCAGCCTTTAGTACTGAGGTTGTCGCACGCCATGTTGTAGGCAGCGCTGCCGGCCGGACACGGGTGCCTGGCCGCTACGGCAACCGCTGCAACAGTCCCGCCAGCGCGTGGCGCACCGTGGCCTGGCGCACGGCGGCACGGTCGCCATCGAAGCGCTGGTGTTCGGTGAACACACCTTCGGGCGTGGCCCAGCCGAACCAGACCGTGCCCACGGGCTTGTCGGCACTGCCGCCGGTGGGCCCGGCCACGCCGGTGACGGCCACGGCGAGCTGCGCGGGCGAGTGCTCGAGTGCGCCTGCGGCCATGGCGCGCGCCACCGGTTCGCTCACCGCGCCGTGCTGTTCGATCAGCGCCACGGGCACGCCCAGCAGCTCGTGCTTGGCGGCGTTGGAGTAGGTGACGAAGCCGCGCTCGAACCAGTCGCTGGAGCCCGACAGGTCGGTGCAGGCGCCGGCGATCAGGCCACCGGTGCAGCTCTCGGCCGTGGCCATCATCAGGCCGCGCGCCTTGAGTTCGCGTGCGAGCGCGGTCACCAGATCAGCAATGTGTTTCATGGTTCAGACGCGCCACAGGGCGATGACGATGAGGGTGCAGAAGGCGGCGGCGAAGTCGTCGAGCAGGATGCCAAAGCCGCCGCGCGGGCCGAATCCCTTGAAGGTCTGGTCGGCCCAGGCCATGGGGCCGACCTTGACCATGTCGAACAGGCGGAAGATCAGGAACGCCGCCAACTGGCCCCAGAAGTCCGTGGGCGAGACCAGCCACAGTACGAGCCAGAAGGCCACCACCTCGTCCCACACGATGTGGCCCGAGTCGGCGATGTGCATGTGCCGCGCGGTGACGGTGCAGGCCCACCAGCCCACCAGCGTGGACGCGCCGATCAGCAGGGCCCAGCCCGGCGGCGTCAGCAGCGGCTCCAGCAGCAGGAAAGCGACCCAGGCCCACAGCGTGCCGGCGGTGCCCGGGGCGAAGCGGCTCAGGCCCGCACCCGCACCGAGCGCGATGAAGTGGGCCGGATGGGCCAGCAGGAAACGCCAGGTCGGGTGGGGCAGGGGGACGCCGGCAGTCGGGTCGGCGGCGGGGGTTTCGGGCATGGCGCGATTATCGGGGCGCCTGCTTGTGGCACCGTGCGCGCGGCGCGATACTGCGGCGTCGCCGGGCACGCATCCGGCGCAAGGAGGGCAGGGCATGGACACCGGCGCGATTCTCACCGCCTTGATGCTCGGTGTGCTGCTCACCGCCATCGCCTCCTGGGCGGTCTCGGGCCTGTACCGGCGCCGCATGCTGGCGCTGATGCGGCGCGCGCCCGCGCCCGATGTGGCGCAGGCCGCGCCCGTGCCGCCACCCCAGGTCGCCCAGCGCACGTCCGCTCGCCTCGATCCCGACGCCAACCGCCGCGCGGCCTGGCGTTACGCCCTTCTTCTGGGAGGGCTGAGCCTGCTGATCGGTATCACGCAATCGGTGCTGGCGCTGCTGTTCGTGTACGGCGATCCGACCTTGCTCAGCCCGGGCCGCGCGCTCACGCTGGGCACCGTCTACGCCTGGCCGATGGCCCTGTGCTGGGGCCTGCTGCGGCGCTGGTCATGGCTGCGCACGCTGGGCGCGATCGGCCTGTACCTGCTGGCGATGCTCGCTCTTGTCACCTGGCGCTCGATTTCGCCGCAGCCGCTGACCGACTCGCTCACCTGGCTGGGCGGGCTGGTGCTGATCCCGGTGGCGGTCACGCTGCTGATCGGCGCGAGCGGCCGCATCCGGGCCGTGGCGCCCTACCTGCTGCCGATCTTCTTGCTGCTGGCGGGCGCGTCGGTGCTGGCGCTGCAGATCCTGGCGAGCGGCGTGGACGACCCGCCGCGCTGGCTGATCGCGCTGGTGGGTGGCGTGGGCGCGGTCCCCGCCATCGTGCTGTTGGCGCTGGCGCCCTGGCTGCTGCTGGCCTGGCCGGCCTGGGCCATCGCGCGCGGGCTGGCCGGTGCCTACCGCGCCAAACGTTTCTCCGACCTCTGGTACCTCATGGCGGCCTACTGGTTCGTGGTGCTGGCCGCCACCGCGCTGCCCGCGCTGCAGGGCGCGGGGATGATCGGGCTCACGCAGTTGCTGCCCTGGTTGTGGATACCACTGGCGGGTTGGGCGCTGCAGGGCTGGCTCGCGCCCACGGGCGTGCCGGCGACCTTGCTCGTGCTGCGCGTGTTCCAGCAGGACGCGGGCGTGCAGGCCCTGTTCGACCGCGTGGTCGAGCGCTGGCGCCTCTCGGGCAACACGGTGCTGATCGCCGGTACCGACCTGCTCAGCCGCACGCTCGACCCCGACGACCTGTTCACCTTCCTCAACGGTCGGCTGGCGGACCGCTTCGTTGCCAGCGAGGCACAGCTCGGCGAGCGCCTGCGCGACTTCGACCTCGCGCCTGACCCCGACGGGCGCTACCGCGTCAACGAGTGTTACTGCTTCGACAGCACCTGGCAGGCGGCGCTGGCGGCGCTGGTGCGCCAGGCCGACGTGGTGCTGATGGACCTGCGCGGCTTCCAGGCGCGCAACCAGGGCTGCCGCCACGAACTCGGCGTGCTCGCGGCGGCGTCGCATCTGCGGCGCGTGGTGCTGCTGTGCGACGCGCGCACCGAGCGCGCGGTGGCCGAGGCCGACGTGGCGGCGGCGCCGCCCGGGCGTTTCGTGTGGGTGGATGCGCGGCGCCTGGACCAGCGGCGCGTGCGCGAGATCAGTGCCGCGCTGCTGGGGGCCTAGTCGCCCACGAAGTGATCGAAGCTGCGTGCGGTGAGTGACACCGTCTGGCCTGACGCGTCCAGCAACCGCAGGCCCGGGCGCTCCTTGATGCGGCCGATGCGCGTCACTGGCGTCTGGCTGGCCTGCGCGGCGGCCTGCACGGCGGCTTGCGCAGCGGGGGCGGCGGTGAACAGCAGTTCGTAGTCGTCGCCACCGGCCAGCAGGCATTCCAGCCGCTGTGCCTCGGGCAGGTCCCGCAAGGCCGGCGCCACCGGCAGCGCGGCGAGCTCGATCTCGGCGCCCATGCCGCTGGCCTGCAGGATGTGGTCGAGGTCGCCAGCGAGGCCGTCGCTCACATCGATCGTGGCGTGCGCGCCGTCCACCGCCGCCAGCGCCATGCCGAGCGCATTGCGCGGCGCAGGACGCTCCAGCCGCTCGCGCAGCCCCGCTTGGCGGGTCAGTGCTTCCTTGCCGCAGGCGGCGACGGCCCAGTCGGTGCCGCGCATCAACTCCAGCGCCAGCCGCGCCTCGCCGGTGCGGCCGCTCACGTACAAATCGTCGCCGGCTTGCGCGGCGTCGCGCCGCAGGGCCCGGCCCGGTTGCACTTCACCGAAGACCGTGACGCACAGGTTGAGCGGGCCGCGTGTGGTGTCGCCGCCCACCAGCGGGCAGGCGTGGGCGTCGGCCAGGGCAAACAGGCCTTGCGCGAAGGCGGCCAGCCAGGCGTCGTCGGCCTGCGGCAGGGCCAGCGCCAGCGTGAAGCCCAGCGGGCGGGCGCCCATGGCGGCGAGGTCGCTCAGGTTCACCGCCAGGGCCTTGTGGCCCAGCGCTTCGGGGGCCACGTTGGCGAAGAAGTGTCTGCCCTCGACCAGCATGTCGCTGGAGATCGCCAGCTGGTGGCCCGGGCTGGGTTCCAGCAGCGCGCAGTCGTCGCCGATGCCCAGCACCACCGCGCCCGCCGGGGACTGCGGGCGCTGGAAGTACCGCCGGATCAGCTCGAACTCACCCATTGGAGGCGGGCGCGTCGCGCGCCGGGTTGGCGTCGGGCGGTGGTGTCGCATCGTCCTCGTCGACGACCGCGTCGCGCGGCGGCAGCACGAAGCTCAGCGGCGCCGAGCGGATGCGGCGCTTGATCGCGGCGCGGATGAGCTGGCGGTTGACCTCGCTGATGTTCTGCGCCCGCAGCGCCAGGCGGAAGGCCAGGTAGAAGCTCACGCCCAGGTTGATCGGCCCGATGGCAAGCACACCGGCCACGGCCCACCAGAACGCGGGCAGGGTGAGCACCTCCCAGCCCAGGGCCATGGCCGCGGCGCTGACCTGGCCCGCCGAGAGGGTGACGTGGCGCACATCCAGTCCAAGCCCGAAGAACACGGCAAAGGCCGGCACCAGGCCCAGCATGAAGCCCAGCGAGACGTTGGCCGCCAGACCCGAGATGTTGCGGCGCATGAAGTCGGCCCAGCGCGCGGCGCGCTCGCGCCCCAGGGAGGCCGTGACGCGCGGGTTGTGCGTCATCGCCGAGTCGAGCTTGTGGAACACGTACCAGTTCTCCACCCAGCCCGCCACGATGCTGGAGGCGAACAGCAGCACACCGGTGAAGGCCGCGAACAGCACGGTGGGTCCGAGCAGGTGCACGTCGCGCAGCACATGGCGCGCCTTGTCCGCGTCCACCATGGTCTGGCCGGTCAGCGCTTGCAGCCCCAGGCTGATGAGCGCCACGACCGGGATGACCAGGCCGATGTTGCCCACGATGGCGGCGATCTGCGAGCGGAACAGGTTGGCCACCTCGTCGACGAAGCGGCGCACCGCGCCGGGCGCTTTGATGTCGCGCAGCTTGGCCACCATGGCCGGCGCGGTGACGGCGGGCTGCTTGGTGGCCACCGTGAGGTGCAGCAGCATGATGACCACGAACCAGAAGGCGTAGTTCAGGCCGTTGGCGAAGCCGCCCCAGAAGGCCGTGAGGCCCAGGCCATAGAGCGCGAACTTGATCCAGGTCGTCAGCCCCAGCAGGGCGCCGCCGCCGGCGGCCTTGCGCAGCATCGCGCGGTACTCGGTGCTGTCGCGCGTGATGTAGTGTTCGCCGCTTTCGGCGCTGCGCTCGGCCACCTTGGCCGCCGTCAGGTGCGAGCTGCTCGCGATCAGTGCGCGGATGCTGCGGTTGTCCAGGCCGACCTGGGCCAGGTCGGCCAGCAGCGCCGCGGTGGCGCGTTCGGGCCGGTCCGACTGCAGGCAGTCGAGCAGTTCCTTCACGCGCACGATGCGCTCGCGCAGCTGGCGCAGGCGGAACACGATGCCCACCGACACGCCGTGTTCCTCCAGGTGCGAGTACACGGTGTAGGCCGCGTGGCGGCAGGCGTCGAGCTGCTGGCGCAGCACGTCGGCAGCGGCCAGCGCCTGTTCGCTGCGCGCGCCGTGCGCCAGGATCTGGCGGCGCAGGGTCTCGAAGTGCGTCGGCAGTTCGTGGAAGGGGCGGCTGGCGCGCGCCTCGGGCGACATGCGGCCCCGGATCTCGTCGGCGAAGCCGGTGGCGGTGATCTGGCTCACACAGAAGATCAGCGCATCCATCAGCGCCGCGTGCCAGAAACCGTCGGGCGATGGCGCGGCCTCGTCACCATGGGCGGCACTCTCGGGCGGCGCGCCCAGCACGGCGCGCACACGCTGCAGCGTGGCGCTGTCGAGCGCCTTGAGCCAGCGCACGTCGAAGCGCGAAGGCAGCAGCAGGTCGAACAGCTCGGCCATGTTGGTGGTCTCGGGCGTGCCGGGAAGCACCTTCTTGCGCAGACGGTTGCCGAACTCGCTCAGGAAGGCGGTGCGTGGCGCGAAACCGTGGTCGGCCAGCAAGGGCGTGAGGTCCACCGTGCCGGTGAAGCGGGCCCACCAGCGGCGCCAGCGCGCGCGGCCAACAGGGTCGGCCTCGACGGCATCAAGGAAGTCCCGCACCCGCGCCACGCTGGCCTGAGTGTCCTTGCCTTCGCCACGCACCCACTGCAGCGCGTCCATCAGCCACAGGTGGCGGTGCGCCAGTGGCGCGTCCGGGTTCAGGCTGCCGAGCAGGGTGGCGGCGTCCATGGGGCGGGCGGGCGAGAACGCGCGCTCAGTGCAGCACGCGCGAGGGGGCCTGGCCCGCGCCGGGCGCGCGCAGGTCGAATTCGGGCACCGGGGCCTCGAAGCGTTCGCCGTCCTCGGCCACGCAGAAAAAACTGCCGCGCATGCTGCCGGTGGGCGTGGCCAGGCGCGTGCCGCTGGTGTACTGGAACGATTCGCCCGGCCGCAGCAGTGGCTGGTGGCCCACCACGCCCAGGCCCTTGACCTGCTCGGTGTGGCCGCGCGCGTCGTCGATGATCCAGTGCCGCGCGATCAGCTGTGCCGTCACCTCGCCCGTGTTGGTGATGGTGATGGTGTAGGCGAAGGCGTACTGGTCTTCCTCGGGCGACGACTGCTCGCTCAGGTACTGGGGTTCAACCTCGCAGGTGAACAGGTATTTCGGCATGGCAGGCATGTTACCGCGCCCCTGCGACGGTGCCGTGGCCCTGCGAGAATGTGGGCTTCCGCCCCGATCCCGACACCCCACGCCCGCCTTCTGCCCATGTCCGCGTCTCCCACCCCGTACCGCATCGCCCCGTCCATTCTGTCCGCCGACTTCGCCCGGCTGGGCGAGGAAGTGAAGAACGTCATCGCCGCCGGCGCCGACTGGATCCATTTCGACGTGATGGACAACCACTACGTGCCCAACCTGACCTTCGGGCCCATGATCTGCCAGGCGCTCAAGCCGCACGCGAAGAAGCCCGACGGCACGCCCGTGCCGATCGACGTGCACCTGATGATCCAGCCGGTGGACGCGCTGGCCGGCGCCTTCATCGACGCCGGTGCCGACCTGGTGAGCTTTCACCCCGATGCCAGCGCCCATGTCCACCGCAGTGTGCAGGCCATCAAGGCCAAAGGCTGCAAGGCGGGGCTGACCTTCAACCCCGGCGCGCCGCTGGACGTGCTGGACTGGCTGATCGACGACATCGACCTGATCCTGATCATGAGCGTCAACCCCGGCTTTGGCGGCCAGAGCTTCATCGATTCGGCGCTGCGCAAGATCGAAGACGCACGCCGGCGCATCGAGGCCAGCGGCAAGGACATCCGGCTCGAGGTGGACGGCGGCATCAAGACCGACAACATCCGCCGCGTGGCCGACGCGGGCGCGGACACGTTCGTGGCCGGCAGCGCGATCTTCGGCAAGCCGGACTACAAGACCGTGATCGACCAGATGCGCGCGGCCCTGAAGTGATGGAGAACGGCGGCGCGGGGTCGGGCGCCGGGCCGCTCCCAAGCCCGGCCAGCCCCCTCGGGGGGCAGCGACCCGCGAAGCGGTGGAGCGTGGGGGCCTTGATCGTGGATCTCGACGGCACGATGGTGGACACGCTGGGCGATTTCGATGTCGCCCTGAACGAGACGTTGAAGGATCTGGGCCGGCCCACCGTCACCCGCGCCGACATCGAACGCATGGTGGGCAAGGGATCGGCACACCTGATTCACTCGGCGCTGGTGCACGGCGGTCTGCGCGCCGATGAGGCGGCCCGCAGGCAGCCCGAGGCCTGGGCGCGTTACCAGGCGCACTACCTCGCCATCAATGGCCAGCACAGCGCGGTTTACCCTGGCGTGGTTGAAGGCCTCACCGCGCTGCGCGGGCTGGGTCTGCCGCTGGCCTGTCTGACCAACAAGCCGCTGGCGTTCGCGCGCCCGCTGCTGCAGGCCAAAGGCCTGGTCGGCTTCTTCGCCCATGTGTTTGGCGGCGACAGCTTCGCGCGCACCAAGCCCGACCCGCTGCCCTTGCGCAAGACCTGCGAGGCCCTGGGCAGCGCGCCGGCACGCACGCTGATGGTGGGGGACTCGCAGAACGACGCCATCGCCGCGCGCGCCGCCGGTTGCCCGGTGGTGCTGGTCACCTATGGCTACAACCACGGCGAGCCGGTGCGCGCCGTCGACGCCGACGCGTTTGTGGACCGCCTCGACAGTCTGCCCGGCCTGCTGTCGGGCGCCCTGGCTCAGTAGAGCAGCTTGCCGTCGCCGGACACCACGCCGATGTCCACCCAACTGCTGCCCAGATTGCCCTTGGCGAAGTTGACGCGGAAGCCGCCCAGGTCGACCTCGCCCATGCCCTGCAGTGCCTGTGCGATGCCGGCGGGCGTGAGGCCGCGGCTGCGGCGCGCGGCTTCGGCGAACACCCGCGCGGTCACATAGCCTTCCATGTGGAAGGTGGTGTAGGCCTGCAGGTTGGGGTGGGTCTTGCCCATGGCGGCGCGAAAATCGCGCTGCAGTGGCAGCGTGGCACCGCGCGGGTTCGGGTAGGTCTGGGCGATGCCCACGCCGCGCGCGCCGTCACCGGCGAACTTCATCAGCGCGGGCGCGGGCAGGTAGGACAGGGTGAAGATCTGCTGCGAAACACCCGCCTTGCGCAGCGCGGCAATGCTCTCGCCGACAAACTTGGGCGCGCCCACCACCAGGGCCGATTGCGGGTTGGCCGCCGCCAGGGTCTTGGCCGCCTGCGCGATCGCCGCGGCGTCGGTGGATGAAGCCGCGTCCACGATGTCGATGCCCCCGAGTTCGGCCGCGGCGGCGCGCGCGGATGCCAGGCCGGACGAGCCGATAGGGATGTTCTGGTACAGCACGCCCATGGAGCGGATGCTGAGCGTGCGGGCGTGGTTCACGATCTTGTGGATCTGCTGCTCGTCGCCCGCGCGGATGTGGAACAGCCTGGGGTGCCCCGGCGCGCGCAGCACGCTGGCGCCAGGCACCGCGTTGAGGATCACGATGTCGGTGCTGTCGAGCAGCTTGTTGTCGAGCACGCCCTTGAGCGTGGCCGAGCCCAGCGGCGTCAGCAGGGCCACGGGCTTTTTCTCCATGGCGACCGCGAGCTGCTGGCGGAATCCGTCGTAGGTGTAGGTGTCGTCGAGCGTGATCAGCGCGACCCGGCGGCCCTGGATGCCGCCGCGGGCGTTGATCTCGTCCAGTGCGGCCCGGATGCCCTCGTTGAGTTCCTTGGGGTCCGGCGCGGGCAGAACGGTAAAGGGGCCGATCTGCGCGACCACGATGTCACCGGGCTGGATGGCGTTCTGCGGCATGCCGGTGGCGGGCAGGAGAGCGGCGGCGGCCAATGCGGCCATCAGGGTTCGACGGATCATGGTGCTATGAATTTGAGGGCAAGGACCTCCATTCTGGCGCGCTCGATGGCCCGTTCGGCACCGCTGGGTGCCCGCGCGTCGCGGGGACGGTTCAACGCGCCTTGCCGAGCAGGGCGTCCTTGAGCTGCCAGTCGGCCGGTTTCGGCCCGAGCCAGATGCGCATGAGGGCGTCGAAGAACTCGGGTTCCTTGAAGGGCGCGCCCTCGACCTGGCCTTTGATGGTGAGCACCGTGCCGGTGCCGGGCACCCAGTCCACGAGGAAGCTGTCGCCCTCCTTGAGCTTCTTGTGGTCGCTGAACACCTGGCTCATGCGCAAAACGCCGGGGATCAGCTTGGAGAAGGCCGCGCGGTCCATGTTGTCTTCCATGCCGCGCGAGAACAGCTTGCCCAGTTCGGCCGAGTCGATGTCGCGCAGCATGGTGATGCTCATGCGCTTGGGGCCGCTGGCGGCCAGCACCGCCTCGGTGGTCGATGCCTTCTGGCCCAGGTACAGGCCTGCGGTGTAGACCTTGAACACCGCCTTGTAGCGAATGCCCGCGCCATTGAGCAGCAGCGGGCTGCCGGCCACGGTGATGCGCTCTTCGAGCCGGACCCCACCCAGTTCAACGGTGGCGGCCTGGCCGGGCGCGGCGCCCAGCAGCAGGGAAACGAGCGCCAGGGCGGGTGCGCGGCGCAACAGCGAAGACACAAAGGACATTTTCATGGTGGGAGTCGGAAGGGGCAGGGAAAGGAGAGTGGACACAAAAAAACGAACGTCCGTTCGCTTTTCTCGAATTGTCCCGGCAAGGCCGGCCCGCGGCATCAGGGTTTGGCCGTAAAACCAAAGCTTGGTGGCGTGACAAGGCGCACGCGCCTGCTGGCTTTGCTACACTGCGCGCTCCATGTTGAACCCACGCACATCCTCATCAGGTGATCTGCCGCGCCGCAATGGCCGGGGAGCCTGGCCCTGGCGCAAGCCAGCGTAAACGTGCACCTTCCCCCGGGGTCTGCACAGTCCGCGCGCGCCACACGCCGCCACTGTCGCCCCACCCAGAGCCCGGCAGTTGCCTGTCCGGATGACGAGGAACCCGGCGCCGAGCCCCCTGTGTCGATGAACGACGAGCGGCGAGGCCGATGGAAAGCATCAACATGATCACGGAACTGGAATTCAAGAGCCTGGCCCAGCAGGGCTACAACCGCATCCCGCTGATGGCCGAAGCCTTCGCGGACCTGGAAACCCCGCTCTCGCTCTACCTCAAGCTCGCGCACGGGCGCGGCGACGGCAAATACAGCTTCTTGCTGGAATCGGTGGTGGGCGGCGAGCGCTTCGGGCGCTACAGCTTCATCGGCCTGCCCGCGCGCACGCTGCTGCGCGCCACGGGCTTCGGGGCCGAGGCGAAGACCGAGGTGGTGCGCGACGGTGCGGTGATCGAAACCGCGCACGGCAATCCGCTGGATTTCATCGCTGCCTACCAGCAGCGTTTCAAGGTGGCGCTGCGCCCGGGTCTGCCGCGCTTCTGCGGCGGCCTGGCCGGCTATTTCGGCTACGACGCGGTGCGACACATCGAAAAGAAGCTGGAGCAAACCTGTGCGCCCGACACGCTGGGTTGCCCGGACATCCTGCTGCTGCAGTGCGAGGAGTTGGCGGTGATCGACAACCTCTCGGGCAAGCTCTACCTGATCGTCTACGCCGACCCGGCCCAGCCCGAAGCCTATGCCAGCGCCAAGAAGCGGCTGCGCGAACTGCGCGAGGCGCTGAAGTATTCGGTGAGCGCGCCGGTGGTCAAGCCCAGCCAGGGATACCCGGCCGAGCGCGACTTCGCCAAGGCCGACTACCTCGCTGCCGTGGAGCGCGCCAAGGAGCTCATCGCCGCGGGCGACTTTATGCAGGTGCAGGTGGGGCAGCGCATCAAGAAGCCGTACACCGAGTCGCCGCTGAGCCTGTACCGCGCGCTGCGCTCGCTCAACCCGTCGCCCTACATGTACTACTACCACTTCGGGGATTTCCACGTGGTGGGCGCGTCGCCCGAGATCCTGGTGCGGCAGGAAAACACGGTCGAGGGCACCAAGGTGACCATCCGCCCGCTGGCCGGCACGCGTCCGCGCGGCGCCACGCCCGAGCAGGACAAGGCCACCGAACTGGAGTTGATCAACGACCCCAAGGAACGCGCCGAGCACGTCATGCTCATCGACCTGGCGCGCAACGACATCGGGCGCATCGCGAAGATCGGCACCGTCAAGGTGACGGAGGCCTTTGCGGTGGAACGCTACAGCCACGTGATGCACATCGTCAGCAACGTCGAGGGCATGCTCAACGAGGGCATGACCAGCATGGATGTGCTCAAGGCCACGTTCCCGGCGGGCACGCTGACTGGCGCGCCCAAGGTGCATGCCATGGAACTGATCGACCAGCTCGAGCCGACCAAGCGCGGCATCTACGGTGGCGCCTGCGGTTACCTCAGCTATGCCGGCGACATGGACGTGGCCATCGCCATCCGCACCGGCATCATCAAGGAGCAGACGCTCTACGTGCAGGCGGCGGCCGGCGTGGTGGCCGATTCGGTACCCGAGATGGAATGGAGGGAAACCGAGCACAAGGCGCGCGCGCTGCTGCGAGCGGCCGAACTGGTCGAGGAGGGCCTGGAATGAAAACCGTGCGCCTGCTGATGGTCGACAACTACGACTCGTTCACCTACAACATCGTGCAGTACTTCGGTGAGCTGGGTGCCGAGGTGAGCGTGTTCCGCAACGACGAAATCACCGTGGAGGACATCCAAGCGCGGCTGGACGCTGGCCAGGTTGACCGGCTGGTGATCTCGCCCGGACCGTGCTCGCCGGCCGAGGCCGGCATCTCGGTCGCGGCCATCCAGCATTTCGCGGGCAAGCTGCCCATCCTGGGTGTGTGCCTCGGCCACCAGAGCATCGGCGCCGCGTTTGGCGGCAGGATCGTCCGCGCGCAGGAACTCATGCATGGCAAGACCTCGCAGATCACCACCACGCAACAGGGCGTGTTCGCGAACCTGCCCGCGCAGTTCACGGTGAACCGCTACCACTCGCTGGCCATCGAGCGCGCGAGCTGCCCCGATAGCCTCGACGTCACGGCCTGGACACCCGACGGCGAGATCATGGGCGTGAAGCACAAGACGCTGGCCATCGAAGGCGTGCAGTTCCACCCCGAGAGCATCCTCACCGAGCACGGGCACGCGATGCTGAAAAACTTCCTGGAGCAGGCATGAAGACCGTCGACCTTCGCAGCGACACCGTCACGCAGCCCACGGCCGCCATGCGCGAGGCCATGATGACCGCGCCGCTGGGCGACGACGTGTTTGGCGACGACCCGTCGGTGCAGGCGCTGCAGGAACGCGTCGCCGCGGTCACCGGCAAGGAGGCCGCGCTGTTCATGCCCAGTGGCACACAGAGCAACCTGTGCGCCATGCTGTCGCACTGCGAGCGCGGCGACGAGTACCTTGTCGGCCAGAACGCGCACACCTACCGCTACGAAGGCGGCGGCGCGGCGGTGCTGGGCAGCATCCAGCCGCAGCCGCTCGTGCAGGACGCCCGCGGGCAGATGCAGCTGGCCGATATCGCCGCCGCGATCAAACCCGACGACCCGCACTTTGCGCGCACGCGCCTGCTGTGCCTGGAGAACACCTGGAACGGCCATCCGATGTCGGCCGACTACCTGGACCAGGCCACGGCGCTGGCGCGCGAGCACGGCCTGGCGGTGCACCTGGACGGCGCGCGCGTGTTCAACGCAGCGGTGGCCACGGGCGGCGATCCCTACGCCGCCGTGCGCGGCATCGTGGACCGTTTCGACAGCGTCTCGGTGTGTTTCAGCAAGGGCCTGGGCGCGCCCGTGGGCTCGGCGCTGTGCGGCTCAAAAGACCTGATCCGCCGTGCGCTGCGGTGGCGCAAGATGCTGGGCGGCGGGCTGCGCCAGTCGGGCTTGCTCGCGGCCGCGGCGCACCATGCACTGGATCACCACGTGCGCCGGTTGGCCGACGACCACGCGCTGGCGCAGCGGCTGGCGCAGGGGTTGGCCGGCATCGATGGCCTGGCCGTGCGCTCTGCGCAAACCAACATCGTGTTCGTGGACGTGGCGAATGGGCGCGGCCCCGATCTGCTGGCGCACCTGGCGCGCGACGGCGTGCTCGCCACAGGCCTGATCGGCCTGCGTTTCGTCACCCATCTCGACGTGGACGCGGCCGGCATCGACCGCGCCATCGCCAGCGTCAAGACGTTCTTCGAACACGGCCCGGCCGCCGGGACGACCCGAGCGGCGGGAACGGCCGTCTACTGATAGGGAGGCGACCATGCCCGACCTGCCGCACCTCCTGCTCTTCATCGCGGCCGGTTGGCTGCTCAACCTCACACCTGGCCCGGACGTGCTCTATATCGTCACCAACGCGCTGCGCAGCGGCGTGCGCGCTGGCATCGTGGCGGCGTTGGGTATTGTCAGTGGCTGCTTTGTGCACGTGTTCGCGGCCGCCATCGGTGTGAGCGCGCTGCTGGCCACGTCGGCCACCGCGTTCACGGTGCTCAAGTGGATCGGCGCGGCCTACCTGCTATGGATGGGCGTGCGCTTGCTGCTGTCGAGGGCCGCGCCGCTGGATCTGGGCTCGGGCGCGACCGAAGTGGACCTATGGCGCGTGTTCCGCCGCGGCTTCCTCACCAATGTGCTCAATCCCAAGGTTGCGCTGTTCTTCCTGGCCTTCGTGCCCCAGTTCATCGCGCCCGATGCGCCGCACAAGGCGCTGACCTTCCTGCTGCTGGGGCTGATCTTCAACCTCAATTCGCTGCCGATCAACTTCGGCTACGCCTGGCTGGCCGCCTGGGCCGCGCGCCGCGTGCAGACTGTGCAGCGCGCCATGCACTGGATGGACCGCGCCGCCGGCCTGCTCTTCGTGGGCTTCGGCCTGAGGCTCGCCATGACCGACAATCCCGCCCCATAAAAGCGTTTCACTGGAGACCCCATGTCGCCCACCTCCGCCCACAAGATCACCCCGCAGGAAGCCCTGCAGCGCACCATCGAGCACCGCGAGATTTTTCACGACGAGATGCTGCACCTCATGCGCCTCATCATGAGCGGCGAGATGTCGCCGGTCATGATGGCGGCCTTCATCACCGGCCTGCGCGTAAAGAAAGAGACCATCGGCGAGATCACCGCCGCCGCGCAGGTGATGCGCGAGTTTTCCACCAAGGTGCACGTGGCCGACAAGACACACCTGGTCGACATCGTGGGCACCGGTGGAGACGGCTCGCACACCTTCAACATCTCCACCTGTGCCATGTTCGTGGCGGCCGCGGCGGGCGCGCGCGTGAGCAAGCACGGCGGGCGCAGCGTGTCGAGCAAGAGCGGCAGCGCCGACGTGCTGGAGAGCCTGGGCGTCAACATCAACCTGCCGCCCGAGGCGATCGCGCGCTGCATCGAGCAGGTCGGAGTGGGCTTCATGTTCGCGCCCAACCACCACCCGGCCATGAAGAACGTGGCCCCGGTGCGGCGCGAACTGGGCATCAAGACCATCTTCAACATCCTGGGTCCGCTGACCAATCCGGCGTCGGCGCCCAACATCCTCATGGGGGTGTTTCACCCCGACCTGGTGGGCATCCAGGTGCGCGCGCTGCAGCGCCTGGGCGCCGAGCACGCCGTGGTGGTCTATGGCCGCGACGGCATGGACGAGGTTTCGCTGGGAGCGGCCACGCTGGTGGGTGAGCTAAAGGACGGCGAGATCACGGAGTACGAGATCCACCCCGAGGACTTCGGCATGACCATGGCCAGCAGCCGCGCGCTGCGCGTGGAAACGCCCGAGGCCTCGCGCCAGATGCTGATGGGCGTGCTGGAGAACCGCGACGACCCGGCCTTCAAGGCGGCCAGCGAGATCGTCTCGCTCAACGCCGGCGTGGCGCTGTACGCCGCCAACGTGGTGGACGACATGAGCGAGGGCATCGCGCTGGCGCGCCGCACGCTCGCTTGTGGCGCGGCGCTGACCAAGCTCGAGCAGCTCAAGGCCTTTGTGGCCTGAACCGGGGCGGCGACATGAGTGACATCCTGCAGAAGATCGTGGCCGTCAAGCACGAGGAAATTGCCGCGGCGCAAAAAAGAAAGCCGCTCGACGTGGTGCGCTTCGACGCCGAGAGCCGTGTGCTCACGCGCGACTTCGAAGGCGCCCTGCGCGCCAGGATCGCCGCCGGCCTGGCTGCGGTGATCGCCGAAGTCAAGAAGGCCAGCCCCAGCAAGGGCGTGTTGCGTGAGGACTTCATCCCCGCCGACATCGCCCAGAGCTATGCCGAGGGCGACGGTGTTGTGAGCGCGGCCTGCCTGTCGGTGCTGACCGACCGCCAGTTTTTTCAGGGCAGTCCAGACTACCTCAAGCAGGCGCGCGCCAGCTGCGACCTTCCAGTGCTGCGCAAGGATTTCATGGTCGACCCCTATCAGGTCTACGAGGCGCGGGCCATGGGTGCCGACGCCATCCTCCTGATCGCGGCCTGCCTGGACGACGCCCGCATGGCCGAGCTGGAGGCGATCGCGTTCGACCTGAACATGGCGGTGCTGGTGGAAGTGCATGACCGCGACGAACTGCAACGGGCCCTCAAGCTCAGGACGCCGCTGCTGGGCATCAACAACCGCAACCTGCGCACTTTCGAGGTGACGCTGCAGACCACGCTGGACATGCTGCCGGACGTGCCCGCTGACCGCCTGCTGATCACGGAGTCCGGCATCCTGGCCCGCGACGATGTGCAAACAATGCGTGCCGCGGGCGTCAACGCCTTCCTGGTGGGCGAGGCCTTCATGCGCTCGCCCGAACCGGGGCTGGCCCTGGCCGAGCTGTTCGCCTGAGGTGACGGTGCAGGCAGGCTTTGACTGGCAGGCACCGCGTCTGACTTCGGTCGATCCGGCGAGCTGGCGGGTCCAGACCGGTTGGGCGGGTCTGGTGGCCGATTTCTGGGGGTCACCACATGGGCAGGGCCTGTGCCGGTTTCTGACCGAGCGGCTGGCCCATGGCGCCGTGATCTACCCGCCCCGGCCCTTGCGTGCCCTGGAACTTGCGGCGCCAGAGGATGTCCGGGTGGTGATCCTCGGCCAGGATCCCTACCACGGACCCGGCCAGGCCGAGGGCCTGGCGTTCTCCGTGGCACCAGGCACCAAGGTGCCACCCAGTCTGCGCAACATGCTGCTGGAATTGCAGCGCAACCTGGGCGCTCCCGCGCCGACCGATGGATCCCTGGTGCGCTGGGCGCGGCAAGGCGTCTTGCTGCTCAACACCTGTCTGACAGTGGAAGAGGGCCTACCCGCCAGCCATGCCGGCAGGGGCTGGGAAACCCTGACCGATTCGGTGATTCGCCGGTGCAGCGAGGGGGCCGGCCCCAAGGTGTTCATGCTCTGGGGCGCCCACGCCCAGAAAAAGGCGGCCTTCATTGACGCCGGTCGTCACAGGGTGCTCTGTGCCAATCACCCCTCGCCGCTGTCGGCGCGGCGCGGCCCGATACCGTTCATCGGCTGCGGCCATTTTGAGCAGGCCAACGCCTGGCTGGCCGGCCAGGGTTTGCCGCCGGTGGTGTGGTGACAGGGATGGCGACGGAGGGGGCGGCTGCGCGGCTGCCATGAAACCATGGCATAATCGCGGGCTGCGCTATGGAGGGGTGGCCGAGTGGTTAAAGGCAGCAGACTGTAAATCTGCCCGCTTACGCGTACGCTGGTTCGAATCCAGCCTCCTCCACCAGCGACCGATGTGATGTGCGTGCGAATGGGAAGTCGCGCCCTGTGTGCCGGCGCCATCTGGTGCCGGTTTGTTCGGGCGGGAGTAGTTCAATGGTAGAACCCCAGCCTTCCAAGCTGATGACGCGGGTTCGATTCCCGTCTCCCGCTCCACGTTCCGTCGGTGGTCAAGTTTGAATTTCAGGGTGGCTGGTTTCCGGCCGCCTTGGCCCTTGTGGCTCAGTGGTAGAGCACTCCCTTGGTAAGGGAGAGGTCGCGGGTCCGATTCCCGCCAAGGGCACCAGTTGTTGGCAGAAGTTCTGGTTGTTTCGGCAGTTTTGATTTGGAGCTGAAAAAATGGCAAAAGAGAAATTTGAGCGGACCAAGCCGCACGTGAACGTGGGCACGATCGGACACGTTGACCACGGCAAGACGACGCTGACGGCGGCGATCACGACGGTGCTGGCGTCCAAGTTCGGC
>NZ_JBFXCD010000025.1:0-49784 GCF_050182545.1 Hydrogenophaga sp. | reverse complement strand
ATCAGGCGGGCGTGCCCACCACGCCCTCGTCGATCAGGGTGTCGATCTCCGCGTCCGTCAACCCGAAGCCACCCAGCACCTCCCGGGTGTGCTGGCCCAGCAGCGGCGCCGGCGCATCGGTCTGCGTGGGCGTGGCCGAAAAATGTATGGGGCAGCCGATGGCGTGCGTGGTGCCCGCCTGGGGGTGCTGCAGTTCCACCACCATGCCCCGCGCCCGCGTCTGCGGATGGCTCAGCGCTTCGCCAATTGTGTGCACCGGGCCGGCGGGCACGCCGGCGGCGTCGAAGTCGGCCTGCCACTGCGCGCGCGTGCGCTGGCGCACCACCGCGTTCATCAGGGCCACCAGCTCGTCGAGGTGGGCCATGCGGTCGCTGTTGGTGGCGAAACGCGCATCGCTGCGCCATTCGGGGTGGCCGAGCACGTCGCAGATGCGTTCCCAGTTGGCCTGGTTGGCGCCACCGATGTTGATCCAGCCGTCACTCGCCTCGAAGGCCTGGTAGGGCGCGGTGAGGATGTGCGCCGAGCCGGTGGGTTGCGGCGAGCGCTGCGTGGCGAACCACACCGCGGCGTGCCAGTAGGTCTGCTGCAGGGCGGCGTCGGCGAGCGAGGTGTCCACCACCTGGCCCTCACCGGTTTTCAGACGATGGATGTAGGCCGCCAGGATGCCCAGCGCCGCGAGAATGCCGGCATTCATGTCCGAGACCGCGCTGCCGCTCTTGGCCGGAGGCCGGCCCGGCTCGCCGGTGATGGACATCAGGCCCGCAAAGCCTTGCGCGATGAGGTCGAAGCCTCCCTTGTCCGCGTAAGGCCCGGTGCGGCCGTAGCCGGTGATGGCGCAGTAGACGAGGGCGGGGTTGATGGCGAGCAGCACCTCGGGGCCCAGGCCGAGCTTGTCCATGGTGCCGCCGCGGAAGTTCTCGACCAGCACGTCGGCGTCCCGCACCATGCGCTTGAGCAGCTCGCGGCCCGCCGGGTTCTTGAGGTTCAGTGCCAGCCCGCGTTTGTTGCGGTTCATCATCATGAACGGCGCCGACACCCCCCCGACCTGCGGATCGCGGTAGCCGCGCGCGTCGTCGCCGCCGGGCAACTTCTCGATCTTGATCACGTCCGCGCCCATGTCGGCCAGCAACAGGCCGCAGGTGGGGCCCGACATGATCTGGGTGATCTCGAGCACGCGCACGCCCGCCAGGGGGCCGCTGCGGGTGGGCTGTGACATGTTCACCGGCCTTTCCAGACCGGGGTGCGCTTCTCGACAAAGGCGCTCACACCCTCGCGGAAATCCTCGCTGCCGTAAACCGCCCGAATGAGGTCGTCGCCATCGGGCAGGTCGTGCACTGCCAGGCGCTGCAGCGCGACCTTGCTCACGCGCTGCGTCACAGGCGCGAGCGCGACCAGCCGTTGTGCCAGCGCCAGACCTTCGTCGCCCAGCGCCTCGGATGGTGCGGTGGCGAGCAGGTAGCCGCAGGCCAGCGCTTCGTCGGCGCCCACCATCTCGGCCAGCAGCAGCATGCGCCTGACGCGTTCGTGGCCCCAGGCCGCGCGCAGCCGCGCGATGTTGGCCATTGACAGGCCATTGCCCAGCGTGCGCGCGATCGGCACGCCGAATTTCGTGCCCGGTGTGGCCAGGCGGAAGTCGCAGGCGGTGGCGATCGCCAGGCCACCACCCACGGCCCAGCCCTCGACGAGGGCGATGGTGGGCATGGGCAGGCTGGCCAGTTGCGTGATGCCGGCGTCGATCTGGCGCTCGTACGCGATGCCATCTTCACCGTCGTGAAAATGCGCGAACTGGGCGATGTCGGTGCCTGCCACAAAGGCCTGGCCTCCAGCGCCGCGCAGCAGCACCGCGCGCACCGTGGTGTCTGCGGCGAGCCGCTCGCAGGCTTCGGCAAGTTGCTGGTACATGACCCAGGTCATGGCGTTGCGCGCGGCAGGGCGGTGAAACACCACCGTGGCAATGCCGCCATCGATGTGCAGTACAACGCGACCGCTGTCGTCGGTGGCACTCATCGGTAGAACACCTCCACCAGGAACATCGGCACCGCAGGCACATAGGTCACCAGCAGCAGCAGCGCCATGAGCACGCCGATGAAGGGCAGGTTCACGCGCGTGACCTTCCACATGTCGGCCTTGGCGATGGAGCAGGCCGTGGCCAGCACGCTGGCCACGGGCGGCGTCTGCTGGCCGATGCCCAGGTTGAGCGTGACGATCAGGCCGAAGTGCACCGGGTCGATGCCCACCGCCTTGACCAGCGGCATCACGATGGGCACCACCAGGATGATGGCCGCCGCCGAGTGCAGGAACAGCCCCGCCAGAAGGAAGAACACGTTCAGGATGGCCAGCACCGCCCACTTGTTGTCGGTCAGCGAAGCGATCCACGCGGCCAATTGCTGCGGCATCTGCTGCTCGGTGAGCAGGTGGCCGAGCAGGGCGGAGGCGGCCACCAGCAGCATCACCACCGCGGTCTGCACGCTGCCCTCGACCATCGAGTCCATCAGGTGCCTGAGGTTGAGTTCGCGATAGATCACCGCGCCGATGAACAGCGCGGCCACCACCGCCAGCGCCGCGCCCTCGGTGGCGGTGACCACGCCGCCGAAGATGCCGCCCAGGATGATCAGGGGCAGCAGGAAGGCCCAGGCCGCGTCCTTGAAGGTGCTCTTCACGCGCTGCCAGCTGAACACCTCTTCCACCGGGTAGTTGTAGCGCTTGGCGTACCAGTAGGCCAGTGCCATCATGCCGCCCCCGCCGAGGATGCCGGGCACGATGCCGGCCACGAAGAGCTGCACCACCGAGGTCTCGGCCATCACCGCGTACAGGATCATCGGGATCGAGGGCGGGATGATGATGGCCAGCGTGGCGGACGACGAGGTCACCGCTGCCGCGAACTCCTTGGGGTAACCCTTCTTCTTCATCGCCGGCACCAGGATCGAGCCCATGGCGGCCACGTCGGCCACGGCGGAGCCGGATATTTCGGCGAAGAACAGCGAGGTGCCGATGTTGACCATCGCCAGGCCGCCCTTGATGAAGCCGAACAGCGCGGAGGCAAAGGCAATGAGCCGACGCGACAGGCTGGACGAATTCATGATGGCGCCAGCCAGCACGAACAGCGGAATCGCCAGCAGCGGAAAACTGGTCGCGCCGTTGAACATGGTGATGGCCGCGCTCAGCAGCGATTCGGCGCCGCCGTGCCACACCATGGCCACCATGGCCACCGAGCCCAGCGCGATGGCAATGGGCACGTTGATCAGGATCAGGGCCACCAGGCCCAGGAACATCAGCAGGGGCATCATGATTGCATCGCCTTTTCAATCTCGCGCTGCATTTCCTGTTTTTCGGCGTCGATCACGCCCGCGCCGCGCGCCTGGCGCAGCAGCTCGGGCAGGGTGAGCAACTGCGCGACGATGAAGATCAGGGATCCGACCGGGATCACCGACTGCGTCAGACGCGTGGGCACCCAGGGCAGGCTGACCATGGCGTCGCCTTCAAGAATCACCAGCACCTGGAAGCCGTACCAGCCCAGCAGCGCGAAAAACAGGATGACGATGCCCTCGCCCAGCAGCACCAGGGGCACGCGCAGGGTGGGCTTCATGGCGTTGACCAGGCCGGGAAAGCCGATGTGCGCGCGTTTGAGCGCGGCCAGCCCGGCGCCGTAGTAGGTGAGCCAGGCCAGCGCGATCGAGGCCACCTCGTCGTACCAGACCATGGGAATGCCGAGCTTGCGGTAGACCACGCCCATGAGGACGATGACCGCCAGCGAGCCGAGCAGGAGGACGACGAAGGCGGTGAGCGCGCGTTCGAATGCGAGTCTTAGGGTTTGCAGCACGGTGGGCCCTGGTGGGTGCGACGAGGATGGGGGAAATCCGGCCCGCCCAGCGGCGGGTCCGGATGGCGGCTCAGGCGCGCGTCAGAACTTCGCGCCCAGTTCAACCGCCTTGTCGACCAGCTTGGCGCCGTCGGGCACTTCCTTGCCGAACTCGGTGTAGACCGCCTTGCTCGCGGCGATGAAGGCGTTCTTGTCGGGGTCGTTCACCTGGGTACCCGCGGCCTTGATCTTGTCCACCAGTTCCTTGTCCAGCTCGGCGGCGGTCTTGTAGACGAAGGGCTGCACGTCCTTGGCGGTTTTCTCCAGCACCTCGCGCACGTCGGCCGGCAGCGAGCTGAACTTGCGCGAGCCGGCGGTGAGGTAGGCCGGTGTGTACACGTGGCCGGTCATGGAGAGGTACTTCTGCACCTCCTGGAACTTGGACGAGTAGATCTGCGTGAGCGGGTTTTCCTGCCCGTCCATCACGCCCGTCTGCAGAGCCACGAACACTTCGGACAGCGCCATGGGCGACGGGTTCGCGCCGTAGGCCTGGAACATCTTCACGCGCCACACGCCCTGCGGCACGCGCAGCTTCATGGACTTGAGGTCCTCGGGCTTGTTGATGGGGCGCACGTTGTTGGTCACGTTGCGGAACCCGTTTTCCCACACGCCCAGGATCTTGTAGCCCTTCTCGTCGGCCATGGGCGCCAGCGCGGGCCAGACCACCGCCTGCTCGATGGCCTTCATGTGATCGCGGTTCTTCACCAGGTAGGGCATCTCGAACATGCCGAAGGCCGGCACGGTGGACGACATCACGGTGGAGGGCAGCGCGAGTTCGAGCGTGCCCAGACGCAGCTTCTGCATCATCTCGGCGTCGCCGCCGAGCTGGCTGGAGCCGAACACCACCACCTTGGCCTTGGTGCCCAGGCGTTCGTTGGCCACGCGCGCGAACTCGTTGGCCGAGCGCTCGAACAGCGAGCCGGGCCCGCCCACGTGGCCGAGCTTGATCTCCATCTGCGCGTGCGCCGCGGTGGTGCCCAGCAACGATGTGGCGCCCAGCAACATGGCGGCGGCCACCTTGCGCAGGGGGCCTCGGAAGGCCAGGAACTTGAAGGTCTGTGTCGGCATGTCTGTCTCCTTGTCGTTGATGTCCGCTGAAAAGATTGCCTCGCCCACGGACGACACGAGGCAGAAGAACACGAAGGCGCTCAGGCCATGAGCAGGCCGCCCGGGTGGCGGCTGAAGTGGTCGGTGATGGCCGCCACGCCCGAGCCGGCGAGCTTCACGCCCGCGAGCTGCAGGCCCATTTCGCAGCCAGCGACGGTGGCCACGAGGGTGAGGTCGTTGCTGTCGCCCAGGTGGCCGATGCGGAACATGCGGCCCTTGACCTTGCCCAGGCCGGTGCCCAGCGAGCAGTCGAAGCGCTCGTAAACGATCTTGCGCACCGCGTCGGCGTCCACGCCCTCGGGCGTCATCACGCCGGTGAGGATGGGCGAATACACGGCCGGGTCGGCGCACTGGATCGGCAGCCCCCAGGCCTTGACCGCGGCGCGCACGCCCGCGGCCCAGCGCTGGTGGCGCGCGAACACCGCGGGCAAGCCCTCGGCCTGCAGCATGTCGCAGGCCTCGCTCAGGCCATAGAGCAGGTTGGTGTTGGGCGTGGACGGCCAGTAGCCGTTCTTGTTCATCTCCAGCATTTCGCCCCAGCCCCAGTAGCTGCGCGGCGTCCTGCAGGCCTTGCTGGCTTCGATGGCCTTGGGCGAAAGCGCGTTGAAGCTGATGCCGGGCGGCAGCATCAGGCCCTTTTGCGATCCGCTGATGGACACGTCGATCCCCCAGGCGTCGTGCTCGTAGTCGGCACCGGCCAGGCCGGAGATGGTGTCGACCAGCAGCAGGGCCGGGTGCTTCGCGGCGTCGATCGCGCGGCGCACCGCGGCGATGTCGCTGGTGACACCGGTGGAGGTCTCGTTGTGCACCACGCACACCGCCTTGATGCCGTGCGCGCTGTCCTGCCGCAGGCGCTGCTCGATCAGGTCGGCCTGCACGCCGTTGCGCCAGCCCTCCAGGCCCGGCAGGCTCAGCACCTCGGCCTTCAGGCCGAGCTGGGTGGCCAGGCGGTGCCAGAGAAAGGCGAAATGCCCGGTTTCGTACATCAGCACGTGGTCACCGGTGTTGAGCGTGTTCACCAGTGCCGCCTCCCAGGCGCCGGTGCCCGATGCCGGGTAGATCATGACGGGGTGCCTGGTCTTGAAGATCTTCTGCATGTCGGCCAGCACCTTCAGCCCCAGGCGGCCGAACTCGGGGCCGCGGTGGTCGATGGTGGGCAGGCTCATGGCGCGCAGGATGCGGTCCGGCACGGGCGATGGCCCCGGGATCTGCAGGAAGTGGCGCCCGGTGGGGTGGGAGTTGGTGATCAGCATGCGCGGCGGCCTTGGTTGAAGATTGCAGCCTATTTTTTGTATTCAAAATACAAGTGTCAAGGGTAATCACCCCTAAAATCCTCTTTTCTTTTGGTTTTTTTGAATACAAAATTGCCGACATGACCGCAGAGATCCTCTCCATTCCGCGCCCCGTGCTGCACGAACAGGTCGCCAGCCGGCTGCGCCAGATGCTGGTGGAAGGGCGCATTGCACCGGGCGCCAAGCTCAACGAGCGCACCTTGTGTGAAGAGCTGCGCATCTCGCGCACGCCCTTGCGCGAGGCGATCAAGATGCTCGCCGCCGAGGGCCTGGTCGAGCTGCTGCCCAACCGCGGTTCGGTGGCCGTGCAGCTCAGCGTGGCCGACGTGCACAACACTTTCGAGGTGATGGCGGGGCTGGAAGCGCTCTCGGGCGAACTCGCGGCGCAGCGCATCACCGATGCCGAACTGGCCGAGATCAAGGCCCTGCACTACGAGATGCTGGCCGCGTACACGCGGCGCGACCTCTCCACCTACTACCAGCTCAACGCGACCATCCACCGCTGCATGAACGCCGCGGCCAAGAACCCGGTGCTCACCAGCACCTACAACCAGGTCAACGCCCGGCTGCAGGCGCTGCGCTTCCGCTCCAACCAGGACGGCGAGAAGTGGAGCCGCGCGGTGCAGGAGCACGAAGCCATGGTCCAGGCGCTGGAGGCGCGCGAGCCGGCCGCGCTGCGCCGCGTGCTCACCAGCCACCTCAACAACAAGCGCGACGTGGTGCTGGAGCAGTTGCGCGAGCAGGAAGCCCAGGCCCTGCAGCACGGGGGCCGCGCCGAATGAACGCGCCCCTGCCCCTGAAGGTGGCCGGCGGCACGCCCGACGCGGCTTACGAGGCCGTGGCCCGCGCCAGCAATGAAGTGGCCGGCGAGCTCGCGCGGCGCCTGCGCGTACAGACCCGCGGCGAGGTGCTGTTCTCGCCCGCCGACCGCGGCCGCTACGCCACCGACGCGTCGATCTACCAGCAGATGCCGGTGGGCGTGTTCGTGCCGCGCGATGCCACCGACGTGCGCCTGGCGCTCGACATCTGCCGCGACATGGCCGTGCCCATCGTGCCGCGCGGCGGCGGCACCAGCCAGTGCGGGCAGACGGTGGGCGCAGGCCTGGTCATCGACCACAGCAAGCACATGCGGCGCGTGCTCGATGTGAACGCTCAGGAGCGCACCGCCACCGTGGAACCCGGCCTGGTGCTCGACCACCTCAACGCGCAGCTGAAAGCCCACGGCCTGTGGTACCCGGTGGATGTGTCCACCAGCGCGCAGGCCACGCTGGGCGGCATGGCGGGCAACAACTCCTGCGGCAGCCGCTCGGTGGCCTACGGCAACATGGTGCACAACGTGCTGGGCGCGCAGGCCTGGCTGGCCGACGGCAGCCTGGTGGACTTCGGCGACCACGCCACGGCCGGCCCGCAAGCGAAAGCCATTGGTGACTTTGTGCGTGATCTCGCGATGGAGAACGCCGACGAGATCGACGCGCGCTGGCCCAAGGTGTTGCGCCGCGTCGCGGGCTACAACCTGGACATCTTCCGCAACCAGAACGAGCGGCCCTACACGCACGACGGCTCGGTCAACCTGGCCCACCTGCTCATCGGCAGCGAAGGCACGCTCGCGCTCACGCACTCACTCAAGCTGCGGTTGAGCGAACTGCCGCGCGCCAAGGTGCTGGGCGTGGTGAACTTCCCCACCTTCTTCCAGGCGATGGACAGTGCGCAGCACATCGTCAAGCTGGGCGAGGGCATGGCCGTGGGTCAGCTCACCGCGGTGGAGCTGGTGGACCGCACGATGATCGAGCTCTCGCTGCGGAACCCGGCGTTTGCGCCCACCATCCGCACCGCGCTCTCGCCCCACATCAACGGCGGCAAGCCCGAGGCCGTGCTGCTGGTGGAATTCAGCGGCCCGAGCAAGGCCGACATCGCGCACAAGATCCGCGAGCTGGTTGAACTCATGGGGGACCTGGGCCTGCCCGGCAGCGTGGTCGAAATGGTGGACGACGCGCCGCAGAAGGCCCTGTGGGAAGTGCGCAAGGCCGGCCTGAACATCATGATGAGCCTGCGCGGCGACGGCAAGCCGGTGAGCTTCATCGAGGATTGCGCCGTGCCGCTGGTGCACCTGGCCGAGTACACCGACGCGCTCACGCAGGTGTTCCACAAGCACGGCAGCCGGGGTACCTGGTACGCCCACGCCTCGGTGGGCACGCTTCACGTGCGGCCCATCCTGGACATGCGGCGCGAGGGCGCGAGCAAGATGCGCGCGATCGCCGAGGAAGCCAGTGAACTGGTGCGCAAGTACAAGGGCGCCTACAGCGGCGAACACGGCGACGGCCTGTGCCGCGGCGAATGGATCGAATGGCAGTTCGGCCCGCGCATCAACGAGGCCTTTGCCCGCATCAAGCAGCACCTCGACCCCACCGGCCTGTTCTCGCCCAACCGCATCGTCAACCCGCCGAAGATGGACGACACGCGCCTGATGCGCTTTCCGCCGGGCTACAAGGTCGTGCCCATCACGCCCGCGCTGGACTGGAGCGCGTGGGACGTGCAGGCCGACCCCGTGACCGAAGTGACCACCGCGCCCGGCACCGGCGGCGACCCGGCGCGCGGCCTGGCCAAGGCGGTGGAGATGTGCAACAACAACGGCCACTGCCGCAAGTTCGACGCCGGCACCATGTGCCCAAGCTACCGCGTCACGCGTGACGAGCAACACCTCACGCGCGGCCGCGCCAACACCTTGCGCCTGGCGCTCAGCGGGCAGATTCCCGGCCTTTCGGGCGCGGACGCGCTCGCCAGCGAGGTGGTGCACGAGGCCATGGACCTCTGCGTCGGCTGCAAGGGCTGCAAGCGCGACTGCCCCACCGGCGTGGACATGGCGCGCATGAAGGTCGAATTCCTGCAGCACTACAAGGCGCAACACGGCCACACCCTCAAGGACCGGCTGGTGGCGCACTTGCCGAACTACGCCCGCTGGGCGGCGCGCCTGGCGCCCGTGCTCAACCTGCGCAACCGCGTGCCGCTGCTGGCCTTGTTGACCGAAAAGTGGCTGGGCATCTCGGCGCGGCGCAGCCTGCCGGCATGGCGCATGCGCCACTTCTTCAACGGTGCCATGAAGACCGCGACGCGCGAGCAAGTCCTGGCCGCCGAGCGCGGCGTGGTGCTGTTCGTCGACACCTTCAACGGCTACTTTGAATCAGAGAACGCGCACGCCGCCGTGAACGTGCTGCAGGCCGCGGGCTACACCGTGCATGTGGCCACCAAAGCCCCGGAAGATGGCCAGCACCTGTGCTGCGGCCGCACCTACCTGGCCAGCGGCATGGTGGAACAGGCCAGGGAGAAGGCGCGCGAGGTGGTGCAGAGCCTGCTGCCCTTCGCGCAGCAGGGCATCGCCATCGTGGGGCTGGAGCCCTCGTGCCTGCTGACCCTGCGCGACGAGATGCTGGTGATGGGCCTGGGCGAGGCGCCACAGCAGATCGCCGATCACGCGCTGCTGTTCGAGGAGTTCCTGGCGCGTGAAGCCCGGGCCGGGCGGCTGCAAGACCTGAAGGCAAAGATCAAGCCGGTGACCCGGCCGGTGCTGCTGCACGGCCACTGCCACCAGAAAGCCTTCGACGCCGTCTCGCCCATTCTGGAGGTGCTGCGCTGGATCCCCGGCGCAAAGCCGCAATTGATCGAGAGCAGCTGCTGCGGCATGGCCGGCAGCTTCGGTTTCGACGCTTCGCACCACGACGTTTCGATGCAGATGGCCGAACTCAGCCTGCTGCCCGCCGTGCGCGCCACGCCCGACGCCATCGTGGTCGCCGACGGCACCAGCTGCCGCCACCAGATCCACGACGGCGCGCAGCGCGAGGCGGTGCACGTGAGCCGGCTGCTGGCGGGACTGCTGAAGGACTGAGTGGGGCAGGGCGGCGGCAAGCCGCTAGAATCGGCGGCCAGACGCGGGTGTAGTTCAATGGCAGAACGGCAGCTTCCCAAGCTTCATACGAGGGTTCGATTCCCTTCACCCGCTCCAATTATTTTCTGACTCCCATATGGCGTCATAAGCCTTCAAGTCGGTATGAAAGATGACGAGGCCGAGGCGTTTTGAATGCTCGCAACGCCACCACAGTGGATGCTTTGCGCGCGTGGGGCATGTCCCAGCACATAGTTGCGCAGAGATGCTCCGTCACCGATAGACGAGCAACGCGGAACCCACCACAAGCAGCGGGCACACCGTCCACCAAAAGGAACGCGAGCCTGGGACAAAGCGCCTTTGCGCTCGTGCCTTCAGCAGGTTGATTAGTTGTTCACCTTCTTCGTGGGCTGCCATTAGAGCGAAGACGCAAGAAGTGAGCCGTCCCATCAGCTCATCGTCATCCATGGTCAAGTGGTGTTGACTGATCAGTTCATGGCCAACGCGGAATGCGTGAATCTGCCCGTAAACGAACACAACCTTTTCAACCAGAACTACCCCGAGTAATCCGAGCTTTTCCACCATCTCCGGAAAAACTACGTCAGTCGGGCGCTCGATCGTACGAATAACCAAGAACTCTCGATCACCGGCAGCCACTGTTTTGAGCCAACGCCCCAACTCCTCGGACAGTGTGTTGATTGCAGGGCTATAGGCGGCAAGTTCACCCGCAAGCGCTGCAGCAACCGAGCTTCCTTCACGGTGCCTGCGGTACGCCTCTGCTGCGAACTGCGTAAGAAGCGCCACAGAGATTGCAACCGAACCAGCAATGATGGCGGCCAAGAGCGCGTCGGACATGCACCTACTCCTCTGTGAAGGGCAAGGTCTCGCGCAGGAGTGCCAAGCAATTGCCATTCAAAGTGTTTGATCTCATGGTTGGCGCTTGAGGTGCACCCACAACGCGCTGGCAAGCGAGGGTAATCTCAGCATTGGTCAATCCGTACACGGTGCTGTGGATAGCTTTTGGTCTTCCTAGCTCGATGAGAAATACGTCAGGAGCGCCAAGGCGTTCGATGTTTACCTTGTCAAAGCCGAACCCCAAAAAGAATATCGCCTTTGCTGCACGAATCAACCTTTGAGCCTCGAGAAAGCTTGGCGAATCCACGCGGCCCTCAGGAACAACCTGGATGCCTTTTGCGGCACGTTGCACAAACGTGTCTAGGTGATCCGTCTGTATTTCACCGAATGGAGCCCAAGCCGTCTGATCACCATTGTCGAGACTACCCAGTTTCCCGTACACATGTACGACCTGAAGTTGCTTGAGCTTCTCCCAGACTTCAGCGGGCTTGCGCAAATACGCGCGAGCCAAAGAGCGGAAAAGAAAGTGCTCCAGCGATCTCTCATAGTTGAAGGTGACGATCGATAACCATGACAAGTCCAAGTTTTCCCATTCAGAGATTGGGTTGACGATCTCGTTGTGCATGTATCGATACCAATGATCATTCACGTCGTCGAACAACTTAGCTTCACTCTCCCGATCCAGCAGCGCAAATGCAATCAAGCGTTTGCCGACTTCCGAATCCGCAACATTCCGTCCCAAAAAGGCGTCGATTGAATTCAGCTGCGACTCGGCGAACGCGTCAACAAATCGACGCACCGACTGTTGCCCATAACCGATGTGCATGCAGACATCTTCACGATCTCTGTAGCTGATGATGAGCCGTCTCAGCCCTTCGCCGGTTGGAAAACCAAAGGCACAACTTGAGCCAGCACCGAGAATCAAGGTGGTAGGTGTTTTGCGCACTCAAGCCTCAGAGTAAGTTAAGTTTCCACACCGGTCGCGCACGAACACCTGGGAGCTAGCACAGGCGTTTAGTTCTCGCGATGATCGATAGTGTGACCGACGCCGCCAGGATGCGAACCTGCTTGTCGGGGGAAGTGGATGGAGTGAATGTGACTCCCTATACGTCAATCCCATGGGTTTCTGCGGCTTACACGCAACAGTTCGATTCCCTTCACCCGCTCTGCACCACCCTTCGCGCGTGGTGTGCACCCCGCCTCAGAACCCCACTGCTTGCCCATCGCGCCGCGAATCGCTCGCGGCCACGTAGCCGTCGGCGAGGTCGTCGCTCAGGCGCGCGACGAACTGACCGCTGCCGAAATCCAGGTACGTGTCGGCCGTGGGCTCGAAACGATGGCCCAGGGCCTTGAGGCCGTCGCGCAGCTCGGGGGCCATGGTGGGTTCGAAGTCCACGTCCAGGCCCTGGCCCCACTTCCAGCGCGGCGCATCGCTCGCGGCCTGCGGTTGCTGGCCGTGCACCAGCATGCGCACCAGCGTCTGCACGTGGCCTTGCGGCTGCATGTTCGCGCCCATCACGCCAAAGCCCATCACCGGCTGGCCGTCGCGCGTGAGGAAGCCGGGGATGATGGTGTGGAACGGGCGCTTGCCCGGCGCGACCTGGTTGGGGTGCCCGTCCTGCAGCGTGAAGCCGTGGCCGCGGTTGTGCAGGCTCACGCCCCAGCTGGGCACGACCACGCCGCTGCCAAAGCCCAGGTAGTTGCTCTGGATGAAGCTCACCATGCGGCCCTGCGCGTCGGCGGTGGTCAGGTACACCGTGCCGCCGCGCGGTGGCTGGCCCGGGCCGGGGTCGATCGCGCGCTTCGGGTCGATGCGTTTTGCGCGCTCGCGCAGATACGCGGGGTCGAGCAGGTCGGCCGCGCGCACCTCGGTCATGGAGCGCGGGTCGGCCACCCAGCGGTAGGTGTCGGCGAACGCGAGCTTGATGGCCTCGATCTGCAGGTGCTGGCCTTCGACGCTATCGACGCCGTACTGGCCTATGTCCAGCGCCTGCAGCATGCCCAGCGCCATCAGCGCGGCAATGCCCTGGCCGTTGGGTGGCAGTTCGTGTACCTCGTGGCCGGCAAAGGGCACGCGGATGGTGTCGACCCACTCGACGGTGTGGGCCGCCAGGTCGCTGGCCCGCAGTTGCGCGCCGTGTTCGCGCGCGAAGGCGTCGATGGCTGAGGCGATCTCGCCCTGGTAGAACGCCTCGCCCCGCGTCTCGGCGATGCGGCGCAGGGCGCGGCCGGCGTCGGGAAACACGAAACGTTCGCCCGCCAGCGGTGCACGGCCCCGGGGCAGAAAGGCTTGCGCATAGCCTGGCTGGTCTTTCAGCAGCGGTCGGGCCATGGCCCACTTGTGCGCGATCACCGGGGTGACGGCATAACCCGCTTCGCCGAGTTCGATGGCGGGTTCCAGCAGGTCGGCAAAGGGCAGGGCGCCAAAGCGCTCCGACAGCGCGACCCAGCCCGCCACCGCGCCCGGCACCGAGACAGCGTCAAAGCCGCGCAGGGGGATCTGGCCGTGCTTGCGGCGAAAGTACCCGGGATTCCAGCCCGCCGGCGCCGCACCTGACGCGTTCATGCCCTGCAGCCGCTCGCCGTCCCAGACGATGGCGAAGTTGTCGCTGCCCAGGCCGTTGGAGCAGGGCTCGACCACGGTGAGCGCGGCGGCGGCCGCGATGGCCGCATCGATGGCGTTGCCACCCTTGAGCAGCATGCGCAGGCCGGCCTGCGCGGCCAGTGGCTGCGAGGTGGCCACCACGTTGCGCGCCATCAGCGGCGCGCGGGAGACAGGGTAGGGGTTGTGCCAGTCCTTGAACATCGGCGGCGTCACTTCAGGACGTCGCCCACGCACAGGTACTTGATTTCCACGTAGTCGTCCATGCCGTGGTGCGAGCCCTCGCGGCCCAGGCCGGACTGCTTGACGCCGCCGAAGGGCACGTGCTCGGTGGCGATGATGCCCACGTTGATGCCGACCATGCCGTACTCCAGCGCCTCGCTCACGCGGAAGATGCGGCCCACGTCGCGGCTGTAGAAGTAGCTGGCCAGGCCGAACTCGGTGTTGTTGGCGGCATCGATGGCTTCCTGCTCGGTCTTGAAGCGGAACACCGGCGCGAAGGGGCCGAAGGTTTCTTCCCGGGCGCAGAGCATGTCGGACGTGGCCTCGGCCACCACCGTGGGCTCGAAGAACTGGCCCTGCAGCTTCTTGCCGCCGGTCAGCACCTTGCCACCCTTGGCCACCGCGTCCTCCACATGGCGCTGCACCTTGGCCACGGCGGCGTCCTCGATCAGCGGGCCCTGCACCACGCCCTCGGTGAAGCCGTTGCCGACCTTGAACGCCTGGACCTTGGCGGCGAACTTCTGCACGAAGGCGTCGTACACGCCGTCCTGCACATAGATGCGGTTGGCGCAGACGCAGGTCTGGCCCGCATTGCGGTACTTGCTGGCGATCGCGCCTTCCACGGCGGAGTCGATGTCGGCGTCGTCGAACACGATGAAGGGCGCGTTGCCGCCGAGTTCGAGCGACAGCTTCTTCACCGTGGGCGCGCTCTGCGCCATCAGGATGCGGCCGACTTCGGTGGAACCGGTGAAGCTCAGGTGGCGCACCACGTCGCTGGCGCAGAGGGCCTTGCCCACGGCGATGCTGTTGTCGCTGTCGGCGGTGATGAGGTTGAACACGCCGGCCGGAATGCCGGCGCGGATCGCGAGCTCGGCCGCGGCCAGCGCGGTCAGAGGCGTGAGCTCGGCGGGCTTGATGATCACCGGGCAGCCCGCGGCCAGCGCGGGCGCGACCTTGCGCGTGATCATCGCCAGCGGGAAGTTCCAGGGCGTGATGGCCGCGCACACGCCGATGGGCTGGCGCAGCACCAGCAGGCGGCGGTTGTTGTCGAACTGGGGCAGGGTTTCACCGTTGACGCGCTTGGCCTCTTCGGCGAACCACTCGACGAAGCTGGCGGCATAGGCCACTTCACCTTTGGCTTCGGCGTAGGGCTTGCCCTGCTCGGCGGTCATCAGGCGGCCCAGGTCGTCCTGGTTGGCCATCAGCAGGTCGAACCACTTGCGCAGGATGATGCTGCGCTCCTTGGCGGTCTTGCCCTTCCAGGCCGGCCAGGCGGCGTTGGCCGCGGCGATGGCGGCCTCCGCGTCCTGCGAGCCAAGGTTGGCCACATCGGCCAGCTTGTGGCCGGTGGCGGGGTCGAGCACGTCGAAGCGGGCCTTGCCCGGCACCCACTGCCCGTTGATCAGGCCGTCGGTCTTGAGCAGGGTGGGGTCCTTGAGCTGGGCCAGGGGGGATGTCTTCATGTCCATGGGGGTGTCTCCGTCGGTGCGATGCGGTGCGTGACCGGGTGGGCAGGGGGCAATCATTTAACTTGTTAAATAATTGAGCCGGGATTGTGCCGCTGAATGGTCGTCCAGCATAGCCCCATGCTCCGGCGCCTGCAGTGCCGCTGGCGACGGCGCGGCCCGATCCACCCGATTTCGCCCCGCCGCGCCCGGGGCGCCCCGCATGTTGGAAAATAGCGGGTTGCGCGCGCGAGCGCCGAGCGCATTCCGACACCGACCGACAACCACAAGGCCACCATGACCCGCCCCGCTTCCGTTGCCGACATCCGCAAGACCTTCCTGGACTTCTTCGCCTCCAAGGGCCACACCGTGGTGGCGTCCAGCCCGCTGGTGCCCGGCAACGACCCCACGCTCATGTTCACCAACTCCGGCATGGTGCAGTTCAAGGACGTGTTCCTCGGGACCGACAAGCGCCCCTATGTGCGCGCGGCCTCGGTGCAGGCCTGCCTGCGCGCCGGCGGCAAGCACAACGACCTGGAGAACGTGGGCTACACCGCGCGCCACCACACCTTCTTTGAAATGCTGGGCAACTGGAGCTTTGGCGACTACTTCAAGCGCGAATCGCTCAAGTGGGCCTGGGAGCTGCTGACCGAGGTCTACCAGCTGCCCAAGGAGCGCCTGCTGGCGACCGTGTACGCCGAGGACGACGAGGCCTACGACATCTGGACGAAAGAAATCGGCCTGCCGCCCGAGCGCGTGATCCGCATTGGCGACAACAAGGGCGGACGCTACAAGAGCGACAACTTCTGGATGATGGCCGACACCGGGCCCTGCGGCCCGTGCAGCGAGATCTTCTACGACCACGGCCCGCACATCCCCGGCGGCCCTCCGGGCAGCCCCGACGAAGACGGCGACCGCTTCATCGAGATCTGGAACAACGTGTTCATGCAGTTCAACATGGACGAGACCGGTGCCGTCACGCCGCTGCCCGCGCCCTGCGTGGACACCGGCATGGGCCTGGAGCGACTCGCCGCCATCCTGCAGCACGTTCACAGCAACTACGAGATCGACCTGTTCGACGCGCTGATCAAGGCCGCTGCGCGCGAGACGCACACCAGCGATCTCGCCAACCCCTCCCTCAAGGTGATCGCCGACCACATCCGCGCCACCGCCTTCCTGGTGAGCGACGGCGTGATTCCCTCCAACGAGGGCCGCGGCTACGTGCAGCGCCGCATCGTGCGCCGCGCGATCCGCCACGGCTACAAGCTGGGCCAGAAGACGCCGTTCTTCCACAAGCTGGTGGCCGAACTGGTGCGCCTGATGGGCGACGCCTATCCCCGCCTCAAGGCCCAGGAACAGCGCATCACCGAGGTGCTCAAGACCGAGGAGGAGCGCTTCTACGAGACCCTGGCCAACGGCATGGAGATCCTTGACGCGGCGCTGGCGAACGGCGAGAAGGTGCTGCCCGGCGACGTGGCCTTCAAGCTGCACGACACCTATGGCTTTCCGCTCGACCTGTCGGCCGACGTCTGCCGCGAGCGCGGCCTTTCAGTGGACGAGGCAGGCTTTCATGCCGCCATGGAAAAGCAGAAGGCGGCGGGCCGTGCGGCCGGCAAGTTCAGGATGGACAAGGCGCTGGACTACAGCGGCGCGGGCAATGCCTTCGTGGGCTACGAGCAGCTCGAAGCGCCGGGCAAGGTGCTCGCGCTGTACCTGGACGGCACGCCGGTGGCCGAACTCAAGGCCGGTCAACAGGGTGTGGCGGTGCTTGACACGACGCCGTTCTACGCCGAAAGCGGCGGCCAGGTGGGCGACGAGGGCGTGATCACCAGCGGCTCGGCGCGCTTTGCCGTGGCCGACACGCAGAAGATCAAGGCCGACGTGTTCGGCCACCACGGCACGCTGGAGCAGGGCACGCTGGCCGTGGGCGACAGCGTGAATGCACAAGTGGACACCGCGCGGCGCGCAGCCACCGTGCGCAACCACTCGGTTACCCACCTGATGCACAAAGCCCTGCGCGAGGTGCTCGGCGATCACGTGCAGCAGAAGGGCAGCCTGGTCGATGCCGACAAGACGCGCTTCGACTTCACCCACAACGCCCCGGTGAGCGATGCGCAGATCCGCGACATCGAGCAGCGGGTGAACGCCGAGATCGTGGCCAACGCGGCCACGCAGGCACGCCTGATGGACATCGAGTCGGCGCAGAAGACGGGCGCGGTGATGCTGTTCGGCGAGAAGTACGGCGAGACCGTGCGCGTGCTCGACATCGGCTCCAGCCGCGAGCTGTGTGGCGGCACGCACGTCGCGCGCACCGGCGACATCGGCTTCTTCACGATCACGGCCGAAGGGGGCGTGGCCGCGGGCGTGCGCCGCGTGGAAGCCGTCACCGGCCTGAATGCACTGGCCTATGTGCAGGGCATGGAAGAGACGCTTGGTGGCGTGGCGGGCACGCTCAAGGTGGCACCGTCCGAGGTGCCCGCGCGCGTGAGCGGCATGCTTGAGCAGATGCGCGACCTGGAGCGGGAAATGAACGCGCTCAAGAGCCGTCTGGCGGCCGCGCAGGGCGACGAACTGGTCAACCAGGCCGTCGACGTCAAGGGCGTCAAGGTGCTGGCGGCGGTGCTGGCCGGTGCCGACGCCAAGGCGCTGCGGGAAACCATGGACAAGCTCAAGGACAAGCTCAAGACCGCCGCCATCGTGCTCGCGGCCGCGGACGGCGGCAAGGTGCAGCTGGCCGCGGGCGTGACCGCCGACACCATGGGCAAGCTCAAGGCCGGCGAGCTGGTGAACTTCGTCGCCCAGCAGGTCGGTGGCAAGGGCGGCGGCAAGCCCGACATGGCGATGGCCGGCGGCACCGACGCGAGCAGCCTGCCCCAGGCACTGCAGTCGGTCCAGGGCTGGGTGGCCGAGCGCCTGTGATGCATGCGATGAACCGCCGCCAGTGCATCGGTGCAGGGGGCGCCTTTGCATGGGCACTGGCCGCGGGCGGCGCTGCGCACGCTCAGGCGCCCGCCTTCCAGCGCAGCGACTGGCCCCTCGAGACGCCCACACCGTCGCTGGAAACGCTCAGCCTGGACGGCAAGCCGGTCTCGCTGGCCGACCTCAAGGGCCGCGCCGTGCTGCTCAACTTCTGGGCCAGCTGGTGCGAGCCCTGCCGCGCCGAGATGCCCACGCTGGAGGGGCTGCCGCCGCTGTTCGGCGAGGACAAACTGGCCGTGGTGGCGCTCAACTTCAAGGAGCCGCCACAGCGCGCGCAGCGTTTCGTGGCGCAGACCGGCCTCACCCTGCCGGTGTGGCTCGATCCGCTGGGGGCGCATGCGCGCGCCTGGGGCGTGCGCGTGTTTCCCACCACGGTGCTGATCGATCGCCAGGGGCGCGCGCGCGAGCGCGTGCGCGGCGAGGTCGACTGGAGCGGCAACGAGGCGCTGGGCTGGGTCGAGCGCTTGATGGCGCGCTGAGCGGGCTGGACCGACCGCCCCCGCCCGCATAATCGGAGCATCCCGGCGCCCTCGTGGCGCGGGCCGTTTCCTGGCGATGCACCGCAGCCTGTGTCTGCGATTCCGCCGTTGTTCCACCACTCCGGAGTTCTCTTCATGACCCCCGATCGCCGCACCTTCCTGCGGTGCGCCGCCACGTCCGTGGCCGCCGCATCACCCCTGTTCCACGCCACCGGCGCCCTGGCGCAGGCCAGCGCCGCGCCGCAGCGCGAATTCAACCCGCAGCCCGGCGCCTGGCGCACCTTCGACGTGACCACCCGCGTGGACATCGTCAAGCCCGATGGCCTCACCCAGCTCTGGCTGCCCGTGCCCTCGGTCGAGAGCGACTGGCAGCGCTCCCTCACCAGCGACTTCCGCAGCAACGGCAGCGCGCGCCTGACCGAAGACCGTGGCTATGGCGCCCGCATGCTTCATGTGAGCTTTGCCGCCGGCGAAGCCGCCCCGTATGTGGAGCTCACCAGCCGTGTGCAGACGCGCAACCGCGCGGCCGACCTGTCGCAGAAGACGGCACACGCCGAAGACGCCGCCAGCCTGCGCTTCTGGACGCAGCCGACCGAGCTGCTGCCCACCGACGGCATCGTGCGCGAGACCGCGCTCAAGGCCACGCGCGGCGCGCGCACCGACGTGCAGAAGGCCCGGCAGATCTACGACTGGGTGGTCACCAACACCTACCGCGAACCCAAGGTGCGCGGCTGCGGCGAAGGCGACATCAAGACCATGCTCGAAACCGGCAACCTGGGTGGCAAGTGCGCCGACCTCAATGCCGTCTTCGTCGGCCTGTGCCGCGCCGCCGGCCTGCCCGCGCGCGACGTGTACGGCCTGCGCCTGGCGCCTTCGGCCTTTGGCTACAAGGAACTCGGTGGCAACCCGGCCAGCCTCAAGGGCGCGCAGCACTGCCGCGCCGAGGTGCACCTGGCCGGCCACGGCTGGGTGGCCATGGACCCGGCCGATGTGGCCAAGGTCATGCGCCAGGAAACACCGGAGTGGATCAAGACCACGCAGCACCCGGTCGTGGCGCCGGTGAACCGCGGCCTGTTCGGTGGCTGGGAGGGCAACTGGGTGGCCTGGAACATGGCGCACGACGTGCAATTGCCGCAGGCCCGGGGCCCGGAACTCGGCTTCTTCATGTACCCCACGGCCGAGGTGGGCGGCCAGCGCCTGGACTCCTACGCGCCGGACGATTTCAAGTACCAGATCACGGCGCGCGAAATCAAGGCCTGATCGCTTCTCCGCCACGCCCCGCGGGCGCTGCGCTGGCTCAGTCGGGCCAGTCCAGCGCCCGCCGGCTTTCGAAGGCCCGCGTCTGGCCGGTCACGGGGTCGGTGAAGGCGATCGCCTTGGCCAGCAGGCGCAGCGGGCTGGAAAAATCCTCGGCTTCGTGCGGGCGGCGCAGCACGCGCGGGTAGAACTGGTCGCCCGCGATGGGCAGACCCAGTGCATTCATGTGCACGCGCAGCTGGTGGCGCCGGCCGGTGAGCGGCTCGAGCCGGTAGCGCGCCCAGGCGCCGCGCGATTGCAGCCGTTCGATGCGCGTCTCGCTGTTGGCTTCGCCCGGCACCTCGGTCATGCGGAAGAAGGCAGCGTCCTCCTCGACGATGCGGCTGCGCCGCAGCACGGGCCAGGCCGTGGCCGTGTCGTGGGGCGCGATCGCTTCGTAGGTCTTGTGCACCGCGCGTTCACGAAACAGCGCCTGGTAGGCGTCGCGGTCCTGCCGCCGCAGGCTGAACACCACCAGCCCGGCGGTTTCGCGGTCGATGCGGTGGATCGGGCTCAGCGCGTCGATGCCCAGCCGGTTCTTCAGCCGCACCAGCAGGCTTTGCTGCACATAGCGCCCACCCGGTGTGACGGGCAGGAAGTGCGGCTTGTCGACCACCAGCAGGTGCGCGTCGCGAAACAGCACCGCTTCCTCGAACGGCACCGTGGGCTCGTCGTCGAGCTGGCGGTAGTAGTACACCCGCGCACCGGGCTGGAAGGGGGCGTCGGGCGGCAGCGCCCGGGCGTCGTCGCCGAGCACCTCGCCGCGCGCCATGCGCCGCGCCCAGTCGTCCCGGTCCACGGCGTGCAGACGTTCGGCGAGGAAGTCCAGCAAGGTGGGCCAGGGGGGTGGCTTGGTGGAGGGCAGCGCCACGCAACTGGGCGAAACGCCCTGTCGCGACGGAATCTGCGGGTTCCTGGGCAGGCGCGCCACAGCCGCGGTGTCAGACCCGGCGGAACACCAGGTCCCACACGCCGTGGCCCAGCTTGAGACCGCGGTTTTCGAACTTGGTGAGCGGGCGGTAGTCGGGCTTGGGCACAAAGCCCCCACTGCCGGCTTGCGCCGTGTTCTGCAACATCGGCTCGGCGCCCAGCACCTCCAGCATCTGCTGGGCATACGGCTCCCAGTCGGTGGCCAGGTGGATGTAGCCGCCGGGCTTGAGGTGGCGCGTGAGCTGGTTCACGAACGGCGTCTGGATGAGGCGGCGCTTGTGGTGGCGGCTCTTGTGCCAGGGGTCCGGGAAGAAGATGTGCACGCCGTCCAGGCTGGCTTCGCCCAGCATGTGCTGCAGCACCTCGACGGCGTCGTGGCGCAGGATGCGGATGTTCTCCAGCCCCTGTTCGCCCGCGAGCTTGAGCAGCGCGCCCACGCCGGGCTCGTGCACCTCACAGCACAGGAAGTTGTCCTGCGGCCGCACGCCCGCGATGTGCGCCGTGGCGCCGCCCATGCCGAAGCCGATCTCCAGGATCAGTGGGGCCGAGCGGCCAAAAGCCGCCTCGGCATCGAAGGCACCCGGTACGTAGTTGAGCAGGAAGCGCGGGCCGAAGACCTCGTAGGCCCTGGCCTGGCCGACGGTGGTGCGCCCCGCGCGCAGCACGTAGCTTTTGACTTCGCGCAGGTAGGGCACGTCGCTCGGTGGGGTGCGCGGCAGCGCGTGGCGGGGGTCGGTCATGAAGGGGCGGCGATCGGTCGGCGAAGGCAGCGATTTTAGGCCGCCCAGTGGGCGGCCCAGTGCGCGAGCGCCTCGTGCACCGTGCCAACCTGTGCCGCGGGCAGCCCCAGCACCCGCGCGGCGCGCGCCAGCGTGGCCAGCGGATCACCCAGGTCCAGCGCCCGCGCACCGTTCTGCTTGCTGAGCTTTTCGCCGTTCTCGCCCCGCACCAGCGGCGTGTGCAGGTAGGCCGGCGTGGGCAGGCCGAGCGCGCGTTGCAGCAGGATCTGGCGTGCGGTGTTGTCGGCCAGGTCTTCGCCGCGCACGACATGTGTGATGCCCTGGGCTGCGTCGTCCACGACCACCGCGAGCTGGTAGGCCCAGAGGCCGTCGGCGCGTTTGAGCACGAAATCACCGACTTCGGTGGCGACGTTCTGCGTTTGCAGGCCCAGTCGCCGGTCGGTCCAGCGCACGTCGCCGCGCTCGTGAATGGCGAATCGCCAGGCGCGCGCGGGTTTGCCTTGCAGGCCTCCCTGTTCGGGCCGGCAGGTGCCGGGGTAGACGGCGGCATGGTGGCGTTCGCGCCGCAGGCCCTGCGCCACCAGCGCGGCCTCGATGTCCTTGCGCGAGCAGCCGCAGGCGTAGGCGCGCTGCGTGTCGATGAGCCGGTCGAGCGCCCGCTGGTAAAGCGCCCCACGTCGCGATTGCCAGACCACCGGTTCGTCGCTGACGAGGCCGCAGGTGGCGAGCTGTTGCAGGATGATTTCGTCCACGCCCGGGATACAGCGCGGCGTGTCCACGTCCTCGATGCGCACGAGCCAGGCGCCGCCGTGGGCGCGCGCGTCAAGCCAGCTCGCGAGTGCGGCGACCAGGGAGCCCGCGTGCAAAGGGCCTGTGGGCGAGGGGGCGAAACGGCCTCTGTACATGGCCGCCATGGCCTGCGCCCGGACCGACTCAGGCGATGGCCAGGGCCATCTCCAGACCGGAGACGAAGGCGTCTTCCACGCGGTGGCCCAGGCACCAGTCGCCGCAGGCACCGATGCCCAGCGACTTGTCGAAGAGGTGGCTCTTTCCCAGTGGCGTCTGCGTCTGCGCGAAGCGCCAGCGGTGTGCCACGGCGTGCGTGGGCGTGGCGCGGATGCCGGTGATCTCGGCGAAACCCTTGAGCAGCTTGGCCTTGACGCGCTCGGCATCGTCCTCCAGGTGCTTGGTCGACCAGGCCGGACTGGCCTGCACGGTCCAGCGTTCGATGGGTTCACGGCCGGGCTTGCTCGATTCGCGCGCCAGCCAGCTGATGCGGTGGTGCGTGCTGCGCGCGGCGTTCCATTGTGGGCCGAGGTGGGGCAGGCCGGGCTGCATGGCCTGCGGATAGGCCACCATCAGCGTCCAGCACGGCGCAACGTGCACGGGCGTGAGCGACTGGCGCAGCTCGGGTGCCAGGCCCGAGGCCAGCAGCAGGTCGTGCGCCTGCGGGTGGGGCAGGGCCAGCACGACGCGGTCGAATCCGCCCAGCACCTGCTGGCCGCCTTGCCCGTCTTCGGCGCGCAGCTGCCACTGGGCCGGGTGCAGCGCGTCGCGTTCGATGCGGGTGACACGGGTCTCCAGCAGGGTGCGCGCCAGCAGGCCGCCGTGCAGTTCAGGCTGGGCCAGTGGCTGGGCCCAGAGCTTGACGAGCGCGCTCATGCCAGGCGAGGCGACGAAGTGCGGCTCGGTGGGCGGCGGCGCGCTGGCGAGCACGTGGCCGAACTCGTCGAGCACGCGCACGGTGCTGGCGCTCCAGGGGCGCACGACGCTGGTGGCGTTGCTGCGCAGCGCGGTCTCGAAACGTTTGTCGCGCACGGTGAAGTACTGCGCGCCGTGGTCGAAACCACCGAACTCGGTGCGCCGGGTGGCCATGCGCCCGCCAAATCCACGGCTCTTCTCGAACAGCGTCACGCGGTGACCCGCCTGCACCAGGGTGCGCGCGCACACCACGCCCGCCATGCCACCACCGACCACCGCGATGTGCAGGGGCGCAGCGCCGCGGGCTCTGGAACGCGGGGACGAGGTGGCGGATGCGCGGGGGCGTGGGGTGTTCGTCATGTCTCGGTGCGCTCGGGGTGAGGAGGTGCTGCCGACTGTATCAGTTGCCCCATCGAACGCGATGGCGTTGCCCCCAATAGCGAAACGAGCGACAGACGCCCCCGCGCGGCAGCACGCCGTCAAGAACACCGCGGAACGGGCTCCGCCTGGCCGCAGGTGTTGCCCCCTGGGGGGTGACGCCGCAGGCGGCGCGGGGGGTGCCTAAACCTGATGGTGGTTGTTCAGCAGTGCGCCGCGCGTCCTGGGGTTCTGCAGGCGATCGAGCCACCAGCGCAGCGCGCGGCCCGTGTCGCCCGCTCGGCGTGGCTGGCGCCAGGCGTAGGAAACGCGCAGGTTGCGGTTGGGCCGTTGCACGGTTTTCACCACCAGGCGCCCGGCGTTGATGAAGGGTTGCGCCAGCGACAGGGGAAGGAAGCCACCGCCCAGGCCGCGCAGATGGGCTTCCAGCTTGTGCTGCATGGTGGGCACGGTGAGCACGTCCTGCCCGGGCAGCAGGTTGTGCGTGACGCCGCGCCCGCGCACCGTGCTGTCCGCCACCGCCACCGCGCGGTGCTCGCGCAGTTCTTCGTCGCACAGGCTGTGGGTGGCGCCCGCCAGGGGATGGTGAGGCGCGACCGCGTAGACGAAGGACAGCGTGCCCATGGGCGCGGACTGGAAGTCGGTGTGCGAGATGTCGGTGGGCACGCCCAGGGCGATGTCGGCCTGTCCGCTTTGCAGGGCTTCGACCGTGCCTGACAGCGTTTCGGCGCGCAGCTTGAGCCGGGTGGGGGCGCCCTCGGCATAGAAGGCCTCGCAGAGTTCGAACAGTGTGGCGCGGGCGATGATGGCGTCGGCCGCGATGGTGAGCTGCGGTTCCCAGCCGGAGGCCACGCGCTTGACGCGTTCGGCCACGGCGTCAAGTTCGGTCAGCAGGTACTGGCCCGAGCGCAGCAGCTCGGCACCCGCGGGCGTGAGCACGGCGCGGCGGGCGCTGCGGTCGAACAGCAGCACGTCCAGCGCGTCCTCGATCTGGCGCACGCGGTAGGTCAGGGCGCTGGGCACCATGCCCAGTTCGCGCGCGGCGGCGGCCATGCTGCCCAGGCGCGCGACGGCGTCGAGCAGACCGAGGTTCTCCGGGGACAGGGCGGCGCGGGGCGTGGCTGTGGGCATGGTTCGACGGGTTGATTGTTCAAAAGAATTGAATGATGCCATCAAATCCGTGCAGTCACGAAGGCGGTCCGGCACCCCAGAATTCAGCCCATGCCAGCCGGATCCGCGAGCGGTCCCCGGCCAGCCCCACCGATGACCGAAAGGATTTCATCATGCTTCAGATCCGACGCTCCGACGCCCGCGGCTATGCCGACCACGGCTGGCTCAAGAGCCACCATTCGTTCTCGTTTGCCGAGTACTTCGACCCCGCCTGGATGGGCTGGGGCAACCTGCGCGTGATCAACGAAGACCGAATTGCCCCGGGCACCGGCTTCGGCACGCACGGCCACCGCGACATGGAAATCATCAGCTACGTGCTGCAGGGCAACCTGGCCCACAAGGACAGCATGGGCAACGTCAAGGGCATTCCGCCCGGCGACGTGCAGCGCATGAGCGCGGGCACCGGCGTGCGCCACAGCGAGTTCAATCACGCACCGAACGCGACCACGCACTTCCTGCAGATCTGGATCGAGCCCGACGTGACGGGCATCGAGCCCGGTTACGAGCAGAAGAGTTTTGCCGAGACCGAGAAGCGCGGCCAGTTGCGCCTGGTGGCGTCGCCCGACGGCGCCCAGGGTTCGGTGACCGTGCACGCCGATGCGTCCATGTACGCCGGGCTCTTCAACGGCAATGAAACCGCCGAACTCGCGATCCGGCCCGATCGCAAGGCCTACGTGCACCTGGTGCGCGGTGCCCTCGATGTGAACGGCCAGCGCCTGCGGGCTGGCGATGCCGCCGTGCTGGCCGAAGAGAGCGTGATCCGGATCTCCGGCGGCGAAGACGCCGAAGTGCTGGTGTTCGATCTCGCGGCCTGAACCTTTTCCTCGTCCCTCAAACCAACCTTTTTCATTTTTTCAAGGAATCACCATGAACGCTCTGCAAAATCCCCTGGCCCTGATCGGCCGCATCCTGTTGGCCATCGTTTTTGTGCCGGCGGGTTTCGGCAAGATCGCCGGCTTCACCGGCACCGTGGGCTATGCGACGGCCATGGGTCTGCCGCTGCCCACCGTGGGCGTGGCGATCGCGCTGGTGATCGAACTCTTTGGCGGCCTGGCGCTGCTGATCGGCTACCGCACGCGCATCGCGGCCATCGCCCTGGCGGTGTTCACGCTGGTGGCGAGCTTCTACTTCCATGCTTACTGGGCCGTGCCGGCCGAGCAGCAGATGATGCAGCAGCTGATGTTCTTCAAGAATATTGCCATCACCGGTGGTCTTCTGGCCTTCGCTGCTTTCGGCGCCGGCGCCCTGAGCCTGGACGCCCGCCGCAAGGCCTGAAGCCTGTTTCATTGACCCCTGGCGGCGCTCAGGCGCCGCCTGTTTTCAGTTCAAGGAGGATCCGTCATGTCCAAGATTGTTGTGGTTTATCACTCAGGCTACGGCCATACCCAGCGCATGGCGCAAGCGGTAGCGCAAGGTGCCCATGCAGAACTGCTGGCGATCGATGCCGAAGGCAACCTGCCCGAAGGGGGCTGGGAGACGCTGGCCGCGGCCGATGCCATCGTGTTCGGTTCGCCCACCTACATGGGCAGCGTGAGCTGGCAGTTCAAGAAGTTCGCCGACGCGTCCAGCAAACCCTGGTACGCGCAGCAGTGGAAGGACAAGATCGCGGCCGGCTTCACCAACAGTGCGGGCATGAACGGCGACAAGCTGAGCACGCTCAACACGCTGTTCACGCTGGCCATGCAGCACGGCATGATCTGGGTCAGCCAGGGCCTGATGCCCAGCAACACGGCGGGGGCGAAGCGCAACGACGTGAACTACCTGGTGAGCTACAGCGGCGCCATCGCGCAGAGCCCGTCCGACGCGGGCGCGGCCGACATGCTGCCCGGCGACCTGGAGACGGCGCGCCTGTTTGGCGAGCGCGTGGCTTCGGTGGCGGCGAAGTTCAAGGCCTGATGATCCGCCGAGCCGACGGTCAAGGAGAAACGATCCGCCGCCGGGCCGCCCCAAGGCGGATCAGCCCCCTCGGGGGGGCAGCGGCGGAGCGTGGGGGCTAACATCGCCGCATGAAGGTTCTCAGCATCATCCCCTGGGCAGACTGGCTCGCGCTGGTCTGCTTTTTTTTCCTGTGGGTCGGGTACGCGTGGTTTGCCCGGGTCTGGGGCCGCAGGATCGGCTCGCTGATCCACACCACCAACCGCTACCGCGGCTACTGGATGCGGCAGACCGCGGCGCGCGACCCGCGCATGCTCGACGGCCTGATCACGCAGACGCTGTCGAACACGCCCGCCTTTTTCTCGTCCACCTCGATCCTGGTCATTGGCGGGCTGTTCGCCCTGCTGGGCACGACCGACAAGGCCACCGAGTTGATGAGCGAAATCCCGTTCGCGCAGACCACCACGCTGATCGTCTTCGAGTTCAAGATCCTGGTGATGGTGGCGATCTTCGTCTACGCCTTCTTCCGCTTCTCGTGGTGCATGCGGCAGTACACCTTTGTCGCGCTCGTGATCGGCGCCATGCCGCCGGCCAAGGACTTCGCCGCCGGCAAGTTCGACCTGGACGCCTACGCCGCGCGCGCCGCCGCCATGGTCGGCGCCGCGGCCGACACCTTTAACGACGGGCTGCGGGCGTATTACTTTTCGTTTGCGGCGCTGGCCTGGTTCGTCTCGCCTCTGGCCATGGTGGTGGCCACGCTGGCGGTGGTGGGTGTCCTGTATGCGCGCGAGTTCCGCTCCGAGGTGCTGGGCATCCTCAAGGACGAGATGCCGCCACCGGAATGAGCCTTACGGGCGACGCGGCGCCTTCTAAAATGGCCCGATGTTCTCTCACCTGCGCCTGCACACCGAATTCTCCGTCGTCGACGGCACCAACCGCATCGACGACGTCGTGGCAGCCGCCGCCGCCGATGGCCAGCCAGCGCTGGCCATCACCGATCTCAACAACCTGTTCGGCGCGGTCAAGTTCTACAAGGCCGCGCGCGGCGCGGGTGTCAAGCCCCTGATCGGTGCCGAGGTGATGCTGCAGGGCTTCACCGAGGAGACCCCGGGCGCCATGCCCGGCAGCCACCAGCCGGCCGCGCCGCGTGTGCTGCTGCTGGTGCAGGACAGCCAGGGCTACCTGAACCTGAGCGAGTTGCTGGCGCGCGCCTGGACGCGCAACGAAGGCCGCGGCCAGCCGCTGGTGCAGCGCGAGTGGCTGCAGGAATGCCATGCCGGGCTGATCCTGCTCTCGGGCGCGCAGGCGGGCCCCGTCGGGCAGGCGCTGGTGCAGGGCGATGCCCAGCGCGCGGCGGACATCGCCCTGCAGCTCTCCACGCTGTTCACCCACCGCTTCTACATCGAGCTGCAGCGTGCGGGCCGCGCCGACGACGAACGCCATGTGACGCAGGCCGTGCAGCTCGCTGCTCGCCTGCACCTGCCGGTGGTGGCCACGCACCCGGTGCAGTTCCTCGAAGCCGACGACTACGAGGCGCACGAGGCGCGCGTGTGCATTGCCGAGGGCGAGATCCTGGGCAACAACCGGCGCGTGCGCCGTTTCACGCGCGAGCAGTACTTCAAGAACACGGCGCAGATGCAGGCCCTGTTTGCCGATGTGCCCTCGGCGCTGGCCAACTCGGTGGAAATCGCGAAGCGTTGCAACCTCACGCTGGTGCTGGGCAAACCGCAGTTGCCCGACTTCCCCACGCCGCTGATCGATGGCGTGCCGATGCCGATGGAGGACTTCTTCCGCCAGTCGTCCTTCGAGGGTCTGGAGGAGCGGCTCGCGCACCTGTACCCGGATGTCGTGAAGCGCGATGCCGAGCGGCCGCGCTACGTGCAGCGCCTGGAGTTCGAGATCAACACCATCCTGAAGATGGGGTTCCCTGGCTACTTCCTGATCGTGGGCGACTTCATCAACTGGGCGAAGAACAACGGCTGCCCGGTCGGCCCGGGCCGGGGTTCGGGTGCGGGTTCGCTGGTGGCCTACGCGCTCAAGATCACCGACCTCGACCCCCTGCAGTACAACCTGCTGTTCGAGCGCTTCCTGAACCCGGAGCGGGTGTCCATGCCCGACTTCGACATCGACTTCTGCCAGACCAACCGCGACCGCGTGATCGATTACGTCAAGGAAAAGTACGGCAAGGACGCGGTGAGCCAGATCGCCACCTTCGGCACGCTGGCCGCGCGCGCGGCGATCCGCGATGTGGGGCGTGTGCTCGATTTCTCCTATGGCTTCTGCGACGGCATTTCCAAGCTGATCCCGAACAAGCCCGGCATGTCCGTCACGCTGCAGTACCCGCCCGTGCCGAAGAAGGAGGGAGACAAGAACAACTATGCCATCGAGATGGAGCCGGTGCTGGCCGAACGCATCCAGAAGGAAGACGACGTCAAGACGCTGATCGAGCTGGCGCAGAAGCTCGAAGGCATGACGCGCAACATTGGCATGCACGCTGGCGGCGTGCTGATCGCGCCGGGCAAGCTCACCGACTTCTGTCCGCTGTACGCGCAACCGGGCAGCGAGTCGGCCGTGAGTCAGTACGACAAGGACGATGTGGAGGCCATAGGCCTGGTGAAGTTCGACTTTCTGGGACTGGCCACGCTGACCATCCTGGAGATCGCGCGCGAGCTCATCATGAAGCGCCACCCGGGACAGGAGAACTTCCGCTTCGAGGACGTGCCGCTGGACGATGCGCGGGTATACGCCCTGTTCTCGCGCGGCCAGACCGAAGCCGTGTTCCAGTTTGAAAGCCGCGGCATGCAGGGCATGCTGAAAGACGCCAAACCTTCGCGCTTGGAAGACCTGATCGCCCTGAACGCGCTGTACCGACCGGGCCCGATGGACCTGATCCCCAGCTTCGTGGCGCGCAAGCACGGGCGCGAGCAGGTGGAGTACCCGCACCCGGCGGTGGCCGAGATGCTGTCCGAGACCTACGGCATCATGGTCTACCAGGAACAGGTCATGCAGACCGCGCAGATCCTGGGCGGTTACTCACTCGGTGGCGCCGACCTGCTGCGCCGCGCCATGGGCAAGAAGAAGGCCGAGGAAATGGCCGAGCACCGCGAGAAGTTCCGCGCGGGCGCCCTGGCCACGCACGGAATCACCCAGGAGAAGGCCGACGAGGTCTTCGACCTGATGGAGAAGTTCGCGGGCTACGGCTTCAACAAGTCGCACGCCGCCGCGTACTCGCTGCTGGCCTACCACACCGGCTGGCTCAAGGTGCACTACACCGCCGAGTTCTTCTGCGCCAACATGACGGTGGAAATGGACGACACCGACAAGCTCAAGGTGCTGTTCGAGGACGCGCAGAAAATGGGCATTGCCTTCGAGGCGCCCGACGTGAACCGGGGCTTCCACCGCTTCGAGCCGATCAGCAACAAGTCCATTCGCTACGGCCTGGGCGCCATCAAGGGCACGGGGCAGCAGGCGATCGAGGCCATCGTGGCCGCGCGCGAAGGCCGCGGCGAAGGGCCGCGGGGCGACGAGACCGGGCCGTTCAAGAGCCTGTTCGACTTCTGCGTGCGCGTGGACCGCACGCGCCTGAACAAGCGCACCGTGGAGGCGCTCATCAAGGCCGGCGCCTTCGACTCACTGCACCTCAACCGCGCCGAACTGCTGGCCTCGGTGGACCGCGCTTTCGAGTTCGCCGCCGCCAGCCTGGCCAACGCCAACCAGGGCGGTCTGTTCGACATGATGGGTGATGACGACCACGGGTCGAGCACGCAGGAGCCCGATCTGGTCGCTACCACGCCTTGGGGCGTGAAGGAGCGCCTGACGATGGAGAAGACCGCGATCGGCTTCTATTTCTCGGGGCACCTGTTCGACGAGGTCGAACGCGAGGTGCGTCGCTTTGCCCGCACACCGCTGGGCGATGTGGTCGAGAGCCGCGACCCGGTGATCCTGGCCGGCATCGTGACCGACTTCCGCGTCATCAACGGCCAGCGCGGCAAGCTCGCACTGTTCAAGCTGGACGACAAGACGGGCGTGTTCGAGACCAGCGCGGACGAGAACCTCATCAACGCCCACCGCAACCTGCTCAAGGACGACGAACTCATCATCGTGCAGGCCGTGGCCCAGCCCGACCGCTTCTCGGGCGGCGTGCGCCTGAAGATCCAGCAGGTGTGGGATCTGGCCGCGGCGCGTTGCCGCTTCGGCAAGTACCTGCGCGTGGCGGTCAATGGCTCGGCCCCCGCGGTGGCCGACCTGGTGCGTGAGTTCCCGCCCCGGCGAGAACACACCGAGCAGGGCGAGCTGGTGCGCGGCCTCCCGGTGCGGCTGGCGCTGCTGCGCGAGGGGGCGCAGTGCGAGTTGCAGCTCGACGACCGCGCCCTGTTCTTTCCCACCGACGCCGCGCTGGCCAGCTGGATGGCACAAGCCCACGAGCAGCGGGCGGAAATCGTGTTCGATTAGGGAAGCCCCCCTGCGCCGCTGCGCGGCTTCCCCTCGGAGGGGGATGACGCCTGTGGCCCGGCAAAGCCGGTTCCACGGTATCTCTGGACTCAGACACGCGCGCCGGAGGCAGGGAAGTTTTCTAGTCCAGCGGTCGCAGGCCGATGACCAGGGAAGAGGGCACGCGCCCGTCGGTGTCCTTGGGCAGGGTGGCAGTGCGGTCGATGGCGCGCAGCACGGCCTCGTCCCAGGCGGCGTTGCCGCTGCTCTTGACCAGGCGGCGGGAGGTGATGCTGCCATCGGGCTGTGTGCGCACCTCCACCTCGGCGCGCGGGTTGCCCGGCGCCACGTCAGTGAACACCACATTGGGCTTGATGCGCGCAGCCACCTTGGCGCCGTAGCCCGGCGTGGGCCCGCTGGACTGCTGGGCCGTGCCCGTGCTTTGCGGACTACCGCTCGCACCGGCCTGACCCATCATGCGTTTGATCTGGTCCTCGCGGATCTGCGCCAGGCGTTTCTCTTCAGCCGCGGCCTTGCGCTCCTGCTCGCGCTTCTGCTCGGCCAGCTTTTGCTGTCGCTCCTTTTCGGCGGCGGCTTTTTCGGCCGCCGCTTTCTTCTCGGCCGCGAGTTTTTCCGCTGCGGCTTTCTTCTCGGCGGCGAGCTTCTCGGCGGCGGCCTTCTGCGCCGCCAGTTTCTTGGCCTCAGCCTCGCGCAGCTTCTTTTCGGCCTCGGCCTTCTTTCTGGCCTGTTCAATGGCAATTTCCGCCTGGGTAGGGGCTGGCGGCGCAGGCGGGGGTGGGGCCGGGGTGGGTGCTGGCGCGGGTTTTGGGGGTGGCGTGGGCTGCGTCTGCGGTTGGGGCGGTGGAGGCGGGGGCTCGATGGCGCGGGGCGCCGCCTGTTGCGGCATGCGCGACCAGAGTTCGGCCTCCACGGTCACCGGCTCGGCTTCATGCTGCCATTGCACCCCCAGCGTGAGTGCGATCACCAGCAGCCCGTGCGCCACCAGTGCCAGCCCCAGCGGGCCGAGCCAGCGGCCATTGCGGGGCGGTGCGAGGTCCAGGTGATCGGCGGTGGTCTGCATGGCGGTGTTGTACGGCCTCAACGGCTGGTCTGTACGGACAATCCGACGCGCGCGATGCCGGCGCGCTGAAGGGTATCCATCACCCGCACGACCGACTCGTATTTGACGTTCTTGTCGGCGCTGATCACGACGGGCACACCACCTTCGGGAGCGCTGCCCTTGAGCGCCTGCAGCTGCTGTACACGCGGCACCAGCTGGTTCAGCGACACCGGCTGCGGCTCCGCCGTGGAGCTGCCTTCGCGCAGCTGGATCTGATCGTCCTTGTCGATGAGCACCGCCACGAAGCGGTCCGGCTGGCGCCCTGCCTGGCCCACGCTGGGCAGCGCGATCTGGCTCGGGGTGATCAGTGGCGCGGTGACCATGAAGATGATCAGCAGCACCAGCATCACGTCGATGAAGGGCACCATGTTGATCTCGTTGATGGTGCGGCGGCCCCGGCCGCGGGAGGAGACGGAGGGCATGGTCAGTGTCCCGACGGCGTCTGCGAGTGCACGCCGAGGTTGCGCTGCAGGATGTTGGAGAACTCCTCCATGAAGGTCTCCATGCCGTTGGCCACGCGGTCGATGTCGTGTGCGAAGCGGTTGTAGAACACGACCGCGGGAATGGCGGCGAAGAGGCCGATGGCCGTGGCGACCAGGGCCTCGGCGATGCCCGGCGCCACGGTGGCCAGGGTCACCTGTGCCAGGGCGGCCAGGCCGGTGAAGGCGTGCATGATGCCCCACACGGTGCCGAACAAGCCCACGTAGGGCGCCACCGAGCCGACGGTGCCCAGGAACGACAGGTTGGCTTCGAGGGCATCGAGCTCGCGCTGGAAGCTCGCCCGCATCGCGCGGCGCGCACCGTCAAGCAGGGCTCCGCTGTCGGTGATGCGACGTTCACGCAGTTTCTGGTACTCGCGCATGCCGCTGGCGAAGATGCGCTCCATCGGTCCGCCATGCTTGGCATTCTGCGCAGCGGACGCGTAGAGGTCATTGAGGTTGGTACCCGACCAGAAGTCGCGCTCGAAGTCGTCGTTGTGGCTGCGCACCCGCTTGAGCGAGAACACCTTGCGGAAGATGGCGGCCCAACTGATCACGGACACCACCACCAGCAGCGCCACGACGGCCTGCACCACCCAGCTCGCGTTGAGCATCAGTTGAACGATGGAGAGTTCTTGTGTCATGGGCAATCAGATGCAGTAGGAATGACGAAAGTTCGATGGTGCGCCTGCCGGGCGGATGTCAACCCGCGCCTTGCAGGGCCTCCACCACGCGGGTCGGTATGCGCTGGGGACGCAAATGGCGGGCGTCCACCCAACCGATGCGGATACTGCCTTCGCACAGCAGCAAAGGCGCATCGCCATCGCGCGCAGGCGAGAGCAGCGCGGACTGCCCGATTGTCAGGGAGGCTCGGCCTGCTTCCCGGACACACGCTGTAACCAGAAGCAAATCATCCAGTCGCGCCGAACGGTGATAGCGCACCTGGGTGTCGGTGACCACGAACATGCCGCCCGTTTCGTCGCGCAGGCGCTGCTGCGCCACGCCCAGCTGGCGCAACCATTCGGTGCGGGCGCGCTCGAAAAACTTGAGGTAGTTGGCATAGAAGACGATGCCGCCCGCATCGGTGTCTTCCCAGTACACGCGCACCGGCCAGGTGAACGGGGCCTTCAGGCTTCCCGCTGCGCGGGTTTCGCCGCTGCCCGATGCGCTCACAGTGCTTGCTCCAGGCGGAGCACAGCTTCCTGGAGCTGGGCCATCGAGTTGGCGGTGGAGAAGCGCAGGTAGCGGCCGGGCTCGGCGTGGCCAAAGTCGCGTCCGGGCGTGGTGGCGAGCTGGCAGCGCTTCATGAGTTCGAACGCGAGCGACCAGCTGCCGCCCTCGTCGGGCCGGGCGCCCTGCGGCGCAATGCCCCAGTGTTCGCACAGCCCGCGCACGTCGGCCCAGGCGTAGAACGCGCCGTCGGGCATCACGGGCACGTTCAGGCCGATCCGGTTCAGCGCGGGAATGAAGAAGTCACGCCGCGCCTTGAACTCCTGGCGGCGGCGCTCGTACTCGGCCAGGCTGTGGGGCTCAAAACAGGCAAGCGCCGCCTGTTGCGCGATGGTGCTGGCGCAAATGAAGAGGTTTTGCGCCAGGCGCTCCACGGCGGGCACCAGCGCTGGCGGCAGCACCAGCCAGCCTAGCCGCCAGCCAGTCATGTTGAAGTACTTGGAAAAGCTGTTGATGCTGATGACCTCGTCACCCAGCCCATGGGGCAGGCCCAGCGCGCTGTGGCCAAACTCGGCTTCGAAGCTCAGGCCCAGGTAGATCTCGTCGACCAGGGTGACGCCGCCACGCGCGCGCACGAAACGCGCAATCCGTTCGAGCTCGTCGCGGGCGATGCTGGTGCCCGTCGGGTTGGATGGCGATGCGAGCAGCACACCGCGGGTGGCCGGTCGCCAGGACGCCTCGACCTGTTCGGCGCTGAGCTGGAAGCGCTGCTCTGGTCCCGAGGGCACCATCACAGCGCGGCCCTCGGCAGCCTGCACGAACTGCCGGTTGCACGGGTAGCACGGGTCGGGCATGAGCACCTCGTCGCCCGCTTCGATGAGCGCCAGACAGGCCAGTTGCAGGGCCGCCGACGCTCCTGCGGTGACGACGATGCGCGCCGGGTCGATGTCCAGGCCGAAGCGGGAGGCGTACCAGCCACTGATAGCCTCGCGCAGCGCGGGCAGACCGGTCGCTTGCGTGTACTGGCTGCGGCCGGCGTCGATGGCGCGCACGGCCGCTGCGGTGACCAGGGGCGGCGCCGTGAAATCAGGCTCGCCAATGTTGAGGTAGATCATCGGCCGATCCTGCGCGCCCGTACCCTGGGCCATGGAGGCAGCGGCCTTGGCCAGCTCCATTACGTAGAAGGGCTCGACGCGCTGGGCGCGCTGGGCAATCCTCATGGGGCGGACTTGCGAACCGCCGGGGCAGCGGCCACCTCGGCCGGACGCAGTTGCGAGGCCAGTTGGTGCAGCACGCCGTTGACGTACTTGTGGCCATCGGTGCCGCCAAAGGACTTGGTCAGCTCGATGCATTCGTTGAGCACCACGCGCCAGGGCACGTCCAGACAGTGCTGGAATTCGTAGGCGCCGATCCAGAGCACACCGTGCTCGATGGGCGAGAGTTCGGCCAGCGGTCGGTCCAGGCGCGGCGTGATCAGCGCATCGAGCGCTGCGGCGTCGGCAATGCAGCCGTGCAGCAGGGCGTCGAAGTGCACGCTGTCGGCCTTGTGGAAGCCGGCGAGATCGCGCGTGAACGCATCGATGTCGACCGCCGCGTTGCGTCCCACCAGGTGCTGGTAGAGGGCCTGCAGCGCGAATTCGCGCGCGCGCGTGCGGGCCGATTTGTTGGCCGCCTTGCGCGGCGCTGCGCCGGATCTGGCCTGGTTGGGAGAAGGTGTGTCTGCGGGCATGATCAACCGATTTCCTGAAGCAGGTGCGCCATCTCCACCGCGACGCGGGCGGCGTCGCGGCCCTTGTCGACCTGGCGTGCCACTGCCTGCTCCAGGTTCTCGGTGGTGAGGATGGCGTTGGCAATGGGGATCTGGTAGTCCAGCGCCAGGCGCGTCACGCCCGCGCCGGATTCGTTGGCCACCAGTTCGAAGTGGTAGGTTTCACCGCGGATGATGCAGCCCAGTGCAATCAGCGCGTCGAAGTCGTCGCGCTCGGCCATGGCCTGCAGCGCCACGGGGACTTCAAGCGCGCCCGGCACTTTGACATGCGCAATGTTCTTGTCCTGCACACCCAGCGCCAGCAACTCGGTGAGGCATGCGTTGAAGAGGGCGTCGGTGATGGCTTCGTTGAAGCGGGCCTGGACGATGCCGATGCTCAGCTTCTTGCCATCGAGCACGCTGGGGCTGCCTTTGTCTGCGCCGAACATGAGGAGGTCCGTTTCTGTGGGTGAAAGAGGTAGGGGAAAAATGGGTCAGTCGTCGTGGCCGAGGTAGCCCGTGATTTCGAGGCCATAGCCGGCCATGCTGGGCATGCGCCGGGGCTTGCCCAGGAGCTGCATGCGGTGCACGCCGCAATCGCGCAGGATCTGGGCGCCCACGCCGTAGGTGCGCAGGTCCATGCGGCCACGCTCGGGCGCCTGCGCCGAGCGTGCCGTGCCCTCGAACTGGGCCAGCAACTGCTCGGCCGACTCGCCGCAGTTGAGCAGCACGACCACGCCAGCGCCCGCCTGGGCGATGTGTCGCAGACTGGCTTCCAGGCTCCAGGAGTGCATGGATCGGCCCACCTCCAGCGCATCGAGCACCGACAGCGGTTCGTGCACGCGCACGGCCACACTGTCGTCGGGCCCCCACTGGCCCTTGACGAGCGCGAGATGCAGGGCGCCGCTGGGCTGGTCCTTGAACGCGGTGGCCTGAAACTCGCCGAATGCGGTGTTCAGGCTGCGGGTACCGAGCTTCTGCACCAGGCATTCATGCCGGCTGCGGTGTTCGATCAGGTCGGCAATGGTGCCGATCTTCAGGCCATGTTCGGCAGCGAAGGTCTGCAGGTCGGGCAACCTTGCCATGGTGCCGTCGTCCTTCATGATCTCGCAGATCACGGCGGCCGGGCTGCAGCCAGCCATGGCGGCCAGGTCGCAGCCGGCTTCGGTGTGGCCCGCGCGCATGAGCACGCCGCCATCGACGGCCTGCAGCGGGAAGATGTGGCCGGGCTGTACGAGGTCGCTGGCCTGGGCGTCGGGCGCCACGGCCGCCTGCACGGTGCGTGCGCGGTCGCCCGCGGAGATGCCGGTGGTCACGCCCTCAGCGGCTTCGATGGAGACGGTGAACGCCGTGCCCATCTTGGTGCCATTGCGCGGCACCATGGGCGGCAGGCGCAGGCGCTCGCAGCGTTCGCGTGTGAGCGTCAGGCAGATCAGGCCGCGGCCGAAACGCGCCATGAAGTTGATGGCCTCCGGCGTGACGTGGTCGGCGGCCAGCACCAGGTCGCCCTCGTTTTCCCGGTCTTCTTCATCGACCAGGATCACAATGCGCCCGGCGCGCATGTCGGCAACGATGTCCTCCACCGGCGAAATGGCGACAGGGGCCAGGGTTCCAGGGGCGTTCATGCGGATTCCTTGCGAGTGAGAGGAGCACCGCCGAGCATGCGCTCGACATAGCGCGCGACGGTATCGATTTCGAGATTGACCGCGCTGCCTTCGGCCAGGGTGCCCAGCGCGGTGTTCTGCACCGTGTGGGGTATGAGGTTGATGCTGAATTCGCAGCCGGTGGCGTTGTCTGCCACCTCGTTGACGGTGAGGCTGACGCCATTGACGGTGATCGATCCCTTGTAGGCCAGGTACTTGCTGAGTTGGAGCGGTGCCATCACCCGCAACTCCCAACTTTCACCCACCCGGGCGAAACGGGTGACGGTGCCCACGCCATCCACATGACCGGAGACGATGTGTCCTCCCAGGCGGTCGTGGGCGCGCAGGGCCTTCTCCAGGTTCAGGCGCTGGCCGATCTGCGCCAGACCGGTGGTGCGGGCCAGGGACTCGGCAGATATGTCGATGGTGAAGCGATGGGCAGGCAGATCCAGCGAAGTGACGGTCATGCATGCACCGTTGAGGGCGATGCTGTCACCGAGACCGACGTCGTCGAGGTAGCCCGGCGGCGCCTCCAAGGTGAGGCGCTTGCCGTGGTTCAAAGAGCTTCCCAGGTCGTGGAGGGCGGCGATGCGCCCCACGCCGGTGATGATGCCGGTAAACATCCGGCTATTTTCGCAGGGTTTGGCAGGGCAGGCTTTTTCCTGCCTTGCGCGCCGTGCGGGTCAACGGTCCCAGCAGGCGTCCACGGACAACGAGGGAGTGTGGGAACTGACGTTTTCCTGGCTGCGCCGGCCCGTTTCATTGATGCGGTACGCCGCACACGGGTCCGTTGCCTGCCCCGCAGTCGGGATGGCCGTCAACGTGTACGTGACGCCATTGGACGCAGCGACCACGTTGTAGCGCCCACCTTCCGCCTGCAGCAGTTCGGCGGGTATCTGGTTTGTCAAGGGATAAGAGCCCCTGACCGTGGCGGCGCGCTCCATCCACTGCGCAGCCTGTATCAGGGCCGCCTGTGCATGGGCACGGTGTGTGCGCCGTATGTACTCCTGGTAGCTGGGCAGTGCGATGCTGGCCAGCAGCGCTACCACCGCCACCACGATCATGACTTCAATCAGGGTGAAACCTCTCTGATGTGGTTCGGGGTGACGCATCAACGCACCTCTCGCCAATCTGCTCGTGCACCGAGAGGGAAATCGAGGTTCAGATTCTTCCCCGTGACCTTGTTCGAACCACCCTGTGTGCCAGAGTCCCCGTTTTCGTCACCGTTGGAGCCGGTAGCGTTGTTGATATTCATGAATCGCAGCTTCTTCCTGGACCCCTGCAGCCAGGCGCTTTCATGGCTCGCGACTTTCACGCTGCTTGCACTGCGCATGTCCATGGTCGCGTCACCGCTGAAAAACACGGGCGTATACGAGGGTCGTCCGGTGATCATGTTGAGCACGGTCAGGCGACTCGGGTCGTTGATGCCGAGTTCGTCGCAGCTTTCGCCCGCCGTGCCACTGGTGGGCACGGTGCTGAAGATGGCGGCGAGGTTGCCCGGCAATCGGAAAGGAGTGGTGAGAACGCGCTCGCCGCTGAGCGGAAAGTCCAGATACCAGCCGCGCTTGGCCGAGGCATCTGTGCGGGAATAGTTCACCGGACTTGCAGTGGAGTTGCTGTACTCGGTGGCCAGTGCCGCGCCGGTGTCGGGGTCTGTGCGGGTGACAGCGCCTGTGAAGCTCTGCTGCACAAGCATGCTGCGGCCAGCGGAAGCATTGATGGCCCCGACATCGTCGGCGACCAGACCATTCTCCCTGCTGTAGGTGCTTTTGTCCCAGAGGGCGTAGACCGTTTGCACGTTGGTGTTCAGCGGGTCGGTGTCCTGCAGGTTCTGGCCTGTGCCGAACATCACCTGAACACCACCCAGGGGGTGGGCCATCCACACAGGAGCCGACGTGATCGGCTGGCGATTGGGAGTTGTGGCGTTGTCGGTGGCCACGTAGAAGGGCTTGCAATTGTTCGCATTCTTGCAGGGCATGGCCGAACCGTCCCAGTCGCTAACGCCCCACTCGTCCTGGTTGGTGCTGGTCAGGTCGAACTTCCAGAGTTGTCCGCGGAGGTCGCCCGCGTAGACGACGTCCATGGTGCCGTCGCCATTGATGTCAACCGGTCGCGGCGCCGACAAGCCATTGGACTGCGAGAGCGTGGAGTCGGCCACGATGCGCAGCATTGCGCGGTCGCCGTCGAGGTACTGGATCAGCAGCACAGGGCGTTCGTTGAAGCTGTTGGCGCCGTTGCCCATGACCACGGCCCAGCGCTTGTTGTTGAGCTTGACGATTTGTTCGCTTCGTCCCTCTAGGGGGTCGTCGACCACTGGTGGGCTGACGATGTGGCCAACATCCTGGTGTCCAGTGAAGGCTCCCGTCGAGTTGGATGGAAAGGTGCGGTCCACTAGCACGGACGCGGTGCTGAGCTGAGTAGGGTCGGTCACGTCAAGCACGAAGTAGCCCCGTGCTCCACTGCCGGTGGATCCAACGAGGATGGTGCGCCAGTTGGGCTGCTCGGAAGGTGCATTGGGGCCGCCGGCGGAAATGTCCGCGTCTCCAGTGAAGGGGTGCCCGTCCACCGTGTACTGGTGCGCATAGCCGGGCAGGGTGTAAGCGCGCAGCTTGCTGTACACGCCGCGTGGTACATAGGCCATGCGCTCCACGCCGTCGGCTGCATTGAAGGCGTGCAGCATGCCGTCGTTGGCGCCAACATAGAGCGTGTCCGCGCGCGTGGCGTGCTGGCTACGGAACTCAGCATGCCCGTTGTGTTCGAAGGCCAGGCGTGCTGGTTTGCCCGTGTTCCAGATATTGGAGTTCACGATGTCGCCCAGCCGCGAAGCGCGGTCGCGCATGGTGCCACCCGCGTGGCTTTCTTCCTTGGAGCGGTCACCGCGCAGGTAGGCCAGGCGTGATTGACCGACTGTGTCGCTGTCGGAACCTTTGAGCACGTTTTGTTGCTCGGTGCTCAGGGATGACCAAAGGAAGGGAATCCCTGATTCACCCGAATGGGACAGGATGAGCCGTTGGGACAGGTTCAAGCCAGGAGCGTCCAGCGACGTACTGGCCTCCCACGTGGGCGTGGCGCTGATCACATGGGTTTTGGCATCGATCTTGTGCGCGCTCAGCTGTCCGCTCCACTTCGTGCTGTCGAACCCTGCGAGATAAGCCAATCCGTCAGCCCGCAGCCGCGTTGAACTCACGGCGATACTGACCAGACCCCTCAGGTTGTCGTTGATGATTTCCTTCAGGATGCCCTGGAAGGCGTCCACCAGGGACTGTGCATTGGGGGCGGGGATAAAACGCCCACGGCTGTTGAGCGCCATGTGCCAGAGCTCCGCCTTTCGGGCGTGGTCGCGCTCCTCATAATTGGTGTCACCGTCACAAGGCAGAGTGCCCGGTCCGTTGATCTGGGCATTGCAAAAGGGCGTATCCCAGTTGTGCTCCGCGCGCAGCAGAGGGCCCAGCCCAGTGAAGGTGTCACCCTGCCAGGTGGGCGTGTTGCTCGCCGCAGACCAACTCGCCGCGCTCTTGAATCCGATGGTGTAGTTCACCATGTGTTGCCAGGTGGCGGGGTTGTTGCGCGGATTCCAGTAGGTATCGAGCACGGCGGGGGCCGCAGCGGTACCGAAGTTCTGTGCTGGAAACTGTTGCCTGGGGGTGGGCACCACGTTGTTCGGGATACTGGGCTGCAGGTCGCGCGACCAGTAGTGGAACGCGAGGTCGGACAGTGTGCTCAGGCCGGCATTGCCCCAAGTGTCCCGGTACAGGCGGGTCTGCATGTTGCCGGCGTCGACTGTGTACGCGGTGCCGTCGGGAAGCGTCGTGGCTGTGCCGTCGGCGTTGCCGCCGCGCACGATGCGTTTGCCGTCCGGCCCTGACGTGTCCAGCTCGTCCTTGTGCCAGGCATGGCCCCATTCGCCATCGGTCATGAAGATGTTGTAGGCCTTGCGGCAAGACAGCACCGGCGCCTCCTGCACGCCTGGTACCGCCGCCCAGGGGCTGTTCGCGCCCAGGCCTGTTTCGCTGAGGTACTTGCCGGCGTTGTCCACCACAAAGTGCGATGGGGTGCCGCTGGAATATTTCAGGGAGTCGACCCAGCTCATGAAGTTGGCGCGATGCGCGCCGCCGAGTGGGCGGATTCCGTTGAAGCCTTTGCAGATCGAGTTGTCTCCGGGAATTCCGCGGCAATGGTGCATGGATTGCCAGGCCAGCCGGATCCGGTTGTCCGGAACGTTGGCTTCCGAGAATGTGGCCTTGAGAGCCGTCTTGAGTTGGGAGATGCCGGTGCTGCCCATGCTCGACGAGTTGTCGACCGATACAATGATGTTGGGCGCAGGCTCGCTGGCACCGCCTTTTGGGGTTTGCGACAGGCTCAGAGGCGCTGCGAGAGCGCTGGCGCAAAGGCCGAAGCCCATGAGCATCGCGAGAGCTGGGGTAAAGGATGTTTGCATGGGCAGGTTTCTGCTCACCGGTAGGTGGGGTTGGGGTAGGGGACAAATACCGAACGCAGATGAACGCGTGTTCCGGGCTTGTTGCCTTGCACGAAGGCTGTGATGCGGTAGACAAAGGGATGCTGGACCATGTCGGGCGACAGTCGGGAGCCCCTGGCCGTCAGGATGTCGCTTGCATCGTCGTAGCGAAACACTTCCACCCAGTACCATGCGCGCGCTGGTGCGTTGCTCAGAAGAGGGTTGCTGGCGGCGGCCGTGGCGGTTCCGGTGAACTGCCCGTAGGTGGCACCCACGGCCTGCATGGCGGCGAGATCCCTCGTCCAAGCTGTGGAATCGAGTGCTTTGACATCTGCGGACCGACAGATGCCCTGCCGGCAACCCCTGAAACCACTGAGCACGGAGGTGGCCAGCAGGTCAAGGTCGTTGTCGCTCTCCGGAAAAAAGGGCCCAGCCAGGGCGCGGCAGCCCACGGCGACGGTCGGATCGTTGCTGCAGGCGGTTCCATCCGCGCGCTGACCGAGGATGTCAAGTTCGGCATCGCGCATCAGGGCCTCCGCTGCGGCGAAGGCGAGCTGGGTATCGCTTTCGCTGCCCACCAGCGCTCCATGCAGCGTGCCCACACGGGTGCTGCCGAGCATGAGCAGCGTGCCCAGCACCAGCACGACCATGACGACAATGAGTGAGACGCCGCGCTGCGCACCTCGAAGGGAGTGGGCTTTGAGCTTCATGCGTCGGCGTTCCTGAGCTGAAACACGCGCCAGAAGGTGCGACGGAGGCGGCCGTCCTGGGCGATGGGTTGGCCGTTGCAACCGAGAACTGGCTCAGTGGGCTGGCCGCCGCGTTCGCCGACCAGTTGCAGGCAGACCATCACGCCTTCGGCCTCGCTCCAGTTGACTGGCGCGTCTTGGTACTGGAGGGTGTCGGTGGCGCTGTCGCGCACCGCATAGCGCACCTGGAAATCTTCCACGCCCTGGATCAGGGCGGCTGGCAGGCTTGTTGCCGAGCCAGCACATTGCAGGTTGCCGCCATTGACCGAGAAGACATTGCTGAGCGTGGTGAAACCGTTGTCCTGCTGCTGTTGGGTGGGCGCATTGCCCAGGCAGTCTGTCGCCGTGATCAAGGGCTCGATGTCGTGGCTGACTCTTAGGGTGTCCGTACCGCTGATGGCGTTGGCCCCTTCGATCGAGTGTGGAACCGCGGCGTTGCCGTACCCTACATACGCATCATTGAAGTGCACCCGTCTTCCATCTGCATCCATCAAGCGTTGCGCCCCCGCCTGGCGCAGGTGGTGGCCAATGATGCGAAAGGCGGTCGACGCGTCTTCGTGCAGGCGGGCGCTGTCACCCACTGTGGACGAAGCCAGGCGGGTGAAACCGAGGCTGGTCACTGCCGCCAGAGACACCAGCATGCCGATGAGCAAGCCGATCATCAATTCGATCAAGGTCAGACCCTGTTGCAGGTGCTGGGACGCACGGACGGCGCGCACTCGGTGTGTTGTCATGGGCGGATGTAGACGAGGTGGCAGATGCGTTGCGCCGGGCAGTCGGCCGCGCCCACTCCCGTGCCTGCATTGCCTGCGGCGTCCACCAGTGCGTCTGCGGCGGCGTACAGCAACGCGTCCGCATTGCTGGCGCCGGCCTGATTCTTGGCCTGGATGGCGGACCATGCCAGCAGAACGCCCAACTGGGAGGGGTCGGTGTCGGAGCGGAACACGGTCGCGTCGCCATTGGGCAGTTGCTGCGCCAGCGTTTGCTTCCATTGCCAGATGTCGTACGCAGCCATGGCGGCGCCCGAGCATGGGTTTTGTCGGCAGTTCGGTGCCCCGTTCGCAGGCATGCCCCAAGCAGATTCATAGTCAGAGAAAGCCTGCGGCGTGAAGCGGGCTGCCCGATTGACCTGCATGCGGTCGAACAGGTCGCTGGCGGCCTGTACTGCCAGCGAACGGGCGTTGGCCGTACGCGATTCCATTAACGTGGCCACCTGCAGACGCGCCAGCCCCAGAACGCCCAGCGCCAGCACCAGCAGGGACACCAGCGCCTCCAGCATGGTGGCGCCGCGCTGCACCCGCCGTGACCGAGTCTGCTCGAATCCTTCCGCCTTGGAAGCGGTGTGCGTGCTCATGTGCATGCCACCGTGTCCTTCTGGGTTCGAATGCGACCAGCGCCCGACAGGCAGACGCGCTGGGCGTTGGTGGGGTCATTGGCTTCCTGGCCTGCAGGGAAGATCTGAAAGCTCATGCCGCTCTGGTCGGGCACGCCGAACCGCGTGAACTGGACGAATGCGCCTCCGACGGGGTTGGTGCGCTGGATCAAGACGTTGGAATCGCCGCGCACCTCGCGCAGCAGGGGTTCGCCCGCGTCCATCGTGTCGCTTTGATCAAGGTCGACGAAGACCTGCCAGCCGCAGTACCACTGGGTGGCGGCGCTGGCGGCGGCACAGGGCTCGATGCGCCGCATGACGACGTTGCGACCGTGCCTGATGGCCTCGGTGCGCGCGAGATTCATCGAGCCGATGAACTGTTCGCGCACCGTATCCACGCGCATGCGTCGCGTGATGTCGGCAAAGCTGGGGGCGGCGATGGCGGCGAGCACGGCCAGCACGCTCAGGGCCACCAGCAGTTCGATGAGCGTAAAGCCCGCTCGCTTGGGGGGGGGTGATCGCCGGGGACGTGGGAGGGTATTCATGACTTCGGCAGTCTATCGGCCGAAGTATCTATTTGGTATTAATTCAGACGGGATGTAGTTCTAAAAAGATAGGTGGTTTTACTACTTCATTGGCAGTATTGACGAGAAATTTGCGGCGAAACGTGAAGCTCGCTGAACGATGGGTGTGAGAAATACACGGTCTTGTCGCGCCATTTCGTCGGGCATCGCTCCCGAAGGCATCAAGCGGTGCTCGGGGGAAAGCGATTCAGGTTGTTGGGCCCCAACACCTGGGCCGTGATGCGCAGATCGTCGCCGATGGGGCCGGAGCTGGTGAAGCGCAACTTCAGGCCATCCTCCAACCGTTGCAGGGGCCCCAGGCATGTCATGCCCGCACCCTGGCCCAGCAGCTCTGGCGCCAGATAAATCAGCAGTTCGTCGACCAGGCCCTCGCGCAGGAACGAGGCATTGAGTTTGTGACCGGCCTCGACGTGCAACTCATTGACCTCCCTTCGACCCAGTTCCACGAGCATGGCGGCCAGATCAACCTTGTCATTCACACCGGGCAGGTGAATCAGTTGCGCGCCGCGCGCCTGGAGTGCAGCCTGCCGGTCCGCGTCCTGCAGCGCATGGCAGATCCAGATCTGCCGCTTCATATGGCCTGCTGGCGGGCTGAAGAGCCGGGCATTCAGCGGCGTCTCGAGGCGGCTGTCCACCACGACCAGATGGGGCTGGCGCGGCGTCTCGACCAAGCGCACGTCCAGCATGGGATCGTCCTCCAGCACCGTGCCAATGCCCGTGAGCACGGCACAGGCCCGGGCGCGCCATGCGTGCCCGTCGGTGCGAGCGGCCTCGCCGGTGATCCACTGACTCGTGCCGTTGTGAAGCGCGGTGGTGCCGTCCAGCGATGCGGCAATCTTCATCCGCACCCAGGGCGTCTTGCGGACCATGCGGCTGAAGAAGCCAATGTTGAGATCGTGCGAGGCCCGCGCGAGTTCGTGATCCGGCGGCAGCAGCTCGACATCAATGCCCGCATCGCGCAGGCGCTGCAGTCCCCGGCCCGAAACCTGGGGGTTGGGGTCGCCCAGCGCGACAACCACCTTGCCTACACCGGCCGCGATCAGCGCGTCGCAGCAGGGCGGCGTGCGACCGTGGTGGGAACAGGGTTCAAGGGTGACGAACACCGTCGCGCCGACCACCGACTCGGCACGCGATTGCGCGTCGCCCAAGGCCATGACTTCGGCATGAGGGCCGCCGGCCTGCTGGGTATGGCCCTCGCCGATGACACGGCCGTCTGCTGACGTGATGACGCAGCCGACGCGCGGGTTGGGATTGGACAGGCGCAGTGACCGGCGGGCCTGCGCCAGCGCGGCCTGCATCGCATCCGTCCGGCCGGAGCCGGGCATCAGCGACCCCAGCAATCCAGCGTGAGTTGGGCCCGGTTGTTCAGCACCGCCGGGTTGCCGGCACCCTTGATGTTCTGCTGGTTGAGCAGCAACGTGCCGCAGGTGTCGTTGGCCTGTGCGCCGGTCGGGACAGCCTGCAGAACATAGCCACCAGCCGTGGGCTGTCCCGCCGCAAAACTGATGTTGTAGCGCGCCGGCCCACCCGCGGGCACGACGTTGAAACCCGCCGCTGCGATGAAGGCGTTGTTGATCGCGCCACCCGCCTGGTTGGCGTTGTAGCTGCCCGAGAGCGAGTAGTTCTGCTCCAGCCGCTGCGCCACCGATTGCAGGTAGTTCTTGGCCTCCGCCCGGTGGCTGCGCAGCACATAGGCGGTGTAGCTGGGGTAGGCAATCGCGGAGAGGACGCCGATCACGGCCACCACGATCATGACCTCGATCAGGGTGAAACCTCGGTTGGTGGTGTGGGCGGAGTGGTTCATGGCATTCATTTGGTCAGGAGTTCGCGCCAGGTGTAGCGGCCGCGGGGGGCGCTGGTGCCCAGCAGTGTAGGAGCATTGACGCCCTTGCAGCCGTCCTGGTTGCACACCACGGTTTGCTGGTTGTTCTGGTTGGTGTAGGTGTTGCTCACCTTCACGATGCCAGACGAGTCGATGGCCAGACCGCCAACCGCGACACCGTTGACGAGCAGGTCGCCGGTTCTGCCGGAGCAGATGTTGACCGCCATCAGGAAACCCGAGTTGCCGGGGGTACAGACATCGCCGGTGGGCCTCGTGGTGGCGAAAAGCACGGCGCCGGTGTCGGGTGGCAGCGTGGAGTTGGTGAGCACGCGCTCGCCATTGGAGAAACTCATGCGCCAGCCGCGCTTGCCGCTCAAATTGGGCGTGGTCCAGCTGCGGCCGATCAGGCCGGTGCTGCCGATCGCGGCCTCGGTGAACGCTCCAATGGGCTCGACGTCACTGGTGGGGACGGTCAGCGACGAAGATGGCGATCTGTCCACCACGTTGTAGAAGCCCCGGGCGGTGTTGTCACCATAGTCGGCGTCTTCGCTGAGTTTGCCGCTGCCGAACAGCACGTTGAAGCCCACTCCCTCGCAGGAGGGGACCACGGATGGCGCCGTGGTGATGGCCTCGGCGGTGGCGGGCGAGGTGCCCTGCGGGATGGAGTACACCCTGCCCAGATAGCGCCACGCGCCGCCGGTCTCGGCGGGCCTGGCGAGCACGAAGTCGGCGCCGTCGGCCTTGGAGAACTGGAACTTGTGCAGGTTGCCTTTGAGGTCGCCAGCATACACCGTGTCCATCAAGCCGTCGCGGTCGGTGTCCACGGGTGTCGGCGTTGACAGGCCATTGGCACCGGTAGTGTCGGCGGTCAGCTTGGTTTCGGCCGCGCCGGTGTTGGCATTGAGCATGAAGAGCACGGCGCGACCGCTTGTGGCCGCGCTCATGCCCGATGCCCCGTACCCGTTGCCCACTACCACGCGCCACACGCCGGTGGCCACGGTGGCATCGGCCATCTTGGCGATTTGCCGGTACGAACCCGTGACGGGGTGGATCGACGGTTCGTTGAAAGTGAAGCCCAAGTCCGGGTCCTGAACGCTCGTGAATTCCCACATGGGCAGGGCAGCCGCGAGGGCGGCCTCGGAGCTGGTGGAGAAGGTGCTCTGGCTGCTGATGTCGAGTGCGTAGTAGCCTTTGCCGCCGCCGCCCAGTCCACCCACCAGCATCGTGCCCCAGTTGGGCGCGGCGGCCGTGGAGCCGGTCCTCTCGAAGTCGCCCACCATTGGCGTGCTGTCCACAAAATACTGGTGCCTGAAATTGAAGTCGGACAGGCCATTGAGTTTGCCGAGCAAGCTGCCGGGGATGTAGCCGAACAACTCCCTGCCATCGGTGCCGGACAAGGCATGCAGCATGCCGTCATTGCCGCCCACGTAGACCACCGCCGGGCGGGTGCGGGTGGTGTTGCGGTAGGTCGCATGGCCAGGGAAGTTCGCGCCCGTCAGAGCAGGCCCGGCGCCAGCGAGATAGGTCACGCCGGAGTTGACCACGTCGCCCAGCAGGTTGCTGGGGCGGGTGCGGAACAGCGTGCTCTCGTGCGTTCTGCTGCCGCGCAGGAACTCGACGCGATTCTCTCCGTTGCCATCTGCATTCAGCACACCTTGTTGTGTGGCATTCAGGCTGTTCCACTTGAACGCCATGGATGAGAACGCAAAGGGGGTGGTGGCATTGCGGAACGAGGTGAAGATCTTTCGTGTGGCCGTCGTCAGCTTGTTGGCCGTGGGCACCACAGTCGAGTCCCGATCCAGCCAGTTCGACGCGTTCCAGGTCGGATTGCTGGCGCACTCGGCGGCGGTCTGCGCGGGTGTGCAGGATCGAACGCTGCCGGTCCATTCTCTGGCGTTGTAGCCGGCGTAGATGATTTCGCTGTTGGAGGTCTGGCGGCTGGACGTCACTGCGGCACTGGACGCGGAAGCCGCGCCCGCTTCACTATTGATCTTGCTGAAGGCGGCCGAGAGACCGGCTTTCAAGGAGGTGGGCGTGCTGCCCGCAAACCAGTTGTCGGGCACGCCATCGCCGTTCTTGTCCCAGGCGTAGGGCTGCGTCGCATCCGTCCGGATGTTGGGGTCGGTTCCAGGCGCATTGGTGGTGTCGGGGTCGGTGTCGAAACCGCCGTACTTGGCCGCCAGCCAGTACTGGGTGCGCAGGGTTCCTGATCCTGGCATACCGCCGACGCCGTTGCCGTTTTCGAGCACGTCGACCCAGTAGGTGGCCATGGTCTGCGTGCCCGTCTTGTCGCTGCGGATGTCGTTGGTGTTGGCCCAGTGCGCCAGGGCTGCCATGTAGGGCGTGCCGCCGCTGGAACCCCCCGTCCACGAGGTGCTGCCCTCCTGTGTGGTGAGGGTGGTCCACAGCGTTTCGACGTTCAGACTGTCCGGGTCTGACGGCCCGCCGGTTCTGCCTGGCAACTGACCGTCCTGGTGGGTGTAGATGTCACCGATACCCAGCAGGAAGTTGCGCTGGCAGGTGTTGATCATCGGATCGCGGCTGCCACCGCGCGCATGCGCCGAGCCGGTGATGACCGGGAAGCCGTCCTTGTAGGCGTCGGTCAGGTTGTTGGTGTAGGAGTCGGGCAGCGCATAGCCTCGCATGTAGCGCTGCGCGGCGTAGTACAACTCGCTCACCGGGTCGTTGCCCTTGTAGCCTGCGGCGTAGCCGAACTTGTTCAGGTAGTTCATCAGGCCCGAGTTGCTGACGCTGCTGGCGGTCGCATCGGTCGGGTCGGGGTTGGCCAGGATGACGCCGGTGGTGGTGTTCCATTCGGCATTGGGGTTGGGGATCACGCCGGTGCTGGTGGCGGCCACCGGGCCCACGCTCTTCATGGCGGAACGCAGCACGCCGCCATTGCGGTCGTTGCCGGTCTGGTTGAGGTAGCCGAAGGCGGCGAAGCGCAACGTGTTCGCGTATTCCTGGATCAGGCCCTCCGGTTTTGCCACGCCGGAGTACCTGGCCTGGCAGTTGGCCTCGCGGGTGTTTCCGGTCACGCCTTGCGCGGCGGAAGACACGCAGGCAGACACGCGGATGTTGAAGCAGACGCCCGTGCTGGGCAGGGTGGTGCTGGCGCAGGTGGCGCGCTGCTGCGCGGCGTCCAGGTCGGCGAAGTTGTTGCTGTTGGACACCAGGAACTTGGAGCCGTAGCCACCCGAGCGCACGTACTTGGCCGTTGCGCTTCGCAAGGTGCTGGGGATGGGGTCGGTGGTGCGGATGCGCTTGATCGGGTTGTAGCTGTTGCGGTCGCTGAACGATCGGATCAGCACCGTGCGGGCGGTCGTGTCTCCGGGGTGGCTGGCGTTCTTGCTGGCGAAGTTGTCGCGCGTGCCTCCGGTCATGACCGAGCGGAACTGGTCCAG
>NZ_JBFXCD010000024.1:0-50104 GCF_050182545.1 Hydrogenophaga sp. | reverse complement strand
TGAGCGCGTCCAGCGCCGACAGCGGCTCGTCGAGCAGCAGCACGTCGGGGTCGGTGGCGAGCGCGCGCGCGACCGCGACGCGCTGGCGCATGCCGCCGGAGAGCTGGGCGGGCTTCTTGTCGATGGCTGGGGTCAGGCCCACCATCGACACGTAGCGCTTCACGCGCGCGGCCCGATCGGCGGCGCTTTCGCTGGCGAACACGCGGTCCACCGCCAGCGCCACGTTCTCGCGCACGCTCAGCCAGGGCATGAGCGAATAGCTCTGGAACACGATGCCGCGGTCCGGCCCCGGTCCTGTGATCGGCTGTCCCTGCTTGAGCACCTGGCCTTCGTCCGCCGTGATCAGACCCGCGAGCAGGCTGATCAGCGTGGTCTTGCCGCTGCCGGAGAAGCCGACGATGGCGACGAATTCGCCTTCCTCCACGCGCAGGTTCAGGTTCTTGAGCACCGCGCTGCGCTGCGCGCCCTGGCCGTAGGACTTGGAGACGCCGCGCAGTTCCAGCGCGGCGGTGGCGGGCACCGCCGCGAGAACGGGCCCTGCGGGCGTGTCGACGTCTTCCATCGGGCGGGCTTTGAGTGCGAGATTCATGTTCGGGCCTCCCGAGCGCTCAGCGGCGCGTGGCCAGTTGCTGCAGCAGCTGCATCAGGCGGTCCAGCGCGAAGCCGATCAGACCGATGGTGAACACGGCCACCATGATGCGGCTGAGCGATTCCGAGCTGCCGTTCTGGAACTCGTCCCAGACGAACTTGCCCAGGCCCGGGTTCTGCGCCAGCATCTCGGCGGCGATCAGCACCATCCAGCCCACGCCGAGCGACAGGCGCATGCCGGTGAAGATGAAGGGCAGGGCGGAGGGCAGCACGATCTTGCGCACGCGCGTGGCCAGCGGCAGCTGCAGCACCTTGCCGACGTTGACCAGGTCCTTGTCGACCGAGGTCACGCCCACGGCGGTGTTGATCAGCGTGGTCCACAGCGAGCACAGCGTGACGGTGATGGCCGAGATCAGGAAGGACTTCTGGAACATCGGCTCGCCCGTGGTCACGTAGACCGCGCTGACGATCAGCGTGACGATGGGCAGCCAGGCCAGCGGTGACACCGGGCGGAATATCTGCACCATCGGGTTGATCGCCGCCTGCACGATCTTCGAGGTGCCGGCCAGGATGCCCAGCGGCACGGCCACCACGGTGGCCAGCAGGAAGCCCACGAACACGGTGTACAGGCTGGTGAGGATCTGGTCGAGGTAGGTGCGCTTGCCAGTCCACTGGAAGTTGCGCGGCTCGTAGGTCGGGTCTTCGGCCAGGCGTTCCTTGTTGCGCCTGGCCTGGCGCTCGTAGAACGCCGCCTCGCGTTCGCGTTCGGCGAAATGGTCCTGCACCAGCGCCACCGCCTGGGCGGCCACCTGTGCCGGCCCTGGCACGGCGCCCAGGCTGGTGTTGATGCGCGAGGCGGTGACCGACCACAGCACGAGGAAAAGCGCGAACGCCACCACCGGCACCCCGACCGACATCATGAAGGCGCGGCCCAGTTCGCGCGGATCGCGCAGGGCGGCAGCACCGCTGCCCAGGAGCTTGTGCACGAGTTCCATGGTCAGACCTTGTCAGCGGCCTTCAGGCCGATCTTGAACTTGTTGAGGTAGTCGTTGGGCTTGCGGCCGTCGTAGGTCACGCCGTCGATGAAGCCGGCCTGCACGCCCTTGAAGCCATCGGTCTTGGGCACGTCCGTGGCCTTGATCCGGCCCTCGGCGATCAGTGCGTTGGCGGCCTGCATGTACACCTCGGGCAGATAGACCTTTTTCGCCGTTTCCAGGTACCAGCTGTCCGGCTTGCTTTCCGTGATCTGGCCCCAGCGGCGCATCTGCGTGAGGTACCAGATGGCGTCGCTGTAGAAGGGGTAGGTGGCGTAGTTGCGGAAGAAGACGTTGAAGTCGGGCGAGGGGCGCTTGTCGCCTTTCTCGAATTCGAAGGTGCCGGTCATGCTGTTGGCAATCACGGCTTCGTCAGCGCCCACGTACTGCGACTTGGACAGCATCTTCACGGCCTCGATGCGGTTGGCCATGGAGGCATCGAGCCACTGGCCGGCGCGGATCAGTGCCTTGACCACGGCGACATGCGTGTTGGGGTTGGCCTTGGCCCAGGCACCGGTCACGCCGAACACCTTCTCCGGGTTGTTCTTCCAGATCTGGTCGTCGGTGATGACCGGCACACCCACGCCCTTGAACACCGCCTGCTGGTTCCAGGGCTCGCCCACGCAGTAGCCGTGGATGGTGCCCGACTCCATGGTGGCCGGCATCTGGGGCGGCGGCGTGACCGAGAGCAGCACGTCCGCCTTGCTGGTGCCGCTGATGTCGCTCGCGGTGTAGTAGCCCGGGTTCAGCCCGCCCGCGGCCAGCCAGTAGCGCAGCTCGTAGTTGTGCGTCGAGACCGGGAACACCATGCCCATCTTGAAGGCCTTGCCCTCCTTCTTCCAGGCGTCCACGACCTTCTTGAGCGCGTCGGCCTTGATCGGGTGCACGATCTTGCCGCCTTCCATCGGCAGGTGCTTCTTCATCTCGGCCCAGACGGCGTTGGAGACCGTGATGGCGTTGCCGTTGAGGTCCATGCTGAAGGCGGTGACGATGTCGGCCTTGGTGCCGAAGCCGATGGTGGCGCCCAGCGGCTGGCCAGCGAGCATGTGCGCACCGTCGAGCTGGCCGTCGATCACGCGGTCGAGCAGCACCTTCCAGTTGGCCTGCGCCTCCAGCGACACGTTGAGCCCCTCGTCCTCGAAGTAACCCTTCTCGTAGGCCACCACCAGCGGCGCGCAGTCGGTGAGCTTGATGAAACCGAACTTCAGGGATTCCTTTTCAGGCCGTCCCGCCTGCTGCGCCAGCGCCTGCAGGGGCAGGCCCAAAGCGCCGGCCAGGGCCAGCGCGCCGGTGGTGAAGCGCCGGCGGTTGAGTTTGTGTGACGAAGAGGTCATGGGGAACTCCTTGCTGAGGGTCAAAAAAATCGGGCCTGAAAAGCACAACGGCGTCCATTTCCTGGCCGATCGGGATCAGCTGGAAATGGACGCCGTTGTCCTGTGTCTGAAGGGACGGGGCCCGAACCGCCTTTGGTTCCGACCCTGCTGACACGTACAAAGCAGGGAGCGTGCCAGCACCCGGGCAATCTCCCCGGGTGAGCGCAAGCCATTGATATGAAAGAAAAAATCAGACGCAACGCCCAGCATGTGCGGCTGGCTGGTGGTGTGGGCAGGCGTCAGTGTGGTGCGCCGGGCAGGTGGCGCACCGGTTTTGTGCGCTGCAACACCGAGTGTGTCCGCCCGGGCCTCAGGGACGGCGCTCGGGCAGCACCTCGGCCAGCGACAGCACGGTTTCCGCGACCTCGATCAGGCGCCGGTTCTGGTTCATCGCCATCTGGCGCATGGTCTTGTGCGCCTCTTCCTCGCTGAGGTGGCGGTGCGCCATCAGCAGGCCCTTGGCGCGTTCGATCAGCTTGCGCTCGTTCAGGCTGGCGCGCACGGTATCCAGCTCTTCGCTCATGGTCTGCAGACGCCGTGCCTGCGCCTGCACCAGCTCCAGGATGGAACGGTCCAGTTCGAGGCCATAGCCCTGGGCGCTGGTCCCCAGTGCGGCGGGGTTGGCCTGTGGGTCCGACCTGAGCGCACCCATGTCCTTGAAAAAGGACAGGGCGTCGGCCTCGCGCGCGGGCGAGGCGTAGAGCGTGTCGTAGGTCAGCAGCTCCGCCTGTGCAGCGGTGATCTTTTCCTCGCAGGCACGCAGCAGATCCAGCGCGAGGCGGTCTTCCACCGCCTTCATGCGGTCGATGCGCTGGCTGCAGCAGTCGAACCAGGCCTGGCTGAGTTGCACGTTGAGCGGTGCTCCGTGGGTGGCGGTGCACAGCACGCGGCGCAGCCGCTCCAGCTCGGCCAGGGTGGCGCTGGCCTGGTTGAGCGCCCACAGGTCCACCGCCTTGGCGTGCGCGAACTCGGCGAATACCTGCAGGCACCGCTCCTGCGACTCGATCAGGTGCAGCAGGCGCTGCTGCTCCGCGGCCTCGGCGCGGCCGGCCGCGAACAGGGCCGAGCCGGCCGCGCGCTCCTGGCCGGCGAACTCCTTGCCCTGCATGAAGTTGAACAGGGCCACCAGCAGGCGGGAGATCTCGGGGTCGCTGGCGCTGTCGGCCGCCTCGAACACCACGGCCAGCAGCCCGGCGATCAGGCGCACATAGGCTTCCGTGGCCTGTCGCGGTGTCCAGTCCAGAGCCTGGACGCGCTCGCGCAGGGCGCCGAGCGCGTCCAGGCCCTGCAGCACATAGGCAATGCGGCTGAACAGGCGCGCGCCGCGGCCCACGCGCGCGGCCTCCGTGTCCAGGCTGTCGAAACACTGCCGCAGTTCGGCTTCCAGCTGCTGGCATTCCTCGATCTGTCTGTCGCGCATGTCGGCGAAGCGCGCGCCCTGCGAGCCCAGGTGGAGGTTGGACAGGCCGCGCTCGCGCTGCAGGCCGTGCACCAGGCGCCCGGTGACGTTGACCAGGGCGCTGGTGAGCGCGAGCTGCTGCAGTTCGGCGATTTCGCAGCGCTTGGCGGCGAGGAGGAATTTCAGGCCCGAGGTCATGTTGGCGGAGGCAGGGTGGTCCATTGTCTTCCCGAGCAACAAGCGTGCCGCCCGTACACTTCCCGCATGTTGATATTGGGAATCGAGTCGTCCTGCGACGAAACCGGCGTCGCCCTGGTCGACGCCAGTGGCACAGGCACGCCGCGGCTGCTGGGCCATGCGCTGCACAGCCAGATCGAGATGCATCAGGCCTATGGCGGCGTGGTGCCCGAACTCGCCAGCCGCGACCACATCCGCCGCGTGCTGCCCCTGACCGACGCCGTACTGGCGCAGGCCGCGCTGCCGTTGTCGGCGGTGGACGCTGTGGCCTACACCCGCGGGCCTGGCCTGGCCGGGGCCTTGCTGGTCGGCTCGGGAGTGGCCTGCGCGCTCGGCTTCGCGCTGGGCAAACCGGTGATCGGCGTTCACCACCTTGAAGGCCATCTGCTGTCCCCGTTCCTGAGTGCCGACCCGCCCACGTTTCCGTTCGTGGCGCTGCTGGTCTCGGGTGGACACAGCCAGTTGATGCGGGTGGATGGCGTGGGGCGCTACGACCTGCTGGGCGAAACCATCGACGACGCCGCCGGCGAGGCCTTCGACAAGTCGGCCAAGCTGCTCGGCCTGCCGTACCCCGGTGGCCCCGCGCTGGCACGGCTGGCGCAGCAGGGCGACCCGCTGGTCTACCGATTTCCGCGCCCCTTGCTGCACAGCGGCGACCTGGATTTTTCCTTTGCCGGCCTCAAGACGGCGGTGCTGACCCAGGTGAAGCGCCTGGCCCATGCCCGCCCCGAGGGCCCGGCCACGCCGCATCTGGCGGACCCATTGACCGCGCAGCAGAAGGCCGACGTGGCTGCGGGCGTGCAGGCGGCCATCGTCGAGGTGCTGGTGAAGAAGTCCATGGCGGCGGTGCGCCGCACCGGCCTGCGCCGGCTGGTGGTGGCTGGCGGAGTGGGCGCGAATGCGCTGCTGCGCGAACAGCTGGGCGCCGCCTGCGCCCAAGCCGGCGTGCGCGTGCACTACCCCGAACTGCACCTGTGCACCGACAACGGCGCCATGATCGCGCTGGCCGGCGGCATGCGCGCGCAAGCCGGGCTGGCACGCGGCGAGGATCACGGGTACCGCTTCGACGTATTGCCGCGCTGGCCCCTGGCAGACCTGGCCCTGGTTGCCGACACCGTCTGACCACCCCAGAGGGTATCCTCTGTAATTATGAATTAGACTTCTCGGTGGTGTCGCATATGCGACATGTCGACGCGGACCACCCGGATTCCGCGCCCCCGTACCCAGGAGCCATCTCCCATGAAACCCTTGTACCAATCCCTGTTTTCACCGCGTCGCCGTGGCCTTGTCGCCGCACTTCTAGGCGCCCTGGCATCCACCGCTGGCCTGGCCCAGGCGCCCGCGCCGGCCGCTGGCGCGCCCATCCGCATCGGCATGATCGAGGGCCTGTCGGGCCCGTTCGCCAACACGGGCGAGGCGGTGTTCCGCAACCTGGTCTGGGCCACCGAGCGGGTCAACGCAAGGGGGGGCGTGAAGCTGCCGGCCTCCCAGGGCGGCAACCGCCCCCTGGTGATCGAGCGCTTTGACAGCAAGGGCCAGACCGAGGAGGCGCTCTCGGCGCTGCGCTCGGCGCAGGACCGCGGCATCACCATCGTCACCCAGGGCAATTCCTCAGCGGCTGCAAGTGCACTGATCGACGCCATCAACAAACACAACGAGCGCGATGCGGCTCGGCAGATGCTGTTCCTCAACTACTCGGCGGTCGATCCGGTGCTCACGAACGAAAAGTGCAGCTTCTGGCACTTTCGCTTCGATGCCCACGCCGACATGCGCATGAGCGCGCTCATGGACGTTCTGCGCGAGGACACGCAGCTCAAGAGCATCTACCTGATCGGCCAGGACTACAGCTTTGGCCAGGCCGTGCTGCGCGAAGCGCGCAGCCAGCTCACGGCGAAACGCCCCGACGTGAAGATCGTGGGCGAGGAGCTGCACCCGGTGGCGCGCGTGAAGGACTTCCTGCCCTATGCCGCCAAGATCAAGGCCAGTGGCGCGCAGGCTGTGCTGACCGGCAACTGGGGCAACGACCTGACCCTGCTGGTGAAGGCGGCGCGCGAGTCCGGCTTCGAGGGCCGCTTCTACACCTTCTACGGCAACGCGCTCGGTGCGCCCGCGGCCATGGGCGAGGCCGGCATCGGCAAGGTGATTGCCGTGGCCGACTGGCTCCCCAACGTGCCCACACCCGAGTCCGAGGCGTTCTACAAGGCGTTCCGCGAACGTTTTCCCAGCCCCGCCGATGACTACGTGCACATGCGCATGCAGCTCATGATCGAATCGTTGGCCCAGGCCATCGAGCGCGCCGGCGCGCAGGGTCCGGTCAATGCGGCCACCATCGCGGCCCAGCTCGAAAAGGCCGACGTGACGCTGGCTGGCCAGCGCGCCCGCATGCGCGGTGCCGACCACCAGTTCCAGCAGTCGCTGGCGGTGGCCGTGATGGACCGCCTGGGCGCCCCCGGGGTGAAGTTCGACGTCGAAGGATCGGGCTACGGATTCCGTGTCATCCGCAACCTCAGTCCGCAACAGGCCGAGCAACCACACACCTGTACCATGCAGCGACCCTGAAACCGCTGGAGAGTCCGTCGATGAGAGCCGTGGTGGAGCAACTGGAAGCCTCGCGCATTCGCGAGGTGGCCAACGAAGGCCTCGGCAGAACCGACGTGCTCAGGTTCTGGTTCGGGGAAAGCGACGAGGTGACGCCGGCCTTCATCCGCGAAGCCGCCATCGCTTCGCTGCACGCCGGGGAAACCTTCTACGCGCAGAACCTGGGTCTGCCGGAACTGCGCGAGGCGCTGGCCGTGTACACCGACGCCCTGCACCGCGGGCGGGGCGCGTCCCACTGGGTGGACCGGCTGGCCGTCACCTCGGGTGGCGTCAACGGGCTGATGCTGGCCTCGCAGGCGCTGGTGCAGGCGGGCGACGAAGTGGTCGCGGTGACGCCTGTGTGGCCCAATCTGGTGGCGCAACCCCTGATCATGGGTGCGCAGGTTCGGCGCGTGCCCCTGCGCGTGCAGACCGAAGGGCCGCGCGCCGGCGCCTGGACGCTTGACCTGGATGCCCTGCTGGCCGCGATCACGCCCCGCACGCGCATGCTGCTCGTGAACGCGCCGAACAACCCCACTGGCTGGACCCTGGACGCCGACGAGCAGCGTGCCATCCTGGCGCACTGTCGTCGCACAGGCACCTGGATACTCGCCGACGAGGTGTACGAGCGCCTGTATTTCGGCGGCGGCACCGCGCCCAGTTTCCTGGACCTGGTCGAGCCCGACGACCGGGTGATCGTCGCCCACAGCTTTTCCAAGAGCTTCCTCATGACCGGCTGGCGCCTGGGCTGGCTGGTGCTGCCTGCGACCCTGACGGCCACCTTCAGCAAGCTCATTGAATTCAACACCTCGTGCGCGCCGGTGTTCGTGCAGCGCGCGGCCGCTGCGGCGCTGCAGCGTGGCCAGGAGGTGACGCCCGCGCTCGTGGACCATCTGCGGACCTGCCGGGACACCCTGGTGCCGCGCCTGCGCGCGCTGCCCGGCGTCACGCTGGCCGAGCCGCTGGGTGGCATGTACGCCTTTTTCCGGCTGGCGGGGCATGACGACTGCCTCGAGACCGCCAAGCGCCTGGTGCGCGAGGCCGGCCTGGGCCTGGCGCCGGGCAGCGCGTTCGGCCCAGAGGCGGCGGGCTGGCTGCGCTGGTGCTTCGCGAGCCGGGACACAACCCGCCTGGAGCAGGGCGTGGATCTTCTGGGCCGCTGGCTGACGCCCTGAAGCGTGGCAGGGCCTTCTGGTCTATAATCGCCGGTTGCTGTCTTCACGGATGGCAACTTCACGCCCGCTGCGGCTGAGGTGCCGCACCCGGTTCGGCGCCTGCCGGCTGCGACGGGACGCACGTAACGCCAGGCAACTGGCCAAGGAAACCCAAATGATCGCCCAGTCCATCAAAGCCGAAGTGGTCGCGGACAACGCCCGCGCCGCCAACGACACCGGCAGCCCAGAAGTGCAAGTCGCACTGCTGACCGCCCGCATCAATGAACTCACCCCGCACTTCAAGACGCACGCCAAGGATCACCATGGCCGTCGCGGCCTGCTGCGCATGGTGAGCCGCCGCCGCAAGCTGCTCGACTACCTGAAGTCCAAGGACGCAGAGCGCTACCTTGCCCTGATCAAGAAGCTGGGCCTGCGCAAGTAAGTGGGCTGGCTGTGACGCACGAAACGCCTGAGTTGGTTCGCTGGCTCGGGCGTTTTTTGCTTGTCACGCGCCCTTTTTGATTCCGGAGTCCCGACAACAGAGCGAAGCTGTGTCATTCCAAACGGGTTGTGCCGTGTGCAGCCCTTCTGGAATGGCATCGTGTTCTGGGTTGTGCCTCCGGGTTTTGTGCAGCCACGCTGCACGCTGAGCCATCCGCCATCGGCGGGGGCGTTTAACGGAGAGACACCATGAGCATGTTCAACAAGGTCACCAAGAGCTTCCAGTGGGGCCCGCACCAGGTCACGATGGAAACGGGCGAAGTCGCGCGCCAGGCCACCGGCGCCGTGCTGGTCAACATCGATGACACCGTGGTGCTGGCCACCGTGGTGGCCAAGACCGAAGCGAAGGCCGGTCAGGACTTCTTCCCGCTGACGGTGGACTACACCGAGAAGTCCTACGCCGCCGGCAAGATTCCCGGCAGCTTCTTCAAGCGCGAAGGCCGTCCCAGCGAGCTCGAGACGCTGACCTGCCGCCTGATCGATCGCCCGATCCGCCCGCTGTTCCCCGAAGGCTTCTACAACGAAGTGCAGGTGATCGTGCACGTCGTCAGCCTGAACCCTGAAGTGCAGGCCGACATCGCCGCGATGATCGCCACCTCCGCCGCCTTGTCCATCAGCGGCATTCCATTCAATGGCCCGATCGGTGCCGCGCGTGTGGGCTATGTGAATGGCGAGTATGTGCTCAACCCGGGTCAGACCCAGTTGAAGGACAGCCAGCTCGACCTGGTGGTCGCCGGTACCGAAGCCGCCGTGCTGATGGTCGAATCCGAAGCCGACCAGCTGTCCGAGGAAGTGATGCTGGGCGCCGTGGTCTATGGCCACGACATGGGCAAGATCGCCATCGCCGCCATCAACGACCTGGTGCGCGACGCTGGCAAGCCGGCCTGGGACTGGCAGCCACCGGCCAAGGACGAGCCGTTGATCGCCAAGGTCGAAGGCCTGGCCAAGGCCAAGCTCGAAGCCGCCTACCAGATCCGCAACAAGCAGGCCCGCACCCAGGCTTGCCGCGCCGCCTATGCCGACGTCATGGCCGGCCTGAAGGCCGAAGGCGTGGAGTTCGACAGCGTGGCGGTGGAAGCCCTGCTGTTCGAGATCGAGGCCGGTATCGTGCGCGGCCAGATTCTGGCCGGCGAGCCCCGCATCGACGGGCGCGACACGCGCACCGTGCGTGCCATCGAGATCCGCAACGGCGTGCTGCCGCGCACGCACGGCTCTGCCCTGTTCACGCGTGGCGAGACGCAGGCGCTGGTGGTGGCCACGCTGGGCACCGACCGCGACGCGCAGCGCATCGACGCGCTGGCCGGCGAGTTCGAAGACCGCTTCATGCTGCACTACAACATGCCCCCCTTCGCCACCGGTGAGGCGGGCCGCTTCGGTACCCCGAAACGCCGCGAAATCGGCCACGGCCGCCTGGCCAAGCGCGCGCTGATCGCCGCGCTGCCGAGCAAGGAAGACTTCCCCTACACGATGCGCGTGGTCTCGGAAATCACCGAGTCCAACGGTTCGTCGTCGATGGCGTCGGTCTGCGGCGGCTGCCTGGCACTGATGGACGCCGGCGTGCCGATGAAGGCCCATGTGGCCGGCATCGCCATGGGCCTGATCAAGGACGGCAACCGTTTCGCCGTGCTGACCGACATCCTGGGTGACGAAGATCACCTGGGCGACATGGACTTCAAGGTCGCCGGCACGACCAATGGCATCTCCGCGCTGCAGATGGACATCAAGATCCAGGGCATTACCAAGGAGATCATGCAGGTTGCCCTTGCGCAGGCCAAGGAAGCGCGCATGCACATCCTGGGCAAGATGCAGGAAGCCATGGGCGAAGCCAAGACCGAGGTCTCCAACTTCGCGCCCAAGCTCTTCACCATGAAGATCAATCCGGAAAAGATCCGCGACGTGATCGGCAAGGGCGGCGCCGTCATCCGCGCGCTGACCGAGGAAACCGGCACGCAGATCAACATCGACGAAGACGGCACCATCACCATCGCCTCGACCGACTCGGCCAAGGCCGACGAGGCCAAGCGCCGCATCGAGCAAATCACGGCCGAGGTGGAAGTGGGCAAGGTCTACGAAGGCCCGGTCACCAAGATTCTGGACTTCGGTGCCCTGATCAACCTGCTGCCCGGTAAAGACGGCCTGCTGCACATCAGCCAGATCGCCCACGAGCGCGTCGAGAAGGTCACCGACTACCTGACCGAAGGCCAGGTCGTGCGCGTGAAGGTGCTCGAGACCGATGAGAAAGGCCGCGTCAAGCTGTCCATGAAGGCACTGGCCGAACGCCACAGCGGCGAGCAGGCAGCGCAGCAACAACAACAGCAGTGATGCCGGCGGTCATGCAAGCGGTGGAGATCCGCGCCTTTGGTGGGCCGGAGGTCTTGCGGGTGGCTGAACGCCCCGTGCCGGCACCCGGCGCGGGCGAGGTGCTGATCCGTGTCAGCGCCTCGGGCGTGAACCGCCCCGACGTGCTGCAGCGCACCGGCAACTACCCGGTGCCACCCGGCGCGTCCGACCTTCCCGGTCTCGAAGTGGCGGGCGTCATCGAATCGGGTGATGAGGCCGCCATGGCCGCTGCGGACCTGAAGATTGGCGATCGCGTGTGTGCGCTCGTCGCGGGTGGTGGCTATGCGCAGTGGTGCGTGGCCCCCGTGGGCCAGTGCCTGCCGGTGCCTCAGGGACTGGAGGACGTGGCCGCTGCTTCCTTGCCGGAGACGTTCTTCACCGTCTGGAGCAATGCGTTCGACAGGGGCCGTCTGCAGCCGGGCGAGACCTTGCTGGTGCAGGGCGGCACCAGCGGCATTGGCGTGACAGCGATCCAGATGGCCAAGGCGCTGGGCGCGCGCGTGATCGCCACCGCCGGCAGTGATGACAAGTGTGCCGCCTGCCTCGCGCTCGGTGCCGACCACGCCATCAACTACAAGACGCGGGATTTCGTCGCCGTGGTGGCCGAACTCACGGGCAAGCGAGGGGTCGATGTGATCCTCGACATGGTCGCGGGTGCCTACGTGTCGCGCGAGATCGAATGCCTGGCCGAAGACGGCCGGCTGGTGATCATCGCCGTGCAGGGCGGCGTCAAGGCCGAGTTCAATGCCGGCCTGGTGCTGCGCCGGCGCCTGACCATTACCGGCTCGACGCTGCGTCCGCGGCCAGTGGCGTTCAAGGCCTCGATCGCGGCTTCGCTGCGCAGGCAGGTCTGGCCTTTGCTGGCCGATGGACGCATCAAGCCGGTGATCCACCAGGTGTTTCCTGCCGCACAGGCTGCCGAGGCCCACGCGCTCATGGAGTCCAACCAGCACGTTGGCAAGATCGTGCTGAGCTGGGCCTGAGGGCGTTCCCGGAGACACACAGATGAAGAAACTGATTGCAGGCAACTGGAAGATGAACGGTTCGCTGGCCGCGAACGAGGCACTGGTGTCCGCCATGCTCGACGGATTGGGGGGCAAGGCGCCCGCATCCGACGTGGCCCTGTGCGCGCCCGCACCGTATCTGGCCCAGCTGGCCGGACTGCTCAACGGCGGCCCGATCGCCTGGGGTGCGCAGGACGTGTCCAGCCACGAGAGCGGCGCCTACACCGGTGAGGTGTCGGTGGGCATGCTCAGGGACTTCGGCTGCCGCTACGCCATCGTGGGGCATTCGGAGCGGCGCCAGTACCACGGCGAGACCGACACGGTCGTGGCCGCGAAGGCGCAGCGCGCCCTCGCCGGGGGCGTGACGCCCATTGTGTGCGTGGGTGAAACCTTGGCCGAACGCGAAGGCGGCCAGACCGAAGCGGTGGTCAAACGCCAGCTGGCCGCGGTGATCCACGCTGTCGCCCATTGCACCAGCGAAATCGTTGTGGCTTATGAACCGGTGTGGGCCATCGGCACCGGCAAGACCGCATCGCCCGAGCAGGCACAACAGGTGCACGCCGTGCTGCGTGCCCAGCTGGCCGCAGCCACACAGCACCCCGAGCGCGTGCACATCCTCTACGGGGGCAGCATGAACGCGGCCAACGCCGCCAGCTTGCTCGCACAGCCCGACATCGACGGCGGACTGATCGGTGGCGCGTCGCTCAAGGCCGCCGACTTCCTCCAGATCGTGGCCGCGGCCACCTGACCCTTTTCGTGTCGTGTCAGACACGGTGACAACCGATATCCCCGGAGAATTACGATGAATGCTTTGTTGACCATCCTGCTTGCGGTGCAGATTCTGTCCGCGCTGGGCATGATCGGCCTGATCCTCATGCAGCACGGCAAGGGTGCCGATGCGGGTGCTGCCTTTGGTGGGGGTGGTTCGGGTTCGGCCAGCCTGTTTGGCGCCTCGGGCGGCGCCAACTTCCTCTCGCGCACCACGGCCGTGCTCGCGGCGGTGTTCCTGGGTTGCACACTGGGCCTGGCCTACTTCGGCAACTTGCGCACCGAACCCAGTTCGGGCAGCGTGCTCGAGGGCAGCATGGCGCCCGCGTCTCAACCGGCAGAGGCGGCGCAGCAGATTCCGGGCAATGCGCCGGCGCCCGCTGCCGCGCCCTCGGACGTGCCCGCGCCAGTCACTGCGCCGGCGACGGGCGCGGCGCAGATCCCCGCCAAGTGAGACAGCCGAAGGCAGCGCCGGGCCGTCCGCATGGCGGCCGGCATTGCCCGAAAATCCCCTGCTGCGCTGCAAAAAGCAGGGCGGTTTCGAGGTAAACTCCTTGGGTTGTCAGCAGGGCCCGCACCCATTCCTCGCGAGCCCGTCATTGCAGACCCAGCCGACGTGGTGAAATTGGTAGACACGCTATCTTGAGGGGGTAGTGGCGAAAGCTGTGCGAGTTCGAGTCTCGCCGTCGGCACCAATCTTTGGAACAACACGGCCCCACGCCGTGTCAGCGGAATCGACCAAGATGAGTCTCGAACAATACCTCCCTGTGCTTCTGTTCATCTTGGTGGGGATTGCCGTCGGGATCATTCCGCAGTTGCTGGGCTACCTTCTGGGTCCCAATCTGCCGGATGCCGAGAAGAACTCGCCGTACGAATGCGGCTTCGAAGCCTTCGAGGACGCGCGCATGAAGTTCGATGTGCGCTACTACCTTGTGGCCATCCTCTTCATCCTGTTCGATCTCGAAATCGCATTCCTCATCCCCTGGGCCGTGGCCTTTGCAGACATCGGTGCCACCGGCTTCTTCGCGGGCGTGGTGTTCCTGGTCATCCTCACCGTGGGTTTTGCCTACGAGTGGAAGAAGGGCGCGCTGGACTGGGAATGACATCGGTACATACACGCGTCGAACGCACCGGAGCGGTTCATGATTGAAGGCGTATTCAATGAAGGTTTCGTCACCACGAGCTACGACTCGGTGGTGAACTGGGCCAAGACTGGCTCACTCTGGCCCATGACCTTTGGTCTGGCCTGTTGCGCGGTCGAGATGATGCACGCGGCCGCTGCGCGCTACGACATCGGTCGTTTCGGCTCCGAGGTGTTTCGCGCCAGCCCGCGCCAGTCGGATCTGATGATTGTTGCCGGGACCCTGTGCAACAAGATGGCGCCGGCCCTGCGCAAGGTCTATGACCAGATGGCCGAGCCGCGCTGGGTGCTGTCCATGGGTTCGTGCGCCAACGGAGGCGGCTACTACCACTACAGCTATTCGGTCGTGCGTGGCTGTGACCGCATCGTGCCGGTGGACGTGTACGTGCCGGGCTGTCCGCCCACGGCCGAGGCCCTGCTGTACGGAATCATCCAGTTGCAGCAGAAGATCCGTCGCACGCAGACCATTGCCCGGGCCTGAGCGGCGCCGCTGCCCGGAACCGCCGAAAGCCTGAGGCCCAGAAAGTATGTCCATGACCGATTCCGCCACGACCTCGCGCGCTGTCGAGCCCGAGGTGTTGAAGAACACCCTGGCAGATTTGCTGGGTGCGCAGGCCCAGTCCATCGATGTGGTGCGGGGCGAAGTCACCCTGGTCGTGCGAGCCGCCGACTACCTGTCCGTCATGCAGGCCCTTCGAGATGCCCCACAGGCGTGCTTCGAGCAACTCGTGGACCTGTGCGGCATGGACTACCAGACCTATGGCGAGGGGGTTTGGGAAGGTCAGCGCTTTGCCGCCGTCGTGCACCTGCTGTCCGTCACGCACAACCACCGCGTGCGCGTGCGCGTCTTCTGCCCCGAGGACGATTTCCCCGTGCTCCCTTCCGTCACGTCCCTGTGGGCGTCGGCCAACTGGTATGAACGCGAGGCCTTCGACCTGTATGGCATCGTGTTCGAAGGTCACGACGACCTGCGCCGCATCCTGACCGACTACGGTTTCATCGGCCACCCGTTCCGCAAGGACTTCCCGCTCTCGGGGCATGTCGAGATGCGCTATGACGCCGAGCGCCAGCGTGTGATCTACGAACCGGTCACCATCGAGCCGCGCGAGATCACGCCGCGCATCATCCGCGAAGACAACTACGGCGGCCTGCACTGATACCGCGGCACGCACCGACATGGCAGAGATCAAGAACTACACCCTGAACTTCGGTCCGCAGCACCCGGCCGCGCACGGCGTGCTGCGTCTCGTGCTCGAACTTGATGGCGAGGTCGTGCAGCGCGCCGACCCGCACATCGGTCTGCTGCACCGCGCCACCGAGAAGCTGGCTGAGCACAAGACCTACATCCAGTCGCTGCCGTACATGGACCGTCTCGACTACGTGTCCATGATGAGCAACGAGCACGCCTACTGCCTGGCGATCGAGAAGCTGCTGGGCATCGACGTGCCGATCCGGGCGCAGTACATCCGCGTCATGTTCAGCGAGATCACGCGCCTGCTCAACCACCTGATGTGGCTGGGATCGCACGGCAATGACTGCGGTAGTTCCACCATCCTGATCTACGCGTTCCGCGAGCGCGAGGACCTGTTCGACATGTACGAGGCGGTCTCAGGCGCGCGCATGCACGCGGCCTACTTCCGTCCCGGCGGTGTCTACCGCGACCTGCCGGACACCATGCCGCAGTACAAGCACAGCAAGATCCGCAATGCGCGCGCGATGGAACAGATGAACACCAACCGCCAGGGTTCCCTGCTGGATTTCATCGACGACTTCACCAGGCGTTTCCCGACCTACCTGGCCGAGTACCACACGCTGCTGACCGACAACCGCATCTGGAAACAGCGCACCGTCGGCATCGGCGTGGTCACGCCCGAGCGCGCGCTCAACCTGGGCATGACAGGCCCGATGCTGCGAGGCTCCGGCATCGCCTGGGACCTGCGCAAGAAGCAGCCCTATGACGTCTACGGCGAACTCGACTTCGACATTCCCGTGGGCAAGACCGGTGACTGCTACGACCGCTATCTCGTGCGCATGGAAGAGATGAAGCAGTCCAACCGCATCATCAAGCAATGCGTGAAGTGGTTGCGCGCCAATCCGGGTCCGGTGATCACCGACAACCACAAGGTGGCGGCACCTGCGCGCGAGGCCATGAAAGCCAACATGGAAGAGCTGATCCACCACTTCAAGCTTTTCACCGAAGGCTTCCATGTCCCCGAGGGCGAGGCCTATGCGGCGGTCGAACACCCCAAGGGCGAATTCGGCATCTACCTCGTCAGCGACGGCGCCAACAAGCCCTACCGCCTGAAAATCCGCGCGCCCGGTTTCGCGCACCTCGCGACCATGGACGAGATGGCCCGTGGCCACATGCTGGCCGACGCGGTGGCCATCATCGGCACCATGGACATCGTTTTCGGAGAGATCGACCGATGAGCACCGCCGCCACGCCCGTGTCCTTTTCCGGCGCGACCCTTCAGCGCTTCGATCGCGAGGTCGCGAAGTATCCCGATGAGCAGCGCCAGTCGGCCGTGATGGCCTGCCTGGCCATCATCCAGCAGGAACAAGGCCATGTGAGCACGGCCGCCGAAGCCGCACTCGCCGCCTACCTGCGCATGGAGCCGATCGCGGTGCACGAGGTCACGACCTTCTACAACATGTACAACCAGCAGCCGCTGGGCAAGTTCAAGCTCAACGTCTGCACCAACCTGCCGTGCCAATTGCGCGACGGCAGCAAGGCCTTGCACCACCTCGAGCAGAAGCTGGGCATCACCATGGGCGAGACCACGGCAGACGGTCTGTTCACGCTGCAGCAGAGCGAATGCCTGGGTGCCTGTGCCGACTCGCCGGTGATGCTGGTCAACGACCGCCACATGTGCAGCTTCATGAGCAACGACAAGCTCGATCAGCTGATCGATGGCCTGCGTGCTTCGGAGGGACAGGCATGAACGCCGAACAGATCCTCGCCCAGTTCCGCGCCACTGGCGTGCAGACCTGCTTTCATGGCCGGCACATCGAGCCGCAGATCTACGCCGGCCTCGATGGCAGCAACTGGTCGTTGAAGGACTACGTGGCCCGCGGTGGCTACCAGGCGCTGCGCAAGGTGCTGGGTCAGGACGGCGCACCTCCGGCCGGCGACCCGCCTGTTGCCGGCATGACGCAGGACCAGGTCATCGCCACCCTGAAGGAATCGGCGCTGCGCGGTCGTGGCGGCGCAGGCTTTCCCACGGGTCTGAAGTGGAGCTTCATGCCACGCCAGTTCCCCGGGCAGAAGTACCTGGTGTGCAACTCGGACGAAGGCGAGCCGGGCACCTGCAAGGACCGCGACATCCTGCTCTACAACCCGCACATCGTGATCGAGGGCATGGCCATCGCCGCCTATGCGATGGGCATCAGCGTGGGCTACAACTACATCCACGGCGAGATCTTCGAAGCCTATGACCGCTTCGAGCTCGCGCTGGAAGAGGCGCGGGCCGCCGGTTTTCTGGGCGACGCCATCATGGGCAGCGGCTTCAACTTCCAGCTGCACGCCGCCCACGGTTTTGGCGCCTACATCTGCGGCGAGGAAACCGCGCTGCTGGAATCGCTCGAAGGCAAGAAGGGTCAGCCGCGCTTCAAGCCTCCGTTTCCGGCCAGCTTCGGCCTGTACGGCAAGCCCACCACCATCAACAACACCGAGACCTTTGCCGCGGTGCCCTGGATCATCCGCAACGGCGGCCAGGCCTACCTTGAGTGCGGCAAGCCGAACAACGGCGGCACCAAGATCTATTCGGTCAGTGGCGACGTGGAGTTGCCGGGCAACTACGAGGTGCCCCTGGGTACGCCGTTCAGCAAGCTGCTGGAACTTGCCGGTGGTGTGCGCAAGGGACGTACCCTCAAGGCCGTGATCCCGGGCGGTTCGTCCGCGCCGGTGCTGCCCGCGCACATCATGATGGAATGCACGATGGACTACGACTCCATCGCCAAGGCCGGCTCCATGCTGGGCTCGGGCGCGGTCATCGTGATGGACGACTCGCGCTGCATGGTCGAGTCGCTCAAGCGCCTGTCCTACTTCTACATGCACGAGTCCTGCGGCCAGTGCACGCCCTGCCGAGAAGGCACGGGCTGGCTCTGGCGCATGGTCGACCGGATCGACCGGGGGCTAGGCAAGCCGGCCGACATGGCATTGCTCGACAACGTGGCCGAGAACATCATGGGACGCACCATCTGCGCCCTGGGCGATGCGGCGGCCATGCCGGTGCGCGCCATGATCAAACACTTCCGCCACGAGTTCGAGGCCAAGATCCATGCGGCGAATGCCGCGCAGGTCTCCTGATCAGCGGGATAAGAGAAACACCATGGTTGAAATCGAACTCGACGGCAAGAAGGTGGAAGTGCCCGCGGGCAGCATGGTCATGCATGCAGCCGAGAAGGCGGGAACCTACGTCCCGCACTTCTGCTACCACAAGAAGCTCTCCATCGCGGCCAACTGCCGCATGTGCCTGGTTGAAGTCGAGAAGGCGCCCAAGCCCATGCCCGCCTGCGCCACGCCCGTCACGCAGGGCATGATCGTGCGCACCAAGAGCGACAAGGCGATCAAGGCCCAGCAGTCGGTGATGGAGTTCCTGCTCATCAACCACCCGCTGGACTGCCCGATCTGCGACCAGGGCGGCGAATGTCAACTGCAGGATCTGGCCGTCGGCTATGGCAGTTCGGGTTCGCGCTACGAAGAAGAGAAGCGCGTGGTGTTCCACAAGGACGTGGGGCCCCTCATCTCGATGGAGGAGATGAGCCGCTGCATCCACTGCACCCGCTGCGTGCGCTTCGGCCAGGAAGTGGCCGGCGTCATGGAGCTGGGCATGTCGCACCGTGGCGAGCATGCCGAGATCGAAACTTTCGTGGGCGCCTCGGTGGACTCCGAACTCTCGGGCAACATGATCGACATCTGCCCGGTCGGCGCGCTCACCAGCAAACCTTTCCGCTACAGCGCACGCACCTGGGAACTCTCGCGCCGCAAGAGCGTGAGCCCGCATGATTCGACCGGCGCCAACCTGATCGTGCAGGTCAAGAACCACAAGGTCATGCGCGTGGTGCCGCTGGAGAACGAGGCCGTCAACGAGTGCTGGATTGCCGACCGCGACCGCTTCTCGTACGAAGCCGTCAACAGCGAAGACCGCCTGACCACGCCCATGCTCAAGCAGGGTGGTGAGTGGCACACGGTCGACTGGCAGACCGCGCTGGAATACGTGGCCAATGGCCTCAGGCAGGTCAGGGCAGAACACGGGGCGGGCGCGATCGGTGTGCTGGCCAGCCCGCACAGCACGCTCGAGGAACTGGCCCTGGCGGGCGCGCTGGTGCGCGGCCTGGGCAGCCAGAACATCGACACCCGCTTGCGCCATGCCGACTTCTCCAATGCTGCGCCGACAGGTGCGGCGCGCTGGCTGGGGATGCCGATCGCCGCGCTGTCCACACTGCAGCGCGTGCTGGTGGTGGGTTCCAACCTGCGCAAGGACCACCCCCTGTTTGCGCAGCGCATCCGGCAGGCCCAGCGCAAGGGTGCGCAGGTCAGCGTGCTCAACGCCGCGGCACAGGACTGGGCCATGCCGCTGAAGAACGTGTTGCTGGCTGACAGCACGGTCTGGGTCTCGGCATTGGCTGGCATCGCCGCAGCCGTGGCCGCCGAGACGGGTGCCACGGCACCGGTGGCCGCCGACGTGAATGACGTGCACCGTGCGGTGGCGAAGTCGCTGCTGGGCGGTGAGCGCAAGGCCATCCTGCTCGGCAACGCCGCCGCGCACCATGCCAAGGCATCGAGCCTGCTGGCGCTGGCGAACTGGATCGCACAGCACACCGGTGCCAGCGTGGGCTACCTCAGCGAAGCCGCCAACACCGTGGGCGCTCAACTGCTCAATGCCTTGCCGGGGCAGGGCGGGCTGAATGCCGCTCAGATGCTCGGCGGCGCGCTCAAGGCCACCCTTCTGCTCAACACCGAACCGGCCCACGACACGGCCGCCGGCGCCGCAGGTCTGGCGTCCAGCGGCATGGTGGTCACGCTCAGTCCCTTCAAGACCAACCTCGACGTCAGCGATGTGCTGCTGCCGATCGCGCCGTTCACGGAAACCTCGGGTTCCTTCGTCAATGCCGAAGGACGCCTGCAGGGCTTCCACGCGGTCGTGAGACCGCTGGGAGACACCCGCCCGGCCTGGAAGGTGCTGCGTGTGCTCGGCAACCTGCTGGGCCTGTCGGGCTTTGATGCCGACTCGTCGCAGGCCGTGCTGGCCGATGCGCTGCCCGGCGTGGCGGCCGGCCATGTGGTCGATGCCGCACGCCTGTCGAACGCTGGCAGCGCCGCGATCGACACGGCGGCTGCCACGGTCGAGCCCTGCGTGGCCTCAATCTACCAGCTCGATGGCCTTGTGCGCCGCTCGACCGCCCTGCAACTGACCGCCGACGCGCGCGCCGCCCAGGCCCTGGAAGGAGCTGCAGCGTGATCGATTGGATGTACAACGGCGGCCTGGGCCTGATTGCCGCCCCCTGGTGGACGACCGGCGCCTGGCCCGTCATCTGGAATTTGATCAAGATCGTGGCCGTGCTCGCGCCGCTGATGGGCGCCGTGGCCTACCTTACGCTGTGGGAACGCAAGTTGCTCGGCTGGATCCAGGTGCGTCACGGACCCAACCGGGTCGGTCCGCTCGGGCTGCTGCAGCCGATTGCCGATGCGCTCAAGCTGCTGACCAAGGAACTGATCCGTCCGAGTGCCGCGAGCAATGGCTTGTTCCGCCTGGGCCCGATCATGGCCATCATGCCGGCGCTGGCCGCCTGGGTTGCCATCCCATTCGGTCCCGAGGCGATCATTGCCAACGTGAACGCAGGGTTGCTGGTGGTCCTGGCCATCACCTCGATCGAAGTGTATGGGGTGATCATCGCCGGCTGGGCGTCCAACTCGAAATACGCCTTCCTGGGCGCGCTGCGAGCCTCGGCTCAGATGGTGAGCTACGAGATCGCCATCGGCTTCTGCTTCCTTGTGGTCGTGATGACCGCGGGCAGCCTGCACCTGGGCGAAATCGTGGCCTCGCAGTCGCGCGGTATTGGCGCCGGCATGGGCTTGAACTTCCTGTCGTGGAACTGGCTTCCCTTGCTGCCAATCTTTTTCGTCTACCTTATCTCCGGCGTGGCAGAAACCAACCGCCACCCATTCGATGTCGTCGAGGGCGAGGCCGAGATCGTGGCCGGCCACATGGTCGAGTACTCGGGCATGGGGTTTGCGATCTTCTTCCTGGCCGAATACGCCAGCATGTGGCTGGTGTCCGTGCTGGCCGTGTTGATGTTCCTTGGCGGCTGGCTGCCACCGATCGACAGTGCCCTGTTCAACTGGGTGCCCGGCTGGATCTGGCTTGGCATCAAGACCTGTGTCGTGGTGTCCATGTTCATCTGGATCCGCGCCACCTTCCCGCGCTTCCGCTATGACCAGATCATGCGTCTGGGCTGGAAGATTTTCATTCCCGTCACGCTGATCTGGCTGCTGCTCGTGGGCGCGCTGATGCAGACGCCGTGGAACATCTGGAAATAAAAACCGGGCGAATGACCACCATGTCCACCACCACCGCCGTAGCGCCTTTCTCTTTCCGCGATTTCTTCAACAGTTTCCTGCTGGTGGAACTGTTCAAGGGAATGGCCCTGACTGGCCGCTACGCCTTCCAGCGCAAGATCACCGTGCAGTTTCCCGAGGAAAAAACACCGTTGTCGCCGCGTTTTCGGGGCCTGCACGCATTGCGCCGCTACGAAAACGGCGAAGAGCGCTGCATCGCCTGCAAGCTCTGCGAGGCCGTGTGCCCGGCGATGGCGATCACCATCGAATCCGACGTGCGCGACGACGGTTCGCGCCGCACCACCCGCTACGACATCGACCTGACCAAGTGCATCTTCTGCGGTTTCTGCGAGGAAAGCTGCCCCGTCGATTCCATCGTCGAGACACACATCTTCGAGTACCACGGCGAAAAGCGAGGTGACCTGTACTTCACCAAGGAGATGCTGCTGGCCGTGGGTGACCGCTACGAATCCGAGATCGCCGCCGCCCGGGCCTCCGACGCCCCCTACCGCTGATGGGGATCGGGCGTTGAGCGGTGTGCGTTCAGCGTCCTTCAGATCCCCGAATCGAAACGCTCAACGCCGAATCAAGACATGGACTACCAGACCGGCTTTTTCTACCTGTTTGCCGCGGTGCTGCTGTTTGCCGGCTACCGCGTGATCACCGCGCGCAACCCGGTGCATGCCGTGCTGTTCCTCATGCTCGCGTTCTCGCAGGCCGCCGCGCTGTGGCTGCTGCTCAAGGCCGAATTCCTCGGCATCACACTGGTGCTGGTGTACCTGGGCGCCGTGATGGTGCTCTTCCTGTTCGTCGTGATGATGCTCGACATCAACCTGGACGCGGTGCGCCAGGGTTTCTGGAAACATTTTCCGCTGGCGGCCCTGCTGGGTGCATTGGTAGCGGCAGAACTCATTGCCGTGCTATGGGCCGGCTTCCCGTCCATCGCGGCCAGTCCCGACGCTGCGGGCGTGGGCGTCAACGCGGCAGGCTATTCCAACACCCGTGAACTCGGCGTGCTGCTCTACACCGAGTACCTCTACCCGATCGAGGTGGCGGCCGTGATCCTGCTGGTGGCGATGATTGCCGCCATTGCACTGACCCTGCGGCAGCGCAAGGACAGCAAGGCCATCAACCCGGGCCTGCAGGTGCATGTGCGCGCCAGCGATCGTCTGGTGGTGCTGCCGATGGCCGCTACGCAAAAGGCCGTTCCCGCCGGTGATGCGGCAAGCTCCGAGGAGGGCAACAAGCCATGACCGTCACCCTGGGCCACTTCCTCGCTGTGGGCGCGATCCTTTTCGCCATATCGGTGGTGGGCATCTTCCTCAACCGCAAGAACCTCATTGTGCTGCTCATGGCCATCGAGCTGATGCTGCTGGCCGTGAACATGAACTTCGTGGCCTTCTCGCATTTCCTGGGTGACATGCACGGCCAGGTCTTCGTGTTTTTCATCCTGACCGTGGCCGCCGCCGAATCGGCGATCGGCCTGGCCATTCTGGTGCTGCTGTTCCGCAACAAATCGTCGATCAGCGTCGAAGAGCTCAACACCCTCAAGGGTTGATGAGGCCAGGGCCACCCCACACGAGAACTCAGGCAAGAACCCCATGAGCACTACCCTCTCTGCAAGCACCCTGCTCGCCGTCCCACTGGCTCCGCTGGTGGGAGCCGCGCTCGCCGGCATTCTGGGCACCACCTTCGGCGGCAACGTGATTGGCCGTCGCGCCTCGCACACGCTCACCATTCTGGGTGTGCTGATCGCCTTCATCCTCTCGGCGTCGACGCTCAAGAGCGTGGCGATCGATGGCGCGCGCTTCAACGAGACCATCTACACCTGGATGGTGGTGGGCGGCCTGAAGATGGAAATCGGTTTCCTGGTCGACGGCCTGACGGCCATGATGATGGTGGTGGTCACCTTCGTCTCGCTCATGGTGCATCTCTACACCATCGGCTACATGGAGGAAGACGACGGCTACAACCGCTTCTTCGCCTACATCTCGCTGTTCACCTTCTCCATGCTCATGCTGGTCATGAGCAACAACCTGCTGCAGCTGTTCTTCGGCTGGGAAGCGGTGGGCCTGGTGTCCTACCTGCTGATCGGGTTCTGGTTCAACAAGCCCACGGCGATCTTCGCCAACATGAAGGCCTTCGTGGTCAACCGGGTGGGGGACTTCGGCTTCATCCTGGGCATCGGCCTCATCGTGGCCTACGCCGGTACCATGAACTACACCGAGGTGTTCGCCAAGGCGCCCGAGCTCGGTCAACTCGGTTTCCCGGGCACGGACTGGTTGCTGATCACCGTCATCTGCATCTGCCTGTTCATCGGCGCCATGGGCAAGAGTGCGCAGTTCCCGCTGCATGTGTGGCTGCCCGACTCCATGGAAGGTCCCACGCCGATCTCGGCGCTGATCCATGCCGCGACCATGGTGACCGCCGGCATCTTCATGGTGGCGCGCATGTCGCCGCTGTTCGAGCTCTCGGACACGGCACTGAACTTCATCATGGTCATCGGTGCGATCACCGCACTCTTCATGGGCTTCCTGGGCATCATCCAGAACGACATCAAGCGCGTGGTGGCCTATTCCACGCTCTCGCAGCTGGGCTACATGACGGTGGCGCTGGGCGCCTCGGCCTATTCGGTGGCGGTGTTCCACCTCATGACGCACGCCTTCTTCAAGGCGCTGCTGTTCCTCGCGGCCGGCTCGGTCATCATGGGCCTGCACCACAACCAGGACATCCGCTGGATGGGCGGCGTGCGCAAGTACATGCCCATCACCTGGATCACCTCGCTGCTGGGCACGCTGGCGCTGATCGGCACGCCGCTGTTTGCGGGCTTCTACTCCAAGGACAGCATCATCGAGGCGGTGCACTTCAGCAACCTGCCGGCTTCGGGCTTCGCCTACCTTGCCGTGCTGGCCGGCGTGTTCGTCACCTCGTTCTATTCGTTCCGGCTCTACTTCCTCGTGTTCCATGGCCAGGAGCGCTATGACCAGAACCCGGACGCGCACCATGGCCACCACGACGACCACCATGGCGACGACCACGGGCATGGCGATGGCAAACCCCACGAATCCCCGTGGGTGGTCACGGTGCCCTTGCTGCTGCTGGCCATTCCGTCGGTGGTCATCGGTTTCATGACGATCCAGCCCATGCTCTTTGGCGAGTTTCTGAAGGACGCGATCACCATCGACACCGCAGCACACCCCGCGATGGCGAAGTTTGCCGAAATCTTCCACGGCCCGCTGGCCATGGCGCTGCACGGGTTCTCCACGCCACCGCTGTACCTGGCCCTGGCGGGCGCGGTGTGTGCCTGGTACATGTACCTGATCAACCCGGCCGTGCCGGCCGCCATCGGCCGCGCGCTGCGCCCGATCGTGGTGGTGCTGGAGAACAAGTACTACATGGACTGGTTCAACGAAAACGTGCTCGCGCGGGCTGCGCGCGGCCTGGGTGTCGGACTGTGGAAGGGCGGTGACCGTGGCGTGATCGAAGGCGGCGTCGTCAATGCCAGCTGGAAGATCGTGGGCGCGGTGTCCTCGGTGGTGCGCCGTGCGCAGACCGGCTACCTCTACCACTACGCGCTGCTCATGATCGTGGGCGTGCTGCTGTTCATGACGTACTTCGTCTGGCTCGCCAAATAAGAAGAGGGATAACAAGATGGGTTTGCTGAGCCTTGCAATCTGGACGCCGATCTTCTTCGGCGTCGTGCTGCTGGCCCTGGGCCGCGACGATCAGGCCCACATGGTGCGCTGGATCGCGCTGGTGGGCGCCATCGCCGGCCTGGTCGTGACGGTGCCGCTCTACAGCGGTTTCGAGCTCGGCACCGCCGCGATGCAGTTCGTCGAGAAAAGTGTCTGGATCGAGCACTTCAACGTGCACTACCACCTGGGCGTGGACGGCATCTCGCTCTGGCTGGTGCTGCTGACCGCCTTCATCAACGTGGTGGTGGTGGTGGCCAGCTGGGAGTCCATCACCTCCCGCGTCAACCAGTACATGGGCGCATTCCTCATCCTCTCGGGCTTGATGATCGGCGTCTTCAGCGCGCAGGACGCGATGCTGTTCTACGTGTTCTTCGAGGCCACGCTGATCCCGATGTACCTGATCATCGGCATCTGGGGCGGCCCGAACAAGATCTACGCCGCCTTCAAGTTCTTCCTGTACACCTTGCTGGGCTCGCTGCTCATGCTGGTCGCGCTGATCTATCTGTACACGCAGGCCGGCGGCAGCTTTGCCCTGGCCGACTGGTACAAGCTGCCGCTGGGCGGCACCGCGCAGACTTTGCTGTTCTTTGCCTTCTTCGCGGCCTTCGCGGTGAAGGTGCCGATGTGGCCGGTGCACACCTGGTTGCCTGACGTGCACGTGGAAGCGCCCACCGGCGGCTCGGCCGTGCTGGCGGCCATCATGCTCAAGCTGGGCGCCTATGGCTTCTTGCGCTTTTCGCTTCCCATCCTGCCCGACGCCTCGCACGAATGGGCCTGGCTGATGATCGCGCTCTCGCTCATTGCCGTCATCTACGTGGGCCTGGTCGCCATGGTGCAGCAGGACATGAAGAAGCTCGTGGCCTATTCGTCGGTCGCGCACATGGGTTTCGTCACGCTGGGGTTCTTCGTCTTCAGTGACCTGGGGGTCTCCGGCGCCATCGTGCAGATGATCGCGCACGGCTTCGTTTCGGCCGCGATGTTCCTCGGCATCGGTGTGTTGTACGACCGCGTGCACTCGCGCGAGATCGCGGACTACGGCGGCGTGGTCAACACCATGCCCAACTTCGCCGCCTTCGCGCTGCTCTTCACCATGGCCAACTGCGGCCTGCCGGGAACGGCCGGGTTCGTGGGCGAATGGATGGTGATCATCGCGGCCGTCAAGGCCAATTTCTGGATCGGCTTGCTGGCGGCCTCGGCACTGATCTTCGGCGCCGCGTACTCGCTCTGGATGTACAAGCGCGTCTACCTCGGCAGCGTGGGCAACGACAACGTCAAGGCGCTGGTCGACATCAACAAGCGCGAGTTCCTGGTGCTGGCGGTGCTGGCCATCGCCGTGCTGTACATGGGCGTGTACCCCAAGCCCTTCACCGACGTGATGGACGCATCCGTGGCCGAGCTGCTGCGCCACGTCGCCATCTCCAAATTGAACTGAGCCTCATGGGCACCAAGCTACAGAAGAGAACGCTCACATGATTGACAAGCTCAGCTGGGTCGCGGCTTACCCGGAAATCCTTCTGCTGACCATGGCCTGCGTGATTGCGCTGGTTGATCTGGCGGTGAAGACGCCGCTGCGGGGGGGCACATACGGCCTGACCCTGCTCACGCTGGCCGTGGTTGCGCTGCTGCAGGGCGCGGCGGCGGCTTCGGGCAACACCATCGAGGGCTTTGGCGGCATGATCGTCAGTGACCCCATGGGCAACTGGCTCAAGTGCTTTGCCACCATCGCCGTCATGGCCACGCTGGTCTATGGCCGTGGCTATTCAGCGCAGCGCGACATGCTGCGCGGGGGCGAACTGTTCACGCTGGCCATGTTCGCATTGCTGGGCATGTTCGTCATGATCTCGGGCCACAACTTCCTGGTGATCTACCTGGGCCTGGAACTGCTGACGCTGTCGAGCTACGCGCTCGTGGCGCTGCGCCGCGACGATGTGCAGGCCACCGAGGCCGCCATGAAGTACTTCGTGCTGGGCGCGCTGGCCAGCGGCTTCCTGCTCTACGGCCTGTCCATGGTCTATGGCGCCACCGGCTCGCTCGACGTGGCGGAGGTGCTCAAGGCCATCGCCGGCGGCAAAGCCATGCTCAAGGGTTCGGCCCAGGTGCTCACGCTCGGCCTGGTGTTCGTGGTCGCCGGCCTGGCCTTCAAGCTTGGCGTGGTGCCATTCCACATGTGGGTGCCCGACGTGTACCACGGTGCGCCCACGGCCATCACCCTCATGATCGGTGGCGCGCCGAAGCTGGCCGCTTTTGCCATCTTGATCCGGCTGCTGGTCGAAGGCCTTCAGCCGCTCGCCGTGGACTGGCAACAGATGCTGGCCGTGCTGGCCGTCATGTCGCTGCTGGTGGGCAACCTGGCGGCCATCGCGCAGAGCAACCTCAAGCGCATGCTGGCCTTCTCCACCATCGCGCAGATGGGCTTCATGCTGCTGGGCCTGCTCGCGGGCGTGGTGCAGGGCGGCAGTGGTCTGGACAGCGGCAACATGGCCAACGCCTATGGCTCGTCCATGTTCTACGTGATCACCTACGTGCTGACCACGCTGGGCACCTTCGGCGTGATCCTGCTGCTCTCGCGCAGCGGCTTCGAGTCGGAGAACGTCAGCGACCTCGCCGGGCTGAATCAGCGCAGCCCGCTGTACGCCGGCGTCATGGCCATCTGCATGTTCTCGCTGGCCGGTGTGCCTCCGCTGGTCGGCTTCTACGCCAAGCTGTCGGTGCTGCAGGCGCTGCTGGCTTCCAGTGGCGCGTTCTATGTGGGCCTGGCGGTGTTCGCGGTGGTCATGTCCCTGATCGGTGCGTTCTACTACCTGCGCGTGGTCAAGATCATGTACTTCGACGCTCCGACGCAGACCGACGAGATTGAAGCCGGTGCCGACGCGCGCACGGTGCTTTCACTCAACGGCGCCCTGGTTCTGGTGCTGGGTGTCGTGCCCGGTGGCCTGATGACGCTGTGTGCCCAGGCTGTGGCGCAGCTGTTCGCCTGAGGCCCGGCTCGGTGGCGCCGGTGAACTCGCCGGCGGTCATCGGCTCACATACCGTTCCATGACCCACACCTTCTCCGTCTGGCTGGTGCTGATCACCGCCTTCATTGCCGCCAACCTGCCCTTCGTGAACGAGCGCTGGCTGGCCGTGCTGCCGCGCCGCGCCCCGCACAAGACCTTGTGGATGCGCGTGGCCGAGCTGGTGCTGCTGTACCTGCTGGTCGGCGCACTGGGCCTGGCGCTGGAACAGCGCGCCGGGCAGATCGCGCCACAGGGCTGGGAGTTCTACGCCACCACCGGCGCGCTCTTCCTCACGCTGGCATTCCCCGGCTTCGTCTATCGCTACCTGTACCGGCGCCGCGGATGACCAACGACGACCGCCACCTGCGGGAAACGCCGCTGGCGCGCGCCGAGCTGCTGCGCGGTCACTTCCTGCACGTGGTGCGCGACACCGTGCGGCTGCCCGATGGTGCCGAGGCGACGCGCGAGTTCGTGCTGCATCCCGGTGCCGTGATGGTGATCGGCCTGCTCGACGATGGCCGGGTGGTGCTGGAGCGGCAGTTCCGCCACCCCATGCGGGCGGTGATGACCGAGTTTCCCGCCGGCAAGTTCGATGAGGGCGAGGGCAGCCTGGCCTGCGCGCAGCGTGAGTTGCTGGAAGAAACCGGCTATACCGCCCGCGAGTGGGCCTTTGCCGGGCGGCTTGCACCCACCATCGCGTACTCCGACGAGATCATCGACATCTGGTTCGCGCGCGGCCTCACGCAGGGTGAGCGCCAGCTCGACCAGGGCGAGTTCCTGGACGTGTTCGCCGCCACCCCGGCCGAGTTGCAGGCCTGGTGCTTTAGCGGCGAGGTGATCGACTGCAAGACCCTCATCGGTTCGATGTGGCCGCAGAACGTGCTGCGCGGCGAATGGGCTCTGGAGTGGAGACCCGGCGATGCCGCCCCGGATGCCGGACAATCCGAGCCATGAAGGTCCTCAACCTGCAATGCGCGCACCAGCATGCCTTTGAAGGCTGGTTCGGTTCCGAAGACGATTTCACGAGCCAGATGGAACGTGGGCTGGTGACGTGTCCCTTGTGCGGCGACGCGCGCATCGAGAAAAAGCTCTCAGCCCCTCGCTTGAACCTGCGCGGCAACCGTGCGCAGGAGCAGCAGGAGGCGCCTTCGGGCGCCACGACCCTGACGGTGAGCAACCAGACGCCTGTTCCTCCTGAGCTGGTCGCGTTGCAGGCGCGCGTGCTGCGCGCGCTGCGCGAGGTGGTGGCGCAGTCCGAGGACGTGGGGGAACGCTTCGCCGACGAGGCCCGCGCCATGCACCATGGCGAAGTGGCGCACCGCCATATCCGCGGCCAAGCCAGTCCCCAGGAAGCCCTGGAGTTGCTGGAGGAGGGCATCGACGTGCTGCCCCTGGCCATGCTGCCAGCGATCAAGGAAACCCTGCAGTAGCGGTCTTCCCAACCCATGACAAGACCCCGCCTGGCGGGGTTTTTTCTTGGCCGGAACCGTATGCGAGCGCATCATGCACTTTGCGCATGATGGCATGGCATGGGTCCATGCAATCCTTGACTAGAGTCCTTTGCACGCCGGAAGCGATCCTAGAATCGCGCAAATTTTCACCCCAAGGCCAACACCACCAACGGGACACCGACCATGAACCCGAGCTTTCAGGACCTGTATTTCGCTGCGGCAGACCCCGAGGAAATGCGCAACCGCGACCCAGCCCTGCTGCAGGCCATGGCGAGCGCGCACGAAGCCCTGCTGCGGGCCACGCCAGCGGGCGAAGTGCGCGTGCGCAGCCTGTCCCCGTCGGCGCTGGGGCAGGGTCGGGAGACTGACACCCACGTGCTGCAGATCGTGCACCCCGACATGCCGTTCCTGGTCGACTCGGTGGGGATGGCGGTCAACCGCAGTGGGCGCACGGTGCACTGGATCGTGCATCCCCTGCTGCGCGTCGTGCGCGACGCCGACGGGCAGGTCAGCGAGATCGCCGCCGCGGCGCCCCAGGGCGGCAGCGCCGGCCCGGTGGTCTCTTGCATCCTGGTCGAGTGCGACAGGCTGGTGGCCGATCCGGAAGGCATCGCCTTGATCCAGGCGATCCTGGACACCTTGCAGGACGTGCGCCTGGCGGTGCAGGACTGGCGTCCCATGCTCTCGCGCGTGCAAGTGCTCAATGCCGGTTTCACCGCGCTGGACGCCAGCGTGGCGGATGAAGCAAAGGCCTTTCTGAGCTGGCTGGAGCAGGGGCATTTCACCTTCCTGGCGGCCGAGGACTTCGAACTCAAGGAGGGCGCCCTGGTGCCCGTGCCCGGCAGCGCGCTGGGCCTGCTCAAGGCGAAGGGTGCGCAGCCCCTGCCGGCCACGCCCATCGAGCGCTTCAACTCGGACTCGGGCCTGGTGCTCTCGACCAAGGCCATGAGCCGTTCCACCGTGCACCGTCCGGCCTGGCTCGATGCGATCAGCGTCAAGCGTCTGGACGCTGCTGGCCAGCCGGTTGGCGAGAGCCGCTTTCTCGGCCTGTACACCTCGGCCGCCTACGCGGCCTCGGTGGAGCAGATCCCTGTCGTGCGCCAGAACGTGGCGCGCGTCATGGCCAACGCGGGCGTGGTGCATGGCAGCCATGCGCACAAGGCCCTGCAGGCCATTCTGGAGACTTACCCGCGCGAGGAGATGTTGCAGATCGATGCCGCCACGCTGGAACAGCATGCCATGGGCATCCTGCGCCTGCAGGAGCGTCAGCGCGTGCGCTTGTTTGTGCGTCGGGGCATTTTCGGCCGACTCGCTTCGCTGCTGGTGTACGTGCCGCGCGACGTGTACACCACCGAGCTGCGCGTCAAGCTCGGGGCGCTGTTCACCGAAGCCTTCGACGCCGCCTCGGTGGAGTTCACCCCCATGCTCACCGACAGCGCGCTCGCGCGCATCCACTACATCGTGCGCGCCCGGGACCTGCTGCCAGCCCAGGTCGATGTGGCCCAGCTTGAGGCCCGTGTGGCGCAGGCCTGCAAGCGTTGGATCGACGGCGTCAATGCCGTGCTGCTGGCGCGCAGCGGGCGGGGTGCCGGCGGGCTGCAGGCGCTGGTCGCCGCGTTCCCGACCGCGTACCGAGAGGACTTCGATGCGGAAACCGCTGCCGGTGACGCCGCGATTCTCAGCGGCCTGGGCAAGGCGCAGCCGCTGGCCCTGCAGCTCTACCAGCGCGGGGACCAGGTGCGTTTCAAGACCTACGCGCTGCAAAAGGTTGTGCTCTCCGATGCCTTGCCCGTGATGGAGTCCATGGGCGCGCGCGTGATCGACGAGCACCCCTACCACCTGGCCGAGCAGGACCTCTGGATCCACGACTGGGGCCTGCAGTTCGCCCAGCCGATGGACGTGGCGCGGCTGCGGGAGCGATTCGAGCAGCTGTTCCAGGCGGTCTGGCGCCAGGAGGCCGAGTGCGACGCACTCAATCGCCTGGTGCTCACCACCGATCTCGATGCGCGGGCCATCGCCGTCCTGCGCGCCTACGTGCGCTACTTCAAGCAACTGGGTTTCGCCTTCGGCCAGAGCTACATCGAAGACACGCTCAACCGCAATCCGGCCATTGCGCAGGGACTGGCCCAGCTGTTCGCGATCCGCTTCGACCCCGCGCAGGCCGAACGCCGCGACGAACGCACCGAAGCCAGCGTGCATGCGATCGAGTCCCAACTGGCCGATGTGGCCAGCCTGGAGGAGGACCGCGTGCTGCGCCAGTTCCTCAGCACCATCAACGCGACACTGCGCACCAACGTCTACCAGCGCGGCAAGACCTGCATGAGCTTCAAGCTCAGCCCGCGCGACATCCCCAACGTGCCCGAACCCAAGCCGCTGTTCGAGATCTGGGTGTACTCGCCCCGTGTCGAGGGCGTGCACCTGCGCGGTGGCAAGGTGGCGCGCGGCGGCCTGCGCTGGTCCGACCGCCGCGAGGACTTCCGCACCGAGATCCTCGGTCTGGTCAAGGCGCAGATGGTCAAGAACACGGTGATCGTTCCGGTCGGCTCCAAGGGCGGTTTCGTGCTCAAAAAGGCGCCGCCTGCGAGCGAGCGCGAAGCGTATCTGGCCGAGGGCGTGGCCTGCTACAAGACCTTTCTTTCGGGCCTGCTCGATGTCACCGACAACCTGGTCAAGGGCGCGGTCGTGCCGCCGCCGGACGTGGTGCGCCACGACGAAGACGACCCCTACCTGGTGGTGGCGGCCGACAAGGGCACGGCCACCTTCAGCGACATCGCCAACGGCGTGAGCGCGGACTACGGCTTCTGGCTCGGCGACGCCTTCGCTTCCGGCGGCTCGGTCGGCTACGACCACAAGAAGATGGGCATCACCGCGCGCGGCGCCTGGGAATCGGTCAAACGCCATTTCCGCGGCCTGGGCGTGGACACGCAGAGCCAGCCCTTCACGGTGGCCGGCATCGGCGACATGTCGGGCGACGTGTTCGGCAACGGCATGCTGCTGTCCACGCAGATCAAGCTGGTGCTGGCTTTCGACCACCGGCACATCTTCATCGACCCCGACCCGGACGTGGCGGCCAGCTACGCCGAGCGCGAGCGCCTCTTCAAACTCCCGCGCTCCAGCTGGGCCGACTACGACAAGCGCCTGATCAGCCAGGGCGGTGGCGTGTTCCCGCGCAGCGCCAAGTCGATCGCGCTGAGCGCGCAGGCGCGTGCCGTGATCGGCACCGACGCCACCGAGATGGCGCCCAATGATTTGCTCAACGCCATTCTCAAGGCCCCGGTGGACCTGCTCTACAACGGCGGCATCGGCACTTACGTCAAGGCCAGCTTCGAGAGCCACACACAGGTGGGTGACAAAGCGGGCGATGCCTTTCGCGTCAACGGCAACGAGCTGCGCTGCAAGGTGTTCGGCGAGGGTGGCAACCTGGGTTGCACGCAGAACGGCCGCATCGAGTTCGCCCAGGCCGGCGGCCTGATCTACACCGACGCGATCGACAACTCCGCCGGCGTGGACTGCTCTGACCACGAGGTCAACATCAAGATCCTGCTCGGCGCGGTGCAGGAAGCCGGCGGTCTCACGCAGGAGAGCCGCAACGAGCTGCTTGCGAGCATGACGGACGAGGTCGGCCGGCTCGTGCTGCAGGACAACTACTACCAGACTCAGCAGATCGAGCTTGCGGCCGCGCGTCCGGTCTACCTGCTCGACGGCCAGCAGAACCTCATGCGCTGGCTGGAACAGATCGGCCTGCTCAAGCGCGCCATTGAGTTCCTGCCCACCGACGACGAGCTGGCACGGCGCAAACGCGAGGGCAAGGGCCTGACCCGCCCGGAGAACGCGGTGCTGATGGCCTACGCCAAGATGAACCTGTTCGACGAGCTCTGCGCCAGCAGCCTGCCCGACGACCCGTTCTATGCCCGTGCGCTCACCACGTATTTCCCCACCGTCCTGGGCGAGCGCCATGGCGAGTCCATCGCGCGGCACCCGCTCAAGCGCGAGATCATCGCCACCTACATGACCAATGCGGTGGTCAACCGCATGGGCGCGACCTTCGTCAATTTCCTCGCCACCGAAGCCTCCTGCACCGCCGCCGATGTGGTCAGCGCTTACACGCTGGCGCGCGAGGTGTTCGCGCTCGAACCCATCTGGGACCGCATCGACGCGCTCGACCTCAAGGTGACCAGCGAACTGCAACTGAACCTGCTCACCCAGCTCACGGCCATCACCCAGCGCGCCAGCCGCTGGATGCTGCGCCATCGCGGCCAGGGCGACTTGCCCACGCTGATCGCCAAGTACCGCCCGGCCGCGCAGACGCTGCGTGAGCATGTCGAGCAGTGGCTGCCTGCGAGCGCGCGCGAACAATGGAAAGCCGCCAGCGAGCGCCTGGTGCAGGCTGGCGTGGACGCCCGGCTCGCCGACGACCTCACCGTGCTCGACCACCTGTACCCGGTGCTCGACCTGGTGGACGTGGCGACCCAGGCCGGCAGCACGCTGGAGCAGGCCGCGCGCACCTACTTCGCGATCGAGGGCACGCTGGGCCTGGACCGCTGGCGCCAGCACATCGGCAGGCTGCCGACCGACTCGCTGTGGCAGACCCAGGCCCGCGCCAGCGCGCGCGACGACGTGTACTCCATCGCCGGGCAGCTCGTGCTGTCGCTGCTGAGCAGCAAGCAGTCGCTGGCCGCATGGCAGGAGCGACACGCCAAGGCCATCGAACGCATCAACGCCATACACGCGAGCATTGCCGACCAGGCGCCCGATCTGGCGCCGGTGTCGGTGGCGCTGCGGGAGCTGCGGCAGCTGGCGTAATTCGGAACTCCCCCCTGCGCCGCTGCGCGGCTTGCGGCGCAGGTGATCAGGCGTTGAACTGCAGCGCTGCCAGGCCGGCGTACACGCCGCCGCGCGCCACCAGCTCGGCGTGCGTGCCCTGTTCCACCAGGCGGCCGTGGTCGAGCACCACGATGCGGTCGGCCTGCTGCACGGTGGCCAGGCGGTGTGCGATCACCAGCGTCGTGCGGTCCTTCATCGCCGATTCCAGCGCCGCCTGCACCATGCGCTCGCTCTGTGCGTCCAGCGCGCTGGTGGCTTCGTCGAGCAGCAGCAGGGGCGGGTTCTTCAGCATGGCGCGCGCGATCGCGATGCGCTGGCGCTGGCCACCGGAGAGGCGTACGCCGCGCTCGCCCAGGAAGGTGTCGTAGCCCTCGGGCAGCCGTTCGATGAACTCGTCGGCGAACGCAGCGGTGGCCGCGGCACGCACCTCGGCGTCGCTGGCGTCGGGCCGGCCATAGCGGATGTTCTCCATCGCGCTGCTGGAGAAGATCACCGGGTCCTGCGGCACGATGCCGATGCGCTGGCGCAGGTCGTGCAGGCTCATGCGGTCGATCGGCACGCCGTCCAGGCGGATGCTGCCAATCGCCGGGTCGTAGTAGCGCAGCAGCAGGGCGAACACCGTGGTCTTGCCCGCGCCGCTGGGGCCCACCAGCGCCACGGTCTGCCCCGGCTGCACGTCCAGCGTAAAGCCGCTGAGCGCGGGCTGCGCCGGGCGTGAGGGGTAGTGGAAGCTGATGTCGTCGAACACCAGCGCGCTGCCGCCCTTCGGCGCTGGTGCCTGCAGCGGCTGCGCGGGCGACTGCACGGGGGATGCGCTCGCCAGCAGTTCCATCAACCGTTCGCTGGCGCCCGCGGCGCGCAGCAGGTCGCCGTACACCTCGCCCAGCACCGCCACCGCGCCCGCCAGGATGATGATGTACACGACCGTCTGCCCCAGATGCCCGGGCGTGATCGTGCCCGCCAGCACCGCCTGCGTGCCCTGGTACAGGCCCCAGAGCAGCAGCGCGGCGGTGCTGATGATGATGAAGGCGACCATGCCGGCGCGCGCCCTGGAGCGGCGGATGGCGGTGTGGAAGGCGCTCTCGGTCGAATCACCGAAGCGCCGTGCCTCGCGGTCTTCGGCGGTGTAGCTCTGCACGATGGGAATGGCGTTGAGCACCTCGGCCGCGATCGCGCTGGAATCGGCCACGCGGTCCTGGCTGGCGCGCGAGAGCTTGCGCACGCGCCGCCCGAACCACATGCTGGGCAGCACCACCAGCAGGATGATCAGCAGCACCTGCAGCATCACATAGGGGTTGGTCCACACCAGCATGATCAGCGCGCCCAGCCCCATCACGCCATTGCGCAGGCCCATGGAAAGCGACGAACCCACCACGGTTTGCACCAGCGTGGTGTCGGTGGTCAGGCGGCTCAGCACCTCGCCGGTCTGCGTGGTCTCGAAGAACTGCGGGCTCTGCCGCAGCACGTGGCTGTAGACCGCGTTGCGCAGATCGGCCGTGATGCGCTCGCCCAGCCAGCTCACCAGGTAGAAGCGCGCGGCCGAGAACAGGCCCAGCGCCACCGCAACGGCAAACATTTCGAGGAAGTGGCCGCGCAGGCTCATGGCTTGCGCGCTGCGGTCGTCGGCCACCAGGCCGCTGTCGATCAGGCCGCGCAGCGCCACGGGAAACAGCAGCGTGGCGACCGCCGCGAGCACCAGGAACAGCGCGGCCAGTCCGATCTGCGTGCGGTAGGGCCGCATGAACGGCAGCAGGCCGCCAAGCGATGTGGGGGAGGAAGCCGGGGGGCGGTCTGAAGGTGTGGGGGAGGCCATGGGCGAGAGTGTGCCGGGTTTCGGAATGGCGGGTGGACAGCCGCTGCAGGGCAGGTGTGCCGCGCAGGGCAATGCTAGGATGCGCCCAAAATTTTCAACTTCAAGAGGGATGGGGATGGCACAACAGGACGATTTCGCGCCCACCGAGGCGCTGGTGGACGCGCCCGCGCAGCACCAGCCACGGCAGACGCTCGACATCCGCTTCACCGGTTCGGGCAGCGAGTACTTCCGCATCTGGATCGTCAACCTGCTGCTCACGCTGGTGACCTTCACGCTCTACGTGCCCTTCGCACGCGCGCGGCGCATTGCCTACTTCCAGAACAACACGCTGGTGGGCGGCGACCCGCTGGGTTTTCACGCCGACCCCAGGAAGATGTTCCGCGGCTACCTGCTGATCCTGCTGCTGGGCGTGGGCTACTGGGCTGTGACGAACTTCGTGCCCGGCATGGAATGGGTGGCGCTGGCGGTGTTCATGCTGCTGTGGCCCGCGCTCTGGCGCGCCTCGCTGCAGTTTCGCCTGCTCAACACCAGCTGGCGAGGTGTGCGCCTGTCGTTCCAGGGCGATCTGTTGTCGGCCTACCTGAGCCTGCTGCCGTTCTTCCTGCCGGCGCTGGCCTTCGTGCTGTTCCTGCCGGCGGGGCAGGAGGGCGAGCAGGTGGCGCCCGACGAGGTGCGGCGCGGCATGCAGGTCATCGGCATCACGGTGCTGGTGTTCGTCGCGCTGCTGCCCTGGCTGCTGGCGCGCATCAAGCGCTACCAGCACGGCGGCTACGCGTTCGCGCAGGAGCGCACGCAGCTGCGCGTGGGCAATGGCCGCTTCTACCTGCTGTTCCTCAAGACCGGCCTGGTCAGCCTGCTGGTGGGCGTGCTCGCGGCGGCGCTGCTGTTCGCGGTGTTTTTCCTCGTGATGGGTGGCCAGAACGGCGTGCGCGCGGTGCTCATTGGCGCGGTGCGCCCCGGCGTGCTCGGGCTCGTGCTGCTGGCCACGGGCGCGGGCCTGGCCTACCTGCTGTTGCCGCTGGTCACCCTGCCGTACTTCGGCGCGCGCCTGCAGAACCTGTCGTGGAGCGGCACGCAGAGCCCGAAGATCGCCTTCGCCAGCGCGCTGCGCTTTCGCGACCTGTTCCGCGTCACCCTGGTCAACTGGCTGCTCATCATCGTCACGCTCGGCCTGTACTGGCCGTTTGCCAAGGTGCGCACCGCGCGCGTGAAGCTCGAAGCCCTGTCGCTGGAGGTGCAAGGCCCGGTGGACCAGTGGCTCTCGCGCGCGCAGCAGTCGCACAAGGGCTTGCTGGGCGATGCCGCCGGCGACTTCTTCGGCATGGACATGGGGCTTTGATGGAAGGCGCCGGCCCGATCGCATCGCGCTGGTTCGACGGCCAGTCACCGAAGGCGCGCGCGGTCACGCTGCGCATCGAGGGCGACGAGCTGTTCGTGCGGGCCGAAGACGGTGAAGAACGGCGCTACCCGCTCTCGCGCGTGCGCTGGCCCGAGCGCCGCACCCACGGCCAGCGCCAGACCGAGCTGCCCGATGGCGGCCTGATCCAGCACGCCGACGCCGCCGAATGGGACGCGTGGTGGCAGGCCAGCGGCCAGCGCGAAGGTGTCGTGGTGGGCTGGATGCAGAGCTGGCGGGCCACGCTGGTGGCCATGGCCGGTACGGTGGTGTTCCTCGCGGCGGCCTGGGTCTGGGGCGTGCCCTGGCTGAGCCAGACGCTGGCGCACCAGGTGCCCGATTCGCTGGACACCCACATCGGCCAGCAGAGCCTGCGGCAGCTGGACCGCCTGTTCCTGCGCCCCAGCGAGCTGCCGCGGAAACAGCAGGACGATCTGCGCCAGCGCTTCGCCGCGCTGGTGGAGCGCGCCTACCCGCAGGGCGACGCGCCGCACTGGGAACTGGCCTTCCACGCCTCGCCCGTGCTCGGCGCCAACGCCTTCGCGCTGCCGGGCGGCTTCATCGTCATGACCGACGAGCTGGTGAAGCTGCTGCACGACCAGCCCGACGCCATCGTGGGCGTGCTCGCGCACGAACTCGGCCATGTGGAACACCGCGACGGCCTCGACCTGATGGTGCGCGCCAGCCTCATCAGCGCACTGGTGGGCGTGGTGCTCGGTGACGCCAGCGGCTTCCTTGCCACCGTGCCCGCCACCCTGGCCACCCAGGCCTATTCGCGCGACGCCGAACGCCGCGCCGACGCGCATGCCGCGCGGCTGCTGCACGCCAGCGGCATCCCGCCATCGGCCATGGTCGTTTTCTTCGAGCGCATGCTGAAGGAAGACGGCGAGAGCGAAGTCAAAGACCGACGCGATGGCGAAGACGAGCGCGGCGCGTCGCTGCCCATCGCCATCGCCAGCCACCCGGACCACGAAGAGCGCATCCGCTTCTTCCGTGAGTGGCGGGAGGACGGACCTTGATGGCGCTTCACAGCACCAGCCGCTGCGCGTAGCCCGTCATCTCCAGGTAGCCACGCCCCACGGCCTTGCCATTGCTGTCGAACAGGTCGGACAGGCCTTCCCAGTACACCGTGCCGGTGCTCGCGCGGCTGTCGAGCTCCTGCGGGTCGATCACGGCCTTGACGGTGTAGAAGTCCGCCGGCGTGCGGACCATCCATTCGACGGGATAGCGCGCGCGCGTGAGCGGGCTGGTCCACCAGCGCTGGGGTTTGAAGTCGACCTCGCCTGGGCGGAAGCGGTAGATGTCGGTGGGGCTTTGTGCGCTGCCCGCGGCACGGAACGAGCCGCCCGCCCAGACCTTGCTGCCGTCCTTGCGGCGCAGCTGGAAGGCGGTCACGCAGTGGCCGTCGAACAGGTTCATGCCAATCCAGTCCCAGCCCACGGCCTCGGGGTGCAGCAGGGCCTCGCTCCATTCGTGGTCCAGCCAGGCCGTGCCCTGCACCTCGAATCGCTCCCCCTTCAGGCCCAGTGTGCCGCGCACGGCGAGGTGCGGCTGGCTTACGTAGAAGCTCGCCTGCGCGGGGTCCGGCCCCTTGCGCGAGAGGCCGTCTTCGCCCTGCAGCAGCCAGGCCTGCTGCGGCACGGCGCCCAGTTCGATGCGAAGCTCATCACCGGTGACGCGCGCGGCGTAGCTGCCGTCGGGCGCGCGGCGCAGCGACCAGTCGCGCAGCACCACGTGGGTGTCTTCGGCGCTGGCGAACACGCCGCGCTCGGCTTGCGCCGGTGGCTCGCCGTTCCAGCGCGCGATGCGCTGGTCGTGCAGCAGCCGGCCGCCCTGCACGTCGGTGATGGCCGCGTGCGCGAACAGCAGCTGCTTTGCCGCCAGCCGGCTCTGCAAGTCCTGCGTGCCGTCCACACGGCTGCGAAAGAAGGTCACCTGGAAGCCGAACGCGCGACCCTGCGCGTTCGTCGCATGGCCGGTGAGGTACCACCACTCGGTGCGCGTCTCGTTGTGCGTGCCGTGGTCGCGCGGGAACACGAGCGGGCGCGGCTGGAGGGCGTCGCCGGGGCGCTGCTGGGCCTGCGCCTGCACGTGTGGCAGCGCCAGCGCGCCGGCGGTGGCGACGAGCAACTGGCGTCGCAGCGCGTCGTGTGCTGGGCGTTTCAACGAAACGGAATGGTGCTTGCCGCTGGTGGCCATCCGGCCATTGTCCAGTCCAATGCACGTTTGGGGGATGAAAACGTCAGATCTGACAGGTGAGTGCGAATGACTGTCATTTCGTCTTGTTACAAACCGCTGGTCGCGATGGGATCGACATCATTACAAGAGAATATCGGTGGGGAGCCATGTTGCATCTGTGTTGGCTGCGCCTGTCTCGAATGCTGAGGCTGACGACGACGTTCCCATCGATCCCCATGCGCCACTGGCGGCGTTGTGCCTGGTCGCGCGGCTCCATCAGGTCGCCTGTGAGCCCGCGGTCATCGCGCATGCGCTTGGCATTCCGAAGGCCCAGGCCGCTTCAACGAACGACGTTCTTCTGGGTGCCCGACACGTGGGCCTCAAGGCCAAGTTGACCCGGTCCACCTTGGACCGGCTTTCACAGGTCCCTTTGCCGGCGCTGGCCCTGCTTCGAGATCCCCGTCAGCCAGGCATGGCGCCTCGCACCGTTGTTCTCGCCCAGGTCAATGCGCAGCGCGTGCTGATCCACGACCCAGCAGCCGGCAGGCCCACCATCGAATCGCTGGAGGTGTTCGCCGAACAATGGACCGGCGACCTGATCCTCATCACCAGCCGGGCGACGCTGGTCGGTGAACTCGCCAAGTTCGACTTCTCCTGGTTCATTCCCGCCCTGGTCAAGCACCGCAAGCTGCTGGGCGAAGTGCTGTTCATCAGCTTCATGCTGCAGCTCTTCGGGCTGATCAGCCCCTTGTTCTTTCAGGTGGTGATGGACAAGGTGCTGGTGCACAAGGGCATGACCACGCTGGACGTGCTGGTGATCGGCCTGGTGGTCGTGGTGGTCTTCGAGTCGGTCTTGACCTACCTGCGCACCTACGTTTTCAGCCACACCACCAGCCGGATTGACGTGGAACTGGGGGCCCGGCTGTTTCGCCACCTGGTGCAGTTGCCCCTTGCCTACTTCCAGGCGCGGCGTGTGGGGGACTCGGTGGCGCGCGTGCGGGAGCTGGAAAACATCCGCAGCTTCCTCACAGGCAACGCGCTCACGGTGGTGCTCGACGTGCTGTTCTCGGTGGTGTTCATCGCCGTGATGATGTTTTACAGCGTCACCCTCACGCTCATCGTGCTGGTGAGTTTGCCCTTGTATTTCGGGCTGAGCCTGGCGATCGTGCCCATCCTGCGGCGCCGGCTGGACGAAAAATTCGCCCGTGGCGCAGAAAACCAGGCCATGCTGGTGGAGACCGTCACCGGCATCCAGACCGTCAAGGCCACTGCGCTGGAGCCCGCGTTTGGCAAACGCTGGGACGGCCAGCTGGCGGGCTACGTGTCGGCCGGCTTCAAGACGCAGAACGTGGCCACGCTGGGGCACGAGGGCATCAACCTCATCGGCAAACTGGTCAACGCCGCCACCCTCTGGTGGGGTGCCCACTTGGTGATGGACCAGCAACTGACGGTCGGCCAGTTCGTGGCCTTCAACATGTTCGCCCAGCGCGTGTCCCAGCCCATCATGCGCATGGCCCAGCTGTGGACGGACTTCCAGCAAACCGGCATCTCCATGGCCCGGCTGGGCGATATCCTGAACACCCGCACAGAAGTGCCCCCCACCAACGCGGCCCAGTTGCCGCCCGTCAAGGGCCATGTGGTGTTCGACCAGGTCACGCACCGGTACCGCCCCGAAGCCGCGCCGGTGCTGCATGCCCTGAGCCTGGACGTGGGGGCGGGCGAAGTGCTGGGCATTGTGGGTCGGTCCGGGTCGGGCAAGAGCACGCTCACCAAGCTGGTGCAGCGCCTGTATTCGCCCGAACAGGGGCGGGTGCTCATCGACGGCATCGACATCGGTTTGATCGATGCGGCCCAGCTGCGGCGCCAGGTGGGCGTGGTGCTGCAGGAGAACCTGCTCTTCAACCGCAGCGTGCGAGAGAACATCGCCATCACGGACCCAGCCGCACCCATCGAATGGGTGGTGCAGGTGGCCCAGCTGGCCGGCGCACACGAGTTCATCAGCGAACTGCCCGAAGGCTACGACACCGTGGTGGGCGAGCAGGGCAGCACGCTCTCGGGCGGACAGCGCCAGCGCATCGCCATTGCCCGGGCACTGTTCGGAAACCCGCGCATCCTGATCTTTGACGAGGCCACCAGCGCGCTGGATTACGAGAGCGAGGCCATCATCCAGCGCAACATGGCGCGCATCAGCAAGGGCCGCACGGTGCTCATCATCGCGCACAGGCTCTCGGCCGTGCGGCACGCCAACCGCATCGTGGTGATGGACCGGGGCCGCATCGTGGAGTGCGGCACGCATGACGAGCTGGTGGGCCAAGCCGAAGGGCACTATGCCCAGCTCTGGCGCCTGCAGGACGCCAGGCAGCCAGAAGGGGAGCACCCATGACCGTTGCAGAACTCCGGGCCGAGGATGCAAAGGGCTCGCCGGCCGACGGCGCCGAGCCCACGGCCGGAGCCAGTGCGCCCCGTCTTCCGCATCCATTGCGTGCGCTGTTTCGGCGCTACGCGGCCATCCTGAAGATGTCCTGGGCCCATCGCCACGAAATGGCGGGCCCGGCGCGCCTGGCCGATGAGGCGGCTTTTCTGCCTGCGGCGCTGAGCCTGCAAGAGACGCCTGTGCACCCAGCACCCCGGCGCCTGGCCTGGCTGCTCATCAGCCTGTTCCTCATCGCACTGCTCTGGGCCATCCTGGGCAAGGTCGACATCGTGGCGGTGGCGTCTGGGCGCGTGGTGGTGAGCGAGCGCACCAAGGTCATCCAGCCGCTGGAGCCCAGCGTGGTTCTGCGCGTGCTGGTGCAGGACGGCGACAAGGTGCAGGCCGGTCAACTGCTGGTGGAGCTGGACCCCACAATGGCCATGGCCGACAGCGGGAGCGTGGGCGAGCAGCTCGCACAGAGCCAGAGCGAACTCGCCCGCACCACCGCATTGCTTGGCGCACTGAGCCTGAAGACACTGCCCTCCGTCGTGCCCAGACCTGCGCTGTCGGCTTTCGAACCCGCGTTGCAAGCCAAGGTGCTGCAGCAGCTGGGCTCGGAATGGGACGACATCCGGGCGCGTCTGGGCCGGTTGGATGCCGAGATCCAGAGGCGCAAGGCCGAGCTGGCGGTGGCAGAGCAATCGGTGGCGCGGGTCGAAGCCACCTTGCCCATGGCGAAAGCGCGCGAAGCCGACTACGAAAACCTGGTCGGGCAGGGGTTCGTGTCATCCCACGCCACCCAGGACCGGCGCCGGGAGCGTGTCGAACTCGAACAAGAACTGGCCACCTTGCGCGCCAAGCGCACCGAGGTACAGCTGCTGGTGGCCGAGTCGCAGGCCGGTAAAAGCGCCTTGATGGCCGAGACCCTGCGCAACCTGCGCGACCGGCAGGCCGAGGCCCAGACCCGCGTGAGCCAGCTTGGGCAGGAATCGATCAAGGCACGACAACGCGAAAGCCTGACCCAGCTGAAGGCGCCAGTTGCTGGCACCGTTCAGCAACTGGCCATCCACACCCCTGGTGGCGTGGTCACCGAGGCCCAGCCGCTCATGGTGATCGTGCCCGAGGCCGCCGAAGTCACCGCCGAGGTGACGCTGGAGAACAAGGACATCGGCTTTGTGAGCGTTGGCCAGGACGCTGAAGTCAAGCTGGAAACCTTCCTGTACACCCGCTATGGCGCAGTGCCAGCCCAGGTGCTACGTGTGACGGCCGACGCGGTCAACGACGAAAAGAAAGGGGCGGTGTTCATGGCCACGTTGCTGCTTAAGCAGACCACGATTGACATAGACGGCAAACCCGTGCGGCTCTCACCGGGCATGAGCCTCACGGCGGAGATCAAAACGGGCAAGCGGCGCGTGATCGAGTATTTGCTGAGCCCCGTGCAGCGTGCAGGCTCGGAAAGTTTGAGGGAGCGGTGATGCCAGTCCATTTGCATCAGTCTCGGGAGCCCGCGTGATGACCAGAATTCCGGATGGAACCATGGTTCCCAAGGGCGTCCGACACCTTGGTGCGGCGAACGATTGGGATGCTCGCGGCTGTCGACACTGTGCGTGATGCACACCGAAGCAATAGTTGTTTTCTGATAGGGAGAACTGCAGTGCAAGACTACTGGTTGACGCAATACGCATTGAAGGCCACTGGGATCGGCATTTTGCTGATTTGTTTGGTGGTTATTGTTTTGGCGCTCTGGCTGCCCAAGACCCGACGGGGCAAGGGCATCGCGTTGGCAGCGGTGCTGATCGCACTCTCGGTGCCCGCCTCGAAGATTTACGAGCGAGCGCAAACCAGAGAGCAGGCGCAGACCGAGAATCGGCAACGCTACGAAGTCGCCAAAGCGCACTTCGAGGAGCGCTGCAAGACGGCGGGCGAGAAGATCTACAAGACGGTGGAGGGGGTGGAGGGGATCCGACTCTTAAACATTAGAGCCGATGGCCTGTATGGCAATGAGGCGAATCAATATTGGTCGGGCGCGGGCTTCCCTAAGGAGTCCAGTGGGAATGAGTACATCATGAAGTTTCTGTACCACCACCACGTACCAGAAAACAACCAGTCGCTTCATACGCTTCGCGCAACATCTGGTGGACTGCGCGGGTATCGCTACCTTGACGTAGAGGAAGGTAGTCAACGCTTTCGATACACGCTTCGCGCGGAATCTGAATACGTGACAGCGGCGGACCCAGTCAAGGCTCATGGTCAGCGCTCGATGAGCGATGGACCTTCTCCGCGCTATGCCGTTGGCTATGAGGACATTCAAGACCCCGAAGGACGAGCGCACTGGATTGCGGGCAATCGCGTGACCGTTATTGACACGACGTCAGGCGAACTGCTCGGCGAGTTCATTCAGTACAGCTTTGAGACAGGGTTTGGGAGTCGGGCAGGAAATCGCCAACCTTGGGCCTTTGCTCGTCAATGCCCGGAACCAAACCTTCGATCAACCACCGCGGGGCACGTCCGCTTTTTCGTCGAGAAAGTTCTCAAGCCTAAACAAGGGGAGTAATTGCCATGCCAGCCGAGATTTCCGCATATCTGAAGTACGCCAACCTCCAAATGGCGGCAGAGTCATTGTTTGGATTGCCTCGAAGCGCACTACCGGGCGTGGTCAGTACAGAGATGACGCTCCAATCGTTGACGCTGGGCAATGAGCGCGCCAGCCTATTCACCGCTCCCCAGGCCCAACAACTCATCGACGACCACTGGACAGTCGTCGAACACAAGAGCAACACCGAGACGGGGTTTAGCGGAACGCTGTTCAGAAACTCGCAAACCGGTGAACAAGTCCTGAGCTTTCGCTCGACTGAATTCGCCGACGACGCGATGCGAGACAACCAGGCCACCAACACCATGGAGATCAAAGGCCATGGCTGGGCTTTTGGGCAGATCGCGGACATGCAGGCGTGGTTCGAATCCCTGCAGGCGCGCAACCTGGTGAGCGCGCCGCTCACCGTCACTGGCTACAGCCTGGGCGGCCACCTGGCTACCGCCTTCAACCTGCTCTATCCCTCCGCAGTCACCGCCACCTACACCTACAACGGCGCCGGCGTGGGCCTGGTTGACGAAGGCCAGAACCTCACCCAGGTGATGCAGGCCTTTGCCGAGCGCAAGGCCACGGGCGCCAATTCAAGCGCGTTCACTGACGACCAGGTACTTGCCCTCTACCAGACCTGCAGCGTGCGCTACAGCTCGGGTTCGGAGTTCACCAACTGGTCCGACCGCCTTCAGCAACTGCAGGTAGACAAGGCCGCCGCACTCAGCCTGATTGTGGAAGGCAGGCCACAGGCATCGTGGCTGTACGAAGCGCTGCAACGTGTCGAAATCATGACTGAAGAGGCCCAGCGCATCGCCGCCGGCATCGACAGCGGTAGCGATGCCGATGGCGCGAAAATCATCGAGACCCAACACATCGCAGCACTAGGTCTCGACTACCAACTTGCCGTGTTGCACGCCGCGCAGTTCACCGAGGCCACTCGAACCGTCTTCGATGAATCGGGAGTGGTGGCCTATGGCCAACACGAGATCGCCCCCAATCCCATCGCCAACTTCTTTGATGTGTTTGGAGCTCCCGAGCCTTCGGGTGTTGCCTACTCTCAGATTCACTATGGTGAGCCCGTCGGGATATGGATTGAAGATCAGCCGTTGCTGCGGGGTGACGTGATATCGGAGGTGGTGGAAGCGTCTGGACTAGGAACCATTTCAGCAGACTTCAAGCTCTTGGTTGACGACTTTTCAATCAACGACTTCGGTGACACGCACAGCTTGGTTTTGCTCATTGATAGCCTGTCTGTGCAGGGTACATTTGCACACCTGCAATCGAACATCAGCATCGAAGCGCTGAGTGGCGTGTTTCATGCAGCTGATAACAAGCGGGCCTTCACAGACGTTGCCCTCAACCTGACCCCCGGCAACCAGGGCTTGGCCGACGGCAATAGCCTGGAGCGCATTGTCAACCTGCTGGCCGCGCAACTGGGCGTGGCGGGTGACTCGCTGTCGGGCAACCCCAACGGAAACACGTGGCACGAAGTCGATCCGGTGGACAGCTACAGCGGCCGCGAAACGTTGCATGAGCGGCTCGCTGCCATCAACCAAAGGATCGCCGATCTTGACCTGGCTGGTCGCGTGAGCGTGGTGCAGACTGGTACAGCCTCTGCCTCCACAGCCCGCTTGAGCTTCGGTGATTTTCTCGCGCTGCACCAGCTCAGTCCTTTTGCCTTGCGCGGTGAGGACTCAGCGGCTCAGGCTGAACTGGATTCGATGTGGCAGAGCACGCAGAGCGATCTGTATCTTGCATGGCAAGCTGACAGGAATGCCTACCTCTACGGTGATGCGGATCACGAGTACACCTACAGCGATCAATGGATCGCCGACAGAGCCACCCTGCTGCAGGCTCTCAACTCCCGCAACCAGCAGAACAATGACACGGGCCAAGTATTCGATCCACAAGCTCCCAACGGGCATGCCACTGTTCTGCATTTCGTGGACCCAGTCAGTGATGAAGCACAGACGCTGATCACACGAAGCGCAGGCGGCACGGTGCTACCAGACCAGCACGTCCTTTTCGGCGGCGATGGGGCCGACTCGTTCCCTGGCTTCGACAATGTCCGGCCCGACCACCTCTACGGTGGCGCCGGCAACGACACCCTGTCAGGCGTGGGTGGAGCCGACCACCTCGAAGGCGGCTCGGGCGATGATGTACTGGATGGCGGCGCCGGCAACGACACGCTGCTGGGTGGAACGGGCGTCGATACGCTGACCGGAGGCGCGAACAACGACACCCTACAAGGCGGCGCGGGCACTGACACCTACATCATCGATGGCTCGGTCGGCAACGACACCATCCTCGACGAGGACGGAGGTGTCATTCGCTACCTCAACCATGTGCTCTCCGGTGGCCAGGAGACGGGCCCCGGCGCGCAGGAGTGGAAAGATCAGCACGCCACCTACCGCCTCATCACCGATGGCACCCAAGAGCACCTCTTGATCAGTGTCGGCGCCGGCACGGTCACCATCCGCGATTGGACGCCCGGCCACTTCGGCATTCAGCTGCAAGGCCACCAGGCGCCCACGCCGGTGACGCCGCAAACCAACATCGCGGGTGACCTGGCCCCTCTGGACCAGGACCCGCAGGCCAATGGCGTGCAGATGGCGTACGACGCTCTGGGCAATGTCATCGTCAACGCCGGGCAAGCCGAGCCCAACCGGGCTGACACGCTCTACGACAGCGCGGCCGACGACGAACTGCGCGGCTACGGCGGGGACGACACCCTCGACGCATTCCGTGGCGGACACGACTTGCTCGATGGCGGCACGGGGGATGACTACCTCATGGCCGGGGAAGGAGACGACACGCTCGTGGGCGGCGAAGGGCTGGACCGGCTGCTGGGACAGGCCGGTGACGACAAGCTGTTTGCCGAGATCGAGCAAAGTGATGAGCAGGTGGTGGCCGACCACACTGCGGCGACGGAAGATGACGATGGCATCTCGGGCCAAGGCGACATTCTGGCCGGCGGAGCGGGTGACGACTGGCAGGTGGGTGGCCGCCGTGCCGACGTGCTGCTGGGCGGTGAGGGGCAGGACACGCTGTGGGGTGGTGCGGGGGACGACTTCATTCGTGGCGATGCCAATGCCACCGCTGTGGGAGTGGGTTGGCAATTCTCTCGCTGGGTCAGCGGTACCCATGTCTACAACCACTCACTGACCAACGTGGGCTACGAATCCCCAAGTGTCTCGGTGGGCGAAGCGGACAACTTGTATGGAGGAGCAGGCAACGATTGGCTCTTCGGCGATGGCGGTCAGGACAAGCTATATGGGGGCAGTGGTGATGACGTCCTCTTTGGCGGTTCGGGAAGCGACTGGCTGGAGGGCGGCGAGGGCGACGACGTACTTCTTGGCGACAACGGGAATGGCGGCAGTGACGGACATGGCCACGACTGGATCGATGGCGGTGCCGGCAACGACACGATGTGGGGGGACGCGGGGCACGACGTTTTGCTTGGGGGCGACGGAGACGACTACCTATCAGGTGATACAGGTGAGCCTGTCGCCTTGCACGGCGACGATTTTCTGGACGGAGGGGCAGGCAACGACACGCTCTATGGCTATGGAGGCAATGACAGCCTCTGGGGTGGAGCGGGCCACGATCTCATAGATGGCGGTAACGGTGTAGCCGGCATCACTGATGGCGACGACGAGCTGCACGGCGAGGACGGCAACGACACCATGTTTGGCAATGCCGGTCACGACACTTTGCATGGTGGTGCGGACAACGAGCTCATGTTTGGTGATGGCGAGGCCACGACTGCGCTGGATGGAAACGATTGGCTCGATGGCGGAGCCGGCAATGACAGCCTCTTTGGCGGCGGCGGCAATGACACCCTGAGCGGTGGCGAGGGCGATGATGCATTTCTCGGTGGCGAAGGGAACGATGCCCTATACGGCGGGCTGGGCAACGACCAGATGTGGGGGGAGGCTGGCAATGACTGGCTGGCGGGCGATGCGGGTGACGATCATCTGGCGGGAGAGGATGGAAACGACACCTTGGTCGGCGGCGAAGGCCAGGACGCCTTGTTGGGCGGTGCCGGCAACGACGAACTTCACCTTGACGGCCAAGACTTCGCCGACGGCGGCGCGGGTGATGACACTTATGTGATCGATGGAGGAGCCGCGACGAGCGCTTCGGGCTTGGTCTCTTTGATTCAGGATCACGAAGGCGAGAACAGAATTCTCCTGAGAGACGGCACCACCATAAGCACCGAGGGGCTTCAGGTCTTCTCTCAGAACGGTCAAATTTTCGCCACTTTCGGGGGCGGCTCCTTGATCGCGCTGACCGACGCCGCGACCCTGGAGCATCTGCACATCGAGACCATCAACGAGGCGGACCCTCAGGCGGCAGGAACAATGGTCAACATGCAGTCGGTCGTGGAACGCGACGACGCAGACGGGCGCATACGTTCCGGTGTATGGGCCGACGGAGAGATCCTCCGCACAAGCGATATCCAGGTCGCCCAGGTCCTGGCCGGAACGCGTGCGGCCGACCTGCTGGAAGGTGGTTCTCACAACGATGTGCTGGATGGTCACGCGGGCGAGGACGAGTTGCGTGGCGGTGCGGGCCAGGACGTGCTGAGCGGTGGCGCGGGTAGCAACACTTTGATGGGTGGTCTGGGGAACGATGCGTTGTATGTCGGCGCAGCAGATGAGGGTGATGCCGTCACCACCGACACCGTCGCGTTCAACCTGGGTGACGGTCTGGATCGCCTGCAGTTGACCGAAGGGGCGGACGTTTCGCAAAGGGGGTTGGTCCTTGTCTTCGGGGAAGGGATCGGTCTTGCCGACCTGAACCTTGACCTGCTGCATGGAAGCGGGGGCGCAGAGCACTGGCTCACGCTTCAACCCGGCCAGGGCATGGTGCTTGCGCCTGGCCTGGCGGAGCTGATCCAGGAGCTGCGGTTCAGTGACGGCACGAGCATGGACCGGGCCGCCTGGGTGGACTGGCTGCAGAGCCGGCAGTTCGACGGCGACGCGACGGGTGGCTCGGATGCCTACTCGGATCAAACCCTGAATGGCACGGCCAACAACGACCGTTTGCTGGGTGGCTATGGCAATGACACCGT
>NZ_JBFXCD010000023.1:0-53177 GCF_050182545.1 Hydrogenophaga sp. | reverse complement strand
TGCCGGGTGACAACGTGTCGATCACGGTCAAGCTGATCGCGCCGATCGCCATGGAAGAAGGCCTGCGCTTTGCCATCCGCGAAGGCGGCCGCACCGTCGGCGCCGGCGTGGTTGCCAAGATCATCGAGTAAGGGCATTGCGGGTCAGAACTCTCGCGCAGCGACGTGGTCTGATCTTTTTGATTTGCAGCCCTCAGTGGGGCACAAGCCAGTAGGGGTATAGCTCAATTGGCAGAGCGTCGGTCTCCAAAACCGAAGGTTGTAGGTTCGATTCCTACTGCCCCTGCCACCCGATGGCATGCAGACGCAAGCTGAGTCTGTTCTGTCGAGTGGTTGAAAACAAGCCCACCGAAGTCGCGAAGACCTCTGGTGGGCTTGCGTGTCTCAAGCTTTCGGGTTTCGGGCGCGCCTTTTGATACGTATTGTCTGGATCCACATGGCCACTTCCGAAGTTCAAACCGTCCATTCCGGCGCCGACAAGGCCAAGCTGGCGGCGGCCATTCTTCTGCTGCTGGGCGCCTTCGTGGCGTTCTATCTGCTGTCCTCGCGCGGCGCGCTGGTGCAGTGGGGTGCCTTGATTGCGGGTCTTGTGGCTGCGGTGGTGGCGTTTGCGGTGTCCGAATCCGGTAAGCAGCTGATCGCCTTTGGGCGCGACGCCTGGCGTGAAGTCAAGAAAGTGGTGTGGCCCGCGCGCAAGGAGGCCATCCAGATGACGGCCTATGTGTTCGCGTTCGTGTTTGTGATGGCCTTGTTCCTGTGGCTGACCGACAAGACCCTTGAGTGGGTGTTTTACGACCTGATCCTGGGCTGGAGAAAATGATGACCGAACAACACAGTCCCGTGACCGATGGCGTCGCCGCCGAGGGTATGCGCTGGTACGTGGTGCATGCCTACTCCGGCATGGAGAAGGCGGCCGAGCGCAACATCATCGAACGCATCAACCGCGCCGGCATGCAGGACAAGTTCGGCCGCATCCTGGTCCCCACCGAAGAAGTGGTGGAGATGAAAAACGGCCAGAAGCGCACCACCGAGCGCAAGTTTTTCCCCGGCTACGTGCTGGTGGAAATGGTGATGGACGACGACACCTGGCATCTGGTCAAGCACACCAACAAGGTCACCGGCTTTGTCGGTGGCGCCAAGAACCGCCCGGCGCCGATCTCCGAGGAAGATGTGCAGAAGATCGTCAGCCAGATGCAGGAGGGCACCGACAAGCCGCGTCACAAGGTGGAATTCGTGGTCGGCGAGTACGTGCGTGTCAAGGAAGGTCCGTTCACCGACTTCAACGGCACGGTCGAGGAAGTCAACTACGAGAAGAACAAGATGCGCGTGTCGGTCACCATTTTCGGTCGCGCCACGCCGGTCGAGCTCGAATTCAGCCAGGTCGAGAAGACCTGAGTTTCCGTGGCGCAGACGGGTCGGCCCGACGTCTGCGTCATCTGATCTTTTCCGGGTCCTCAACCGCGAGGAGGTTGTCCATGTGGCGACCGTCTGCACTCGCAGGAGCTAAAAATGGCGAAGAAAATCGTCGGCTTCATCAAGCTGCAGGTGCCAGCTGGTAAGGCCAACCCCTCTCCCCCGATCGGTCCGGCGCTGGGTCAGCGCGGCCTGAACATCATGGAGTTCTGCAAGGCGTTCAACGCCCAGACCCAGGGCGTCGAGCCCGGTCTGCCGCTGCCCGTGGTGATCACGGCATTTGCGGACAAGAGCTTCACCTTCATCATCAAGACGCCGCCCGCGACGACCCTGATCAAGAAGGCCATCAAGCTCGACAAGGGCTCTTCCGTGCCCAACAAGAACAAGGTCGGCAAGATCACCCGAGCCCAGCTTGAGGAGATCGCCAAGACCAAGATGAAGGACATGACCGCTGCCGATGTGGACGCCGCCGTGCGCACCATTGCTGGTTCGGCCCGCTCGATGGGCGTGATTGTGGAGGGCGTGTAAATGGCCAAGCTGACCAAGAAGCAAAAGGCATTCGCGGGCAAGGTCGACAGCAACAAGCTGTACGCCCTGACCGAAGCCATCGCCATCGTCAAGGATTGCGCCAACGCCAAGTTTGACGAGTCCATCGACGTGGCCGTGCAACTGGGCGTGGACGCCAAGAAGTCCGACCAGGTCGTGCGCGGTGCTGTCGTGATGCCCAACGGCACCGGCAAGACCAAGCGCGTGGCCGTGTTCGCCCAGGGCGCCAAGGCCGAAGAAGCCAAGGCCGCCGGTGCCGACATCGTCGGCATGGACGACCTTGCCGCCGACATCAAGGCGGGCAACATGAACTTCGACGTGGTGATCGCCTCGCCGGACGCCATGCGCATTGTTGGTACCCTGGGTCAGGTGCTGGGTCCGCGAGGCCTGATGCCCAACCCCAAGGTGGGAACCGTGACGCCGGACGTGGCCACGGCCGTGAAGAACGCCAAGGCCGGCCAGGTGCAGTTCCGCGTCGACAAGGCCGGCATCGTGCACGGCACGATCGGCCGTCGTTCGTTCGATGCCGACAAGCTCCAGGGCAACCTGGTGGCGTTGCTGGACGCGCTGACCAAGGCCAAGCCGGCCACGAGCAAGGGTGTCTACCTGCGCAAGGTGGCAGTTTCGTCGACCATGGGTGTCGGTGTCCGCGTGGACATGCAATCCATCTCGGCGTAATCGCGGAGACAGGAAGAATTCGGGTGACTTTGGTTGCCCGAGTGTGGTGGGCCCGCAAGGCGGTCGCAGGATCGTTTTTGTGGGGCCATCCAAGACCGTTGGTGTCGGGCCCATTCCTTCGGGATATCGCTTGACTTAATTGTGAAATGCCAACGCAGATGGCGATCCCGCTGCAGATGGAACCCGTTCCAAAACAGTTGGTCGCTGCAATGAGGCGTGTTTCAGGCCCCAACCGGCCGGGAGCACATTTAAGGAGTAGACCTTGAGTCTGAATCGCAGTGAGAAAGAAGCGGTCATTTCCGAAGTGACCAGCCTCGCCGCAAAAGCTCAAACGCTCGTGATGGCGGAATACCGTGGCATCACGGTCGCGAACATGGACAAACTGCGCGTGACAGCCCGCAGCAACGGTGTGAGCCTGAGTGTGTTGAAGAACACCCTGGCCCGCCGTGCGGTGGCTGGCAGCCCGTTTGAAGTGGCCGCTGACCAGATGACCGGTCCGCTGATCTATGGCTTCTCTGAAGACGCCGTGGCTGCCGCGAAAGTGGTGGCCGAGTTCGCGAAAACCAACGACAAGCTGGTGATTCGCGGTGGCGTGTACGGAGGCAAGGCCCTGGACGTCGACGGCGTGAAGACGCTGGCCAGCATCCCTTCGAAGGAAGTTCTGCTGGCGCAGCTGTGTGGCTTGCTGAAGTCGCCCATTTCGCGCACGGCCGTCGTGCTGGGCGCGCTGGCGGCGAAAAAAGGCGAAGGCGCTGCCGCACCGGCAGCAGAGGCGGCCGCCGCCTGAGTGGCGCGGCACGTTCGTTCAACCCAATTGTTAGGAAATCAAAATGGCATTCGATAAAGACGCATTTCTGACCGCGCTGGACAGCATGACGGTCATGGAACTCAACGACCTGGTGAAAGCCATCGAAGAGAAGTTTGGCGTGAGCGCCGCCGCCATGGCCGCTCCCGCAGCGGGTGGTGCCGGTGGTGGTGCCGCCGCAGCCGCTGAAGAGAAGACCGAATTCAACGTCGTGCTGGTCGAAGCCGGCGCGAACAAGGTCTCCGTCATCAAGGCCGTGCGCGAAATCACCGGCCTGGGCCTCAAGGAAGCCAAGGACCTGGTCGATGGCGCTCCGAAGAACGTCAAGGAAGGCATTGCCAAGGCCGACGCCGACGCCGCCGTGAAGAAGCTGGTGGAAGCCGGTGCCAAGGCTGAACTGAAGTAATTCGGTTGCCTACAGGGGCTGGAGCGCTCGACAGGGCCTCCAGCCTTTGGTGCTTTCAGAGCACACCCAAAAACCGGTGGCCTGACCGGTTTCCGATGACCCCGCGGTCGACGGAACACCTGTATGCCACGGCTTTTGAGTGTCTTCTGACCCCGACTGCAGAAGACGACTTGGTTCGGGCCTGTGTGCAATGCACGGGCCGTCCGCCAAGGTTGGTAGAGGCCAGCCACCAAGCAAGCCACCGGGTAGCCCCACCCGGTCGGCCAGACAGTCGCCAAAGAGCTCACCCGGAGATCTCATGGCCTCAGCATCGAAATACGCATACACCGAACGCAAGCGCATCCGCAAGAGTTTTGGCACCCGCGAAAACGTCCTCGCGATCCCCTATCTCCTGCAGATGCAGAAGGACGCCTACACCGCGTTCCTGCAGGCCGACAGTGCCCCCAGGAAACGCACCAACGAAGGCCTTCAGGCGGCGTTCGAAGCCGCCTTCCCGATCGTCTCCCACAACGGCTTCGTGGAGATGAAGTTCGTCGAGTACAACCTGGCCAAGCCGGCGTTCGATGTGCGCGAGTGCCAGACCCGCGGTCTGACCTTCGCATCGGCGGTGCGTGCGCGCGTGCAGCTCATCATCTACGACCGCGAGTCCTCGACCGCGCAGTCCAAGGTGATCAAGGAAGTCAAGGAGCAAGAGGTTTACATGGGGGAAGTGCCCCTGATGACCGAGAAGGGTTCCTTCATCATCAACGGCACCGAGCGCGTGATCGTGTCTCAGTTGCACCGTTCGCCGGGCGTGTTCTTCGAACACGACAAGGGCAAGACGCACAGCTCGGGCAAGCTGCTGTTCTCGGCCCGCATCATTCCCTACCGCGGTTCCTGGCTGGACTTCGAGTTCGACCCCAAGGACGTGCTGTTCTTCCGCGTCGACCGTCGCCGCAAGATGCCGGTCACCATCCTGCTCAAGGCCATCGGCCTGACGCCGGAAACCATCCTGGCCAACTTCTTCGTCAACGACCACTTCCGCCTGATGGACAGCGGCGCGCAGATGGCCTTTGTGCCTGAGCGCCTGCGCGGTGAAGTGGCCCGCTTCGACATCACCGACAAGAGCGGCAAGGTCGTGGTGGCCAAGGACAAGCGCATCACCGTGCGCCACACCCGCGAGCTTGAGCAATCGGGCACCACGCACATCAGCGTGCCCGAAGACTTCATGATCGGCCGCGTGGTGGCGCGCAACATCGTGGACGCCGACACCGGCGAGATCATTGCCAAGGCCAATGAGGAGCTGACCGAAGCCCTGCTGAAGAAGCTGCGCACGGCCGGCGTTCAGGACCTGCAGTGCCTCTACACCAACGAACTCGACCAGGGCGCCTACATTTCGCAGACCCTGCGCAGCGACGAGACCGCTGACGAGTTCGCCGCGCGCGTGGCCATCTACCGCATGATGCGCCCCGGCGAGCCGCCGACCGAGGACGCGGTGCAGGCCCTGTTCCACCGCCTGTTCTACAACCCGGACACCTACGACCTCTCGCGCGTGGGCCGCATGAAGTTCAACGCCCGTGTGGGCCGTGACGAATCCACCGGCCCCATGGTGCTGTCCAACGACGACATCCTGGCCGTGGTCAAGATCCTGGTGGATCTGCGCAATGGCCGTGGCGAGGTCGATGACATCGATCACCTGGGCAACCGCCGTGTGCGCTGCGTGGGCGAGTTGGCCGAGAACCAGTACCGAACCGGTCTGGCGCGCATCGAGAAGGCTGTGAAGGAACGTCTGGGCCAGGCCGAGCAGGAACCACTGATGCCGCACGACCTGATCAACTCCAAGCCGATTTCCGCGGCCCTGAAGGAGTTCTTTGGTGCTTCCCAGCTGTCGCAATTCATGGACCAGACCAACCCGCTGGCCGAGATCACCCACAAGCGCCGCGTGTCGGCCCTTGGCCCGGGCGGTCTGACCCGCGAACGTGCCGGCTTCGAGGTGCGCGACGTGCACGTGACCCACTACGGCCGCGTCTGCCCGATCGAAACGCCCGAAGGCCCGAACATCGGCCTGATCAACTCGCTGGCGCTGTACGCGCGCCTGAACGAGTACGGCTTCATTGAGACGCCGTACCGCCGTGTGGTCGATGGCAAGGTCACGAACCAGATTGACTACCTGTCCGCCATCGAGGAAGGCAAGTACGTCATCGCGCAGGCCAACGCCGCCCTCGACGCCGAAGGCCGCCTCAGTGGTGACCTGGTTTCCGCCCGTGAGAAAGGCGAATCGATCCTGACCTCGGCCGACACCATCCAGTACATGGATGTGTCGCCGGCGCAGATCGTCTCGGTGGCCGCCTCGCTCGTTCCCTTCCTGGAGCACGACGATGCGAACCGCGCGCTGATGGGCGCCAACATGTCGCGCCAGGCCGTGCCTGTGCTGCGTCCAGAGAAGCCGCTGGTGGGCACCGGGATCGAACGCGTCGCTGCGATCGACTCCGGCACCGTGGTGACAGCCAAGCGTGGTGGCGTCGTCGACTATGTCGACGCGACCCGCATCGTGATCCGCGTGAACGACGCCGAAGCTGTGGCGGGTGAAGTGGGCGTGGACATCTACAACCTCATCAAGTACCAGCGCTCCAACCAGAACACCAACATCCACCAGCGCCCCATCGTCAGGAAGGGCGACAAACTGGCGGCTGGCGACGTGATCGCTGATGGCGCTTCGACCGATCTGGGCGAGATCTCGATCGGTCAGAACATGCTGATCGCCTTCATGCCCTGGAACGGCTACAACTTCGAGGACTCGATCCTGATCTCCGAACGCGTTGTCGCCGACGACCGCTACACCTCGATTCACATCGAGGAACTGGTGGTGATGGCGCGCGACACCAAGCTGGGCGCGGAAGAAATCACCCGCGACATCCCCAACCTGGCCGAGCAGCAGCTCAACCGCCTGGACGACTCCGGCATCATCTACGTGGGTGCCGAGGTGCTGCCGGGCGACGTTCTGGTGGGCAAGGTCACGCCCAAGGGCGAGACCACGCTGACGCCGGAAGAGAAGCTGCTGCGCGCCATCTTCGGCGAGAAGGCGTCCGACGTGAAGGACACCTCGCTGCGGGTGGACCAGGGTTCGCAGGGCACCGTGATCGACGTCCAGGTCTTCACCCGTGAAGGCATCACGCGCGACAAGCGCGCCCAGCAGATCATCGACGATGAGCTCAAGCGCTTCCGCCTGGACCTCAACGACCAGTTGCGCATCGTGGAGGCGGACGCCTTCGACCGGATCGAGAAGCTGCTGATCGGCAAGACCGCCAACGGTGGCCCGAAGAAGCTGTCCAAGGGCACGACCATCGACAAGGCCTACCTGGACGACGTCGAGAAGTACCACTGGTTTGACATCCGCCCGGCGGACGACACCGTGGCCGCGCAACTCGAGTCGATCAAGAACTCGATGGAGCAGACGCGTCACAGCTTCGACCTCGCCTTCGAGGAGAAGCGCAAGAAGCTCACGCAGGGTGACGAACTGCCGGCGGGCGTGCTCAAGATGGTCAAGGTCTACCTGGCCGTCAAGCGCCGTCTGCAACCCGGCGACAAGATGGCCGGCCGCCATGGCAACAAGGGTGTGGTCTCCAAGATCGTGCCCGTAGAGGACATGCCGCACATGGCCGACGGCACTCCCGCCGACATCGTGCTCAACCCGCTGGGCGTGCCTTCGCGCATGAACGTGGGCCAGGTGCTCGAAGTGCACCTGGGCTGGGCTGCCAAGGGCCTGGGCCAGCGCATCGGCGACATGCTCCAGGCCGAAGCCAAAGTGGCCGAGCTGCGCCAGTTCCTGGAGAGCATCTACAACCAGGCCGGCAAGAAGGAAAACCTGGGCGCGCTCAGCGACGCCGAGGTGATCGAGATGGCCGAGAACCTGCAGAGCGGCGTGCCGTTCGCCACGCCGGTGTTCGACGGGGCCTCGGAAGACGAGATCCGTGCCATGCTCAAGCTGGCCTACCCGGACGACATCGCGCAGCTCAAGGGCCTGACCGAAACCCGCACCCAGGCGCAGCTGTACGACGGCCGCACGGGTGACGCTTTCGAGCGCAAGACCACCGTGGGCTACATGCACTTCCTGAAGTTGCACCACCTGGTCGACGACAAGATGCACGCCCGCTCCACCGGTCCGTACTCGCTCGTCACCCAGCAACCGCTGGGCGGTAAGGCGCAGTTCGGTGGCCAGCGCTTCGGCGAGATGGAGGTGTGGGCGCTGGAGGCCTATGGCGCTTCGTACATCCTGCAGGAAATGCTCACGGTCAAGTCCGACGACGTGCAGGGTCGCACCAAGGTGTACGAGAGCATCGTCAAGGGCGAGCACACGATCGACGCAGGCATGCCCGAGTCGTTCAACGTGCTGGTCAAGGAGATCCGTTCGCTCGGTATCGATATCGAACTGGAACGCTCCTAATTCGCCGCCAAGACAAGGATTGAACCCATGAAATCACTACTCGACCTGTTCAAGCAGTTCACGCCCGACGAGCATTTCGATGCTATCCGCATCGGCCTGGCATCGCCGGAGAAAATCCGCTCGTGGTCTTTCGGCGAAGTCAAAAAGCCCGAGACCATCAACTACCGGACGTTCAAGCCGGAACGCGACGGTCTGTTCTGCGCCAAGATCTTCGGCCCCATCAAGGACTACGAGTGCCTGTGCGGCAAGTACAAGCGCCTCAAGCACCGTGGCGTCATCTGCGAAAAGTGCGGCGTCGAGGTCACGCAGACCAAGGTGCGCCGCGAGCGCATGGGCCACATCGATCTGGCCGCGCCCTGCGCGCACATCTGGTTCCTGAAGTCGCTGCCCTCGCGTCTGGGCCTGATCCTGGACATGACCCTGCGCGACATCGAGCGCGTGCTGTACTTTGAAGCCTACGTGATCGTCGACCCGGGCATGACCCCGCTCAAGAAGTTCGCGATCATGAGCGAGGACGACTACGACGCCAAGCGCAAGGAGTTCGGTGACGAATTCATTGCCAAGATGGGCGCCGAGGGCATCAAGGAACTGCTGCAGGCCATTGACCTCGACATCGAAATCGAGAAGCTGCGCAACGACCTCACCGGCTCCGAGCTCAAGATCAAGAAGAACGCCAAGCGCCTCAAGGTGCTGGAAGCCTTCAAGAAGTCGGGCATCAAGCCCGAGTGGATGGTGCTCGACGTGCTGCCCGTGCTGCCGCCGGACCTGCGTCCGCTGGTGCCACTGGACGGCGGCCGCTTCGCGACCTCCGACCTGAACGACCTGTACCGCCGCGTCATCAAACGCAACAGCCGCCTGCGCCGCCTGCTGGAATTGAAGGCCCCTGAGATCATCGCGCGCAACGAGAAGCGCATGCTGCAGGAAGCCGTGGACTCGCTGCTGGACAACGGTCGCCGTGGCAAGGCCATGACGGGCGCCAACAAGCGCGCGCTGAAGTCGCTGGCCGACATGATCAAGGGCAAGAGCGGCCGCTTCCGCCAGAACCTGCTGGGCAAGCGCGTCGACTACTCGGGCCGTTCGGTCATCGTGGTCGGCCCCACGCTCAAGCTGCACCAGTGCGGCCTGCCCAAGCTGATGGCGTTGGAACTGTTCAAGCCTTTCATCTTCTCGCGCCTCGAAGCCATGGGCATTGCGACCACCATCAAGGCCGCGAAGAAGGAAGTGGAAGCCGGCACGCCGGTGGTGTGGGACATCCTGGAAGAAGTGATCAAGGAACACCCGGTGATGCTCAACCGCGCACCGACGCTGCACCGCCTGGGCATCCAGGCGTTCGAGCCGATCCTGATCGAAGGCAAAGCGATCCAGTTGCACCCGCTGGTCTGCGCTGCCTTCAACGCCGACTTCGACGGTGACCAGATGGCCGTTCACGTGCCGCTCTCGGTGGAGGCGCAACTGGAAGCGCGCACCCTGATGCTGGCCTCGAACAACATTCTGTTCCCAGCCAACGGCGAGCCCTCCATCGTGCCTTCACAGGACGTGGTGCTGGGCCTGTACTACGCCACGCGCGAGAAGATCAACGCCCGCGGCGAAGGCATGTACTTCGCGGATCTGGCCGAGTTGCAGCGCGCGCTGGACAACGGCGTGGTGGAGATCACCGCCCGGATCAGCGTGCGCCTGACGCAGTACCTGCTGGACAAGGCCAGCGGCGAGTACGTGGCTTCCACTTCGTTGGTGGACACCACGGTCGGTCGTGCGCTGCTCTCCGAGATCCTGCCTCGTGGCCTGCCGTTCGATGTGCTGAACAAGGCGCTGAAGAAGAAGGAAATCTCGCGCCTGATCAACGCCTCGTTCCGCAAGTGCGGCCTGAAGGAGACCGTGGTTTTCGCTGACAAGCTGCTGCAGAACGGCTTCCGCCTGGCCACGCGCGCGGGCATCTCGATCGCCGTGGATGACATGCTGGTGCCGAAGGAGAAACCGACCATCATCGACCGTGCCGAGAATGAGGTGAAGGAAATCGCCCAGCAGTACGCTTCCGGTCTGGTGACGGCGGGCGAGCGCTACAACAAGGTGGTCGACATCTGGGGCAAGGCTGGTGACGAGATCTCCAAGGTCATGATGGCTCAGTTGGCCAAGCAGAAGACCACCGATCGCAACGGCAAGGAGGTGGACCAGGAATCGTTCAACTCCATCTACATGATGGCCGACTCGGGTGCGCGCGGTTCCGCCGCGCAGATCCGCCAGCTCGCCGGGATGCGCGGCCTGATGGCCAAGCCCGACGGCTCCATCATCGAGACGCCCATCACGGCCAACTTCCGTGAAGGCCTGAACGTGCTGCAGTACTTCATTTCGACGCACGGCGCCCGAAAGGGTCTGGCGGACACAGCACTGAAGACGGCGAACTCGGGTTACCTCACGCGCCGCCTGGTGGATGTGACGCAGGATCTGGTGGTCAACCAGCACGACTGCGGCACCACCAACGGCACGCTGATGCGCGCCATCGTTGAAGGCGGTGAGGTGATCGAGTCGCTGCGCGAGCGCGTCCTGGGTCGCACCACGGCCGAGGAAGTGATCCACCCGGAAACCCGCGCGGTGCTGGTGCCCGCCGGCGAGATGCTCGACGAGGACCTGCTCGACGTGCTCGAAGCGGCTGCTGTGGACGAGGTGAAGGTGCGTACCGCGCTGACCTGCGAGACCCGCTTCGGCATCTGCGCCAAGTGCTATGGCCGCGACCTCGGCCGCGGTGGCCTGGTGAACATCGGCGAGGCCGTCGGCGTGATTGCCGCGCAGTCCATCGGCGAACCCGGCACGCAGCTGACCATGCGCACCTTCCACATCGGTGGGGCGGCGTCGCGCGCGGCGGTGGCTTCCAGCGTGGAAGCGAAGTCCAGTGGTGTGATCGGCTTCAACACCACCATGCGCTACGTAACCAACACCAAGGGCGAACTGGTGGTGATCGCGCGTTCGGGCGAGATCGTGATTCACGACGAGCATGGCCGCGAGCGCGAGCGCCACAAGGTGCCTTACGGCGCCATTCTGGCGGTCAAGGCCGATCAGCAGATCAAGGCGGGCGCGATCCTGGCGAACTGGGATCCGCTGACCCGACCCATCATCACGGAGTTCGCCGGCCAGGTGAAGTTCGAGAACGTCGAAGAAGGCTTGACGGTGGCCAAGCAGGTCAACGACGTGACCGGTCTTTCGTCGCTGGTGGTGATCGATCCCAAGCACCGTGGTTCGGCCAAGGTGGTGCGTCCGCTGGTGAAGTTGCTGGATGCGTCCGGCAATGAAGTGAAGATTCCGGGTACCGACCACTCGGTGACGGTGGGCTTCCAGATCGGCGCGCTGCTGGAAGTGCGCGACGGTCAGGACGTGGGCCCAGGCCATGTGCTGGCGCGCATTCCGGTCGAAGGCCAGAAGACGCGCGACATCACCGGCGGTCTGCCGCGCGTGGCCGAGCTGTTCGAGGCCCGCAGCCCGAAGGACAAGGGCATGCTGGCCGAGATGACCGGTACCGTGTCGTTCGGCAAGGAAACCAAGGGCAAGGTGCGCCTGCAGATCACCGATCCGGAAGGCAAGGTCTGGGACGACCTCATCCCCAAGGAGAAGAACATCCTGGTGCACGAAGGTCAGGTGGTCAACAAGGGCGAGAGCGTGGTGGACGGCCCCGCCGACCCGCAGGACATCCTGCGCCTGCTGGGCATGGAAGAGCTGGCGCGTTACATCGTCGACGAAGTGCAGGACGTCTACCGGCTGCAGGGCGTGAAGATCAACGACAAGCACATCGAGGTGATCGTGCGCCAGATGCTGCGCCGCGTCGTGGTCGAAGGCGTGGGCGATTCGAGCTACATCGCCGGCGAGCAGGTCGAGCGTTCGGAGATCCTCAACACCAACGACGCCTTGCGCGCCGAAGGCAAGATCCCCGCAACCTACAGCAACATCCTGCTGGGCATCACCAAGGCGTCGCTGTCCACCGACTCGTTCATCTCGGCGGCTTCCTTCCAGGAAACCACCCGGGTGCTGACCGAGGCGGCCATCATGGGCAAGCGCGACGAGTTGCGTGGCTTGAAGGAGAACGTGATCGTGGGTCGCCTGATCCCCGCCGGCACTGGCATGGCCTATCACGAGGCGCGCAAGGTCAAGGAGAAGATGGACGACGAGGAGCGCCGTGCCATCGCCGAGGCCGATGCAATCTCGCTGGCCGCCGACCAGGCGGACGCGTCGAGCAGCGCGAACGAAGCGACTGAGTAAGTCGCACCCCCGCGCACCACTGGCCCATCAAAAGCCCCCGGTCGTCCGACCGGGGGCTTTTTTCGTTGGGTCTGGTGCCGCGTGAACGGCGGGGCGCGGGGTATATTGGCCGCGCCTGCCGCCGGGGCAGGGGTTTCACAGGAAGGGGTTGAGAACATGTCCGTCTCGCTGTGGGTGGTGCTGGCGCTGGGTCTGGTGGTGTTCTTCTGGGCGGTGGGGGCCTACAACCGGCTGGTGCGCCTGAAGAACGCGATTGCCAACGCGTTTGGCCAGATCGATGTGCAGCTCAAGCGCCGCTACGACCTGATTCCCAACCTGGTGGAGGTGGCGCGCCGCTACCTCGCGCACGAGGCCCAGACGCTTGAGGCCGTGATTGCCGCACGCAACCAGGCCCGCACCGCCGAGCAGACGGCCGCCGGGAACCCGCTCAATGCGGGCGCCCTGGGAGCGTTGGCCGGGGCCGAGCAACTGCTGGGCGGGGCACTGGGCAAACTGTTCGCGGTGGTCGAGGACTACCCCGACCTCAAGGCCGACCAGAACATGCGCGAACTCAGCGAAGAGTTGACCAGCACCGAGAACCGCGTCGGCTTCGCGCGCCAGGCCTACAACGACCACGTGCTGGAGTACAACGACGCCGCCGCCCAGTTCCCCGCGCTGATCATCGCGCGGCTGTTCGGCTTCCAGCCTCAGACGATGCTGGAATCGACCACCAGCGAAGCCGAGCGAGAGACGCTGCGCATCACGATGTGACATGCGCTTCTTCGAATTCCAGCGCAATGCCCGAGGCGAGACCCGGCGCCTGCTGCTTGCCTTCTGTCTTACCGTGGTGCTGCTGCTGGTCGCGGTCAATGCCGCGCTGGCACTGTCCTGGGGACTCACCTGGGGTTTCTGGATGCCGGGTGAGCTCAGCTTTCCGCGCCACTTCTTCGCCGTCAACACGGGCGTGACGCTGCTCTTCGTGCTGGGAGGTTGGTGGGTGGAGACCTCGCGCCTGGCCGATGGCGGCGGTCCGCGGCTGGCCGAACAAATGGGTGCCCGGGCTGCTCGGCCCTCTGGCGATTTTGACGAACAGCGCTTCTGCAACATCGTTGACGAAATGGCCGTCTCCTCGGGCATGAAGCGCCCTCAAGCCATGGTGCTCGCGCGCGACCAGGGCATCAACGCCTTCGCCGCGGGCTGGGACGAAGACGATGCCGTGGTCGCCGTGACGCAGGGCGCGCTCACGCACCTCACGCGCGAGGAGCTGCAGGGGCTGGTGGCGCACGAGTTCAGCCACATCGGCGAGGGCGACACGCGGCTGAACATGCGCCTGGTCGGCATGGTGTTCGGGCTGGAGATGCTGTTCCGCCTGGGCCAGGACCTGTTCCAGCCCGACACCCGCGACCGCCGCACCGTCGCCGCGCTGATCGGTCTGGCCATCATGGCCGCGGGCTGGCTGGGCTGGCTGGCGGGCCATGCACTGCAGGCGGCGGTCTCGCGCCAGCGCGAGTACCTGGCCGACGCGCGCGCCGTGCAGTGGACGCGCAGCCGCGATGGCCTGGGCGGTGTGCTGCGCAAGGTGTTGAGCCAGCGTCGCGCGGTCGTGGTGGCGCAACGCGCGGGTTCTTCGGTGCAGCACATGCTGCTGGTGGCCAACCAGGGCACCGCGAGTCAGACGGAGCACTGGCTCGACTCGCATCCGCCACTGGCGCTGCGCATCCGCCGCATCTATGGCCGCGACATGGGGCCGCTGCCGCTGCTGCGCGAAGAGCCCGAAACTGCCGCGGCCACGACCACCCCCGTCGCTCCGGCCGCCGCCGGCGACAACACGGCGGGCTGGACCTTGAGCTGAACGCGCCGGCAGGCGTGTGTGACACTCGCCGTCTCCGCTGCCCATCGACCCTTTGTCCCGGAAGATTCCGCCTTGACCGCCCAGGCCTCCTCTTCGAATCCCCCGCCCGCGTCGGCGCCTCACGGCCCTACCCTGGCGACCCAGTTGCGACATGCCGCTGCCTGCGTGCAGGCGGTCGTGGAAGGGCGCTCGCTCAGCGAGGTGCTGCCGGCGCTGCCACCGGCGCTGCGTCCCGGCGTGCAGGCCCTGAGCTTCCACGTGCTGCGCCGGCTGGGCACGGCGCGCGCTCTCGTGGCCCTGCTGGCGCAGCGCAAGCCGGCGCCGGCGGTGCATGCCCTGCTGTGCAGCGCGGTCGCCTTGTTGCTCGATGAGGCCGAAGGGGAGGAGACCCCGCGCTATGCGCCCCACACGGTGGTCAATCAGGCGGTGGAAGCGACCCGAAAGGACCGCCACATCGAACGCCAGGCGGCCTTCGTCAACGCCTGCCTGCGCCGCTTCCTGCGCGAACGCGCCGACTTGCTGGCCGAGATCGAGAGCGACCCGGTCGCGCGCTGGAACCACCCGATGTGGTGGATCGAGCGCCTGCGGCGCGACCATCCCGAGCACTGGCAGGCCATTCTGAGCGCCAACAACCAGCCTGGCCCGATGGCGCTGCGCGTGAACCGCCGCCGCACCGACCGCGAAACCTACCGGCAGGCCCTTCTGGCCATCGGCCTGGTGTCCCATCCCGTGGGCGGCGACGGCCTGGTGCTGGAGGCGCCACAGCCGGTTGAGCGCCTGCCCGGCTTCGCCGAGGGCCATTGTTCGGTGCAGGACGCGGCCGCCCAGATGGCGGCAGGTCTGCTGCTCGACGGCCGCGCCTGGGCGCCGGCCGACCGCGTGCTCGACGCCTGTGCCGCCCCCGGTGGCAAGACCGCCCACCTGCTTGAGCGCGCCGACCTGAATCTCCTCGCGCTCGACGTCGACCCGCGCCGCTGCGCGCGCATGGAAGACACACTCAGGCGCCTGGGCCTGCGTGCCGAGGTGCGCTGCGCCGACGCCGCGCGACCCGCCGCATGGTGGGACGGCCAGCCCTTCGATGCCATCCTGCTCGATGCACCCTGCACCGCGTCCGGCATCGTGCGGCGCCATCCGGACGTGCGCTGGTTGCGCCGCGCCAGCGACGTCGACGCGCTTGTGGCCACGCAGCGCGCGCTGCTCGACGCGCTCTGGCCCCTGCTCAAACCCGGCGGGCTGCTGGTCTACGCCACCTGCTCGGTGTTCCGTGCCGAAGGCGCCGAGCAGGTGCGGACGTTCCTTGTGCACCACACTGATGCACGCCAACAGCCTTCACCGGGGCATTTGCTGCCGGGGGCGGCCGCTCCAACAGGGGAGTTCAACGACAATCATTCGGGTGGACACGACGGATTCTTTTACGCCTGCCTCGACAAGGCCCCGCCTTGAGCCAGGCCACGCCATGAGGGTCTGGCCCCGCCTTTTTCTGGGTCTGGTGCTGTCGCTGCTCGCGCTCTGGCCGGTGCATGCCCAGGCCCCTCAGGTGGAGCAACTGGTCTTGCAGCGCACGCCCGAAGCGCTGTTCCTGTCGGCCCGCATGGCGCTGCAACCCTCGCCGGTGGTGGAAGACGCCCTGTACAAGGCCGTTCCGCTCTACTTCGTGTGGCATGCCGACGTGTACCGCCAGCGCTGGTACTGGACCGACAAGCGCGTGGCCAGCGCCACGCGCACCTTGCGCCTGGCCTATCAACCGCTCACGCGGCGCTGGCGGGTGAGCTTGTCCAACGAGACCGCGGCCACATCGGGCGGTGCCAGCCTGCAGTACGCCCTGCACCAGAACTTCGACTCCCTCAACGAAGCCCTGGCCGGCGTGGGCAGGGTGGTGCGCTGGCGGCTGGCCGACAGCGCACAACTGGACCCCGAGGCCAGGCACGAGGTGGAGTTCTCGTTCGGGCTCGATCTCTCCCTGCTGCCGCGACCCTTCCAGATCGGCATGGGTAACCAGCCTGAGTGGACGGTCGAGCTGCGGCAGGCGCTGCCGGTGCCCGGCCAGGCCGAGCCCGACCGCGGCCCGGACGTTGGTGCGGGCGTGCAGGCCGTCGAGCTCACGGGCGAGGCCATCGTGAGCGAGCCCGCGCGCTGAACGGCCATGGCCAGCGCGCACGGGCCCTTCGGCCCCGAACCCACGCTCAAACCGGTGCACACCACGCCACCGCGGACCAAGCCCGCCGCGGTGCGCTGGGCCATTGGCGCGGGCCTGGTGTTCATGACTGGTCTGGGCATGGTGCTGCTGTTCCTGCTCACGCTGGCGACGAACAACCGCGCGTTCTACGAGCAGAACTTCCCGTGGCTCGTCGGCATCAACGTGGCCGTCGCGGCATTCCTGCTGCTGGTCATCCTGTGGCTGGCGCTGCGGCTGGCCTTGCGGCTCAAGCGTGGCAAGTTCGGCAGCCGCCTGCTGATCAAACTGGCCGCCATCATCGGCCTGGTGGGCATCCTGCCCGGCCTGCTGATCTACACCGTGTCCTACCAGTTCGTCTCACGCTCGATCGAGAGCTGGTTTGATGTGCGCGTGGAATCCGCGCTGGTGGCAGGCCTCAACCTCGGGCGCACCACGCTCGACATCCTGGCCGCCGACCTCAGTGCCAAGACCCGCGTCGCCGCGGACAGCCTCTCGCGCGTGCCCAATGCCTCGGCCGTGCTGGCGCTGGAACGCCTGCGCGAACAGCTGGGCGTGACCGATCTCGTGCTCTGGAGCGCCAGCGGCCAGGCCCTGGGCAGCGCGGGCCTCTCGCGCTTCGACATCAACCCCGAACGCCCCACCGCCACCCAGTTGCGCAGCGCGCGCAGCTCGCGCGTGCTGGCCCAGATCGAAGGGCTGGAGGAAAGCGGCGGCGACGAACTCGAGGCCCTGGTGGCGGCCACACAGGCGCGCATCAAGGTGCTGGCCGTGGTCACGCCACCAAGCTTCGGATTCAACGCCGAACCGCGCTACCTGCAGGTCATCATGCCGCTGCCGGGGGCGCTCGTGACCGACGCGCTGGCCGTGCAGGTGGCCAACCGCGAATACCAGGAGCGTGCGCTCACACGCGAAGGCCTGCGCCGCATGTACATCGGCACACTCACGCTGGCGCTGTTCCTGGCTGTGTTTGGCGCGGTGCTGCTGGCGGTGCTGCTGGGCAACCAGCTGGTGCGCCCGCTGCTGGTGCTGGCCGAAGGCATGCGCGAGGTGGCCGCCGGCAACCTCGCGCCCAAGACCGCGCTGGCCTCGCGCGACGAACTCGCCAGCCTCACGCGCACCTTCGCGCACATGACGCAGGACCTGTCCGACGCCCGTGCCGCCGTCCAGAAAAGCATGGAACAGGTGGACGCCGCGCGCGACAACCTGCAGACCATCCTGGACAACCTCACCGCCGGCGTGGTGGTGCTCGACGAGCAGGGCCGCGTGCACAGCGTCAACCCCGGCGCGGCGCGCATCCTGCACACGCCGCTGGCGCTGCACCTCGGCCAGCCGCTGGCACAGGTGCCGGGCCTGGAGGCCTTCGCCTCCGGCGTGCTGCAGCAGTTCGATCGCTTCCTGTCGGATCAGGCGCAGCATGAGGGCGGCTACTGGCAACAATCGTTCGAGCTGGGCGCCAACGGCAACACGCCCTTTGAGGAAGGCATCACCCTGATCGCGCGGGGTGCGCTGCTGCCCAACAACGAACGCCTGCTGGTGTTCGACGACGTCTCCGAGATGGTCTCTGCCCAGCGGGCCAAGGCCTGGGGCGAGGTCGCGCGCCGCCTGGCGCACGAGATCAAGAACCCGCTCACACCGATCCAGCTCTCGGCCGAGCGCCTGGCCATGAAGCTCGAAGGCAAGGTGCAGCCGCCCGAGCAGGCCATCCTCAACAAATCGGTGCGCACCATCGTCGACCAGGTCGATGCCATGAAGCGCCTGGTCAACGAGTTCCGCGACTACGCGCGCCTGCCGGCGGCACAACTCGTGCCCACCGACCTCAACGCCCTGGTGCGCGACATCGTCGGCCTGTACGACCACGCTGCCGTGCCGGTGCGTCTTGAACTGGCCGACGACCTGCCCAGAGCCAATGTCGATCCGCAGCAGGTGCGCCAGACCCTGCACAACCTGGTGCAGAACGCTCAGGACGCGATGGCCGGCGTGCCCGACGCCCAGGTGGTGCTGCGCACGCGCCGCTCGGATTCCGGGCAGTGGGTGCGCCTGTCCGTGCTTGACCAGGGCCCCGGCTTCGCCGAACACATCCTCAAGCGCGCCTTCGAGCCCTACGTCACCACCAAGGTCAAGGGCACCGGCCTGGGGCTGGCGGTGGTCAAGAAAATCATGGACGAGCATGGCGGCCGCGTCGATCTGAGCAACCGCATGACCGAAGGCAAGGTCATCGGCGCCCAAGTGTCGTTATCATTCGCAGTTGCTAATTGACAACACGCTCCGAGGAAAGCACTCCGCGCCATGGCAACAATTCTGGTCGTAGACGATGAACTGGGCATCCGGGATCTGCTCTCCGAGATCCTGAACGACGAGGGCCACACCGTCGAGCTCGCCGAGAACGCCGCACAGGCTCGCGCCGTGCGCGTCCAGCTGCGGCCCGACCTGGTGCTGCTCGACATCTGGATGCCAGACACCGATGGCGTGACGCTGCTCAAGGAGTGGTCCAGCAACGGATTGCTCTCCATGCCCGTGATCATGATGAGTGGCCACGCCACCATCGACACCGCGGTTGAGGCCACGCGCATCGGCGCCACGGCCTTCCTGGAAAAACCCATCACCATGGCCAAGCTGCTCAAGGCGGTGGACCAGGGTCTCAACAAGGCGCCGGCCAAGCCCAACCATGCGGCGCCCGCCACGGCCCTACGCGTGGGCGGCAACATGCTCTCGGCGGAGTTCACCGTGGAAACCGCCATGACCGGGGGCACACTGCCCGAGCCCATGGTGGACCTCGGCCCGCAGTGCCTGCAGTCCTTCAACCTGGACGGCCCACTGCGCGAAGCGCGCGACGAATTCGAAAAGGCCTACTTTGAATACCACCTGGCCCGCGAGTCCGGCTCCATGACCCGCGTGGCCGAAAAAACCGGCCTCGAACGCACCCATCTCTACCGCAAGCTCAAGCAACTTGGCGTGGACCTCGCGCGCAGCAAACGCAACGCACTCTGAGCATCCCCGTCGCGGGAAAACAGGCCCGTTGAAGCTGCTACAATCTCGCTTCTCTCAAAGGCCCGGTAGCTCAGTTGGTAGAGCAGCGGATTGAAAATCCGCGTGTCGGTGGTTCGATTCCGCCCCAGGCCACCAGCATTTATGCGCCTCAGCGCCCATTTAGGGTTCTGGGGCGTTTCTACATGCACGATTGATTTCTACGATCTCGCAATGCTGGTTATTTCTTCCGCGTGATTTCCGCCGTTGCCTGTGGCCTGTCTCTCTGTTGGTTGCTTTTCGCACCTGGCCTGGAGACCGGGGCTTCATTCGCGGCTGCAAGCGCTGCGTTGTTGGCCAGCTTTCTGGTGTCAACCAAACCGGCGCAAAAAGGCGGCATGAGTCAGACCGTCCAATCCGGTGCAAATGCAGTGCAAGCCGGGGCGGTTCATCCCGTGTTGCAGACAGGTTCCGGCGCCGTGGGCGGGGTGGTCAACGCCGTCTGAGGGACCGCGGCGGGGGCTGCGCGCGTGGCCTTACACTTCCCTGGTCCACCGACCCCGCAGCGGGGTCACCCGACATCTCGCACTTGGGCCCATCCACCGCGATGGGCCTTTGCTTTTCCGGGCCGCGCACGCTGGCCGCCGGGCTTGTGCCCGGTTCTCTTCTTCGGGATTCCGCATGAACACCAACCACCCCCCATCCGGGCACGACGCGTTGCTCGCCCGTGTCCAGCAAGGCCTCAGCACCCGCACGCTGGGCCACATGGCCGAAGAAGCGCGCCTGGACGGCGAGAGCCTCAACGATCTGGTGGCGCGGTACGAGATCGACTTCGCGTGGCAGGTGCTCGGGGCCGATCGCACGCGCGATGCCGTGCTGGGCGCGTTGGCCGCGCGGCTCGGCCACCCGGCCAGTGACGCGCAGCGGACGGCCGTGCTCGAGTTGCTGCAGGCGGCCTCGGCCGCTGTGTCTACTGAGCTGCTGATGAGTTTTGACAACGACGTGCCGGCCATGCTGGCCGACCTGCTCTGCGAGGGATTTGACCGCCAGTCGGCACAGCACGCCCAGGCGGCTTGACGACCCGGGGTGCGGGGCGAGAATGGCGCCCATGACGCTTTGTAGAACCCGCGCTATCGCCCTGGCCGTGTCGGGGCTGTGCCTGCTCACCGCTTGCGGCGTGGAAACCGCCGGCACGGCCGCCACGGCGGGCGCCATCAAGAAGAACGAGATGGAACAGGGTCGGGCCACGCAGGAACAGGTGCGGCAGCAACTGCAGAAGTCCATGGAGCAGTCGCAGCAGCGGGCCGCCGATCCGCTGGCCGACGGCTACTGAGCCAGCACCACCCCGGGCTTTCAGCGCCAGCCGGGCGCTTTCTTCAGCACGAATTGCATCAGCGGTTCGCCGCTGCCGCGGCCTTCGGCGGGCCGGCGCACGCCGCGCAGTTCCTGCCCGCAGCCGCTGGCGGTGACTTCACCCTCCCACACCGCGTCCATGGTCACGCCGTCGGCCGACTCGTCGAGGTGGAACTCGCCACCGTTCGTCACGTCGCCGACCACCTGCGCCTGCCGGTCGTTGCCGGGCGTGCTGCGCTTCAGGCTGCCGCGCACGCTGCCCGGGTGTTCGGGGTGGCGCTCGAACAGCAGCGCGCCGGTCGAGTTGGGGGCCGAGTCATTGCCGCCTTCAACGGGCCACAGATGGAGTTGCCACAGGCCGTAGAGCTGCTGTGGCGCGAAGTCGGTCGGCTGCGTGCAGGTGGGTGCCGGTGTCGCGGATGTCTGCGCGGCAGAGGGCAGGGCCAGCGCGGCGCACGTCAGGGCGAGAAGCGGCAGACAGCGGGTCATGGCGCGATGTCCGCCGCCTTCTGCGCGGCCTGTTCGGTAGCGCGTTGCGCGAACTCGGCGCGCAGCGCGCGCAGCTTCTCGCGCGGGTCTTCCTTGACCGTGTTCTGGTCCAGCGCCATTTCCTGGATGAAGCGGCTGGCCTGGCCGGGAATGCTCTCGCGCCCTTTCTTGCGCCGCTTGAGCCAGCTCACCGCCAGCGTGCGCTGCGCGCGTGTGATGCCCACGTACATCAGGCGCCGCTCTTCCTGCAGGCGCTGCGCCATGTTCTCGGCGGCGGCGTCGCTCTGGCCGGGCTCCTCGTCCATCTTGAACGGCAACAGGCCTTCGTTCACGCCGACCAGCAACACGTGCGGCCACTCCAGGCCCTTGGAGGCGTGCAGCGTGGAGAGCGTGACCACGTTCTGGTCCTGTTCGCGCTCGCTCAGGGTGGACAGCAGCGCGATGGTCTGCACCACCTCGAGCAGGCTCTTGCGCTCGGTCTCGACCTGCACGCCGGCTTCGTCCTCGATCTTGCCGCCGCAGCGCCCGGCCACCCAGTCGCAGAAGTCCATCACGTTGGTCCAGCGCGCGGCGGCGACCTTCTCGTTGTCCTCGCTGTCGTACAGGTGCTTCTCGTAGGCGATGTCCTTGAGCCAGTCGTTCAGGAAGGCGCGCGCCGCCTCGTGGCCCACCGTGCTCTTCGCGCGGTACTCCAGGTCGTTCACCGCGCGGCCGAACTCGTGCAGCGTGGCCACGGCGCGCGCGGGCAGGGCGGTGCCGAGCGAGTTGGAGAACAACGCCTCGAACAGGCTGAGCTTGTACTGGGTGGCAAAGGTGCCGAGCTGCTGCAGCGTGGTGTGGCCGATGCCGCGCTTGGGCGTGGTCGCCGAGCGCAGGAAGGCCGGGTCGTCGTCGTTGTTGACCAGCAGGCGCAGCCAGGCGCAGAGGTCGCGGATCTCGGCGCGGTCGAAGAAGCTCTGACCCCCCGAGACCTTGTACGGAATGTTGGCCTTTCGCAGCGACTGTTCGAACGAGCGTGCCATGTGGTTGGCGCGGTAGAGGATGGCGAAGTCGCGCCACTCCTTGTGCTGCGAGCTCGCGCGCAGGCTTTGTATGCGCGCCACCGCGCGCTCGGCCTCGTGGTCCTCGTTGTCCGCGTCGACCACGCGCACCGGCTCGCCCTCGCCCAGATCGCTCCACAGCGTCTTGGGGAACAGCTTGGGGTTGGGGCCGATCACGTTGTTGGCCGCGCGCAGGATGGCGCTGGTGGAGCGGTAGTTCTGCTCCAGCTTGATGACCTTGAGCTCGGGGAAGTCCTGGGGCAGGCGCCTGAGGTTGTCCAGCGTGGCGCCGCGCCAGCCGTAGATGGACTGGTCGTCGTCGCCCACGGCGGTGAAGCGCGCGCGTTCGCCCACCAGCAGCTTGAGCAGCTCGTACTGCGTGGCATTGGTGTCCTGGTACTCGTCCACCAGCACGTGGCCCATCTTTTTCTGCCAGCGCGCGCGCACGTCCTCGTGCTCGCTCAGCAGCTTCAGCGGCAGGCTGATGAGGTCGTCGAAATCCACGCTCTGGTAGGCGCTGAGTCGCTCCTCGTAGCGCGCCATGATGGTCGCGGTCACGCGTTCGTTTTCGTCCTTCGCCTGCGCCAGCGCCTGGGCCGCGTTCAGGCCCGCGCTCTTCCAGGCACTGATGGCCCACTGCCAGCCGCGCGCGGTGGCCGCGTCGGTGGTGCCGCCGCAGTCCTTGAGCAGGCTGGTGATGTCGTCGGTGTCGAGGATGCTGAACTGTTTCTTCAGCCCGAGCGCGGCGCCGTCCTCGCGCAACAGGCGCACGCCCAGCGCGTGGAAGGTGCAGATCAGCACCTTCTTCGCCTCGCGCCCCACCAGCTGGCCGGCGCGCTCGCGCATTTCGGCGGCGGCCTTGTTGGTGAAGGTGATGGCCGCGATGCGCTCGGCCGCCAGGCCGGCCTGGATGAGGCGGCCGATCTTGTGCGTGATCACGCGCGTCTTGCCCGACCCGGCGCCCGCGAGCACGAGGCAAGGCCCGCCCAGGTGGTTCACGGCTTCCAGTTGGGCGAGGTTCAGGCCGTGGGACATGGAGAGGAGGCGGGAGACAGGAGACGCTTCGGAGACAAGCGCTGGATCATACCGGTCGGGGTGTCGCGGTCGGCCCACGCCCGCCTGAGACAATCGGCCCCGTGCTGAACATCCTGCTCGTCACTTTCCCGTTCTTCGCGCTCGTGCTGGCGGGGTTCGTGGCGGCGCGCCGGCGCATGCTGCCGCTGGAGGCGATTCCGGGGTTGAACGGGTTCGTGCTGTTCTTCGCGCTGCCCTGCATGCTGTACCGCTTCGGCTCCACCACGCCGATCGCGCAGCTGCTCGACGCCACGGTGATCGGCGTGTACCTGGTGTGCGCCCTGGTGATGGTGGCCTTCTGCATCGCCATCACCATGAACCGGCGCATCCGCTGGAACGACGCTTCGCTCGGCGCGCTGGTGGCGGCGTTTCCCAATTCGGGCTTCATGGGCGTGCCGCTGATCGTGGCGCTGCTGGGCGCGTCGGCGGCCGGCACCGTGATCCTGACCATGTTGATCGACATGGTGGTCACCAGCTCGCTGTGCATCGCGCTTTCGCGTCTGGACGATGCCGAGGGCCATGGCCGTCAGGCCATGCTGGACGCGGGCCGCAAGGCCCTGCGCGGCGTGCTCGGCAACCCCATGCCCTGGGCCATCGTGCTGGGCGCGCTGGCCTCGGCGTACAGCTTCACCCTGCCCAAGCCGGTGGAACAGACGCTGTGGCTGCTGGCGGATGCGGCCTCGCCGGTGGCGCTGTTCACCATTGGTGCGGTGCTGGCGCGCGCGCAGATGCAGTCCAACCACCCGATGCCGCTGTCGGACTACCTGCCGGTGGCCGTCATGAAGCTGCTGCTGCACCCGCTGCTGGTGCTGGCCGTGGGCCTGGGCGCGATCCAGATGGGCCTGCCGCTCGCACCGGCCGCGCTGACGGTGATGGTGCTGGTGGCCGCGCTGCCGAGCGCGAGCAACGTCTCGCTGCTGGCCGAGCGCTTCGGCGCCGACAACGGCCGCATCGCGCGCATCATCCTCGTGACCACCGCCGCGGCCTTCCTCACTTTTTCGGCGGCGGTGTCGCTGACGACGTAGAGGGCGCCTGGTCCTGCAAGGCTTCTTGCTCGCGCAGCAGGTAGGTGTTGTAGGCGTTCATGCGGTTGGCCGGTCCGAACATGGGGATGGCCGAAAACGCCGACCAGTCGGTCTTCTCGTAGGCCTCGTCGAAAGGCACGAAGTTCTCCACCGCATCGCCCATGCTCTGGCGCAAATGCCGCAGGTAGTCGCGCGTGGTGGCAATGTCTTTCTTCGGGTTGGTCGAGGCCGCGCCGTGGCCGGGCACGACGGTGCGCGCGTCGAAGGCCAGCAGGCGGTCCAGCGACAGGATCCATTGCCGGCTGTTGGCCTGGCCCACGAAGGGCAGGCGGCCGTTGAAGAACAGGTCGCCCGCGTACAGCACCTGCTCCGAGGGCACGAACACCGCGAGGTCTTCCGGCGTGTGCGACGGCCCCACCGGCACCAGCTCGAACACCACGCCACCGACCTTGAGCGCGGTCGGGCCGTCGATCCAGACATCGGCCGGCACGATGCGGGTCTGCGCGTCGATCCAGGGCGCGAGGTCGGTGCGCGAGGCCTCCAGCCGCAGGCGCGCCGTGTCGGACTGGATGTACTCGCGTGATGCACCGTGGGCGATGATCTGCGCCCCCAACTGCTTGAAATGCTGCAGCCCGTAGATGTGGTCGGCGTGGTAGTGGGTCAGGATCACGTGCGTCACCGGCTGGTCGGTGATCTGGCCGATCAGCCGGGTGAGCCGCTCGGCCAGGCGCGGCGAGCCCAGCGCGTCGATCACCACCACGCCCCCAGGCGTGACCACGAAACCGGCGTTGCTGATGAAGTTCTGGTTCTTCGGTGAACCCAGTTGCGTCAGGCCTTCGACGTAGTGGCTGTGCGGGCCGACGGCTTGCGCCTTCATGGCCGGGCCGGTGTCGGCGGGCGGGGTGGTCTGGGCGTGGGCGGCAAAGGCCAGGGCCATCAGCGGCGCCAGCCACCAGCGGGAGGTTAATCGGGTCACGGGCGGGTCTCCAGTGGGTGTGCCAGTCTCTTATATCGCAGTTTGCTTATATTTGATGCGAATCAAGTCCCCCAGGGCTTACGTTCCTGAAACTACTGCCGATGTAGTAGTCAGGCCGGCCCAGCGCCGCCGGCGCGGAGCACCCATGATCAAGGCCCCCTTGCCCCACAACGAAGCCAAGCGCCTGAAGGCCTTGCGCGATCTCGTGATCCTCGATACGCCGCCCGAAGAGCGTTTCGACCGCATCTCGGCGTTCGCCGCGAAGGAATTCGATGTGCCGATCGCGCTGGTCTCGCTGGTCGACCAGGACCGGCAGTGGTTCAAGTCGTCCTTCGGCCTGGAGGACGTGCAGGAGACGCCACGCGACATTTCCTTTTGCGGTCACGCCGTGGCCATGGCGAAGACGCTGGTGGTACCCGACGCGCTGCGCGACCCGCGCTTTGCCGACAACCCGATGGTGACCGGCCACCCCTACATCCGCTTCTATGCCGGGGCGCTCTTGCGGCTGCCCTATGGCCAGGTGGTGGGCACGCTGTGCATCATGGACCGGCGCCCGCGCGAATTCGACAAACTCGACGAGGCCATCCTGGGTGGCCTGCGCGACCTCGTGGTGGAAGAGCTGTTCCGGCGCGAGGAGGCGGTGTCGTGAGCCCGTTCGGCAAGCTGCCCAAGATCCTGCTGATCGAGCCCGACGGTCTGGTGCGCGGCACGGTGGCCTCGGTGTGCCGCGAGCTGCAACTGGCCCGGGTGCGCCAGGAGATCAGCGTGGCGGCAGGAGAGCAGTGGCTGAAATCGGGGTCGCCCCAGGCCCTGCTGCTGTCGCTGGCGGAAGGCGAGACGGCATTGGAATTCCTGCAGCGCCTGCGTGCGGGGAGCCTGCCCTGCGCCGCAGACCTGCCCGTGGTGGCCATGGCGCGCGAGGGCAACGCGGACCTGGTGCTGAAGCTCAAGGAACTTGACGTGCGCCGGCTGTTGCTGCAGCCGTTCCGGCTGCGCGACGTGATCCACACGCTGGAGCAGCTCTGGCCCGCACCCGAACCGCTGGCCGCGTGAACAGGCCCTAAACCACCAACGGGTCGACGTCCACCGCGAAGCGCACCAGGCCACGGGCCTCGGGCAGATTGCGGCACTCGAGCAGCAGCGGCTGCCACGCGCTCAGGAAACGCTGCAGCGCGCCGCGCGACGCGGCCTCGACCAACAGTTGCGCGCGCTCCACGTTGGCCACGCGCTGGATGGTCAGCGGCACGGCAGGGTAGAGCGTCACGTCCGCGCGGTGCGGCAGGCCTTCGGCAGCCTGCGCGGCAGCGTTCAGCCAGGCCTGCGCCGCCTGCTGCGTGCGCGCGTCGGCGCGCAGCAGCGCCTGGTGGCCAAAAGGCGGCATGCCCGCGCTCTCGCGCTCGGCCAGTTGCTGCGCCGCGAAGGCCGGAAAATCGTGCGCGCGCAGCGCGGCAAACAGCGGATGTTGCGGCGTCCAGGTCTGGACCCAGAGTTCGCTGGCGCTGCCCTGCTCGGTGATGAAGGCGGCGTCGCGTCCCGCACGTCCACCCGCCTGCATCAGCAGCGCGAACAGGCGCTCGGGCGCGCGGTGGTCGCTGGCGAACAGGCCGGCGTCGGCGTTGATGGCCGCCACCAGCGTGATGCGCCGGAAGTCGTGGCCCTTGGCGATCATCTGCGTGCCTACCAGCACGTCGACCTCGCCGCTGTGCATGGTGGCCAGCTGCAGCTCCAGGCTGCCCTTGAGGCGAGTCGAGTCGGCGTCCATGCGCGCCACGCGCGCGGGCCCGCCGTCGGGGCGCTTCACGTCGGCCAGCAGGCCCGCGAGCTGCTCCTCCACCTGCTCGGTGCCGCGGCCCACGGGTGCGATGTCGAGGTTGCCGCAATCGGGGCAGGCGCGTGGCACGCGCTCGGTGAAGCCGCAGTGGTGGCAGCGCAGCGTGCGGTCCAGCTTGTGGAATACGCGGTAGGCGCTGCAATGCGGGCAGCCGCTCTTCCAGCCGCAGTCGTGGCAGGCCAGCACCGGCGCATAGCCGCGCCGGTTCAGCAGCACCAGGCACTGCTCGCCGCGCGCGATGCGCTCGGCCATCGCCGCCACCAGCGGCGGGGACAGCACCGCCCCTTTGGGCTGGTGGTTCATGTCGACCAGGCGCAGGCGCGGCAGTGCGCCGCCACCGATGCGCGCCGGCATGGCCAGGCGCAGGTAACGCCCCTGGTCCGCCGCGTGCCAGCTCTCCAGCGAAGGCGTGGCCGAGCCGAGCACCACCTGGCAGCGTGCGCCCGTGCCGCCCGCTGCGAGCGCTTCGCTCTCGACCTTCGCGCGGTACACCGCCAGGTCGCGCGCCGAGTAGCGCGCGCCTTCCTGGCTCTTGTAGCTCGGGTCATGCTCCTCGTCGACCACGATCAGGCGCAGCCCCGGCAGGCTGGCCAGCACCGCCATGCGCGTGCCCAGCACGATGCGCGCGCTGCCGGTGTGCGCCGCGAGCCAGCCCGCCAGGCGCTGGGCGGGCGTCATGCCGCTGTGCAGGCAGACCAGCGCGCCAGCGCCGAACAAGGGCTCGAAGCGTTCGCGAAAGCGCGCCTCGAGCTGCGGCGTGAGGTTGATCTCGGGCACCATCACCAGCACCTGCGCGTCGGCATGCGAGCGCAGCGCCTGCAGCGTGGCCCGCAGGTAGACCTCGGTCTTGCCGCTGCCGGTGGCGCCGAACAGCAACACCGGCGCCTGTGCCTGTGCCAGCGCCCGCAGGGATTCGGATTGTTCGTCGCTGAGGTCCGGGCCGTCCGGGGCCTCGCCGTCGGCCACGGGTGGCACCCCCCCACCGATGGCTTGCGCGGCCAGCGCCCGCTTCTTGAGGCGGCGCGCGAGCTGCGCGCTGCTGAGTTCGCGCAACTGCGGTGGCAGCGCGGCCAGGGCCACCTCGCCCAGGCTGCGCTGGTAGTACTGCGCGGCAAAACGCACCAGCTGGCGCCAGCTGGCATTCAGCGCCGGCAGACCTTCGAGCACGCCGCCCACGTCCCGGGTCTGGGCTTCGGACAGGCCTGCCGGCGGTTGCAACGGGCAGTCCCACACCACGCCCAGCACCTCGCGCGCGCCCAGCGGCACCCGCACCAAAGTGCCCGGCGCGAGCGACAACTCACTTCGATAGGTCAGGGCCGCGCCCACCCCGCTGTGGGCCGGGGTGGCCACGACGACGCTGGGCCAGAAAGCCATGCTTAGCGCCTGTTCTTGAGCTGTTCTGTCGGAAGTCGCTCTAAGTTGTTGATTTGACAGCGCATGAAGACATATCCAGACTTTTTGTGGATAACTTTGTTGATAGTTTGAGTTCGTGCCGTTGGAGGCCTTGAAAATCAAGGGTTTTCTTAAAATGCCCGCAAAAAAAGCACAAACTAAAACCTATATGAATCAACGACTTGCAAAGACATTGCGGGAAATTCCTACTGTCTCGGGCCGACCACTTTTTATGGCGCACCGCAGCACAGGTTTTGTGCATAAGTGAAGCCTGTCAAGTGACTTTTTCGGCTTTTTTTGTGTTATGGGACCTTGGAACGGCGCCAGTTTGACGGCCGGATGACAGTGTCACAAACCCTTGGGACAGGGCTGCGAACCGCGCTGGAGCACGCCCGCAGACCCGGTTCAGCTGCAAAATCCGCAGCGCTTCAGACGGTCGCGCGCAGCCTTCGTGAATGCGAATGCACCGCATCCACGAGCACCGACACGTGCTCCGGCGGCGTGTGCTGGCTGATCCCGTGGCCGAGGTTGAAGATGTGTGAGGGGCCGGTGCCCGCGCCCTGGTGCGGCGTGCCAAAGCTCTCAAGAACCGAGGCCACCTCCGCCTCGATGCGATCGGGCGGCGCGAACAGCACGTTCGGGTCGATGTTGCCCTGCAGGGCCTTGGCCTGCGGGCCTTCGCCCACCAGAGCGCGCGCGCGGCCCAGGTTCACCGTCCAGTCCAGGCCGAGCGCGTGGCAGTCCAGGTCCTTCATGTCTTCGAGCCACAGTCCGCCGCCTTTGGTAAAGACGATGCGCGGGATCACCGCGCCCTCGTGCTCGCGCTTGAGCTGCGACAGCACGCGCCGGGTGTAGGCCAGGCTGAAGTCCTGGAACTTGCCGTCGGCGAGCACGCCGCCCCAGCTGTCGAACACCATCACCGCCTGCGCGCCGGCTTCGATCTGCGCGTTCAGGTAGGCGGCCACCGCGTCGGCATTGATGGCCAGAATGCGGTGCATCAGGTCCGGGCGGCTGTACATGAGCGACTTGACCGCACGGTAGTCGTCCGAGCCGCCCCCCTCGACCATGTAGCAGGCCAGCGTCCAGGGGCTGCCCGAGAACCCGATGAGAGGCACGCGGCCGTTGAGCGCCTTGCGGATGGAGGTGACCGCGTCGAACACATAGCGCAGCCGGTCCATGTCGGGCACGGCGAGCGCGGCGACGTCGGCCTCGGTGCGCACGGTCTTCTCGAATTTCGGGCCTTCGCCGAGCGCGAACGACAGGCCCAGCCCCATGGCGTCGGGCACTGTGAGGATGTCGCTGAACAGGATCGCCGCGTCCAGCGCATAGCGCTCCAGCGGCTGCAGCGTCACCTCGGTCGCGTAGCCCACGTTGGTGGCCAGCCCCATGAAACTGCCGGCCCGCGCGCGCGTGGCGCGGTACTCGGGCAGGTAGCGCCCGGCCTGGCGCATGAGCCAGACGGGCGTGTGGTCGGTGGACTGGCGCAGGCAGGCGCGCAGGAATGTGTCGTTCTGCAGGGGGGCAAAGGGCATGTCGAGGTGCTGGACGCGGGTGGGGGTATCCGGGGGATTATCCCGTGTGGGTCGCGCTGCGGTTTTCCAGAACCCCGCCACACCCGGCCCGGACCTCAGGCAGGCACGGCTTGTTCAAGCAGGTCCGAGAGGGCAATGTGTCCGCGAAACGCGCCCGAGCCACGCGGCTGCTCGCCGTTTTCGATGGCCAGCGCGAACTGAACGGCGGCATCGGCCTCCAGGCGCGCGCGCAGGGCGGCCAGGCGTGGCCAGCGCTCGGCTTCGGCGACGGCGTGGAAGTCCAGCCAGCGCGCCACGCCGATGAGCAGGCCGTCGGCCAGTGTCGGGCGCTCGCCCGCCAGAAAGGCGTGCGGGCTGTCGCGCAGCATCGCTTCGAGCTTGTCGTGCCGTTCGATGACGGCTTCACGGCCGAAGCGGCGCAGCGCAGCTTGTTGGCCCGGGTCGGGCGGGTCCATCTCCAGCGCCGTCCACAGCGGTGCGAATGCGCCGGTGAAGCCGGTGTTGATGAAGGCCATCCATTGGTGCATGCGGTCGGCCTGCGGGGAGTGCGGCTCGAAGCTGATGCGACGCCCGGTGTCGCGTGCTTCAAGCCATGCGGCAATGGCCATGGTTTCGCTCAGCGAGCGGCTGTCATCGGTGATCAGCACCGGGGTTTCGTGGCGGGCGTTGATGCGGGCGTACGATGCTTCGCGCATCTCGCCCAGCATGTCGACCCGGCACAGGCGGTAGGGCTGACCCAGCCATTCCAGGGAGGCCACGAGGCCCATCGAACTGCCGGCGGGGATGCCGTAAACAAGCACAGGAGTCATTGGGGAGGTCCGTTGAGTTGCAGGAGCCTGGACTCTGCCGCGCAACGGGGCCGACGTAAATGACGCACTTTTTTGTGACTGGATGGAAACCCCATGAAAACCGCCGTATCCGAATGCCCGATCGAAGAGGCGATGGTCTTGCTCAGCGGCCGCTGGCCGACGCTGTTGCTCTACTACATGCAGGACGGCACGAAACGCTTCAGCGAGTTGCAACGGGACAATCCGGGCATTTCGCACCGCATGCTCACGCTGGAACTGCGCAAGCTGGAGAAGGCCGGCATCGTGCGCCGCACGGCCTTTGAAGGCTATCCGTCCAGGGTGGACTACGCGCTGACCCCGGTTGGCCTCAAGCTGATTCCGCTGATCGATGCGCTGGGCGACTGGTGGAGCGACACGCAGGCGCAACGCGTCGCCACCTAGGCGAAGCGGTTGCGCCGATACCGCGGCGGCCCAAGGAGCCAGCGTTTACGCCGCGCCGTTCCGGTACTTGATGCTGCAGCCGTAGGCCCGGCTGGTGGCCACGCTCAGCGGCTTGCCGGCGCGCAGTTCGTTCAGGCCCTGGCGCACGTAGTTGGTGGCCTTCTGGATGTCGTCCACCCGAGCGGAAGGGATGCTGTCGATGCCGCCGGCGTACACCAGCACGCCCTGCGGGTTGACGATGTACATGTGCGGCGTGACGCGCGCGGCATAGGCTTCACCCACCTTGCCGTCCTCGTCCATCAACGTGGCCGTGGGGCTGGCGCCCTTCTCGGCCATCCAGCGGCCGAGCTGGGGCGGGGTCTGGTAGTCGGCGCTGTCGTCGCGGGTGGAGTTGATCGCCAGCCAGACCACACCCTGGCCGGTGGCCTCCTTCTGCAGCGCCTGCATGTTGCCCTGGTAGTGCTTGCGCACGAAGGGGCAGCCGGGGTTGTTCCATTCCAGCACGACGGTCTTGCCCTTGAAGTCCGAGAGTTTCACCGGCTTGCCGGCCGTGTCCATCAGGGTGAAGTCGGGTGCGGCCTGGCCCACGCCCGCCGCGGCGAACGCGGGCGCGACCAGCATGGTGCCCAGGGGCGAGAAGACGGCGAGAGCGAGCAGGGGACGGCGTTGCATGGTGTGACTCCTGTGGGCGGACAAGGGAACGGTTGAAGAACACAAATTGAGGCGCCGGGCGGTTCACAGTCGGGCCAGCGCCTCGCGGACCTCCTCGACACTCAGCACTTCGGACAGCAGCTGGATCGGCTGCCCTTTGCGGTAGATCGCGTACACCGGCACGCCGTTGCGCCCCAGTTCGGCCAGCGCGGCGGTGACGGCGGGGTCGCGGCGCGTCCAGTCGGCGCGCAGCAGCGCCACGTTCTTGCTGGCCAGGTCACCCAGCACGGTCGCGTCGGCCAGCGTGGTGCGCTTGTTGTACTGGCAGGTCACGCACCAGGCGGCGGTGAAGTCGACGAACACCGCCCGGTCCTGCGCGATCAGCGCGGCCTGCGCCTGCGGGCTCCAGGGTTGCCAGTTCAGGCCGCTGACGGCGGTGGCCACGGTCTCGCCGGGCGCTGTCTCCTGCAGGCGCGTCACGCTCGGGCCGATGGCCCAGCCCAGCCAGGCCAGGCCCGCCAGCGACAGGCTGGCCAGCACCGCGCGGCTCCTGCCACGCAGGCCGAGCGCCCACACCAGCAACGCCACCACCACCAGCAGCATGAGCAGCGCGGCCGCGCCGTCGATGCCGCTTTGCTGGCCCAGCACCCACAGCAGCCAGACCACGGTGGCGAACATGGGGAACGCCATGAAGCGGCGGAAAGTGTCCATCCACGCGCCCGGGCGCGGCAGGGCGCGGGCCACCGCCGGCACCCAGCTCGCGGCCAGGTAAGGCAGGGCCATGCCCATGCCCAGGGTGGCGAATACGGCCAGCGCCTGCCCGGCCGGCAGGCCAATGGCCAGGCCCAGCGAGGCGCCCATGAAGGGCGCGGTGCAGGGCGAGGCGATGGCGGTGGCGAGCACGCCGGTGAGGAAGGCGTCGGCCGTCGGGTTCTTCGCCTGCAGGTTGGTCACGCGGCTGGGCAGCACGCGCCCGATTTCGAACAGGCCCGCCAGGTTCAGGCCGATCAGCGTGAACAGCAGGGCCAGCGCCGCCACCACCGCCGGGCTTTGCAACTGGAAGCCCCAGCCAAGCTGCTCGCCCGCCGAGCGCAGCGCGAGCAGCAGCGCGCCCAGCGCCGTGAAGGACAGCACCACGCCGGCGGTGTAGGCGATGCCGTTGGCGCGCAGGGCGGCGCGGTCGTCCGCATGGCGGGCGAAGGCGGTCACCTTGATGGCCAGCACCGGGAACACACAGGGCATGAGGTTGAGGATCAGGCCGCCGAGCAGGGCGCCCAGCAAGGCCGCGCCCAGGCTGAGCGCGGTGGCGCTCGTCAGGGGTGCCGCCGCCGCATCGCCGGCGCGCGCGGCATTGGCGTCCAGCGCGGCCTGCAAGGCCGCGGGCACGGCGCCCGGCAGGGGCGCGGCGGCGGGCCACGCCCCCTGCACCGGCACCTCCAGCCGCACGCCGGGACTGCCCGGGCCGTGGCCGGCTGGCGCTGCCGGGGCCACCACCAGGTCCATTCGCGCGGGGCTGTCGCTGCGGAAGGCGGAAAGTGGCACGCGCGCGGTCCAGCGTTCGCCTTCCCAGGCCTGGGACCAGGCCGCGCCGGGCTCGATCAGGCCCGGGGCTTCGGGGAAGAATTCGAGCGGCTGGCCTTGCCAGGCGGCCGGCAGCCCGGCCAGCGAGACGGCCAGGGCCTTGGCGTCGGGCGTCACCTGGCTGTCCCGCGCGGGCTGGTCCACGGGGGCGGCCTTGAAGCTGGCGTCGAACGCGGCGCCGTTGAGTGCGGTCGAACCCCGGGCCGGGATGCGCAGCGCGAACTGGCCTTCTTCCGGAATGCATTCCTTGCGGCAGACCAGCCAGGCCGCGTAGAGCTTGACGTCGATGGACTCGCCGGTGAAGCCCGGGCCCACGGTGAGCGGCACCGGCAGCAGCACGGTGCCGTCGTAGCCGTAGTTGGCCAGGTTGCCAATGGGGAACTTGCGCGGCGTGGGCCAGGCGATGGGCCCGGCCGTGACGCCTGGCGGCAGCGTCCACTGCAGTTCGGTGGGCAGGCCGGAGTCGCCCGAGTTCTTCCAGTAGGTGTGCCACTCGGGCGCGTGGGTGATCTGCAGGCCGACCCAGACCGGCTGCCCGGGGGCAGCGCCCTCGGGCGCATGGGCCAGCAACTCGGCGCGGGCCTGGTCGCTCTGCACCACGGTCTGGGCGGTCGGGGTGCCAGACAGGAGGCCCTGGGCCAGCGCGGCAACAGGCAGCCCGACACACAGCACGGCGCCGCACAGGCGGACGAGGGCGCGCCGGGGGGAAAGAGCGGAAAGCGAAAGCGGCATCGGATACCAGGACGGGAGGGAGCGGGGGAGGGATAGGTGGCAGGACGCCAGGCCTTTTTGGAGGGGGCGGCTCGCGCCAAGTTCCTGGCCCCGCGGGGCGTTCAAATATAAGCGAGCGCTATTCGTCTGCCTGCGACAGCCGGTGTCTTTGTCATGCAGGCTTCACAGGTTTTTCGGCTTTCGGTACAACCGGGGGCGGGAAGGGTTTGCCCAAATGGAGGTCGTGCATGGGATCGATCGTGGAACGTGCCCTGTTGCCCTGGGCGCAACGGATGAAGACGCGGGTGAACCTGCCGGTTCGCCTGAGCTGGGGTGAGCGCGGCGCTTCTTCGCTCGCCCTGGGGGAGTTCGAGGAGCCGCAAGTCGAGATCCGCGTGCGCGACACCTCGGCCCTGCCGCTGCTGATCGACCCTGGGCTGGACACGCTGGGCCAGGCCTATGTGGAGGGACTGATCGACGTCGACGGCTCGATGGCCGACATCCTGGCCGTGGCCCACCGGCTGGCCGAGAACGCCCAGCCCGAAGGGGGTCTGCTCGGGCGCCTGCGCCGGCGCTTCTCGCACACGCGCGAGAGCGACAGCAAGGCCATCGAATACCACTACGACGTGTCCAACGAGTTCTATGCGCAGTGGCTGGACGAGCGCATGGTCTATTCCTGCGGTTATTTCGAGAACGGCGATGAGACGCTGGACGAGGCGCAGGTCAAGAAGATCGACCACATCCTGACCAAGATCCAGCTGCAGCCGGGCCAGCGCCTGCTTGACATCGGCTGCGGCTGGGGCGCGCTGGTGCTGCGCGCGGCGCAGAAGTTCGGCGCGCGCTGCGTGGGCGTGACGCTGTCGAAGAACCAGCACGCCCTGGCGCGCGAGCGCGTGAAGGCCGCGGGTCTGGAAGACCGCATCGACATCCGCCTGCAGGACTACCGCGACGTGAACGACGGCCCGTTCGACCGCATCACCAGCGTGGGCATGTTCGAGCACGTGGGGCTGAACCACCTGGCCGAATACTTCGGGCACATCCGCGCGCTGCTCAAGCCGGATGGCTGGGCGATGAACCACGGCATCACCAGCACCGACGCGCACGATGGCGAAACCCGCCATGGTGGCGGAACCTTCATCGACCGCTACGTGTTCCCGCAAGGCGAGCTGCCGCACATCGGCACCGTGCTGCGCACCATGCAGGAGGGCGGCCTGGAGGCGTTCGACGTGGAGAGCCTGAGGCGCCACTACATGCGCACCACGCAGCTCTGGAGCGAGGCCTTCGAGGCGCGCACGGCGCAGATCAAGCCGCTGGTGGACGAGAAAAAGTGGCGCATCTGGCGCGTCTATCTGGCCGGCTGCGCCTGGGCCTTCGAGCACGACGAGGTGTCGATCTACCAGGTGATCTGCCGCGCCGCCGGCCAGCGCGCGCAGGGCCTGCCCTGGTCGCGGCGGTTCATCTACCCGTAGTCAGTCCGCAAAGCCGAGCACCACCCGCCGGGTGCTGGCCGACTTCTTCTCGATCTTCGTGACCACCACGCGGCCGATTTCGGCGGTGTTGGCCACGTGCGTGCCACCGCAGGGCTGCAGGTCGATCAGCGTGGCGTCGCCAATGCGGATGGTGCGCACCGCGCCACTGCCGCGCGGCGGTGCCACGCTCATGCTCTTGACGAGCGAGGGGTTGGCGTCGAGCTCTTCGTCGGTGATGGACCCCACCGTCAGGGGGTGCGATTGGGCCACCAGCCGCGCCAGGCCCTGTGTGAGTTCGTCCTTGTCCAGCGGATCGGTCATGTGCAGGTCCATGCGCGCGTAGTCCGGCGTGATCGAGCAGCCGTTCACCGGCACGGGAATGAGATGGCACAGCAGGTGGGTGGCGGTGTGAAAGCGCATCAGCCGGTGGCGGCGCGCCCAGTGAATGCGCGCACCGACCTCCGTGCCAACGGCGAGCCGCGCGAGCAGCGCATCCTGTCCCGGCGCGGGCACGTGCACGATGGCCGCGGTCGGCCTGCCGTCGGCGTCCTTGCCCTTGCGCGTGTCCATGATGGCGATGGTGCTGCCGTCGGCCTGCGTGAGCACGCCGGTGTCGCCCGCCTGGCCGCCGCCGAGCGGGTAGAACACGGTGCGGTCGAGCACGATGCCGTGTTCGTCGATGGCGCTCACGCGCGCTTCGCACTGCTGCAGGTAGGCGTCCTGGCGGAAGAGGTCCTGTGTCATGCGGGCATCTTACGGGGCGGGCTTAAGATGCGCGCATGCCCGCCGCCCCCGCCCGTTTCTGGTCCGACCTGTCCACGGCCGATTTCGCCTCGCTGGACCTCGCGCGCGCCATTGCCGTGCTGCCGGTGGCGGCCATCGAACAGCATGGCCCGCACCTGCCATTGTCGGTGGACACGGACATCGTCAACGGCATCGTGCAAGCCGCGTTGCCGCACCTGGCCACCGACCTGCCGGCGTTGTTCCTGCCGACGCAGGCGGTGGGTTTCAGCCCCGAACACACCCGTTTTGCCGGCACGCTCACGCTCAAGATCGAGACCCTGCTGCGGGTATGGACCGAGCTTGGCGAGTGTGTGGCCGCCAGCGGGGTGAAGAAGCTGGTGCTGTTCAATGCGCACGGGGGGCAGGTGGGCGCGCTGGACCTCGTGGCGCGCGACCTGCGCGCGCGCCTGGGGCTGCTGGTCTACAGCGTGAACTGGTTCCACCTGCCGCTGCGCGACGCGCAAGGCCAGGACGTCAACGCGCTGTTCAGCGCCGATGAGCACCGCTTCGGCATCCATGCGGGCGAGATCGAGACGTCGTTGATGCTCGCGCTCGCGCCCGGGCGGGTGCGCATGGAACAGGCCGAGTACTTCCGCTCCACCTCGCAGGACCGCGCGCGCGATTTCCCCATCCTGGGCAACGGCAAGAGCGCCAAGCTGGCCTGGCAGATGCAGGACTACAACGCCACCGGCGCGGTCGGCAATGCGGGCGCCGCCAGCGCCGAGAAAGGGCGCGCCGTGCTGGAGGCGGCCGGTCGCGCACTGGCGCAATTGCTGACGGAAATCGACCGGCTGCCCCCCGACACGCTGAGCGAGCGCACGGCGTACCGCGCCGGCACCCGGGCGGACTGATCGCGTTCTCTCGCATCCGTTCGCCCTGGGTCTGCAGACAGCGCCCGGGGCGACCGAAACGATTCATGCGTAGGTGACCCAGTCCCTGAAGTCCTTGCCGTCCAGGTGGGGCAAGGTGTTGTAGGTCAGCAGCGTGTGGCGCTTGGGGTTGAACTGGAATTCGGTCACGGCGCTGTTGCGGATGCGCAGGTTCAGTTCGATCGTGGCCTCCGGGCTCAGACCCAGCACGTGGCCGACGGCGGTCGAGATCGGGCCGCCGCTGGAGACCAGCAGCACGGTTTTCCCCGTGTGGTTCGTACGCACATGGTCGAGCGCGCCGGTCACGCCGCGCACGAACTCGTTGTAGCTCGGCATGCCCTGCGGGCTCACGGTGCCGGCCATCCATTGCGTCAACCCGTCGCGCAGCAGCCGGAAATGGTGGCGGTAGAGCTCCGGCGCTTCCTCCGCGTTGCGCGGCTTCTGCAGCGGGTGCGGATGGATGGCGCGGATCACCGCTTCGCTGTCGTACTCGTTCAGCCCGGGCCAGGCCAGTGGCTCGTGCGACAGGCCCGCGCCTTCGGCGATGCCGGCCCAGGTCTGCTGGTGGCGGCGCAGCGTGCCGGTGATCACCGCGTCGAACTGCACGCCGCGCTCGGCCCAGTACCTGCCGAGTTGCGCGCTCTGCCGCTGTCCCATCGCGCTGAGCTGGTCGTAGTCGTCCGCGCCAAACGAGGCCTGGCCGTGGCGCACAAGGTAGAGGGTTCCCATGGGCGGCATTCTGTGGCGCTGCGGGGGTTGCGATTTGTCCCGACAGCGACTGTGTGGCGCCGTGGCAGTCGCGCAGGTGTCCGTGGGCGAGGCCGGGAGCGCCCGGTCGATGGAACTCGCGCGGCTTTGCGGTGCTTTTCCCGCCCTAGGCGGCGAGTGCCCCGTGCTTCAATGGCCGTGTATGTTTCCCTACCTGTGCCCACATGCTGTTTGACATACCTACCCTGCTGGCGGTTCGGGTCGGCATTGACGTGCTCATCGCCCTCGCGTTCTGGGGCCTGGTGCGCCGCTACCCGGGCATCGGTGGGCCGCGCTGGTGGAGTGTCGCGTCACTGGTGTCGATCATGGGATCGGTGGGCCTGTGGTTGCGTGGCAGCGTGCCCGACGTGTTCACGTACGGCATCGGCAACGCGGCGCTGAGCGTGATTCCCCTGCTGTTCTGGATGGGCGTGCGCAGCTACCTGCAACTGCCCAGACCCATGGGGCGCGTGCTGGTCGCCTCGTTCCTGGCGCTGGTGCTTCAGCTCGCCTTTCGCTGGGCCTGGGACCTGCCACAGGCCCGCCAGGCCGGGTTCGCGCTGTTCACGGTCGGGGCGACCCTGCTGGCGCTGCGCGACATGGTTCGGGCCGATCCGCTCAAGCGCGTACCCGAGCTCCAGGCCCTCAAGGCGCTGACCGTGGTGGAACTGCTGGCCCTCGTGACCTTCACCGCCGCCGTGCCGATCGGTGGCCTGGCGCTGGAGCAGGTGGTGCCCGCGACGATCTTCTTCTTCATGCTCGCAGGCCTGCTGCGCGCGGTGCTCTGCGGAGCGCTCGTGGCATACCGTTTGCGCGTCGATGGCGAACGGGCCCGCCAGGACCTGCAGACCCGCGAGGCCAATTCGCGCGCGCTGGTCGACAACCTGAGCGCGGGCGTGGTGGTGTACAGACCCAATCACACCATCTCCAGCATCAACACCGCCGCGCGCCGCTTCTTTGGCTGGAGCGAGGGCGGTGCCAACCCCGCACTGGCAGAGCCCACCGGGCCGGGCTGGCAGATGCTGCGCGAGGATGGCCAGCCCATGCGCCGTCACGACATGCCCTTCGAGCACGTGCTGGCGACGGGGTTGCCGGTCAATAACGTGGTGGTCGGCGTGCCCGTGGGCGACGGCGACGAGGTGCGCTGGGCGCTGTGCAACGGTTATCCCGAGAACGACGCCCAGGGGGCGTTGCGCCACGTGGTGCTGACCTTCATCGACATCACCCCGCTCAAGACGGCGCAGGGCGAACAGAAGGTGCTGCAGGCGCAACTGGCGCAGTCGCAGAAGATGGAGGCGCTGGGCACGCTGGCTGGCGGTGTGGCGCACGACTTCAACAACATCCTGGCCGCCATCCTGGGCAACGCCGACCTGGCGCGGCAGGACCTTGCGCGCGATGCGCCGGCGCGCGAAAGCCTTCACGAGATCAGCACCGCCGCGCGCCGGGGGCGCGAGCTGGTGCGCCAGATCCTGGCCTTCAGCCGCCAGCAGCCGGCCGAGCGCACGCGCGTGGACGTGGGGGCCATCCTGACGGAGACCTGCGGGCTGATGCGCAGCGCGGTGCCGCCGCACGTGCAGTTGCTGCACGAGTGCCACCCGGACACACCGGCTGTTCTGGCGGACGCCACGCAGCTCGGTCAGGTGCTGATCAACCTCGGCACCAACGCCGTGCACGCGCTGGAGGGGCGCGCCGGTCGGGTGGAATGCCGGCTCGATGGTTTGCCCGGCAACGACCCGCGACTGCCTGCCGATGTGGCGGCGGTTTGCACCAAGGCGCGCGTGGGCGCGGTGCGTCTGCGGGTGAGCGACAACGGCTGCGGCATGACCGAGGCGGTGCGCAACCGGATCTTCGAACCCTTCTTCACGACCAAGGCGGTGGGCCGGGGCACCGGCCTGGGCCTGCCCGTGGTGCTGGGCATCGTGCAGGTGCACGGCGGTGCCATCGACGTGCAGAGCCACCCTGGCCAGGGCACGACGTTCACGCTGTACTTCCCCGCGGCGCCCGACGGTCCGCCACCACCGACCCCTGATCCCGCCGCCATTCCAAAGACCGCCGATCCCGTCACAATGACCACTTGCTCCCCAGAGGAACCAGAGACCGACCGAACGGAGACCCTTTCCATGGCCGATGCCCTGCCCGCCGAACAACCCCACATCCTGTACCTGGACGACGACGACACGCTCGTTTTCCTGGTGCGTCGGCTGCTGGAGCGGCGCGGTTACCGCGTGACCGCGTTCACCGACCAGCAGCAGGCGGTGAAGGCCGTGGGCGAAAACCCCCAGGGCTTCCATCTGCTGCTTACCGACTACAACATGCCCGGCATGTCGGGTCTGGATGTGGCGCGCGCGGTGCTGGCGCTCAGCCCGAGCCTGCCGGTGGCGGTGGCTTCGGGCTACATCACCGACGAACTCCAGGCCGAGGCCAAGGCGGCCGGCGTGCGCGAAGTGGTCTTCAAGACCGACGCGGTGGAGGCCTTCTGCGAGGTGGTGGCGCGCCTGGTCAAGCCAGACTGACAGCAGGGGCACCTCGGCGCAAGGCCAGGATCAGCGCCCGTTCAGCACCGAGGCCAGCACGCTGCTGTCCACGTTGCCCCCGCTCAAGGTGGTGCCCACCACCTGTCCCCGCAGGGATTCGCGCTCCTGCCAGGCGGCGGCGAAGCCCGCGGCGCCCGCGCCTTCGGCCACGTTGTGCGTGTCGGCGAACAGCATGCGCATGGCTTGCGCCACCTCGTCATCGGTCACCTGCACGATGTGGTCCAGGTGCGGCCCGAGTACCTCGAGTGCGGTGGCGTCCGCCAGGCGGCAGGCCATGCCGTCTGCCAGCGCGGTGCTCACCGGCGCCTCGACGACGTGGCCGGCAGCGAGGGAGTCGGCGTAGGTGGTGGCGTGCGCGCTGACCACGCCGACGATGCGCACCGGGTGCCTCAGCGCGAGCCTGGCCGCGATCGCCGAGCACGCGCCCGAACCCAGGCCGATCGGCACGTAGAGCACATCGAGTTGCGGCACGGCGCGAAGAAACTCCCACCAGCAGGTGCTCACGCCGCGCAACAGGTCGGCGTGGAAGCTGGGCACCATGTGAGCGCCGCGTGCCACGGCCAGTTCGGTGGCGTGTTCGCGGCTGTCCTGGAAATCGTCGCCGTGCTCGATCAGCGTGACGCCGAGCGCGCGCATGGCGGCGTTCTTCTCGACCGAGTTGCCTCGCGGCACGACGATGGTGCAGGCCACACCGTGCGCGCGCGCCGCCCAGCCGATGCTCTGGCCGTGGTTGCCGCGCGTGGCGCCGATCACCTCGCGCGGCAGCTCGCCGCGGTGCCTGAGCTGGTCGAAGTAAGTGAGACCCCCGCGCACCTTGAAGGCGCCCACGGGGGTGTGGTTCTCGTGCTTGATCCAGCAGTCGGCGCCCAGGCGCGCGCTGAGCGTGGCCCAGTGGTATTGGGGTGTGGGCGCGAACTCGCGGTAGACCACCTGTGCGGCGGCCTCGATCTCGTGCAGGGTGGGCAGGGCGTGGTTCATGGCGAGGAGAGCAGCGCCACGCGGCCCCGCGCCGGGGTGTCGAGTTCGGCCGTGAGGCCGGCGGGACCTTCGCTCACGGCGTGGCCGTCCAGCCCCAGCGCCTGCAAGGCCGCACGCAGACCCGCCGCGCCCGCATGGCGCAAGCGCAGCTGGTGCAGCGACACGCCGCTGTCGGGCATGTGGTGGGTGGGGTGTGTGCCCGTCCACTGGATCAGGGTGGGCAGTGCACCGTCGAACAGCCGCTGGCCGTCGTCGCGCACGCTGATCTGCCACTGCAGCAGCCCTTGCGGGGTCTGGCGCGAGGCACTGATCACCGGCCCGCGCTGGATGCCGATGGCCTGGAGCGCCGCCACGGCTGCGGCGATGTCGGGCACGCCCACGACCCAGTGCACCAGTTGCGGCCCGTGCTGCGCCAGCCGCGCGCGCATGGCCGGGTCGTCCAGGTCGAACCAGCGGCGCTGCCGGGGCGCCCGCGTGGGGATGGCCTTGGGGTCGATGGCGATGATCTCGAGATAGGCCGCCGGCGAGCCGCTGCCATCGAGCCTGAGCAGGCGGTTGTGCGTGCCGAACAGCGGGTGCGTGCCACCCGGACCGGGCGTCACGCCCAGCGTGGATTCGCTCCAGGCCACGCCTTCTTCCAGCGTGCGGGCGGCCACCACCAGATGGTCGATGCGGCTGCGTTCCTCACTCATAGGGTGTGCCGTCCTTGCGCGCGAAGCGCCACTGGCCGCCGGTGTACACGGCCTGCAGGTCGTCGTCGGCGGTGATGGACACGGGTTTCACAGCGCCACCTCGCCATCGATGCAGGTGACGCACCCGCCGCCGATCCAGATCGTGCCGTCGGCATCGCGCTCCACGTGCACGCGCCCGGCGCGACCCAGGGCCGTGCCCTGCGCGGCCACATAGTGGGGCGGCGCGAGCCCTGCGCCGATCAGCCATTGCGCGACGGCGGCGTTGAGGCTGCCGGTGACCGGGTCTTCGGTCAGGGCCTGGTGGCCCTGGAAGAAGGCGCGCACCTCGAAGTGGGTGTCGGACCCGGCCGGCTGCGGCGCGACGAGGCCGATCTCCATGCCGTCGAGAACCGCGGCGTCGGGCTGGACCGCCAGCACCTGTGCGGCCGTGCGCAGCATCACGCCGCGCCAGTGCGGACCGTTCTCGCACCAGGCGTGCGCGACGATGTCCTCACGCGCCAGGCCCAGACCCTGTGCGATTCGGGCGACGTCCACTTCGGCGAGCGGGCCGCTGCGCCGCAGTGGTGGCGCGGCAAACGCCAGGCGCGCGCCGTCGCGCCGGATGCGCACCAGGCCCACGCCGCATTCCTGCACCACGTGCTGTCCGGCGCGCGGCTGGCCGCCCGCCTGCAGCCAGGCGTGGCAACTGCCCAGGGTGGGGTGGCCGGCAAAGGGCAGTTCGCGCCCCGGGCAGAAGATGCGCACGCGGTAGTCCGCGCCGGCGGCCCGACCTTCGTCGGTGGGCGGCAACAGAAAGGTGCATTCCGACAGGTTGGTCCAGTCGGTGAAGCGTTGCATGACCCCGGTGTCCAGGCCACTGCCGTCGAGCACCACGCCCAGCGGGTTGCCCAGGTAGGGGGTGTCGGTGAACACGTCAACTTGCTTGAACGGGCGCTGTTTCGCCATCGGTCGTCTCCAGGGTTCAGGACAGGGGCAGGTCGAGCACGCCGCGGCTCGCGGGCAGCGCGAGCCAGCCCGCGTACCAGCGCTCGAGGTGTGGCCAGCTCGGGCGTGGCTGCGGCAGGCCCCACCAGCGGTGCACTTCGCAGGCAATCGGAATGTCGGCCATGGACAGCTCGTCACCGACCATGAAGCGCTGGCGCGCCAGGTGTGCGTCCAGCAGCGCGAACAGCGGCTCGGTGGCGGCCACCGATTGCGCGATCACCTGCGGGTTGCGCTGCTCCACTGGGGTGCGGATCCACTGCACAAAGGCCGGGCCACCGGCGCGGTTGAGCGTGGTCTGCTGCCAGTCCATCCAGCGCTCGGCGTCGAAGCGCTGCCGCAGCTCGGCGGGATACAGGCGGTCGTGCTTCGCGCACAGGTAGCGCACGATGGTGTTGCTTTCCCAGAGCGCGAAGTCACCGTCTTCCAGCAGGGGCACCAGCCCGTTCGGGTTGCGCGCGCGGTAGTCGGCGGAGTCGACCACACCGTAGGTCAAGCCCGCGTCGGTGCGCGGCAGTTCGATGCCGAGCACCTGCGCGCACAGCACCACCTTGCGCACATTGATCGAGCTCAGCCGGCCCCACAGGTGCATGGCGCTCATGTTTCCTGCTGTTCCCGGATGGCCTGTGCCAGCGCCGCGATGCCGGTGCGGATCTGCTCTTCGCTGGCGGTGACGAAGCTCAGGCGCAGGGTGCGCGCATCGGGGGCGTCGGCATAGAACGCGGCGCCGGGCACGAAGGCCACGCCCTTGTCCACGGCGCGCGGCAGCAGCTCGATTGCGCTCATGCCGGCGGGCAGGCGCAACCAGAGGAACATGCCGCCGTCGGGCGAATTCCATTGCACGCCCAGGCCGCGCATCTCGCTGTTCAGGCTGGCGAGCATGGTGGCGCACTGGGCCTTGTAGAGCGCGCGGATGGTGGGCACGTGGCGCTCGAGGAAGCCGTCCCTGATCACTTCGGCCACCATGCGCTGGTTGAAGCCCGGGCTGTGCAGGTCGGCCGCCTGCTTGGCCTGCAGCAGTTTGGGGTAGACCGCGGCCGGCGCGACGATGAAACCCAGTCGCAGGCCTGGGGCCAGCACCTTGGAGAAGGAGCCGAGGTAGATGCAGCCTTCGGGGTGGCGCGCGGCGAGCGGCAATGGCGGCGGCGCATCGAACCAGAGGTCGCCGTAGGGGTTGTCTTCCACGATCGGCAGGCCCAGCGCGGCGGCGCGCGCCACCAGCGCGGCGCGGCGCGCCTCGCTCATGCTGCGCCCGGTGGGGTTCTGGAAATTGGGCAGCACATAGAGGAAGCGCGCGCGGTCCGCGCCGTTGCCCGCCTGCCGCTCAAGATCGTCCACGTCAATGCCCTCGGCGTCGCTGGCCACCCCTCGGACGTCAGGCTCCATGGGCGTGAAGGCCTGCAGCGCGCCGAGGTACGTGGGCGTCTCCACCAGCACGCGGCTGCCGCTGTCGACCAGCACCTTGGCCACCAGGTCCAGACCCTGCTGGCTGCCGGTGGTGATCAGCACCTGGGCCGGGTCCACCGGCCAGGGCAGCTGCGCGGCAACCGCTTCACGCAAGGGGGCGTAGCCTTCGCTGGCGGCGTACTGCAGCGCGGCCTGGCCGTCGTGCGCCAGCACCTGGGCGCAGGCGGCGGCGAACTCGGCGACCGGGAAGGTCCTGGGCGAGGGCAGGCCGCCCGCGAAACTGATGATGCCCGGCTTCTCGGTCACCTTGAGGATCTCGCGGATGACCGAAGGGTTCATGCGCTCGGCGCGGCGCGCCAGCGTCCAGGGCGTGGCGGCAGGAGACGGGGTGGGCAGGTCGTCGGGTTTCATGGTTTCTCCGGTCAGTTCCGTTCGGTGATGGCGCGTTCGCTCGCGTGCACGGGCATTCTCCTGCCGATGAAGACGGTGGCGATCACGGCGGCGGCAAAGCCCAGCGAGAGCGCGTCCAGCCGTTCGCCCAGCAGGGGCACGGCAAACAGCATGCCCAGGATGGGCTGCACCAGTTGCACCTGGCTCACGCGCACGGTGCCGCCCAGGGCCAGGCCGCGGTACCAGGCAAAGAAGCCGATCCACATCGAGAACACGGCGGTGTAGGCAAAACCCCACCAGGCCGAGGCATCCAGCGCTGTCTGAGGGCGGGCCAGGGTGGCCAGTGGCAGGGTGATCGGCAGCGCGATCACGAGTGCCCAGCAGATCACGTGTTCGGCCCGCATGTGCCGTGACAGCCGCGCGCCGTAGGCGTAGCCAATGGCCGCACAGAGCATGGCCGCCAGCAGCAGCGCGTCTGCCGGGTGCAGGGCCAGGCCGGCGCTGCCCGAGCGCAGCAGGGCAAAGCCGATGACCAGCGCGCTGCCCAGCGCCGCGCAGAACCAGAAGCCGCCAGATGGCCGCTGGCGGTGCAGGAGTGCGGCCACAGCGGCCGTGGCCAGTGGCAGCACCCCCACGATCACGCTCGCGTGCACCGCTTCCACGTAGCGCATGGCCACGGACGTGAACAGCGGAAAGCCGAACACCACGCCGGCCGCCGTGATGGCCAGCGGCACGAGGTCGTCCCGCCCGGGCAGCGGTGCGCGCGTGGCCACGAGAAACACGGAGGAGAGCAACGCCGCCACGACCGCCCGGCCCAGCGCCACAAACACGCCCGACATCTGCGGCGCGTCGACCGTCCCGACCGCCAGGCGTGTCATCGGCAACGTGAGCGCGAACAGCGTCACGCCCAGCAGGCCCAGCAGCAGGCCGCGGTTGGCGGGCTGGTCGATCCAGCGTGGCGCGGGCAGTGCCTGGGTGTTCATACGGTGACCATCCACAACGCCGTGGCCACCAGCACGCCGGCGAGCACGCGGTTGAACCACACCAGTCGCCTGCCCTGGGTGAGCCACTGCCGCAGCAGCGAACCCGTGAGCGCATAGACGAAGTTGCTGGTGAAGGCAAAGAACACCATCACGCCGCAGATGATGGCCAGGCGCTCGCCAGGATTGCTCGCGGGTTGCCCGGCGGCGTTGACCACCCAGCCCGCAGTGAGCGTGAGCGCGAGCATCCAGGCCTTGATGTTGAGGAACTGCAGGCCGACCCCCTGCAGGAACGTGATGTCGAGGCGCGCACCGTCCAGCCGGGACAGCGTTGAGGCGCCAGCGACCTTCCAGGCCAGCCACAGCATGTAGGCCACGCCCAGCAGCTTCACGCCCCAGCGCAGGGTCGGCACGTTGAGCACCAGGGCACCCAGCCCAAGGCCGCAGGCCAGCATCAGCAGTGTCCATCCGGTCGGGACGGCCAGGCAGAAAGGCATGGCGCGCCGCAGGCCCAGATTGGCGGCCAGCGCCGTGGACAGCGTGGTGTTCGGGCCTGGCGAAAAACTCATCGCGGTGGCAAACAGCAGCAGGGCGGTCAGCTCGGTGGCGCTCATGGTCGGGCTTGTCAATGCGGAAGGTTCAATGTAATGTTCAGTGCCAGTACACGACCAGTACAGATGGCCATGGCAGTTGTGAAACTGTATTGCCTGTTTCGACAGTACACGCCCCGCCAAGAAAGTCCCCGCCATGCTGATGAAGACCTCTGCGCAGTCCTTGACCGAGCAGCTCGCCCTGCGGTTTGCCGACCGCATTCGCAGCCGGCTGCTGGCGCCCGGCGCGCGCCTGCCCTCGGTGCGCCAGTGCGCGCAGCAACATGGGGTGAGCCCGTCCACCGTGGTTGCCGCTTACGACCAGCTGCTCGCGCAGGGCCTCGTGCATGCGCGCAAGAACCGGGGCTTCTTCGTGCGCGAGATGGCAACACCGCGTGGCGAGGGCCGGGTGTCCGATGGTGCCAGGACCGTGCCGGGCTCGGCCGTGCGCGCCGCGAATGGAGCCGCTGCATCGCCCGTCAACGCCACGGCGCTGATCCGGGGCATGTTCCACAAGGTGAGCAACAAGCCGCACCCCGGCATGGGAGTGTTTCCGCCGGATTGGCTCGAATCCACCTTCATGCCCGCCGCGGTGCGCAAGGTCACCGGCACGCGCGCGCTGCAGGATTTTTCGCTCCAGTACGGCGAGCCGCTCGGTGATGCTGGCCTGCGTCGCGTGCTGTCGCAGAAGCTCGCCACGCTCAACGTGCATGCCGAGCCTGACCACATCATTACCACGGTGGGCGCCACCCATGCGCTGGACATCGTGAGCCGCACCTTGCTGCGCGCGGGCGATCCGGTGATGGTGGAAGAGCCGGGCTGGGCGGTGGAATTCGCGCGACTGGCCGCCCTGGGCATGCGCATTCTGCCCGTGCCCCGGCGGGCCGATGGTCCCGATCTGGAGGTGATGGCCCGGTATTGCGAGGTGCACAAGCCGAAGATGTACGTCAGTGTGAGCGTGTTCCACAACCCCACGGGCTACTGCCTTTCCCCGGGCAGCGCGCACCGCTTGCTGCAATTGGCCAACCAGCACAGCTTTCACATCGTCGAGGACGACACCTACAGCCACATCGCGCCCGAGCACGCCACGCGCCTGACGGCACTCGATGGCCTGCAGCGCACGATCTACGTGAGCGGTTTTGCCAAGATCCTCGCACCCAACTGGCGCATCGGCTTCCTGGCAGCGCCGTCAGCCCTGGTGGAGCCTCTGCTCGATACCAAGCTGCTGTCCACGCTGACCACGCCAGCGCTTCTGGAGAGGGCGCTGGCGCTGTGCATCGAGCAAGGGCAGTTGCGCCGCCACGCCGAGCGGATCCGCACGAGGCTCGACGCGGCGCGCGCGCGCAGCGTGAAGCTGGCGCTGGGCGCGGGCTGCACGTTTGCCGCCGAGCCGGTGGGCTTGTTCGGCTGGGTCGACACAGGGGTGGATACCGACGCCCTGGCGCAGCGCATGCTGGACGAGGGCTACCTCATCGCGCCTGGGGCGTTGTTCCACGCGGCGCGCACACCGAGCACGCTCATGCGCATCAACTTCGCGACGACACAGGATGCGGCCTTCTGGCGTGTGTTTGCGCGCCTGAGGGCCTCGGGCTGAGGCCCGTGCTTCAGAGCCGCGTGTCGAACAGGTCGCGGCCGCGCGCGTGCAGCAACTCGGCCAGAGCCTGATCGATCTGGCGCGCTTCGGCCTGCAGCAGCGGGAGCGCGCGCGCGAACAGGTGCCAGTCGCCGGCACGCGCGGCGAGTTCCAGGCCTTTGGCCAGGCGGGCACCGCGTTCAGCGGTCATGCTGCCCAGCGAGCCCTTGAGACCATGTGCGTGGGCCACAGCCGCTGCCGTGTCGCGTTCCGCGAGCGCGCGTTGCAGATCGTGCTGGCGGGAGGCCAGATCGGCGCGCATCGCCTGCGCCAGTTGACTGAGCGTTTCTTCGTCACCATCAAGACGGCGCAAGAGCTTCTCCACGTCCAGCGCTTCGAGGTGCGCCGCAGCTCGCGCCGAGCCCGCCGCAGGCGCGGTTTGCGCCTGCTCCGCCGAAGGGGCACGCGGGACGCCGGTGGATTCGCTCACCTTCAGCACGCGGTCCATTTCCTCGATCAGCGCCTGCGGGCTCACAGGTTTTGCGGTGTAGCCGTCCATGCCGGCGGCCAGGCAGGCTTCACGGTCGCCGGGCATGGCGTTGGCCGTCACCGCCACGATCGGTGTGCGGGGCATCTTGCGGCGGGCCTCGATGTCACGAATCTCCTGCGTGGCCTGCAGGCCGCTCATGCCGGGCATCTGGACATCCATCAACACCAGGTCGATGCCACCCTGTTCCCATTGCGCCACGGCATGCACGCCGCCGCGCGCCACGCGCACGGTACAGCCCAGGCGCAGCAGCAGTTGCCGCATCATGAGTTCGTTGACCGGGTGGTCTTCGGCCAGCAGGACCACCAGCCCGACATAGCGCGGCCCGGCCTGAGCAAGCTCCAGCAGCTCGGCAGGGGCACTTTGTGGGCTGCGCTCAAGGGTCGGCACCTCGCGCAGCGGCAGCGCAAGGGTGAAGATGCTGCCTTCGCCGGGCGCGCTTTGCAACGCAATGTCGCCTCCCATCAGGCGCGCCAGGCGCGCGCAGATGGCCAGGCCCAGCCCGCTGCCGCCGTGGCTGCGGGCAGTGGACGCGTCGGCCTGGGTGAAAGCATCGAAGATCGTGGCCTGGAGATGGGGCGCGATACCGACTCCGTTGTCGCGCACCTGCACCTGCAGGCGTTGCTGCGCGTCGCCGGCTGACGCCAGCGCGGTGGCGCGGACTTCGATCAGGCCTCCTTCCGGCGTGAACTTGACGGCGTTGGACAACAGGTTGCTCATCACCTGGCGCAACCGCTCGGCGTCGCCCATCACCCACTGCGGCAACGCCGACGAAAGATCGAAACGCACATTCAGGGACTTGGCACGTGCCAGCTCCGCGTAGACCGCGGTGACCTGTTCGAGCGTCTGGTGCAGGTCAAAGCGAAGGTTCTCGATGTCGAGCTTGCCGGCCTCGATGCGCGAGAGATCCAGTATGTCGTTGAGCAACCCCAGCAATGTGTGGGCGGAGCTGTCCATGAGCGCCAGCCACTCGGCCTGTTCAGTATTCAGGGGCGAGTCTGTCAGCATGCGCGTCAGGCCCATGATCGCATTCAGGGGCGTGCGAACCTCGTGGCTGATGTTCGCCAGGAATTCGCTCTTGGCGCGGCTGGCCTGCTCGGCCATTTCCTGCGCCCGAACGCGATCATGTTCGATGCGCTTGCGCTCGCTGATGTCGGCCAGCGTGCCCATAAGCCGAAGTGGTTTGCCTTTGGGGTCGTGCTCGGCCACCATGGCGTGCGCCTCCACCCACAGCCAGCCATCGGCGGTGCGGACGCGGTGCTGCGCCACGCCTCGCTGGCTGCGACCTTCGAGCAACGCCATGACCAGCGCCCGCAAGGGCTCCAGGTCGTCCGGGTGCAGGCGTGCGCGCAGGTCGGGGACCTCCCAGTAGCCGTCGGCAGCGATGTCGCCCAGCAACTCACCCCAACGGGCCGTCAGGAACACCTGGGTGGCCGGCAATTGCCAGTCCCACAGCGCGAGGCCGGCGGCGTCCACGGCCAGCTGCAGCCGGTCGCGGGTCTCGTCAAGCGCTTCTTCGGCCAGAAGGCGGCTATTGGACTCGCGGTGCACCGTGCCGCGCAGGCGGTCGAGCTCGCGGTTCTGGTGCTCGAGTTCTCCCAGCAGCTTCTGCGTGCGCTCGCGCTCATGCTCAAGCTCGTTGAGCGTGCGCTGCAAGTCAAAAGCAAGACGATCAGGCGTCATGGGCGTGTGTGAGGTGGTGCCAAGGCAAGTGTGCCCCGTGCAGAGCCCTCAGCTGCCGCCAAGCGCCTCCCAGCGTTCCAGAGCCAAAAGCCATTCCCCCTCGACTTCGGCGTGCCGGGCTGCAAGTTGAGCCGCGCGGGCGGGATCGCTGTGAAAAAGTTGGCCATTTTCGAGTTCCTTGGCGATGCTGACCTGCTCGACCTCAAGTTCGGCCATGCGCGCAGGCAGGGCGTCGAACTCGCGCTGCTCTTTGTAGCTGAGCTTTTTTTTGAGGGCTCCCTGCCTGGGTGGCTCTTCGCTGACCGGCGAATTGGCAGGCCGGACAGGAACGGGCGCTAGCGACTCTCTTCCGCGCTGCAGGGCTTCGGCGCGCGCGGACTGCACAAGCCAGTCCTGCACGTCACCCACGTATTCGCGCCAGCGTCCCTCGCCCTCGAAGACCAATGTGCTGGTGACGACATTGTCCAGGAAGCGCCGGTCGTGGCTCACCAGGAAGACGGTGCCTTCATATTGTTGCAGCAAGTCCTCCAGCAGCTCCAGGGTGTCGATGTCCAGATCATTGGTCGGCTCGTCCAGCACCAGCACATTGGCCGGGCGCGCGAACAGGCGCGCCAGCAGCAGGCGGTTGCGTTCGCCACCCGACAGCGTGCGCACGGGCGCATGGGCGCGCGCCGGTGAAAACAGGAAGTCGCTCAGGTAGCTCTTCACGTGCGTACGTTTGCTGCCGATCTCGATCCACTCGCTGCCCGGGCTGATGAAGTCCTCCAGCGTGGCATCCAGGTTGAGCTGATCTCGCATCTGATCGAAGTAGGCCACGCTGAGCTTGCTGCCCTGACGCACGGTGCCGCTCGAGGGTTGCAGTTCGCCGAGGATGATTCTGAGCAGTGTGGTCTTGCCGGCGCCATTGGGCCCGATCAGACCGATCTTGTCGCCCCGTAGGATGGTGGCCGAAAAGTCCCGCACCACGGTGCGTAGACCGCCCTCGTTTGTGACGAACGACTGCGTGACCTTCTCCAACTCCGCCACGATCTTGCCGCTGGCCTGACCACTGGCGATGTCCAGTTTCACGTTCCCCAGCGCGTCCCGTCGCTGGGCGCGCTGTTCCCGCAATCGCTGCAGTCGCGTGATGCGTCCCTGCGCGCGGGTGCGACGCGCTTCCACCCCTTTGCGAATCCAGACCTCCTCCTGCGCCAGCAACTTGTCCGCGCGGGCGTTGATCACCGCCTCCTGCGCCAGTTGCTCCTCCTTCAGTATCTGGTATTGCGCGAAATTGCCGGGATAGCTCAATAGCCGTCCCCGGTCGAGTTCGACCATGCGCGTGGCGACGCGATCCAGAAACGCACGATCATGGCTGATGGTGACCACGCTGCCCTTGTATTCCAGCAGCAGGTCTTCCAGCCATGCGATGCTGTCAAGATCCAGATGGTTGGTGGGTTCGTCCAGCAGCAGCACGTCTGGGCGGCTTACCAGCGCCTGCGCCAGCGCCACACGTTTCTTGTTGCCGCCAGAGAGTGTGCCGACTTGCGTCTGCCCATCCAGATGCAGGCGATGCAGGGTTTCCTCGACCCGCTGCTCCCAGTTCCACGCATCCAGTGCCTCAATACGGCCTTGCAATTGATCCAGGTCCAGCCCGTCGGCGCCACTCAGATAGAGATCACGCGCATTTCGTGCATCGGCGAGGCCGACGCTGGCAGCTTCGAAGACCGTTGATGCCATATCCAGCACAGGCTCCTGAGGCACATAAGCGATGCGCACACCCGTCTGAACCTGCAGCGTGCCGTCGTCGGGTTTTTCCATGGACGCGAGGATCTTCAGCAGCGACGACTTGCCTGTCCCGTTGCGCCCGATCAGGCCGACGCGCTCCTGGGCCTCGAGTACGAAATCCGTGTGGTCAAGCAGCGCAACGTGGCCAAAAGCCAGTTGCGCATCCTGCAGGGTGATGAGTGCCATGAAAAGCCCGAGTCGAAAGTGACGCGATTATCCCCGTGGCATCCCCCGAGGGCTCCTTGGTCCCACGCCGCAAGCGAGCCGACCTGGAGGGACGACGTGATGGCGCGGCGAGCTTGGTACAGCTTGGTACAGATGAGAGTCTCGAAGAGACATTGCCTTCGCGCACTGTCGAGAAAAAGTTTGTTGTGGCTTTGACGACAGCTCAAAAACTGTCGTATACTGCAAGGCTTCGCTCTTCGACAAGATGTCGCAAGACGCCCGATAGGGCGGCGAAGATGCGCCAGGCAAAGGCGGTGCAAAAAAGCGAGTGAAAACCCTAACTTTTTTGACAGTACGCAAAAAACTGTGTCATAATACGAGGCTCAGCTGATCGCGGCTGAGGGGTTGATGAAGGCGGTGAGAGCTGCTGGAGTTGGCCGGATCATTAAAAACATACAGCCGATAAGCGTGGGCGTTTGAAGGCGATTGCGAAGATGGGCTCGAAAGAGTCCGAGTCGCAAGACTTTAGACGCTCATGAGAATAGAAGTGAAGTTCACTTCAATTCCGTTTTTATGAGTAATTTCAAGATCGAACTAAAGAGTTTGATCCTGGCTCAGATTGAACGCTGGCGGCATGCTTTACACATGCAAGTCG
>NZ_JBFXCD010000022.1:0-57256 GCF_050182545.1 Hydrogenophaga sp. | reverse complement strand
TGCCGGGTGACAACGTGTCGATCACGGTCAAGCTGATCGCGCCGATCGCCATGGAAGAAGGCCTGCGCTTTGCCATCCGCGAAGGCGGCCGCACCGTCGGCGCCGGCGTGGTTGCCAAGATCATCGAATAAGGATCGGCCATGTCCACCAAGCAGAAAATCCGCATCCGCCTCAAGGCGTTCGACTACAAGCTGATCGACAGCTCGGCCGCCGAAATCGTCGACACTGCCAAGCGCACGGGCGCGATCGTCAAGGGCCCCGTGCCGCTGCCGACCCGCATGAAGCGCTTTGACATCCTGCGTTCGCCGCACGTCAACAAGACCAGCCGCGATCAGCTCGAAATCCGCACCCACCAGCGCCTGATGGACATCGTGGATCCGACCGACAAGACGGTCGACGCCCTGATGAAGCTCGACCTGCCCGCTGGCGTGGACGTCGAGATCAAGCTGCAGTAAGGCAGTCACAGCGAGCGCGTGGGCGGACGAGCTCATTGCGCTTGCATGAAGGGAGCCCGCCGGTTATACTGGCGGGCTTTCCAGCTTCTGGCTGGAGATTTCGTGGTGCCGGCGATCCATGTGATACGACCGGCCCTTGACGCGGAACCTGGTTCCGCAAAATCAGCCCCGGCCAATTGAAGTCGGGAACGGAGAAAACAATGAGTCTTAGCAACTCCCTCGGGTTGTTGGGTCGCAAGGTGGGCATGATGCGTCTGTTCACCGATGACGGGGACGCAGTGCCTGTCACGGTGGTCGATGTGTCGAACAACCGTGTGACGCAGGTCAAAACCCTGGCCCATGACGGCTACGATGCACTGCAGGTCACCTTTGGTGCGCGCCGTGCTTCCCGCGTGACCAAGCCCGAAGCGGGCCACCTGGCCAAGGCCGGTGTCGAAGCGGGTGAAATCATCCAGGAATTCCGCGTCGCCTCCGACGTGGCTGCCCAGTACCAGCCTGGTGCCGTGGTGGCCCCCAATGCGATCTTCGCGGCGGGTCAGAAGGTGGACGTGCAGGGCACCTCGATCGGCAAGGGCTTTGCCGGCACGATCAAGCGCCACAACTTCAGCTCGCAACGCGCATCGCACGGCAACAGCCGCTCGCACAACGTGCCGGGCTCCATCTCCATGGCCCAGGATCCGGGCCGCGTGTTTCCGGGCAAGAAGATGACCGGGCACCTGGGCGATGTGACCAAGACCATCCAGAACCTCGACATCGTGCGCGTGGACGAGACCCGTCAACTGCTCATGATCCGTGGCGCCGTGCCCGGCTCGAACGGCGGTTTCGTGACCGTGCGTCCCGCCATCAAGGCCAAATCCGGCAAGGGAGCAAACTGATGCAAGTTGAACTCCTGAACGACCAGGGTCAGGCCTCGTCCAACGTGGACGTGCCCGAGACCGTGTTTGGTCGCGACTACAACGAAGCACTGATCCACCAACTGGTGGTGGCTTATCAGGCGAACGCCCGTCAGGGTACGCGTGCGCAAAAAGACCGTCAGATGGTCAAGCACTCGACCAAGAAGCCGTTCAAGCAAAAGGGCACGGGCCGCGCTCGCGCCGGTATGACCTCCTCGCCGCTGTGGCGCGGAGGCGGTCGGATCTTCCCGAACAGCCCTGACGAGAACTTCACCCAGAAGCTCAACAAGAAGATGTACCGCGCCGGCATGGCCTCCATCTTCTCGCAGCTGGTGCGTGAAGGCCGCCTGGCCGTGGTCGACTCCATGAAGGTGGACTCGCCCAAAACCAAGCAACTGGCCGACAAGTTCAAGGCGATGAAGCTGCAGTCGGTGCTGGTGATCGCAGAGGAAGTCGACGAGAACCTGTACCTGGCTTCGCGCAACCTGCCCAACGTGCTGGTGGTGGAGCCGCGCTACGCCGATCCGCTGTCGCTGGTGCACTACAAGAAGGTCATCGTCACCAAGGCGGCGATTGATCAGCTCAAGGAGATGTTCGCATGAGCGTCACGAAATACGACGAAGGCCGCCTGATGCAGGTCCTCGTGGCACCGATCGTGTCCGAGAAAGCCACTCAGGTCGCCGAGCAGACCAACGCCGTGATGTTCAAGGTGTTGCGCGATGCGTCCAAGCCCGAGATCAAGGCCGCCGTTGAACTGATGTTCAAGGTCCAGGTCAAGGGCGTGTCCGTGCTTAACCAGAAGGGCAAGGCCAAGCGCTTTGGCAAGACCGTGGGTCGCCGTGATCACGTGCGCAAGGCCTATGTGACCCTCATGCCGGGTCAAGAGCTGAACTTCGGTGGGGAGGGCGTTTAATCATGGCAGTCATCAAGATGAAACCCACCTCGCCAGGCCGCCGCGGCATGGTGAAGGTGACGCGTGACCAACTGCACAAGGGTGCGGGTTTTGCACCGCTGCTGGAGCCCCAGTTCCAGAAGGCCGGCCGCAACAACAACGGTCACATCACTACCCGCCACAAGGGCGGTGGTCACAAGCACCACTACCGCGTGGTCGATTTTCGTCGCGACAAGGACGGTATCCCCGCCAAGGTCGAGCGTATCGAGTACGACCCGAACCGCACGGCTCACATCGCACTGATGTGCTATGCCGACGGCGAGCGCCGCTACATCATCGCTCCCCGTGGTGTTGAAGTGGGTGCGACCCTGCTGTCCGGCTCGGAGTCGCCGATTCGCGTGGGCAATACCCTGCCGATCCGCAACATCCCTGTTGGTTCGACGATCCACTGCATCGAGCTGCAGGTTGGCAAAGGCGCGCAGATCGCGCGTTCGGCCGGTGCTTCCGCCGTGCTGCTGGCACGCGAAGGCATCTACGCCCAGGTGCGCATGCGCTCGGGTGAAGTCCGCAAGGTCCACGTGGACTGCCGCGCCACCATCGGCGAGGTGTCCAACCAGGAACACAGCCTGCGCCAGCTGGGCAAGGCTGGTGTCAAGCGCCACATGGGCATTCGTCCGACCGTTCGCGGCACCGCGATGAACCCGATCGACCACCCGCACGGTGGTGGCGAGGGCAAGACTGGCGAAGGCCGCGCTCCGGTGGATCCGTGGGGCAACCTGACCAAGGGCTACCGCACCCGCAACAACCGCCGCACGCAGTCGATGATCGTCTCGCGTCGCAAGAAGTAAAGGGTTGACAACATGACTCGCTCACTCAAAAAAGGTCCGTTTGTCGACCACCACCTGCTGGCCAAGGTTGAAAAAGCCCAGGCCAACAAGGACAAGAAGCCCGTCAAGACCTGGTCGCGTCGCTCGATGATCCTGCCCGATTTCATCGGCCTGACCATCGCCGTGCACAACGGCAAGCAGCACGTGCCTGTGTACATCACCGATCAGATGGTGGGTCACAAGCTCGGCGAATTCTCGCTGACGCGCACGTTCAAAGGCCACCCGGCCGACAAAAAAGCGAAGAAGTAAGGATCAACCATGGAAACCCGTTCAATCGTTCGAGGCGTTCGCCTCTCGGTCGACAAAGGCCGACTGGTTGCCGACCTGATTCGCGGCAAGAAGGTCGACCAGGCCCTCAACATCCTGGCGTTCACGCAGAAGAAGGCCGCCGGTATCGTCAAGAAAGCCCTGGAGTCGGCCATTGCCAACGCCGAGCACAACGATGGCGCCGACATCGACGAGCTGAAGGTCAAGACCATCTACGTCGAGCAAGGCACCACGCTCAAGCGTTTCTCGGCCCGCGCCAAAGGCCGCGGCAACCGCATCAGCAAACCCACGTGTCACATCTACGTGACGGTCGGCAACTGAAGAGGTCACAGGAATATGGGACAGAAAATCAACCCCACCGGGTTCCGCCTCGCCGTTTCGCGCAACTGGGCCAGCCGCTGGTATGCGAGCAACCGTGACTTCGCCGGCATGCTGGCTGAAGACATCAAGGTGCGCGAGTACCTCAAGGGCAAGCTCAAGAACGCCGCCGTTTCGCGCGTTGTGATCGAGCGCCCCGCCAAGAACGCCCGCATCACGATTTACTCGGCGCGTCCGGGCGTGGTGATCGGCAAGAAGGGCGAGGACATCGAGAAGCTGAAGAAGGAACTGGCCGCCAAGCTCGGCGTGCCGGTCGCGGTCAACATCGAGGAAGTGCGCAAGCCCGAAATCGATGCCAAGCTGATCGCCGACAGCATCACGCAGCAGCTCGAGAAGCGCATCATGTTCCGCCGCGCCATGAAGCGCGCCATGCAGAACGCCATGCGCCTGGGTGCCCAGGGCATCAAGATCATGTCGTCGGGCCGTCTCAACGGTATCGAGATCGCGCGTTGCGAGTGGTACCGTGAAGGCCGCGTGCCGCTTCACACCCTGCGCGCCGACATCGACTACGGCACGTCCGAAGCCAAGACCACCTACGGCATCATCGGTGTCAAGGTCTGGGTCTACAAGGGCGACACCCTGGGCCGCAATGACGCGCCCGTGGCCGCCGAGCCGCGTGTGGAAGAAGAGCGTCGCCCGCGCGGTCCGCGCCGTGAGCGTCCGGCAGGTCCTCCTGCCCGCGCCGCAGTGCGTCGCCCTGGCGCCAATGCCGCACCGGCCGATGGCAGCGACAAGCCTGCCGAAGCCACTGCTGGCACCGAAACCAAACCCGCCGTTAAGCGCGTTCGCAAAGACGCCGCGCCCGCATCTGCAGCTGCGGACGGCAAAGGAGAATAAACATGTTGCAACCTGCTCGCCGCAAGTTCCGTAAAGAACAAAAAGGCCGCAATACCGGCGTCGCCACCAGCGGTGCCACCGTCGCGTTCGGCGACTTCGGCCTGAAGTCCACCGACCGTGGTCGTCTGACCGCGCGCCAGATCGAGGCCGCGCGCCGTGCGATCTCCCGCCACGTCAAGCGTGGTGGCCGCATCTGGATCCGCGTGTTTCCGGACAAGCCGATTTCCAACAAGCCTGCCGAGGTCCGCATGGGCAACGGCAAGGGCTCGGTGGAGTACTACGTGGCTGAAATCCAGCCCGGCAAGGTGCTCTACGAGATCGTGGGCGTGCCTGAGCAGTTGGCTCGCGAGGCATTCACGCTGGCTGCCGCCAAGCTGCCGCTGCGGACCACGTTCGTAACGCGCATGCTGGGTCAGTGATTCAGGAGAACACAAGATGAAAACTGCTGAACTGCGCCAAAAGGATGTGGCCGGCCTCGAAGCCGAAGTGAAGTCTCTGCAAAAGGCCCATTTCGGTCTGCGCATGCAGAAAGCCACGCAACAACTGAACAACAACGCCGTGCTGGGTGATACCCGCCGTGCGATCGCTCGTGCCAAGACCATTCTGGCCGAGAAGCAGCGTGCAGCCGCCGCTGCCAAATAAGGAGTGACCATGACGGAAGCTAAAACATCCCTCAAGCGCACCTTGGTTGGCAAGGTGGTCAGCGACAAGCGCGCCAAGACTGTGACGGTGCTGGTCGAGCGCCGCGTCAAGCACGAGCTCTACGACAAGATCGTGGCCAAGTCCAGCAAGTACCACGCCCACGACGAAAAGGGCGAGTACAAGATGGGCGACCTGATCGAAATCACGGAGAGCCGTCCGCTGTCGAAGACCAAGAACTGGGTTGCGACGCGCCTGGTGCAAAAAGCCGCTCTGGTTTGATCGGCTTTGCGCTGCAAGCAGCGCAGGATTGAAAAGCGACCGACAATTCGGTCGCTTTTTCTTTTTTCGGGCCCGGTTCCCAAGGGCATTGCATCCATGGCCTCAGGGCCGATACAACAAGGAGCACAGCATGATTCAAGTGGGTGAGAAGATTCCGGCGGCCACGCTGATGGAGTACAGCGAAGTCGAGGGCAATGGCTGCAGCATCGGTCCCAACCCGGTGGACGTGCAGAAGGCGTCGGCCGGCAAGACGATCGCCGTGTTTGCGCTGCCTGGCGCGTTCACGCCGACTTGCTCGGCCAAGCATGTCCCGGGCTTCGTGCAGCATGCGTCGGATTTCAAGGCGGCGGGTGTGGACGAGATCTGGTGCCTGAGCGTGAACGATGCGTTCGTGATGGGCGCGTGGGCGCGCGACCAGAAGACGGGCGACAAGGTGCGCATGCTGGCCGACGGCAGCGCCGACTTCGCCAAGGCCACCGGGCTGACGCTGGACCTGACGGGTCGTGGCATGGGCTTGCGCAGCAACCGCTATTCCATGCTGATCAAGGACGGCGTGGTCAAGTCGCTGAACATCGAAGGCCCCGGCAAGTTCGAGGTGAGCGACGCAGCCACCCTGCTGGCCCAGGTCAAGTCAGGCGTCTGAAGAAGTTGCGCCCCTGAAAGAAAGCCGCCCGTGGCATCACGGCGCGGCTTTTTCTTGGGTGGGCATGAGGCAGATGCATGACCTCAGAGATCCACCTTGAGGTAGTGCGCTCCAGGAATGGGGTTGTGGTAGTAGGGTGCCACCTCGACGAACCCCACCTCTTGGTACAAGGCGCGCGCGGTCTCCATGTCGCTCAATGTGTCCAGCAGCATGGTGGTGTAGCCGGCGAGCTGCCCATGCGACAGGATGCGTTCCACCAGCAGACGTCCCAGTCCGAAGCCGCGAAACGCGGGACGCACGAAGAGGCGCTTCATCTCGCAGGCGTTCAAGTGGTCGGTATCGGGCAAGGGCCGCAGTGCGCAGCAGCCGGCGGGCTGGCCGTCCACCAGGGCGAGCAACAGGGCGCCGGCGGGCGCCGCATAGGCACCCGGCAGTTCGGCGAGCTCGGTCTCGAACCCCTGGAAGCACAGATCGATGCCCAGCCCGGCCTGGTAGTCCAGAAACAGCTCGCGAATGGTCTGCAGGTCGTCGGGAAACTGGGCGGATCTCAGGGAGATCTCGGCGGTTCCGGGGGCGTTCATGTTGGCGGAGAGGCGGGCACGGAACCCTGGCAATGGCGTGGCAGCCACTATACGACAGCCTTGAGGCGATCTCAGAAGGCGTTGCCCAGTGAGACAAGCCAGGCAACTCCTGCCCCGCACACGATCAGCACCACAAGCGCCAACAGCCGGCTGCTTACGGTGTCGCGCGCGCTGGGCAGGTCGTGAGCGAGCAGCTTGTCGCCCACGACCATAGGGCGCACCAGGCTTTGCTGTTTCACCAGCTTGTAGAAAAGGATCGCGCCCAGGTGAAGCGCCACGAGCGCCAGCACGATGAACTTGCCCACGTTCTTGTGATAGCTGGTGGCCAGGGACACGGTGTCACCTGAAACGAAGCGCACCAGGGGGCCGAAGAAGGCGATCTCGTCGTCGCTCATCAAACCCGTGCCCACCTGGGCGCACAGGATCAGCAACAGCGCAAACACCGACAGCGAGCCCAGCGGACTGTGCCCCACGTCGTGTTCGGGTCGGCCGCGGCCTCGCAGATGCGCGAGCAATGCCGATGGCCCGTAGAGGAAGCTGGAAAAGCGCGACCAGTGTCCGCCTATGAACCCCCACACCAGCCGGAACAGCAGCAGGGTCAGAACGGCGTAACCCAGACGCAGATGCCAGTTCATCCAATTGCCACCTAGGCTGCCAGTGACCACCAAACCTACGACGCAGAGGGCCAGCAGCCAGTGGAACAGACGGGTGGGCAGGTCCCAGACGCGGATGGTGTACATGGTGCGTGGCAGCAAAGGTGAATGGTGGGGCAACGCCGTATGGAGAAGATACCCGGGAAAACAGTTCCTGCGGAACTTTGGTTTGACCCCCGCACTCCTCTGCGGGTGGCCGCAGAGCCACATCGCCTCTCCCACACATTTGATTTGTTCAGGAGTTTTCATGAAAACAGTCGCCCCGCTTGCATTGGCCGTTGCTTTCGCCTCCCTGTCAGCGCCCGCCCTGGCGCAGTTCCAGAAGCCGTAGGACGCGGTGAAATACCGCAAGGCCGCTCTGACCGTCATGGCCAACCACTTCGGGCGCATCGGTGCCATGGCGAATGGCCGGATCCCGTTCGATGCCAAGGTGGCCGCCGACAGTGCCGCCCTGGTGGAGACCATGAGCAAGCTGCCGTGGGAAGGTTTTGTGGCCGGAACGGACAAGGGCGATACCCGTGCGCTGCCCGTGATCTGGACGGAACAGGCCAAGTTCAAGGACGCTTCGGAACGCCTGCAGGGCGAGACCGCGAAGTTGAATGCCGCAGCCAAGACCGGCAACCTCGATGCCATCAAGACCGCCTTCGGCGCGGTGGGGCAGAGCTGCAAGGCGTGCCACGACAACTTCCGCAAGGAGTGAATGCGTCAGGGCGCATGCGATGTACGCGCCCACCTGCAGCAACAGAAAAGCCGGGGTCGTCGCCCCGGCTTTTCTGTTCTTGAGGCCCGCGCTGGCGCAGGTTCAGGCCTGTGCCAGCAGTTCCTCGATCTGTTTGTGCAGCGCCGCAAAATCCGGCTCGCCCACAAAACGTTTGACGATGTGGCCCTGCTTGTCCACCAGGTAGGTGGTGGGTGTGAGCTTGACCTCGCCCCACTGCCGGGCGATCTCGCCGGTGTTGTCCAACGCCACCTTGAACGGCAGTTGGCGTGTCTGCGCGAAATTGAGCACCCAGGACGGTGGGTCGTATTCCATGGCAACGGCCACGGTCTCGAAGCCTTTGTCCTGGTACTTCTGGTAGGTGGCGACGATGGAGGGCATTTCCTTCACACACGTCACGCAGGTGGTGGCCCAGAAGTTCACCAAGGTCACCTTGCCCTTGAGGTCGGCGGTGGTGGCCTTGCTGCCGTCGAGCAGCACAAAGGTGGAATCGGGTGCCCTGTCGCGGCCGGCGCAGGCGCCCAGGCCAAGTGCACTGACAGCACCGAGCGCGGCGGCGGCCTTGAGGCTGCGGCGGCGGCGCAGGCCGTCGGGGCTGAGATCGGTCATTGTCTTTTCACTTCCCGGGGGCTACATTGCCCCACGTCTTTCATTGAACTGCTTGCCACCCGGAGGAACCGCCATGCAGCGCCGCCAGTTTACCCAGTCCACCCCCGCGATGCTGGGCTTGCTCATCCTCGCCGTCCACAGGCAGGCCAGGGCGATCTCGCTGGGGGACCTCACCGAAGGCGATGCCAGCCAGGGCATCAAGGTGGCGCTTGAAAAGGGCGCCATGGCGGCGGTGGCTCTTCTCGGCAAGACTGATGGATTCCTGGGCAATCCAAAAGTTCGGATTCCTTTGCCCGGGTATCTTGAGGACGCATCCCGGTTGCTCAAGCTGACCGGACAGGGCAAGCGGGTGGACGAGCTGGTGACCAGCATGAACCGTGCGGCCGAGGCGGCTGTGCCGGTCGGGCGCGATGTGCTGCTGGGGGCGGTGAAGTCGATGAGCGTGACCGACGCCAAGAACATCCTGGGGGGTGGCGATAACTCGGTGACGCAGTTCTTCGCGGAGAAAACGCGCACGCCACTGGGCGAGAAATTCCTGCCCATCGTGACCCAGGCCACCGAAAAAGTGGGCCTGGCAAAGCAGTACAACCGGGTCGCGGGCAAAGCCGCTGGCTTTGGACTGGTGAAGTCGGAGGACGCCAACATCCAGCGTTATGTCACCGGCAAGTCGCTGGACGGGCTCTACACCATCATCGGCGAGGAGGAGCGCAAGATCCGCCAGGACCCGGTGGGCACCGGCAGCGCGATCCTCAAGAAAGTGTTTGGCGCGCTGAAGTGACCTGCGCGGCGGAAGCCGCCGGTCTACCTGAGCTTCTGACGTGCCTCGGCGAGGCGAGCTTCAAGGTACTCGCCATAGAAATCGGGCACTGCGACGCCCACCAGGCGCTCGGCGAGTTCTCGGCCATCCGGGCCAAAGAACAGCACGGTCGGCGTGAACAGGGCGTTCCAGGCACGCGCCTGCCCGGCCGGCGTGGTCAGTTGCCCATCGAATCCCTGCAGGCTGCTGCGTCGGTCGCGCACGTCGAGTTGCACAGCGTGCACCGTGCCCTCGCGCCGCATCGGCAGCAGGTAGTGGCCACGCACGATGGCGCAGTACGGACAGCCTTCCAGTGTGGTCATGACCACCAGCGGTTCGCCACGCGCGGCGGCGGCCAGGCCCGCGCCACGCAGCGACGCTGGGGTCGGCAGGGCTTGTTCGGGCGGGCGGGTTTCGTTCATGGGGCAAGTCCGCAGAGCGGGCTCAGACAGCGCCGCCGCGGCGCAGTTCTTCCACGCGGTCAGGTGGCATCGCCAGCCAGTCGCCTAGCACTTCGGCGGTGTGCTGGCCCAGCAGGGGCGGAGGCAGGTCGTTGCGAACCGGGGTGGCGCCCAGCTTCATCGGGCTGGCCACCAGGTCCACGGCATCCGCCAGCGGATGCGCCCAGGTGTGCACCATCTCGCGTGAGCGCACATGCGCGTCGGCAAACACCTCGGCCAGGTTGTTGATCGGGCCGCAGGGTACCCGGGCGGCTTCCAGCGCGGACAGCCAGTCGGCCTTGCCCCGCGTCTTGAGGACATCGGCCAGCAGAGGCACGAGCACGTCGCGGTGGCGCACGCGGTTCTGGTTCAGGGCGAAGCGCGGGTCGGTGGCCAGTTCCGGGCACCCTGCGACGGCGCAGAACTTGGCGAACTGGCCGTCGTTGCCCACCGCCAGGATGATGTGCTGGGCCTGCCCCTGCGCGTCGGGCGCGACCTCGAACACCTGGTACGGCACGATGTTGGCGTGCGCGTTGCCGGCGCGGCCCGGCACCTTGCCTTCCTCGCGGCCGCGCACCAGGTAGTTGGCACCCAGGTTGGCGAGCATCGCCACCTGCGTGTCCAGCAGCGCCATGTCGATGTGCTGGCCTTCGCCGGTGCGTTCGGCGTGGCGCAGAGCGGCCTGGATGGCCACCGTGGCGTACAGGCCGGTGAACAGATCGGAGACCGCCACGCCGACCTTCTGCGGGCCACCGCCCGCAAGGTCGTCGCGCTCGCCGGTCACGCTCATGAGGCCGCCCATGGCCTGGATCGCGAAGTCGTAACCCGCGCGCTCCCGGTAGGGGCCGGTCTGGCCGAAACCGGTGATGGAGCAGTACACCAGCCGGGGGTTGATCGCGCGCAGCGCGGGGTAGTCCAGCCCGTAGCGCGCCATGTCGCCGACCTTGTAGTTCTCCACGAACACATCCGCCCGGGCGGCCAGCTCGCGGATCAGCGCCTGGCCGGCGGGTGAGGCGATGTCGCAGGTGATGGAGCGCTTGTTGCGGTTCGTGCCGAGGTAGTAGGCGGCCTCGGCGGTGTCGGCTCCATCGCGCCCGCGCAGGAATGGCGGGCCCCAGCCGCGCGTGTCGTCACCGCCCGGATGACCATCGCCAGGGGGGCGTTCGACCTTCACCACGTCGGCGCCGAGATCGGCCAGGGTTTGCGTGCACCAAGGGCCGGCGAGCACGCGCGAGAGATCCAGTATGCGGATACCATCCAGAGCATTCATGTCGCCATTGTGCGCGAGGCCACCCCTGCTGCGGTGTCCCGGCCGTGGCCCGTCTCGCTGGAAATCCATGTCTGTTCCCGTCACCGGCTGCGCGCCGTGCCGCCGTCCGTGCCCGTGCCTGTTCGCGGTCGCCGCCTTGCTGGCCCTGGGAGCTTGCTCCCCCACCTTCAACTGGCGCGAGCTTCGCCCCGAAGGCACACCCTTGCAGGCTCTGATGCCGTGCAAACCCGAAACCGCGACGCGCCAGGTCTCGCTGGACGGTGCGGCGCCGGTAGAGCTGCACATGCACAGCTGCGACACCGGCGGACTGACCTTCGCGGTGGCCTGGGCGGACATGGGTGCTGCCGGGCGCGTGCCCGCCGCCGTGGACGGCTGGCGGCGCGCCACGCTGGGCGCGGTGCGCGTGGAGCCGGCCCGTGCCGATGATCCCGCCACGCGCTGGAATGCCACGGTGCGCGGTGCTCCCTCCGCCTCCGGGCTGAGCGCGCAGGGTCGCGACCACTCAGGCCAGCCGGTGCAGATGCGGGCGGTGCATTTTTCAAGCGGGACGCAGGTCTACCAGGCGGCGGTGTACGGCCCGGTGCTCGCACAGGAGGTGACATCGACCTTCTTCGACGGACTGAAGCTGCCATGACGCGGGCACAGCGACCAGGCCCAGTGCGCCACGACAGTGCCGCCACCAGCGCCGTTGCCGCCTCTGTCAGCGAGGTGCTCGCGTCTCGCGCGGCGATCCTGGTCTTTCTGGCGTTCGCGCTGGCCTATTTCCTCTCGGCGCTGCTGCGTGCCATCACGGCCACGCTGTCGCCCACGCTGAGCGTGGAACTGGCGCTCAGCGCGAGTGATCTCGGCCTGCTGGCTGGGGGGTATTTCTTCGGTTTTGCGCTGACACAGTTGCCGCTGGGCAGCTGGCTGGACCGCCATGGCCCGCGCCGGGTGATCCTGGCCTTTCTGAGCGTGGCCGTGCTGGGCTGCGTGGCCTTCGCGGTGGCCACCAGCTTCACCGCGCTGCTGGCCGCGCGCGTGCTCATCGGCATGGGCGTGAGCGCGTGCCTGATGGCGCCGCTCACAGGCTACCGCCGCTGGCTCTCACCCGGTGCGCAGATGCGCGCGAACTCGTGGATGCTGATGACCGGCTCCTTCGGCATGGTGGCCGCCACCCTGCCCGTGCAGTGGCTCATGCCCCTGACTGGCTGGCGCGGGTTGTTCTGGGCGCTGGCCGCGCTCGTCGTGCTGTCGATGGTGGGGATCGCCCTCACCGTGCCTCACTGGCGCCGCAGCGAGCCGGACGCCGCGCTGGTCGATGTGCCTGCTGCGCCCCCGGCGAGTGGCTACGGGATGATCTGGCGCCACCCCTATTTCCGACAGATGCTGCCTATCGGCTTCGTTAACTACGGCGGCATGGTGGCGGTGCAGACGCTGTGGGCCGGGCCCTGGATGGTGCAGGTGGCGGGCTACACACCTCAAGAGGCCGCGGGCGGACTGTTCGCCATCAACCTTTCGATGCTGTGCACCTTCTGGCTCTGGGGAGTGGTCAACCCGCACCTGGTGCGTCACGGGTGGCAACCCGAGCGCCTGATCGCCTGGGGCCTGCCGCTGAGCTTCGTCGTGCTGGGCGCCATCGTGCTGCTGGGCGGCGACGCGGGCTGGCCGCTGTGGGCGCTGTACTGCGTGAGCTGCACCTTTGTCTCGTTGTCGCAGCCGGCCGTGGCACTCGCCCTTCCTGCCGAGGCCGCCGGGCGCGCCCTCTCGGCCTACAACCTGGCCATCTTTGCCGGTGTGTTCGCCGTGCAATGGGGCATCGGGCTGCTGATCGACGCGCTGGGCGTGTTCGGCGGCAGCGAGGCCGACCGCTATCGCAGCGCCATTGCGATCTTCGGGGCCTGTGGCGTGCTGGCCTACGCAGTCTTCCTGCGCGCCCACCTGGGCCGCGCTGCAGAGCGGCTGCCGGGCTAAACTGCGGCCATGAACGGCATCCTCATCATGGCGCACGCACCGCTGGCTTCGGCCCTGCGACAGTGCGTGCTGCACGTCTTTCCCGACAGCGCCGACGCCGTCGCCGCCCTGGACGTGCAGCCCAATGTGCCGCCGGAAGAGTCGCTGGCACAGGCGCGTGCGCTGATGCGCCAGATGCACCGGCCGCAGACGCTGGTGGTGACGGACGTGTTCGGCGCCACGCCCTGCAACGTGGCGCAGAAGCTCATCGACGGCATCAACTCCAAACTCATCACGGGCGTGAATCTGCCCATGCTGTTGCGTACCGTGTCGTACCGGCATGAGTCCCTGGACGCACTGATTTCGCGCGCCATGATCGGTGCGACGCAAGGCGTGATCCAGGTGGCGGTGACCGCCCCACAAAACCAGGCCCGACGAGCCACCCATGATCAAGACCACCGTGACCATCAGCAATAAGCTCGGCCTGCACGCGCGCGCGTCGGCCAAACTCACCAAACTCGCTGGCAGCTTCGCCAGCGATGTCTGGATGTCGCGCGGCGAGCGGCGCGTCAACGCCAAAAGCATCATGGGCGTCATGATGCTGGCCGCCGGGCTGGGCAGCATGGTCGAGATCGAGACCGCCGGGCAGGACGAGCAGGTGGCGATGGACGCGCTGGTGGCGCTCATCAACGACAAGTTCGGCGAAGGCGAATGACATGACCATCTCGGTCCATGGCTTGGCTGTCTCCCGAGGCATTGCCATCGGAAGGGCCGTGATCGTGGCGTCCAGCCGGGTGGATGTGGCGCACTATTTCATTCCGGTCGATCAGATCGAGAGCGAGATCGAGCGTCTGCGCCAGGCGCGCAACGCGGTGGCCGAGGAAATCACCAAGGTGCAGCACAGCCTGCACGACCTCGGCCCGAATGACGCGCACCCCGAACTCACCGCGCTGCTCGACGTACACCTCATGCTGCTGCAGGACGAGCAGCTCACCAGTGGCGTGAAGCACTGGATCATCGACCGCCACTACAACGCCGAATGGGCGCTGACCACGCAGCTGGAGGTGATCGCGCGCCAGTTCGACGAGATGGAAGACCCGTACCTGCGCGAGCGCAAGGCGGATCTGGAGCAGGTGGTCGAGCGCATGCTGCGCTTCATGCGCGGCGTGGCGTCTCCTGTTGCGGCAGGCGCTGAGGATCCGCGGCATTCGGGTGACGGCTCGGCAGAGGCCCCTCTGGTGCTGATCGCGCACGATCTCTCGCCGGCCGACATGCTGCAGTTCAAGCAGAGCGTGTTCGCGGGTTTCGTCACCGACGTGGGTGGCAAGACCAGCCACACGGCCATCGTGGCGCGCAGCATGGACATCCCGGCCGTGGTCGGCGCGCGCTCGGCCAGCCACATCATCAAGCAGGACGACTGGGTCATCATCGACGGCGACGCGGGTGTGGTGCTGGTCGACCCCTCGCCGATCCTGCTGGCCGAATACGGCTTCAAGCAGCGCCAGGGTGAGGTCGAGCGCGAGCGGCTCTCGCGGCTGAAGAACACGCCCGCCGTCACGCTTGATGGGCAGAAGATCGAACTGCTGGCCAACATCGAGCAGCCCGAGGACACCGCCGCCGCACTCAAGGCCGGGGCCGTGGGCGTGGGCTTGTTCCGCAGCGAATTCCTCTTCATGGGGCGCAGTGGGAACCTGCCCGACGAAGACGAACAGTACCAGGCCTACTGCCGTGCCGTGGAAGGCATGCAGGGGCTGCCGGTGACCATCCGCACGGTGGACGTGGGGGCCGACAAGCCGCTGGAGCGCGGCGTCTCGCGCTCTGGCGAAGACCACCTCAACCCCGCGCTGGGCCTGCGCGCCATTCGCTGGAGCTTGGCCGAACCTTCCATGTTCCTGGCGCAGCTGCGCGCCATCCTGCGCGCGGCCGCGCATGGCCCGGTCAACCTGCTCATTCCCATGCTGGCCCATGCCAGCGAAATCCGCCAGACGCTCGCGCTGGTTGGTCGCGCACGCGAGCAACTGGACAACGCCGGCACGCCGTACGGGCACGTGAAGCTGGGCGCGATGATCGAGGTGCCGGCGGCGGCGCTGACCATTCCGCTGTTCTTGCGGCATTTTGATTTCCTCTCCATCGGCACCAACGACCTGATCCAGTACACGCTGGCGATCGACCGCGCGGACGAGGCGGTCTCCCACCTGTACGACCCGGTGCACCCGGCGGTGCTGCACTTACTGGCTGGCACCATCTCGCAGTGCAACGCGCAGGGCAAGGGTGTGAGCGTGTGTGGCGAGATGGCGGGCGATGTGAGCCTGACGCGCCTGCTGCTCGGTCTGGGGTTGCGCAGCTTTTCCATGCACCCGTCTCAGATCCTCGCGGTCAAGCAGCAGATCCTGCGTTGTGACACCACGCGCCTGCAGACCTGGGCGCAGAGCGTGCTGGCGGCAGAGGACCCGGCCGCACTGATGACGGACTGAGTTTCAGCGTGGCTGGCGCGTGGCCATTACCGCGGCGCCGACGATCATCAGCGCCGCCACGCCCACGGTTGCGCTTGGCCGTTCGCCGCGCACCAGCAACAGCGTCAGCGTGGACAGCAAGGGCGTGAGAAAGCTCAACACACCAATCTGCCGCGCGTCCCCGCGCTTGAGCGCCGCGTCCCACAGGAAGAAGGCACCGCCTAGCGGGCCCAGACCCAGTATGGCGATCAGCAGAAGATCGCGCGTGGACAGGCTCACCGAAGGCTCCAGCCCCACGTGACACAGCAGCGAGAGCAGGCCCGAGGCGAGCGCGAAGCCGCCGATGGCAGCGGTGGGAAAGGCCTGCACCCGCTTCGTCAGCAACGAGTAGCTGGCCCAGATGAAGGCCGAGGCCAGCGCAGGCAGGTAACCCCAGGCCCAGCGTGCCTCGCCGGCACCGACGGCGCCACCGAGGATGGCCAGCGCCGCGCCAGCGAACCCGATCAGTGCCGCGATTACGTGGCGTACGGTGAGGGACATGCCGGGCAGGAACAGCGGCGCCATCACGACGATGCCCAGAGGCCACAGGTAGTTCACCAGGTTGGCCTGCACAGGTGGAGCGTGGCGCAGCGCGATGAAGAGCAGGAAGTGGAAGCCGAACAGCCCGTAGACACCCAGCCCCAGGATGGACATCGGCACGCGCCACCGGCGCAGGTCGAAGCGCGAGAGCGGCAAGGCGATCAGGCTGCCCACCAGCAGCGACAGGCCCGTGAGCAGGAAAGGCGGCACGTGGGACAGCGCCACACCCAAGGCGGCAAGCGATGCCCACAGCGCGATGGCGCCCAGGGCCAGCAGGTTGGCATTCATGGTGTGCGAGCTTAGTGGGGCGCGGCAGCGCGCGGCGCTGGCCTGTCGTCGCGCAACGCGTGTCTCAGCCCGCCCGGCGCCGCAGCGCAGCGGTCAGGGCCGACGGCGAGCGATAGCCGATGCGGTGCGCGATGTCCGCCACGCTCAGGCCTTGCGTGCGAAGGGTGCGTGCCTTTGCCAGGCGAAGGTCTCGCAGCCATTGCTGGGTGCTCTGACCATGCTCATCCCGACAGCGTGCCGCCAACTGGGCGGCGCTCAGGTGCGCGCGGTTGGCCAGGTCGGCGACCGTGGCGCGCGGTCCCTGGTCCAGCGCCCAGCGCGCCAGGGCACTCCAGTCGACGGAGCGGCGGGGACGGCGTGGTGCGGCGGCACTGCCTGGTGGCGTGGACCAGGCTTCGAGCAACAGGCCGGGGCCCAATTGCTGTGCACGCGGAAGATCCGCACCGCAGGCCCTTGCAAGGTAGCGCGCCAGAGCGAGAGCCGCGGGAGGGGGGCTGCATGGCACCACGTGGACCCAATCTTCGGCATGGCTGTCGAGCACGAGGCAGCAGGCGCCCGAGCGCGCCTCGAAATCGTGCCGCTCGCCTGGCGGCACCACGCAGCCGTCGCCGGCCGCGATGCGCCGCCCGCGCCCGACCACTTCGAGTTCAAGCACGCCGTCCAGGCCGACGAGGATCTGGAAGTGCCCATGGTCGTGGCTGCCGTGCGAGGCGCCGTAGTTGCGCACGCTCAGGTGGTCGCGCGCGCTCCTGGTCATGTCACTTGGCCAGTGCTTCCAGCACGCCGTGCGCCTGCTGGTCGGCGTGGTAGCTGCTGCGCACCATGGCGCCCACGGCGGCGTGCGTGAAGCCCATCCTGTAGGCCTCGGCCTCGAACATCTTGAAGGTGTCCGGATGCACGTAGCGGCGCACCGGCAGGTGGTGGCCACTGGGGGCAAGGTACTGGCCGATGGTGAGCATGTCGATGCCGTGCGCGCGCATGTCGCGCATGACCGCCAGGATCTCTTCGTCTGTCTCGCCCAGCCCCACCATCAGGCCGCTTTTGGTCGGCACGTGCGGAAACAGTGCCTTGAACTTCTTCAGCAGGTTCAGGCTGAACTGGTAGTCCGAACCCGGGCGTGCTTCCTTGTACAGGCGCGGAACGGTCTCGAGGTTGTGGTTCATTACGTCGGGCGGCGCGGCCTTGAGGATGTCGAGCGCGCGGTCGTCCCGGCCGCGGAAATCGGGCACCAGCACCTCGATCTGTGTCTGCGGCGAAAGGGCCCGGGTCTTTTCGATGCAGGAGACGAAATGGCCGGCACCGCCGTCACGCAGGTCGTCACGGTCCACGCTGGTGATCACCACGTACTTGAGCTTGAGCTGGGCGATCGTTCTGGCGAGGTTGTCGGGTTCGTCAACGTCCAGCGGGTCGGGGCGGCCATGGCCGACGTCGCAAAACGGGCAGCGCCGCGTGCACTTGTCGCCCATGATCATGAAGGTCGCCGTGCCCTTGCCAAAGCACTCGCCGATGTTGGGGCAGCTGGCTTCCTCGCACACCGTCACCAGCTTGTTGCTGCGCAGGATGTCCTTGATTTCGTAGAAGCGCGTGGTCGGACTGCCGGCCTTGACGCGGATCCACTCGGGCTTCTTGAGCACCTCGGCGGGCACCACCTTGATGGGAATGCGCGCCGTCTTGGCCTGGCTCTTCTGCTTGGCCGTGGCGTCGTAGCTGGCCGCCGGTTGCGCGTCGCGGACGGTGCTGCTGGCGGGAGCGGTGGGGGTGTCGGGGCGGGTCATGGCGTGGGCGCCAGGGGCGCGGGTTGGATCAGGGAGAGAGGGTGGTCGCCAGCTTCTGGCTCAGGACCTGTGCCGCCTCATCCCATGAAACGGCCACCCCGATTGTAGAAAGGTCGACGGTTTGCAGACCGGCGTAGCCGCAGGGGTTGATGCGCTGGAAGGGTTGCAGGTCCATGGCCACGTTGAGCGCCACGCCGTGGTACGTGCAGTGGCGACTGACCTTGATGCCCAGCGCGGCGATCTTGCCCAGGCCGGCGAAGTCGGGGGCAGGCAGGGGCGCGCCGGGCAGGCGCTTCTGTGGCCGCTGCGGCAGCATGGCATGGTCTCCCGGATCGGTCAGCCGCACGTAGATGCCGGGCGCACCGGCGACACGGTGGCCGGTGACGCCAAAGTGGCCCAGGGTGCGGATGACGGCTTCCTCGACCCGGTAGACGTACTCCTTGACGAAGTAGCCCGCGCGCTGGAGATCGATCAAGGGATAGGCGACCACCTGGCCGGGGCCGTGGTAGGTCACCTGACCGCCGCGGTTGGTCTGTACGACGGGGATGTCGCCGGGCGCGAGGAGGTGGTCATCGCGCCCCGCCAGACCTTGTGTGAACACGGGAGGGTGTTCGCAGACCCAGAGTTCGTCGGGCGTAGCGGCTTCGCGTTGCGCGGTGAATTCCTGCATGGCCTCGCAGGTGGGGGCATAGGCCACCCGGCCCAGCGGGCGGATGTTCACAGAACGATCTTGACCATCGGGTGCGTGGTCAGGGTCCGGTAGAGCTCGTCGAGCTGTTCCCGGTTGACGACGCGCACCGTGAGCGTCAGCCCCAGGTAGTTGCCGGCCTTGCTCGGGCGGCGCTCGACGGTTTGGTGATCGAAGCCCGGATCGAAGGCGCGCGCGACGTGCACCATGGCCTCGACGAAGCCCTCGACGTTGTGCCCCATGACCTTGATGGGAAAGTCGCTGGGGTAGGTGATGAGCGACTGCTCGGGAGGAATATCGGGGGGCAGGTCCATGGCCGGGTTACAGGTTCAGATCGACTGCGCTGCCACCGCCTGCTGGTAGCCGGCATACAGGCGGGCATACACCGGGCCGGGCAGGCCGCGTTGCGTGCCATGCCCCACAGGGGTGCCGTCCAGCGTGGTGATGGGCAGCACTTCCTTGGTGGCCGATGAAAGCAACAGCTCATCGGCGGCCAGCACCTCGGCGCGCGAAATGCGGCGCAGCTCGAAGCGCAGGCCCTGCTCGCGGCAAATGTCCTCGATCAGGCCAAAGCGGATGCCTTCGAGCACCAGGTGGTCCCTGGGCGGGCCCAGCACGGCGCCACCCTTGACCACCCACACATTGCTGGCCGCTGCCTCGCTCAGGAAGCCGTTGCGGAACATCACGGTTTCGATCGCACCGGCATCGGCACTGATCTGGCGCGAGAACACGGCGCCAAGCAGGCTGGTGCTCTTGATGTGTGCCTTTTGCCAGCGAAAGTCGTCGGCCGTGACGCAGGCCACGCCATGCTCGCGCTGCGCTGCGGTGGCCAGCTTCATTTCACCGGCCATCACGAACACGGTGGGCGCGAGGTCGGGTGGCATGACGTGGTCGCGCACGGCGACACCGCGCGTGACCTGCAAGTAGATCAACTGGTGGGCAAAGCCCTTGCTGTCCTGCAGGGACGCCACAAGACGGCGCGCGATCGCCAGCCACTCCTCGCGCGTCAGTGGGTTCCGGATGCGCAGTTCGGCCAGAGAGCGCTCCAGCCGCGCCATGTGCTGTTCGAACCGGAACAGCTTGCCGCCATAGGCCGGCAAGACCTCGTAGACGCCGTCGCCGAAGATGAAGCCGCGGTCCAGCACGCTGACTTTGGCGTCGCGCAGCAGTGCGTACTCGCCATTGAGATAGCACAACGTGTCGGGAAGAAGAGGGGCATTGCCCGCAGCGGCAGGTGTCATGGCGGGATTATCGGCCGCGTGGGCCAAGGCTGCCTTGTCCGTCGGCTCGCCTTGACGACCGCATGGGGTTTCTACGTATAATCAACGGCTGTGCCGAAATGCATGTGTCCGTAACCCATCTGTCATTTGCCATGTCGACAATGCCCCCGGTGACGTCGAAGGCGCCCGACCCAGGCAACTGGGAAGATGGGGAGCAAGACCCCGAATTCAAGCCCCTGGACCGCGAGGAAGCGGTTCGGTGGCGTGCCGCTCAGCCCGGTTTGTCGGCCTGGCGGATCGTGATGGTGCAGTTGCTGGTTGGAATGGCAGCAGGGGCCTTGGGCTGGGTGTTCACCCGGCAGGTGTCGGTTGTTCTTTCCGTGCTGTATGGCGCAGCATCGGTGGTGGTCCCGACGGCCTTGATGGCCTGGGGCATGACAGCGAGCGCCCTGTCCCGTCGATCGTCGGGGCATGTGGTCTCGATGTTCATGAGCTTCGTGTTGTGGGAGGGGGTCAAGATTCTGCTGTCGGTGGCCATGTTGTGGTCTGCGCCCAGAGTCGTCCCTGACCTGAACTGGCTGGCCTTGCTGGTGGGGCTGGTGGTGGTGATCAAGGTGTACTGGTTTGGATTCTGGATCCAGACCCGTCGTCCAAACTGAAACGGTTGATGGAATCAAACAAACATGGCTGCTGAAGGACATGCGCTGACCCCCGGTGAATACATCCGGCACCACCTGGTTCACTTGACGAACAAGAAGCAGGAGTCGATCGTCGACTTCTCCGTGATCAACATCGATTCGATGGTGATCAACGTCCTCTTGGGTGCGCTGGTCTGCTTCGTGCTCTGGCTGGCCGCGCGCAAGGCCACGTCCGGCACGCCGGGCCGTTTTCAGGCGGCCGTCGAGATCCTGGTCGAGATGGTTGACAGCCAGGCCAAGTCGGTCATTCACAACGCGCATAGCCGCAAGCTGATTGCTCCCCTGGCGCTCACGGTGTTCTGCTGGATCTTCATGCTGAACTTCATGGACCTGCTGCCGGTGGATGCGCTGCCCGCCATCTGGCACGCCGCCGGCCCGGCCATGGGTTATCCCGATTACCTGCGCGTCGTGCCCACGGCCGACCTGTCCACCACGCTGGGCCTGTCCATCTCCGTGTTCCTGCTCTGCCTGTACTACAACGTCAAGATCAAGGGCCTGGGCGGCTGGGCGCATGAATTGGTGAGCGCGCCTTTCGGCACCAGCAAGAACCCGCTCTTTGCCTTGCTGCTTGGCGTGGTGAATTTCGCCATGCAGATGATCGAATTTGTCGCCAAGACCGTGTCCCATGGCATGCGACTGTTCGGCAACATGTTCGCCGGTGAACTCGTGTTCATGCTGATCGCGCTGCTGGGTGGTTTTGCCGCGCTGTCCTTGGGAGGTGGCCTGTTCTTCATTGGGCACATCATCGCGGGCTCGATCTGGGCCATCTTTCACATCCTGATCATCACCCTGCAGGCGTTCATCTTCATGATGCTGGCCCTGATCTATTTCGGGCAGGCGCATGACGCTCACTGACGTGCGCTGATTGGTGCATCCGGTTTCTTTCGTTACTTTCCCTCTCTCAACTTTCGTTTCTTTCTAAGGAGTCATCATGGAAAACGTTCTGGGTCTCGTCGCACTGGCTTGCGGTCTTATCGTCGGTCTGGGTGCCCTGGGCGCCTCTGTCGGCATCGGCATGATGGGCGGCAAGTTCCTTGAGTCCGGTGCGCGCCAGCCCGAGCTGATGAACGACCTGCAGACCAAGATGTTCCTGCTGGCCGGTCTGATCGATGCGGCCTTCCTGATCGGTGTGGCCATCGCGCTGCTGTTCGCCTTCGCCAACCCCTTCACGCTGGCTTGATCGGTCTGCTGCCCCGCGCTGCGGCGCCCCGGCGAATCGGCCCAGCCGTTTCGCCGCCCGGTTTTCCGCTGATGCCGCAGCAGGTGCATCCCACCTCTTGTCCCTACACAGAAAGGCGTTGCGATGAACATCAATGCAACCCTCTTCGCGCAGATCGTCGTCTTCGCGATCCTGGTGCTTTTCACGATGAAATTCGTGTGGCCCCCGATCGCCAAGGCGCTGGACGAACGTGCGTTGAAGATCACCGAAGGCCTGGCTTCCGCCGAGAAGGCCAAGTCCGAACTGGCCGTGGCCAACAAGCGGGTCGAGGAAGAGCTCAGCAAGTCGCGCAACGAATCGGCCACCCGCCTGGCCGATGCCGAGCGCCGGGCCCAGGCCGTGATTGAAGAGGCCAAGGCCCGGGCGACCGACGAAGCCGCCAAGATTGTCGCGGCCGCGCGCCAGGAAGCCGAGCAACAGGTCATCAAGGCCCGTGAAGGCCTGCGCGAGCAGGTGGCCGCTCTGGCCGTCAAAGGTGCCGAGCAGATTCTCAAGCGCGAAGTCAACGCCGGCGTTCACGCCGAGTTGCTGAGCCGCCTGAAGACCGAGCTCTGATCCCGCCCCACGACGCCAGCGACCGGCACCCAAAGGACCACCATGGCAGAAATCGCCACCATTGCCCGCCCCTACGCGGAAGCGCTGTTCAAGGCTGTGGGCTCTGACGCGGCCAGCGCCGCAGTCTGGCTCGATGAGCTGGCTGCTGTGGCCGCCAACGAGCAGCTGCGACAGTTTGCCGACAGCCCCAAGGCCCTGCCCGAGCAGGTGTTCACGCTTATGAGCGGGGTGCTCAAGAACGCACTGCCCGCTCAGGGCCAGAACTTCCTGCGCACCGTGATCGACAACGGCCGCATTGCGGCCCTGCCCGAGATCGCGGCCCAGTTCCGCGCGTTGAAGAACGCGCAGCTGGGGTCATTCGACGCCGTGGTCTACAGCGCCTTTGAAGTCGACAGCAGCGCGCTGGCCGATCTCTCCGGCGTGCTGGAGAAGCGCTTTGGACGCAAGCTGAACCTCCACGTCGAGTTGCAGCCCGATCTGATCGGCGGCATCCGCGTGGTCGTGGGAGACGAGGTGCTCGACACGTCGGTCAAAGCCCGCCTGGAACAAATGAAGATTGCCCTGACGGCCTGACGGTCGATACTCCGGGCGAGCCTGCACACCATTTAACGAAAGAAGGAAAGAGTCATGCAACTCAATCCCGCCGAAATCTCCGAACTGATCAAGTCCCGCATTGAGGGCTTGGCCGCGTCGACTGACGTGCGCAACCAGGGCACCGTGGTGTCGGTTACCGACGGTATCGTCCGCGTTCACGGCCTGTCCGATGTGATGCAGGGCGAGATGCTGGAATTCCCCGCCAACAAGGATGGCGTGCCGTCCTTCGGTCTGGCGCTGAACCTCGAGCGCGACTCCGTCGGCGCCGTGATTCTGGGCGAATACGAGCACATTTCCGAAGGCGATACCGTCAAGTGCACGGGCCGCATTCTGGAGGTGCCGGTGGGCCCCGAGTTGATTGGCCGCGTGGTCAACGCCCTGGGCCAGCCGATCGATGGCAAGGGTCCGGTCAATGCCAAGATGACCGACGTGATCGAGAAGGTCGCCCCGGGCGTGATCGCCCGCAAATCTGTGGACCAGCCGGTGCAGACGGGCCTGAAGTCGATCGACTCGATGGTGCCCGTGGGCCGCGGCCAGCGCGAGCTGATCATCGGTGACCGCCAGACCGGCAAGACCGCAGTGGCCATCGACGCGATCATCAACCAGAAGGGTCAGAACATGACCTGCGTGTACGTCGCCATCGGCCAGAAGGCGTCGTCCATCAAGAACGTGGTGCGTGCCCTGGAACAAGCCGGTGCGATGGACTACACCATTGTCGTGGCCGCCTCGGCCTCCGAGTCGGCTGCGATGCAGTACCTCTCGGCCTATTCGGGCTGCACCATGGGCGAGTACTTCCGCGACCGTGGGCAGGACGCCCTGATCGTGTATGACGACCTGTCCAAGCAGGCCGTGGCCTACCGCCAGGTTTCCCTGCTGCTGCGTCGTCCGCCGGGCCGCGAAGCCTATCCCGGCGACGTGTTCTATCTGCACAGCCGCCTGCTCGAGCGCGCAGCCCGCGTGAACGCCGACTATGTCGAAGCCTTCACCAAGGGCGAAGTCAAAGGCAAGACGGGCTCGCTGACCGCACTGCCCATCATCGAAACGCAGGCCGGTGACGTGTCCGCATTCGTTCCGACCAACGTGATCTCGATCACCGACGGCCAGATCTTCCTGGAAACCAGCCTGTTCAACGCCGGCATCCGCCCCGCCATCAACGCCGGTATCTCGGTGTCGCGCGTCGGCGGCGCCGCCCAGACCAAGCTGATCAAGAGCCTGTCAGGCGGCATCCGTACCGACCTCGCGCAGTACCGTGAACTGGCGGCTTTCGCGCAGTTCGCTTCCGACCTCGACGAAGCCACCCGCAAGCAGCTCGACCGCGGCGCCCGCGTGACCGAACTGCTCAAGCAGGCGCAGTACAGCCCGCTGTCCATCAGCCTGATGGCCGCCTCGCTGTTTGCCGTGAACAAGGGCTTCATGGATGACGTCGACGTCAAGAAGCTGCTGTCCTTCGAAGCGGGCCTGCATGCGCACCTCAAGGACAAGCAGGCTGCCCTGCTGACCAAACTGGAGTCCGACAAGGCCATGGACAAGGACGCAGAAGCACAACTGTCGGCGGCCATCGCCGAGTTCAAGAAAACCGGCACGTACTGAACCGGCCCATTGACCCGATAAAGGAGCAGCAATGGCAGCAGGCAAGGAAATACGCGGCAAGATCAAATCGGTGGAGAACACCAAGAAGATCACCAAAGCCATGGAAATGGTCGCAGCCTCCAAGATGCGCAAGGCGCAGGAGCGCATGCGCGCGGCTCGCCCTTACGCCGAGAAGGTGCGCCAGATCGCCGGCAACCTGAGCCGGGCGAACCCTGAGTACACCCATCCCTTCATGCAGACCAACGACGCCAAGACCGCCGGTTTTGTCGTTGTCACGACCGACAAGGGTCTGTGTGGCGGCCTCAACACCAACGTGCTGCGTGCCGTGACCAACCAGCTCAAGGAGCTGCAGGCCAAAGGCCAGGACGCTCAGGCCGTGGCCATCGGCAACAAGGGTCTGGGCTTCCTCAACCGCATTGGCGCGAAGGTCGTCTCCAGCGTGACGGGTCTTGGCGACACGCCGCATCTTGAGAAGCTGATCGGCCCTGTCAAGGTGCTGCTCGATGCTTACACCGAGGGGCGCGTCAACGCTGTCTACGTGTGCTACACCAAGTTCATCAACACGATGAAGCAGGAGTCGGTGATCGAGCAGCTGCTGCCACTCAGCGCGGACACGATCCAGGACAACGCGGGTGGCCGCGACTGGGACTACATCTACGAACCCGATGCCGCCACCGTCATTGACGAATTGCTGCTGCGCTACGTGGAAGCCCAGGTGTATCAGGCGGTGGCCGAGAACATGGCTTCCGAGCAGTCCGCCCGCATGGTGGCCATGAAGGCCGCGACCGACAACGCTGGTAGCGTCATTGGTGAACTCAAGCTGGTCTACAACAAGACCCGCCAGGCCGCGATTACGAAAGAACTTTCGGAAATCGTCGCCGGCGCCGCCGCGGTCTGAAGCAGCAGCCGCCCAACAGAATCCAGAGAAAACAGAAGGTATTCATCATGTCTCAAGTACAAGGCAAGATCGTCCAGTGCATCGGCGCCGTCGTGGACGTGGAATTTCCGCGCGATCAGATGCCGCGCGTTTATGACGCTCTGAAAATGGAAGGCTCCGCGCTGACGCTGGAAGTGCAGCAGCAGCTGGGCGACGGCGTGGTGCGCACCATTGCACTGGGCTCCTCCGACGGCCTGCGCCGCGGCATGGTGGTGTCCAACACCGCCAACCCCATCATGGTCCCCGTGGGCAAGGCCACGCTGGGTCGCATCATGGACGTGCTGGGCGCGCCCATCGACGAGCGCGGCCCTGTCGACCAGGCGTTGACCGCCTCAATCCACCGCAAGGCCCCCGCTTACGACGAACTCTCGCCCTCGCAAGAGCTGCTGGAGACCGGCATCAAGGTGATCGACCTGGTGTGCCCGTTCGCCAAGGGTGGCAAGGTGGGCCTGTTCGGTGGTGCCGGCGTGGGCAAGACCGTGAACATGATGGAGCTCATCAACAACATCGCCAAGGCGCACAGCGGTCTGTCGGTGTTCGCTGGCGTGGGTGAGCGCACCCGCGAGGGCAACGACTTCTATCACGAGATGGCCGACTCCGGCGTCGTGAACCTGGAGAACCTGGGTGAGTCGAAAGTGGCCATGGTCTACGGCCAGATGAACGAGCCTCCGGGCAACCGTCTGCGCGTGGCCCTGACCGGTCTGACCATCGCCGAATCCTTCCGCGACGAAGGCCGCGATGTGCTGTTCTTCGTGGACAACATCTACCGCTACACCCTGGCCGGTACCGAAGTGTCCGCCCTGCTGGGCCGCATGCCCTCCGCCGTGGGCTACCAGCCGACGCTGGCCGAAGAAATGGGCCGACTGCAGGAGCGCATCACCTCCACCAAGGTCGGCTCGATCACGTCCATTCAGGCCGTGTACGTGCCAGCCGATGACTTGACCGACCCGTCGCCCGCCACCACCTTCGCCCACCTGGACTCCACCGTGGTGCTGAGCCGTGACATTGCTGCGCTGGGCATCTACCCCGCCGTGGACCCGCTGGACTCCACCAGCCGCCAGCTCGACCCGCTGGTGGTGGGCCAGGAACACTACGAAACCGCGCGTGCCGTGCAAGGCACGCTGCAACGCTACAAGGAACTGCGCGACATCATTGCCATTCTGGGCATGGACGAACTGGCGCCTGAAGACAAGCTGGCCGTGGCCCGCGCCCGCAAGATCCAGCGTTTCCTGTCGCAGCCGTTCCACGTGGCCGAGGTGTTCACGGGTTCACCTGGGAAATATGTGCCGCTATCCGAAACGATCCGCGGTTTCAAGATGATTACCGCCGGTGAATGCGACCACCTGCCCGAGCAGGCGTTCTACATGGTCGGCACCATCGATGAAGCCTTTGAAAAGGCGAAGAAGGTCGCCTGAGCCGAGGTTCAGCGTTCAGCGTAGTGCGTTGAGCGGGGACTGAGCAGACGCCCCCGCGCGCTCAATGCTCAGCGCTCAACGCCCAACCCAAGGAAATTCCATGAGTACCATCCGCGTCGATGTGGTCAGCGCCGAAGAGTCCATCTTCTCCGGCGAGGCCAAGTTCGTGGCGCTCCCAGGTGAGGCCGGTGAGCTGGGCATTCTGCCCGGGCACACCCCCTTGATCACCCGCATCAAGCCCGGTGCCGTGCGCATCGAGAGGGCCGAGGGCGGCGAGGAGTTCGTGTTCGTGGCGGGCGGCATTCTGGAAGTGCAACCCCACCATGTCACGGTCCTGTCCGACACCGCCATCCGCGGCGGCGACCTGGACGAGGCCAAGGCCACCGAGGCGCGCAGACAGGCCGAGGAAGCCGTGAAGAATGCCCAGAGCGACCTCGACCTGGCCAAGGCCACGTCGGAACTGGCGGTCATGGCCGCGCAGATTGCTGCGCTGCGCAAGTACCGCCAGAAGAAGTAAGGCCCCGCGCTGCTTCTCGGAGATGGACCGGCCCTGTGCCGGTCTTTTTCTTGGTCGCTGCAAGTCGGCTCGCGCCAGAGCGAATAACATCCTGCAACGAGACAAGCACAAGGAACCGAGCGCGACATGTCTTCCATATTCGAGAGTCCGGACACCGCTCCCGAAGAAGTGGCGGCCCGTTTGCTCGTCACCTCCTCCGCGCTGGCCGACCTGACGCTGGGCGACGCCCTGAAGATCGTGGGTTACATGCGCCCCAAGCTCATCAAGGCCGGCACCGTGATCATCCAGGAAGGGGAGGTCAGGCAGACCGACTACATGCTGCTGGTGCTTGAGGGCGATATCGCGGTGGAGAACGAATTGCCAGGGCTGCACGAGAGCATGGTGGTGAACATCATGGGGCCAGGTCATTTGATCGGCGAGATGGGCGTACTCGACGGCGCCCCGCGCTCGGCCACCTGCACCGCCAACACCGACATTGCCGCTGCCGTGCTATCGCGCACGGCCCTGATGCGCCTGCTCAAGGAGGACCCCAAGCTCGGGTCGCGCCTGTTGCTCGCGATCTCCAAGCGCATGGCCGATCGGCTGCGCGAGACCACGCGCAAGCTCAAGACCTTTGCCCAGATGAACAAGGCGCTGCAGCAGGAGCTCAACGTGGCGTTGAACAGCCGCGCCACCCCGGACAAGCGCGGCGTGCGCGGCTGAGGACTCAGCGGCGCACGACGCTGTCCGCCAGTTCGTTGCGCCGACCTTCATCCGCTGCGGCGGGGAAGTGCAGAACCAGCAGGGCAGACACCTCCTCCAGGGCTTGCGTCAGCCCGTCTTCGAACGCACCTTCGCGCAGGCGCGTTCCCAGCCGGTCCACGATGGCCTGCCATTCGGCCTGGCTCACACGCCGTGCGAGCGCGCGGTCGGCCACGAACTCGATCGCGTGCTCGGCCAGCAGCAGGTAGATCAGCACGCCGTTGTTGTGCTCGGTGTCCCAGATGCGCAGGCGTCCGAACCAGGTCAGTGCACGCTCGCGCACGATGATCGGCAACGGCGTGTTCGCGTTGATGCGCCAGAGATAGCTCGTGGGCAACGCCGCCTCCACGCACAGCCGGACCTCGCCGCTGTGCCGGCCCTCGCTGGCGGCCACGCGGCGCGCCAGGCGTTCGGCCATGTCGTCGGGCAGGGCGCGGGTGATGTCCGAGGCGTCGAGCCAACGGTGTTTGAGGATGCGAAGCAGCTTGTTCATGCTTGTGTGCGCTCCATCGTTACCAGCCGCCCGACGCGCCGCCACCACCGAAGTTGCCACCGCCGCCTGAGCTGAAGCCGCCCCCTCCGCCGAAGCCCCCGCTGCGACCACCAAAGCCACCACCGCCCCAACCCTTGCCGCGACCACCCCGACCAGGGCCTCCGGTTGTGGGTGCCGGCAGGAATTGCAGGAACAGCGCGGCCAGCATGCCGAGCAGCCCGGCGCCAATCGCGACCCAGACCACCGTGGTCAGCAGCCAGGCGAGAGCACCCGCGCCCAACCCGGTCAGCAGAGCGCCAACCTTGTTGCCGAAGATGCCGCGCAACACGGCCGAAAACATGGGCACGGCGAATACCAGAAAGACGAGCACTTCCATCCACTCGAAATCGCCGGCGTCACCGCCTGTGCGTGCGGTTTGGCTGGCGGGCAGGGGCAAGTCCTCGCCGCGTATGCGCGCAAGGATCTGGTCCAACCCCGCCTCGATGCCGCCCGCGTAGTCGCCGCGGCGGAACGCTGGCGTCACCGCGCCATCGATGATGCGTCGCGCCATTAGGTCGGGAATCGCGCCTTCGAGCGTCTTCGCGGGGGCGATGCGCAGGCGCCGGTCGTCCTTGGCGATGACGAACAGCACGCCGTCGCCCACGTCGCGCCGGCCGATCTTCCAGGCATCGCCCAGGCGCTGCGTGTAGTCGGCAATGTCTTCGGGGGCGGTGGTCCCCACCATCACCACCACCACCTGCGAGCCGTTCGATTGTTCGAACGCGGCGAGCCTGGCTTCGATCGCCGCGATGCTGGCTGCATCCAGCGTGCCGGTCTGGTCGATCACGCGCGCACGCAGTTCGGGGATGGGTTGCAGGCCCTGCGCGAGCGTCCACACCGGCAAGAGCCACAGCGCCAGCGCCAGCAGCGACCGGGCCAGGCGCTGCGTCATGGTTTCTTGAAGTCCACTGCGGGCGGTGTCGAGATGGCCGCCTCGTTGGCCACCTGGAAGTTGGCCTTGGGGCCGTAGCCGAACACCATGGCGGTGAGGTTGGTGGGGAAGCTGCGCGCAAGAACGTTGTACTCCTGCACGGCCTGGATGTAGCGGTTGCGCGCGACGGTGATGCGGTTCTCGGTGCCTTCGAGTTGCACGCGGAGATCGCTGAAGCCCTGGTTGGCCTTGAGGTTGGGGTATTGCTCTACCACCACCATCAGGCGGCTGAGCGCACTGCCCAACTCGCCTTGCGCCGCCTGGAACTGCTGCATCGTCGCCGGGTCGTTCAGTGTCTCAGGCGTGACCTGGATCGAAGTCGCCCTGGAACGCGCTTCGATTACGCGGGTAAGCGTCTCCTGTTCGAAGTTCGCCTCGCCCTTCACGGTGGCCACGATGTTGGGGATCAGGTCCGCGCGCCGTTGGTACTGATTGAGCACCTCGGACCAAGCCGAGGTGCTCTGCTCATCCAGGCGCTGGAAGTCGTTGTAGCCGCAGCCGGTGAGACTGGTGCCAAGCAGCAAGGCCGCGGCCCAGAAGAACAGACGTTGAATGGGGGTGCGCATGAAACCTCCGCGGAATTGGATGCCCCGACCCGCGGCACTATACCCTTGGGGGCTGCGACGATGGTGGTGCGCCAGGGGGATACGGCATGAGAGCGACGCCTGCGCAGGCGGCAAAATACGCCGCATGCGCAAACCAAAACTTCCTCCCGGCTCGCCGGACGACACGGAGGCGGCGTTCTACGACGCCATGCAGCACGCCGACATCGAACGGCTCATGGCCTGTTGGGCGGACGAGGACGACATTGTCTGCGTGCACCCCGGTGGCCCGCGCCTCGTGGGACATGCCGCCGTGCGCGCCGCCTTCGAGGCCATGTTTGCCAGCGGCAGCGTGCAGGCTCACGCCGAGAAAGTCCGCCGGCTGGACGCGGGAAGCTGCAGCGTGCACAGCGTGGTCGAACGTGTGGCCGTGATGACGGACGACGGCCCGCAGCACGCCTGGGTGGTCGCGACCAACGTGTACGCCAAGACCGCGCAGGGCTGGCGCATGCTGGCCCACCACGCCAGCCCGGGTTCGCGCGCGGAGCCGCTCGAGGTCCTCACCAGCAAGCCGGTGTTGCATTGAGACGCGACAGCGATTTTGCATACCGCGCGCCCTGGTGGCTGCCGGGTGGCAACACCCAGACCCTGTGGGCCGCGCTGGTGGCGCGCCGCCACTTCGGGCCTGCGCCTCGCTGGCGGCGCAGCCGCTGGAGCACGCCTGACGGCGATTTTGTCGACGTGGATGAGGCCTTGCACGCGAGTGATTCGCACGCGCCGCTGCTGGTGCTGTTTCACGGCCTCGAAGGCTCGTCGGCCAGCCAGTACGCCGTGGCCTTCGCCGACTTTGCTGCGGCTCACGGGCTGGCCTATGCGGTGCCGCATTTCCGAGGTTGCTCGGGTGAGCTCAACCACGCGCCGCGCGCCTACCACTCGGGCGACTTCGCCGAGATCGACTGGATCTTGCGCCGCTTCGCCACCGAGAACCCCGACCGCCCGCTGCTGGCCGTGGGTGTTTCGCTGGGCGGCAACGCGCTGATGCGCTGGGCCGGGGAAATGGGACAGGAAGCGCAGCAGCGGGTGCGTGCCATCGCCTCGGTGTGTTCACCACTCGATCTCGCCGCCGGCGGTCACGCCATCGGGCGTGGCTTCAACCGGCTGGTCTACACCCGCATGTTCATGCGCTCCATGGTGCCCAAGGCGTTGCAGAAGCTGGAGCAGCATCCCGGTCTGTTCGACCGCGAGGCGCTGCTGGTGGCGCGCGATCTTTACGAGTTCGACAACCTCTTCACGGCCCCGTTGCACGGTTTTCGTGATACCGAAGACTACTGGGCTCGCGCGTCGGCCAAGCCGGTTCTGCACCGCATCAGCGTACCCGCGCTGGCTTTGAACGCCCGCAACGATCCCTTCGTGCCTGCGGCGTCGTTGCCGGGCCCGCAAGACACCAGCGCCAGCGTCGTGTTGTGGCAGCCCCCGCAGGGGGGGCATGTCGGGTTCCCGGTGTCACAAGGACCCTTCGGCCTTCCCGGCCATGTGCGTGCCATGCCCGAAGCCGTGGGAAACTGGCTGCTCGCCCACCTATGACAATCACCGCCATGGACGACATCGTCAAGGCTGCAATGGCCAAATGGCCCAATGTGCCGCACTGCTACGGATGGCTGGGGCTGGACGCGCGAGGCAACTGGTACATGCGCGACGACCGCACGCAGGCCGCCGGCCCGTTTCCTGACAGCAAGGGTTCGTTGTTGCAGCACGAGAAGCTGATCGACTTCATCCATCGCAACTACGCGGTGGACGAACAGGGCCGCTGGTACTTCCAGAATGGGCCGCAACGGGTGTACGTGGAGCTGGAGGCCACGCCCTGGATCTGGCGCTTGCAGCCCGATGGGCGTGTGCTGTCTCACACGGGTGCGCCGGTTCACGTGCAAGACAGCCTGCTGGATGAATCCGGCAGGCTGTATCTGGTCACCGATGCCGGCGTCGGCCTGGTGCACAGTGCCGACATGGTGCAAGCGGCCGAACGGGTGGAAGCGGGTCGCTGGTCGCCACATCAGGTGGTGGCGTCCGCCCTGCCCACGCGGTACGGTTTTGTGCAAAGCCCCCAGCGACGACAGCCGCACGCCTGATCTGCCTGTGGCGCGACCACAAAAAAGCCGGTCAGTGGACCGGCTTTTTTGGGGCCTTGCAGCGCTGCTTACTGCACCGCCGCCAGCATGTACTGCACAGCGGCCTTGATGTCGGCATCCGATGCGGTCGAGCCACCCTTGGGCGGCATGGCACCCTTGCCTTTGATCACCGTGGCGGTCAGGGCGTCCAGGCCCGTGCCGACACGTGGCGCCCATGCGGTCTTGTCGCCGAACTTCGGCGCGCCCGCCACGCCGGCCACGTGGCACACGGCGCAGGCCTGCTTGTAAAGCGCTTCGCCCGCACCAGCAGCCACGGTGGTAGACGCCGCCGGGGCAGGTGCGGCCGCAGCGGTCGCGGGAGCGGCAGCGGTCACCGCAGCAGGTGCCGCCGCGGTGGCAGGGGTGGCTTCTGCGGCTGCGGGTGCCGGCATTTGCGGTTCCGGGAACTTGCCGCCCGAGGCGTTGGCCATGTGCACCACCGCGCGCCCGATCTCCGCGTCGCGGAAGGCGCCACCACCTTGCGCACTCATGGCGCCTTTGCCCTTGAGCGCCGAAGTCAGCAGGGCGTCATAGCCCGTGGCAATGCGCGGGGCCCAGGCGGCGGTATCGCCGAGCTTCGGCGCGCCCGCCAGGCCAGCCCCATGGCAGGCGACGCATTGCGCGTTGTACACCGATTCGCCGGACGCCAATGGACGGTTGGCGTCGCGCAGCTCCACCGTGCCCACGCGCTGGATGCGCTGCGCGGTGGCCTGTTCCATGTCCACCGCGCCAGCTGCGGGCTTGTCACCCGACACCACGTAGTACACGAGGCCGATGATGATGAAGATGGGGGCGACAAACGCAAAGAAAGACGTCCAGAGCAACTGCGTGGGCGTCTTGATCGGGCCGGTGTGGTGTTCGTCGTCGTGCGCGTGGTCGCTCATGGTGTCCTCAAGGGTGGCGAATCGGTGCCGGGAAGGGAGTGGGGCGTGCCCGTCGCGGAGCGGGGCAAAACAGCCCGTGATTATAGCCAAGCCCCCTGCGGCAACCCGGGCGTGCGCCCCCCGGCTGGTAGAATCGCGGGCGTTGCGGCTGTAGCTCAGTGGATAGAGTATCGGCCTCCGAAGCCGAGGGTCGTGGGTTCGATCCCCGCCAGCCGCACCAGCATCAAGAGCGTCCCGCGCTTGCCAATGGCCTGCGAATTCAAACGCTAGGGTCCAGTGTCCTCACATCCCCCTTCCAGTCCCCTGCAGCGCACGCGGCGCTGGCTTGGCATTCTGGCTGTTGTGGCGGGGCTGGCCCTGCTGGGTCTTTTTGGCGCACGCGCCTGGCACCAGTACCAGTACGCGCAGCGCGTGGCGGCGGGGCAGGTCCGGGTGGAAACGCTGCGCGGCTGGATGACGCTGCCCTACATCGCCAAGGTGTACGGTGTGCCCGAATCGCGCTTGCGTGAAACGCTGGGCTTGCCCGCTACGGGGGATGAGGACCGCAGCTTGCGCAACTGGCTGGAAGTTCAAGGCATCGACCCGGTTGCGGGACGTGCCCGCGTCGAGGCACTCATCCTGGCCGAAACCGGTCGGCGCGAGGCGCCGGGTGACTGACGTCAGCGAGTGGCTGCTGACGGCCCTGCTCAACCATGGCAACGCCTTGCTGGGGGGCACGCTGTTTCTGGCGGCGTTCGGTGTGCCCCTGCCTGCCACGATGACGCTGATGGCTGCGGGCGCCTTCACCCGGCAGGGCGTGCTGCCCATCGAAAGTGCCGTGCTGTCGGCGTGCCTGGGCGCCATGGCGGGCGATGCTTGCAGCTACCTGTTCGGGCGCGCCGGCCTGAAACGGGTGCCGCGGCGCATCACTGGTTCGCAGGTCTGGCAGCGTGCGGCAGCGCTGTTTGCCGTCTGGGGTGGCTGGGGTGTCTTTGTCAGCCGCTTCCTGCTCACGCCGGTGGCGCTGCCGGTCAACCTGCTGGCAGGGGCGACCGGCTACCCCTGGCCACGTTTCTTGCTGGCCGTGGTGGCGGGCGAGGCGATCTGGGTCGTCCTGTATGGCGGCCTCGGGCATCTGTTCGCCGACCAGTGGGAGAACCTCGGCCGGCTCGCGGGTGACGCGGTGGGCGTGTTGATGGGCGCAGTCCTGTTGGGCTCGGGTATCCGGGCGCTCATGGCCGGGCGCCGGCGCCGCACAGATGCGCGGCGCTGAAGTGGGCAAGTCACCGTCGGGGCGGGTTGCCCCCTCTCACGTTTCGCCCTCACGCCGGCAACCCACGCCAGCCAGCCCTGCTCACGAAGTCACCGCGCGCGCCCGCTTCGCGATGTTCGCCGCGTCCACCTGGAAGAACGCGCGCAGCGCGGCGCGCGTGTCGCTGCGGCCAAAGCCGTCGGTGCCCAGGGTGAGGTAGCGCCGGCCTTCGGGCACGAAGGCGCGCACGCTCTCGGGCACGGCGCGCACGTAGTCGGTCGCGGCGATCACCGGGCCTGTGCCGTCGGCCAGCAGTCGCGTGAGGTGCGAACCTTCGCCATGTGCCATGCCATCGCGCGCAAGTTCGCTCCAGCTGGTGATGCTGAACACGTCAACGCCGAAGCCCTCGCTGGCCAGCGTCTGCGCGGCCTGGATCACTTCGGTCAGGATGGCGCCCGAGCCGAGCAGGGTGACGCGCTGCGTTGCGCTGTCGGCGCCGAAGCGCCCGAAGTGGTAGCCGCCCTGGAGCACGCCCGCGGCCGCGCCCTCGGGCAGATCGGGGTTGGCGTAGTTCTCGTTCATCAGCGTGACGTAATGGAACACGTCCTGCTGCTCCACCAGCATCTCGCGCATGCCGGCGTCAAGGATCACCGCGAGCTCGCCGGCAAAGGCCGGGTCCCAGGCCTTGCAGTTGGGGATGGTCGCGGCCACGAGGTGGCTGCTGCCGTCCTGGTGCTGCAGACCTTCGCCGCCGAGCGTGGTGCGCCCGGAGGTGGCGCCCAGCAGGAAGCCGCGCGCGCGCTGGTCGGCCGCAGCCCAGATCGCGTCGCCCACGCGCTGGAAGCCAAACATCGAGTAGTAGATGTAGAACGGCAGCATGGCCAGGCCGTGCACGCTGTAGCTGGTGGCCGCTGCCGTCCAGCTCGCCAGTGCGCCGGCTTCGCTGATGCCTTCTTCCAGGATCTGCCCGTCCAGCGCCTCGCGGTAGCTCAGCACCGAGCCAATGTCTTCCGGCGCGTAGCGCTGGCCCACGCTGCTGTAGATGCCGACCTGCTTGAACAGGTTGGCCATGCCGAAGGTGCGCGCCTCGTCGGCCACGATGGGCACGATGCGCGGGCCGAGCTGCTTGTCCTTGAGCAGGCCACCGAGCATGCGCACGAAGGCCATGGTGGTGCTCATCTCCTTGCCGCCGGCCAGCAGCGCGAAGTTCGCGTAGGTGTCGATGGCGGGCACGGGCAGTACCTCGCAGGTGGTCTCGCGCCGGGGCATGGCGCCGCCGAGGCGCTCGCGGTGTTCGCGCAGGTAGCGCATCTCGGCGCTGTCGTCGGCGGGCTTGAAGAAGCTCAGGCCGGTGGCCTGTTCGTCGGTCAGCGGGAGGTTGAAACGGTTGCGGAATTCGATCAGGTCCGCGCCCTCGAATTTCTTCTGGCTGTGCGTGGTCATCTTGCCCTGGCCCGCGCTGCCCATGCCGTAGCCCTTCTTGGTCTGCGCCAGGATCACGGTGGGCTGGCCTGTGTGGGCGGCGGCCGCGGCGTAGGCGGCGTGGATCTTCACCAGGTCGTGGCCGCCGCGCTTGAGGCGGTCGATCTGCTCGTCGGTCATGCCCTGTGCCAGGCGCGCGAGTTCTTCATTCTGGCCAAAGAAGTTGTCGCGGTTGAAGCGCCCGTCCTTGGCGGCAAAGGTCTGCATCTGTCCGTCCACCGTGGCGGCGAAGGCGCGCACCAGCGCACCCGTGGTGTCGCGCGCGAACAGGCCGTCCCAGTCGCTGCCCCACACCAGCTTGATCACGTTCCAGCCCGCACCGGCAAAGAGCTTTTCCAGCTCGTCGATGATGCGGCCGTTGCCGCGCACCGGGCCGTCCAGGCGCTGCAGGTTGCAGTTGACCACCCACACCAGGTTGTCCAGCCGCTCGCGCGCGGCCAGCGTGAGCGCGCTCATGCTCTCGGGCTCGTCCATTTCGCCGTCGCCGAACACGCCCCACACCTTTCTGCCCTCGCAGTTCTGCAGCTGGCGGTGCGTGAGGTAGCGCATGAAGCGCGCGTGGTAGATCGAGCTGATCGGGCCGATGCCCATGGAGCCGGTGGGAAACTGCCAGAAGTCCGGCATCAGCCATGGGTGCGGGTAGCTGGAGAGGCCGCGCGCGCCGCTGGCCGGCGCGGTGATCTCCTGGCGGTAGTGAAGCAGGTCGGCTTCGCTCAGCCGCCCTTCGAGGAAGGCGCGCGCATACACACCGGGCGCGCTGTGCGGCTGGAAGAACACCAGGTCGCCATCTCTTCCTGCGCGGAAGAAGTGGTTGAAGCCGGTCTCGAACAAGTCCGCGGCGCTGGCGTAGCTGGCGATGTGCCCGCCCAGTTCGCCGTACGCCTGGTTGGCCCGCACCACCATGGCCAGCGCGTTCCAGCGCATCAGCGAGGCCAGGCGCTCCTCCACCGCGAGGTCGCCGGGGAAGGCGGGCTGGTCCTCCACGGCGATGGTGTTGACGTAGGGCGTGTTCAGCTCGGGCTGCCAGCCAATGCGCTGCTGGCGCGCCAGGCGCGCCAGCTCATCGAGGATCTGGCGCGCGCGCGCCGGGCCCTGCGTGGCGGCCAGTGAGAGCAGGGCCTCGCGCCATTCCAGCGTCTCGGCCGGATCGGGGTCGGCGCCCTCGGGTTCGTCGAAATACCGCTGCCTTGAAAGGTCGTTCATGGTGATGCTCCGTGGACCGGTCACTGTAGGCGCGGTGGACACGCAGTTGCTGCCAAAGCGACGCAATACGTGCTTGTTCTGGCGCATAAAATTCCGCGAACATGAATACATCCAGCACAAACGACCTCGATGCGACCGATCTGAGGATTCTTGGTGAGCTGCAGCGCGACGCCAGCCTGTCCAATGTGGAGCTGGCCCGGCGCGTGCACCTCTCCCCCTCGCCCTGCCTGGCGCGGGTGCGCGCGCTGGAGGCGCGCGGGCTGATCCGCCAGTACGTGGCGCTGCTGGACGCGAAACAGCTCGGCCTGCACCTGAACGTCTTCATCTCGATCAGCCTCAAGCAGCAAAGCCGCGAGGCGCTGGAGGAGTTCGAGGCGCGCATCGGCATCCGCGACGAGGTGATGGAGTGCTACCTCATGACGGGCGACGCCGACTACCTGCTGCGCGTGGCCGTGCCCGACATGCCCGCGCTGGAGCGCTTCATCCTGGAGCAGCTCTCGCCGATCGCGCAGGTCGAGAAGATCCGATCCAGTTTCGCGCTCAAGCAGGTGCGCTACAAGACGGCACTGCCGCTGCAGCAGGGGTGAGCGTGGGCGCCTGCGTGCCCCTCACTGCCTGGCGCCGGCCTTCTGCGAGAGTTCACGCGCTGCCTCCACCAGCCATTGGGCAATGCGGTTGACTTGCGCGTCGTCCACGCGCGCACTGGGGCCGTAGACCGCGAGCGAACCCATCACCTTGGCGCCCGCTGAGAAGAAGGGCGCGGCGATGGCCACCGCGCCCTTGATCAGTTCATCCCGGCTGATGGCGTAGCCGACCTCGCGGATGCGTGCCAGTTCGTCCAGGTACGCGGCGCGCTGGTCTTGCGGGACTTTTCCCTCCAGGTACCTGGGCACATCGTTCGCAAAGGCCAGGATGGCACGCCCGCTCGCACCCAGGGTCACGCTCTCGCTGTAGCCCACGCCGCGCTTGAAGCTCAGAGGCTGGTGGCTGGGCAGTTCCGCCACGCAGACGCGTTCACGGCCGTGGTGCACCAGCAGGGCGACAGTCTCACCTGTCTGCTCCCACAGGCTTCGCATCATGGGTTGCGAGAGTTCGGCCAGATCGAGGCCGGAGGCCCAGATGTGGGCGAGATGGGCCACCGAGGGTCCGAGCTGGAAACGCTGGGGTTCGCCAGAGGAAACGACGAATCCCCGCAGCTCCAGCGTGCGCAGCAGCCGGTAGAGCGTGGGACGGCTCAAGGCCACGCGGCGCAGCAGATCGCTTGCGCTCAACAGGTGGTCGCCCGGGCGGAAGGCCATCAGGATGTCCAGGGCGCGGTCCACTGCCCGTACGCCGTCGTTGCTGTTTTCTGAGTTCATGGTGCGCATTTTTCAGGCGGAAATGGGCATTTTTGCAGAAATCCGTCCACCTGATGGACATTCGATTCATTTTGTTGACGAACGTCAACTCGCTCAACAGAATGGACAGCCGTATCACCAAGCGTACAACCTCACACCGGAGCTCACCCGTGAACAAGGAAATGTCAGAAACGCTCACCCGTGTCGGTCCCGGCACCCGCATGGGCAACCTGCTGCGGCGCTACTGGGTGCCCGCGCTGATGTCGAGCGAAATCCCCGAGGCCGATGGACCGCAGGTGCGCGTGCAACTGCTGGGCGAAAAGCTGCTGGCCTTTCGCAACACCGATGGCAAGGCCTGCCTGATCGGCGAGTTCTGCTCGCACCGTGGCGTCTCGCTCTACTTCGGCCGCAATGAGGAGAACGGCATCCGCTGCGCGTACCACGGCGTCAAGTTCGACGGCACGGGCCGGTGCGTGGACGTGCCGTCCGCGCCGCAGGCCTGCGCGCGCATGCACATCAAGGGCTACCCCTGCATCGAGCGCGGCGGCATCGTCTGGACCTACATGGGTCCGGCCGACCAGCAGCCCGCGCCGCCCGAACTGGAGTGGTGCACGTTGCCGCCCGAACATGTTTTCGTTTCCAAGCGCCTGCAGTACAGCAACTGGCTGCAGGCCATGGAAGGCGGCATCGACACCGCGCACGTGTCATACGTGCACCGTTTCGAGGTGGACACCGACCCGATGCACCAGGGTGTGAAGGCGCTGGACTACATCAAGGCGGACGGCAACGTGAAGTTCGAGATCGAACAGACGCCGTTCGGCCTGAGCCTGTTCGGCCGCAGAAACGGCGAGCCCGATTCGTACTACTGGCGCATCACGCAGTGGCTCTTTCCCTGGTTCACGCTCATCGCACCGTTTGGAGATCACGCGCTGGGTGGCCACGTGTGGGTGCCCATCGATGACCACAACTGCTGGGCGTGGAGCATCAACTGGCAGCCGGGCCAGCCGCTGACCGAAGAAGAGCGCACGGCCATGGAAGAAGGCAAGGGAATCCACGTCGAGTACGAAGCGCCGGGCAGTTTCATTCCCAGGCAAAACCGCGACAACGATTACGGCATGGACCGCGTGGCGCAACGCGAAGATCGCTCCTACAGCGGCATCTTCGGCTTCTCCGCGCAGGACTATTCGTTGCAGGAGAGCATGGGGCCGATCCAGAACCACGAGGCTGAAATGCTGCTGCCGACGGACAAGGCCATCGTGATGGCGCGCCGCATGCTGCACCAGGCCACGCTGGGCCTTGAAGAAGGCCAGACCCCCCCCGCACTGGACGCGGGCGCGCAACACGTGCGCCCCGCCGGCGTGCTGCTGCCCAAGGAGCAGGACCCCGTCGAGTGGGCGCGCGAGCATCTCGCGGACGCCACGAAGAAGCCGGTCTTCAGCCTTTGAGACCACATCGCATTTCCCACGACAGCAACCACAGGAGACTTCTCATGACAAAGCACCTGAAACTCGCGGCGGCGGTCGCGCTCGCGGCCTGCAGCGCGGCCTCGGCCTGGGCCCAGACAGAGGCCGCGAACTGGCGCCCCACCAAACCGGTGCGCATCGTCGTGCCCATCGTGGGCAGCACGAACGACGTGCTCGCGCGCCTGCTGGCGCCGAAGCTGCAGGAGGCGCTGGGCCAGCCCTTCGTGGTCGAAAACAAACCGGGCGCGGGGGGCAACATCGGTGCTTACGAGGTGACCCGGGCCGCCCCCGATGGCCACACCCTGCTGGTGGGATACAACGGGCCGCTGGCGATCAACGTCACCTTGTTCGACAAGATGCCGTACGACCCCACGAAGGATCTTGCCCCCATCACCCTGGCCGTGAAGGCCCCCCAGTACCTTGTGGTCAATCCGGCGACGGGCATCGCCAGCGTGCAGGACTTCATCGCCAAGGCCAAGGCCAATCCCACCAAATACGTCTATGGCTCGGTGGCGCTGGGCAGCGCATCGCATCTGACGATGGAGATGATGAAATCGGCGGCCAACTTCCGCATGACGCACATTCCCTATCGCGGAGCGGGTCCCGCCGTGGCCGATCTGCTGGCCGGGAACGTGCAAGCCGGCTTCTTCGTGCCCGGCAACGTGCAGGGCTTCGTGAAAGAAGGGCGTCTGAAGCTGCTGGCGTCCACGGGGCCCAAGCGCTTCCCGAGCACGCCCGATGTGCCGACCCTTGCCGAGTCGGGCCTGAAAGACTTCGAGGCCACCTCGTGGATCGGCCTGCTGGCTCCAGCAGGCACGCCGCAGAACATCATCAACCGCTACAACGAGGAGATCGTGCGCATCCTCAACTCGCCCGAGATCTCCAGGCGCCTGCATGACATGGAATTCGAGATCGCCGCCACCTCGCCCCAGCAGTTCAGCGACTGGATCGGGACCGAGATCGTGCGCTGGGGCAAGGTGATCAAGGACACCGGTGCCAAGGCGGAGTGACCGGGACATGAGCGCACACCGACTGGGCGGTACAACCGCGCTGATCACGGGGGCGGGTGCCGGCATTGGCGCGGCGACCGCTGCCCTGTTCTGCCAGGAGGGTGCCGCGGTGCTGCTGGTGGATGCCGATGCAGATGCCCTGGCACGCACGCAGGCCGCGATTCTTCAGGCCCAGCCCACGGCGCGGCTGGCCTGCGTGACCGCCAACGTTGCGGATGAGGCCGCCGCGAGGGCGGCGGTGGCGCAATGCACGTCGCAGTGGGGGGCCCTGGACGTTCTGGTCAACAACGCCGCCATGCGCAACCACACCGCTGCCGCAGATGCCACGCCGGCGGAATGGCAGGCCATGGTGGGTGTGAACCTCGTGGGCATGTCCAACTACTGCGCCGCGGCCCTGCCGGCGCTGCGCAAGTCCGGCGCGGGCAGCATCGTCAACGTGTCTTCGTGCTATGCCGTCACCGGCCGCAAGGGCATGGCGCTGTACGACGCGACCAAGGCGGCGCAACTGGCCTACACCCGCAGCCTGGCGTTTGAGGAGGCGCCTCACGGCGTTCGCGCCAACGCGGTGTGTCCTGGTTCCACGCTGACCGACTTCCATGTTGGCCGGGCGCAGAACGCGGGCAAGAGTGTCGAGCAACTCAGGAGCGAGCGCAGAGACACCTCGCTGCTCGGCCGCTGGGCATCGCCCGAGGAGATCGCGTGGCCCATCGTCTGGCTGGCCTCTGGCGAGGCGTCGTTCATCACCGGGACCACGCTGATGGTCGATGGTGGCCTGCACATCATGTGACGTCATGACGGCTCCATCACGCCCCGCGCTCGTCCACAGCCTGCGATTCGAGGCTCCCACCATCGTGAGCATGGAACTGCGGCCCCTCGCCCCGGCGACATCGTTCCCGGTCGCGGTGGAGGCGGGCGCGCATGTCGATCTGCATTTGAGCGAGGGCATCACGCGCAGCTATTCCTTGATCAACCCGGGGGAAAGCCACCGCTACGTGGTGGCGGTGATGCATGACCCCCAGAGCCGTGGCGGCTCGCGCTTCGTTCATGAAAGCCTGCGGGTGGGTCAGGTCGTCCACCTCGGTGGACCTCGCAACCACTTCTCGCTGGATGAGGCCGCCTCGAACAGCGTGCTGCTGGCGGGCGGTATCGGCATCACGCCCATTTATGCCATGTTGCAACGCCTCGCCAGGCTGGGTCGGCGCGCGCATCTTGTGTACTGCGCCCGCAGCCGCGCGCAGGCTGCCTTTGTCGATGACATCAAGGCCCTGGTGGCGGAGAGTGCGGGGGCGCTCTCGGCGCAACTGCATTTCAGGGATGAGCAGGGTGCCCGACCCGATCTGGTTCGGCTGCTGGGCGGGCATGCGCCGGATGCGCACGTCTATGGTTGCGGACCGGCGTCGATGCTGGGAGCCTTCGAATGCGCATGCACGCAACTGGGATATGCCCATGTGCACCTTGAACGCTTTGCCGCGGCGGTCCCTCCCGGGGCGTCTCCCGCCCGCGGGTACGACGTCGAACTGCGCAAGTCCGGAAGGACCGTCCATGTGCCCCCTGGGGTGGCCCTGCTGGATGCACTGACCGGCGCGGGTCTGAACCCGGAGTTCAGCTGCCGGGAGGGGGTGTGCGGCGCATGTGAGACCCGGGTGATTTCAGGCGATGTCGATCACCGCGACTCGATCCTCACGAAGCGTGAGCGCGAGGCGAATCGGTCGATGATGATCTGCGTCTCCAGTTGCCGGTCCGGCCGCCTCGTGCTGGACTGCTGAGATCGCTGGGCGTGGCTTTCTGCCTGACGAGCAGGCGCCGCCGATCCACCCGTGGGACGGGCAGTACGGGTTAACCCAGGTAAGAACACCTACATTGTTGCTGTTTCAGAAACATAGTTGTCATTGCGGCGCTGTTTTTCTTCTGAATCAGAAACTCTACAGTACACCCCATCGATGCACGCAAACCCTCCGCAGAGGCATCGAAGCCGGCAGACCGCACAACGGACCGACCGGCATGTTCAACCCTCTCCAAGGAAAACTGTCATGAAAACCCGTCTCTCTGTTGTCGCCATCGCCCTCTCTTCCCTCGTTGCCGGCCACGCCCTGGCAGCCGACACCGCTGCCGTGGGCAAAACCCGCGCCGAAGTGCGTGCCGAACTGGCCCAGGCCATCCGCAGCGGCGACCTGATCGCCGACGGCGCCACCGGCCAGCGCTTCAATGAAATCGCCCCCCACCTGTACGCCCAGCCTGCCGCCGTGGCGGGCAAGAGCCGCGCCGAGGTGAAGGCCGAACTGGCCGCCGCCATTCGCAACGGTGACCTGGTGGCCGACGGCGCCACCGGCCAGCGCTTCAACGAAGTGGCACCGGCGCAGTACGCCGCCGTGCGCACGGATGCACCGGTGGCCAACGTGGCCGCCGTGGGCAAGACCCGCGAGCAGGTCAAGGCCGAGCTGGCCGAAGCGATCCGCAACGGCGAACTGGTGGCCGACGGCGCCACGGGCCAGACCTACAACCAGCTCTACCCCAACCGCTACCCGCAGCCGGTGCTGGCGCAGGGCAAGACGCGCGAAGACGTGCGCGCCGAACTGGTCGAGTCGCGCCGCGCCAACGGCGGCTGAACGCCCGCCACGCGTGGTGGGCCTTGAGGCCTACGCGCGTGGATCCATCCTGTTGTCTCCAAGGTGTTTCAAGGGCTGCTGACCCAGGTCGGCGGCCCTTTTTTTGTCCTGGCCCGGCTGGCGCCCCGGTGCATGGCGCGTACCCCTGGCCGGGCAGCGGCGGGCGGCACCGGCTACAGTTCCCGCATGCCCGGTCCCGACGACAGCCTCTCGCCCATCGCGCCCTTGCGCCTGCCGGTGTTCCGGATGCTGTGGACCACCTGGCTCATGGCCAACGTCTGCATGTGGATGAACGACGTGGCCGCTGCCTGGATGATGACCTCGCTGACCACGTCGCCGATCTGGGTCGCGCTGGTGCAGACGGCCTCCACCCTGCCGGTGTTCCTGCTTGGCCTGCCCAGCGGCGCGCTGGCCGACAACCTGGACCGCAAGCGCTACTACCTGGTCACGCAGCTGTGGGTGGCGGTGGTGGCCACCTTGCTCAGTGTCGTGGTGTTCCTGGGCGTGGTGACGCCCGCGCTGTTGCTGGCGCTGACCTTCGCCAACGGCATCGGCCTGGCGCTGCGCTGGCCGGTGTTCTCGGCCATCGTGCCCGAACTCGTGCCCCGGGCCCAGCTGCCGGCCGCGCTGGGGTTGAACGGGGTGTCGATGAACGCTTCGCGCATCATCGGCCCGCTGCTGGCCGGTGCACTGATTGCGAGCGCCGGCAGCGCCTGGGTGTTCCTGCTGAACGCGGTGCTCTCGCTGGGGGCTGCCATCATCATCACGCGCTGGCACCGCGAACACAAACCGAACCCGCTGGGGCGCGAGCGCCTCATGACCGCCATGCGCGTGGGCTGGCAGTACGTGACGCAGTCCTACCTGCTCAAAGGTGTGCTGCTGCGCATCTGGATCTTCTTCTTCCACTCGACCGCGCTGCTGGCCCTGCTGGCGCTGCTGGCGCGCGGCATGCAGGGCGGAGGCGCGGGCACCTTCACGCTGCTGCTGGCGTCCATGGGCGCGGGCGCCATCGTGGCCACCGCCTTCCTGCCCCGGCTGCGCCGCCGTTACTCGCGCGACGGCCTGGTGCAGCGCGGCGCGGCCTTGCAGGGGCTCGCCATGGCGGCCATGTCGCTGACCGACCAGGTGGGGGTGGCGGTGCCGGCCATGTTCCTGGGCGGCGCGGCCTGGATCACCACCGCGAACACCCTGAGCGTGTCGATCCAGATGGGCCTGCCCGACTGGGTGCGCGCGCGCGGCATGTCGATCTACCAGATGGCCATCATGGGCGCGAGCGCCAGCGGCGCCGCGCTCTGGGGCCAGATCGCCACCTGGACCAGCGTGCCCGTGACGCTGGGCATCGCGGCCGTCAGTGGCGTGGTCGCCATGGCGCTGGCCAACCGCCTGATGCCCGACGCCGGCCTGGAGGACGACCTCACGCCCAAGCGCATCTTCCCCGCGCCGCTGATCGAGGCGCCGCCGCCGCAGGGACACGTGATGGTGATGGTCGAGTACCTCGTCGATCCGGCGCGCGCGCCGGAGTTTCGCAGTCTGATGGTCAACGAGAGCCGCCGCAGCCGGTTGCGCCATGGCGCGCTGTCCTGGGAACTTCTGCACGACATCAACGACCCGGGGCGCTTCGTCGAGGTCATCGTCGACGAGTCCTGGACCGACCACCTGCGGCGTTTCGACCGTGTCACCGCCACCGACGTCGCGCTGCGCGACCGCAAGCTGGCCTTCCATCTCGGCGAGGCGCCGCCGCGCGTCACGCGTTGCCTGATGGAGTCGACCGTGCGGGCCAGCTGAGATGGGCAAGACGCGCGAGCGCCCCGGCAGGGGGCCGACCGAACACGCATCCGCCAGCCCCTGGCACCGCCAGCCGGGCCTGTTCCTGTCCCGCTTCTGGCCGGCGCCCGTGGCGGTCGATGCCCGGGAGCGCTGGCGCGCCTTCCTGGGTGCCGGTTTCGGCATCCTGCTGACGGCCCTGGTCAGCCGGTGGTGGGCCGGGCCGCTGGCCCCGGGGCCGTGGCTGGTCGCCCCCCTGGGCGCCAGCGCCGTGCTGGTGTTCGCGGTACCGGCCAGTCCGCTGGCGCAACCCTGGGCGGTGATCGGGGGCAACACGCTGTCGGCCCTGGTGGGTGCCGCGTGCGCGATGGCCATCACCGATGCGGCCTGGGCGGGGTCGGCCGCCGTGGCGCTGGCCATCGCGCTGATGTTCTGGCTGCGCTGCCTGCACCCGCCGGGCGGCGCCACCGCGCTGTTCGCCGCGCTGGGCGCCAGCAGCTTTCACTTCGCCGTCTTCCCCATGCTGGTGAACTCGGTCCTGCTGGTGCTCGCCGGCGTGCTCTACAACGGCCTGACCGGGCGCCGGTATCCGCACGCCCAGGGGCGGCCGGCACAGGCCGGTTCGGCGCGCTTCAGCGAGGCCGATCTGGACGCGGCCCTGGCGCACTACAACCAGGTGCTCGACGTCAGCCGCGACGATCTGGAGGCGCTGTTGCACCACGCCGAATCGGCGGCTTACCAGCGCAACTTCGGCAACCTGCGCTGCGCGGACGTCATGACCCCTGACCCGCTGGTCGTGCGCCCCGGAACGCCCTTGCGCGAAGCCTGGTTGCTGATGCGGCAGAAGAAGATCAAGGCGCTGCCTGTGACGGACAAGTCGCGCCGCGTGGTGGGCATCGTGACCGTGGCGGACTACATGCGGCACGCCGACCTCGACGAGCACGAAGGACTGGGCCGGCGCTTGCGAACGCTCATGCGCCGGGGAGGCTCGCTGCACGCCGCCGGCAAGCCCGAAGTGGTGGGCCAGATCATGACGCGCGAGGTGCGCGTGGTCAGCGGGCAGCGGCACCTGAGCGAACTGGTGCCACTGTTCTCGGAGGGCGGGCACCACCACATTCCGGTCATCGATGCCGGCCAGCACCTGGTGGGCATCATCACCCAGTCGGACCTGGTGCGCGCGCTGTACCGCGCCGCCAGACCCGCGGACTGATCAGCCGCGGCCCACGAAGGGCATCTGGCTGGCCATCACCGTCATGTTGAGCACATTGGTCGACAAGGGCAGACCGGCCATGTAGCGAACGGCTTCGGCCACGTGCTGCACATCCATCATCGGCTCGGGCGCAATGGTGCCGTTGGCCTGGCGCACGCCCTGGGTCATGCGCGCGGCCAGTTCGGTGAGCGCGTTGCCGATGTCGATCTGGCTGCACACGATGTTGAACTCGCGGCCATCGAGCGCGATGCACTTGGTCAGGCCCAGCACCGCGTGCTTGCTCGCGGTGTAGGGGCTGGAGAACGGCCGCGGCGCGTGCGCCGAGATGGAGCCGTTGTTGATGATGCGCCCGCCCTGCGGGTTCTGCCGGCGCATCAGCGCGAAGGCCGCGCGCGCACACATGAAGACGCCGGTGAGGTTGGTGTCGATCACGTCCTTCCAGGCGTCCAGCGGCAGCTCGTCCATCGGCACCGCCGGGGCATTGACGCCGGCGTTGTTGAACAGCACGTCCAGGCGGCCGAAGTGTTGCTCGGTCTGGTCGAACAGGGCCTGCACGCTGTGCGCGTCGCGCACGTCGGTGGGCACGGCCAAGGCCTGCTGGCCGGCCGATTTCGCGGCTTCGACCATTGCGTTCAGGGGTTCGGACCGGCGCCCGGCCAGCACGACGCGGTAGCCGTCCTGCAGCAGGGCCAGTGCCACGGCGCGGCCGATGCCGCTGCCTGCGCCGGTGACCAGGGCCACCCGTGAATGTGTCTCCGTCGTCGTCATGTGTTCTCCTGTGCGGGCACGACGTGTGCCTCGCGCCAGTGTAGGGGAGCCGCGCGACGGCCGGACCGGGGCTGTCAGTGCGCGGTGGCGACGCGGAACACCGAGACCGTCTCCACCAGTTCGCCAGCCTGGTTGCGCAGGCTGCTGGCGGCGGCGGCCATCTGCTCCACCAGGGCGGCGTTCTGCTGCGTCACCTGGTCCATCTGCGTGACCGCCTCGCCGATCTGCGACACGCCCGAACTCTGCTCGACGCTGGCTGCGCTGATCTCGGCCATGATGTCCGTCACCCGGCGGATGCTGTCGACCACGTCGGTCATGGTGCTGCCGGCGCGGTCGACCAGCGCACTGCCATGCTCGACACGCTCGACGCTGTCGGTGATCAGCTGCTTGATCTCCTTCGCGGCCCCGGCGCTGCGCTGCGCCAGGTTGCGCACCTCGCCAGCCACCACCGCGAAGCCCCGGCCCTGCTCGCCCGCACGCGCGGCTTCCACCGCCGCGTTCAGCGCCAGGATGTTGGTCTGGAACGCGATGCCATCGATCACGTTGATGATGTCGGCGATCTTGCGGCTCGACTCGCTGATGCCGCGCATCGTGCCCACCACCTCGGCGACGACCTGGCCGCCCTGCGCGGCCACTTCCGAGGCGCTCTGCGCCAGGCGGTTGGCCTGCTGCGCGTTGTCGGCGTTCTGACGCACGGTGGAACTCAGCTCCTCCATGCTGGCCGCGGTTTCCTCCAGCGCGCTGGCCTGGTTCTCGGTGCGCGAGGACAGGTCCTGGTTGCCCTGCGCGATCTCGGCGCTGGCGGTGGAGACGCCGTCCGAGCCGTGGCGCACGCGTCCGACGATGCGCGCAAGGTTGGCCTGCATGGTGGCCAGGCTCTGCAGCACCCGGGCCACCTCGTCCTGGCCGCTGGTGTCCACGCGGGTGGTCAGGTTGCCATCGGCGACCGCGGCCGAGACGTCCACCGCGTGGCGCAGCGAACGCGAGATGCCGCGCACCAGGAACACACCGAACAGCACGGCGATCAGCACACCCGCCACGATGGCGCTGATCGACAGCACGCGCAGCCGCTGGAAGCGTGTGACGGCGCTGGCGTATTCCTGCTGTGCGATCTCCGTCTGCAAATGCATCAGCGCATCGATCTCCTTCTGCACCTTGGGAGCCTTGGGCGAAATCTGTTCGTCATAGATCTTCTGCGCCTCGAAGATGTTGCCGCCGCGCAGCGCTTCGCTGGCGGGCATCAGGCCACTGCGCGAGAAGTCGGTGGCGGCGTCGCTGAAGGACTTCGCCAGCGCGGCTTCCTCCGGCGTGAGGTAGGTCGCCATGTAAGCCTTCCACACAGTCAGGTTCTTCTCGACGTTCGCCTTGAGTTCGTTGGAGCGGCGCTCAGTGTTTTCAAGGTTCTGGCTGATCAGCATGTCCATCACCAGCGCCCGGTTGCGGTTGATGAGGTAGTTGATGTCGGCCAGTTGCTTGAGCGGCAGCGTGCGGTCCTCGTACACGGTTCGCAGGCCTTCGTTGGACTGCTGGGTGCCGTACAGGCCGATCGCGCCGACGCCGCACAGCAGCACGGACATCAGCGCGATCAGGAACATCAGGCGGGTGGAAATCTTGTAGCGGTTCATGTCGGTCGGTGGGGATTGCACGCCCGTCTCGGCGCAGGGACAAGGGCCTCGAAGGCTGTGGGTTTTGCAGATGAAACATCACCTGAAACGAGCAGGCCATGAGGCCCTGCAGTCGCTATCGGCAGCGGGCGTGCGATCTGTAGGGCGAGAGAGCCGCTTGCGCGCGCGACCGACCGACCGCGCGGCGCCTGCGGAATCAGCTCTGAAATGGGGCCATTGACGGACCCCTGCGGTTCAGGGTTTGGTGGAACCGAAGAGGTCGTCGCGCCGGTCGGGCAGCTGCGAGCTCGCACGCGCTGCCTGCAGCTCGGCGCGCGACAGGGTTGCGAGCAGCAACTCCTCGTCGCGTCCGCCCTGCGCCAGCACCTGACCCATCGGCCCGCACGCCGTGCTCAGTCCACCATAGGCGGTGCTGCCTTCGCTGCCGCATGCGTTGGCATAGGCCACGCACACCCGGTTCTCCAGCGCGCGCGCGGGCAGCAGCACGCGCTGCACTTCGTCGAACTGCACCATGTTGGCCGTGGGCACCAGGATCGCATCAGCGCCCTGCAGCGCGAGTGCGCGTGCGGGTTCGGGGAATTCGATGTCGTAGCAGATCAGCAGGCCGAGTTGCCAGCCGTTCCAGGTGAACACAGCGGATGCGGCAACGCCGGGGCTGAACTGCGCGCGGTCGACGCCGCCGAACAGGTGGGTCTTGCGGTGGTTCGCCAGGCGCTGGCCTTGGGCAGTGACGAACTGCGCGGCATTCCAGGGCTTGCCACCAGGGTTGTGCTCGGGGTAGCCGTACGCAATAGCGATGCCATGGCGTTGTGCGATGTCCGACACGGCCAGTGCGAGGGGGCCATCGGCCGGTTCGGCGAGCGCCGCCACTGCTTGGGCGCCAATCTGGTAGCCGGTCAGCGACATCTCGGGGCATAGCAACAGGTCGGCGCCTTGCGCGCGGGCCTGCGTGGCGGTGGCGTCGAGCAGGACGAGGGCCTCGCTGGCCTGGCCCGCATAGGGGCACTGCCAGAGGGCGAGCGTGAGCGATTCCATGGCCGGGCTCAGTCCGGCAGCGCCATCGGCCCAAGCTCGGCGAACACATCGCCCGGCCCGGGGTTGGCGGCGTGCGTTTGGCCACCGAGGTGTTTCACGATGCCCCACACCGCGTTGAGTGAAGTCTGCACCGCGCCCTCGACCCAGGCGGGCGTGAACGACACGTCGTCGCCGGCGATGAAGATGCCGCGCTCGGCGGGGGCGAAACCGTCCTGCATGAAATGGCTGTACATGCGGTGGTTGTAGCGGTAGTGGCCGGGCAGGGCGCCCTTGAAGGCGCCGAGGAAGTGCGGGTCGGCTTCCCAGGAAATGCTGATCGGGTCGCCGACGATGTGGCGGGCGATGTCCACGTCGGGGTAGATCTTGCGCAAGGCCTGCAGCGCGAGCTGCGTGCGCTTCTCGGTGGCGTGGGGCAGCATCTTGAGCGCGTCGCCCATCCAGGCGTAGCTCAGGCAGATCACACCGGGCTTGTCCGGGCCGTTGTCGAACAGGTAGGTGCCACGCGTGAGCCGGTCGGTCAGCGTCATGCCCATCTGCGGCCAGCCGTTGCTGCGCAGGTCGTTCCAGAATGGCCGGTCCACCATCACGAAGGTCTTGGACGACTGCATGTAGCGCGTGCGGTCCAGCGCCATCCAGTGCTTGTGCGAGAACAGCGATTCCTCCACCGCGATCTCGGTGGTGAGCAGCCAGCTCTGGCAGGTGGCCAGCACCGCCGGGTAGGGGCGCGTGACGCCCCAGGTGTCGGTGACGGCCAGGTCGTGGCCGTTGGCGGCGCGCGCAATGGCCGTGACGCCTCCGCGCGGCGCGCCCTGGTGCAGGCCGGCCAGCGTGGTGCCGGCGGGCCAGTGGCGCAGTTCGTGCGCGGCGGGCGCGTGCTGCCACAGGCCCAGTGGCACCTGCTGCACGCCGCCCACGATGAGGTGCTGGTTCTCGTCGCAACCGGTGAGCACCACGCGCAGGATCTCCAGCATGGAGTTGGGGAAGTCCGAGTCCCAGCCACCGGTGCCGAAGCCGACCTGGCCGAACACCTCGCGGTGCTGGAACGACAGGCGCGAGAACGCCTTCGAGGTGGCGACGAAGTCGTAGAAGGTGCGGTCGTCCCAGAGCGGCACGATCTGGTTCCACAGGGCCTTGAGTTTCACGGCATCGCGTTCGCGCAGCGCCTGCTGCAGGCCGGTGAAGCCGGCACCTTCCTCCAGCGCCTGGGCCCAGGCCTCGGCCACTTCGCTGAACAGCGGCGGCAGGTCGGCCAGCGTGCGCGCCCAGTGCGTCTGGCCTTCCAGGTCCACCACGGTGCAGCCGGCCGCCGGTGTGAGCGGGTTGGGGAAGGGCCGGGTTTTCAGACCGAGCCGGTTGACGTAGTGAAAGAAGGCCGTGCTCGAGGCCGGGAAGCGCATGCCACCCAGTTCGGCCACCACGCCCTGGCCGCCCTCGAAGGCCTGCGAGCGCAGCCGACCGCCCATGCGCGAGGCTTCGTAGACCACAGGCTTCAGGCCCAGTTTCATCAGCTCGTACGCCGCCACCATGCCGGCCATGCCGGCGCCGACGATGGCCACCTCCTGCCCCATGTGCTCGGCCGGGATCTCGCCCAGACCCTGCGGGTGGGCGATCCAGTCGTCGAAGGCGAACGGAAAGTCGGGCCCGAACAGGGTCACGGGCGCCTCGGCGCCGCGCAGTTGGCGTTGCATCGCGAAATCTCCGGTGGGTCAGAACAGGCTGGTCAACAGCCAGAGAGCCGTGCCCCACATCATCAACGCAACCAGGCCGTCCAGCGCACGCCACACGTGCAAAGAGTTGAGCCGGCGGCCCAGCCAGAAGGCGGCCGCGCCCAGCGAGACGAACCACACCAGCGAACCGGTGGCCGCACCCAGGCCGAAGGTGGTGCTGCTCTGGCCGTACGCCAGCGAGGCGGTGCCGATCAGCACGGCGGTGTCGAGCCACGCATGCGGGTTCAGGAAAGAGAAGGCCAGCGCGGACAGCACCGCCTTGCGGGGCGACACGGGTTCGGCGGCCACGCGGCCACCGTCGTCGAGCACCAGGGCGCGCGGACGCAGAAAGCGCTGGAAGGCCTGCCAGCCGTACACCGCAAGGAACAGCGCACCCGCCCCCACCAGCGCGCCGAGCAGCTTGTCCGACAGCCCGCCGAGCTGCGCAAGCCCGAGCACGCCCAGACCGATCAACACCACGTCGGCCAGCGCGCAGGTGAGCACCGTGAGCCACAGGTGCTGGCGCTGCAGGCCCATGCGCAGCACGTGCGCGTTTTGCGGGCCGATCGCCATGATCAGCGACATGCTCAGCACCATGCCGGCGGTGAAGGTGGGGAAGGCGAGGGTCATGGCGAACGGCTCCGGAAGCTGTGGATGCCCGCCCAAGGGGGCGGGCGAATGCCACGGAGTGTGCCCGCACAGCACCTTCATTTAAATGCAATCAATCAAAACTACATTCAGTCAAGTTCTTATTGAGTAATGAGGGGCCGACTGGCGAATTCCGGGCACAGGACCTACCGCGCCAGCGCCCGCCAGAAGCCGCGCACCGCCCGTTGCCATTGCCGTGCCGGGGGGGGTGGCACGGCATTGCCCACCTCCAGGGCCAGGGCGTTCAGCGCGCCGTTGGTCATGGTCGTCAGCAGCTCGGGATCGCCGTCGAAGCTGAGTTCACCGGCGCTGATGGCGTCCCGCAGCGCGGCCCGCAGCGCGTTCACGCTCAGGCGGTCGTCCAGCGCGTGCCAGCGTTGCCAGCCGAGCACGGTGGGGCCGTCCACGAGCAGGATGCGCCGCACGTCGTCGCGCGTGACGAATTCGATCCAGGCGATCGATCCCCGTATCAGCGCGTCGAGCGCCCCGCCGGCCCTGGCCGTGGCGGCATCCACCGCGGGCAGCGCCTCCTCGACCAGTTCCACGCAGACGGCCTCGAACAGCGCCGCCTTGTCCGTGAAGTGGTGGTAGAGCGCGCCACGCTTGACACCCGCGCCAGCGAGGATGGCCTCGGTCGAGGTGGCGGCGAAGCCGTGTTGCGCGAAAAGCGCACGCGCGACACCCAGCAGCTGAGCGCGGGTGTGCGCGGATCGTTCGGGATTGGTGGCCATGACCCGGATGGTAATAGACAGGCTGTCTGTTTGTTGAGATGATTGCTTATATACAGACAGTCTGTTTGTATTTTCGGCAACGCAACCTTCTCTGGAGAACCTCATGCGATTCAGCGACCGCTATCCCATCATCGTCACCCCCCACAAGAATGCCTGCCGCGACTTCTGGGTCCATCACTTCGATCTGCAGGTGGGCTTCGACAGCGACTGGTTCGTCTGGCTCACGGCCGCCGACGGCTCCCTGTCAATGGCCTTCATGACCCCCGACCATCCCTCGGCGCCGCCCGGGCCCGAGGCCTTCTCCGGCACCGGCATGTGCTTCGAGCTGCAGGTGGAAGACGCCGAAGCGGAGCACGCGGCGTTTCTCGCCGCCGGTGGCCATGTGGCGTATCCACTCACCGACGAGGCCTTTGGCCAGCGGCGCTTCGGTTTCGCGGACCCCTCGGGCCTGTGGGTCGATGTGGTGCAGCAGATCGATCCGGCCGCGGGCTACTGGGACCGCTACATGCAAGGCCAGTGAAATGACCACGCTGACCTGTCGCGCCGGCACGCGGCGCGCGCCCATGGGCCGGTTCGCCAGCGACCTGCGCTCGCTGCTCGCCCTGGCGCTGCCCATCGTGGCCGGGCTGATGTGCAGCGCGCTGATGGGCCTGGTGGACAGCGCCGTCGTCGCACCGCTGGGTCGTGCGGCGCTGGCCGCCGTGTCGATCGCCGCGTCCGTGATGCTGGTGTTCATCGCGACCCTCTACGGCCTGATGAACGCCACAGGCGTGCTGGCCGCGCAGGCTTTTGGCGCCGGCGATGCGTCGGCGGTGTCGAGCCAGCGGCGCGCCGGCTGGCGCCTCGCCATGGGGGCAGGCCTGGTCGCGGCGGCGCTGATGGGCGCGGCCTGGCCGCTGCTGCCGGCCCTGGGCCAGCCGCAGGACGTGCTGGCCGTGATGGCCGGCTACTGGGCCTGGTCGGCCGCCACGCTGGTGCCGCTGGCCGTGCTCTTTGCCTACAAGCAGTTGTTCGACGCCATCGACCGGCCCGCCAGCGCGCTGGCCGTGCTGGCGGCCGCAGTGCCGCTGAACGCGGCGTTCAGCGCCTGGTTCGTGCACGGCGGCCTCGGACTGCCGGCGCTCGGTCTGGCGGGTGCGGGCCTGGGCAGCTTCATGGCGAACACGGCCGCCGCCGCGGGCCTGGCGCTGCTGGCACACGAAAGGGCCGATCTGCGGCATTGGCTGCACGCGCCGGCACCCTGGCGTGACGCCTTGCGCCGCCAGTGCACCGAGGGTGCGCCCATGGGCGTGCAGTACCTGTTCGAGACCGGCGCCAACGCGGCCGCCGGGCTGCTGGTCGGTGCGTTCGGCGCCGTGGCGCTGGCGGCCAACCAGATCACGATGTCGGTGACGATGGCGCTGTACATGGTGCCGCTGGGCATCGCATCGGCCGCAGGCCTGCGCATTGCGCAGGCGGTGGGCGCCGGCGAGCGTGCAGCCTGCTGGCCGCTGGCCCGCGCGGCGCTGGTGGTTGCCACCGCCTGGATGGGCACAGCGGGAGCGGCGCTGGCGCTGGGCGGAAGCAGCGTTGCCCGCGCATTCAGTGCGGACGAAACCGTGGTCGCGACCACCGCCGCGCTGTGCGTGGCGGTGGCGCTGATGCAGGTGGCTGACGGGGTGCAGAGTGTCAGCCTGGGCGCGCTGCGGGGCCTGCTCGACAGCCGCTGGCCCACCCGCGTGTCGCTGGCCTGCTGCTGGGCCCTGGCGCTGCCGGCCGCGTGGGCAATGGCCCACCCGCTGGCGCTCGGGCCGGCGGGTGTGTGGTGGGGTTTCGGCATCGGGCTCGCCGTGGCGGCTGCGGCGCTGACCTGTCGCCTCTATCGGGTCACACGTGACGCTGCGGGCCCCAGCACCACCCACCCGCTTGCACGGGGCGGGCGGGTGACGCCCGCAGGCACTGTCATCGACTGAGGATCAAGGTCATGGACAGACACTCGGGCACGTGGATGCCCGCTGGCACCACGTCAACGGGGGCTGCCCGGAAGTTTTACCCGTACTTCCAGAACCGGCTCTTGCCCTCGGCCATCCACGCCAGGGCTTCCTCCATGCGCTTCTCCCGCGTCGCCTCGGTCCTGGCGTCCAGGATCCAGACGAGGTACTCCTTCCGAAACGATGGGGACCTGCTCTCGAACACGGCCCTGGCTTCCGGATGGGCAGCGAGCCTCTCCGAAAACCAGGGCGGCACCACCGGCGCCTGAGGCGTTGCGGGCTTCCTGGGGGGCAGTTTCACGCCTTGCTCGTTCAAGGCCATCGCTTCCTTGATGAGCACCACCAGTTCCTGATCGGGGGGCAGATCGGCCAGTGAAGTGAGCTTGCCCAGAAAACGTTTCGATGCCGGCTTGTCGGGGTTCTCTTGCAGCCGGGCATCGCTCATGATCGATTGTTTCCAGAAGCTGAATGAGCAGTGCTTCGTGTAGGCGGCCAGCATGCACATCATTTCGCCGTGGTAGTCGAAGTGCGGTATGCCCCACTTGATCTCCTCCACCACGTTCGGGCAGGTCTTCCACAGCAGATGGCGCACATGCGCCAGGATGGGTTGCGCGAAGGGCGCTGCATTCGCGATGTACGCATCCACTTCCGGATGACCAGGTCCCGCTCTCATCGCTCAGTGCCCTTGGCCGTCCGAAGGCATGGCCGAGAGGTCCATCCACATGGCCTCCCATACATGGCCGTCGGGGTCCATCAGGTTGCGGTTGTACATGAAGCCGAGGTCCTGCACCGGGTTCACATCGGCCGTGCCGCCATGTTTCGCCGCGGCCCGGTTCATGGCGTCCACCGCCTCGCGGCTGTCGCAGGAAAGGGCCAGCATGACCTCGCTGGAGCCTGCGGGCGCGATCGGCCGGCTCGTGAATGTGCGCCATTTGTCGTGGGTCATCACCATGACGTGGATCGCCTCGCTCCACACCATGCAGGCCGAGGTGTCGTCGCTGAATTGAAGGTTTTGCTTGAAACCCAGTGCCTGATAAAAGGCGATCGATGCCTTGAGGCTGGCGACGGGCATGTTGACGAAAATCATCTTGGACATGGAATTCCTCCGGGTTGGGTGGTTGATGCTGGAGTCGACGAACCAGATGCACCGGTTTCGACACATCTCCTCGAAGACCAGACGGGATCCTGATGGCGCTCGGGGCTGGATGTTCGTCCTGTCCTGAAGGCCCGTCGACTACCTGCGGGGTCAACTCGGGTGCCCTGACGTCCTGCACGTGCACCGCACATGACCTGGAAGGTAATCGACGCGCTGCCGGCTGCGGCTGAAGATGCCGCCATTGCTCCCGTCGACCCATCCACATGATCCAGAAGGAATCCCCCATGAACACCATGACCGATCCCGTGTCCACCCTGTCAAACGCCGCTGCCCGCCCGGGTCTTGCGAAGGTGCTGCTCTTCGACGCCTTCACCTGTGCGGCGATGGGTGTCGCTCTGCTCGCGCTGACGCCGTTTCTGGCCGCGCTGCTGGGGCTGCCTGCGGCGCTGCTGACCTGGGCCGGCGTGCTGCTGCTCGCCAGTGCCGTGCTGATGCTGGTGGCGGGGCGTCAGCGGCCACCGGCTGCGGCGCTCGTGATGCTCATCGTGCTCGGCAACGTCGCATGGGCGGTTGCCAGTGGCTACGTGGCATTTGCCGTCGACGGCGTCACTGCCGTGGGCCGCGTCTTCGTCATCGCCCAGGCCCTCGCGGTCCTGGTGCTGGCCTGGCTGGAGTGGCGCGGGGGAATGAAATGAGGAAGATCGTCGTCAGCGCATTCGTGAGCCTGGATGGTGTCATGCAGGCCCCGGGGGCTTTGTCACGTTGCCGATGGCGTAAGCTGGCTGGATGCAAAAGACGAAGTCTCCGTATCACGGTCATAGATTTCCTGCGGCTGTGATCAGCCAGGCGGTACGCTGGTACTTTCGGTTCCAGCTG
>NZ_JBFXCD010000021.1:0-67147 GCF_050182545.1 Hydrogenophaga sp. | reverse complement strand
GCCGAACTTGGACGCCAGCACCGTCGTGATCGCCGCCGTCAGCGTCGTCTTGCCGTGGTCAACGTGTCCGATCGTGCCCACGTTCACGTGCGGCTTGGTCCGCTCAAATTTCTCTTTTGCCATTTTTCAATTCCTAAAGAACACACCCGTGTCACGGTTTAAGGTCTGCACCACACTGCTGATTCGCCCCGCACGGGAACAGGGCGGCGCATGGTCGCAGACCGGCTGAAAATTACTTGGAACGCGCAGCGACGATGGCCTCGGACACGTTGCGTGGGGCTTCCGAGTAATGCTTGAACTCCATCGTGTACGTGGCACGACCTTGCGACATCGAACGCAGCGTAGTCGAGTAGCCAAACATTTCTGACAGTGGCACCTCGGCCTTGATGGCCTTGCCGCCACCGACCATGTCCTCCATGCCCTGCACCATGCCGCGGCGGCTGGACAGGTCACCCATCACGTTGCCAGCATAGTCTTCAGGCGTCTCGACCTCGACAGCCATCATCGGCTCAAGAATCACGGGACTGGCCTTCTTGCAGCCTTCCTTGAAGCCGAAGATGGCCGCCATCTTGAACGCCATTTCAGACGAATCCACGTCGTGGTACGAACCGAAGTGCAGCGTGACCTTGACATCCACCACGGGGAAGCCCGCGAGCACGCCGGTGTTGAGCGCTTCAATCACGCCCTTCTCCACCGCCGGGATGTATTCGCGCGGCACAACACCACCCTTGATAGCGTCGACAAACTCGAAGCCCTTGCCAGCCTCGTTCGGCTCAATCTTGAACACCACGTGCCCGTACTGACCCTTACCGCCCGACTGACGCACGAACTTGCCTTCGGCTTCGTCCACGCTTTTGCGGATGGTTTCCCGGTACGCCACTTGAGGCTTGCCCACATTGGCTTCGACACCGAACTCGCGCTTCATGCGGTCGACGATGATTTCCAGGTGCAACTCGCCCATGCCGGAGATGATGGTCTGGCCGGACTCTTCGTCCGTTTTCACGCGGAACGAGGGGTCTTCCGACGCCAGACGCTGCAGAGCGATGCCCATCTTTTCCTGGTCGGCCTTGGTCTTCGGTTCCACGGCCTGCGCGATCACAGGTTCCGGGAAGACCATGCGCTCGAGCATGATGATGGCATCCGGATCGCACAGGGTTTCACCGGTGGTGACGTCCTTGAGACCCACGCAGGCCGCAATGTCGCCGGCGCGGATTTCTTCCACTTCCAGACGGTTGTTGGCGTGCATCTGCACGATACGGCCAATGCGCTCTTTCTTGCCCTTGACAGGGTTGAACACCGAATCGCCCTTCTTCAGCACACCGGAGTACACGCGCACGAAGGTCAACTGCCCCACGTACGGGTCGGTCATCAGCTTGAACGCCAGTGCCGACAGCTTCTCTTCGTCCGCGGCTTTGCGCGAGGTGGGCGCCTCGTTGTCATCGGTGCCGCCCACAGGCGGAATGTCCACCGGCGAGGGCAGAAAGTCGATCACGGCGTCAAGCATGCGCTGCACGCCCTTGTTCTTGAACGCGGTGCCGCAAAGCATCGGCTGGATCTCGGTGGCAAGCGTGCGCGTGCGGATGCCTTGCTTGATTTCGGCTTCGGTCAGATCGCCTTCCTCAAGGTACTTGTTCATCAGCTCTTCGCTGGCTTCGGCCGCAGCCTCCACCATCTTCTCGCGCCATTCGGCCGCCTGAGCCTGAAGCTCGGAGGGGATATCCTGGAACTCGAACTTCATGCCCTGGGAAGCTTCGTCCCAGATGATTGCCTTCATCTTGATGAGATCGACCACGCCCTTGAAGTTTTCCTCGGCCCCAATGGGAATGACGATCGCCACGGGATTGGCCTTCAGGCGCAGCTTCATCTGGTCATAGACCTTGAAGAAGTTGGCACCCGTGCGATCCATCTTGTTGACGAAGGCCAGGCGCGGCACCTTGTACTTGTTGGCCTGGCGCCATACGGTTTCCGACTGTGGCTGCACGCCACCCACGGCGCAGTACACCATGCAAGCACCGTCGAGCACGCGCATGGAACGCTCCACCTCGATGGTGAAGTCCACGTGGCCCGGGGTGTCGATGATGTTGAAGCGATGCTCGGGATAGGACAGATCCATGCCCTTCCAGAAGCAGGTGGTGGCCGCAGAGGTGATCGTGATGCCACGCTCCTGCTCCTGCTCCATCCAGTCCATGGTGGCGGCGCCATCGTGCACTTCGCCGATCTTGTGGTTCACACCGGTATAGAACAGGATGCGCTCGGTGGTGGTGGTCTTGCCGGCATCAATGTGCGCGGAAATACCGATGTTGCGATAACGCTCAAGGGGCGTGGTGCGGGACATGGAAATACTCCGAAAAGGGATCGAGCCCGCCACCCTGGACGGGCATGCGGGCTCTCGGTTCTGGATGCTCTACTGGGCGGAAGCCCGAATCAGAAGCGGAAGTGGCTGAAAGCCTTGTTGGCTTCGGCCATGCGGTGCACTTCGTCACGGCGCTTCATGGCGCCGCCACGGCCTTCGGTGGCCTCGATCAACTCATTGGCCAGACGCAGCGCCATGGACTTCTCGCTGCGCTTGCGCGCAGCTTCCTTGATCCAGCGCATGGACAGGGCCAGACGACGGACAGGACGGACTTCCACAGGCACCTGGTAGTTGGCGCCACCCACGCGGCGGGACTTCACCTCCACCATGGGTTTGACGTTGTTGATGGCAACCGAGAAGATTTCGACTGGGTCTTTGCCGCTCTTCTTCTCAATCTGTTCCAGCGCACCGTAAATGATGCGCTCGGCAACCGCCTTCTTGCCGCCCTCCATGATCACGTTCATGAACTTGGAGAGCTCGACATTGCCGAACTTGGGATCCGGCAGGATTTCACGTTTAGGGACTTCGCGACGACGTGGCATTTCTTCACCTCATATTGCTTCAGTTGGCACCCCTTTCAGGGGCCGCGAGAGTCATGCAAAACTCTCACTTACTTGACCCGCACGGACAATTCCGTGTTGTGGGCCACTGCGTTCGATCCACCTGCCAGGGCGGAGCAAACACCGGACTTCTAACGATCAGGCCTTCTTGGGGCGCTTGGCGCCGTACTTGGAGCGCGACTGCTTGCGGTCTTTCACGCCTTGCAAGTCGAGCGAGCCACGTACGATGTGGTAGCGCACGCCGGGCAGATCCTTGACACGACCACCACGAACCAGCACGACGCTGTGTTCCTGCAGGTTGTGGCCTTCACCGCCAATGTAGGAAATAACCTCAAACCCGTTGGTCAGGCGCACTTTGGCGACCTTGCGCAGGGCGGAGTTGGGCTTCTTGGGGGTCGTGGTGTACACACGGGTGCACACACCGCGACGCTGCGGAGAGTTTTCCATGGCCGGGCTCTTGGATTTGGTCTTTTCGACCTCCCGGCCGTGGCGCACGAGTTGGTTGATGGTTGGCATTAAAACGTCCCTAAACGTCTGAAAAAGCGAAAACGAAGACTCCTCGGAAGATTCCGAAAAGCCCTCTACTGTAGCATGCGGCCGGATTCAGGACAATCCACCGCCAACTCTGGATGGAGTTGGCGTCGCCGAATTCACTGAATCCAGAGGCGGATGGCGTCCCACGCGCGTCCGAAAATGCCGCTTTCTTCGACAGTTTCGAGGACAGTGAGAGGTATTTCGGCCACTGGTGCACCGCTGGCCAGCGTCACCCGCAGGGTGCCCACGCTCTGGCCTCGCAACAGGGGCGCCACGAGCGGCTCGGGGCGAATCACCTCGGATTTCAACTTCGCGCCTTCGCCCGCGGGCACCGACACCACGACGCCCTCGGGCCTCCCCAACCGAACCTGCTCTGCCTTGCCTTTCCAAATGCGCGGCGAGGCCACGGGCTCGCCGACCGGAATCAGGCGCACCGCATCGAAGGCCGTGTAACCCCAATTGAGCAGTTTTTGTGTCTCGGCAGCTCGGGCGCTTTCGCTAGATGCCCCGAGCAGCACACTCACCAGGCGCCGCTGGCCCTGAGCTCCTTCGCCCAAACCCGGCACCTGCCTGCGTGCCGTCGCCACCAAACAGTAACCCGCCGCGTTGGTGTGCCCAGTCTTCAGGCCGTCGACGCTCGGATCACGGAACAAAAGCAGGTTGCGATTGGTGTCGTTGGCGGCCGGCGTGCCGGGGTAGCGGTAACGCTGGATACCGTAGTACGGCACATACTGGGGGAAGTCGGCCATCAGGCGCGTTGACAGCGTGGCCAGATCACGCGCGGTGGTCGTGTGACCCGCCTCCGTCAGCCCTTCCACGTTGCGGTAACTCGTGGAAGCCATGCCAAGCGCCTTGGCCTGCTCGTTCATGAGCTGCACGAAGCGCTCGACCGAGCCGGCAAGCCCTTCGGCCAGGGCCACCGTGGCATCGTTGCCCGACTGGACGATCATGCCCTTGATCAAATCCTCGACAGGCACTTGCATCTTGGGATCAATGAACATGCGCGAACCGGGCATCTTCCACGCCCGCTCACTCACGCCAAAGGTCTGCGTGAGACTGATCTTGCCCGACTTGAGCGCGTCAAATACCAAGTAAGCGGTCATGAGCTTCGTCAACGAGGCTGGCTCGACCGCCTGATCCGGGTCTTTGGAGGCAAGCACCTGGCCAGAGGTGACATCCAGCAGCAGGTATGCGCGCGCGGCCACCTCCGGCGGCACAGGCATCTGGGCCAGCGCAGGCAGCACCAGGCCAAGAGCCACGAACAAGGACACACCCAGGCGAGAGAGACAGCGACGCAACAAAATCAGATCCTTCAGTTCAGAACACAGAACAAAAAAAAGGGGAACTTGCAACCCGCTCAAGCGGGCAGGTGGCGCAACACCAGATCGCGCAACAGAGGGAGCTGCCCATGGAAAAAGTGCCCCCCACCGGGAACCACCAACACGGGCAGCGACTGGGGGCGGGCCCAGTCCATGACGGATGACAGAGGCACAGTGTCGTCCTGCTCGCCATGAACGATCAGCGTGCGGCTGTGGAGTTCCGTAGCGAGGGGTGCGACATCGAAACGGCTCGCCGCCGTGCCCACCAGCACGAGGCGCTCAATGTCACGCGTGCCAATCAGCCGGGCGGCCGCGTGGCTGGCCACGAAAGCGCCAAACGAAAAGCCGGCGAGACACAGAAGGCCCGTCGGCGCCAGCGCCGCCGTCACCGCGAGCAGGTCGTCGAGCTCCCCTCGCCCTTCATCGTATGCCCCTTCGCTCTGCCCCACGCCACGGAAGTTGAAGCGAATTGAGGTCCAGCCGGCTTGCACGCCAGCGCGAGCCAGCGTCTGGACCACCTTGTTGGTCAGAGTCCCTCCGTGCAGCGGATGCGGATGGGCAATCACCACGCCGCCACGGGCGTCTCCCGGCGGGCGGTCGATCGCGACCTCCAGCGCGCCGGCGGGCCCCGCAACCCTGACGAACTCGGTTTGCGCATTCATCGCATGGCCAACCACTCAGCGCCCGACATCGGCGGGGGTCAGCAAGCGCTGCACCACGACGCCGTCGCGCAGATGCGATTGCACGATCTCGTCGATGTCGTGTTCGTCCACGTAGCTGTACCAGACCGCCTCCGGGTACACCACGGCGATCGGGCCCCCAGCGCAGCGGTCCAGACATCCGGCTTTGTTCACGCGCACTTTGCCTGCGCCTGACAGGCCCAGCGCCTTGGCTTGCGACTTGCAACGATCAAAGGCAGCCTGGGCGCGGTACTGGGCGCAGGAAGTGTCTCCGTTGTCCCGCTGGTTCAGGCAGAAAAAGATGTGCCGCTCGTAGTAGGACTTGGCTTCTTCGGTCATGGAGGAATTCTAGTGGGGTCGTCCCGAGGTGACCGACGCGCGTGCCACGGTGCGCAGACCAAAAATCAGGGCAGCAAAGGGCCACAGCCAGCCCAGCCATTGCGACAGACCGTGAAAGCGGATGAAACGCCCCTGCTCCCAGACTTCGAGCGACTGCGCGAAATAGGGGCTGTCAGGAGCCCGGTTCAGCAGGGTGAGCGAGACGGCCAGAGTCAGCAGCATCGTCACGGTGCAAAGGCGGCGGCGCAGGCCCAGCATGGCCAGACCAGCCAGCAGCGCAATTCCAACTCCCGCGCCGGCCTGGGGATTGATCCAGGCCCAGGCGTGCGAGGGTCCGTAGGTAAGGGCGGCAGAGAGACCCGCCGCCGCAAACGCGCACAGAAAAAAGAGCAACAGAAACAGTCCCCGGCGCAACACTGAACGCATCTCTGCGAAGCCCATTAACAGTGGCGACAGCAGGCACAAGCCAATGCAGAAGGCCTCGGCGAGCGGGCTCAGCGGGTCCGGCAGCACCGGCTTCGCGGGCACCCAAGCCAGAAAAGGCGTCTCGTCCAACAAAGTCGCCAACGCGGCCTCCAGCCGATCCCAGACCTGCCCCAGACCGAATGGCACTGGCAGGGGGTACAGCAAAGCAAACGGCCACAGGGCCAGCAACACGAGACTGCCGTGCGCAGTCGGCTCGAACCAGTCGGCCCTGAACTGCGTCCAGCGCCGCAGAACTCCCAGGCGCTCCATGACCCAGGCGCCGGCGGCGCCCATCGCCGCGCCAGCCATGTTGAGGACAAGATCCACATTCGACGGCACGCGCATCGGCAGGTAGTTCTGGCAGGTCTCCACGGCCAGCGACAACAGGGTTGGCAACCCCAGCGAGACCCACCAAGCTCCTCGCCCCCAGCCCAAACGGAGCATGGCCAGAGCTAGCAGAAAACCCAGTGGGGCATAACCCAGGAGATTGGACGCGACGTCGAAGCCCGTCCAGTACTGCGGAAAGGGCGCCCGCAGAAATGCCAGTGGCGAAACCCCCTGAACACGCCAGCCCGAAAAGGGATAGAGACTGGCGTACACCACCAACCCGGCAAACAGCAATGCCAATGGCCAGGCGGATGATCGGGTTTTCAAAGTATCAGAAGGGCTTGACCACCACGAGCACCACCACGGTCGTCAGCAGGATCACCGGCACCTCGTTGAACCACCGATACCAGACATGGCTGCGTTGGTTGCGGCCCTGCACAAAGCGGCGCAACGTGACGGCGCAGGCGTGGTGATACCCCAACACGAGCAGCACGGCAACCAGCTTGGCGTGCATCCAGCCCTGGCCGGCGCCCCAGCCGATGCCGTAACCCAGCCAGAGCCAGAGCCCCAAACCCACCGCGGGCACGGCCAGGATGGTGGTGAACCGCAAGAGTTTGCGCGCCATCAGAAGCAGGCGCTCACGCTCGGCCTCGCTGCCAGGCGGCACCATCGCGAGATTCACGAAAAGGCGCGGCAGGTAGAACAACCCGGCAAACCAGCTGGTCACGAAAACGATGTGGAAGGACTTGACCCAGAGCATGGCGGCAGTGTAGCCCCGAGGCATCTGGGCAAGGTCTGGCAGCAGCAAAGTGAAGCGCACAAAAAAAACCCGGCCTTGCGGGCCGGGTCAGGAAGCCTTCTTGCTGTCACACACTAAGGCACCCGCTCAGGGAGGAAAAGCGGGGGGTCGACCTTTCGGCAGACCCGGGGGAAATGTTACACCAACCGGGACAGAATCCCAAGCAACCTGTCAGTTCTGACAGTGTTTTTTTTCGCCACTTGGTGTAGTCAAAAGAGCTACATCATCTTTGCGAGCTCAAACATGACCGCCGTACCCAGGGCTTCGCGGATGTTGCCGCGCCCGACCTTGGCCATAGAAAACTCGCCGAACCCCGACATGTCGAATGAACTGTCGTCGGGCGAAATCTCGACAAAGGGAAACTCGAACACCTCACGCAGCAGTTCACGGCGGAACTGGTCAAAGCCTTGGTCCATCATGTCGGCATCGACAACGATCAAGTTGGGCATGCGCGAGCGGACGGCTTCCCTCGCCTGATTGAAGTCAACCACGCTGTCTGAAGTGATACCGATCTCGCGCAGCGCATCGCGCACGTCGGCCCGAATCTGTAGCGTGGGCGAGATGGTGAGCACGTATACGCCCGAGAGCGACTTGAACATCGAGGACTGGTTGTCCGACAGGTCCACCGCTGAAATGCCATCCACGGCCTGCACGGTGCGGGTGAACATGGCAGTGAAGCTCACCCCCTCGTCGGTCATCAGCCGTTCAATCTCGATCCCTCCCGCAGCAAGGGCGATCTGGCGCACCAACATCCAGCTCAGGCTGTCCATGGAGGCGCCGCTTGAGGGCGGCGCGCCATCATTGGTCACGCGCACCTGCAGACGCGCATGCTGTGGCCACGAATTGAGGTCCATGCGCACGTCAATGTGGGAGCCGAACGGCATGCCCCAGTCGAGCACCGCGTTGACGAAGGCGTGGGCCACGGTAGGGTCCACCAGCACCTCCACCGGCTTGAGCTTGCGCCGCAACTCGATGCCCAGAATGACGAAATCCTTCTTGCGCTCCTGCAGCACGCCTTCAACCAGCTCGGCCATGCAGACCTTTTCATGGGACTGCCGTATGCGTCCACCATAGAAGCGGTTGATCTGCTGCGCGCTGACGCCCGAGAGCTTGATCCGCTCGGTCGGAATGCTGAGCGAACGGTGCTCCTGTCGGGAAATGCGGCCTTTGCTCAGCAGCAGGTCGATGATGTTCTGCAGCGCGCTTGCGCCCTCCGTGATCTGGTCTGAAAGGCTGGACAACAGCGTGGGCCAATGATCGTCCAGCGACCACGACTCGGACTCCTTGGCCCCTGGCTTGGCTTGCGCGACATGGGTCGCGGCGGGTTTTCTGGTGGTCAGCATGGGGCAGACATGGGGTCTTCAGGAATCGGGCAGTGTCACGCCTGGTGGTAACAAAGTGTGCTGGCAAGAGAATAGCGCCACGGCGTCGGCGTGTGCGGGCGAGAGGCGGCAGTATTTTCTTCTTACTGTGGAGTTCGCCACGCCATCCCAGATTTTCCTCGGACGTCCTCAACCTGCGAACTTTCGCCATGGTCACCGACCAACCGTCAGCCGACCGGGCGGTATCCCCAATGCGGGGCGTTTGCCACAATACGGCCATGCACCCGCCTGCCCCCTACCCGCTCAACCGCCCCCGCCGCTTGCGGCGCGATGCCTTCACCCGCGATCTGGTGCGCGAACACCGCCTGTCCGTGGCCGACCTGATCTATCCGGTGTTCGTGCTGGATGGCCTGGGACGGCGTGAGGCCGTGGGCTCGATGCCCGGTGTCGAGCGTCTCAGCCTGGACCTCCTGTTGCCGGTGGCCGAGGACTGCGTCGCGCTGGGGATCCCGGTCATGGCACTCTTCCCCGTGATCGACCAGGCTCTGAAGTCACCCGATGGCCGTGAGGCCTTGAACGCGGACGGGCTGGTGCCGCGCGTGGTGCGCGAGCTGAAGAAGCGCTTTCCGCAACTCGGTGTGATGACCGATGTGGCTCTCGACCCCTACACCAGCCACGGACAAGATGGCTTGCTCGACGAGAACAACTACATCCTGAACGACCCCACGGTCGAGATCCTCGTGCAACAGGCGCTGACGCAGGCGCGGGCGGGTGTCGACATCGTGGCCCCCAGCGACATGATGGACGGCCGCATCGGCGCCATCCGCGCCGCGCTGGAAGCGCAAGGCCTTGTGCACACGCGCATCATGGCCTACAGCGCCAAGTACGCCAGCGCGTTCTACGGACCTTTCCGCGACGCGGTGGGCTCGGCCACCAACCTGGGCAAGGCCGACAAGAAGGTCTATCAGATGGATCCAGGCAATACCAACGAAGCCTTGCGCGAGGTCGCGCTCGACCTCGCGGAGGGCGCGGACATGGTGATGGTCAAGCCCGGCATGCCTTACCTGGACATCGTGCGCCGGGTGAAGGACGAGTTCGCCGTTCCCACCTTCGCCTACCAGGTCAGCGGCGAGTACGCCATGCTCAAGGCCGCCGCCCAGAATGGCTGGCTGGACCACGACGCGGTGATGATGGAGAGCCTGCTGGCCTTCAAGCGCGCGGGTGCCGATGGCGTTTTGACCTATTTCGCGCGCGACGCTGCGCGGCTGCTGCGCGGCTGAAGCGACCGTCGATGCGCGTCTTCCACATCCTGCCCGGGTCGGTGAGCGAATCGGCGAGCCTGCCGATGGTGCTCCCCGCCAGGGGCTACGTGTGGATCGCGTGCGGCCGGCGCGAATTCGAACTGGAGCAAGGTGCCATTCAGTCCACGCTGCAGGTGCTTTGCGGCATGACGCTGGTGGACCTGCACATCGCCGACCTGCTCAACAACCAGTTGCCCTCGCACTACGACTACACCTCGCAGTACGACATCCTGGTGTTTCGTCGGCTCGCCGCCGGTCACAGCGAGACCGACCTCTCGCACCCCGGCGAGGTCCTGACGCAAACGCTCAAGCGCGGCGGGCCACCGGTGCTGCGGCGCATCGACACCAGCCCGGTCGGCTTCGCCGTCTTTGACCGCGTGCTCATCACCGTGCACCCTGCGGGCTGCCTGGTGCTGGACCAGTACGCTGCGCGGCTGCTGTCGTCCGCCACCGCGGCGTCGCGCGCAGCCGGCGTTCACCTGCCGCCCAGCCCGGCCGACCTGATGCTGCGCATCGACAACCAGATGGTCGATGGCTATCTGGCCTTGCGGCGCGAGCTCACCCGCCAGTTGGACCACTGGCAGGCCGAACTGCTGCACCCTAAGGCGCGCTTCTCCAACTGGGGTTCGCTGCTGGACGCCCGCATTTCATTGCACCAGCTCGACGAGATCTGCGAAGACCAGCGTGCCGCTGTGCAAGACTGGATCGAGGCGCTGGCGACCTGGGAACCCAACGAGCACAACGGTGGGCCCAAGGGCCTGGAGTTGCTCAAGGTGCGCTCGCGCGACGTGCTGGAGCACATCGAACGGGTGGTGCACCATGTGCGCCGCCTCGAACAGAACGCCGAGACCGCAGTGCAGATGCACTTCTCGGCGCAGAGCAACCGCACCAACGACATCATGCGCACCCTCACCGCGCTGACCGCCATTTTTCTGCCGCTGAACCTGATCGCCGGCATCTTCGGCATGAACTTCGAGTTCATTCCGCTGATTCACCAGCAGACTGGCTTCTGGTGGGCCATGGGTTCGATGGCGCTGATCGCGGGCGTGCTTGGGGTGCTGTTCTGGCGCAAGCGCTATCTGGTGCGCTCCTCCGGGCGCTGACCGCTCAGACGAAAGGCTCGGCCAGGCCCTCGTTGGACATGACGCGCCGCAGCGCGGGGCGCTCCAGCATGCGCCGCAGGTAGAGCCCCACGTGAGCCCGGTCACGCGCGGGTGCGCTGGAGAAGTTGCGCGTCCAGCGACACAGCGTGAACACGTAGGCATCGAGCACGGTAAACGCTTCACCCGCAAACCACGGGCCACCATGGCGCGCGAGTTCGGCGTCGAGCTGGTCAAGCAGCACACCCACACGCGCTTGCGCGCAGGCCTTCACCTCGGCGGCGCCGGCGACATTGCCCGCATCGACCCAGCGCTCGGGGTAGAAGTAGGCCAGCAGCGTCGCCTGAAGCGTGTTGGTGAGCCACATGAGCCATTTGTAGGCATGCGCCCGCTCATGCGTGCCCAGAGCGGGCATCAGCCCGGCCTGGGGGTACGTGTCGCTCAGGTGCAGGCAGATGGCGGCGGTCTCGTAGAGCACCAGGTCGCCATCGACCAGCACCGGGATCAGCCCGTTGGGATTGAGCGCGAGGTAAGCGGGGGCCTTGTGCTCGCCATTCACGCGGTCCACCGCCACGCGCTCGTAAGGCACACCGAGTTCTTCAAGGACGATGTGGGGCACCATGGCGGCGGTGCCGGGATGGAAGTACAGCTGGATCATCGGGGGGTGGGTTGGGACACGCCAAAGAGCGCGGCGCCATTGTCCCAGGCGATCTTCCTCGCCACCTCGGCCGGCAGCGTGCCCAGCCAGGCGCGGTATCCCTTCATGAGGTCGTCGTAGTACAGCCAGCGCTGGTTGACCCAGGTGTCCGAACCAATCAGGAAGCGGTCCGGGTACTTGATCAGCAGCGCGCGCCACTCGGGGCAGAGCTGGCCGTCGCCGCAGGTCAGGCCGGGCCGGTACGACAGTTCTCCCATCAGGCGCGGGTAGCGCGCCATCAGCGCATCCACACGCGCCACCGGCGAACCACCAATGCCGGTGTGGGCCCAGATCAGCCGGGACTTCTGCCCTTTCGAGGGCGTGTGCGCCATCAGCAGGTCGATCGCCACATCGTCCACGTGCGCGAGGATGGCAAGGTCTTTGTCCTCAGCCAGCGCCATGAGCTGCTTTGCCACCGGGCCGTTGGCGTTGGCGCTGTCGTACAGGTGGAATTCGCCCAGGCCGCGGTAAGGGCCGGCGGGCGTGCCACGCGCGAGTTCGGTGTTCACCATCTCGACGATGCTCGCGTCGCGAAACCAGTTGGTGTAGTCGGCGCGGTTGCGGTAGAGACGCACGAACGGCACCACGGTGACGCCAGCCGCGCGCGTCTGCTCGCGCGCACTGGCCAGCGCCCGGGTGCCGTCGTTGGGTCGCGAATTGGCGATGATGGCCCGCACACCGTTGCGCTGCATGCGATCCAGCACGTCGGCCATGGGGTGCGGGCATCCCGGCGCGGGTGTGTCGTGCGTGCAGGCCTCGTCGTTGTAGTGCAGGTGGGCGTCGAACAGCGGACCGCTGTACTCGGACGCCAGCGCGGCCCGCCCCGCCAGCAGCACCACCAGACAGGCCACAGCGCGCCACACGGCCGTCAGCCCAGATGTTCGGCCAGGAACGCGAGCGTGCGTTCGCGCGCGAGCTTGGCGGCGGCTTCGTTGTACGAACCGCGCTGGTCGCAGTTGAAACCGTGGTTGGCGCTGTAGACGTGCACCGTCACGCCAGGATGTGCCTTCCTGAAGGCCTCGATCGTATCGAGCGGAATCCAGTGGTCCTGGTCGCCGAAGTGCACCATCACCGGCGTCATCGGCTTGCGACCCGCATCCTCACCGACGGTCATGCCGCCTCCGTAGTAGGGCACGGCGCCAGACAGCCCCTTGAGCATCGCGGCCGAGCGCCAGGTCAGCAAACCGCCCCAGCAGTAGCCCAGGATGCCGACCTTGCCGCCCTGCGCGGCATGGTCAATGGCGGCCTGGATGTCGGGCATCACGCCCGGCGCGGGCAGGCCTTCCACTGCGGCCTTCAAACCCATGCCCTCCTTCATGTCGGCTTCGGTGTAGCCCAAATCCACCCCCGGTTTGACGCGGTGAAAGGTGGCGGGGGCCACCACGAAGTAGCCGTCGGCCGCGTAGCCGTCGGCCACCGAGCGGATGTGCGAGTTCACGCCGAAGATCTCCTGCAGCACCACCAGCCCACCGCGGGCCTTGCCGGTGGGCTGGGCGACGTAAGCGGGGAAGCTGAAACCGTCCGCGGCCTTGAGTTCGATGGTCTGACCCATGTGCGTATCTCCTGTGTTGAGGTGGAAAGATTCAGGCCCGCAGGCGGCGGGCCACGAAGTCGAGGCGATCCTGGCCCCAGAACATTTCGCCGTCGACCAGGTAGGTCGGTGCGCCGAACACGCCGAGGTCGATCGCGGCCTGCGTCTGCGCCTCGTACCGTGCCTGCACATCGGGCTGCAGCGACGCGTCGAGTCGCGCGCCGTCCAGGCCACATTCGGCCAGCAGCTCGGCCAGCACGTCCTGCGAGGCAATGTTGCGCTCCTGCGCCCACACGGCGGCGGTCACGGCACCGGTGATGCGCAGCGCGGCATCGCTGCCGTCGTGCATCGCCACCGCGGTGATCAGGCGCGCGGCCGGGTCGCCGGCCACGGGGAAGAATTTTGGTTCGGGGTGCAGCGGCACGCCCAGGGCCTCGCCGAAGCGGCGCAGTTCGAGCAGGCGGTAGGCCTGGCGCTGCGGCGCGCGCTTGGGCAACGGCAGGCCGCCAGAGACGGGAAAGATCTTGCCCAGGTCCATGGCCAGCACGCGCACCTCGGCGCCGGTCTCGCGCGCCAGCGCGGCAAAACGCTCGTGGCCGAGGTAGGTCCAGGGACTCTGCGGGGCGAGGTAGTAGTCGACTGTGTGACGCATGGCGGTCTCCTGGCGCTGTTGTAATGGCGGGCTCGGTGGCGAGCCCGTGTTGTACGCCATGCCACCGACATTTGCAGGAGGCGGGTTATGGGCGATGTGACAGGACGGGCACTGCTCGTCACGGGGGGCGGGCGCGGCATCGGCGCGGCCACGGCGCGGCTGGCGACCCGCCAGGGTTGGGCGGTGGCGGTGAACTACACCGCAAATTCGCTCGCGGCCGACGAGGTCGTGCGCGCGATCCGTGCCGAGGGCGGCAGTGCGATGGCGGTGCAGGCCGACGTGGCGGACGAAGGCCAGGTGCTGGCCATGTTCGCCAGGATCGATGCGAAGCTGGGCCCGCTGCGCGGCCTGGTGAACAACGCCGGCGTGGTCGATGTCTCGGCGCGTGTCGACGAAATGAGCGTGGCACGCTGGCGCCGCATGTTCGACATCAACGTGATCGGTTCGATGCTGTGCGCGCGCGAAGCCGTGCGGCGCATGAGCACGAAGCACGGCGGCGCGGGAGGATCGATCGTGAACCTCTCCAGCGCGGCATCGCGCCTGGGCTCGCCGGGACAGTACGTGGACTACGCCGCCGCCAAAGGGGCGATCGATGCCTTCACCATCGGTCTGTCCAAGGAGGTGGCGGCCGAAGGCATTCGCGTGAACGCGGTGCGCCCGGGTCTGATCGAGACCGACATCCACGCCTCGGGCGGCCTGCCCGACCGCGTGCGCGATCTCAAGCACCAGGTGCCCATGCAGCGCGGTGGCCAGGCCGATGAAGTGGCCCAGGCCATTGCCTGGCTGCTGTCGGATGCGGCAAGCTACACCACGATGAGTTTGCTGGACGTGTCTGGAGGCCGATGACGATGACGACGACGACGACGACGACAAGCCCGATCAAATACTGGTGGGAAGACCTGCAGGTCGGCGAAACGCGCGACCTGGGCAGCATCACCCCCACGGAGGAAGAAACCGTGGCCTTCGCGCGGCAGTTCGATCCCCAGCCTTTCCACCTGGACCATGAGGCGGCCAGGGCATCGGTGTTCGGCGCCCTCAGCGCCAGCGGCTGGCACACCTGCGCCATGGCCATGCGGCTGATGGTCACCCACTTCCTGCACGAAAGTTCCAGCCTGGGATCGCCCGGCCTGGAGAGCCTGAAATGGCTCAAACCGGTCTTCCCCGGTGACACGCTGCGCCTGCAGCACACCATCACCGAGAAGCGCCCCATGAGCAAGCGCCTGGACGTGGGCCTGGTGCGCACCACCTGGGAAATGTTCAACCAGCACGGGGACAAGGTGCTGCACATGGAAGGCTACGGCATGTTCCGCCGCCGCGAGCCCGGGCAGCCATAGCGCGGCGGGGGTGGGCCACAATCCATCATGGATTTCAAACCGCTCATCACCCTGCTGGCGATCGTCAACCCGCTGGCGATCGTGCCGTTCTTCATCCACTACACGCAGGGGTTTTCGCGCAAGCAGCGGCGGCGCACGGTGATGATCTCCGCGCTCAGCGCCTTCGCGGTCATTGCCACCTGCGCCGTCATCGGCCTGCAGATCCTGGAGTTCTTCAGCATCTCGCTGGCCAGCTTCCAGGTCGGCGGCGGCATGCTGCTGCTGACCTCGGCCCTGTCCATGCTCAACGCCCGCCCCGCCGAGGCCAAGGTCACCGAACAGGAGGTGAGCGACGCCTCGTCGCGCGCCTCCATCGCGGTGGTGCCGCTGACCATTCCCCTGCTCACCGGGCCGGCGACCATGTCCACCGTGGTGATCTACGCCGACCAGGCGAGGACCTTCTTCCAGCACGCCGCGCTGGTGGGCTACGGCGTGGTGATCGCGCTGGCCACCGCCATCTGCTTCACGCTGGCCGAGCCGATCGCGCGCTTTCTCGGGCAGACCGGCATCAACGTGATGACGCGCCTCATGGGCCTGATCCTCGCCGCGCTCGCGGTCGAGGTCATGGCCACCGGGCTGGTCAAGCTGTTCCCCGCGCTGGCGGGCTAGCTGTTCACTTCAGCTTCTGCGTCTCGGCGCGGAATTCGGCCAACACGGCGCGCGCGTTCTTCAGGCCCCGCGCCTCGGCCGCGGCCACCCACTTGTCCTCGAGTTGCGCCTGGCGGGCCTTCACATCGTTGATGAAGGCCTCGCTGGCCATCTGGCGCTGCACGCCGGTGGTCTTCTGGATCTCGCGCGATGCCGCATCGGTGCGGTCCCAGCCGGCAGCGAACAGGCGCGCCGCGGCCTCGCCCGAGACCTTGTCGACCGCCGCCTTGTCGGTGGCCGACAGGGCGTCGTATCTGGCCTTGTTCATCATGAAAACGAAGCTGGTGTTGTAGAGCCCGCCGGGGAAGGTGGTGGCGTACTTCACCATGCCCAGCCGCATGGACTGCAGCGACTCGTCGGGGAAGAAGGTGCCGTCCATCACACCGGTGGACAGCAGTTCAAACGACTCGGTGGCGGGCTTGAGCGTGGTGTTCCAGCCCATGAGCTTGGACAGTTCGTTGATGTTGCCGCCGCCGATGCGGAACTTGAGTTTCGCGGCCTCTGCGGCGCTCGTCACCGGCTGCTTCACCGTGAAGATGATGCCCGGCCCGTGCGTGAACACGGCCAGCGTCTTCACGCCGCGGTGCTCGCCCAGCGGTGCGAAGTACTTGTCGTAGATGCGCTGGTAGGCCACGCTGGTGGCGGTGGAGCTGTCGCCCAGGAAGGGGAACTCGGCCACCTGCGTGAACACGAAGCGACCGGGCGTGTAACCGTCCACCGTGTAGGACACGTCGGCGAGGCCGTCGCGCACCGCGTCGAAGGTGCCGGGTGGCGCGGAAACGGCCTTGGGCAGCAGGTTGCACTTGACGCTGCCCTTGCTCTCCTTCTCCACAGCCTCGCACCACTGGTTCTGCGCCACGGTGGCGCCGTGCGAGGGCGGCAGCCAGGTCGACACGTTGAGCACGGTCTGCGCACCGGCGTGGCCACTGAGGGCCAGCAACGTGGCGAGGGTGAGGGTCTTGCGGGTCATGGGCATGTCTCCAGGGTCGTTGTGGGGAAAAAGCTCAGGCCACGGTGGCCGGTTGCGGTGACGGGTCCAGCGTCGCCTGCTGCTCGGCGCGCACGCGCGCCTCCAGCAGGCGGCGGAACTGGATCAACGCGCCGTCCATGGCCAGCGGCATCATGGGCAACGCGGGGTTGAGCTGGATGTTGCGGTGCTGCGCGGTGATCATGTCGCGGTCTTCATTGAACGCGCTCACCAGGCTGTTGTAGATGCTCTCGGTCACGGTCTCGTCACCCTCGCCCACCGGGTGCGACTGCTGGAAGAAATAGTGCGTGGTGGTGGCGGTCTCGGGCGTGAGCGTCTGGCAGGAATGCAGGCGCACCGACGGGCCGGGTGCGTCCGGTGCGGCACCCGTCGGCCGCCCACCCGAGTGCATCAGCAAGGTGCCGGGCAGCAGGAATTCGTAGACGAACCAGCGGTCCAGGTTCGTGTCGAAGCGGCGAAAGCGCTGGTAGAACGGCGGCGCGGGCACGTCGTTGACGTGGCGCGAGACCTTGATGCCCATCTGCGGCCAGCCAGCCATGGCGCCGGGCACCGCCTCGATCACCGGGCGCGACTGCGCGATGCGCGTGGAGCCCCCCAGTGTCTTCTCGTGCACATAGCTCAGGTGCGAGAAGTCGAGCAGGTTGTCGGCAATCAGCAGGTAGGGCGTGTCGTAGTGCAGGTAGCCGGGCTTGTTCTTCCAGTCCGGGCTGTCACAGCTGAAGTTGTCGGGCAGCAGCGCGGTGTCGGCCAGCGCGGGCTCACCCATCCAGACGAACACCCAGCGGTTCTTCAGCGCCACCGGATAGCTGCGCACACGCGCGCGCGCCGGCACGACCTCAATGCCGGGGGCCTCCACGCAACGGCCCTCCGGGTCGAACTTCAGACCGTGGTAGCCGCAGCGCACACAGTCGCCTTCGCGCTTGCCCACCGAGAGCGGCGCGTGCCGGTGGCAGCAACGGTCCTCCAGCGCCACCAGCTCGCCAGCCCGCGTGCGGTAGACCAGCACCGGCTCGCCGAGCACGGTGCGGGTGAAGAGTTGCGGCGCATCGGCCGCCGGGATCTCATGGTCCCAGGCGATCACGTACCAGCAATTGCGCAGCCACATGGACTTGTCTCCTTTTCGTGGGAATGTGGACCCATGCTAGGTGGCGTGTTCATGAGGACTGTCCCCCCCGAAGGGGATGGACAAGGGCACTTGCCGACCCACGCCAGCCTATGCCAGCCAGCGCGCCAGCCGCATCCGGTCGGCCGGCAGACCCGCGTCGGCGAGTTTCGCGTAGGCGCGCTTTCTCAAGGTCACCACCGTTGACGGCGCCACGTCGAGATCGGCGGCGATGCCGTCCGCACTCAGGCCGCAGGCGATGCGCGCGCAGACGGCGCGCTCGCGCGGCGACAGCGAAGGCGCGTGACGCGCCAGGCGCTGCTCGGCCTGCGCCACCTGGGCCTGACGATCGGCCGCGACCGCACCCACCTGCAGCGCCGCATGGTGAGCCTGGCGCAACAGCGGCGCGAGCGCGAGCAGCTGGTCGATCTCATGCGGCTGAAACAGGCCCTGACGGTCGTCGCGGTAGAGGTGGATCGCCTGCACCGCGCCCGGTGCCGGCGCGTGCAGCAGCGTGAAGCGCTCGGTGAGGCGTTCGCGCACGTAGATGTCGTCGCGCCAGCCGCGCACCGGCAGTTCGTCGGCGCGGCAGTGCAGCACCGCGACCTCGCGCGCCGGGCGGGTGGCCGCGTGGCCAGCGATGCGCATCACCGCGTCGCTGCGGAAGTAGCTGCGCCGGTAGATGGCGAAACACTCGGCCACCACGTCGCGCCCCTGCGTGTGCTGGGAACTGCCTTCGATGAGTTCGGGCAGGTCACGCCGGAAAGCCACGAGCGAGAGGTATTCCACCGGCACGACCGCCTGAATGGCGCGCAGCAAGCGCGGCGCGCTCAGCGGTGCGCTGGCCACGTCAAGCAGGGCCTGCACCGCCGTGGCCGGCAGGGCCAGGCCGGGAGCGGGTGCGTCGAAGGTCCAGGTGGTGGGCATGGGTCCGATTCTTGTGTGCCCGACCACGCACCACCAGCGGACTAACCCTGTCGGACCGAGGGCAGCGGGTACAGCCCGAGCGACTGTGCCTTCAGGCGCGCCAGTCCCAGCAGCGCATCGGTGAAGGGCGCGGGCACCTGGGTGATCTGGCCCAGCTCGCGCACCGCGCTGACCAGCGCATCCAGCTCCAGCGGCTTGCCGGCTTCCACGTCCTGCAGCATCGAGGTCTTGATCGCGCCCAGCTTGCGCGTGAGCACATGGCGGTCTTCGGGCTGCTGGTCAATGGGAATGCCCAGACGGGCGCCGATCTCGCGCGCTTCGAGCATCACCTGGCTGATGAAGCCGCGCACCAGGTCGTCGTCCATGATGCGGTCGGTGGTGGCGCCGGTGAGCGCGCTCACCGGGTTGACGGTCATGTTGCCCCAGAGCTTGTACCAGACGTCTTTCTGGATCTGCGGCGACACGGAAGCGTCGAAGCCGGCACGGCGCAACAGCCCGGCCAGGGCCACCACGCGTTCGCTGTTCTCACCCGAGGGTTCGCCGATGATGAGACCGTTGCCGAAGTGGTGACGGATCACGCCGGGTGCGTCCACCGAGCAGCTCGCGTGCACCACGCAGCCGACGACATGGCGCGCGGGAATGGCGCGCTCGAGTTCGCCCTGCGGGTCCACGGTCTGCAGCCGGGTGCCGGCGCGCTCGCCGCCAAAGCCGTTGAAGAACCACCAGGGCACGCCGTTCATGGCCGTGAGCACCACGGTGTGGCGCCCGATCAGGGGCTCGATGCTGCGCGCCAGGCCGGCGAGCGCCGGCGCCTTGACGGCCACGATCACCAGGTCCTGCACGCCCAGGGTGGCCGCGCTGGCGGCCGCGGCCACCGGTGCGCCCTGCAACTGGCCGTCCTGGTGCAGTTGCAGGCCGTCGCGCTGCAGCGCGGCCAGCGTCTCGCCGCGCGCCAGGGCGCTGACGGTGCAGCCCGCGTGCGACAGGCGCACGCCCATCCAGCCCCCAATGGCGCCCGCACCGACGATGGCGACGCGCTGGAAAACGGGTGTGGTGCTCAAGGTGTCACTCCAGATAGCTTGGGTCGAACCGGTTGACCTGGCGCACCAGGGCATCGAACACGTCGCGCCCGGCGCCGTGGTGGGGGTTGAACTGCAGCGCGTCGCGCGTGCATCTGGCAGCGATGGCCTCGGGCACGGGCAGCGCGGCCTGCGCGCCCCCCATGGAGAACGTGGCCAGCTGAATCTCGCAGGCGCGCTGCAGCGTCCAGAGAATGGCGAAGGTCTGCGGCAGGGTCGCGCCCCAGGCCAGCAGGCCGTGGTTTCGCAGGATCACCGCAGGCTTGTTGCCAATGCTCTTGAGCAGGCGCGGCGCCTCGTCGGCATGGATGGTGATGCCTTCGAAGTCGTGGTAGGCCACCATGTCGTGCAGCTGCGCGGTGTAGAAGTTGGTCTGCTGCAAGCCATCCTTCAGACAGGCCACGGCCACGCCGGCGGTGGTGTGGGTGTGCATCACACAGTGCGCGCCCGGCAAACCGTCGTGGATGGCAGCGTGCACCGTGAAGCCGGCGGGGTTGACCGGATGCGGCGAGCCGTCGAGCACCTCGCCCTGCAGGTTGATCTTCACGAGGTTGCGCGCGGTGACTTCGCTGTAGTGCAGGCCAAACGGATTGATCAGGAACTGCTTGTCCTCGCCGCTCACGCTGGCGGGCAGGCGAAGCGTGATGTGGTTGTAGATCATCTCGGTCCAGCCAAGCAGGGCGAAGACGCGGTAGCAGGCGGCGAGTTCGACGCGCGCGGCCCACTCGTCGGCGTGCATGCCGGCGGGTGCGGCGGTGGCGGGTTGCAGGGCAGCATTCATGGGTTTCTCCGGTCGCGGGTTGTCAGTACACGGCGCCCCGGGCCGGCGCGGCCACGGCGGGCGCATCGGCCTTGAAGCGCGCGGCCAGGGCGCTGGTCTGGCGCACGAGGATCTGCGTGTCCAGCCCCACGGCCACGAACACCGCGCCGAGCGCGAGGTAGTGGCGCGCCTGGGCCTCGTCGCTGGTGAGGATGCCGGGCGCCTTGCCCGCGCGCAGGATGCGGGCGATGGCGTCCTCGATCGCGGCCTGCACCTCGGGGTGGCCCGGGTTGCCGACATGGCCGAGCGAGGCCGAGAGGTCGGCCGGGCCGATGAACACGCCGTCCACACCGGGTGTCGCGGCAATGGCATCCAGGTGCCGCAGGGCCTCGCGCGTCTCGGCCTGCACCAGCAGGCAGACCTGGGCATTGGCCTCCTTCGCGTAGTTCGGGTAGCGGCCCCAGCGCGAGGCGCGGCTGCCGGCCATGCCGCGCACACCGCCCTGGCCGTCGTCCTGCGGGTATCGGCAGGCGCGCACCAGCGCGGCGGCCTGTTCGGGCGTGTCGACCATGGGCACCAGCAAGGTCTGCAGGCCCAGGTCCAGGTACTGCTTGATCAGCGCGGTGTCACCCACGGGCACACGCGCGATGGCGTGCGAGCCCGGGTAGGCGGCGATGGCCTGTGCCTGCGCGAGCACGTCGCGCAGGCCGTTGGGTGCGTGCTCGCCGTCGATCAGCAGCCAGTCGAAACCGGCGCCGGCGCAGATCTCGGCGCTGTAGGCGCTGGCCATGCCAAGCCAGAGGCCGATCTGGGCGCGCCGCTGTGCGAGCGCCTGCTTGAAGGGGTTGGTGGGTGTCTGCATGGTGGCGGCTTTCAAACGAACTGGAACTTGAGGCAACCCAGGGGGCCGTAGTCGGCCTCGAACAGGTCGCCCGCTTTTGCGGCCACCGGCCGCGTGAACGAACCAGCGAGCACGATCTGGCCCGACTGCAGCGACTCGCCCCAGGGCGCGAGCTTGTGCGCCAGCCAGGCGATGCCAATGGCCGGGTGGCCCTGCACGCCGGCGGCCAGTCCGGTTTCCTCCACCGCGCCGTTCTGCCGCAGCACCGCGCCGCACCAGGGCAGGTCGGTGGTGTGCGGGTCGGCGCGGTAGCGCGGGTCGCCCTCGCCGATCACGATGCCGGCGTTGGCCGCGTTGTCGCTGATCGTGTCGAACACCTTGCGCATCACCTTCGTGTGGCGGTCGAACTGCTCGATGCGCGCGTCGATGATCTCGATGGCCGGCGTCACGTACTCGGTGGCGGCGAGCACGTCCTGCACAGACACGCCCGCGCCCTGCAGCGGTGCCTTGAGCACGAAAGCGAGTTCCACCTCCACGCGCGGCGCGATGAAGCGCGCCGCAGGAATCTGCAGCACCTGACCCGCCGGGGCGGTAAACAGCATGCTGTCGAGCAGGGTGCCGAAGTCGGGTTCGTCGATCTGGCTGGCCATCTGCATGGCGCGGCTGGTCAGGCCGATCTTGTGGCCGATGACCTTCTTGCCACCGGCGACCTGTTGCGCCACCCAGGCGCGGCCGACGCGGTAGCCGTCGTCGATGGTCATGCCGGGAAAGCGCCGGGAGAAGTGCTCCAGCGGCACACGGCTGCGCTCGGACTGGTCGAGTTCGGCAGCGAGCTGCTGGATGAGGGTGTCGTCGAGCATGGTCTGGGGTCAGCCTCGGTTGAAGAGCGGATGCAGCGAACTGGTCTTGCCGTCGAACACCTCGTGCCCCTCGTCCACCTGCACGGTGATGCCGATCGGGCGGGCGGCGAGTTGCGCGGCGAAGTGCGCTTTCACGACGGCCTGCAGTGCGTCGCCCACGCGCTGGTGCGTGAGCGCGCTGCGGCCTTTGGCCATGCGCAGGTTCATGTAGACGAAGGCGTAGTCGCCGCCCTGCCCGGCAGCGATGCCGGCCGCGCCACCGTCGGCAATGGCGCTGTGCGCAGCCGGGTAGGCGAACACCCGCGTGCCGCCGGTGGGAAAGACCTGCCTGTCCGCTTCGTCGCGCACGGCCAGCATGGCGCCGCACAGCGTGCGACAGAGCGCACCCATGTCGGCGCCGCCTTCGCTCACGGCGCGGTCGAGGTTGGGCGTGTAGAGGATGACGAGGTGGGGCATGGTGGCAATCAGAGGCGCGAGACGGCCTGGAAACCCTGCGCCGAGGATGCCTGCGGCGCGGGGATGGCGCTGCCCGTGACGGGCGTGACCGGGAAGGCGATGTTGATCTGCCCCGTACCCGAGGCGCCGAAGTACGGCGTGATCACCTCGCCGTGGCCGTCGTACTCGCTCCAGCCGAGCGCGCCCAGCATCATGGCGGTGTCGTGCATGAAGCCCTCGCCGTGGCCCTTGACGGCGTACTCGGGCAGCATCTCGCAGAAGGCCTTCCATTCGCCGCTCTGCCACATGCGCACCACCTCGTGGTCCATGGTTTCGAGGAAGGGGCTCCAGAGCTTGAAGGCGTATTCGGGCGCCAGGCCGTTCTGCGCGAAGCGGTGGCTGAGCGAGCCGCTGGCGAGGATGGCGACGGTGCCGTCGTATTCGTCCTCGATGGCGCGGCGAATGGCCCAGCCCAGGCGCACGCTGTCGTTCAGGTAGTGCGCCATGCACAAGGCCGAGACGGAGACGGCCCTGAAGTGCTGGTCGGGGTTCATGTAGCGCATGGGCACCAGGGTGCCGTACTCGGGCGCGAGGGTGGTGCCTTCGTGCGCGAGGGTGTCGACCTTCATCTCGTTGGCCACCCGGGCCAGCAGGTGGCCGAGCTCGGGGTTGCCCGGGATGGCGTAGGGCAGGTTGCTGATGAAGTGCGGCAGTTCGTTGCTGGTGTAGAGGCCTTCCCAGTGCCGGGTGCAGTTGATGTGGTAGCTGGCGTTGACGAGCCAGTGGGTGTCGAAGACGACAAAGGTGTCCACGCCCAGGTCGCGGCAGCGCTGGCCGATGTGTTTGAGGCCGTCGATGGCGTCCTGCCGCGTGCCCTTGCGGGGGCCTTCATCGATCTCGCTGAGGACGATGGAGGGGACGTGGGTGATCTTGGCGACGAGTGCTAGTTTGCCCATATGTGCTCTCTCTTTGTGCGTTGGGTTTCGCTCGCTCCGTGGCTCTGACCCAGGGGGTACCCGCCTCCGCTCATGTCCCCCGCCAAGGGCTTTGCCCTTGGCTCCTCCTTGACTTCGCTGCGGCGGGCACCCCCTGGGTCAGAGCCACCGCGGACCGCGTGCACCACGGCGCGAACGCCCACACGCCGCTTCGGATTGAGGAGGCTGGGCGCTCTGCGCAGCGAAGTCAAGGAGGAGGGCCGGGCGAAGCCCGGTCCGGGGGACATGAGCGGAGCAGAGCGCCCAGCCTCCTCAATCCCGCCGATACGCAGGAGCGAAAGCATTTCACACCCCCCAATGCGGAATGTGGTGCGACCCCAGAGACACCGCCACGTTCTTGGGCTCCAGGAACACCTCGTAACTCCAGGTGCCCCCCTCGCGCCCCGTGCCCGACGCCTTGGTGCCGCCAAACGGTTGCCGCAGATCGCGCACGTTCTGCGAGTTCACGAAACACATGCCCGCCTCGATGGCCGCCGCCACGCGGTGCGCGCGCCCCAGGTTCTCCGTCCACACGTAGCTGGAGAGCCCGTACTGGATGTCGTTGGCCAGCTCGATCGCGTGCGCTTCATCCCTGAACGGAATCAGGCAGGCCACCGGGCCGAAGATCTCTTCCTGCGCGATGCGCATGCGGTTGTCCACATCGGCAAACACGGTGGGCCAGACGTAGTTGCCCTTCGCCACGCGCGCCGGCAGCTCGGCCGCGTACGACGGCCGGTCCAGCCCGCCACAGAGCAGCGTGGCGCCCTCTTTCGGGCCCAGCTCGATGTAGCTGCGCACCTTGGCCAGATGCCCCTGGCTCACCATCGGGCCGACGATGGTTTTCTCGTCCAGCGGGTCGCCCACGGTGATGCGCTTGGCTCTCTCGGCGAACTTCTGCGCGAAATCGGCATAGATACTTTGCTCCACCAGGATGCGGCTGCCCGCCGTGCAGCGTTCGCCGTTGTTGCTGAAGATCATGAACACGGCGGCGTCCAGCGCTCGGTCCAGATCGGCGTCGTCGAAGACCACGAACGGGCTCTTGCCGCCCAGTTCCATGCTGAACTTCTTCAACCCGGCACTCTGCACGATGCGGTTGCCCGTGGCGGTGGAGCCGGTGAAGGAGATGGCGCGCACATCCGCGTGCGCGCACAGCGGCTCGCCGACCTCCTTGCCGTAGCCGTGCACCACGTTCAGCACCCCGGGGGGAATGCCGGCCTCCAGCGCCAGCTCGCCCAGGCGCGCGGCCGTCAGCGGCGAGAGCTCGCTCATCTTGAGCACCGCGGTGTTGCCGAAGGCCAGGCAGGGCGCGGTCTTCCAGGTGGCGGTCATGAACGGCACGTTCCAGGGGCTGATGAGCGCGCACACGCCCACCGGGTGGAACAGGGTGTAGTTCAGGTGCGTGGGTGTGGGGTAGGTGTGGCCGTCCACGCGCGTGCACATCTCGGCGAAGTACGAGAAGTTGTCGGCCGCGCGCGGGATCAGCTGCTTGCCCGTCTGCGCGATCACCTGGCCGCTGTCGTTGGTCTCGGTCTGCGCGATGGCCGGCACGTTCGCGGCGATCAGCTCGCCCAGCCTGCGCACGAGCCTGGCGCGCTCGGTCGCCGGCAGGCCGGCCCATTTCGGGAACGCGTCCTTCGCGGCCTGCACGGCGGCGTTGACTTCGTCCCGGCCACCGGCCGCGACCTCGGCCAGCACCTCCTGCGTCGCGGGGTTGATGGTTTCGAAGGTGGAGGCGCTGGCCACGGCCTGGCCGTTGATGAGGTGCGAAATCGTCGTCATGGTGATGCGGAGGATGAGGTGATGGTGTTGACCAGTTCGCCAATACCTTCGATGGACGTGACGATCACGTCACCGGGCTGGCAGTCGACGACGCCATCGGGCGTGCCGGTGAGGATCAGGTCGCCGGGTTGCAGGGTCATGAATGCGCTGAAGTACTCGATCAGCGTGGGCACGTCGAAGATCATGTCGCGCGTGCTGCCCTGCTGCGTGACCTGGCCGTTCACGGTGGTCCGCAGCGCGAGGTTCATCGGATCGGCCACATCGGCCGCGTCCACCAGCCAGGGGCCGATGGGCGTGCAGGTGTCGCGGTTCTTCACGCGCAGGTTGGGCCGGTACCAGTTCTCCAGCACGTCGCGGATGGCGTAGTCGTTGGCCACGGTGTAGCCGGCCACGCAGTCCAGTGCGTCGGCCTTCTTCACACGCCGGGCGGTGCGCCCGATCACCACAGCGAGTTCGCATTCGTAGTGCATGAAGTTCACGCCCGGCGGGCGCAGCGTGAGGCCGCGGTGACCGGTGAGCGAGGCTTCGCCCTTGACGAAGGCCAGCGGCTCTTCGGGCGCCTTGAACGCGAGTTCCCTGGCGTGGTCCGCGTAGTTCAGGCCCAGGGCGAGCACGGTGCGCGGGCGCTGCGGCGGCAGCGGTTGCAGTGGGGGCAGCCAGACCACGTCGTCAAAGGCCACGCGGCGACCTTGCAGGCCCGGCGTGAGCAGTTCAAGCTGGCCGTCGGCCTCAACGGCGTCGTGGACCGCCCCGGCCCAGGCGATGCGGGCGCGTTTCATGCGGCGGCCTCCTCTTGCGTGAAGCTGTGCAGCGTGGGCAGGGCGAAGCCGGGCGCCGTGATTTCCACCATGTCGCCCGCGTGCACCAGTGGCCGCGAGCCGTCTTCCAGGCAGTCGCTGCCCAGCATCAGCACGTCGCCGGGACGCAGGGTCATGAATTCGTTCACGTCGGCCAGCAGCGTGGCGGCGTCGCGCACCATCGCGGCCAGCTCGGTGGTCTGGCGGTGCACGCCGTTGATGTGCAATTCGATCTGCAGCTCGGCCAGGCCATCCAGCCCGCCGAGCTGCGCCAGTGGCGCGCACACCGCGCCCACGCCCAGGAAGCCGTCGACGCAGCGCGCCTTGATGGGCGGCCGGTAGTAGCTTTCGTGCGCGATGGCCACGTCGTTGAAGAGCACCGCGCCCCAGGCGCCACCGGCCTCCATCACCAGCCCCAGCGAGGCCGACACTTGCACCGGCGCGCCGGCGGGCAACACGATCGCCCCACCCGCTGGCGTGAATGTGTTGGCGGTCTTGACGTAGAGCACGGGCGCCCTGGGTGGCGACTTGTAAGGCGCCTCGTTCATGCGCGGCGCCCACAGCGCCCATTCGCGCTGGAAGTTCAGCAGCGTGCCGTAGACGGTGCCGGCCGGCATCCAGGGGCAAGGCGGGTTCATGCGGCGTCCTCCTCGAGGTCGTTCGCTTCGGTGCCCTGGGGCGCCTCGAGCGCGATCACTTCGTCCAGCAGCGCGTACAGCTGCGCCAGCCGTGCCTTGCCCAGGCGCTGCTCCATCCAGCCGTAGTGCGCTTCGATGGTGCTGGACAGGCTCTTAACGAGCTTGAGCCCCGCCGGGGTGGCGCGCACCACGGTGCGCCGCGCGTCCTGCGGGCAGCGGCTGCGCGCGATCAGGCCGTCGCGCTCCATGCGGCTGAGCACGCCGGTGAGGCTGGGGCCAAGCAGAAAGGCCTCTCGCGCCACGCGCCCGGTCTCCACACCACCGGCGAGCTGGGCGTGTTCGCCGAGCACGCGCAGCACGCGCCACTGCTGGTCGGACAGGCCGTACTCGCGCAGGCTGGGCCGGGTGTGGAGCATCACGGCCTCGCGCGCTTCGAGCAGCAGGCGCGGCAGGTTGCGGTGGATGAAAGGGGTGTTGTCGCTCATTTATTTAATATGTTAAATGAACTTTCCAGATACACATTCAGGGTTTACCCCGTGGGGTGTCCCGGTGAGAATGCGCGCTTATGAATGCACTCACCACCCTGCTCGGCACCGAACATCCCTTGATCCAGGCGCCCATGGCGGGTGTGCAGGGCGCGGCCCTGGCGGTGGCGGTGAGCAACGCGGGGGCCTTGGGCTCGCTGCCCTGCGCCATGCTCGCGCCCGACGCGCTCGAACGCGAGCTGACCGCACTGGCCGCCGGCACGCAGCGGCCTTACAACGTCAACTTCTTCTGCCATACGCCACCAGAGCCCGACGAGGCCCGCGAAGCCGCCTGGCGCTTCTGGCTCGCGCCCTTTTACGAGCAGGCCGGGCTGGACATCGACGCCGTGCCTGCCGGCCCTGGGCGCGTGCCGTTCAACCGCGCCGCGGCCGACCTGCTGGAGCGCTTCCGGCCGAAGGTGGTGAGCTTTCACTTCGGCCTGCCCGACATCGACCTGCTCGAGCGCGTGAAAGGCTGGGGCAGTGTGGTGCTGTCGTCGGCCACCACGGTGGAGGAGGCGCGCTGGCTCGAGGCCTTCGGCGTGGACGCCATCATTGCCCAGGGCGTGGAGGCCGGTGGCCACCGCGGCATGTTCCTCAGCGACGACATCACCGAGCAGATGGGCACCTTTGCGCTGCTGCCGCAGGTGGTGGCCGCCGTGAGCGTGCCGGTGATCGCGGCCGGCGGCATTGCCGACGCCACCGGCGTGGCCGCCGCCATGGCGCTGGGCGCCTCGGGCGTGCAGGTGGGCACGGCCTACCTGTGCTGCCCCGAAGCCACCACCAGCGCGGTGCACCGCGCCGCGCTGCAGAGCGATGCGGCCCACCACACCGCCCTCACCCGCGTGTTCACCGGCCGCCCCGCGCGCGGCATCGTCAACAAGGTGATGCGCGAACTCGGCCCCATGAACCCGGCGGCCCCGCATTTCCCCCTGGCCACGGCGGCCATGGCGCCGCTGCGCGCGCACTGGGAAGCCAGGGGCAGCGGCGACTTCTCACCGCTGTGGTCGGGACAGAACGCCAGCGGTTGCCGGGAGGTGCCGGCGGCCGAGCTCACGCGCGAGCTGGTGCAGGGCTTGCGCTCAGGTCCCGCTGCGCATTGAGCCAGCGCTTGAGCCGCGCGGGTTCTTCAAGCTGCGCCCGGTCGTCTGCGAGCTGCGCCAGAGCGGCTTCCAGCGCACGGGTCTGATCGATCCGGTTTTGCAACAAGGTGTTGGCGTTGGATGAGACGCCCTCGGGCAGGTCGAACTCATCCGCCAGGGCGTTTTGCCGCGCCGCGCGCTCACGTTCCAACTCGGCCACCTGGGCCTTCAACAAAAGCGTCAGCGAGGCCAGGCGCTGGTCAGACAGCTGGTGCACCGCCTCCGGGGCTGCCAGTTCCGCGCGGCCCTGTATCTGCAGCAGCGTGACGAGGTCGCGCTTTTCATATGCGGCGTTGGCCTCGCTCATCAGCGCGGTCTTGGCCAGGCGCGCCTTCGGGTCGGTCTCGCGGTCCGGGTGCATGGCGCTGGCGAGTTGGCGGAACAGGCGGCGCAGCAGGGTGTCGGCCTCAAGCTGCCCGGCGGTCTGGCGTTCGACCACCCCGGGCTTCTTGCGCGCGCGCTTCGCCTGTGCGGCGGTGCGCTTGCGCTCCTGTGCTTCGTCCTGTGATCGGCGCAGGCGCTCCATGCCGGCGCGCAGCAGCTGTTCGGCGCTCAGGCCCTGCCCATCGTCCTGCAGCGGTTCGCCCAGCACCGCTTCCAGGCGCTGGCGCAGGGCGTCGGCCTCGTCCTGTTTCAGCCGGGCCAGCGGGCGCGGGCTGTGGCGGTCGTGCAGCTCGCGCATCGCGGCGTCGCCGTCTTCGGCCAGGGTGCGCGCCCAGCGGCACAGCACGGTGCGTGCGGTCTCGGCCTGCGCGCGGCTCAGCACCTTGCCTCGCAGGTGTTCGTCCAGCGCGAACGCCAGGTCGCGTTGCGCCTGCGTGAGCTGCCGCCGCAACGGGTCGACCGCGGTGTGCAGTGCCTGCCGGTGCAACTGGCCCAGGGTGTCGAGCTCGGCGAGCTGGCTGCGCAGCTTGTCGATGCGGGCGAGCTGCAGGTTGTAGGCGCGCGCGGCGGCCGACAGGGGCTGCGCGGAGGGCGGCAGCACGCGCAGGGCGGTGGCATCGTTCGGGCTTGATGGCATGGGCTCTCGACTATATTGCCCGGCAACATGGCCAAAGACAAAACCCAATACACCTGCAGCGAATGCGGCGGCAGCAGCCCCAAGTGGCTGGGCAAATGCCCGCACTGCAACGCCTGGAACACGCTGGTCGAAACCGTGGCGGAGGCGGCCTCCCCGTCGAAGAACCGTTTTGCCTCGCTGGCGAAGACGGCGGAGGTGACGGCGCTGGCCGACATCGACGCCACCGACGTGCAGCGCACGCCCACGGGCCACGACGAACTGGACCGGGTGCTGGGGGGCGGCATCGTCGAAGGCGGTGTGGTGCTGATCGGCGGCGACCCGGGCATCGGCAAGTCCACCCTGCTGCTGCAGGCGCTGGATTCGCTGCAGCGCGCCGGACTCAAGACGCTCTACGTCACCGGGGAAGAAAGCGGCGCCCAGGTGGCGCTGCGCGCGCGCCGGCTCGGGCTGGACGGTTCCCAGGTCAGCGTGCTGGCCGAGATCCAGCTGGAGAAGATCCTGGCCACGCTGGAGGCGACACGGCCCGCGATCGCGGTGATCGACTCGATACAGACGGTGTACTCCGAACAGCTCACGTCCGCGCCGGGCTCGGTGGCGCAGGTGCGCGAGTGCGCGGCGCACCTGACGCGCGCGGCCAAGGCCAGTGGCACGGCCATCGTGCTGGTGGGGCACGTCACCAAGGAAGGCGCGCTGGCCGGACCGCGCGTGCTGGAGCACATGGTGGACACCGTGCTGTACTTCGAGGGCGACACGCACAGCAGCTTCCGCCTGATCCGCGCGATCAAGAACCGGTTTGGCGCGGTCAACGAGATCGGCGTTTTCGCCATGACGGAGAAGGGCCTCAAGGGCGTGAGCAACCCGAGCGCGATCTTCCTGTCGCAACACAGTGAACCGGTGCCGGGCAGCTGCGTGATGGTGACGCTGGAGGGCACGCGGCCCATGCTGGTGGAGATCCAGGCGCTGGTGGACAGCGGCGGGCCGTCGCCCCGCCGCCTGAGCGTGGGCCTGGAACGCGACCGGCTGGCCATGCTGCTGGCGGTGCTGCACCGCCACGCTGGCGTGGCCTGCATGGACCAGGACGTGTTCGTCAATGCCGTGGGCGGTGTGCGCATCAGCGAACCGGCAGCCGACCTGGCGGTGATGCTGGCGATCACCTCCAGCCTGCGCGGCAGGCCGCTGCCCAAGGGTTTTCTGGCTTTCGGCGAGGTCGGTCTCGCCGGCGAAGTGCGGCCTGCCCCGCGTGGCCAGGAGCGCCTGAAGGAGGCGGCCAAGCTGGGCTTCAGCGTGGCGGTGGTGCCCAAGGCCAACCTGCCGAAGAAGAACGACAAGGCGTTCGAAGGCCTCACCGTGCACGGCGTGGACCGCATCGAGGAGGCCATGGAGCTCGCGCGCAGCCTGGCCTGAGCGGCACCGGCGCCCGTCCATCCGTACAAGCCGCAGGACCGCGGGCGCTGCCGGCACCGACAATGCCCCCATGCGATTCCAGAAAATCTTCGTTCTCGCGGGCTGCGCCGCCCTGCTCTACATGTCGCACCGCGCCTATGGGTGGCCCGGCCTGGCGGCGGCCGGTGGCGGCTTGCTCATGTGGCTGCTGCTGCATTTCACGCGCCTCATGACGATTCTCCAGCGCGCCGCCCACCGCCCCATCGGCTATGTGGACAGCGCGGTCATGCTCAACGCCAAATTGCGCCCGGGCGTGACGCTGATGCACGTGGTGGCCATGACGCGCTCGCTGGGCGAGCGGCTGTCGGATGAAAACGTGCAGCCCGAGGTCTACCGCTGGCGGGACAACGGCGACTCCTTTGTGACAGCCGACTTCCAGGACGGCAAGCTGCAGCGCTGGAAACTGGACCGCCCGGCCCCGGCAGATGCCGATCCGGTGGCACCGCAAGCGGGTGGTCCGACGCCGTAAAATCGCGGGTTTGGCAGCCGGTCTGCCGCAGACAAACAACCCAAGGACCCCCATGAGCTCCATCGTTCCCTCGATGTCCGACCGCGACGGCAAGATCTGGATGGATGGCCAGATGGTGGACTGGCGCGACGCCAAGATCCACGTGCTGACCCACACCCTGCACTACGGCTGCGGCGCCTTCGAGGGGGTGCGCGCCTACAACACCCAGGGCGGTACGGCGATCTTCCGGCTGGAGGAACACACGGAGCGCCTGTTCAACAGCGCCAAGATCCTGCGCATGAAGATCCCGTTCACGCAGGACGAGGTGAACGAAGCCCAGAAGGCCGTGGTGCGCGACAACAAGCTGGAAAGCTGCTACATCCGCCCGCTGACCTGGATCGGCGACAAGAAGCTGGGCGTCTCCCCCCGGGGCAACACCATCCACCTGATGGTCGCAGCCTGGGCCTGGGGCGCCTACCTGGGCGACGAAGGCCTCAAGCGCGGCATCCGCGTCAAGACCAGCAGCTACACCCGCCACCACGTCAACATCACCATGACGCAGGCCAAGGCAGTGAGCAACTACAGCAACAGCATCCTGGCCAACATGGAAGCGCTCGACGACGGCTACGACGAGGCCCTGTTGCTGGACTCCAGCGGCTTCGTGAGCGAGGGCGCGGGCGAGAACATCTTCGTGATCAAGAGCGGCGTGATCTACACGCCCGACCTCTCGGCCGGCGCGCTCAATGGCATCACGCGCAACACCGTGTTCCACATCGCCAAAGACCTCGGCCTGGAGATCGTGCAGAAGCGCATCACGCGCGACGAGGTCTACATCGCCGACGAAGCCTTCTTCACCGGCACGGCGGCCGAGGTCACCCCGATCCGCGAGCTCGATCGCATCGAACTCGGCAAGGGCGACTACGTGGGCACGCGCGGGCCGATCACCGAGAAGATCCAGAGCGCCTTCTTCGACATCGTCAATGGCCGCAATCCGAAGTACGCCCACTGGCTGGCCAAGGTCTGAGGAGCACGCCATGAGCAAAGCCACCGTCGAACTCAAGGCCTCCGACCTCAACGCCCATGGTGGCGTGTTCTGCCCCAGCCCGCTGGCCGACATGAAGCTGTGGAACAGCCACCCCAAGGTCTATCTGGATGTGGCCGCCACCGGCGAGGCGAAGTGCCCCTACTGCGGCACGGTGTACCGCCTCAAGGCCGGCGAGACCGTGGCGCACGGTCACTGAATCGATGAGATGGGGGGTCTGCCGGCGGCGCCGGTGGACCGCAGATAATGCAGTGGGCAGGGCGTCGAGGGCGGCGCCCGAAGACCCACACCACAAGGGGAACTCATGATTCTCGTCACTGGCGGCGCCGGCTTCATCGGCGCCAACTTCGTGCTTGACTGGCTGGCGCAGCATGACGAGCCCGTGCTCAATCTGGACAAGCTGACCTACGCCGGCAACCTGGAGACGCTGGCCAGCCTGCGGGGGGACGCCCGCCACGTGTTCGTGCAGGGTGACATTGGCGACGGCGCCCTGGTAGGCCGGTTGCTTGCCGAACACCAGCCGCGCGCAGTAGTCAACTTCGCCGCCGAAAGCCATGTGGACCGCTCCATCCACGGCGCTGAGGACTTCATCCAGACGAACATCGTGGGCACCTACCGCCTGCTCGAGGCCGTGCGCGCGCACTGGTCCGGCCTGCCGGATGCCGACAAGGCCGCCTTCCGCTTCCTTCACGTGAGCACCGACGAGGTGTATGGCAGCCTCGCGCCCAACGAGCCCGCCTTCACCGAGACGCACCGCACGGAGCCCAACAGCCCCTACAGCGCCAGCAAGGCAGCGAGCGACCACCTGGTGCGCGCCTGGCACCACACCCACGGCCTGCCGGTGCTCACCACCAACTGCAGCAACAACTACGGCCCCTTCCACTTCCCCGAGAAGCTGATCCCGCTGATGATCGTCAACGCGCTGGCGAGCAAGGCCCTGCCGGTGTATGGCGACGGCATGCAGGTGCGCGACTGGCTGTACGTGACCGATCACTGCAGTGCGATCCGCCGCGTGCTGGAGGCTGGCCGCGTGGGCGAGACCTACAACGTGGGTGGCTGGAACGAGAAGCCCAACATCGAGATCGTGCACACCATCTGCGCCCTGCTCGACGAGTTGCGCCCGCGCGCCGACGGCGCCTCCTACACCACGCAGATCACCCATGTGAAGGACCGCCCGGGACACGACCGGCGCTACGCGATCGACGCGCGCAAGCTGGAAGCCGAACTGGGCTGGAAGCCGGCCGAGACCTTCGAAACCGGCATCCGCAAAACCGTCCAGTGGTACCTGGACCACCCCGACTGGGTTGCCCACGTGCAGAGCGGCGCCTACCGGCAATGGGTGCAGACGCAATACGGGGCGCCGGCCACCGCATGAAGATCCTGCTGCTCGGCAAGAATGGCCAGGTGGGCTGGGAGCTGCAGCGCAGCCTGGCGCCGCTGGGCGTGCTGATCGCGCTGGACCGCCACAGCGGCGATGCCGACGGTGGCTGTGGCGACCTCACCGAGCCGGATGGGCTGCGCGCCACGGTGCTCCGGCACCGCCCGGACGTGATCGTCAACGCGGCGGCCTACACGGCGGTGGACAAGGCCGAGAGCGAGCCTGAACTCGCGCGCACGGTCAACGCGCTCTCGCCCGGGGTGCTCGCCGAAGCCGCCCGGGAAACCGGCGCCCTGCTCGTGCACTACTCCACCGACTACGTGTTCGACGGCAGCGGTCGCACGCCCTGGCGCGAAGGCGCCGCCACAGGGCCCCTGAGCGTGTATGGGCGGACCAAGCTCGATGGCGAGCAGGCCATCATCGGGGCCGGGGCACGCCACCTGATCTTTCGGACCAGCTGGGTCTACGCCGCGCGAGGCGGCAATTTCGCGCGCACCATGTTGCGCCTGGCCCAGGAGCGCGAACGCCTCACCGTGATCGACGACCAGTGGGGTGCGCCGACGGGGGCCGAACTGATCGCCGATGTGACGGCCCATGCCATTGCCCAGGCGGAGCGGGGTACGGCCGGCGCAGGCACCTACCATCTGGCCGCGGCGGGAGAAACCAGCTGGAATGGCTACGCCCGCTTCGTGATCGAGACCGCGCGCACGCTTCAACCCAGCCTGCCCCTCAAAGCGCAGGACGTGGCGCGGGTGCCTACCAGCGCCTTTCCCACGCCCGCCCAGCGCCCCTTGAATTCGCGCCTGGACACCTCACGCCTGCGCGAGACGTTCGGCCTCGCGCTACCCGACTGGCGCTCCGGCGTGCAGCGCATGCTCACCGAAATCCTCTGACCCCAAGGAATCGAATGACCCAACGCAAAGGCATCATCCTCGCGGGCGGCTCAGGCACCCGCCTGCACCCAGCCACATTGGCCATCAGCAAGCAACTGCTGCCGGTGTACGACAAGCCAATGATCTATTACCCCCTGACCACGCTGATGCTGGCGGGCATTCGTGACGTGTTGATCATCAGCACGCCACAGGACACACCGCGCTTCCAGCAACTGCTGGGCGACGGCAGCGCCTGGGGCATGAACCTGCAGTATGCGGTGCAGCCCAGCCCGGACGGCCTGGCACAGGCCTTCATCATCGGCGCTGACTTCGTCGGCAACAGCCCGAGCGCGCTGGTGCTGGGCGACAACATCTACTACGGCCACGACTTCACGACGCTGCTCGCCGACGCCGACACGCAGGCCCACGGTGCCACGGTGTTCGCGTACCACGTGAACGACCCGGAGCGCTATGGCGTCGTGGCCTTCGACGCGCAAGGCAAGGCCCGCAGCATCGAGGAAAAGCCGGCGAAACCACAGAGCAACTTTGCCGTAACCGGCCTGTACTTCTATGACCAGCAGGTGGTCGACATTGCCAGGGCGGTGAAGCCCAGCGCGCGCGGCGAACTGGAGATCACCGCCGTCAACCAGGCCTACCTGGACCGGGGCGAGCTCAACGTGCAGATCATGCAGCGCGGCTATGCGTGGCTGGACACCGGCACGCATGAGAGCCTGCTCGAAGCCGGCCAGTTCATCGCCACGCTGGAGCACCGCCAAGGGCTCAAGATCGCCTGTCCGGAAGAGATTGCATGGCGGCATGGGTGGATCGACGCCGCCAGGCTGCAGGCCCTGGCCGAACCTCTGAAGAAGAACGGCTACGGCCAGTACCTGCTGCGGTTGCTCAACGAATCGGCGCAACGATGAAAGTCACCCCCACCGCCATCCCCGACGTGCTGATCATCGAACCCAGGGTGTTCGGTGATGAGCGCGGTTTCTTCCTCGAAAGCTTTAACCAGAAGGCGTTCAACGAAGCGACCGGCCTGGACCTGAACTTCGTGCAGGACAACCACTCACGTTCGGCCAAAGGCGTGCTGCGTGGGTTGCACTACCAGCTGCCGCCGCATGCGCAGGGCAAACTGGTGCGGGTGGTGCGTGGGAGTGTGTTTGACGTGGCGGTGGACATTCGAAAGAACTCCCCCACGTTCGGACGCTGGGTCGGTGTTGAACTCAGCGAAGACAATCACCGCCAGTTCTGGATCCCCGCTGGATTTGCGCACGGTTTTCTGGTTACGAGCGAGAGCGCGGATTTTTTGTATAAGACGACGGACTACTATGCTCCCGATTGCGAGCGCTGCATCGTATGGAACGACCCGACGCTTGCGATCAACTGGCCAACCATCGTCCAGCCCCAGCTGTCAGCAAAAGACCGGAGCGGGCGATTGCTTCGGGATGCTGAAACGCATGCGTAGCTGCATTCACCGCATAGCACCAGCAGGAATTTAAGTAGCATGATGATCGTGCCACGCCGCGAAGCGGATCCGATCACCGGCATTTACAGGGGAATTGTTTGAACAAGAAGGCGTTGATCACCGGCATCACGGGCCAAGATGGGTCGTATTTAGCTGAATTTTTGCTCGAGAAGGGCTACGTGGTTCACGGCATCAAGCGCCGCGCCAGTCTGTTCAATACTGGCAGGGTAGATCATCTGTATCAGGATCCGCATGTCTCGCACCGCAACTTCGTCCTGCACTACGGCGATCTGACCGACACTAGCAACTTGGTGCGCATCGTTCAACAGGTACAGCCCGACGAGATCTACAACCTCGGGGCGCAAAGCCACGTCGCCGTGAGCTTCGAGAGCCCCGAGTACACGGCAGACGTCGACGCCATCGGCACACTGCGGCTGCTGGAGGCCATCCGAATCCTCGGCCTTGAGAAGAAGACCCGCTTTTACCAAGCGTCCACCTCGGAGCTATACGGTCTGGTGCAGGAGAGTCCTCAAAGGGAAAGCACGCCTTTCTACCCGCGCAGTCCCTATGGCGTTGCCAAGCTCTACGCATACTGGATCACGGTGAACTACCGCGAAGCCTATGGCATGTACACATGCAACGGCATCCTGTTCAACCACGAGAGTCCCCGGCGTGGCGAAACCTTTGTCACCCGCAAGATCACGCGCGGCCTGTGCCACATTGCGCAGGGGCTTGAGGCGTGTCTCTATATGGGCAACATGGACGCGTTGCGCGATTGGGGCCACGCCAAGGACTATGTGCGCATGCAGTGGATGATGCTGCAGCAAGCGCAACCCAAAGACTATGTGATCGCCACGGGCGTGCAGTACAGCGTGCGAGAGTTCATCACGAAATCTGCGGCACAACTCGGTGTTTCCCTGCGGTTTGAAGGCAAGGGAGAAGCCGAATGTGCCGTGGTGGCGGCCATTCACGGAGACAAGGCTCCGGCACTCAAGGTGGGAGACGTCGTCGTTCGGGTCGATCCGCACTATTTCCGGCCAGCCGAGGTCGAAACCCTGCTGGGCGATCCCGGACTGGCAAAGAAGGACTTGGGCTGGGTTCCTCAAATCACCCTGGACGAGATGGTCCGGGAAATGGTCGACCACGACTTGGAACAAGCCAGGCAACTGGCTTTGCTCAGGCAACACGGCTTCTCGGTGCAAGTGAGCAAGGAAAAATGACTTCCCCCGAAAAGATCTTCGTCGCAGGCCATAGGGGCATGGTAGGCAGCGCGATTGTTCGCGCCTTGCTGGCCCAGGGTGTCACTGCAGAATCGATCGTCACGCGCACCCGCGACGAACTGGATCTGAGCGACCAGGCGGCTGTGCAGACCTTCTTCCGCGAGGAAAAGCCCACACAGGTCTACCTGGCTGCGGCCAAGGTCGGTGGCATCCATGCCAACAACGTCTACCCGGCGGAGTTCATCTACCAGAACCTGATGGTGCAGGCCAACGTCATCCATGCGGCGCACACGCACGGCGTACAGAAGCTGCTTTTCCTCGGCTCCAGTTGCATCTACCCACGACAGGCTTCGCAACCCATGCGTGAGGATGCTCTGCTCACAGGGGTCCTTGAGTCCACGAACGAGCCCTATGCGGTAGCGAAGATTGCCGGCATCAAGCTTTGCGAAAGCTACAACCGCCAGTACGGTCGAGACTATCGCAGCGTCATGCCCACCAACCTCTACGGTCCTGGCGACAACTACCACCCGGAGAACAGCCACGTCATTCCGGCACTGCTGCGGCGCTTTCATGAGGCAGTCAAAGACGGCGCGCAACAGGTGACCATCTGGGGTACGGGTACGCCGAGGAGGGAGTTTCTGTACGTCGACGACATGGCCGCCGCCAGCGTCTTCGTGATGAATCTGCCGGCGGCATCCTACGCGGGCCAGGTGCAACCGCAGCTCAGTCACATCAACGTCGGCTTCGGGGAGGACATCACCATTGCCGAGTTGGCGCGTGCCATTGCAATGGTGGTGGGCTACCAGAACAGGATCGTGTTCGACCCCGAAAAACCCGACGGCACACCCCGAAAGCTGATGCATTCGGGGCGCCTCCAGGCCATGGGCTGGAAGCCGACCGTGTCGCTGGAAGCCGGTTTGCGACTGGCCTACCGCGACATGCAATTGCATGAAATGCGCAGTGCATGAACCAGAACATGAATGCCATTGAAGTGATCAAACGCAAGGCGCACGGATTTCTCGCGAGGGCGCTGTCATCGCAGATGCGCACGGAAGGCATTGCACTGCTCGCGGGCGAGACGGCTGCGCGCCAGGTGCGAGGGCTGGAGCGTTTGCGCAGCCTCTGCGACGCCGAGTTTCGGGTGTCCTCGCAATGGGGCGAAGACGGCATCATCGAATGGCTGGTGCACCAGATGGAGGGAATTCCTGAGTCCTTCGTTGAGTTCGGCGTCGAGAACTACCTCGAGTCGAACACCCGCTTTCTGCTGCAGCACCGCAACTGGCGCGGCCTGGTCATTGATGGCAGTGAAACGCACATCGATTTCATCCACCGGGACCAGATCAGTTGGCGCCACGATCTGACGGCCGTGGCCTCGTTCATCACGCGGGACAACATCAACTCGATCATCTCGGGCGCCGGCTTCACCGGGGAAGTCGGCATCCTCAGCGTCGACATCGACGGCGTCGACTACTGGGTCTGGGAGGCCATTGACTGCATCAACCCCCAGATCATCATCGCCGAGTACAACTCGGCCTTCGGCGACCTTCTCCCATTGACCGTTCCGTACACACACGATTTCGTCCGTTCGCGGGCGCACCACAGCAATCTCTACTACGGTCTTTCGATTCGGGCCGCCCAGTATCTCGCCACCGTACGCGGGTACACGCTGGTCGGAACCAATCGGGCTGGAAGCAACGCCTTCTTCGTCCGCAACGATCGAGGAGATTCCATCTTGAAGCGGATCGACGGGGTGCAGGACCGACCATCCCGATTCCGCGAGAGCCGCGCGCTGGACGGTTCATTGACATTTGTGGCGCCCGCCGACCGCACATCGACCATGGCGAACATGCCGGTCATCGACGTCTCCACGAACACCCAACGGCAACTGGGTGAGGCCCAGGGCCTGTTTTCGCCTCGTTGGCAGGCACTGCTCGCTGGCCGGGCTGAAGCGACGTGATGCCACGCAACGTTCTGGTCACGGGCGCCTTCGGTTTTCTGGGGCGGCACGTTGCACGAGCCTTTGCCCGGGCAGGACATTCGGTGCGCGGCATCGGCCACGGTGCATGGACTCGCGCCGAATGGAGCGAATGGGGCCTGGGCGAATGGCACTCGGCAGACCTCACCCTGGATTCCCTCGTGTCGTATGGCGGAGAACCGGACCTCGTCATCCATTGCGCCGGCAGCGGCTCTGTCGGCTTTTCGATGGCTCACCCTGCGCAGGATTTCGATCGAACGGTGGTTACCACGCGCGACGTGCTCGAGTACGCAAGGCTGCACCGTCCCCTTGCCCGGGTGGTAGTTCCCTCAAGCGCCAGCGTGTACGGCAACGCCGGGGACATGCCCATCGGCGTGGATGCGCCGCTGTGCCCCGTGTCCCCCTACGGCATGCACAAGAAGATGGCCGAGGAACTCTGCCTTTCCTATGCCCGCCATTTCGGTATCTCGGTGGGGATCGTTCGCTTGTTTTCCGTTTACGGCGTCGGGCTTCGCAAGCAGCTTCTATGGGACGCGTGCAGCAAGCTGTCGCGCGGACCAGCCACCTTCGGCGGAACCGGACACGAAACGCGCGACTGGTTGCATGTCGATGATGCCGCGCGGCTGCTGCTGTCGGCCGGCCTGGCGGACCCTTCGCACCGCTTGACCATCAACGGCGCGACTGGCGTGGGGGTGCCCATCCAACGGATCGTCGAAACCATTGCACAGGCTTTCGGCGGCACCGGTGATGTGCGGTTTTCGGGCGGGGGCCGACCGGGTGACCCACTTCACCTCGTCGCGGACATGCAGGGCACCGAAGCGCTTGACTGGCGTCCCATGCATTCGCTCGACACCGAGTTGCGGCATTTCGTGGAATGGTTCAAGTCGGGGGCGCCGTGAAGCGGATCGCCTTCTTCATGCAGGCCAACCAGCACGAATGGCTGGGTGGGCTCAGTTACCTGCGCAACCTGCTCAAGGCTGTGCTGGCCAATCCGGGCCGCCGCATCGAACCCGTATTGATGGTGCATCCAGCCATGGCGCAAACCGACCTGTCTGGCTTCCCCGCCGTCGAGGTCATCCGGACGCCACTGGTCATGCACAGGCACCCGGCGCGGTTGGCCAGCAGGGTTGTCTTCGATCTCTGCCAACGTGACATCACGCTGGAACTGTTGCTGCGAAAGCACCGCATCGACGCGCTGTCTCACGCGCCCGCCATCGGCACCAGGAGCACGGTTCCCTCCATCGGCTGGATTCCGGATTTCCAACACATTCGCATGTCTGAGTACTTCACGCAGCGCGAACGCGACGAGCGAGACCGGCAGTACCTCCGCCTGACGAACGGAAGCCACCGGCTCATCCTGAGCAGCAACGACGCCCGGCAGGATTTCACTTCGTTTGCACCGCACGCCATCGACAAGGCCCGCGTACTGCATTTCGTCGCCAGCCCGGACAGCACCGCGGCAGCGTTGACGCGCGAGCACATCGCGAGCCGCTTCGGTATCGATCGCCCCTACTTTCACCTACCCAACCAGTTCTGGACACACAAGAACCACGCTGTGGTGATTGAAGCCGTCGGCCTGCTGCGCAAGCAGGGCGTCGATTCGCTGGTCTTGGCAACCGGCAAGGCGTCCGATCACAGAGACCCGCAGCACTACGAGCGCCTGATGGCCCGGGTGAAGCAGCTTGGCATCGAAGACAGCTTCAGGGCGCTGGGGGTCGTGAGCCTGCCAGAGCTCCAGTCGCTCATGCTGCATGCGCTCGCGCTGATCAATCCGTCGAACTTCGAGGGCTGGAGCACGACCGTCGAAGAGTCAAAATCGCTCGGGCTGCCGATGATCCTTTCGGACATTCCCGTCCACCAGGAACAGGCGCCCGACCTGGGCCGCTTCTTCAAGAGCGGTTCCGCCGAAGCGCTGGCCGAGGCAATGCGGTCAGCGATGCGAACGCATGATCCGGTGCTGGCGAAACAGGCACGCAAAATGGCCGCGCAGCGTCTGCCGGAGCGGATGGTGCAATTCGGCCGCACCTACGAGGCGATTGCCCTCGACGCCATCTCCAATGCCGCGCGCCCCAAAGATAGCCGAACATGAATGCCCCCGATTCCCACCGGCAAGACCTGGTCATAGAAGCCGGTAGCTCACCCAGCCATTACGCCCGTGAAGTGTGGCGGTTTCGTAGCCTGCTCTTCATTCTTGCGTGGCGAGACATCCGGGTTCGATTCAAACAGACGGTCATCGGCGCCGCCTGGGCGCTGCTGCGCCCCTTGCTGACGTTGATCATCCTAACCATCGTGTTCAGCAAGATTGCGCGCCTGCCATCCGAAGGCAATGCGCCGTATGTGCTGTTGGTGTTAAGCGGCCTGTTGCCATGGCAGTTCTTCGCAGCCGGATTGTCCGATGCTGCCAGCAGCGTGACGGACAACGAGAAGATCGTCAGCAAGATTTATTTCCCCCGGCTTGTCATCCCCATCAGTGCATTGGCGGTTTGCGCCGTGGACTTTGCAATCGCACTGCTGATCATGGTCGGGATCTTTGCGTTTTACGGTTTGACCCCCGACTGGACCCTGCTGGCACTGCCGGTGGTGCTGGTGTTCGCTGTGCTGGCCGCGCTTGGGCCAGGCCTGTTGCTCGCTGCCCTCAACGTCAAGTACCGCGACTTTCGCTACGTGGTGCCCTTCATTGTGCAGATGGGTATCTACGTTTCGCCAGTCGCCTACAGCACCAGCCTCATCCCCGAGGGCTGGCGCACACTGTACTATCTCAACCCCATGGCGGGGCTGATCGACGCGTTTCGATGGACGGTCCTGGGAAGCAACTTCACGCCGTGGTTGCCCGGCATCGGATTGTCATTGAGCGTGCTGGTGGTGCTTTTGGTGGCGGGTACGCTCTACTTCCGTGCCACTGAGCGTTCGTTTGCAGACAACATCTGACCCATGTCCTTTGCCATCAAGATTGAAGGGCTCGGCAAGCGCTACCTGCTGACCCACCAACACAAGGCGCGCTACCACTCGCTGCGCGATGCGCTGGCCAATGGCGCCCAACGCCTTGTGGGCGCTGCCAAAGGGGCGGTGCTTGGCCAGGCAGCGCCCGCGCGGACCGAGCGTGAGGAGTTCTGGGCGCTCAAGGACATCGACCTGCAAGTTGAACAAGGGGAGCGGCTGGCGATCGTGGGCCGCAACGGGGCGGGAAAATCAACCCTGCTGAAGTTGTTGAGTCGTGTGACCGAGCCCACGCGAGGCCGGGCCATACTGCGTGGCCGCATGGCCAGCCTGCTTGAAGTTGGCACAGGCTTTCACCCGGAGTTGACCGGGCGGGAGAACATTTATCTCAACGGGGCGATCCTGGGCATGGGTCGCCGGGAGATCGACCGAAAGTTTGATGAAATCGTCGCCTTCGCCGATGTCGAGAAGTTCCTGGACACCCCGGTCAAGCGCTACTCCAGCGGCATGTACACGCGTCTTGCCTTTTCGGTGGCAGCCCATCTGGACACCGACATCCTGATCATTGACGAGGTGCTCGCCGTCGGAGACGCCGCCTTCCAGCGCAAATGCCTCGGCAAGATGGAGGACGTAAGCCAGCAGGGGCGCACGCTGCTGTTCGTGAGCCATAACATGGCGGCGGTCGAGACGCTTTGCAACCGCGCGGTGCTGCTCGCGGGAGGCCGGATCGTGGATTCGGGCGACACGCGGCGCATCGTCGAAGCCTATTCACACACCTGGCGGCAAGGCGTGGCCCTGAGTGAACGTCACGACCGCAGTGGCACTGGTCGCGCGAGGATTGAATCCATCTTCTTGGAGAACGACGCGGGGGAGAAAACGCCGAGAATCCCCTCCATGCAGCCATTCAGCTTCAACCTGACCGTTTCGGCGGCACCCGAAGCTGTGGGCAAAAAGGTCGACCTGATCCTGATCGTATGTGACAGCCGTGACACCCGCATGGTGCCGCTGTACACAGAATGGACGCAAAGCAATCTGCGCCTCACGGGCGAACGTCAACACTTCCGCTGCGCCGTACCTGCCGGGTTGCCGCTGATCGCCGACACCTATTGGTTGACTGCGGCCGTACTGATAGGCGGTGTCAGCGAGGACAAATTAGACCGAGCCCTCGAATTTGAGGTCACCCCTTCCGAAGAGTTTGCCGGGGGATTGGTGTTGAATCCTGGCTTCGGTCAGATTCTTGTCAAACAAGATTGGGGATATACACATGCGTGAATCGATCGCGAAGGGCACGCCCGCGCATCCCACATCCAATGCATTGCCAACCGACGGTGAGCAGTTGTTGAAGCTCGGGCGGGCCCACTTCAGGTACGAGCCCTACCCCATCGGAATGATCCGCGATATCTTCGATCCTGATCTGTACGCGCGCCTGGTCGACACGTTTCCCCCCATCGACTTTTTCCGCTTCATGCAAGTCCACGGAGATAAATGGTCACTATCGGAAGTCAACAATCCAGACCTCTACCATAAGTTTCTGCGCTCTAGCGACGAGTGGCATCGGCTTTTCAAAGAAGTGAAAAGTCCAGGCTTCATTGATCAAGTCCTGCGCGCACTGGCCCAATCAAAAATTGAACTTGGCCTGAATGCATCGGGAGCGGTTGGCGTCCTGCGCAAGCTGCGCGACAGCTTGCTGGGCCGGAAGTCCCGCAATGAGCTTCGGGCGCGCTTCGAGTTTTCAATGATGAGCGCTGCGGGCGGCAACATCCTCCCGCACACGGACTCGCCCCAGAAGCACATCACCTTGGTGGTGAGCATGGTCAAGCCTGGGGAGTGGGATCCATCATGGGGTGGCGGGACCGATCTCATGCGCCCGCTGGACCCCAGTGAAAACTTCAACCACCTGAATCGCTATCTGGATTTTGATCAGGTGGAGACGCTGGAAACAATGCCCTACGAGCCCAACCAATGCGTCATTTTCGTCAAGACCTTCAACTCCCTTCATGCTGTCCAGCCGATGAGGGGGCCGCGCGAGGTCATGCGACGAACACTCACCGTCAACATTGAGTCAACCTAAATCATGCTGAGCGCGCCGTACGGAATCTCTTGGATTGACTATCTGCGACTGCGGGTATTCGGCCCCTTTCGAAAGAGCTGCAAGGTTCGCGGCCATGACATTAGCATCGGCGTTCGCTCGTCGCTGGAACTTTGGCGATGCCGGACATACGAAACTAAAGAGCCCGAGACCCTCGACTGGATCGATGGCTTTGGCAAAGATGACGTGCTTTTCGACGTTGGAGCCAACATTGGACTGTATTCACTCTACGCTGGGAAACGGGGCGTTCGCGTTTACAGTTTTGAGCCAGAAGGACAAAACTTCGCGGGCTTGGCAAACAACTGCCTGACCAATGTGCCCGGCGAGATCACGCCTTACTGTATGGCACTCGCCGATCGAGAGCATTTTGATTTGCTCTACGTGACAAGCACCAACCCAGGGGACTCGCAACACAATTTGGGGGCGGAAAACCCGATGTTTCGCCGAGAGTGCAGCGGTACTCAGGGCATTTTTGCCTGCACGATCGACAGGCTGTGCCATGAGCATGGGTTCCCGATTCCTCAGCACATCAAAATTGATGTGGACGGGCTGGAAGACCGAATTCTGGACGGCGCCAAGGCCGTACTGAGCCACCCCGAGTTCCGCTCCTTGCTGATTGAGATCGCCGGCGAGGATGGCGTCGAGCCGGTCGCTATCGGGCGACTCGCATCGCTCGGTCTTCACCCGGTCTCGATGCACTCGCGAGAGTATCGAAATGGCAACATCTGGGCGCGCAACCAGATATTCACCCGCGAGAAGAAATGATCCGTGCTATTCGAGATGGCATCCTGGGTCTCGCCCGATCGATGGGCTTCGAGATCCGACGGATCAACAGCCGTGGCCGCTTTGCAAAGAACATGATGTACGAGGCCGACGCTCGTTATCACGCGCTTCGTGCAAAGGGCCTTGCAGCTACCGCAAGTCCCGACGGCAAGACCAAGAGCATCGAGAAGCAGTACAACACGCTTCAGTTTCTTCGTTTGGTTCGCTCGATGGAAGGCAGCGTTGCCGAATGCGGCACCTTCAAGGGGCTCGGTAGCTTCATGTTCTGTCACACGCTGCGCGAGTCGGACCCCAGCTACGATGGTCGCGACTTCCACATCTTTGATTCCTTCGAGGGCCTGAGCGAACCGAAGGCACAGGACCAAATTCAGGACACTCGCGTGGGCACCACTGGGGTAGCTTACATGGGTGCGGGATCGTTTCATGGCGGCCTCGATCACGTGCGCCAGGCCCTGAGCGAATTCCCCGCCATCGAATACCACAAGGGCTGGATTCCGGAGAGTTTCAAGAACCTGCCAGAGCGCCAGTACAGGTTTGTTCACATTGACGTGGACCTCTATGAACCCACCCGCGATTCGCTGGAGTACTTTTATCCCCGACTCCGCGAAGGTGGCGTCATCGTTTGCGACGACTACGCCCATCTGCAATGGCCCGGAGCCCGAAGGGCACTTGACGAGTACTGCGACCCCAAAGGCATCACGGTCCTTTGCCTGACGACGGGGCAAGGCGTGATCATCAAACGAAGCCGCCAATCGTGAACGCCACGCCCGATCAAACTTTGCTGTCTCGTCGATTCGCGCGGGACGCAGGCCCCGCCGTCAGACTGGGGGCCGTTCAACACGCGATCAGGACAACAGTCGCCAACAAGCTGTCCGGTGACGGCTACCGGATGCTCTCGGACAGTTGCGCCTGCTGCGGACAGTCCGGCACAGACGTGCCTGTCTCATCGATCGATCGCTACGGGCTGCCTCTGGAAACCGTGTTGTGTTCGCGCTGCGGCACCCTGCGCGCGAACCCGTATCCCGATGATGACGGGCTTGCCGATTTCTACACGCACCACTACCAACAGATGTACGCCCGATCTGATGACCGGGTGGCCTACTTTGCCAAACAGCGGGGGTATGGGCAACGCGTTCTGGAGGCAGTCAAGGGCTGGCTGCCTGAGGGCGCATTTGTGTTTGAGGCGGGCTGCGGCGCGGGCGGCGCCCTGGATGTCCTGCGTGAAGGTGGGTACCAGGTTAGCGGCTGTGACTACAGCCAGGAACTGGTTGACCATGGTCGCACTCAAGGACTTTCCCTTCACTGGGGGCCTCCGCTGGCCGCACTGAAATCACTTCCTGCTCCCTCGTTGATCTACATGCACCACGTGTTCGAGCACGTCAGGGACCCACTGAGACAGCTCGAGGGTCTGCGCGACGCGTTGGCACCGGGTGGCAAAGTGCTGATCATCGTGCCGGATGTGAGCCGCATCAGCGAGTTCCCGTTTCCGGCCGGTGATCTGCGGCTGTTCCTGCACATTGCGCACCGCTTCAACTTTTCGCTCGCCGGGTTCAGGATGCTGGCGGCCCGCGCGGGCCTCGAGGTCGAGAGCCTGGAACAGCGCGACGCGAACCAGAGCCCGGAGTTCTGGGCGGTGCTCACCCGCCGGCAGGGGCCAGAGTCGGCACCTGAAGACCTCAATGCGGGTCGCGCCATGCTTGACTACCTCCGCCGCACCGAACGGCGCTGGCGCCTGCACCTCACGCGCGGGCAGTTGCTGGTACTGCGCCAGCGCATCCGCAGCAAGCTCAAGCGCATCCTGGGCAGGCGTGACAAGCCGCCGGTGACAACACCAACCGATGCATCTTGATATGGGATCCACGTCCAGCGCACCGGTCACCGTCTTCATCAGCTCGGGTGAGGCCAGCCTTCTTGAGCGGAAGGTGCTGATGTACTCGCTGCGCCGAAACTCCCAACGAGACTTGGACATTCGTGTTTTCAACGGCACGCACAACACGATCGAGCGCGAGGGCCATGCACCCGAACCCGCGACCATGTCGCTCAAGGTCAAGTACCAGAACGTCACCGAGTTCAGCAACTACCGCTTCCTGGTCCCAGCGGCTTGCGGGCATCGGGGGCGGGCGATCTCCATGGACTCTGACATGATTGCGTTGGGGGACATTGGCGAACTGTTCGACGCCGAGATGGGTGACAGGCAACTTCTGGCCAAGCCTGCGGCGTATGGCAATCAGGCAGACGAGCAGTGGGGGCTGAGTGTCATGCTGATCGACTGCAATCAAACTAGGTTTGCGCTTGACCAGTATTTCGACGAAATCGAAGCCGGGCTCTACAACTACACCGATCTGCACCAGATGCGCCCGAGCTTCCTGGCTCATCATCCGTTCAAGATCGGACGCATCGACCCGCAATGGAACGAGTTCGACCGCTGCGACAAGGACACGCGTCTGATCCATTACACGAACCTCTATACCCAGCCATGGAAGTTCCGCAGCCATCCGTACGGCGATCTCTGGTTTGAATACTTCGACGAAGCAAGGAAGGCCGGCTACGTCACAGATCGCGACATTGAGCTCACGCTTGTTCGTGCTTATGCGCGAAAGGACTTGCTTGAGGGGAACCGCTGGACACTTGCCTCGTACCTTCGTCGGATGGGCAGCGACTTCAAGTCGGAATTGCGTTGCCTCCGGGTTGCGCGTGCCCAGCGTGGCTAGTCAGGCACGATGGAGCGCCTTGTGGTTTGCCAGGGAACCGCGCAGTTGGTAACTGCGGTAGCGGCGCTTCGTGAGCACGCAAAGCGGGCAAGCACCGAATCGAATGGACCACCATCGCGGGATCATCTGCTGATCTGCGGTCTGGCCGTTTCCCCGGGCCAGATCGACGAGTTTGCGCTTGTCATAGAACGCATGGCTGCCCTGGTGCATTCATTTGCTTCAGTTAGCAGGATGGGCGACCGCGTGCTGGAGCAGTTGATCAATGCCGCGGAGCGCGGCGCTGGTGCACGCGAAGTCGCTGACCTGCTGCAGAAGGTCACAGGCGTGACAAAGGTGGGCGAAGTGTTCACCGTCCGCGACTGGCAAGCGTGCAATGAGCTCGCGCTCGGCGCCTACCCCGAGGCCACCCACATTTGCTACGGCGACAGCGTAGGCGTCTACTTGCCGCGCGGGTTCATGTCCCCCCGGCGCTCCCCTTGGTCGCGCGTCGCGGCACGATTACGCCGATGGCGTCAATCGAAGCAGGACCTTCTGGCCAATCCGCGGGTGGACATCAACTACCTTTTGTTGCCTGGTGCCTTTGGTATGCCACCGGGTGGCGAAGTGGTTCGAACGCAGGCCACCACACTACGCGATCTGTTCGGCTCCCTCGCCCCGTTGCTCGATGGCGCTGCCCTGGAGGGTATTCGCCAGAAGACCGCTGGTCGCCCGGTGTGGGTGCTGCTGGGGAGCAACTTTTCGGAGCAGGGGCTGATGACGCCAGAGGCAGAAGCATCCGCCTACCGTGACTGGATAGGCAGCTTGCATCCCGAGCCCGGGTCGGTGCTGCTGATAAAGTCACACCCTCGCGACCATCAGAGCAAGCGGACGCTTCTGGAGAAGCAGCTTCTCGGGCTCTTCGACGAGGTGTGGTGTGCCGATGCGGTCGGCAGTGCCTACCTGCCAGTTGAGGTGCTGTTGCTTGAGCTGGCATCGGTCGTGGGCAGTCTGCGTTGTCTGACCGTCAGCACCGCCTGCCTTGGCACCCGGTTCGTTGTCGAAAGCAAGACAGACATCGGTTTGGGTGATGCTCTGGTGTTGAAATACATGGTGCCGGATCGACAGGAGCAGCGTATGCAACATGAACGCGACCTGCGACGACTGTGTGCTGTTTGAATGGATGGAAGTGGTGTCTGACATGAATATGAAAACCGTACTGAAGGACACGCTGCCGCCAGTGCTGCTGCGGGGGTTGAAGCAAATCAAACGGCGCGTGCAAGCCAATTCGAGGGCGGGCGCAAAGGCTGGATCCCAGGAGCTCGACATTTATTGGGATCCTGCGATGGCAGCGGCCCTCGAGACTTGGGGCGTAGGCAACGCATGGAACGAGATACAGCTCTTACTGCTCAATGCGCGGGGCACGGTCCTGGACATAGCCTGCGGTACTGGAAAAGTCATCAGCTTGCTGCAAGACTTGAAGGATATTGAAGTTCACGGCTGTGACATCTCGGACTTTCTGTTGACCAAGGCCACCGAACGCGGCATTGCCAAAGAACGTCTTACCTGTTGCGATGCGACAGCATTGCCGTATCCCGCTGGGCACTTTGACTTCGCCTATTCGATCGGCTCGCTGGAGCACTTCACAGAAGAGGGAATTCATGCCTTCCTCCAAGAGTGCAGGAAAGTCGTGACCAAACGCAGCTTCCACATGATTCCTGTTTCTAGGTCGCAGAAGAACGAGGGTTGGATCAGTCCATGGCAGAGCTACTTCAACAACTCGACCGACTGGTGGGTAGCCAATTGTAGAAAAACCTTCTCCAGGGTCACGGTCCTTGACTCGGCCTGGCAGGATGAAGTCTCGACCGGGAAGTGGCTGATTTGTGAAGATTAAACTGCACATGCCCGGATCGCCGAGGGATCCGAATGCCGATTTTCCTTGGCCTCACAGTGCGTCAAGCCATGCCTAAAAAAAAGTTCGATGCCGCACGGCGGCATCATGAGGTGCGCAGGTCGTTCACTGTCGTCACGCCGAACTACAACATGGCTGGTCATCTCGGCCCTACGATTGAATCCGTGCTACAAAACCTCGGGCCGGGTGATGAATACTTCATCATTGACGGAGGCTCTACGGACAGCAGCACCGAGGTAATTCGAGCGCACGAGCACAGGCTGAGCGGATGGGTTAGTGAGCCCGATGCAGGATACGCGGACGCAGTCGCCAAAGGATTTCGCATGGCCCGAGGAGATTACCTTTGCTGGGTGAACTCTGGCGATCTCCTGCTGGATGGGGCGCTGGAGAAGGCGCGCAACTCGCTTCAGCGTACCGGTGCAGATCTGATCTTTGGCGATGACTTGCTGATTGATGAACAAGGCAACGTCATCCAAGTAACGAACGGGCACGCCTCTGATTTGAGAGCGATGATGTTGTACGCAGGCTGGACTCCTTTGCAGGAGTCCTGCTTCTGGACACGGGCCCTGTACGAGAAGGTGGGCGGAATCGATCCTGCCGTCAAGTACGCGGCCGACTACGACTTCTTCCTCAGAACCAGCCTGATTGGACGCTGCGAGTACTGTCCGGCGATATTTGGTGCATTCCGCAGGCACGACGGGCAACTGTCAATGGCCAAAACGGCTCAATATAGGGCAGAGCGCGAGGAGTGCCGAACGCGCGAGCTAGATGCACTGCCCTCTAACGCACTCTTGCCGCTAATCAATTTCTACCACTGGTTCAAGGTCCGCTGGCGGGTGAGGGTGCATGCCAGAAAACGGGACATGGATCATCTACGGGGCAAGGCAGTAGGCGACGTGGTTTGCCAGGACACCGGCAACGGACACGGGGTAGCGCGTGGCGATTAAGCAGTTGGTCAGGAATCTTGTGATGATGGCCATCCACCCGCGCCCCCTAATCGGCCTGGCCTACCTGCCAAGGTTCTTCCGCCACTGGGTGAGGTTCAACAAGTTGCACCAAGGGGACCGCCTGAAGGTCGCCGACGCATACCCCAACCTGTACGATTGGGTGGCTTCCACGCCTTTCGATCCCCATTATTTCTACCAAGCGGCCTGGCTCGCGCGCCAACTGGCCGGCACTCCTCCTGTCAGACACCTTGACATTGGCTCTGACGTAAAACTGATTGCCACGCTGTCAGCATTCGTGCCGACTGAGTTCATGGATTTTCGTCCGCTCGACGCGGCGCTGACCGGGCTTGAGTGCACGCGCGGCGACATTTTGGCGTTGCCGATGGAGGACGACTCCGTCAAGTCGGTTTCTTGCCTCCACGTGGTGGAACACATCGGGCTGGGGCGGTATGGTGATCCAATCGACCCCGAGGGAAGCCGCAAGGCAATTGCCGAACTGCAGCGCGTGCTTGCTCCCGGAGGACGCCTCTTCCTCTCGGTGCCAGTTGGAAGGGAGCGGATTTGTTTCAATGCACATCGAGTATTCGCGACGAAGACCATCCTCGCGCTTTTGGGAAAGCTAAGCCTAGTCTCTTTCTCGTTGGTGGATGATGCCGGTCGCTACTGGCCAGACTGCTCAACGGACCGCGCGAACGACCAGGATTACGGCTGTGGAATGTTTGTGCTAGAGAAGCCACGCAACCATCAATCGCCCTGATGCTTCCAGGGCAGCCCGAGTCGAGACCCCAAACACCAAGGCCCTGCAACTGGTTGTGCGATGAAGATCTTGTGCGCTTTTGGCCAGTACAACTATGGCGACGTCAAGCGCGGGGAGAGTCCGGAATTTTCGGCATTCTTACCCGCTCTCAGAAACCTCGGCCATGAGGTCAGGCTCGTCGAGACCTGGAACAGGCGGGCCTATCTGGATCTGGCTTCGTTGAACAGAGCGTTGCTGGACGCCGTCGAAGACTTTCGGCCCGATGTTCTATTGTCGGTGCAGATGAACTATGAGATCTGGTTGGAAACGCTTGAACTGATCCGGGCACGCGGTGATGTGATCACGCTGTCGTGGGCGACAGACGATTCATGGAAGTATCGCGAGGTTTCCCGATTCATCGCCGGCTCCTATGACGCGATGGCCACCACCTATGACCATGTGGTGCCTCGATACAGGTCCGATGGATTCGATCACGTCTTGGCCACCCAATGGGCCGCCATTTCAGACCACCTGCAGGAGCCCCTCCCCGCCCAGAATTGCCGGTATCCCGTCAGCTTCATTGGAACGTCACATGGATCGCGGATCCAACGGGTAGAGGCACTTCGAGCCCGAGGCATCAAGGTAGTGTGTTTTGGGCATGGGTGGCCGAATGGGCCGGTTGCGGCCGAAGATATGCCTCGAATCATTCGGGAGTCCTGCATCAGCTTGAACTTTGCCAACTCCCAAGGAGAGAACCAGATCAAGGCACGGCTATTCGAGGTGCCTGGGGCCGGTGGCTTCCTTCTCACCGAGCCAGCGCGATCACTGGAGAAGTACTACCGCGCAGACCAGGAGATCGCCGTCTTCGCCGATCTCGACGACCTCGTCGCCAAGATCAACCACTACCTCGCGCACCCTCAAGAGAGAGACAGGATCGCTCAAGCGGGCTTCCAGCGCACAAGGCAGGAGCACACCTACGAACACCGCTTCATTCAACTTCTGCGTTTTGCTCGGACCAGCGCGCCTGCGCGTTCGCATGCGAGGTCTGCAATGCCTTTCCAAGAGGCTGCAGTGCGACACAGGCTAACACCTCCTCTCAGGCTCCTGAGAAACATTCTGATGCGGCTTGGCGGTCTCGTCTTTGGAAAGGAGAAAGGGGCCAAAGCCGCCCGCAGATTGGTGTACGAGCTCAGTTGGCGATTGGTCGGTCGTCACACGTTCACCGCCAGTGGGTGGCCCGGCAGAATGTTCCCGCATGACTGATGCCACTGCGCCCGTTAGCGTCATCATCCCGTGCTTCCTTTGTAGGGAGACGATAGAACGCGCATTGCTTTCGGTGCTGCAGCAAACCATGCAACCCAGCGAAGTCCTGCTGGTGGATGACGCAAGCCCGGACGATGGCGCTACCGTTCGAGAATTGCAGACACTGGCTGACCTGCATGGAAGTTCGGTACCGATCCGGGTTGTGCAGTGTGCCCAAAATGGCGGGCCGGGAAACGCGCGAAACCGCGGCTGGGCGCTTTCAAATCAACCCTTCATCGCCTTCCTGGATTCGGACGACGCGTGGCTACCGAAAAAAATTGAAACCCAGTACACGTGGATGCGTGACCATCCAGAAGTTTTTTTGACATGCCATCGCCATGGCTTCGCCGATGGAAACGCTTCAGCCCTAGATGCGTCCACTGTGCAGCCGGGCACCATCACGGCCCGACCGGTTGATGGGAAATCGCTGCTCTACTCGAACGCAATTGCTACCCGAACAGTTATGCTGCGACGTGACGTGCCGCATCGGTTTAAAGAGGGAAAACGATATGCGGAAGATTTTCTGCTCTGGCTCGAGCTGGTCCTAGGAGGTATTCGTGCCGCCAAGCTTGATTCACTGCTTGCAGTGGCTTTCAAGGGAGACTTTGGCGCGGGTGGGTTGAGCGCAAACTTGGTGTGCATGGAGTTCGGCGAACTCGACTGCTATCGACAGTTGTACAAGGCTGAGTTGATTGGTTTGGGGACGTTTTTGAGCTGTTCGATCTTTTCGCTGGTCAAGTTTCTTCGCCGTGTGCTGGTGGTCCGCTTTCGCGAGATCCTATGATTTCTGGCTACCAAACAATCAAGAACCGACCTGTCGGGCCGGCAAGCGTATTTCACCCCGGCACCAAGGCGACCTGGCTCCGTTGTTCGCGGCCCGGTACCGACGAAACCGCAACCGGAACCTCACCCGGGCGGATCCACTCAGGGCACACGACACCATGATCAAGTGGACCGTGCCAATTCCACCCATCGATCGCGAGGCTTCATGACATCAGGGTGGAAGTCATCGGGCCAGAGAGACTCCTCTTCAATGTTGGCGGACATAGCTGAACGACCCAAGGTCTTGTACTTCATTTCAGTTGACTGGTTTTTTTGCTCACACTTCCTGGGGCGAGCGGTGGCGGCAAGAAATGCGGGCTACGAGGTAGTGGTGCTGACCCACGTTGACCAGCACCGGGAAATGATCGAGGCGGCCGGCTTCAAGCTCATTCCCCTGAGGATGGACCGCCGCAGTATGAGCCTCTACGCGAACTGGCTCACGTTCAAGCAGGTGCTTCGGGCGTACCGTGATGAAAAACCTTCGCTAGTGCACCAGATTGCGCTCAAGCCTGTGTTGCTGGGTGGAGTTGCAGCGCGGCTTTGCGGCATTCGACGCGTCGTCAATGCCATCGTTGGCGGAGGCTATGCGTTGACCTCCGGGTCCTTCAGGATGCGCGTCTTTCGTCCGATTCTGCAACTGGCTCTCCGGTTGCTGCTGAACCCAGAGGGCAGCAAAGTCGTCTTTGAAAACACCGATGACGTCGAGGAGTTCGTGCGGACGAAGCAAGTGGACCCCGCAGCTGCGGTGCTCATCAAGGGTTCTGGAGTGGACCCGACACTGTACGCTACGGACGTCTGCAAGGTAGATCCTCCCATCGTCCTGCTGGGTGCCCGTCTGCTTTGGGACAAAGGTATCGGTGAGTTTGTCGAAGCGGCGAACTTGCTTCGTGCGCGCGGCATCAATGCTCGATTTGTCATTGCAGGTGACGCGGACCCAGGAAACCGGGCATGCATTGACCCCCAGACACTTGAATATTGGCGGGCAGCGGGCGTGGTTGAGTTCTGGGGATTCCGTAAGGACATGCCGGACGTACTGTTGCGCTCTACTGTCGCTTGCCTGCCGTCATACCGCGAGGGGCTTCCAAGGTTCTTGCTGGAAGCCATGGCGGCTGGCCTGCCTTGTGTCGCAACAAATGTTCCCGGATGCCGCGGCGCTGTCAAGGATGGAGACAATGGTCTGCTGGTGCCGGCGCGCGACGCTGCGGCGTTAGCAGATGCACTTCAAGAGCTTCTGATTGATCCGTCGCTTCGAAAACGCATGGGCAGCCGCGGGAGAGATCGCATTGCAGATGAGTTTTCGTCAGCGCTGATCGAGAGTCAGACGTTGGGCCTCTATCAACAGATGTACGCCCGATGAAGATCCTTGTCACCGGCGCCAACGGCTTTGTGGGAGGCGCCACCGTTGCTGCCTTGACCAGCCGGGGACGCGTGACCGTTGCCACCACCCGACGTCGCGCCGAGAATTCGATCGGTATCGGATCCATAGATCGCCATACGGACTGGTCGTTTGCGCTGACTGGCTGTGACACCGTCGTCCACACGGCGGCACGTGTGCATCTGCTTCACGACAGGGTCCCGGATCGACTTTCTGCCTTTCGCGCGGTCAACGTTGAGGGGACACTTCAACTCGCCCGCCACGCACTTCAAGCGGGTGTGCGGCGTCTGATCTTCCTCAGCTCGGTCAAGGTGAATGGCGAGGGTACACAGCCCAACAGAGCGTTCCATGGGAACGATCCGCCCACCCCGCTTGACCCCTACGGCATCTCCAAGCACGAAGCGGAAATCGGACTGCGTGAGATTGCCACCGCTACTGGGATGCAGGTCGTCATCGTACGCCCGCCCCTTGTGTATGGCCCCGGCGTCAAGGCCAACTTTGCTGCCATGATGCGCGCCGTGCAACGCGGGCTGCCCCTGCCCCTAGCTTCGGTGACGCACAATCGCCGCAGCCTGGTCGCGCTGGACAACCTCGTAGACCTGCTCATCACCTGCATCGACCACCCGGCCGCAGCCAACCAGACTTTTCTGGTGAGTGACGGCGAAGACCTGTCCACCGCCGATCTGCTGCGCCGCATGGGACACGCCATGGGCAAGCCCGCGCGCCTGCTGCCGGTGCCGCCGGCCCTGCTGACACTGGGCGCCGCCATGATCGGCAAACGCGACGTGGCCCAGCGCCTGCTCGGCAGCCTGCAGGTCGACATTGCCCACACGCGCGACACGCTGGGCTGGACGCCGCCGATCGGCGTGGACGAAGGGCTGCGCCGCGCGGCCGCTGGCATGGTGGCGCGACCATGAAGCGCCTGTTCGACCTGCTGCTCGCGCTGTGCGCGGGCGCTGTGCTGCTGCTGCCCGTCATCCTCGCGGCGCTGGCCGTGAAGCTCACCTCTCCGGGCCCGGCCCTCTACTGGAGCGACCGTGTCGGCCGCCACAACCGCATCTTCCGCATGCCCAAGTTCCGCAGCATGCGCACCGACACGCCGGCCGTGGCCACGCACTTGCTGAGCGATCCGGCGAAGTACCTCACCCCCATTGGCCCCTTCCTGCGCAAGAGCAGCCTGGACGAGTTGCCACAGCTCTGGAGCATCCTCAAGGGTGACATGAGCTTCGTCGGACCACGCCCCGCGCTGTTCAATCAGGATGACCTGATCGCCCTGCGCACCGAACAGGGCGTGCACGAACTGACACCCGGGCTGACCGGCTGGGCGCAGGTGAACGGGCGCGACGAGCTGCCGATCCCGCAGAAGGTGGCGCTGGATGCAGAATACCTGCGGCGCCGCAGCCTGTGGTTTGACGTGCGCATTCTCTGGATGACATTCGTGAAAGTGCTGCGCCGTGACGGCGTGGCCCACTAAAAAGAAAACAAACTTGGGACAGGGGCACATGGACAACAAGGATCGTCGAGGCGCGACCGCATCCACGCTGCTGCACATGCCGCGGACGGCCAAGCGGCTCTTCGCTGTTGCCGTCGACATCGCGCTCTGCGCGCTGACTGTCTGGCTGGCGCTGTGCCTGCGGCTGGAGCACTGGGTGCGGCTCACGCCCATGCATTGGTGGGCGATCGCTGGCTCGGTGCTGATCGCATTGCCGCTCTTCATCCGCTTCGGTCTGTACCGCGCCATCTTCCGCTACGCCGGCTGGAATGCCATGGTCAATCTGGCGCAGGCGATGGTGCTGTACAGCCTCTTCTATGCCACCGTGTTCACCGTGGTCAGCGTCCCTGGAGTGCCGCGCACGGTGGGCGTGATCCAGCCCCTGCTGCTGCTGGTCGCGGTCGGTTTCAGTCGCGTGGTGGTGCGCTACTGGCTGGGCGGGCTGTACCGCACGCTGCTGCAACGCCAGCACCTGCCGGGCATCCTGATATATGGTGCGGGATTGGCGGGGCGGCAGCTCGCCGCCGCGCTAGCGCGAGGTAGCGAACACCGGCTGCTCGGCTTTGTAGACGACGACGACCAGCTTCAAGGCAACAGCCTGGACGGTCGCATGGTGCACGACCCGGCGGAGCTCGTGCGACTCATTCACGAACTGGGTGTGACCGACATCCTGCTCGCGCTGCCTTCGGTCTCGCGCCAGCGGCGCCTGGAGATTCTGGACAACCTGCGCCATCTGCCGGTGCATGTGCGCACCCTGCCAGGCATGTCGGACCTGGCGTCCGGCCGCGTCACGCTGAGCGATGTGCGCGAACTCGACATCGAGGATCTGCTGGGCCGCGACCCGGTCACGCCCGATGAAACACTGCTCAACCGCCTGATCCAGGGCAAAGTGGTGGTCGTCACGGGCGCTGGCGGCAGCATCGGCAGCGAACTGTGCCGCCAGATTGCGGCCTGCCAGCCGCACACCCTGCTGCTGGTGGAAAACAGCGAGTTCGCGCTTTACCAGATCCATCGCGAGTTGCTCGCGTTGTGGAGTGCTCAGGTCGAACCACCAGAGCACAGTGAGCGCGCCGGCGCTCCCACCGCACCAGCGATGCGCCTGGTCCCCCTGCTCGCTTCGGTGCAGGACGAGGCCCGCATGGATCAGATCATGCAGACGTGGCGGCCGCACACGGTCTACCATGCCGCCGCGTACAAGCACGTGCCCCTGGTGGAGCACAACCCGGTGCAGGGTCTGCGCAACAACGTCTGGGGCACGTGGATCACCGCGCAGGCGGCGCTGAACGCGGGCGTGGCGAACTTCGTCCTCGTCAGCACCGACAAGGCCGTGCGCCCCACCAACGTCATGGGCGCGAGCAAGCGCCTGGCCGAGATGGTGTTGCAGTCGCTCGCCGAGACAGCTCCCGACGGCGGCACCATCTTTGCGATGGTGCGCTTTGGCAACGTGCTGGGCTCCAGCGGCTCGGTGGTGCCACTGTTTCGCGAACAGATCCGCAACGGCGGGCCCATCACCCTCACGCACCCGGACATCACCCGCTATTTCATGACCATCCCGGAGGCCGCGCAGCTCGTAATCCAGGCCGGCGCCATGGCGCAGGGCGGCGACGTGTTCGTGCTCGACATGGGCGAGCCGGTGCGCATCATCGATCTCGCCCGGCGCATGGTCGAGCTCTCGGGCCTGGCGGTGAAGGAAGATCTGGGCGCTGATGGCGACATCGAGATCCAGATCACCGGGCTGCGGCCCGGCGAAAAGCTGTACGAGGAACTGCTGATCGGTGACAACCCTCAGCCCACGCAACACGCGCGCATCATGAAGGCGCTGGAGGACAGCCTGCCCTGGGACGAGCTGCGGACCGTGCTGAAGGCGCTGGACGAAGCCATGATCCGCAACGATGTGGCCAGCATGCGCGCCATCCTGCAGGCGTGTGTGCAAGGCTACCAGCCCGCAGGTGAACTCGTGGACTGGGTGCACTCCTCGCCCGGCAACAACCTTGAATCCTTGCCCGCCTGAGAGCAGCGTAAGACGCAAAAAAAAGCCGCCTTGAGAGGCGAGCCGTTCAATTAAAGTGTTGAACTAAACATTGCATTCGATTGACTGATGTAAGGGCTGCAGCCATGCAGCCCTTTTTTTGTTTGCGCTACTCAAATTGCGGGAAGGTCAGGCTCATCGTAGGCGTCCGTTCATCCCCACCTGCCGCTGTACCGCCCGGAAGCGATCTTCAGCCGAGCTGGCCTCGCCATCTCCCACTCCTCCCTGGCGCAATGGGTGGGCTCCTGTGGCGTGCAGTTGCAGCCGGCACCGACTGGCTTGGTGTCAGGGGTGAACTCAGGCATCCGCAACGCCCAACTTTTGAGCAGCAGCCCGCAGATCATGCTGGCCGTGGCCTGCGGGCGTTGTCCACTTGGTTATCCACAGGTTAGAGCACAGTCCCTGTGGGTAACGAACGGAAAATACCCACTCGACTCAGTGGGACGTGTTGTAAGGCCGTCATCAGCGTTCGCTCGCCACTCACCTGATTCAGCGCGGCCTCCGCATCAACCGGTAGACCACAGGCACCACCAGCAGCGACAGCAAAGGCGCGCTGATCATCCCGCCGATCATGGGCGCTGCAATGCGCTGCATCACCTCGCTGCCGGTGCCCATGCCCCAGAACAGCGGCAGCAACCCGGCCACGATGGTGGCCACCGTCATGGCCTTGGGCCGCACCCGCAGCACTGCGCCCTCCCGGATCGCCTCCAGCAACGACAGTTCGTCCGTGCGCCCGGCGTCCAGCCGTTCCTGCCACGCCTGCTTGAGGTAGATCAGCATGATCACGCCGAACTCGGCCGCCACGCCGGCCAGCGCAATGAAGCCCACCACGCTGGCCACCGACAGGTTGTGCCCGAGCAGCCAGAGGAACCACACCCCACCCACCAGCGCGAACGGCAGCGTGGCCATGATAAGCAAGGCTTCGTCGAAGCGGCGGAAGATCAAATAGAGGAGCACGAAGATGATCAGCAGCGTGACTGGCACCACCAGCTTCAGCTTGGCCGTGGCGCGCTCCAGAAACTCGAACTGCCCCGACCACGACACCGAGTACCCCGCGGGCAGCACCACCCGCTCGGTCACCGCGCGCTGCATGTCCAGCACCGCGCCGCGCAGGTCGCGCCCGCGGATGTCCACGTACACAAAGCCGGCCAGGCGCGCGTTTTCGCTGCGCAGCATGGGCGGCCCTTCGTTGATGCGCAGGTCGGCCACGTCGGACAACACCAGCCGCTGGCCGCCCGGCGCCACGATGGGCAGCGCGCGCAGCTCCGGCAGCGAATCGCGCAGCTCGCGCGGGTAGCGCAGGTTGATCGGGAAACGCTGCAAGCCCTCCACCGTCTCGCCGATGTTCATGCCGCCCACGCTGCCGGCAATGATGTCCTGCACATCGGCGATGTTGAGGCCGTAGCGCGCGGCGTCCGCACGGCGGATGTCCACGTCGATGTAGCGCCCGCCCGTGAGGCGCTCGGCCAGCGCGCTGCTCACACCAGGCACGTTCTTCACTGCTTTTTCTATCTCGCCGGTGAGGCGGTCGATGGTGGCGAGGTCGGGCCCCGCCACCTTCACACCCACAGGACTCTTGATGCCGGTGGCCAACATGTCGATGCGGTTGCGGATGGGTGGCACCCAGATGTTGGAGAGGCCCGGCACGCGCACGGTGCGGTCGAGCTCCTCGATCAGCGCCTCGGGCGTGAGGCCGGCGCGCCATTCGTTGCGCGGTTTGAACTGGATCGTGGTCTCGAACATCTCCAGCGGCGCCGGGTCGGTGGCGGTCTCGGCGCGTCCGGCCTTGCCGTACACGCTCTGCACCTCCGGAATGGTCTTGATCAGGCGGTCGGTCTGCTGCAACAGCTCGGCCGCCTTGGCGGCAGACAGGCCAGGCAGCGCCGTGGGCATGTAGAGCAGGTCACCTTCGTCCAGCGGCGGCATGAACTCGCTGCCCAGCTGGCGCAGCGGCCAGAGGCTGGCCACCAGCACCAGCGCCGCGACCCCCAGCGTGAGCTTCGGCGCCTTGAGCACCGCGTCCAGCACCGGGCGGTACAGCGCGATGAGTGCGCGGTTCAGCGGGTTGGCGGTCTCGGCCGGGATGCGCCCGCGGATCAAGTAACCCATGAGCACCGGGATCAGCGTGACCGCCAGACCGGCCGAGGCCGCCATGGCGTAGGTCTTGGTGAAGGCCAGCGGCGCGAACAGCCGGCCCTCTTGCGCCTCCAGCGTGAACACCGGGATGAAGCTCAGCGTGATGATGAGCAGCGAGAAGAACAGCGCCGGCCCGACCTCGGCCGCAGCGTCGCCGATCACGCGCCAGCGCGGTTCGCCCTGCAGCGTTTCGCCCGGGTGCTGGTGCGCCCAGCGCTCCAGGTGCTTGTGGGCGTTTTCGATCATCACGATGGCCGCGTCCACCATAGCGCCGATGGCAATGGCGATGCCCCCCAGAGACATCACGTTGGCGTTGATGCCCTGCTGCTGCATCACGATGAAAGCCATCAGCACACCCAGCGGCAGCGAGATGCTGGCCACCAGCGCGCTGCGCAGGTGAAACAGAAACGCCAGGCACACCAGCGCCACCACGATGAACTCCTCCAGCAGCTTCTCGCCGAGGTTTTTCACCGCGCGCTCGATCAGGCCCGAGCGGTCGTACACCGGCACGATCTCCACACCCGCCGGCAGGCTGCGCTGCAGCTCGGCCAGGCGCGTCTTCACCGCTTCGATGGTCTGCAGCGCGTTCTTGCCCGAGCGCATCACCACCACGCCGCCCACGGCCTCGCCCTCGCCGTTGAGCTCACCGATGCCGCGCCGCATCTCCGGCCCGGTCTGCACCCGCGCCACATCGCCCAGGCGCACCGACACACCGGCGCTGTTGGTGATGAGCGGGATGGCGCGGAAGTCATCGAGTGTTTTCAGGTAGCCGTTCGCGCGCACCGCGTACTCGGCCTCGCCCAGCTCCAGCACCGAGCCCCCGGCCTCCTGGTTGCCGCGCGCCACCGTCTCGGCCACCATGGCCTGCGTCACGCGGTAGGCGGCCATCTTGTCGGGGTCGAGCACGATCTGGTACTGCTTGACCATGCCGCCCACGCTGGCGACCTCGGCCACATCGGGCACGGTCTTGAGCTCGAAGCGCACGAACCAGTCTTGCAGGGCGCGCAGCTGCGCCACGTCCTGCCCGCCGGTGCGATCAATCAGCGCGTACTGGTAGATCCAGCCCACGCCCGTGGCGTCGGGCCCGATCGATGAGGTGGCCCCGCGCGGCAGGCGCGCCTGCACCTGGTTGAGGTACTCCAGCACACGCGAGCGCGCCCAGTACGGGTCCACCGCGTCTTCAAACAGCACGTACACAAAGCTGTCGCCGAACATCGAGAAGCCGCGCACAGCGCGAGCGCCCGGCACCGAGAGCATGGTGGTGGTCAGCGGGTAGGTGACCTGGTTCTCCACGATCTGCGGCGCCTGCCCGGGCCAGGTGGTGCGGATGATCACCTGCGTATCAGACAGGTCGGGCAAAGCGTCCAGAGGCGTTCGCTGCAGGGCCACCACGCCCCAGGCGCTCAGCAGCGCGGTGGCCAGCAGCACGAGGAAGCGGTTGGCGATGCTCCAGCGGATCAGGCCGGCGATCATTTGCCGGGCTCCGGTGCAACGCGCTGCAGGCTGGTGATGCGCGGCACCTCGCCCTCCTGCATCTCAAACTCGATCTGCAGGCGGTCACCGGCTTCCAGGTCGCGCGGCTGCTGTGCGCGCGGTGGCAGCTTGAAGTCCATCTGCATCTGCGGCCATTTCAGTGCGGGTATGGGCGGGTGCGTAAGCGTGACCGTATCGCCGCTGAGCGCATCGATCACCGCGTCGGTGGTGTAACGCTGAGCTGTGGGCGAAGGCTCCTGGTTGAGACGTGCTTCGAGCCCACGCAGGCTGGCTTCGGAGTCGATCAAAAACTGACCCGAGAGCACCACGCGCTGACCCATTTGCAGGCCGGCGCTGATCTCGGTCTGACCACCCACCTCCAGACCCGCAGTCACCTCCACCGGGCGGAAGCGCCCGCCGTCTTCCGCCACCATCACCACACTGCGCCGCCCGGTGTGGATCACCGCGTCGCTGGGCACCAGCAGGGTGGTCGCGGCCTGCGGGCGGTCCAGCCGCATGCTCACCAGCATGCCGGGCACCAGCCGCCCCTGCGGGTTGGCCAGCTCGACCCGTGCGCGGATGGTGCGTGTGACCGCGTCCACCTCGGGCAGCAAGGTCTGCACCTGGCCCTCGAACGTCTGGCCGGGCGCGCCGGGGCTGGTGGTGCGCACGCGCGCGCCTGGCTGCAGCAGCGCGGCCTGGCTTTCGGGCACCGCCCCCTCGGCCCACACCGTGCGCGTGCCTTGCAGGCGCATCAGCGCCATGCCCGGCATCGCGGTGGCGCCTTCGCGCACCATGAGTTCGCTCACGATGCCGGCGATGGGCGCGGTCAGCGTGAAGCGGGGCTGCACCACGCCCGAGCTCACCACGCGCTGGATGTGCGCAGGGCTCATGCCGGCCTGGCGCATGCGCTGGCGCGCGGCGTCCTGCAGCGCGTCGGTGCCTTCGCCACTCAGTCGCGCCAGCGCCAGGTACTCCTCTTGCGCGGCCACCCAGTCGGGCACGTACAGCTCGGCCAGAGCCGCACCGGCCGCCACGCGATCGAGTGCCGCTTTCACATGCAGCTTCTCCACATAACCCATGGCACGCGAACTCAGCTCCACCCGCTCGCGCTCGTTCCAGGCCACGTTGCCCACGGCGGTCACTTCCGACACCAGTGAGCCTTCGATCACCGGCGCCGTGCGCAGCCCCAGGTTCTGCTGGATGCGCGGGCTCACCGTGACGCTGCTGGCGTCCGCCGCGTCACTGCCGGCGTAGCGCGGCACCAGCATCATGTCCATGAACGGCGACTTGGCCGGTGCCTCGAAGTTCTTGCCCGGCACCATGGGGTCGTGGTAGTTCAGGATTTGCCGGCCCGTGGCCGGGTCCACGTCCCCCGCCTTGAGCGATTCGCGGATGTGCCGGCGTGTGGCTTCTTCGCCTTGCGGGATGGTCCACAACGAAGGGTCGGCGCTGGCGTCGGTGCTGCTCACCTGGGCTTCATTGGCGCTCATGGTGTGGCCCATGCCCTGCTGCATGCCGACCCACCAGGCGCCAGCGCCCACGGCAACGAGCGCGGTCACCGCAGCGAGTGCGACGATGGATGCTTTTTTGTTCATGGCTTCACTCCAGTGGCGCTGTCGGGGATGAGGTATTCGAGTTGGGCCCACAGGCCTGCGGTGTCGCGCTCCAGCGCGAGGCGTTCGAGCGCGAGGTTCAGTGCGTCGCGGCGCGCCTGCAGCACCGGGCCCAGGCTCTCGCGCCCGCCCCGGTAGGCGGCGAGCGTCACGTCAACGCGCTGTGTGACCAGCGGCTGGCGCTGCTCGTCCAGGTGGGCCAGCCGGTCCAGCCCGGCGCGCCAGTCGTGCTGCCAGCGTCGCACCTGCAGCGCCCGCTCGCGGGTCTGCTCCTCGCGTTCGGCCTCCAGCTCGTTCACGCGGGCCAAACGCGCGGCGAGCTCGCGTTGCTGACGCTGCGGCTTGTCCCACTGCAGTGGCACTGAAACGCCGATCGACACCATGTTGGAGAACGCCGAACCGCGCTGGCTGAACATGATTTCTACGCTCCAGTCGGGATTGAGCTCCTGGCGGGCCACTTCGGCCTCGGCCCGGGCCACGGCTTCGCGAGCCTGCAATGCGGCCAGATCGGGGAGGGAGTGCAATCGGTCCGCTTCACCCATCGCTGCGATGGTCTGCCGCATCGGCGGTGGATCGGCCAGCGGCAGGTCGGGTGGCCCGCCGGTGAAGCGCGCCAGCGTCAGGCGTGCGTTGGCGCGGTCGGCCTTCGCGCCGATCAAGCCCTGCTCCAGCTGCGCCAGCGCCTCTCGCGCGCCCAGCGCGTCGGCTGCGGAGCCGCGCCCACCGCGGAGCGCAGCCTCGGTGGTTTGCACCAGAACGCGTGCCTCGGCGATCTGCGCCTGCAGCAACAACCAACGCTGTTCCTGCATGCGGCGCTCGAGCCAGGCTTGCGCCACCTCGGTTTGCAACAGGGCCACCCGCTGGGCGCGGTCGCTGAGCGCTGCCTCGGCTTCACGCTCGTAGCGTTCGCCCCGCGCGCGACGCTTGTCCGCATTGGGTAGCATTTGCATGAGTGCGACGGAGCGCATGGTCATGAAGTCGCGCGTGGTGCTGAAGCGCTCAGGCCCATCCACCGGCAGGTTGTCCAGGGAGAGGCGCAGCACCGGGTCGGGTCGCTGTGCAGCCGCCACCGCCATCTCGCGTGCGCCTTGCGCGGCGGCGGTTGATGCGTCGAGGCTGCGCGAACGGGCCAGGGCTGCGCTCACCGCAGCGCCCAGGCTCAGAGGTTCATCGGCGGCAGCGGGTGTGATCACCGCGAGCAGGCCAGCGAGGGCCAGCACGGCGCGCACAAGAAAAAGCGAAGGGTGTTCCATGTCTGAGTTCCTGAGCAGGCACGTCCGGGCGCAATGGCCCTGGCAACGTGCGACAGCAGCACCACCGGCAGATGGGCTGCACTGTGCGGGGAATCAGAAGGAAGTGGGGGGGCGCCAGAGGCGCGTGGTCGCGCCTGGAGGAAGGCTGCGCCAGGCTGGCGCCAGAGGGTCCTGGGTGACCGGGGTCTGGGCCACGAGGGATGGGAAAGATGGCAGGCCTGCAGCGGGCGCGACGCAGCTCTGAACGCTCTTGCAAGGCTGGCCCGTGCGCTCGAAGGTGGCCATGTCGTTGCAGCAGTCTTTCATGGCCTCGGCCAAGGTGTCTGCCGTCTCGCCGGCTTCATCCGCCATGGCCATCATGTCCTGCATAGGGCATGGTGACGCAGGAACCTGCCACGCCGCGAACCCCTGCAGGGGCAGCAGTAGACACAGGACGAGAATGAGCATACGACGCATGGACAGATTTTAGGGCGCGCAGGCCGATCGCGTTTTCCAGGAAGGCCTTGGTTCGTAGTCGCTCAGTACGGTGCGTTCGCGGTCGTCTGGGGCGGGTTGCTGGTGACGCGAAGAGACCGGAGTATCCGAGGACCCGGAAACTGCAAGCAAAACCGCGTCGTTCCTGCTGCCGATGAGACGTAGGCGCCACCGCCGTGAGCCAGCATGATGGCTTTGGTGATGGCCAGACCCAAGCCCGCGCCATCGGAAGATGGGTGCGCACGTGCCTTGTCCACGCGATAGAACCGGTCAAACAGGCGCGGCAGGTCGACAGCATCAACCGGGTCACCGGTATTCGTGACACACAGGTTGGTGCCATCCCCCTGAGGCTCGACGGTCAGCGTAACCTCGGTGCGAGGGTGCGCGTGCCGCAAGGCGTTAGACAGCAAGTTGCTGATAGCTCGCCGAATCATCAGGCGATCACCCACCACAATTCCCGCTCCTACCACCTGAAGACGAAGCTGTTTGTCTTCAGCCACCGCATCGTAGAAATCCAGAAGACTCATCACTTCGTCTTCCAGCGCGACATCTTCACGGTTCGGAAGCTGGATGCCGTGGTCCGTCTTGGCCAGAAACAGCATGTCGGACACCATGCGCGCCAGGCGCTGGAACTCCTCGGCGTTGGAGGCGAGGATGTCGCGGTAGGTTTCTGGATCACGGTGCTGCGACAGCGACACCTGGGTCTGTGTCAGCAGGTTGCTGATGGGGGTACGCAGCTCATGCGCGATGTCGCTGGAGAATTCCATGAGCTTCGCAAAATCCTGTTGCAGCCGCTCCAGCATGGCGTTGAGGCTGTGGGCCAGCTCCGCCATCTCCACGGGCACGGCGTCGATCGGCATGCGCTCGTCGAGCTTATGAGCCGTGACCTTGAGCGCGCGCTCCTTCATGGTCCTGAGTGGGGCTAAACCGCTGCGGGCCGCCCACCACCCCAGCAGACCACTGAGCAAGGTGGCCAGCACCACGTACACCGCCAACTGCTGGCGCAGCATCTGCATGAAGTGGGTGTGGTGCTGCGTGTCCAACGCGAGTGTGAGGCGCATGCTCTGCACTGCACCTGTCACTCTACCGGGCAACTGCGTTGTCGAAATCTCTGTGCTCATGCCTCGCAATTGCCGCTCACCATCGGTCCAGTCCATGGGCTGATCTGCGGCGTTTTGCGCAGCGAGTTCCACTGGAAATGTGATGCCGCCTTTTCCAAACAGCTGTACGTCACCGCGCGTAATTGAGATGAAAAGGCCTTGATGGCTGTTGAGCGATTCATCCAGCTTGGCCGCGAGTTCGGCTGGCTCTGGCGTTTCATCAACGATCTTCTCGATGAGCTGCACCTTGTCCAGCAGGTAGTCGCGGTCA
>NZ_JBFXCD010000020.1:0-67221 GCF_050182545.1 Hydrogenophaga sp. | reverse complement strand
CAGTTCGAGATCAAGGTGATTGCGAGGTTGCCGGAAGCGGTCTGACGCGCAAACGGGCCGAACTTCAGGGGCGAGACTCGCGGGCACTTCATCGATCCGGTTTGAAATGCGGGCCCCGATGGTCTAAGGTGAAACCGTCTGGCGGCATCTTTCCCCGCCCGTGCCGGGCTTGTGACCCGTTGCCAGGCTCTTTTCACCCTTTTCTTCTGAAAGGAGAACGACATGGGATTCCTCGACAAGATTCTTGGCTCCAAGCCCGCGTATCCGCCGCTGCCGGCCGGCACCGATGCGATGGCCAAGCTCGACGAAGTCAAGGCGCCGCTGGAGGAACTGGCGCACAAGGTACGTGACCCGTTGCAGGTGGTTCCGGCCGCGCATGAGGCCTTTGTGTTCCTGGGCAAACCCCCCGAGAACTTTGGCCTGGCCTGGATTCACGACGGCAAGGTCAGCAGCCTGAAAGACCTCATGCAGGAACACCACCTGTCGCAAGGCCAGGTCGAGAGGTTGCTGGACCGGCTTGGCAGCGCCTATCAACACGCCAGCGAAACGCCGCGCTACTCGGCGGAATTCGGCGGCAAGCAGATGGTGGTGATTCCGTCGAAGGATCTGGAGCAGGAAATGCACCAGATCATGTCGAACACGCTGCACTGAGCGCGGGCTGGTCTGAGCCCTGCAACCCTTTCGCGCACGTCCCACAGGAAGGCGCGCGGATCACGCTGCATAGATGGCTTCGCGGTGGCGGTTGATGTTGGCCAGCACGTAGGGGTTGCGCACCGCACCGGGTTCCACCAGATCCACCCCTCGGCCCAGCAAGCGCTCCAGATCAGACTTCGCGCCGAAGAAGGTGTGCAGGTCAGGCTGGACACCAGGCGCGAACTCCACCAGAAAGTCGGCGTCACTGCTTTCGGGGTTGAAGTCATCGGCCCGCGCGGCCGAGCCAAACACCTCCAGGCGCTGAATGCGGTAGCGCTGGCAGATGGCGGCTATGCCTGCAAGGTGTTGGGCTATGGCGGCGTGCATGGGTCCGAACGTATTGACGGCAGTGGTCGCCCTTGCCGTGTGCGACCGGTGTCTTACAGCGTCAACGACGTCAACTTGGCCTTCAAACCGGGCAAGTCCGAGGTGACCGTGGCCCATACGATGTCCAGATCCACCTTGAAGTAGCCGTGCGAGAGTGCGTTGCGCATCTCGTAGGCAAAGCCCCATGGCACCTGTGGATGCTGCTGAGCAAAAGCCGGGTGGTGTTTGGCCACGTTGTTGCACGCCTCGCCGATGACCTCCAGGTTGCGGATCACTGCATCCTGCGTCTTGCGGTCGGCCTTGAAGCCTGCGGCGTCCTGCCCTGCCGTGTAATTCAGAATGTTGTCGATTGCCTCGGCGATGTGCTGCAAGTAGTCGGCCGTGCGCAGCGGCTTGCCGCGCGTCACAGCCGCACAGCCTCGCGAAGCACTTGTTCGCGAAAGCTCGCGGGCAGGCCATTGGGCGTCAGCACGTCCACCTCCATGCCCAGCAGCGCCTTCAGCTCGTGGCGAATAGCACCAATGTCCAGCAGCGTGGTCGCGGGCGTTGGCTCTACCAGCAGGTCCAGGTCACTGCCCTCAACGTCGTCGCCGTGAATGGCCGAGCCGAACGCGCTCACCCCAGTCACACGGTGGCGCAGTGCGATTTCGCGGATTTGCAAGCGGTGCAGGTGAAGGGCTTGAGAGGGGCGCATGGCTGTGAGTGTAGAGGGAGCCGTTGGACAGGACAACCGACTGCGCCAAGCCTCAAAGCCAGACCCGCCCAGGCCCCGGGCTGGTCTGGATGGTGAACTCGGGCGAGCCGCCCAGCACGAAGGCGCCGAGCACCAGACTCAGCAGCGAGATGAACAGGCTGGCCCACAGCGCCGTCCAGAAGCCATCCACCTTGAAGCCGTCCACCAGCTTGGCGACCAGCATGAGCATCAGCGCGTTGATGACCAGCAGGAACAGGCCGAAGGTGATGAGCGTGAGCGGCAGCGTCAGCACCACCAGCAGCGGCCGCACGATTGCATTGGCCAGGCCCAGCAAAAGCGCCGACACCACCAGCGCCCCCGTGCCGCTGAAGCGGATGCCCTTGAACAGATGGCTTGCCACCCACAGGGAGAGGGCGGTGATGGTCCAGTGGAGGAGGAAGGGGGTTAGGTTGGTGAGCATGCGTGCGGTGTGTGATGTGTTCCGTGAATCGCGTTTCACCGCGTTCAATGTGCAGCCTTCATCGGAAGTGTGCGCTTGCAGCGAGGGTAGTTCATGCAACCCCAGAAAGGTGCACCGTCCTTCTTCGCTTCGCGCTGCACCATCTTCACGCCGCAACTCGCACAGGTGGGCTTCCAGTACTCACCTTCGTACGCCACAGCCAGAAGCTGGGCTTGTTGCTCTGGCGTGCGCTGGCCAATCAGACTGAGCAAACCGTTGCCGTCCTGCGCATTGATGCCATTGGCTTTGGCAAACGCCAGCGCGTCGGCTGTGTAGCGCGACGTGGTGGCGTAGGTGCCGCGCTTGATGCCGTGCGAGGCCATCACGCCCAGGAATTCGCGCAGTTCCTTCACCGTGACAGGTTTGCCCTGCCAGTGCTTGCACTGCACCACGGATACGGGGCCGTCGGCGTTCCTGGAGTGCAGCCAGATGTCCACCCCGCCGTCCGCCCCGTGCGACTGCGAGCGCGTGTCAAAACCAGCCTGGGAAAACAGCGCTTCTACCACCGCCTCGAAGCGCCGCCACTCAATGGCAGCGAACACAGCGGCGCTCCATTGTGTGGGTGCGTGAGCGGGGGCATCTGCTGAGATGGCCCTGGAACGTCGGGAATTCGTGGCGAGTGTTGGTTCAACCTTTGCCATCGGTTGCTCGCCCTCGCCCCCTTTGCTGCGCCCCAGCAGCGCGCCCAGAACCACCAGCACGATCCCGATGCCCAAGGCCACCCAGGCTGGTGTGGCAAGGCCCTTGGCCACTGCGGCCATTGGTCCGGGCTTGTTGAGCACGAACGACATGACCAGCAGCCCCACACCAAGGGCCATCGCTGTCAGACCCTTTTCTTTCAAAGTTCGGCGGGCTGTACGTGCTCCTCGACCCGAGCGGCGGCTTCTGGCCATAGTGATCTCCCCGATTCGCATGTTGAACTGCAACGGCATGATGCCGCAGTCCACAACAATCGGGGAGATCAGGATGTCAGGCAGACACCAGCAAAGGTTGAAGCTTGTTCAATGGGCGTGCACGGCCTTTTGCTTGGCAGTCGCTGCGCAGGGCACATGGGCCCAGGCCGTGTACCGGTGCGAAGCCAACGGCAGGGTGGCCTACTCCCACGAACCCTGCCCTGGCGCCAAAGCGGTGGACACCACACCCACCCAGGGTCTCGACAAGTCCAGCGGCGTCAGCCGCAAAGGTGCCGACGTGCGCCGCGACGAAACCAACCGGACGTTCAGCGAGGCCGTGCGTCCCATCACAGGCAAGACTCACGAAGAACGCATCACGATGCATCGCCGGTTCAAGCTGAGCGAGTTGGCAAAGGTGGAATGCCGTCTGCTGGATGAGCGCATCCCTGCGGAACAAGCTGCCGAGACACAGGCCGCGCCATCAAACTTGAAAGATGCGCAAATGGCCTTGTTCAAGAGCCGCAAGCGATATCGCGAGTTGGGTTGCTGAAGTAGCGAAGCCGATCTGTTCGAGGGCGATGTTTCTTGCATATCGAGCAGTGCGAACATGTCGGCTTCAGACTGGACTGCGACATTCAATATTTCGCTCTCAGCTGGCGCACTCAATCCAGAGCGGACGATGGACGACAAAACGAGCACACCGTAGAGCTGTCGCTAGCCCTGACTTGAATGCTGCGCATCCGATGCTCAACGCACCGAGCGGTACGCCATCGACTGATGCGTACCCAGTACGCTTTGAGCCTTGAACAAAAATGACACCATTTCGTCTCGAAGTTCAATATGCCGCGGTTCTGCAGCACGTGTTCAGGCCTCCTGCATGAGGTGTCAAGGTTAGACTGCGCACGTGTGCATTTAACTCCAATAGGTATCTGTCATGAAGATTTCCGACGTCCTGGTTCGCCATCCTTTTCGCTTCGGGGTGGCAGCTATTGTGAGTCTCCTTTGCGCATTTTTTCTGAATTTCAGGAAGGCGGATATTTCTAGCGGTGTTGCCGAGTGGGGACAGTTTGGCGATTACATAGGCGGCCTGCTGAATCCGCTTTTCGGCCTTATTTCCGTTGTACTGATCGCGGCGACGTTGCGAAGTCAAACGCAAGCAGCGAGGCTTCAGGCGTTCGAGCACCAGTTTTTCACGTTGCTTTCTCTCCATGCATCCGTCTTGCAGTCCATAGATCGCAAGATGAAGGACAAAACTATCATGCATGGCCGTGACTGCTTCCGAATTTTTTACAGGAGGATTGTTGCCATATCGCAGAAGAACAGTGTCCCACTCTCAACTGCCTACCAGCGCTTTCTAGAATCGGACGGGTGGGAGATCGAGCACTACTTTAGGACGGTGTATCACCTCTTCAAGCACGTGAAGGATCAAAGCGCGGAGATTGAAGCAAGCGCAAGTCAACGCAAGCGGTACTACGACCTCATCAAGTCGCAGCTATCCCAGTACGAAGTAGTCCTGTTGTGGCTTAACGTTGAAGGCCTGAATCGGGGAAACTGGGACTCAATACTGAGCGACCCAGAAGCTAGGCCATTCGAGCATTTGAGTAGGGCAAACTTGGTAGAGAATCCGCCTGAAGTACCAGTGACAGAAGCGGAAGATTGAGGATGCTCCAAGCAGGCGTCTCTAGGCATGATTCAATTTAGACCATGCATATGGCCAAGCTTCACGATTTGCACTCCTCGACTGAGCAAGATGATTCATTCATTCCACAAAAGTCTGACCGCGGCGCGGCAGGCCTAATGGGAGTAAATTGAAGGGAACTTTGATGAAATTTCTTTGGTATGTCGCCCCGCTGTGTGCCTTGCTCGGCGTGTCGGGTTGCGGATCGGAGAGCACGCAGGAGGCCCGGGCGAGCGCAGGTGGAAATGCCACAGCGGTCCCAGCAACACAGCAACTAGTTCCGGACGATACGGACGACACGCTCAATGGACGTCCCTCAGGTCTGATCCTCTACACGGATTTCGGTACTGGATGCCAGTATTTGGCCCTATCAAGAGAGGGGGCCCTGACACCACGACTCGGCGTCGATGGTCGTGCGGTGTGTCGAGAAGACTTGAAGCGCAAACAACATTAGACCTGGCATTTAAATGGACTGGCCCTCTTTACTCGCAGGTGCATTTATCGGCATCGCCGTGAATCTAGTCACGCCCTCAGTTCAGCGTGCACTACGGTCCCTCATCGGCTGGTCTGGAGCCGGCTTAACAAGGCTAACTGCTCGCACCCTGAGGAGGCGACTTGATGAACTGCAGAAGGAGCTCACACTTGTCCAAGAGTTACAGGCAAATCCATCAAAGCTTGTCGCCCGGGTAACTGCGGAGCTTGCCACGCTTAGCCTTGTGACTTGGTTCATACTGTGCGTCGGGTTTTTTGCCTTCGTTCAACCGGGAGGCGCTGTCATTGTTCCCAACTATTGGTGGGGGGCTCTGGGTGGGTTGTTCGGCGCCAGCTCACGCTACGCAATATCGGCAGCTGCAGTGTGGACACTCGCGGCAAAAGTTGGAAACGCTGACGAATACGTTCAAAAAAATTATGCCTTGCAACGAAGGATCCAGACGCTGCTAGCGCGAGAGACGAGTGGTTAGGCCGTCGATCAAGCGTACCCATGGTGATCGAGGAAAACAACGTTCTTCGACATTGCTGAGCTCACCGTTGCAGCTCGATCGTGTCAACTCATCAACCTCGATATGTCAAAAATCTACCGAACGGTATCGCATGTTCTTGGGTATACCGGAATGCCTCAATATGAGATTCGCGGCAATCTCATTTACCGTACCGTTTCCCATGAGGATGGTTACCATGGCATGCCTCAGTACGAGATCCGAGGAAATCAGATCTATCGCACTGTCTCGCACGTTGACGGCTACAACGGTATGCCTCAATACGAGGTTAAAGGCAGCAAGATCTACCGAACCGTTTCGCATGTGGATGGTTACGTAGGCATGCCGCAGTATGAGATTCGAGGCTAGCCTTGGGGATTAGCGTGAGCATATATGTACACATCGGCCGCCGCGCTCCGCAAGTGTCGGCGTTGGGCACGTCGCTCATGGCGCTTGCCGTTGGGGCATGGCTCGCTTGGTACTACGATCCAACATGGTTCAATCGAGCTGGATCGTTGGTTATCGTCTCCGGCGTTTTGCTGGCAGTCTCGCGCTTTCATGGGTGGGTCCACGCCGAGCAGATGAAACACCTCCAAGAGAACTTCGACGCAATCGTCGACACGATGGTTTGGGGATCCGTGAACAATTCGCAGAATTTGACGCCTGAAGTCAAACAACGAACTGAGTCCGTCTTTAGGGAGCAGGTGCAGCATAGATTGGCGGAGAACTATGCGGCCGCGAAGGACGAGCTCCGAGCATGGGAAGTGTTGTTGGTCGTTGCTGGCACCCTGATCAACGGGTTTGGAGATTGGTCGATCACGACCTTGAAGCGTCTACTCGCTTAACCAGATCGTTTGCAGCTGACTGGTTTGAACCGCTTTGCACAAGCCTGCCGCTCCGATCCATACCAAGCTAGGACAGCAACGTGCCTGGTGTGTCCATCTGGTTCAACATCGGAAGCCGTCATTCCCAGTGAGACTATGGGAATGTGCTGCGACCGCACGGGCGCTTTCCCACCTAGACACCACAGGTATGAACGTTAAAGCAGGAATGCTGCGGTACTTGTCGTCAGCCGCTGGGCCCAGCACTATCCCGAATCCGAATTCAAAGCTTAAAACTACTAGCACTCATGGTTGAACCTTCAGTCTTTGCTGCCATTCTCTCCAAGGTACTTGAGCTTTGGACCAAGCCCGTATTTCGTTTTGGCGTTCAGGATGGACGCCCGACCGTAGAGTTATTCCCGGAGAGGTATGAGCCTGCCAGCCTTGACGAGCGAATCCAGCGCATTGATGCGGCACGACGAAACCTCATAGAAGCCCTTGACGCTATCGACGAACTCAAGGCCGCTGCCGAGGAAAACAAGGCCGAACTTGCGGCAGCAATCGAGCGATTGAACAGCGCCAATAGGCAAAGGGTTACTGCGGAACGCGAGCTGGCAGCGGTACGAGACATCGCTCAATCGGACATTGACGTCTTCAAGAAGCTGGCAGGCATTCCCTCGCAGCGCGAGATCGCGAAGGAACGCTTCATTGGATTTCTCTTGGGCATCGCAGCATCAATCGCCGCCGCCGGACTCTGGAAACTCGGAGATTGGGTATTGCACGCACTTTCCTTGAAATCCTAGACACCGAATGAGGCATCAATCTACGTTCGCAGATCTTTGGTCGCAGCAGCCTAGCCGTGACACCACGGCGTGCAAGCCGCCGACCCTCCCAGCTGAAGGATGAATGACGGCAATGCGGCGCAGATCGCAAGTTAAATAACCATGCGGGAACTACCGCAATCGCTGCAAGGTTGTCTCTCCCAAGAAAAATGCCGATGCGCTCCGAAAGCCACCGGCATTTTCTGCTTGTAAATCGCCTTGGGGCGATCACTTTCCCCAGCTGTCCTTCAACCCCGTAACCCGATTGAACACGGGATTCCCCGCCACGTGATCCACCCGATCCGCCACAAAGTACCCGTGCCGCTCAAACTGGAACTTTTCATCCGGTTTCGCCGCCGCCAGTGACGGCTCCACGTAGGCGGTGACGACCTTCAGGCTGTCCGGGTTCAGCGCTTCGATGAAGTCTTTGCCGCCGGCATCGGGCTGGGCGTCCAGGAACAGGCGGTCGTACAGGCGCACTTCGGCTTGCACGCCGCTGGCGAGGCTCACCCAGGTGATGGCAGCTTTGGCTTTCACGCTGTCGGCGCCGGGGGTGCCGCTCTTGGTGCCGGGGATGACCTTGGCGTGCACTTCGGTCACGGTGCCGTTCGCGTCCTTGGCGCCGACGCCGGTGCACTCGATGACGTAGCCGCCTTTCAGGCGCACCACGTTGCCCGGAAAGAGGCGCTTGTAGCCCTTGGGCGGCACTTCCTCGAAGTCTTCGCGTTCGATCCACACCTCCTTGCCGATCTTGAAGATGCGGTCGGGCGGCGGGGTCTGGCCTTCGGCCATCGCGCTGTGGGGCAGGGCGGGCTGGGTGCAGTCTTCGGTGTAGTCGTCAGCGCCAAAGACCTCGGCCCAGTTGGTGAGCACCAGCTTGACGGGGTCCAGCACGGCCATGGCGCGGTGGGCCTTGTTTTCCAGGTCTTCGCGCAGGCAGCCTTCAAGCGTGCTGTAGTCGATCCAGGAATCGCTCTTGGTCACGCCAATGCGTTCGGCAAACAGCTGGATGCTCTCGGGCGTGTAGCCGCGCCGGCGCAGGCCGACTATTGTTGGCATGCGCGGGTCGTCCCAGCCGCTGACCTTGTGGTCGTACACCAGCTGCGCGAGCTTGCGTTTGCTGGTGATGACATACGTCAGGTTCAGCCGCGCAAATTCGTACTGGCGCGGCGGCGGGCTTTGCAGCAGGCCGCCTTCGCACAGGCGTTCCAGCAGCCAGTCGTAGAACGGGCGCTGGTCTTAAAATTCCAGCGTGCACAGGCTGTGGGTGATCTGTTCCAGCGCGTCCTCGAGCGGGTGCGCAAAGGTGTACATGGGGTAGATGCACCAGGCGTCGCCCGTGTGGTGGTGCGTGGCGCGGCGGATGCGGTAGATGGCCGGGTCGCGCAGGTTGATGTTGGGGCTGGCCATGTCGATCTTGGCGCGCAGCACCATGCTGCCGTCTTCGTGCTGGCCGTCGCGCATTTCGCGAAAACGCGCCAGGTTCTCGGCCGGCGTGCGGTTGCGGAAGGGGCTGTCCACACCGGGCTTGCCGAAGTCGCCGCGGTTGATGCGCATCTGCTCGGTGGTCTGTTCGTCCACATAGGCCAGCCCGGCCTGTACCAGGTATTCGGCGGCGCGGTACATGAAGTCGAAGTAGTCGCTGGCCTGGTACAGGTGCAGCTGGCCATTGGCTTCCCAGTTGAAGCCCAGCCAGCGCACCGCGTCCAGGATGCTGTTGACGTACTCCGTGTCTTCTTTCTCGGGGTTGGTGTCGTCAAAGCGCATGTGGCACACGCCGCCGTAGTCGCGCGCCAGGCCGAAGTTCAGGCAGATGCTCTTGGCGTGGCCCACGTGCAGGTAACCGTTGGGCTCGGGCGGGAAGCGGGTGCGGATCTTCGCCGGGTCGCTCTGGCCGGCGGCGTGGTGTGCGGCGTCGCCCGGGCTGCCACCCCAGCGGCGCTGGGCGTAGGTGCCGGCGGCCAGATCGTGTTCGATGATCTGGCGCAGAAAGTTGCTGACCTTGTGTTCGCCTTCGGCGGCGGGGGCGTTGTTCGGCTTGTTGCCGGGGGTGGTGGAGCTCATGCCGCATTCTATTGATGCGGCCCTGCCCGTAGCGCCTTGGGGGCAGTGCTACTTTGGTTCCATTCGGGCGGTTTCAGCTATCGTGGCTGCTCCCGGACGAGGAAGAGGAAGCCCCAGATGGACAACAACGACAACCCCGACACCATGCCCACCGACGAGCCCACGCGGTGGGAGATCACGCAGACGGAGGACGTGTTCCTGCCCTCGGTGCGCGTGCAGATTGGCTGGCACGACGTGCAGGCCGCCGTGGAGGCAGGCGCCATCCTGCCGACGGAGGCGCATGCGCTCTGGGCCTCTTGGGCCACGCCGGGCAGCCCGCTGCGCGTGGGGGCCGGTGGTGGCACCGCCGCGGTGCCGACGGCAGCCGAGCTCGCGCGCGAGGACGCCGAGGCCGCCGATGCGATGCGCGAGATGCCCACGCACCCCGCGCCGCTGGAGCGCGGGCCGGTGTTCAGCTTCACCAACACGCTGTATTACTTCGGCGGCATGCTGGCCATTGGCGCCATGACGCTGTTCATGACGCTGGGCTGGGAACTGTTCGGCGCCTGGGGCGTGTTCGTGCTGGCGGTGGGTTACCTCACGGGTGCGCTGCTGGTGGCGCGCAACCTGCTGGCGAACAACCTGCGCACGCCGGCCGGCGTGCTGGCCACGCTGGCCGTGTGCCTGGTGCCGCTGGCGGTGTGGGCGTTCCAGTCCGGCATCGGGCTGTGGCCCGACGGCGGGCCCGACAGCTACCGCGACTACCACCGCTACATCGACTGGCGCTGGCTCACGCTGGAACTCGCCACGCTGGCCGCTGCCGTGGTGCTGCTCTACCGCTTCAAGCTGCCCTTCATGGTGATGCCAGTGGCCGTGACGATCTGGTACCTCAGCATGGACGTGGCGCACATGCTGATGCAGAAGGACGGCTTTGACTGGGAATTCACGCGCGATGTGTCGCTGGTGTTCGGCCTGGCCACCTGCGCTCTTGCCGTGTGGGTGGACCTGCGCACGCGCACCGCCACGAACGCCGAAGACCGGCAGGACTTCGCCTTCTGGCTCTACCTGTTCGGCGCGATCATGTTCTGGTGCGGGCTGAGCCTGCGCGAGAGCGAATCGGAGTTCAACAAATTCCTGTACGCGCTGATCAACGTGGGGCTGGTGTTCCTGGGCGCGGCCATCGGCCGGCGGGTGTTCACCGTGCTCGGCGCGATCGGCGTGGCCAGCTATCTGGGTTACCTGGCCTGGCGCGTGTTCGAGGACAGCCTGCTGTTCCCCTTCGCGCTCACGCTGCTCGGGCTGGGCGTGGTGGCGCTGGGCATCTGGTGGCAGCGGCACGAGGCCGCCATCCATACCCGTCTGGCCGGCTGGCTGCCAGCGGCGCTGCGGCCGCTGGCGTCCGGCTGACGTTCAGTACGTCAGGTTGAGCTGCAGCACCGCGGTGGTGCCGCTCACCTCGTTGCCCACCACCAGCAGCGGCTTGCCGTTGGGCGAACGTGCGGCGGGGATGAACACCAGGCCTTCGGGGCCCAGGTCCCCCGCGGTGGCCAGGCTCGGCGGGTCGGTCACCCATTCGTCGCGGGTGTTCAGGTAGTCCACGCGCGTGGGCGCGGCGGGGTTGGTGATGTCGTACACCAGCACGCCGCCCATGCGCTCCAGGCCGATGAAGGCGAAGGTCTTGTTGCCGATCTTGCCCAGCGCCAGGCCTTCGGGTTCCGGGCCCTTGGCGTCGCTGCGGCTGTCCATGGCGTTGCCTTCGTCGTGGCCGGAGTTGAAGTACGTCGCGCAGGGAATGCTGCGGTCCTTGCCGAGCTTGCAGTCGGCGCTGGCGAGGAACTTCTCGATCTCCGCGCCCGAATCCCACACCAGGTTGCCGCTGGCGTTCCAGATGCTGAAGGAGCGGCCGCCATAGCTGTAGAGGTTGTCGTACATGAGGCGGTTGCCCGTCGGGTCCTGCACACCAGCGGCGTTGAACAGCACCGGCGCGCCCAGGGCGTCCACCCGGTAGCCCATGGTCCAGCTGATGTTGAGCCGGCCGAGGGCGCCGTCGGCGCGGCAGCCCATCGGGTCGCCGTCGATGGCGCCGCAATAGCCGAAGGTGGCGGGGTTGAGCAGGCCGCCAGCGGCCATGGCGTTGAGTTGCGGCGGCAGGTCGTCGCCCGCGCGGCCGGCCCAGCCGTTGCGGTTGATCAGGTGCTTGACGCGGAACTCCTCCACGAAGCCTTTGCTCGCGTCACCGGCCCAGTAGGCCGCGTCGCCCTCACCCCAGGCGCGGGCGTCGCCTTCGTTGGCGGTGACGAGGTAGGTCTGGCCGCTCACGGTGTAGGCCGCCATGGAATCGGGCTGGTACATGCCGCGCACGCCGGCCCAGTTGCGGATGTTGATGGTCGAACCGTCGGTGTCGGAGGCGTCGAGCTCGTTGCCGGTCGCGCCATGGTCCTTGTAGCCCAGAGGCAGCACGTCGGTGACGGTGGCGGTGGCGATGTTCACCCGGGCCATCGCGTTGTTCTCCTGCAGGGTCACCCAGGCGGTGGTGCCGTCGGCCGAGACGGCGATGTATTCGGGCTCCAGGTCTTTCGCCGCCGTGGCGTTGGGGCCGTAGAGGCGCACGCCGGCGGCGCGCAGCGTGGCTTCCTGGCCGTTGAAAGCAGTGAAGCCGGCGGTGCGCACCACGGGCGTGGCGGGCGTGCTCACGTCGATGACGCTGATGCTGCCTTCGGGGTCGCTCTGGTAGTCGTCGCTGGGCTCGCCTTCGTTGGCCACCAGCACGGTGCGGCCGTCGGGTGTGAAGGTGACCATGTCGGGCAGGGCGCCCACCGTCGCCGAGCCGATCAGGCCCAGGTCGCTCGCGCGGTAGAGCGCCATGCGGCCGGGGTCGGTCTTCACGGGGGCCTGGATCGCCACGGCCACGGTGCCGTCGTGCACCGCCACGCTGTTGATCTCGGCGCCGGCGAGCACGGCGGTGGCGTCGAGCACGCCGATCTTCACCGGGTTGGTGGGGTCGCTCAGGTCCAGCACGTCGACCGCGCCCAGCTGGGCGTTGACCACGAACAGGCGCTTGCTCGCGGCATCAAAGGCCGGAATCTCGGCCGCGCTGACGCCGAACTGGCCGGTGCTGTAGCCGCCGATCTTCTCCAGCGTGAGGCCCGCGGGCGTGGCTTCCACCACCGGGCCGAGCGCGGGCGCGTTGTCGCCGCCGCCGCAGGCGGCGAGCACGGCGCCCATGAGCAGGGACACGGTGAGCAGGCGGGGAGAGGAAGCGGAGGGCAGCGGGAAGCGCATCGGGTGGTCTCTACGTTGTGGTTGAAACCCACGGTTGTAGGAACCGGTCGTGACGCGCGTGTGACCTCTGTGCGTCGATCCCATGACAGGCGGGCGCGTGGCCCGCCCGCGCTCACTGCCCGAAGCGCGGGCCGTCCTGCAGGAAGGCGATTTCCTCGGGCGTGCTGGTGCGCCCGAGCGCGGCATTGCGGTGCGGGAAGCGGCCGAAGCGCGCCACGATGTCGCGGTGCTGTTCGGCGAACTGCAGGTTGCCGCGCAGCTTGTCGTGGAGCTCGGGTGGGCTGGTGTCGAGCAGGCGCTGGAAGCAGCGCACGCACTCGTGCTGCATGGCCAGGTCTTCGGCGTGTTCCAGTGGCATGTAGAGAAACGCCCGCCCCACGGGCGCGAGTTCGAGGTCCTGCCCGCTGTCGATGGCCTGGCGCACGAGTCGCTGCGCGCGTGCGTCGCCCGCGAAGGCGCGGGCCTGGCCCCGGTGCACGTTGCGGGTGAACTGGTCGAGCAGCAGCACCAGCGCCAGGCGGTGGGTGATGGGGTGCTCCCAGTCCTGCAGGCCGCCGTCAATCGCCTGTTCCACGAGCGCACCGAAGCGCTCGCGCACCAGCGCGTCCTGCGCCGCGCCGCCACCGAACCACAGGCTGCGCCGGTCGTCCGAACACCAGCCGAGCTGCAAACCGTCACCGAGCCAGAAGTGGAGGACGTCCTGCGCGGTGGAATCGGTGGGGTGTTTCATGCGGAATTCAATGTAAAGATGGGGCGGTCGTTACGTCTGGCAACGACTTTGACCGTGCGTGTGGAACAAGGGGCGGCGAGGCTCCGTTTAATAGGGACACAGGGTACACAAGAACCCTGCCAAGGAGCCCCCACATGAACACGCAGACCCTCAAAACCCCCTGGCGCCGCAGCTCGGGACTGGCCCGAGGCCTTGCCATTGCCACCCTGGCCGCTGGCGCCTGGGCACTGTCCACGATGGGTTCGCTGGCCCACGCTGGCGGCGGCGTGCACTGGTCCATTGGCGTACATGCGCCCGGCGTGGTCGTGGGCGCGTCGAACGCGCCGCCGGTCTACCACGTGAGCCCGCCGGTGTACTACGCGCCGCGCCCGATCTACTACGCGCCCCGGCCCATCTACTACGCGCCACCGCCGGTGTACTACGCACCTCGCCCGGTGTACCGCTCGCACTGGGGCCACGGCGCGCGCTGGGACGACCGCCGCCACGGCCACAAGCGCGGCCACGGGCATGGCCATCGCGGCGGCCATCGCTGAGCGATCTCACATCGCCCGGAAGCGCTCGGCGTAAAGCCGGCTCACCGCCAGCGCCTCGGGCCGCCCGCGCAGGCGCAGGCTCAGGCGCCCGGCCTCGTTGCGGGTCACGCTGTGGATGGCGTCGGCGCGCACCACGGTGCCGCGGTGGATCTGCCAGAACTGCGACGGGTCCAGCTGTGGCAACAATTCTTTCAGCGGGGTGCGGATCAGCACCTCGCTCTCCGCGGTCAGCACGCGCACGTACTTGTCGGCCGCCTCGAACACCAGCACCTCGGCCACGGGCACCATGCGGATGCCCTGGCCCACGCTGGCGGGGATGACCTGCAGGCGAGGTGGGGGTGCCGTGCCGGTGGGCGCGTCGCCCGCGCTCAGCAGGGCACGCAGGCGGGCCAGCGTGGACTCGTCGAAAACACCGGCCGCCGGCTGGCGCTGTGCCAGCACCTGCTGCACGCGCTGCACGGTGCGGGCGAGCCGCCCGGCCTGCACGGGCTTGAGCACGTAGTCCACCGCCTGGGCCTCGAACGCGGCCACGGCGTAGGCGTCGTAGGCGGTGACGAACACCAGCGCCGGGAAGGGCGGGCCGTCGGGCCACTCCTCGGCCAGTTCGGCGGCCGCTTCCAGGCCGGTCTGGCCGGGCATGCGGATGTCGAGGAACAGCACGTCGGGCCGCAGCGCCAGTGCCTGCGCCACAGCGGCCTGGCCGTCGCCCACGGTGGCCACGATGCGCAGGGCGGGCCAGGCCCGCGCAAGCTCGGCATGCAGCGCCTGTGCCAGCAGGGATTCGTCTTCGGCGATCAGGGCGGTGGCGTTCATGGTGCGGCGGCGGGCGTTTGCAGGGGCAGGGTGAGCAGGGCGCGCGTGCCGCCACCCGGGCCGGCCTGCCAGTCGAGTTCGGCGCGGCCAGGGTAGGCATTGGCCAGGCGCTCGCGCACCTGTGTCAGGCCGAAACCGGGCGTGGGCGAGGGCGCGCAGCCGACGCCGGTGTCGCTGACCTCCAGTTCCAGATCCTGCACGCCGGCGCCTCGCCGCGCCATGACGCGGACTTCACCGCCCTCGCGGCTGGGCTCCAGGCCGTGGCGAATGCAGTTCTCCACCAGCGGCTGCAGCAGCAGTGGCGGCACGGGCTGGCTGGCCAGGGCTTCGGGCAGGTCCAGCCGGTAGCGCAGGCGCGGTCCCATGCGCACGGCCATCAGTTCGAGGTAGTCGCGCAGCCGGTCGAATTCGGCCTGCAGGGTGTGGCGCCCGGCGGTGGCTTCGGTGCGCGAGGCGGTGAGCGTGGCGCGCAGGAAGTCGTTGAGGCGGTCGAGCATGGCGGTGGCGCGCTCGGGGTCGGTGCCGATGAGCGCGCGCAGGTTGGCCAGCGTGTTGAACAGCATGTGCGGCTCCAGCTGCGATTCGAGCAGCCTCAGGCGCGCTTCGCTGGCCTGGCGCAGGGCTTCTTCCCGGGCCAGTCGGGCGCCGGCGAGCATGGCGCGGCTGGTGAAGAAGTAGGCCCCGAAGCCGCCGGCGGCCAGCGACATCAGCAGCAGGCCGAGCGTGGCGCGCGGGAAGTTGCTCAGACCGTTCAGGAGGTCGCGACCCAGCAGCAGGTTGGCCACCGCCATGCCACCCGGGTAGGACGCCAGCACCGCCACCACCACCAGCACCGCCATGGGTGCCGCGCCGGGCCAGCCACTGGGGTGCAGCACGTGGCGCCCGCCGTCGATCAGGGCCCAGATGCTCAGGCCGATGCACTGCGAGTACATCAGGTTGTCCGCAAAATGGTCGCCCATCACGGCGGTGATGGCCAGCGCGATCACGGTGTTGAACACCACGGCGCCGAAAGCGCGGCGCGCGATGACGAAGGGGTTGAGCGGTGGCATGGCCGCAGTATCCCGCATGGCCGGCGCCGCGTTCACAGGCCGCTGCGCTCGCGCTCCAGGCGTTCGCGTTCCTGCGCGACCAGGCGCTGCTGCAGACCGCCGCCACCCAGCGCGACCCACACGGCCAGGCCGTGGATCAGCAGGCCCAGGCCCCAGCCCAGCGCCGGATAAATGGCCCAGTGGCGCCCGTTGGAAAAAGAGATCGTGGCCAGCACGGCGTTGACGGCGAGGAAGACCAGGGCGTGCGCGTACCAGCCCATGCGGGCGCCTGCGCGGCGGCGGGCGAGGCGGTCGAGTTCTGTGGCGGACATCGTGGCATTCGTCGGGTGCATGGGGTTCTCCGGATGAAATGTGGTTGAAGGGGCAATGAGGGAGGTGCTCAGACCAGGGCGAGCCATTCGTGCCAGAGCAGGTTGCCGAGGTAGCGGTTGGGCAGCAGGGTGAAGGCGCCGGCGACCAGGCAGGCGCTCACGTACAGCCACACCATCAGGCGGCGATGGGCATTCAGGTTGCCGCGCAGCAGGTAGCGGAAGGAGAAGAACAGGCTGCCAAACACGATCGGCACCAGCAGGTGAATGGGCGTGTAGCCCGCGATGTTGGGCAGCCGGAAGTCGCGGATGAAGATGGCCGAGATGGCCGTGACCAGCATCAGGGTGACCCAGGCATAGCCGGCCGCGCGGTGCAGGCGCGGGCGCTGGCGCAGTGGGTGGCCAGCGGCATGGCCGCGCCGCGCCCACAGGGCGATGGGGCCGATGGCGATGGCCGCGATGGCGGCCGTCATGTGCACGGCGATGAGGGGTGTGAGTTGCATGGTGGGCTCCGTCCTGGGGAATGAAGCGCACTGTGCCGGGCGCTGTGTCGCGGTGCCACGCGTGTGCGACGGAACGGCCGCGCCATGCCGCGAATCGCCGCCTGGGCGGCGCGAAATGCAGCCGGTTGCGGCCTGCGCCGTCCCGCTGGGCCGGGGGTCAGGTCAGCAGCCGGGTGTTCAGCGAGAAGCTGAAGGTGGCGCCCTGACCGGGTGCGGCCTTGGCCTGGAGTTCGCCGCCGTGGCGCTGCACGATGCGCAGCGAGGTGGCCAGACCGATGCCGATGCCGCTGAACTCGTGCGGCATGTGCAGTCGCTGGAAAGGCTGGAACAGCTTGGCCGCGCGCGCCATGTCGAAGCCCGCGCCGTTGTCGCTGACGACGAAACGCCGCTGGCCCTGCACGTCCTCCGCATGGACGCGGATGAAGGCGTCTTCCTTCTGCGCGGTGTACTTCCAGGCGTTGTGCAGCAGGTTCTGCATCAGGGCCTCCACCAGCGTCGGGTCGGCCATGACGTGCAGCCCGGGTTCGATCTGGCGACGCACCTTGCGCTGCGGGTCCGTGCCCGCGAACTCGTCGAGCAGGCGCGTGGCGATGGCGCTGATGTTGACCGGCTTGCGCTGCAGCTCGCCGCGCGAGAACTGCGAGAGCGTGAGCAGGGCGTCGATGAGTTCGCCCATCTTCTTGCTCGCGGCCATGATGCGCTGCAGGTGCGGCAGGCTCTCGCCAGCCAGGATGGGGTGGTCTTCCTGCAGGGCCTGGGCAAAGCCATTGATGATGCGCAGCGGTGAACGCAGGTCGTGCGCCACGGCATACGAATAGCTTTCGAGCTCGTCGTAGGCGGCCTTCAGCGCCTCCGTGCGCGACTGGATGCGCTGTTCGAGCGAGGCATTGAGCTGCTGGATCTGCATCTCGTTGTGCTTGCGCTCGGTGATGTCGCGCGTCACGCCCAGGGCGCGCACCGCGCGCCCGCTCGCATCGCGTTCGAATTCCGCGCGCACGCTGAACCAGCGTGCCTCGCCGCCGAACAGCAGGCGGTACTCCAACTGGTACACCGCCTTGCCTTGCAGCGCGAGCGTCCACAGGTTCATCGCCCGGTCCTTGTCGTCCGGGTGCGTGAGCGCCAGCAGCTCTTCGCCCGTGAATTCGGCCGATGGCAGGCCGAGGACCCGGTGCGAGCTCGCAAGGGTGACGAAGCGATGGGTCGCGACATCAGCCTGCCAGCTCGCCAGCCCTGCGAGCTCGTGCGCCTGGCTCAGCAGGCGTTCGCTGGTGCGCAAGGCCTGCTCGGTGAGCTTGAGGGCGGTGATGTCCTGCACCACGGCGATCACGTAGTCCGCCTCGCCCGATTCCTTGCGCACCAGCGAGATGGTGAGGAAGGCCCAGACCACATGGCCGCGTTTGTGGATGTAGCGCTTCTCGAAACTGTAGTGGTCGATTTCGTCGTTGAGCGCGCGGTGGAACTGGCTGAGATCGAGGTCCAGGTCGTCCGGGTGGGTGAAGTCCCGGAAATGCATGCCCAGCACTTCGTCCTTGGTGTAGCCGATGATGTCGCAGTAGGTCTGGTTGATGCGGATCCAGCCGCCATTGATGTGGCTGTGGGCCATGCCGGTGGCGCTGTGCTCGAAGGTGTCTTCGAGCTGCTGCTTGCCCCGCCGTATCTGCTCGGTGGCCCGGTGCAGGTCCCAGTTCCGGCGTTGCATCAGCGCGATCGCACCCACCACCACGAGTTGCGTCATCAGGTGCCACAGGTTGAGCCAGAACGCCTCGGCGGGGTTCTCGAACACCAGGCTGAAATAAGGTTTGACCAGGAAGAAGTTGATCACCACCATGCCGACCACGGTGCTGAACATGCCGGCCAGAAAGCCGCCATACAGCGCCGAGAGGGCCGCGGCCAGGGACAGGGTGATGAAGCGCCCGCCCGACTCGGCCGGCGCCAGCGCCACCCGCATCCAGGCGGCCAGCAGCGTCAGCGCCAGAGCCACCAGCAAGCGCGTCCACAGCGGATGCTGCTCGGGTTGCCATGCCGTGACGCGCTGCCACACCCGCTGCAGCGGGGGCACAGTCATGGTGGAAGGCGTCAGGGGATCGGGCACAGTGGGCATGTTGGACGGCAGCGCTGGTTATACCGGAGCCGGCGTGCAGTTTGCGTCGGTATCTCCCCGCGTGCCACTCACAGCGCGTGACCCAACGCACGCAATGCGGATTCGATTGCGGCGGCCGTTTCCAGCGGCCGTTCCATGGGAAAGAGGTGGCTACCCTCGACCATGACCTTGCGCCCGGGGTGGCGCGCGTCCACCAGGCGGTTCGTCATGGCCATGCCGACCTGCTTCATCTCGGCCGAGCGCGTGCCACCGATGAAGCCCACCGGGCATTGCAGCGGGTGGCGGCGCAGCAGGCGGTCCAGGTTGTGGGGCAGGGTGTTGTAGATGGCGGTCTCGACCTCGCGCTCGAAGACGAGCGCGCGGTGCACATGGCCTTGCGCGTCGGGCTCGTCGCGCGTGCCATGGTCGACGTAGTCGCGCAGCACCTGAGGGTCCCACTCTGCGAAGGCCTTCTTGCCGCTGAAGTGGGCGTGGACCGCGTTCGCGTCGGGCCACCGGTGGCGGCGCACGCGGCTCACCTTGCCGGGTGAGATCGAGCCCACCAGCTGCGTGCGCTTGACCAGCTCGAGCGTGCGGGCACGCCAGCCGCCGAGCACCGGGGAGTCGATCAGCAGCACGCCCTTGACCGCGTGACCGCCCAGCACCGGATGGCGCGCCGCGCACATCAGGCTTAGGAAGCCGCCCAACGAATGGCCCACCAGCCAGGCACCGTCGCCATGGGCTTCGATCTCAGGTCCGGCGAAGTCGGCCAGCTGCCGCACCAGGTGCGGCCAGTTGCTGGTGACGGGATAGCGCGGGTCGTGGCCGAACCGCTCCACCGCACGCACCGTGTGGCCGCGCGAGCGCAGGGACTTGAAGAGAATGGCGTAGGTGCTGGCGGGGAAGCTGTTGGCGTGGGAGAAGATGATCAGCGACATGCGGGGGCGGTTCTCAGATCAGCTTTTCGCTCGCATTCGTGATCTTGCGCAGCGGCCGCGCGCGCGGGCTGTCGCACAGCAGCGGGACCTCGGTGTGTCCGCCGTTCCAGGTCGGGTCCTCGATGCTGTCGAACACCTCGCGCAGCTTCTGGCCCCAGGTGTTGTGCAGCATGCGGAAGTAGGGGTTGTTGTCGTCGATGCAGGTGATCTTGTCGGACTGCAGGCGGTTGACCTCGTAGACCGCCAGATCCAGCGGCAGGCCCACCGACAGGTTGGACTTGAGCGTCGAGTCCATCGACACCAGCACGCACTTGGCGGCCTCGTCCAGTGGTGTGGTGGGGGTGATGACGCGGTCGAGCACCGGCTTGCCGTACTTGGATTCACCGACCTGGAAGAACGGCGTCTCCGACGTGGCCTCGATGAAGTTGCCGGCCGAATAGACCTGGAACAGGCGCATGCCCTCGCCCTGGATCTGGCCGCCGAAGATCATCGACACGTTGAACTCCACGCCAGCGCGCTGCAGCGAGTCGCCGTCGCGTTCATAGACGTGGCGCACCGCCGCGCCCAGCACGCGCGCGGCGTCGAACATGCTGCGCGCGTTCCAGATGGTGATGGGCTCGCCGCCTTCGTGGTCGACCACCTGCTCAACCTGCAGGATCTCGCGCACCGACTGCGACACGCTCAGGTTGCCGGCCGAGAGCAGGCACATGAAGCGCTCGCCCGGCTTTTCGTAGACGATCATCTTGCGGAAGGTGCTGATCTGGTCCAGGCCCGCGTTGGTGCGCGAGTCCGAGAGGAAGACCATGCCGGCGTTGAGCTTGACGGCGACGCAGTAAGTCATGGAGGTGGGGCGTTGAGCGTTTGGGGTTGAGCGTGGGGCGGATGTCGCCTCAGGTCGCTATTGGGCCATCTTTTTGAGCCGGTAGAGCTGGTCGAGTGCATCGCGTGGCGCCAGCGCGTCGGGGTCGAGGGCGGCGAGGGCGGCCACGACGGGGTGGGTTTCGGGCGCCTCGGCCACGGGCGGCGGCGCAAACAGGTCGACCTGGGTCTGCTGTTCGGCGCTGTGGGCCTCCAGGGCCGAGAGGGTGTGGCGTGCGTGCTGCACCACGCCGGCGGGCACACCGGCCAGGCGCGCGACCTGGATGCCGTAGCTGCGGCTGGCCGGCCCAGGCTCGATCTGGTGCAGGAAGACGATGCCGCCGCCACCCTTGCCACCGGCCTCCACCGCGCTCACGTGCACGTTGACCGCCGCGTGGTGGCCGGCCGGAAACTCGGTGAGCTCGAAATAGTGGGTGGCAAACAGCGTGAAGGCGCGCGACTTGTCGTGCAGGTGGGTGGCGATGCCACCGGCCAGGGCCAGGCCGTCAAAGGTGGAGGTGCCGCGGCCGATCTCGTCCATCAGCACCAGGCTCTCGGGCGTGGCTGCGTGCAGGATCTGCGCCGCCTCGGTCATCTCGACCATGAAGGTGGACTGCGCGTTGGCCAGGTCGTCGGCCGCGCCGATGCGGGTGTGGATGGCGTCGATCGGCCCCAGGCGGCAGGCATCGGCCGGCACGTGGCTGCCCATGCTGGCCAGCAGCACGATCACCGCGACCTGGCGCATGTAGGTGCTCTTGCCGCCCATGTTCGGGCCGGTGATGACCTGCATGCGCTGCTTCGGGCCGAGCACCGTGTCGTTGGCGATGAAACTGCCGCCGCTGGTTTCATTCAGCCGCGCTTCCACCACCGGGTGACGCCCGCCGCGGATCTCGATGCAGGGCTCGGTGACGAACTGCGGTGCGCACCAGTTCAGCGTGAGCGAACGCTCGGTCAGGGCGCACAGCGCGTCCAGCGCGGCCATGGCGCGCGCGAGTTGCGTGAGCGCCGGCACGAAAGCCTGCAACCGGTCGAGCAGCTGTTCATACAGCCATTTCTCGCGTGCCAGCGCACGGTCCTGGGCGGAGAGCGCCTTGTCCTCGAAGGCCTTGAGCTCGGGCGTGATGAAGCGCTCGGCATTCTTCAGCGTCTGGCGCCGGCGGTAGTCGTCGGGCACCTTGGCCGCCTGGCCTTGCGTCACTTCGATGTAGAAGCCGTGCACCTTGTTGAACTGCACGCGCAGGTTGGCGATGCCGGTGCGCGCGCGCTCGCGCTGTTCGAGCTCGATCAGGAAGGCGTCGCTGTGGGTCTGGATGCCGCGCAGTTCGTCGAGTTCGGCGTCGAAACCGTCGGCGATCACGCCGCCGTCGCGCACCAGCGCGGCCGGCTCGGGCAGCAGGGCGGCACGCAGCAGCCCGGCGCAGCCCTCCGGTGGTGTGAGCCGGTTGGCGATGCCCTGCAGCAGGCTGCCGTCGGCGGGTTGGCCGAGTTGCTGTGCCAGTTGCTGTGCGCGTTCCAAAGTCTGCCCCAGGCCGACCAGTTCGCGCGGCTTGACCTGGCGCAGTGCCATGCGCGCGGTGATGCGCTCGACGTCGCTCGCGCCCTTGAGCGAGCCGCGCAGCGATTGCCACAGGCCGCCGCGCAGCGTGTCAATGGCGGCCAGGCGCGCGCGCGCCTCGCCGCGGTCGCGCCGGGGTTCGAGCAGCCAGCTGCGCAGCGCGCGGCTGCCCATGCCGGTGCAGCACACGTCCAGCAGCGAGAGCAGCGTGGGGCTGGACTCGCCGCGCAGCGTCTGCACCAGCTCGAGGTTGCGCCGCGTGTTGAGCGGCAGGTCGATGCGTTCGCCGCTGCGCGCCACCTGCAGGCTGGCCACATGGGTGAGCGCACGGCCCTGCGTGTGTTCGGCGTAATTCAGCAGCGCCGCGGCCGCGGCATGCGCTTCGGGCATGTCCTGCGCGTCCCAGGCGGCGAGGCTGGCGGCCTGCAGCTGTTCCAGCAGCTTGCGCTGTCCCAGTGCGGCATCAAACGCCCACGCCGGGCGCAACACCGCGACCAGCCGTGCGCCGTTGTTCCCGCTGCCGCTGGCCAGCGCCTGCACGGATTTTTCGAACGCGGGCGTGGCCTCGGCGCTGTAGAGGACTTCACCCGGTGCCACGCGCGCCACCCAGTCCGCCAGCTCGTCGCTGGCGCATTGCGCGAGGAACACGATGCCCTGCGTCACCGACATCCAGGCCAGTCCGCAACCGGTGCGAGCGCCCGGGTGCACCGCCATGAGCACCGCCTCGGTCTTGTCGGAGAGCAGTTCGCTGTCGGTCAGCGTGCCGGGGGTGACGACGCGCACCACCTTGCGCTCCACCGGCCCCTTGGCCGTGGCCACGTCGCCCACCTGCTCGCAGATGGCGACCGATTCGCCCAGCTTGATCAGGCGGGCGAGGTAGGTGTCCACCGAGTGAAAGGGCACGCCGGCCATCACCACCGGCTGGCCGGCCGACTGCCCGCGCTGCGTCAGCGTGATGTCGAGCAGGCGCGCGGCCTTCTCGGCGTCGCCGAAGAACAGCTCGTAGAAATCGCCCATGCGGTAGAACAGCAGCGTGTCGGGGTACCCGGCCTTGAGGCCGAGGTACTGCTGCATCATCGGCGTGTGCGCAGAGAGATCGGCCGCAGCCGCAGACAGGGGAGAGCTTGCTGTGTTCATCGGTGGCGTGCCGGGCCGGCGCCGGCCCCTGATGTCCGGGGTCTGGCATCACCGCCGGCCCGTGCTGGCCAACCCGGCCAATGGCGGGGCCCTATCTTAGGGGATCGCCTCGTCCGTCCTTCATTTCAGACCCGGGGCAGCATGAGCAGGGCCTGCGCCGAAAACGCCAGCAGCAGCGCCAGCGTGCAGGCACACAGCACGCGGCTCGCGGTCAGCAGGCTCCGGTGCTGACGGCGTTCGAGCCTGATGAGGAGCACGACGGTCGCGCCGTGGGTCCACACCAGGAGGCTGGCGACCGTGAGGTGCAGCAGCGGCCATGCGGCGTCCGGCCCCTGCGCGGCGCGCAGTGCCGTGCCCGACACCAGGGTCGCCAGGGCCGCGGGGGTGGCAATGCCGATGAACAGTTGCCACGCGTGCCTGCGGGTGTGCGCCGCGGGCCCGGTTTGCGCGATGGCGCGGCCCACAACGCCCGGCAGGCGCAGGGCCGCGATGCACCAGGTGAGCGCCGCTGCGACATGGATCACCGCCAGCCAGCGCATGGTGTTCACTTCGCCGGGGTGTTGCCCCGGTCGACCTCGGCCTTGAGAGACCGGGCGATCTCCAGGTGTTCGCGCAGTGTGCGCAGGTGTCGGGAGGCGAAGGCCTTCACGTCCGGATGGCGTGCGTCGCGCGCGGCATTCTCGAACAGCTGGATGTAGGACGTGTGCGCTTCGACACCCATCTGGTTCATGTAGCGCCGGTCGAAGGTGTCGTCGCCGAGGCCGCCGATCATCATCTCCTTGCCCTTCTGCAGGGCCGATGGTTCCTGGGGTGGATCGAAACCGTGGTCGGTGGCAAGGGCGCGCAGGTCGGTGTCAATCAGCGTGTGCTCGTCGATCATGCGTTGAGCGAAGGTGCGCACGCGCGGATGGCGTGCCTTGGTCAGCGCCAGACGGCCGGCCGACATTTCGGCGCGGGCGTTGTGCGCGGCCTGCTCCAGAAAGTCCTGGTCCGGGGTTTCAAGTGGCTGTGGCTGGGCCTGCGCCAAGGCGCCGAACAGCAGGGTGGCCGCCAGCAGGAGCCGTTGGAAGAGGGGGCGAGCGTTCATGGGGGGAACTCCTGGAAGGGGGATGGGTCGTGTTGCCATGGGTCCGCAAAACGGGCAAGCGCGGTGCCTGCCCGCGCCGGGTCCGCGGGATCGCCCAGGGCGGGAACGCCATTTGCCCTTTTGGAGTCACACCATGAGCCGCACCATCCGCCTGTCGGCGCCCACGCCGTCGAAGTCCGGCACCCCCCACAGTGACCTGCTGGCGTCGGTGGCGGGCGAGGAAGATCCGGGCGCGGCGCTCGACGCCCCGGTGCCGCCGCCGCGTCCGCCCGCCGGCACGGCCAAGGCCCGCAGCGCACCCGATGCGCCGGTGCCGCCGCCGAGCCCGGCGCCGGCCCGCAAGCGCTGACGGGGAGGCATTCAACCGGCCTGGTTCTGCTCCACCAGTTCGGCGGCTTCCTCAAAGCCCAGGCCGTCGAGCAGTTCCTCGATGCGCTGCGTGGTCTGCGGGCCCAGCCGCTGGCTCAGCGCGCTCTGGTGTGTTGAGAAGAAGGCCAGCGCGTCCAGGTCCTGGTTCAGCAGCATCTGCCGGAATTCGGCGATGCGGCCATCGTCCAGCGCGAGGTCCGCCGGTGCATCGGGCGCGGGTGCCGCCGGGGCGGGCGGCTGCCGCAGCTTCTGCGTGGCGTCGTCGAGGTCGCGCAGGGCCGGCGCCAGGGCCTGCCAGGCTTCGCGCAGCGCGGGATCTTCGCTGCCGTGGCGCAGCAACTGCTCCAGCGCGCCAGCGGCGGCGTGCAGCGCGCGCGCTTCCACCGTGCCGGCGATGCCCTTGAGCTTGTGCATGCGCGAGGCCAGCGCCTGTCGCTCGCCGGGTTCGCTGGCGCCGGGCCAGGGCTGCGCCGTCAATGAGCCGAATTCCTCGAACATGCGGCGCAGCGTGCGCGCCAGCAGGGCCTCGTCGCCGCCCAGGCGGTCCAGCGCGGCCTCGCGGTCGAACACGGGCAGCGCGGCAGACCCGGCGTCGGACGCGGTCGGGAACGGCGAGGACGCCGTGCCGGAGGCCGCCGAAGGACGCAGCGCCTCGCTCAGCGAACGGGCGTCCAGGGGTTTGGTCAGGTAGCCGTTCATGCCGGCGGCGCGGGCAGCGGCCCGCTCTTCGGGTGAGGTGCCGGCGCTGGCGGCGAACACCGGCAGCGTGGCCAGCCCGGGCATGCTGCGCAGGCACCGCGTGGCCTCCAGCCCGTTCATGTCGGGCATCTGCACGTCCATCAGCACCGCGTCGAAGCGGGCCCCGGGTTGGCGCAGCTGTTGCAGCGCTTCGCCAGCCGAGGCGGCGGCGGTCACGCTGGCACCCAGGCGCGCCAGCAGGTGCTGTGCGACGTCGCGCTGGATGTCGCTGTCGTCCACCAGCAGGACCGAAAGACCGGCCAGTGCCGGCGCGTCCGCGTCCACGCCGGGCGCACTCACGGGCTGGCTCTGCAGAAGGGCCAGCAGCTCACGCAGATCGTCGAGCGCGAAGGCCTGCAGGCGCTGCACCGGTTCGCGCACGCTGGCCACATCGCGCGCCACGGCCAGGGCCTGCTCGGCCTGCAGGCAGTGGGCCACCAGAGGCTGGATGCCGAGTGTGGCGGCGAGGCCCTTGAGGGTGTGGGCAATGCGCGCGCTGGTCTTGAAGTCGCGCGCGCCCAGGGCGAGTTCCAGCTCGGTGGACTGGCGCGGGTGCTCGTCAATGAAGCGCGCCAGGAACCGGGTGTACGCGCCGACGCTGCCTCCCAAACGCTGTACAGCGGCGTCGAGGTCGACGCCCAGGCGGGCCGCGTGGGCGCGCACAGCGTCCGGGAAATGTGTGGCGGCGCGCGGGGTGGGGGCGGTGCCTGCGCGCTCGGTCGCGCCGCCGCGCGCGTGTCGTTGCAGGGTCTGCACCAGCGGGATCAGGTCGAACGGCTTGCCGACGTGGTCGTTCATGCCGGCCTGCAGGCAGGCTTCGCGGTCGCTGGCCATGGCGTTGGCGGTCATGGCGATGACCGGCAGCGCCTTGAGGCCAAGTTCGTCGCGGATCGCGCGCGTGGCCGTGAACCCGTCCATCACCGGCATCTGCAGATCCATCAGCACGACGTCGAAGGCCTGTGCGCCGGCTGCGAGCACGTCCAGCGCCACGCGGCCGTTGCCCGCCACCTGCACGATGGCGCCTTCGTCGCTGAGCAGCTCACAGGCCACCTGCTGGTTGTTTTCGTTGTCCTCGACGAGCAGGATGCGCAGGCCCTGCAGCGCGCCGCCCGACAGGGAGCGTTCCGCGGCTTCGGTCCTGGCACCCGCCTTGTCGCTGGTGGCGACCTCGACCGCGTCCACCAGCATCGAGGCGGTGACGGGCTTGATCAGGTAGCCGTCGAGCACGCCGTGTTCCAGCACGTCCTTCTTTTCGGTGAGCTCGCGCCCGTGCGCGGTGACCATGATGAGCAGCACGTTGGGGTCGCTCAGCGCCAGGCTGCGGATGCGGCGCGCCGCTTCCCAGCCGTCCAGCCCGGGCATGTGCCAGTCCATCAGCACCACGTCGAAGCGCTGGCCCGCGCGGGCCGCCTGCTGCAGACACTCGATGGCGGCCTCGCCGCCGGTGGCGGTCTGCACCGCCCAGCCGTTGCTGCGGGCCAGGCTGGAGAGCGTGTCGCGCGCGAGCTCGTTGTCGTCCACGATGAGCACGTTCAGCGGCTGCGCGTCCTGCGCGGGGGCGGGGAGCATCGCGGTGCTGGCTGCCGGGACCGCCCGCAGCGGGATGGTGAAACTGAATCGCGTGCCCTCGCCCAGCGCGCTGTGCAGGGCCAGCTCGCCCCCCATCAGGGCCACCATGCGCTGGCAGATCACCAGGCCCAGCCCGGTGCCGCCGAAACGGCGCGTGGTCGACGACTCCGCCTGGGTGAAGCCCTGGAAGATGCGGTCCTGGTTTTCGGGTGCGATGCCGATGCCGGTGTCGCGCACCACCACCTCCAGGTTGACCGTGTCCTGTCCGGTGGCGTGCGCGCGCAGCGAGATCACCACCTCGCCGCGGTCGGTGAACTTGATCGCGTTGCCACCCAGGTTGACCAGGATCTGGCGCAGGCGCAAGGCGTCGCCAATCAGGGTCCGGGGCACGTCGGGCGCGATGTCGAACAGCACGTCGATGTCTTTGAGCCCCACGCTGGCCGACAGCACCACGGCCAGCTCGCGCAGCAGCTGGTCGACCTCGAAGGGGTGGGGGTCGAGCGTGAGCTTGCCCGCCTCGACCTTGGAGAAGTCGAGGATGTCGTTGAGCAGGCCCAGCAGGGAACGCGCCGCGCCCTCGGTCTTGCCGGTGTAGTCGAGCTGGCGCGGCGTGAGCGGGGTCTTCTTCAGCAGCGTCAGCATGCCGAGGATGGCGTTCATGGGCGTGCGGATCTCGTGGCTCATGTTCGCCAGGAACTGGCTCTTGGCCTGCGACGCGGCCTGTGCGGCCTCGGCCGCATGAACGAACTTGGTGATGTCGAAGCGGAAGCTGACCGCGTGCCCGTCGGACAGGGGGCGTTCCACCACCCGCAGCGTGCGTCCGTCGTTCAGGCGCCGCTCCCAGTCGTTGACGGTGCGGTGGTCGCGCACGCGTTCGGCGATCCAGGCTTCGTGCCGTCCCACGGCCTGCGGCATCTCGTGCCGCTGCAGGGTGGAGCGCATGATGTCCTCGTAGGACTTGCCCACCACGAACAGGTCGGCCATCTGCGGGTCCAGGGCGCGGTAGAGGTCGTTGCAGTAGATCAGCCGGTCCTCTTCGTTGTAGATCGCCAGGCCCGCGCCGGTGACTTCGAGCGCGCTGGCCATCAGATCGGTGGACCGCCGCGCGCGCGCCTCGGCCTCGCGCCGCGCGGAAATGTCGGTGTAGGTGCTGACGAAGCCGCCGTCGGCCAGTGGTCCGCGCCGCACTTCGACCACGCCACCCGAAGGCAGGGCGCGTTCGAAGCGCTCCAGGTGGCGGGTGGACATGGCGTCCATCACCACAAACTGCGTCTGCTCCTGGGGGTCGCCCGGGCCGTAGTCGCCGCGTTCGGCGCTGTAGTACACGATGTCCTCGAACCGGGTCTTGCCGGTCTGGCGCAGGTGTTCGGGCAATTCGAAACGCTGCCCGAACTCGGTGTTGGCCATGACCAGCACGCCGTCGCCATCCACCACGCTGAGCGCGCAGGGCAGGCTCTCGATGACCCCGGAGAGCAGGTCGTTCGTGCGCTGCAGGGCGCCGGAGAGTTCCTTGCTGGCGGTGATGTCCTGCAGTGCCCCGGTCAGGCTGACGGGCACACCGTCGCGCGTGTCCAGCTCACCGGCCGTGCGCACCCAGATGCGCCGCCCGGTGGCGGTAATGAGTTGCAGTTCCAGATCGAACGGCTGGTCTTCCTCAATGGCTCTGATCACCGCGGCCTGCACCACCGGCCGCGCTTCGGGCACGTAGCAGGCGATGGCGCCCGCCAGGCTGGGCGTCTGGCCCGGTTCCATGTCGTGGATGCGGCAGGTCTGGTCGGTCCAGCGCAGGTTCCGCGTGGCCAGGTCGAGCTCCCAGCCGCCGATACCGCCAATGCGCCCGGCGCGGTCCAGGAAGGCGCGGCTCGACCGCAGGGCTTCTTCGCTGCGGCGGCGCTCGCTCACGTCCAGGATCACACCCACGATGCGCGCGGGGCGCCCGTCGCTGCCGTTCATGACCCGTGCCGTGGCCTGCAGGTGCCGGATCTCGCCACCCGGCAGGCGAATCTGAAACTCGATGGAGCAGCGTCCGTCGCCCGCCACGGCCTCGGCGATCGCGGTCTTGATGCGTTCTCGTTCGTCGGCCGGCACGCGCGCGTACCAGATGTCGTAGGGCTTGCCCTCGCCCGGGCGCGCGCCGTAGATCCGGTAGGTCCACTCGTCCCAGACCGCGATGCGGGTCGCCAGGTCGAGCTCCCACACGCCCAGGCTGGCCGCGTCGCTGGCGAGCTGGAAGCGCTCGCTGTAGTTCGCGAGCATCTGTTGCGCCTGCTTGCGCTCGGTGATGTCGTTCTCGATGGCCATGAAACCCAGGGTGTCGCCGCCATCGGTCACCAGGGGCTGGATTTCGATCTCGACCCAGTACTCGCGACCGTCCTTGGCGCGATGGCGCATTTCACCCTTGAAGTGGGCGCCCTCGCGCAGCGACTGTTTCAGGCGTTCGATGTCAGCCGGATCGGACGTGGTGGATTTGAGGACGCTGTCCGGCGTGCGGCCCAGCACCTCTTCGGTGGTGTAGCCGCTCAGGCGCTCGAAGCCGGCGTTGACCCAGGTGATGAGCAGTTTGCGGTCGGTGATGACCACCGCGTTCGAGGTGCGCCGCGCCACCGCGGCCAGCCGCTCCAGGTCGATCGTCATGGAGCGCGCCAACGCCTCGGCGCGCTGCCGCGCCATCACGGACTGGGAGGTCAGGCGCGCCAGCAGGGCGGTCAGCAGCAGGCCGATCAGCAACACCAGCACCGCGGGTTGCCAGGGCACGGCGCGTTCCAGCGCCGGTGTGCTGCTGGTCTGCACGGTGAAGGCCTGTCCATGCACCTGGATGTGCAGTCGCTCGGAGAATTTGCTGACCGGTGCAACGCGCGGTTCGCGCGTCATGGTCACGCCTTCGCCGTGCCCGACCACGTGGTAGCCGGCGACCCAGTTCTCGGCCGTGGGCGTGCCGTGGCCGGTGTGGAGCTCGAAGGTGACGAGGTCGTCGGTCACGCTCAGGATGTCGGCGAACAGCTCCCGCGCCACCAGGGGGGCGTAGAGCACACCGCGCAAGGTCGCTTGGCGCTCGGCTTCGGTGGGTGGGATGGTGGCGCCGGCGTACACCGGCAAGAACATCAGGAAACCCGGTGCGCGAAGGCCGTTGCGGGTGATCGGCAGCGGCGGGCTCAGGGTGGTTTCACCGGTCGAAATGGCGCGCTCGATCACCTCGCGCGATGCGGCGGCGCTGCCCAGGTCGATGCCCATGGAGTCCGGGTTGAGCGCGCGCGGTTCGATGTAGCGCACCACGTACAGCGTGTCGAGGTCCTTGTCCTGGAACTGGCGCAAGCTGAACTCGGGCGCGCCGTCGGCGCGAACGGCCTTCAGAAAGTTCGGCAGATCGGCGCGCGCGACCCGCTCGACAAAGCCAAAGCCGCGGCTGCCCGGAAACTCGTTGGGCAAGTCGCGTGAATTGACGTACGCCTCGAATTCCGGGCGCAGCACCTGCTGGCTGGCGGCGTAGGTGCCGCGCGCGCCCTTGAGGCCGTAGGCGGGCATGGCCAGCCGCTGTGCGATGCTGTCGGCGACGTGGGTGCTCTTGCGCCCGAACTCGATGCGGGCCTGTTCCCGCGCGCGGTCTGCGAGCGAGTACGCGGCCACGGCACTGACCGCCACGCCCAGGCACAGGATCACCACCGTGAGGCTCAGGCGCCCCTGGCCCGGTCCGGGAAGCAGTTTGCGGATGTTCATCGCCGTCAGTGTCCGCCCGGCGCCGGTGGCGCATCGCGCGGATAAGAAAGCCCGCAGGGGGTCAATTCCCGCGTTCGCCCCAGCCGGCCCGCCGGTCCAAGGCGTGGGAATACCGGGAAATCACCGGTTTTTTCGGGGGCTATCGCGCTCGGAATGGCGCGATGATCCTGCCCATGAACGCTGCCACCCCCACGCCTTCTCTTTCGCGTCGCAAGATCCTGATCGTCGACGACGACCCCAGCCTGGTCCACGTGCTGGCGCGCACTTTGCTGGACGCGGCCCAACTGCATTTCGCGGTTCGCGGTGTGGACGCGCTGAGGAAGCTCGACACCCACACGCCCGACGTGATGCTGGTCGACGTCGACATGCCTGACATGAACGGCTACGAGCTCATCGAGCAGATGCAGAGGAACCCGAAGAACCGCCACACGCAGGTGATCATGGTCACCTCCCACACCGAGGATCTGTATCGCAAGCGGGCCATGGCGCTCGGCGCGGTGGACTTCTTCGTCAAGCCGATCAACCGGCAGCAGATCCGCGAGCGGGTCGACCAGATCCTCAACCCGCCGGAGATGGAAACCATCGAGCTGAGCCTGTCGCCGCACGGCGACTTCAGCTTCAAGTCCGATCAGCCGGTCATCGCGGCACCGGTATCGGCGCCCGCCCCAAGGGCGTCAGCGGATCCCGCGGCCCAGCGGACGGACGCCATCACCTCGGAGCTGTTCGAGCGCATGACCGCCATCCTGGAGCAGACCGAATCCATCCGCGCGGCCGCCACCGGCGGCATGGACATGGGCCGCATCGCCCGCATCGAGGAAGAGTGCGCCGAGGTCATCCAGCTGCTGGTCACCCTGAGCGACCCGAACGCGTGAACGCACCCGGGCGGTGGCGTGCGCCCGGGTTTACTTCATCCTGTAGCGGTACACGCCGTCGGCCCCGGTTTCCCGCACGGCCTCGCCCCGGGTCAGCAGGTGGTTGAGGTGGGCCACGCCTTCGCCGGTGGCCATGCCCAGCAGCTCGCCGCTGTTGTCGATTGAACGCGCGAACAGCGCCCCAAAGACGTCGATGGTGCGCCTGGGCGATTCGGCCAGGCTGCGGCGCAGCCGCTGCAGGCCGCGCTCGTGGCCCTGCGCCAGGCGGTTCAGGCGCGCGTGCAGGCCGCGGAACGGCTCACCGTGGGCCGGCAGCACCAGCAGCTCGTCGCTCAGCGTGGCGCGCAGATGTTCGATGCTGGCGATCCAGTCGCCCAGCGGGTCGGCGTCGGGTTCGGTCGGAAACACGCTCACGTTCGACGAAATGCGCGGCAGCACCTGGTCGCCCGAGACCAGCACGCCCAGCGTCTCGCTGACGAAGCAGGCGTGTTCGGGCGAGTGCCCGCGCCCGACCACCACCCGCCAGTCGTGCGCGCCGATGCGCAGCGCCTCGCCGTCGCTCAGGCGCCGGAAACTGTCGGGCAGCGCGTGCATGTACTTGCCGTAGCCGCCGAACCGCGTGCGGTAGATGTCCAGCGCCTCCTCGTTCCAGCCCATCCGGCGGTAGAACTCGATCGCCTCGTCGGGCGCTTCGCGGCCGGTGTCGCCCACCAGGGTGCGACAGGTCAGGTATTCGAGGCGCGTCATCCACAGCCGGCACTGGAACTTGCGCGTGAGCCAGCCGGCCATGCCGACGTGGTCCGGGTGCATGTGGGTGCAGAAGATGCGCGTGATGCGCGCACCCTGGGGCGTGGCGGCGAGCGGACCGTCGGCGGCGATCAGCTGGCGCCAGGCGGCCAGCGCCTCGGGGGTCTTGGTGCCGGTGTCGATGATGGCCCAGCCCGGGCCTTTCTCGTCCTCGTCGGCCACGGCCCAGAGGTTGATGTGGTTGAGCGCGAAGGGCAGGGGCATGCGCAGCCAGAGCACGCCGGGCGCGACTTCGCGCACCTCACCGGGCGCGGGCGGCTCTCCGCAGGGGTACTGCAGCGCATAGGGCGCGTCGGAAGCGGTGGCCGGATCGTCCGGTCGGCCGTCGGAGGTGGGTGCGTCGGGCATGCGGGGATTATTTCAGACCGCACCGGCACGGGGACACGCCCCGCAACAAGCCCCGGTCGGGCCCGCCGCGACCTCGCCGGCGTCAGCGCCGCCGGGTCTTGCGCGGCGCAGGCGGCGTGCGCGCCTCCTGCGAGGGGTGCAGCCCGCCGGCGCCCGGCACATAGCGGGCGCGCTGCTCTGCATCCAGGCCGGGCGGCGCGCGCATGTCGGTATCCACCTGCCCGCTGCGCAGGTCGCGGTGGGCCTGGCGCATGCCCGGGTCCGGTATTGGCGAGGTGCTGCCGGTGGACTCATCCCGCTCATGCGGCAGTTCCAGATGTTCTTCCGCCTCGGTGGTCGGGGTCGAACCGGGGGCACGCGGCGTGCGGTCCACCGGGTTGGACGGGTCGCGGGGCCGGGTTGGTCGGATCATGGGCGTCTCCTTGGCGCGTCGGTCTTGGCAACGAACGGCAAGGCATGTGCCTGCTGGCCACGCCGCTGCAGGGGCGGGCACCTGGATTGCCGGCCCTCGGGCGCGCGCATTGTGGCGCGCGACCAAGGAGAGCACCATGACACCTCTGCACCCCTCCCGGTTGGCGCTGGGCCTGGTGGCGGCAACCGCCTCGCTGGTGTTGCTGTCTGCTTGCGAGCAGCGCCCCAGCGACATGCCCGCGCCCAGCACGGGCGATCTGGAGCGAGAGCGCCAGAACACCAACCCCGCTGTGCCGCCGAGCGCGCCGGCCATGAGCACACCACCCGCCGACGCACAACCCCCGGCATCGCCGCCAGCGGTCGGTTCGCCTGGTGCGCCGGGCGGCACCAGCCAGTGAACCCGCGGCGCGCGCGTGTTGCGGATCAGCCGCTCTTGCGCGCTTTACGCGCCTTGGGCGGCGCGGGCACCCGCGCGCCTTTGTCGCGTGCTTCCGACAAGCCGATGGCCACCGCTTGCTCGCGGTTTCGCACGGGGTGGCCTGAACCGCTCTCGAGCTCGCCTTCCTTGAATTCGCGCATGACCTTCTTCATGGTCTTGTCAACGATGGAACGGGTACGTGATGGGGACTTTGCCATGGGGGGCTCCTGGTGATGAAGGCAAACGCCGACGGGCTTCATGCGGCGAACGGCGTGCCCGACGGGACGCGACGTTCGAAGGCCTCTGGGGGAGGCCCGGAAGGTGTTGCTGCAGTTTTTTCCGAAACCCCGGTTCCGCCGCTCCACTTCGGCGGCGAGGCGCCGCGCTTTCCCTCACAGGCTGTCTGGTGCGCGCTGCCGCAGGCGATCACGCCGCAGCGGGTGGGCGCTTCGCGGTCCAGTCCGCCGCCCGATGGCGACTGGCTGTACGAAATCCGTCTCGACGGCCATCGCATGCTGGCGCGCATCGACGCCGGGGAAGTCCGGCTGATCACGGGCGACGGCGAGGACTGGACGGCCCGGCTACAGCCCCTGCGCCGCACGTTGGCGGCCATGAGGTTGTTGCCCGGCTGGTACGACGGCGAGATCGTGGTGCTGGACGAACGCGGCTTGCCGGATGCGGACGCATTGCGGCAGGCGCTGCAGCGGCATGCGGGCGATGTCGTGCTGTACCTGTTCGATCTGCCCTACCTGGACAACTACGATCTTCGCGCCGCGCCGCTCGCGGCCCGGCGCGCCCTGCTGGCGCACCTGCTGGCAGGGGCCGCGTCCGACCGGGTGCGCCTGAGCGAAGCGTTCCCGGCACCGGCGCAGAGCCTGCTGGCCGCGGTGTGCAGGCTCGGGCTCGAAGGGCTCGTGGCCAAGCGCAAGAACGCTCCCTACCGGGCAGGGCGCCAGGCCGACTGGGTCAGGATTGCCTGTGGCCCGCGCTGAGCGGGCACACCCCTTGCCCTTGCACGGGAACGTTCCACCAACCGACACGCTGTCGGCAAACGGACCCCGACACAGCCGCCCCGAGCGGGGCAAAGGAGTTCCTGATGATCCCTGGCCGTTCTTCGCTGGCCGAATCCACCGCTTGTATGTCCCCCTTGCCCGGCGTGTGGGCCGCGCTCCGCGCGCACATGCCTGACGTTCCCCAGCCTCCACCGCCGATGCCACGGCCCGTGCCGGGAGGCCCGCCCGCGGCGCCACCCGAGACACCGACGAAACTGCCGCCCGACATTGAGGAGCCTGACGTGCCCGACGAGCAGACGCCGCCGGCGGGGGACCCGCCCCGCGACCCCAAGCCCATCGTCACATTGCACTGACCGCGACTGGCAACAACCTGGTGCGAGGACAAGAGACATCGCAAAAGATGGCATCATCTCCGCAGCTGCGCAATGCCCGGTCGGGGAAACCGCCGAGGCCGGCACGCCGCCGTTGCGCGCGCGAGCACGGCCGGGGGATGCCGGTGCCAGCGCGGCTCGGAAAGAGCCAACGATGACCCATGCCCTGATCGTGGATGACGATGTGGACTCTGCGGCAATGCTCAGCGAGCTGATTGCCATGCAGGGTCTCACCGTGGCGTGCGCGCATTCCCTGCGCGACGCGCGCAAGCAACTGGCGCTGCAGGCCCCGGACCTGGTGCTGCTGGACCTGCGCCTGCCCGACGGCAGTGGCATGGACCTGTTCTCCGACCCCGATCTGCTGGCCAATTCGGAGGTGGTGCTGATCACCGGGCATGCGAGCCTGGAAACCTCCATCCTCGCGCTGCGTCTGGGCGCGGTGGACTACCTCATCAAGCCCATCAACATGAAGCACCTGCAGGGCGTGCTCTCACGGGTGATCAAACCCGCGGTGTTCAAGGCCGAGGTGGCTGACCTCACCGCCAACCTGGCCAGCACCGGCCACTTTGGCCAGCTGTGGGGCCGCTCTCCGGCGATGCAGCGCGTGTACGACCAGATCGCGCGCGTGGCCGGCTCGGGCGTCACGGTCTTCATCACCGGCGAGAGCGGCACCGGCAAGGAGGTGGTGGCGCAGACCATCCACGAGCTCAGTCGTCGGCGCAAGATGCCTTTTCTGGGTGTCAACTGTGGTGCCATCTCGCCCAACCTGATCGAGAGCGAGATCTTCGGCCACGAGAAGGGCAGCTTCACCGGCGCGGATCGCCAGCACCAGGGTTTTTTCGAGCGGGCCGCCGGGGGCACGCTGTTTCTCGACGAGATCACCGAGATGCCACCGGACCTGCAGGTCAAACTGCTGCGGGTGCTGGAGACCGGGCGTTTCCTGCGCGTGGGCGCGACGCAAAGCCAGGAAACCGACGTGCGCATCATCGCCGCGACCAACCGTTCGCCGATGCAGGCGGTGGCCGAGGGCCATCTGCGCGTGGACCTGATGTACCGGCTCAACGTGTTCCCGATCGATCTGCCGCCGCTGCGCGACCGGCTCTCGGACGTGCCCCTGCTCGCGGACCGCTTCCTCAAGCTCATCGGCGAGCAGGAGGGGCGCGAGAAAAGCTTCTCGCCCGAGGCCCTGGCGCAACTGAGTGCCTACCGCTGGCCCGGCAATGTGCGCGAACTGCGCAACGCCGTGCACCGTGCCTACGTCATGGCATCGGGCAACACCATTGACACACAGTGGCTGCCGCAGGAAGACCGGTCGCCCGATGTGCCCGCCATGGCGCCCGATAGCGCGCCGGTGCAGGCTGCTGTGGCACCCGCGCGAGACAGCGAGACGCCGGCGGGCCGCGTGAACGGCGAGGCATCCGAAGGGTCGGTGGTGCTGCCGCTGGGCATCTCGCTGGCCGAGGCCGAGCAGGCGCTGATCGAGGCCACCCTGCAACACTATGGCCACCAGAAGGAGCGCACCGCGGCGGCGCTCGGGATCAGCCTGAAGACGCTGTACAACCGCCTCAAGCGCTACGCCGCCGAGGAAGGGTCCGGACCGGGTTGATCGGGGGGCGGCATGCCATTTGCCGCAGGGGCGCAGGCGGATCCCCGGGGCTGCCGCTTGCTGCGCCGGGGTTCATTGCGCTTGACCTTTCCCAGGAGTTCGCCATGGTCCACGCCCGCAGTCCATTGCCCCAAGCACTGTCCGGCGGCGAGAAGAAGGCAGCCGTGCTCGAAGGCGCTGCACCCGACGGATGTGCTCGCCCGTGTGAGGAAGCGTCGGCCGCGCACCCGGGCCCTTGCGCCTTGCTGTGCCCACACGGTGGTGTCCGCAGCGCCGGAGGGCCGCGTACAAGTGATGCCGCCACGCCGCCGTCGGCGCCCCCCGAAGATGAAAGCGCGGATCCCGTCGGCGATGGCCACAGCGATGCGGAATGGGCCGCTCGCCATCCGCAAGCAGGGCGTTGAAGCCCGCGTCGGCATTCGAAAAAAAAGAAGGCCCGCAAGCAGCGGGCCCAAGGGGGATGCGAGCAGCCGCTCAGGTGGCGGTGGCCTTGTGCTGGTCGCGCAGCGTGCGGATCTGGTCGTGGTTGCGCTTCACGCCCTGCAGCTGGGCTTCCACGATGCTGCGGATTTCGATCGGCAGGTCTTCCTTGAGCGCTTCGCGGTAGGCCTTGAGCGCCGTATCCTCGCCGCGCTCGGTTTCCTCGAGCATGGCCAGGTCGCTGTAGCCGGCCAGTGTGCCCTTGACGGCGACCCAGCCCCGGTGCACCGAGCCGCTCGCCGTGCCGCTGTCCTCGGGTTTGCCGCCCCGCTGCACCACGAGCGTCTGCAGCTCCGCAGCCGCACGCCGGCAGTCCTGCGCGCGGGCGTCGAAGAGTTGCTTGATCTGCGGATCCACGGCGTGGTCCGCGCTGGCCTTGAAGCCGTACTCACCGTCCTTGCAGGTCTCGATGAGTTTGTTGAGCGTGTTGATGGTGTGAGTGTCTTTCATGGCGTTCCTTCGAAGGGGTGAACAGAGAGCCGGTGTGGCGGGCCCGGGCCCGTTGCTTCCGACAGGCCATAGGGGCATGTGGCGTGCCCACCCGGTGCTGCGGTCGAAGGGCCGGTGTGGGCACACCCGGCCAGGCGCTTCGGCAACTATTGCTGCAATAGGTATGCCCCGCGGCGTGTTCGCGGCGCCGTGAACCGGCCCGCGTTCGACAGGCCTGGCATCCCGCTTGCCCCGGGGAGTTCGCTGCATTCCGTTTCCGGCGCAGTGTTTCTCCAACCCGAACCAGACAGGAAGCTCACATGAACCGCTCATTCCATTACCTCAGGACGTGGCCGCTGGCCGCCGTGGCCATGGCCGTTGCCTGCTCGGTGTCCGCCCAGACGGAGACACCGCGCAGCGACACCTCTTCCACTTCCGTGGCCCAGTCGAACACCACGGCCACAACCACCACGGCCCCCCAACGGCGCACCCATGCCCCGGGCGAGGATTCCTTTTCGGTCATTCCCTACACCTCGCACGGCTACGTCGGCATCAACGCCGGCCGGCACGACTACGACCTCGACTGCGGACTCGGCGCTTTTTCATGCGCCGACAAGAACACGTCGTACCACCTCTACACCGGGGGCATGTTCAACCGCTATGTGGGAGCCGAGCTCGGCTACGTGAACCTGGGCCGCATGGACCGTGGCGGCGGCAAGTCCGAAGCGCATGGCATCAACCTCAGCCTGGTCGGGCGCCTGCCGCTGGGTGTGGTGCACCTGTTCGGCAAGGTGGGCACGACCTACGGCCGCTCGGAAGTCACGGCAAGCCCCCTCTCGGGCATCCCGACCGGCAAGGCCAGTGGCTGGGAAGGCTCGTACGGTGCGGGCATCGGATTTGACCTCAGTCCGCGTTCGTCCATCGTCGTGGAATGGAACCGCTACGACATCCGCTTCGTCGGCGTGGGCAAGCGCGAGGTCGACACCACCAGCATCGGCTACATGCACCGCTTCTGACGCGGGCAGGCATCCACGCCCTCCCGCCCAGGCTTGCGGCAGGCTTCTCATTCACGCACCTGGGCGCGGGCCATGTCCGTTCTGCAAACCGTCTGGACCACCGTTCAGGCCGAATTCGGCGACGTCGCGGAGGTCGAGCGCATCACGCGCGCCACCTGGCGCATGGGCGAGGCCCTGCTGCTCGGGGCCGTGATCGGCTGGGACCGCGAGCGGCGCGACGCCGAAGCGGGGCTGCGCACGCACATGCTGGTGGCGCTGGGCGCCGCGCTCTTCGTGCTGGTACCGATGGAGTACGGCATGAACGATGAACAGCTCAGCCGCGTGGTGCAGGGGCTGGTCTCGGGCATCGGTTTTCTCGGTGCGGGTGCCGTGCTCAAGGACCAGGAGGAGGGCCGCATCCACGGATTGACCACCGCGGCCAGCATCTGGGCGACGGCGGCGGTCGGTCTGGCCGCGGGCATGGGCCTGACGGGCACGGCCGTGCTGGCCACCGTGTTCATCCTGGTGGTGCTGGCATGGCTGCGCCGCTGGGGGCATTCAATGCGCCGGCGCTGGCGTGATGCTGGCGACCGGTCCTCGCGTCCGACCGAGTCCGCGGTTGCTTCATCGAGAGTGAACGATGTCCATCGCGGGCAATGATCTGAAATTGCTGGCACAACGGCTGAGCGAGCGCCGCGAGAACATCCTCCGCGCCTGGCGCGAGGCCGTGAGCGCGGACGCGGCCCTCACCGACCGGGTGGACGTGGCGCTGCTGCTGCGCGAGCTGTGGGAGACGGTGGACGGGCAGGCGCGGCACAAGGGCCTGGCGTTTTCGCTGAACGGACCGCAGCCCTTCGTGGTGCAGATCGATGCGGTGAAGCTGCGTCGCATCGCGCAGAACCTGGTGTTCAACGCCGTCCGCTACACCCGTGCGGGCGGTCTGGAGCTGGCGTGGGCCCCGTGTGGGGCGCAGGACGCGGGGCGCTGGGAGCTGGCGGTGAAGGACACCGGACCCGGCATCGGGCACCCCCGGTCATCGGAACTGCGGGATGCGCTCGAAGTCGCCAGCAAGTACGAACGGCGGGTGGCCAGAGACACTCTCAGGGACGAGGTCACGCACATCCAGGATCCCCATGCGGGCCTGCCCGCGCCGGGTGCCACCGACGGCGATCGCTCCCACGGCGAGGGCATCGGCCTGTCGATCGTGAAGCGCCTGTGCGAGCTGCTTGATGCGACGGTGCAGGTGGACTCGACCCCATCGGGAACCACCTTCTGCATCGTGTTTCCGCGCGCCTACGGTGGTTGAGCGCGCACCGGGCGCGCCCACTGGATTCAGCGGGGCGCGCCGCTGGTCATCACATCCTTCACGTACTTCATGGGGCTTCTCCTGCTGCTGCGGGTTGAGGGCGTCACCCGCCGGCATGAAGGCTGGGCGCCGCGTCTGGGCGGATGCCGTGCCCGCGCCCATGGGCACGGTGTTTGCTGACGCTGCGCCGGCGGAACGTTCCGCCTGGATTCCAGCCAAGGAGAAGTTTCATGGTCGATCTTGCAATCTGGCTTGTCGGGGGTGGCGTGATCGGCTGGCTGGCCAGCGCGATCATGCATCCCGATGACGAACAGGACGTCGCGCTGAATGTCGCGCTCGGCATCGCGGGCGCCTCGCTGGGCGGCTGGCTCGTCTCACCGCTGCTGGGCATGGGCGCGATCCATCCGGAGATCTTCAACACGGGGGCCCTGCTGGTGTCTCTGGTGGGTGCGATCCTGCTGCTGGCCATCGTCAATGTGTTTCGGCAAGGCTCCGCGCCTTGAATGGTTGGTCGCGCGCGTGCGGCTCGGCTTCGATGTGACGTCGCTGCGGTAAGCCCGTCTCCGGTCGCGTTGAGCCGAGGGTTTTCGGCAATATTTGCAGCAAGAAAGGCATGTCGCAGCGACAAGCTGTGGCGTCGTGTGTCACCGGTGTGCGGATGTTGCGTGGCGCTTGGCGCGGGCACACGGCTGCGTTGAGCGTGCGCGGTTTTTGTTTGAATTTGTGTCGCCAGCGCCCGGCCGGCACGTCCGTTGCGTGAAACGGCAGGAGGTGGCCGCGTGGGGCGGCCCCGTCACCCAACAAAGACCAGGAGGAATCCACATGATCGTGATGGACGTTCGTGCCGAACCGCGCCAGAGCCAGACGCTCTCCCCCCGCTTGCAGCATGCCGTGCGCCTGTTGCAGATGTCGTCACTGGATTTCGGCGCCGTGGTGCGCGACGTGCTGGGGCGCAACCCTTTCCTGGAGGTCGACGAAAGCGCGGACGAGGAAGGCGTGCTCGTGCAGAACACCCCCGAGGCGATCGCGGAGGCGGGGGATGCCCCGGTGGCCTCCGCGGAGACGGCCCGGATCGCCGAAGACGGTGCGCTCGAGCGCGCGGGCGAGAACGATCGCGACCTGTGGCTCGCGGACAGCTTTCAGCCAGGCCGCTCGGCGAACGATGTCGATGTGTCCGCGCTCGACTACGTGGCCGATCAGACTTCGCTCACCATGCACCTGCACAGCCAGCTCAACACGATGACGCTGTCGGAGCGCGATCTCGCGCTGGCGCGCGCGGTGGTCGAATCGCTGGACGACGACGGTTACCTGCGCACGCCCCTGCACGAGTTGCTGGACGTGGGCCTGGTCGAGCCCGTGGCTTCGCTGGACGAAATGCAGATCGCGTTGAAGCTGGTGCAGTCCCTCGATCCCGCCGGCGTGGGCGCGCGCGATGTGGCCGAATGCCTGCTGCTGCAGCTCTCGCAGATCGAGTGCCCGCGTGTGCGCGAACTCGCGCGCCAGGTGGTGGACGATCACCTCGATCAGCTCGCCGCGCGCGACGTGCCGGCGCTGGCGCGCGCGCTCGGGCAGTCACCCGCCGATGTCGAGGCGGTGTGCGACCGCATCCGCCGCCTGGACCCACGCCCGGGCTGGCGCCTGGGCGCCTCGCGCGTGAGCTATATCGTGCCCGACGTGATCGTCTCGAAGGAGCGGGCGGTCTGGAACGTGCGCCTCAATGCCGCCATCGTGCCCCGGGTGCGGGTCAATGAAACCTATGCCCGCTTGTTCCAGCGCCACCGCTGCGCCGAAAACGCCGGGATGAGCGTCCACCTGCAGGAGGCGCGCTGGACGCAGCGCAACGTGGACCAGCGGTTCTCGACCATCCTGGATGTGGCGCAAGCGATCGTGCGGCGCCAGCGGCACTTCTTCGAATACGGCGCGATGGCCATGAAGCCCCTGGGCCTGCGCGAAATCGCCGACGAGGTCGGCGTTCACGAATCGACCGTCTCGCGCGTGACCAACAACAAGTACATGGCCACTCCGAGTGGCGTGTTCGAACTCAAGCACTTCTTCTCGCGCGCCATGCTCAGTGCCAATGGCAAGGCGTGCTCGGGCACCGCGATCCGCGGGTTGATCCAGGACATCCTCGTGGCGGAGTCGCCTGATCAACCCCTGTCGGACGCCGAGATCACGCGCCAGCTTGCGCAGCAGGGCCTCACGGTGGCGCGGCGCACCGTCACAAAGTACCGCCAGATGCTGCGCATCGAGTCGGTGGAGCGCCGCCGCAGGCACGACGGGATGGCAGCAAGGTCTTCGGCCTGAAATCAGAGGAGGTCGCCGGGCCGTGAGATCTGGAACGAGGCCTGGACATCGTCCAGCACCCGCACCAGGTCCTCGGGGCTCGCGGGTTTGAGCAGGTGCTGGTCGAAGCCGGCGTCGTGCGCGGCCTCCCGGTCGGCCGCCTGGCCCCAGCCCGTGATGGCGACCAGGTAGATGTCCTGTGTGCGCGGATCGGCCCGCAGCTGGCGGGCCACCTGGTAACCGTCAAGCCTGGGCATCCCAATGTCGAGCAGGGCGATGTCGGTCAGCTGTTCCCGCGCATGCCGCACGGCCGCATCGCCGTCGTGCACCACGGCGACCCGATGTCCGCTGGTGGAGAGGATCTCCGCGATGCTGTCGGTCAGGTCGACGTTGTCGTCGGCGATCAGGATGCGCAGCGGACGCGCCGCCACGGGAGCGCGCATGGCGGCCGCATCGGTGCGGGGTTCTTCACCCCGCAAGCGCGGCAGGCGCACGGTGAAGCAGGACCCGCGGTTGCGGCCCTCGCTGCGCAACGACAGCGTGCCGTGGTGCAGCTGGATGATCTGGCGCGACAAGGTCAGGCCCACGCCCAGGCCAGCGCTGCCCCGCTGCAATGTCTTGTCGGCCTGTTCGAACAGTTCGAAGATGCGCCCCTGCATGTCGGGCTCCACGCCGATCCCGGTGTCGGCGATGGTCACCGCGACCGATTCGCCTTCGGCCAGCAGCGTGACGTCCACGCGACCGCCTCGCGGCGTGTAGCGACAGGCGTTGCTCAGCAGGTTGGTGAACACCTGCGCGAGGCGGATCGCGTCGCCATGCACGCACAGGGTCTCCTGTGGCAGGTGCAGCGCGAGCCGGAGGTCCTGCTGGGTCGCGAGCGCCTGCGCGCCTTCGAAGGCGGTGCCCAGCAGGTCGCCGAGGTCCACCGTCTCGCGGTCGAGCGACAGCTTACCGGTGGCCATGCGCGAGGTGTCCAGCAGGTCGTTGATGAGCCGGACCATGTGCCGCAGCTGGCGCTCGAGCACCACCAGGGCCTTGTCGCGCGCCTGCGCGCTGGCACCCGGCATCTGCAGCAGGGCGACCGCGCTGGTCATGGGTGAGAGCGGATTGCGCAGTTCGTGGGCGAGCGTGGCGAGGAATTCGTCCTTATGGCGATCGGCCTGGCGCAGCTCGTGTTCCACGCCCTGGCGCGTGACCATCTCGCGTTCGAGCTCGCTGGTGCGCGTCTCGCATTCGGACAGCATGCGGTTGAACGCGTTCACCAGCACGTCCAGGTCCTTGTAGTCCGTGGCGGGAGCCCGCAACGCCCAGTTGTGGCTGTCGATCACGTGGCCTGCCACCTCGGTCATCTTCTCCAGTGGCGCGGTGATGCGGCGTTGCAGGTGCACAAAGAGGTAGTACGCCGCCGCGAGGCTCACCGCGCAGACCGCCAGGACGATCAAGGCGAAGTCCGTGAAACGGTGCCACACGTCGTGCTCGGCCTTCAGGTAGAGCGTGCCGAGCCGTTTGTCGTCGTGCTCGATGGCATGGGTCATCTCCAGCGTCGATCCGCTGAAACGCGGCCCCCAGACGGGATCGTCGAGCCCAATGCGCGCAGGCAATTGGTCGGGTGTGCTGGTGTGGAAGGCCAGCAATGCGCCCTGGGCGTCATAGATGCCGGCGGCGCGTATGCGCGGCTGCTTGCGCAGCAAGTACAGGCTTTCCCACGCGACCTTGGTGTCATCGAATTCCACGGCGGCAGCGGTGGATCGGGCGATCAGGTCCGCCTGGGCCCGCATGTCGGTGACACCGGCGTTGCGGTACGTAGCGAGTTCGTAGGCGAGCAGGGCTCCCGCGCTGAGCACGACCGCCAGGAAGGTCGTGAGCATCGCCGCGCGCGTCAGTTGCTGGCGCAGCGAGGTGGATTTCACTTGTCGCCTCCCACGACGCTTTCCGCCACTTCGAGCAGCCGGGCGCTGAGCTTGACGCCCACCTCCGTCGCGGCAGGCACGGAGGCGGCGAAGCGCGTGCGCTGCTCGCTCTGCACCAGGCCGAGCACCGCGCCCCGGGCGATGCCGTCGGGCGCGTTGGTGGCCAGGACCACCCCTTTTTGCCGGGACGCGAGGGCCCAGTCCTTGAGGTCCTTCCAGGCATCCCGGCCGACGTAGATCAGATGCACGTTCGCCAGCTGGCTGGGTTTGTCCAGGCGGCGCACATCCAGCGGGCGACCCTGCACCCGCTGGCCGACCACGGCCCGCGCCAGCGAGGTCAGGGTCTGGTCCGTTCCCGCGACGCCCACCACGATCGCGGACGAGGGGGAGGCGAAGGCGTGCGCGGGCCATTCGATGTAGCCGACGAAGCGCTGCACATGGGCCGCGGCTTCTTCGTCGGCCAGCGGGGCCGTGGACCAGACCGGCGGGGGAATGGTCGCGGCCATGAGCAGCAGGCCGGTGATCAGCAGGCTGCGCCTGACATCCCTGCCCGGGGCGCGGCTGGCCTGGGGGATCGTGAGTTCTGCAACCGACATGGCAGACATCCTTTCGGGTGAAAACGTTCGGTGTGGAGATGGGGCGCCTGAATGGTCGCGCGGGGCGGCGAGGCCCTCCGTTGCGTTGACCTGGCGGGGTGATGACTTTAGCAAACGGGCAAAGTGTCCGATGTTGAACTGTCCGGCACAATTTGTGTCATCGCCGCCCCTCCCCCCAACCCGCAAGCACGCATGGCCGAACCAGTTCCCGGACCCGAGTCTTCCGTCGACGGTGAAGGGACAACCGCGATGGGAAACGCCGAGGTGAACCTGTCTTTCGATGTCCTGTTCCGGGTCTCGCCGCTGGCGGCCAGTGTCACGCGTCTGCGCGATGGCCGGCTGCTGGCCGTGAACGACGCCTGGCTGGTGCTCACCGGCCAGCGGCGCGAGGACGTGATCGGGCGCACGACGGTCGAACTCGGCCACTGGCCCAGCGCCGACGAGCGCCTGCGCTATGTGGCCCAGGTGCCAGCGACCGATGCGGTGCACTACCTGCGCCTGCGCGACGGGGTGACGCACCGTGTCCGCATGCACACCACGGTGCTGGATGTGGACGGCGAGCCGGCGGCACTGGTCTACCTGACCGAGGCGACCCGGGAGTTCGCGGCCGAGGAGGCCCGCGAGCAGAGCGAGAAGGCTCTGCGCGAAGCCAACCTGCGCCTGCAGCAACAGGTGGAACTGCACGCCGCGCTGGAGAAAATGGCCGGTGTCGGGCACTGGACCAACGCGAGGAATGATCAGGACGTCGTCTGGTCGGCCGGCCTGTACGAAATCGCCGGCCTGGAGCCGAGCGACCTGATTCGCCGCTCGGATGGGCGCGCGGGCATTCACCCCGAGGACAAGCCGGCCTGGCTCGCGGCCCGCGCGGCCATGGACGGGCGAGAGCTCGAGTTCCGCTGGTCGCGACCCGACGGCGCGCAGCGCCGCTTTCGCACCCGCATCGGCCAGACCACCGTGGCGGGCAATCCGCAGACGGATTTCGGGGTGGTGCAGGACATCACCCTCGAACGCGAGGCCAGCGAGCGGCTGGCCGAACAGCTGCGGCTGCTGCAGAACATCGCGGCGCATGTGCCGGGCCTGATGTATCAGGCGCGTCTCAGACCCGATGGCAGCAGCCATTTCGCGTACGTGAGTGATGCGGTGCGCCGCATGCTGGAACTCGAACCGGAAGCCCTGTACGAAAGCTTTCGCCCGTACTTCATGCGCATCCACTCGGAAGACCGCGCGGGGGTGTTGCACGGACTGGCCGAGTCGGCTCGCACGCTCGGCGTCTTCCGCCACACCTACCGAGTGTGCCTGCCGGTGCAGGGTACGCGCTGGTTCAACGTCGAGGCGGTGCCGCAGCGAGAAGACGACGGGTCGGTCGTCTGGCACGGCTTCACGACCGATGTCACCGACGCGCTCATGGCGGCACAGAAGCTGGAGCACCAACATCGCATGCTGGAAGCCGTGCGGCTGGCGCAGGCCGTGTTCATTGAAGCCGACGAGAAACGCAAGGCTTTTGAAGGCCTGCTCGACGCGTTCCTGTCCGTGACGCGCAGCGCCTACGGCTTCGTGGGCGAGGTGCACTACGACGAGCAGGATCGTCCCTACCTGAAGACCCACGCCATCACCGACATTTCCTGGGACGACAGCTCGCGCCGCATGCACGAGCAGCAGTTCGCGGGGGGCATGGAGTTCCGCAACCTGAAGACGCTGTTCGGCGCGGCCATGACCACGGGCGAAGCGGTGATTGCGAACGACCCGCGTCGCGACCCCCGGGGAGGAGGCATGCCCTCGGGTCATCCGGGGCTGGAGGCCTTTCTCGGGGTGCCGCTCGCCGTGGGTGATCGCCTGGTGGCCATGGTGGGGCTGGCCAACCAGCCCGGCGGCTACAACGAGGACGACATCGAGTTCCTGCAGCCTTTGCTGGGCGCGGTGCGCCAGCTGGTGATGGCCTGGCGTGGTCACGCCGATGCGCAGCGCACCCGCGCGGAACTGGAAACCACCAGTGCCCAGCTCGCCGAGAAAAGCAACGCCTTGCAGATTGCGCTCGACAGCATCAGCCAGGGGTTGAGCCGCGTGGACGCCCAGGGGCGGGTCACCGTCTACAACCACCGCATGCTGGAGTTGCTTGACCTGCCCGAGAGCCTGTTCCAGGCGCGTCCGCACATGGACGATGTCATCCGGTACCAGCGCGAGCGCGGAGATTTCGGCCCGGACCTGGCATGGGTGGAGCCGGATCTGCGGGAATTCGTGGGTTATTCACCGGACCAGAAGACACCCGAACACTACTGGCGCCGCACCCGCGACGGGCGCGCACTGGAGATCCGCTCGCGCCGCCTGCCCGATGGGGGCATGGTGCGCACCTACGCCGACGTCACCTCCTACATCGAGGCCCAAGAGGCACTGCGAGGTGAGCGCCAGCGACTGGCCTGGGTGCTCGAGGCCACGCGCCCGGGCATCTGGGAGACCAACCTCATCGAGCACACGCTCACGGTGAATGAGCGCTGGGCGGAGATGCTGGGCTACACGCTGGCCGAGCTGCAACCGGTGCGCTACGAGACCTGGGAGGCCCTGGTGCACCCGGACGACCTCGAGCGCGCCGACGAGATCCGCGACCGGCATCTCGCCGGTGCCTTGCCGTTCTACGAGTGCGACATCCGCATGCGCCACAAGGCCGGCCACTGGATCTGGGTCAACACGCGCGGCCGAGTGCACGAGCGCGACGCCGAAGACCGGGCGGTTTTCATGTCGGGCACACACCTGGACATCACCGAACGCGTGGCCGCGCAGGAACAGGTGCGCGCGCTCAACGCCAGCCTGGAGCAGCGGGTGGCGGCGAGAACCGACCAGCTCGAACGCTCCATGCGCGACATGGAGGCGATTTCCTATTCCATCGCGCACGACCTGCGTGCGCCGCTGCGGTCGGTCAACGGCTTTGCCGCGATCGTGCTCGACGAGGAGGCCGACCGGCTGAGTCCGTCGGGGCGCGAGATGTTCGAGCGCATTGCGCGTTCCTCGCGCAACATGGGACAGATGATCACCGACATGCTGGAGCTGCTGCGGGTGGTGCGCGTCGACCTCGACGCCGTGCCCGTGGATGTCGGCGCGCTGGCGCAGTCGGTCGCGGAAGCCCTGGCGCCGCAGGTGGCGCACGCGCGCATCCGCATCGAGCCTTTGCCACCCGCGCTGGGCGACGCCACCCTGTTGCGCCAGGTGCTCGCCAACCTGATGGACAACGCGCTCAAGTACTCGCGCCACCTCGACCATCCCGAGCTGGTGGTGGGCTACGCGCCCGGCAAGCGCGCCTACTTCGTGCGCGACAACGGCATGGGGTTCGACATGGCGCACGCCGACAAGCTGTTCGGCCTGTTCCAGCGCCTGCACGCGGGCACCGACGTGCCCGGCATGGGCGTGGGGTTGGCGATCGTGGGACGCATCATCGAGCGCCACGGAGGCCGCGTCTGGGCCGAGTCGGCGCCGGGCGAGGGCGCCACCTTCTGGCTGCGCCTGCCACTGGCCTGACGCCGCGGCCCGCTCCCGCGCTCAGCGAGGCGCGTCTTCGCCCGCCGTGGCACCGTCCTGCGCGAGCGGTGTCCGGGCCGCCGCGGTGGAAGCCGTGCGCGCCTGGCGCACGGCGGCCTTGTCGCCCGCGCTGGCGAACTTGCTGTACTTGCTTGTCAGGCCCACGAGCTGGCCGTAGATCTTGGGGTTGGCGGCCAGGCACTCCTTCTGCTCGAGGAAGTCCGACTCGCCGGTGAAATTGCCCACCAGGCCGCCGGCTTCGGTGACGAGCAGGGCCCCCGCGGCCACGTCCCAGGGCGAAAGACCCATCTCGAAGAAGCCGTCGGTGAAGCCCGCAGCGACGTAGGCCAGGTCCAGCGCGGCCGAGCCCGGGCGGCGCACACCGGCCACGCGCGGCATCACGTCGCCAAACATCTGCAGGTAGGTCTGGAAGGCGTCGCCCGGACGGAAAGGGAAGCCGGTGGAGAGCAGGCAGTCGCGCAGCGTGGTGCGCTTGGCCACGCGAATGCGGCGGTCGTTGAGGTAGGCGCCGCGTCCGCGCGTGGCGCAGAACAGGTCGTTGCGCGAGGGGTCGTAGACCACGGCCTGTTCGAGCCGGTTGCCCACCATGAGCGCGATGCTCACGCAGTAGACCGGGAAGCCATGGATGAAGTTGGTGGTGCCGTCCAGTGGGTCGATGATCCAGACATGGTCTGCGCCGCCGTGCTTGCCCGGGCGCTTGCCCGATTCCTCGGCCCAGATGGCGTGGTCCGGATAGGCCGTGAGCAGGGTGTCGATGATGGCGGCCTCGGCGGCCTGGTCGACCTCGGTCACGAAGTCGTTGGTCTGTTTGACCGAGACCCGGACCGACTCCACGTCCAGCGCGGCGCGGTTGATGAGGGTGCCAGCGGTGCGTGCGGCCTTGATGGCCACGTTGAGCATGGGGTGGAGTGTGGACGACATGAATTGTGAACCTTTGCGCGCTCCGGGAAGGAGGGCGCGACAGTGGATGAGCTGCTGCGAAGCCCGGCGATGCGGGCAGCGACAATAGCCGGGATTTTACCGTCCCCGCCCCTTTTGCATGCGCACCCGCTTTGTCCTCATTCAAACCAGCCACGCCGGCAACGTCGGCGGTGTGGCCCGCGCCATGAAGGTCATGGGCTTTGACGACCTGGTGCTGGTGCAGCCTCGCTGGGCCAACGTGCTGCGCCGCGAGGAAACCATCCAGCGCGCCAGCGGTGCCAACGACGTGCTGGCCAAGGCGCGCATCGTCGACACGCTGGACGAGGCGCTCGACGGCATGAGCCACCTGTGCGCCACCGCCATGACGCCGCGCGATTTCGGTCCTCCCACGCGGTCTCCGCGCGAACACTTTGCCGGGCTGCTGGCGCAGGACACACCACCCGACGGCGTGGCTTTCCTGTTCGGATCCGAGCGCTTCGGCATGCGCAACGAGGACGTCTACCGCTGCCACGTCGCCCTGAGCATCCCGACCGCGCCCGGCTTCGGCTCGCTCAACCTGGCCGCGGCGGTGCAACTGATTGCCTACGATTGGCGCCTCGCCCTGGGTGGTTTTGAAGCGCCTGCAGTACCGGCGCAGCGACAGCAGGCCGACGCAAAAGCCCTGGCCGGCATGCTCGACCACCTGGAACAGGCGCTGGTGGCGGTGGACTTTCTCGACCCGGCAGCGCCCAAGAAGCTGATGCCGCGGCTCAATCAGCTTTTCAACCGCGCCGCCCCCAGCGACGAAGAAGTCCACATTCTTCGAGGTGTCGCCAAGTCCATGCTGCAGCTGGCGCACAAGGCGAAGCGATAGACTGCCGTCCATGTTCGACCGCATCCGCTCCGACATCCAGTGCGTGCTGGACCGCGACCCCGCCGCGCGCAGCACCTGGGAGGTCATCACCTGCTACCCGGGCCTGCACGCTGTCTGGCTGCACCGCCCGGCGCACTGGTGCTGGAACCACGGCTTCAAGTGGCTGGGTCGCTTCATCTCGCACGTGGCGCGTTGGTTCACCGGCATCGAGATCCACCCGGGCGCGAAGCTGGGCGAGCGCGTGTTCTTCGACCACGCCATGGGCGTGGTGGTGGGCGAGACGGCCGAGATCGGCGACGGCTGCACCATCTACCAGGGCGTGACGCTGGGCGGCACCTCGCTCTACAAGGGCACCAAGCGCCACCCCACGCTGGGCAAGGATGTGGTGGTGAGCGCGGGTGCCAAGGTGCTCGGCGGCTTCCTGGTGGGCGATGGCGCCAAGATCGGCAGCAACGCGGTGGTGATCAAGCCCGTGCCCGCAGGCGCCACGGCGGTGGGCATTCCGGCGCGCATCATTCCGAGCAAGACCGGCGAGAGCGCCGACGTGACCGAACAGGGCCAGAAATTCCAGGCCTACGGGATCACGCAGGAGGACGACCCGCTGTCCCAGGCCATGCGAAGCCTGATCGACAGCACCGCCGGCCAGGAGCACCAGATCGCGCTGCTGTGGCAGGCGATCGAGAAGCTGGCCGAAGCGCGCGATGGCGACTGCGTGCCGCAGGACGCGGCGCGCAAGGAATGCTTTGAGGCCGAGAAGCTCAACCAGCTGGTGGGGAAGTAGCCGGTCAGTGGTGATGCCCGTGCGCGCCATGCGCGTGGCCGTGGGCGATTTCCTCCGCGCTGGCCGGCTGCACGTCGATGACCTTCAGCGAGAACGTCAGCGTCTGGCCCGCCAGTGGGTGGTTGCCATCCAGGTGCACCGTGTCGCCCTTGATCTTGGTCACAGTGAAGACCTGGTGTCGCCCCTGGTCGTCGTGGCCTTCGAGCTGACCACCCACCTTCACGCCGGGCGGGAAGTCCTTCTTGGCAATGGTGGTCACCAGGCTTTCGTCGCGTTCGCCAAAGGCGTCGGCGGGTGGCAGCACCAGGGTGGCCGCGTGGCCTTTTTCCTGGCCTTCCAGGGCTTTCTCGATGCCCGGCAGGGTGTTGCCGTGGCCGCCGTGCAGGTAGGCGCGCGGCTCCTTGCCGTCTTCGAGCACCTTGCCCCTGGCATCGGTGGCGCGGAAGGTGAGGGTGACGATGGTGTCCTTGGCGATCTTCATGAGCGAGTGTTTCGTTGGGTGGGGTCAGCGCGCAGGGCGCACGGCGGATTTGGGCCGGAAGGCCTTGCAGACAGCGTCGTTCGTTTCGAGGTAGGGGCCACCGATGAGGTCGACGCAGTAGGGCACGGCGGCAAAGATGCCGTTGACCCGCTGCGTGCCGTCAGCGTTCTTGAGGCCTTCGAGCGTCTCGGCAATGGCCTTGGGCTGGCCCGGCAGGTTGATGATGAGGCTCTTGTCCCTGACCACAGCGACCTGGCGCGAGAGGATGGCCGTGGGCACGAAGACCAGGCCGATCTGGCGCATCTGTTCACCGAAACCGGGCATCTCCTTGTGCGCCACGGCCAGCGTGGCCTCGGGTGTCACATCGCGCGGCGCCGGACCCGTGCCGCCGGTCGTGAGCACCAGTGAGCAGCCGGCGTCCACCAGTTCGATCAGGGTGGCGCTGATGCGCGCCGCCTCGTCGGGGATCAGGCGCGCTTCGAAGGTGATGGGGTTTTTCAGCGCGCGCGTGAGCCAGTCCTGCAGCGCGGGCAGGCCCTTGTCTTCGTACACGCCGCTGCTGGCGCGGTCGCTGATGGACACGATGCCGATGCGCACCGGGTCGGTTGGGAGGGATGGGGTGTCTCTCATGCCGGGTTTTCGTCGTCGGTCGGGGAGTCACTGGCGCCACCGTTCAGGACGGCCTTGACGGTCTGGAAGATCTCGCGGTAGGCCTTGCCGTGGCGCACCGCCTCGCCGGGCCGCTCCTGCGCCTGCGTGGCTTGCGCGTCCTTGCGGGCCTGCCTGATCAGGGCGCGCAGGTGCTGCACGTCGCTTTGCGGGTCCAGTTGCATCCAGTGCGTGAGCGCCTCGTCGTCGGCGATCAGGCGGTCGCGCCACTGTTCGGCCTGGTGCAGCGAGAGCGTGCCCTTGGCCGAGCCCTTGTTCTGCTCGTCAAGGGCGGCTTCCACGGCAGCGATGGTGTCATCGTCCAGCGTGCGCATGAGCTTGCCGATGAACTGCATCTGGCGGCGCTTGCCTTCAAAGTTGGTGATGCGTTTCGCCTCGGCCACCGCGTCGAGCAGCTTTTCGGACAGCTCGAGCCGCTGCATCAGGTCCGCGCGCAGCGTGAGCAGGTTCTCACCCAGTGCCTGCAGCCGGTCGCTGTGCTTTTTCAGGTCGGTCTTGCTCATCTCGGCCGAACCCTTGAGCTCGCGCTTGAGCTCCTGGTCCAGTTCGCTGCCCAGGGCGACGAACTGGCCACGGACGAAATAGCCTTTGGTGGGTTTGCGGGACATGTGGGGGGTACAGGGTGGACACGCCCTCAATGGACTTCTGCGCGTCGGCAGCGGCCTCAAGGGGCGGCAAGTATCATAGCCGTCGACATGAAAAACCCCTCCCAAGCCCCTGTGGCAGACCCCCGCACCCCCCTTCCCGGTTTCCAGTACGCCCGCAGCCAGTTCGAGGAACTGGTGGACCTGGCGCTCTCGCATGCGAAGCAGCTCGGGGCGGCCGATGCGGCGGCCGAGGTGTCCGAGGGCGCGGGGCTCAGCGTGTCGGTGCGCAAGGGCGAACTCGAGAACGTGGAGCGCAACCGCGACAAGTCGCTCGGCGTCACGGTCTACCTCGGGCAGAAGCGCGGCAATGCGTCCACGTCCGATTTCTCGCCCGCCGCCATCCGCCAGACGGTGCAGGCCGCCTACGACATCGCCCGCTTCACCGCCGAAGACCCGGTGGCCGGCCTGCCCGATGCAGACGATGTGGCCGACAGCTACCCCGATCTCGATCTGTTCCACCCCTGGTCCATCGATTCCGAAGAAGCCGCGCGCATGGCGCTGGCTTGCGAAGCCGCAGCCTTCGCCACCAGCCGCAAGATCAACAACAGCGAAGGCGCGGGCGTGTCCGCGCAGCAGTCGCACTTCTTCACCGCCCACCTGCGCGGCGGCGAGCGTGGCAGGCCCGGCATCTTCAGCGGCGGCTACGCCAGTTCGCGCCACAGCCTGTCGGTAGCGCCCATCGCCGGCAAGGGCGCCAACATGCAGCGCGACTACTGGTACAGCTCCATGCGCGCGCCGGGTGAACTGGCCACGCCCGAGGCCGTGGGCCGCTACGCCGCCGAGCGCACGCTGGCGCGCCTGAACAGCCGCAAGATCGCCACCACCGAATGCCCGGTGCTGTTCGAGTCGCCGCTGGCCGCCGGCCTGCTGGGCAGCTACGTGCAGGCCACCAGCGGTGGTGCGCTGTACCGCAACACCACTTTCCTGCACGACAGCCTGGGCAAGCAGGTGATGGCGAAGCACCTCGACATCTTGGAAGACCCGCACGTGCGCAATGGCAAGGGCAGTTCGCCGTTCGACGACGAAGGCGTGCGCACGGTGAAACGCAAGGTCCTGTCGGCCGGCAAGGTGCAGGGCTATTTCCTCTCCACCTACTCGGCGCGCAAGCTCGGCATGCGCACCACCGGCAATGCCGGCGGGTCGCACAACCTCACGCTCAGCAGCCGGCTCACGCAGCCGGGCGACGACCTGCGCGCCATGTTCAGGAAGCTCGGCCGCGGTCTGTTCGTCACCGAGCTGATGGGGCAGGGCGTGAACTACGTGACGGGCGACTACTCGCGCGGCGCATCGGGCTTCTGGGTCGAGAACGGCGAGATCGCCTACCCGGTGCACGAGATCACCATCGCAGGCAATTTGCGCGACATGCTGCTGGGCATCGAGGCCGTGGGTGCCGACACCTACAACTACGGTGCGAAGACCACGGGCTCGATCCTGGTCAACCGCATGAAGGTTGCTGGAAGTTGAGTGCCCCCACGCTCCGCCGCTGCGCGGGTCGCTGCCCCCCGGGGGGGCTGGGCCGCCTTGGGAGCGGCCCGGCATCGGCCCGATTGTTCCCGGCATAGACTTCGATGCGTCCAGAGGCCCTGGCCTTGCTCGCCGCCGCGTGCTGGGCCGTGGCGGCGCTGTTCTCTGCCCCTGCGTCCCAAAGGCTGGGTGCCTTTGCCTTCAGCCGCTGGCGCATGCTGTTCGCCAGCCTCATTCTCTGGAGCATCGCGCTGGCCACCGGTGGCTGGCGCAGCCTGGATGCCTCGGCGTTCGGCCTGCTCGCGCTCTCGGGCGTGATCGGCATCTTCATTGGCGACACCGCGCTCTTCGCGTGCATGAACCGCCTGGGGCCGCGCCGCTCCGGCGTGCTGTTCGCCGCCCATGCAATGTTTTCGGCGGTGCTGGCCTGGCTGTTTCTGGGCGAAACCCTGTGGGGCTGGGCCCTCGTGGGCAGCAGCCTGCTGGTGGGTGGGGTGATGCTGGCCATCGTCTGGGGCCGTCGTGGCGACGAGCTGCACGGCTGGGAGCAGACGCGTGGCCGTCTGGCGGTGGGGGTGGCTCTGGGTCTGCTGGCGGCCTTGTGTCAGTCGGTTGCCACGCTCATGCTCAAGCCGCTCATGACGACCGGCATCGATGCCGTGGCCGGTTCGGCCTTGCGCATGAGCATGGCGCTGCTCGCGCACGCGCTGCTGTGGACCACCGGCTGGGCGGGTGCGCGCCCCCTGGCGCCGTTGCGCGCGCGGGATGCCGCGCTGATCTTCGGCAGCGCGGCTGTGGCCATGGCGCTGGGCATGACGCTGATCCTGCAGGCCATGAAGCACGGGCAGGCAGGGCTGGTCGCCGTGCTCTCCTCGGTCACACCGATCCTGATCCTGCCGGTGCTCTGGCTGGTCTATCGGCGCCGGCCCGCGGCCGGCGCCTGGCTGGGGGCGGCGCTGGCCGTGGCCGGCACCGCGATGATTCTGGGCTGAGCTTCAGCCCGCCAATGCCGCTTTCACCGCGGCCGAGACGGCGCCCATGTCGGCCTTGCCGGCCAGGCGGGCCTTGACCGCACCCATCACCTTGCCCATGTCGCCCGGGCCTTTCGCGCCCAGTTCGGCGACGATGGCCTTCACCGCCGTGGCCACCTCGTCGGCCGACAGGCGCGCGGGCAGGTAGGCCTGCAGCACCGCCATCTCGGCCTGCTCCTTGTCCACCAGGTCCTGGCGCGCGGCCTTGGTAAAGGCCTCGATGCTGTCCTTGCGCTGCTTGACCAGCTTGTCCACGATGGCGATGACCATGGTGTCGTCCAGCTCCACGCGCTCGTCCACTTCCTTCTGCTTCATCGCGGCGGTGAGCAGGCGGATGGTGCCCAGGCGCTCGCTGTCCTTGGCACGCATGGCGGCTTTCATGTCTTCGGTGATCTGGTCTTTCAGGCTCATGAGAGGCTCCCGGGAGGGGGTTGGAGAACAACAACAAAAAAGCCCGCCTGAGCGTCCTCCAGCGGGCTTTCGGGGCGACCGGGCATCAGGCCCGGTGGCTCGGCTCAGTACAGCTTCTTGGGCAGCTGCATGGAGCGCACGCGCTTGTAGTGGCGCTTGACGGCAGCGGCCTTCTTGCGCTTGCGCTCGGCGGTGGGCTTTTCGTAGAACTCGCGGGCGCGCAGGTCGGTCAGCAGGCCCAGCTTCTCGATGGTGCGCTTGAAACGGCGCAGGGCGACGTCAAAGGGTTCGTTGTCTTTTACACGGATGGTCGTCATTGGCGAAAGATGTCCAGAATGCGCGGAAAGAGGATGGCCGGGAAGATCGGGCCCGGTCATCGTTTCCGCAAAATGTCCCGTCATTAACTAGTATTGGCCGACGGGGATTTGCCAGCAAAGCCTTGGATTATAGCCATTTCCGCTGGGTTGGCTACCGTCGCGGCCGTTGCGCCGCCGCGTCGCCGGTGCGGTGCCGGGTCTCCCGCACCCGGCGATCAGGCGGCGTCCGTGGTGGACAGGGACAGGGCCGGGCGCGAGAGGGTGCCGGCCACCACCTCGGTGAAGGTGCGCTCCTCGCGCAGGATGAAGCGCAGCCGGCGCGCCATCTCGAAGTTCGCGCGCCCCTCCGGGTCGGTGCGCAGGCGCGCGCGGTAGGCCTCGTAGGCCGCCAGGCTCTCAAAGCCGATCAGCCCCCAGGCCACGTCGTTGGTGCCTTCGCTGGGCAGAAAGTAGCCCACCAGGTGGCCGCCGCAGCGCGGGATGATGCGGCCCCAGTTCTCGGCATAGGCGCGAAAGGCGTCGAGCTGGAAGGGGTCGAGCTGGTAGCGGATGAAGCAGGTGACGGACAGGGGCAGTGACATGGGCGGCTTTCGGTGGTTTCGGATGCCGCATGTTGTGGGCTTGCCGGCCTGGATTGCTTTGCTGCGGAGCGAACCGTGCCCGTGCCCGTTGGCCTCACACTGGAGCCCATGAACACCAACCGCATCGCCCATGTGGCAGCCCTTGTGGGCGAACCGGCGCGCACGGCCATGCTGCTGTCGCTGATGGACGGGCGCGCGCTCACCGCACGGGAGCTGGCCGATGTGGCCCGCGTGACCCCGGCCACCGCCAGCCGCCACCTGGGCCTGATGGTGGAAGCCTCGCTGCTGAAGGTTGAGCGACAAGGCCGGCACCGCTACCACCGGCTGGCGTCGACCGAGGTGGCGCGCTTGCTCGAAGGCGTGATGCAGCTCGCGGCCAGCGCGCCGCCGCCGGTCCAGCGGCGCATGGTGGTGGGCCCGCGCGACCTGGCGCTGCGCACCGCGCGCACCTGCTACGACCACCTGGCCGGCCGGCTGGGGGTGGCCATCGCCGGGCATCTGCAGGACGTGGGCGCGGTGGTGTTCGATGAAGGCGAAGCGGCTGCGGGCCACGTGACCGACGCCGCGGCCCCGGCCCTGCAGCGCCTGGGCCTGCCACCCGAGGCCGCGCGGGACGACGACCGCAGCCGGCGGCTGCACTGCCGTCCCTGCATGGACTGGAGCGAGCGGCGCATGCACATCGCGGGCCGGCTCGGCGCCCTGATCTGCCAGCACTGCCTGGAGAGCGGCTGGCTGCTGCGGGGCCAGGGCACGCGGGCGCTGGCGTTCTCGCCGCGCGGTGAAATGGTGTTGCGCGACTGGATGGGTGCGGCGCGCTGGCAGGAAGTGTCTGCCGCCGACTGAGCTCAGCGCCCCGGCAGTGCCTGGGCACAGGCGTGGGCCGACGCCCAAGCCCACTGGAAGTTGTAGCCACCCAGCCAGCCGGTCACGTCCACCACCTCGCCGATGAAATACAGCCCCGGCTGCTTCGACTCCATCGTCTGCGACGACAGGTCGCGTGTGTCCACGCCGCCCAGCGTCACCTCGGCCTTGCGGTAGCCCTCGGTGCTGGTGGGGGTGATCTCCCAGCGCGCAAGCCGCTCGGCCAGCCGCGCCAGAGCCTTGTCGGAGGCCTCGGCCACCGGGCGCTGCCAGTCGGCGTCCTGCTGGACCCAGGCGTCGGCGAGGCGCGACGGCACGAGGGAGGCCAGTTCATTGGCCAACAGCTTGCGCGACGTGGCCTTGGCGCGGGCCAGCGCGGCGTGCAGTTCGACTTCAGGTGCGAGGTTCAGACGGATGGGCGAGCCTTCGCGCCAGTAGCTGGAGATCTGCAGCACCGCCGGGCCCGAGAGGCCCCGGTGGGTGAACAGCAGGTCCTCCAGAAAGGCCATGCGGGCTTTTTTCTCTCCGGTTTCGATGCGCACCGGCAGCGCCAGCCCGGCCAGTGCGGCGTACGGCGTCCAGCCCTCGCCGTCGAAGGTCAGCGGCACCAGACCGGGGCGGGGCTCCACCAGCCGCAGGCCGAACTGGGCGGCGATGCGGTAGCCGAAATCGGTGGCGCCGATCTTCGGGATGGACAGGCCGCCGGTGGCGATCACCACGGCGCGGCTGCGCTCGGTGCCGCGCTCGGTATCGATCTCGTACACGCCGTCGCCGCCCTGGCGCAGGGCCTTCACGGCACAGGGTTGCCAGCGCTGCACGCCGCCGGCCTCGCACTCGCGCAGCAGCATCTGGATCAGGTCGTCGGCCGAGCGGTCGCAGAACAACTGGCCCTTGTGCTTCTCGTGGAAGGCGATGCCGTGGCGCTGCACCAGCGCGATGAAATCGGCCGGCGTGTAGCGCGAGAGCGCCGAGCGGCAGAAATGCGGGTTGGCGCCCAGGAAGTGCTTGTGCGGCGCCTGCGGGTCCAGGTCGCGGTTGGTGAAATTGGCGCGGCCGCCGCCCGAGATGCGGATCTTCTCGGCCACCTTGTCGCTGTGGTCGAGCACCAGCACGCGCAGGCCGCGCTGGCCGGCGACGCCGGCGCAGAACAGGCCCGCGGCGCCCGCGCCGACGACGACGGCGTCCCAGGTGTCGCTCACCCGTTCAGCCTTTCCAGGTGAACGGGAAGGCCAGTTGCTTCAGAAAACCCCTGGGCACGTAGTCGCCCAGCACGCCGTAGCGCTCGGGCCAGACCTTCGGGCTGTTGACGGCGGTGCCGAACAGGTGGTCCAGGAAGGCGTAGTGCGCGGCGTAGTTGCGGTCCAGCGCTTCCTGATCCTGGCTGTGGTGCCAGTGGTGGAAGTTGGGCGTGACGATGAGGTAGCGCAGTGGACCCAGGCGCACGCTCACATTGGCGTGGTTGAAGACCGCCTGGAAGCCGACCACGATGATGTAGGCGTCGATCACTTCCTTGGAAAAACCCAGCAGGTAGATCGGCCCGAGCACCAGGGTGCGCGTGATGACGGTCTCCAGGATGTGCTGGCGCGAACCGGCCATCCAGTCCATGTGTTTCGTGCTGTGGTGCACCGCGTGCAGGCGCCAGAGCAGCGGCACCTCGTGGTAGGCGCGGTGCGTCCAGTACTGCGCGAGGTCGGCCACCAGGATGATCAGCGGCAGCGCGGCCCAGAAGGGCAGCGCCGCGATCCAGCCGCGCACGCCGTCCACCGGCACCCAGCCGAAGAGGTTGTGCACCAGGAGGTTGGTGGCCAGCAGCATGAAGCCGATCACCATGTGGTTGACGATGAAGTGGTGGAAGTCGGTCTGCCACTCGGGGCGGAACACCGGTTGGTCCTTGCGCAGGGCGAACAGCTTCTCGATGAAGATGAAGATCAGCGCCGAGCCCAGCAGGTCGAGGATGAACCAGTCCATGCCGATGTAGGGCGTGTGGTCGGGGAAGTTCGGGTCCACCTCGACCTGGTGTCCGCCCAGCAGCGCACTGAGTGTGACCAGCGCGAAAGCGAAGGCCGAGAGCCAGCGCGCGCGGTTGAACAGCACGTTCACCAGGCTCAGGCCGCCGGCCAGCACGAGCGCGCCGAACAGCAGGTGGCGCATCAGCGCCACGTCGTACTGCTTGCGCAGCTCGGGCGTGGTGAGGTACTGGGGAAAGTGGAAGGCCAGCACGCCCAGAAAACACAGGATGGCCAGTGTGAGCGCGATCACGCCGGTGACCAGGCCGCGGCCGGGGCGCAGCGCGCCGTGGCTTTCGGTAAAGCGGTTGAGTTTTTCGAGCATGGGGACACCTCCGTCGGCGCACCTCTGCGGGCGCGGGTGTCGCAGTGTAGCGGCGCGCCTGGGCCGCGACGGTCTCAGGCAGTGCGGACGAAGGCTTCGTCGGCCTGCACGGCGGCAATGCCGCGGACCACGTCACCCACAACGATCACGGCCGGGCTGCCCAGGCCTTCGCGCTCGATGGTGGCGCGCAGTTGCCCCAGCGTGGTGAGCGCGTGGCGCTGCTGCGGCAGCGTGGCGTGCTGGATCACTGCCAGCGGCGTGTGCGGCGGCAGGCCGGTGAGCAGGTCCCGCTCGATCTGCGCGGCGCTGGACACGCCCATGTAGATCACCAGCGTGAGCTTGGCGTCGCGCGCGGTGGCGGCCAGGGCCTGCCAGTCGGTGCCGCTGTCGCCGGGTTTGGCGTGGCCGGTGACGAACACCACGCCGTGCGCGTGTTCGCGGTGCGTGAGCGGCACGCCCAGCGAGGTGAGGCCGGCCAGGCCGGCGGTGATGCCGTTGACCACCTGCACCTCGATGCCGGCGGCGCGCAGGTGCTCCACCTCTTCTCCGCCGCGCCCGAAGATGAACGGGTCGCCGCCCTTGAGCCGCACCACCACCTCGCCCTCGCGCGCGGCCATCACCATGAGTTTTTCGATGAAGGCCTGCGGCGTGCTCTTGCAGCCGCCGCGCTTGCCCACGTGCACGATGCGCGCGCCAGGGCGGGCATGGGCGAGCACGCCCTCGCTCACGAGGTCGTCGACCAGCAGCACCGTGGCGGCGCTGATGGCCTTGACGGCCTTGAGCGTGAGCAGTTCGGGGTCGCCGGGGCCGGCGCCCACCAGGGCCACGGTGCCGGGCAGGAACTCAGAGGGCGAGGGCATGGGTTGCGGGTTCATGGTGGGCCGTTTCTCGCAAGATGTGTTCCACCTGCAAGGCGATCGGCGTGGGAATAGGTAACGAACCGTTCAGCACGGCGCGGATGTAGGTGGCCGTGGACGTGGCATCCACCTCGGGCAGCGCGGGCAGTTTCGCCAGCGGGCCGTCCTGCTGCGCCTGGACTTCCACGCGCTCGCCGTCGCGGAACACCTCCATGCGCGGCGTGCGGCGTGCGTCGGCCACCGGTTCGCCCTCGGTGCCGCGCAGCAGCAGCGCGTGCGCGCCGGTCAGCGCCCAGGTGGCGGCCATGGACTGCGCGTACTCCGGGTGGGTGTAGCTGCCGACGATGAAGGCCTGGCCAGCGCACGGGTTCATGAGCTTGACGAGACTGTGCGCCGGATTGCGCAGGCCGACCGCGCGGCGCACGTCGAGCAGGCGCTTGAGCGCGGGGCAGAGCACCTCGGTCGGCACATGCGCCACGGCGCCCGCGCGCAAGGTGGCGGGCACCTCGCGCGCGGCGGCCACCCCCAGTTCGGCGAACACGCTGGCGGCGAACACGCGCCGGTCTTCGGTGGCGGTGCCGTGCACCAGCACCGCTGCGCCGCGCTGCGCCAGCAGCAGCGCCAGCAGCGGCGTGAGCACCGGCAGCTTGCGCGCGCCGTTGTAGCTGGGCAGCACCACGGTGGTCACGCCGTTGTCGGGCAGCTTGTGCAGGCGCGCGTGCGCCGCGTCGAGGAAACCCGCCATCTCTTCCGGCGTTTCGCCCTTGATGCGCATGGCCAGGCAGAAGCCGCCCACTTCGAGGTCGGTGACCTGGCCGTCCAGCACCTGGCCCAGCAGGTCGGTGGCCTGCGCGCGCGTGAGCGAGCGGGCGCCGTCCTTGCCGCGACCGATTTCCTTGATGTACTGGCTGATGCCCATGGCGCGCGATTGTGGGGCAGGTTTGATGACTTGACGTTATATGCCCGTTGCCGCCGTGTCAGGCGGCCTGGGCCGAGGGGGTGGTCTCGCGCACCAGCCGCTTGAGCTCGGGCAGGCAGGAGCCGCAGTTCGTGCCGCATCGCAGATCGGCCTGTAGTGTGGCCAGGCGCTCGGGGTCGTTGCCCTCGCAGGCCTGCAGGCGGGAACGGATCGTGTCTTCGTCGACATTGAAACAGGTGCAGACCTGCCGCCCCCGCGCCACGATCGCCACCGGAGCGCGGGCGCCGGGCATGAGGAGCAGGCGACCATAGGCAGCCGCCGGCAGTTCGTCCTGCAGCAGCGGCTTGATCCAGATTTCGGCGCGGGTGTCGCCCGCGAGCACGAAGCCTTCGAGCCGGGTGGATTCGCCCTCGCGCACCAGGCGCGCGCTGCGGCGCTGGCCCAGGCGGCGGTCGGCGTAGCGCAGCACGTCGGTGCCGTCCAGGCCCAGCAAGGCCTCGATGCGTTCGACCACGCCCGGCTCGGGCACTTCGTGAGCGGCGGCGCGAAACAGCACGCCGCTGCGCCCGCGCGCCGGGGCCTCGTCCAGCGGCACGCCATTGGCGAAGGGCACGCAGGAGGCAAACGGAAGTTCCGCCATCAGGGCACGCAGGCCACGGCGCGCCTCCAGCGCCCGGGCATCGGGCAGCCAGGCGACGGCCAGCAGGTTCCACGGCAGTTCGGCCTTGAGCACCTTCACCGCCGCGTGCTTGAGTTCGGGCTGCTTCGAGGTCGGGCAGAAGGCGGAGGTGGTGAGCGCGTTCACGCCCGCCAGCGGCTGGCCGGTGCTGCTGCGCCCGCCGAGGTATTCGGCGCCCCAGTGCATGGCGATGAAGGCCTGCGACAGGCCGATGTCGGCGCTGGCCTGCGCGGGCACCAGGATGGAGCCGCGCTTGCTGGTCACGTGCACCAGGTCGCCGTCCTGCAGGCCGCGGCGCGCCATGTCCTGCGGGTTGAGCTGCACCGAGGGCTCGGCCACGTGGCCGAACAGGCGCCCGAGCGTGCCGGTGCGCGTCATGCCGTGCCACTGGTCGCGCAGGCGCCCGGTGGTGAGCGAGAACGGGTAGCGCGATTCGCGCGGCTCGGCCAGCGGCACGAAGGGCAGGGCGGCGAAGCGGGCCTTGCCATCGGGCGTGGGAAAGATGCCGTCTGCGTACAGGCGTTCCTTCCCCTGCGTCTGGCCGGCCTTGAGGGGCCATTGCTGCGGGCCTGCTTGTTCCAGCATGGCGTAGCTCAGGCCCGTGATGTCGAGGTCGCGCCCGCGCGTGGATTCGCGGTGTTCGAGCCAGAGGCTCTCGGCATCGGGGTAGGGGAACAGCGTGGGCTGGCCGGGGCGCAGGCGCGCTTCGAGGCGCTGCGCAAAGTCCACCACGATGCGCCAGTCGTGCCGCGCTTCGCCCGGTGCGGGCACGGCGGGTCGCATGCGGCTGATGCGGCGCTCGCTGTTGGTGACGGTGCCGTCCTTTTCGCCCCAGGTGGTGGCGGGCAGCAGCAGGTCGGCGTGATCGCAGGTGGCGGCGGTGGCAAAGGCCTCCTGCACCACGACGAACTCGGCACGCTGCAAGGCCCGGCGCACGGTGGCCTGGTCGGGCATGGACTGCGCCGGGTTGGTGCAGGCGATCCACAACGCCTTCACCTGGCCATCGGCCGCGGCCTCGAACATCTCCACGGCGGTCAGGCCCGGTTTCCCGGGCACGTCTGGAACCCCCCAGAGCGCGGCGACTTCGGCGCGGTGCTGCGGGTTGGCCAGGTCGCGGTGGGCGCTGAGCAGGTTGGCCAGGCCACCGACCTCACGCCCGCCCATGGCGTTGGGCTGGCCGGTGAGAGAGAACGGGCCGGCACCGGGCTTGCCGATCTGGCCCGTGGCCAGGTGCAGGTTGATCAGCGTGGCGTTCTTCGCGGTGCCGCTGCTGCTCTGGTTCAGGCCCTGGCAGTAGAGGCTGAGCGTGGTCTTGCGATCCGCGAACCCCTGGCCGTCAAGGCCAGCGAACCATCTGGCCGCGGTGAACAGGTCCTCCTTCGGTACGCCGCAGGCCTGCGCCACGCGCTCGGGCGTGTACTCGCGCACCAGCGCCTTGAGCGCATCGAAGCCGGTGGTGTGCGCGGCGATGTATGCGCTGTCGGTCCAGCCCTCCCACAGCATGATGTGCAGCAGACCGTGGAACAGCATCACGTCGCTGCCCGGCTGCAGCGGCAGGAACAGGTTGGCCAGGCCGGCGGTGTCGGTGCGGCGCGGGTCGGCCACGATCACCTTCATGGCCGGGTTGTTCTGTTTCGCTTCCTCGATGCGGCGGAACAGCACCGGGTGCGCGAAGGCCGCGTTGCTGCCGACGATGAACAGGCAGGCGGCGTGGTTGACGTCGTCGTAGCAGGCCGGTGGCGCGTCGGCGCCCAGGGTGAGCTTGTAGCCGGCCACCGCGCTGCTCATGCACAGGCGCGAATTGGTGTCGACGTTGTTGGTGCCGACCAGGCCCTTGGCCAGCTTGTTGAAGGCGTAGTAGTCCTCCGTGAGCAACTGGCCGCTGATGTAGAAGCCGACCGCGTCGGGGCCGTGGGTCCGGATCGTGTCGGCAAAGCGGTCGACCGCGAGGTCGAGCGCGCTGTTCCAGTCGGTGCGCAGCGGCGCCGCGCCGCGCGTTGTGCGCACCATGGGGTGCAGCAGGCGCGCCTGCTGCGCGATCGCGGGCGAGGCCGTGAGGTGCAGCGTCTGGCCCTTGGTGCACAGCTTGCCGAAGTTGGCCGGGTGATGCGGATCGCCGCGCACGGCGGTGATCTGGCTGCCCACACTGTCGATCAGCACCCCGCAGCCCACGCCGCAGTAGGGGCAGGTGGAGCGGGTGGTGGTCGGGTTCATGCGGGTGCGGTGCGCCGGGCGGGCCCGGCCACGGGGCGTGTCAGCCCGGTCGCCTGCGTGGCCAGTTCCTGCGCATCCAGGTGCACCACGCCGTCCTCCACCTTCACCGCGAAGCGGGGGGTGCAGCCTTCGTCGGGCTCCTTGGCGCAGCCGCTGTCCAGACCGATGGTCCAGTTGTGCAGCGGGCAGGCCACGTGGGTGCCGAAGACGATGCCCTGGCTCAGCGGGCCGCCCTTGTGCGGGCAGCGGTCGAGCAGGGCGAAGACCTCGTCGCGGTCGTTGCGGAACACGGCCACGTCCAGGCCGTGCTCGCGCTGCACGCAGCGCGAACCGAGCACGGGGATGTCGTCGACGCGGGCAATGGGAATCCAGCGCTCGCTCATGCCACGCTCCCTTCCAGGGCAACGGCCTTGATGGGAATGAACTGGCGCGTGTCCACGGCGGCCTTCTGGTGTTCAAACCAGGGATCGGGTTCGCCATCGAGCGCGAACTGCAACTGCTCCCACAGGGCCTTGCGGCCCTCGGCGTCTTCCAGGATGCGCTTCTTCACGTAGTCGAGCCCGACGCGGTTGACGTAGTGCACCGTGCGTTCGAGGTACCAGCCTTCGAGGCGGTAGAGCTGCATGAAGGCGCCGGTGTACTCCATCACCTCCTCGGCCGTCTTGAGCTTGGTGAAGAAGTGCGCCACCTCGGTCTTGATGCCGCCGTTGCCGGCCACGTACATCTCCCAGCCCGAGTCCACGCCGATGATGCCGACGTCCTTGATGCCGGCCTCGGCGCAGTTGCGCGGGCAGCCGCTGACAGCGAACTTGACCTTGTGCGGTGCGTACATGCGCCACATGGCGCGCTCCAGGTCCTTGCCCATCTGCGTGCTGTCCTGCGTGCCCATGCGGCACCATTCGCTGCCCACGCAGGTCTTCACCGTGCGCAAGGCCTTGGCGTAGGCGTGGCCGCTGGGCATGCCGATGTCCTTCCAGACGTTCTGCAGGTCTTCCTTCTTCACGCCCAGCAGGTCGATGCGCTGGCCGCCAGTGACCTTGACGGTGGGGATCTTGTACTTGTCCACCGCGTCAGCGATGCGGCGCAGCTCGTCGGCGGTGGTTTCGCCGCCCCACATGCGCGGGATCACGCTGTAGGTGCCGTCCTTCTGGATGTTGGCGTGCATGCGCTCGTTGATGAAGCGGCTCTGCGGATCGTCCCTGGCCTCTTTCGGCCAGGTGCTGATGAGGTAGTAGTTGACGGCGGGGCGGCAGGTGGCGCAGCCATTGGGCGTGCGCCAGCCCATGCCGGCGAAGACCTCGGCAGTGGTGAGGTACCTGCTGTCGCGGATCGCGTCGCGCACCGCCTGGTGGCCATGGTCGGTGCAGCCGCACATGGCCTTGAGCTTGGGCGTGGCGGAGTAGTCGCCGCCGGCCGTGAACATCAGGATCTGTTCCACCAGACCGGTGCACGAGCCGCAGGAGGCGCTGGCCTTGGTGTGCTTGCGCACCTCTTCGAGCGTGAACAAGCCTTTGTCCTTGATGGCCTTGCAGATCGCGCCCTTGTTCACCCCGTTGCAGCCGCAGACTTCCGCGTCGTCGGGCATGCTGGCGGCCTTGCTGTGGCCCTCGTGGCCGGTGTCGCCGATGTTGGACTCGCCGAACATCAGCTTGTCGCGGATGTCGGCGACGCTTCGGCCTTCGCGCAGCAGCTTGAAGTACCAGCTGCCGTCCACCGTGTCGCCGTACAGGCAGGCGCCGACGAGCTTGTCGTCCCTGATGACGAGCTTCTTGTACACGCCGCCCGAGGGGTCGCTCATCACGATCTCCTCGGTGTTGTCGCCACCCATGAAGTCGCCGGCGCTGAAGAGGTCGATGCCCGTGACCTTGAGCTTGGTCGATGTGAGCGAACCGCTGTAGCGGCCGATGCCGAACTCGGCCAGGTGCGTGGCCAGCACCTTGCCTTGCTCGAACAGCGGCGCCACCAGGCCGTAGGCAATGCCGCGGTGTGCCGCGCATTCGCCCACGGCGTAGATGCGCGGATCGGTCACGGTCTGCAGCGTGTCGCTGACCACGATGCCGCGGTTGACGTGCAGCTTCATGGACTCGGCCAGCGCGGTGTTGGGGCGGATGCCCACGGCCATGACGACCAGGTCGGCCGGCAGTTCGGTGCCGTCCTTGAAGCGGATCGCCTTCACCCTTCCGTCTTCACCGCCCACCAGCTCCTGCGTCTGCGCGCCGATCAGGAATTGCATGCCGCGCTGCTCCAGCGACTGCTGCAGCAGTTTGCCGGCCACGTCGTCGAGCTGGCGCTCCATCAGCCAGGGCGCAACATGCACCACGCTGACCCGCATGCCGCGCTTCATCAGGCCGTTGGCCGCTTCCAGCCCGAGCAGGCCGCCGCCGATGACCACCGCGTGCGGGTATTTCGCCGCCGCGTCGATCATGGCCTGCGTGTCGGCGATGTCGCGGTAGGCCAGCACGCCTTGCAGGTCCTTGCCCGGGATCGGCAGCATGAAGGGGTTCGAGCCGGTGGCCATGATGAGGCGGTCGTACGGCGCTTCGATCACGCCGCCCTGGCCGTCGTCGGCGCGCACGATGCGCTTGACGCGGTCCACCGCGGTCACGGTCTTGCCCGCGTGCAGCGTGATGCCGTTGTCGCTGTACCAGGCCCAGTCGTTGAGCACGATTTCGTCCAGCGTCTGTTCGCCCGCCAGCACCGGCGAGAGCAGGATGCGGTTGTAGTTGGGGTGCGGCTCGGCGCCGAAGACGGTGATGTCGTAGAGGTCCGGGGCGATCTTGAGCAGCTCCTCGAGCGTGCGCACGCCGGCCATGCCATTGCCGATCATGACGAGCTTTATCTTTTTCATGTAAGCGTCCTGGTGGGGATGGGGTCCGAGGGCGGCGCCGTTCAGTGCTGGCGGCCGCAGTCTTCGAGGAAGCCGATCAGTTCCTCGCGCAGTTCGTAGTAGCGCGGGTGGCTCAGCAGCGCCTCGCGGGTGCGTGGGCGGGGCAGGGGCACGTCCATGATCTTGCCGATCTTCGCGCGCGGGCCGTTGGTCATCATCACCACGCGGTCGGCCAGCAGGATGGCCTCGTCCACGTCGTGCGTGACCATCATGGCCGTGACCTGGCTGCGGGCCC
>NZ_JBFXCD010000019.1:0-74578 GCF_050182545.1 Hydrogenophaga sp. | reverse complement strand
TGTTTGTTCGCCTCGAAGCTAAACCCGGCCAGGAGGCTGCGCTTGCCGACTTCCTGGCCAGCGCACTGCCGCTCGCCAACGCCGAGTCCGGCACCACGGCCTGGTTCGCATTGAAGTTTGGCCCTTCGACGTTTGGTGTGTTCGATGCCTTTGTCGATGAGGCAGGTCGCCAGGCACATCTGAACGGCCAGATCGCCGCGGCCTTGATGGCCAACGCAGCGACCTTGCTCAGTTCTCCGCCCAATATCGAGAAGGTCGAACTGCTTGCAGCCAAACTGCCTGCATGACAACTCGGCCTTGACCCAATCAGGTCACGCTGGAGGATGGGGGTCACACAGCCCTACGTGCGATCCCAACCTCCTTGCTGTCATTCTTGCAGTCTATGGATTTGACCTGCCCCCCGCCAGCCGTACCAAGCTGAAGTTAGTGAAGTCCGTCAACCACCAAGAGAATGACGGACATGAAGAAGAGCAGATTCACCGAGGAACAGATCATCGGTTTCCTCAAGCAGGCGGAGGCCGGTATGCCGATCAAGGAGCTGTGCCGCAACGGTGGCTTCAGCGACGCGACGTTTTACAAGTGGCGAGCCAAGTTCGGCGGCATGCAGGTCTCTGAGGCCCAGCGCTTGCGTGAGCTCGAATCCGAGAACGCCAAGCTCAAGCGGCTGCTGGCCGAGGCCCATCTGGACATGCACGCTCTGAAGAGCGTTCTGGGGGTAAAGCGCTAGCCCCACAGGTCAGACGCGAGGCGATCCGGATCATGGTCAGCGAGCACCATTTGTCCGAGCGCCGAGCGTGCCGTCTTGTGGGGCTCTCCCGCGACAGCTACCGCCATCCGCCGCAGGCCGATCAGGCCACCGTTGAGCTGCAAGAGAAGATCGTGGAGATCGCGCATGTGCGCCGGCGCTTTGGCTACCGGCGCATCCACGACCTCTTGAACCCGCAGTTCCCCGGTGTCAATCACAAGCGCGTGTACCGCCTCTACCGGCAGGCCAATCTGGCCGTGCGCCGGCGCAAGAAGGGCAAGCGGCCCATCAACGAGCGTGTGCCACTGCAACTGGCACGCACGGTCAACGAAGTGTGGAGCATGGATTTTGTGAGCGACAGCCTCTCAGGTGGCCGACGTCTGAAGTACCTCACCGTGGCCGACGACTTCAGCCATGAGAGTGTGGACATCGTGGTGGACTTCGGCATCTCAGGCCAATACGTCACCCGCATCCTGGATCGTGCTGCGTTGTTTCGCGGCTACCCGCAGGCTGTGCGTACTGACAACGGTCCGGAGTTCACCAGCCGGGCATTCATGGCATGGGCGCAGGCGCATGGCATTCGCCACATCCTGATCCAGCCGGGGCGCCCCATGCAGAACGGCTACATCGAGAGCTTCAACGGCAAGTTCCGTGACGAACACCTGAACGAGTGCTGGTTCGAGACCTTGTACCAAGCGCGAGCAGCCGTGGCCATCTGGCGGCAGGACTACAACGAGGTTCGACCGCACAGCAGTCTGGGGCGCATGCCACCGGCCCGCTTCGCCGAGCTGCATCGCCAGCGCGCTGGCGATGCAGCTCGATTCCCATCAACCCAAATACCCATCGAGTAATCTTGAACCCTGACTTCCACTTTTGATTGGTACGTCTACAGGGGGCAGGTCAGTCCTACGGGCATACGAGTACCGCCAAAACAGCTGGATCGCTCCGTCGGACAGCTTGCGCGCCTGCAGCGCGCCGCCTCGATCCAGGCGGCTGTGCAGTCAAGAAGACGCTACCATTGGGCGACAGGATGGCCACCGAGCCGAAAAAGAGTTGATCCTTTGCCAAAAATTGCGGCTGCTCTGGTGCCAGTCTGGTGCCGGTTTGGGCTGGCATGGCCTGGGACCGCCCGAGACTACTTTGGACGCAAATTGATGGTTTGCCGAAAGACCAAGGATGGCAAGTGGTATCAGGAGATGCCATACGGTCTCCTTTCCAGGGACTGTGAGTCCGTAGCTGTGTCGTATTTGGGACCCTTGCCATTCACCTCTGGCACTGAACTCTAGTCTAGTGGCCCGCTACTGCACCATACCATCGCTGATGGTGTACTCAGATAAATGACGAATCCCGAGGGTAAAGCCTCCGACCGGACTATATCGATGGAGTTGGTGGTACTTTTGGTGGTACTACAAACTCCAGACCAAAGAAAACTGAGGCTTTATGAGCCTTCTGGCCAATGATGTGAACGACGCCCTCGCCAGCATTGAGTCCCAGAGCGTTCCACAACGTCTCGCAAGACACCCTGAAAGCCCCGGCTGACCTTGTGTTCCGGGGCTTTCCTGTTTCTGGGCGCGGCTCGAGGGTGTCGACTTGAGCCTGTTCCTCTCCAAAACGGGTTATGGTCCTTACCTGTACCTGCGGCCGCTGCGGCATCCGCGGGTCCGTTTCGGTACCACCTGGAAGGAGACGTATGAGTGAAACCTACAACCCCATGAAGCCCGATGGAAGGGTCAATCCCATCGACACCGACTACAAAGTGGGCCAGGACAACATCGTGGTCAAGCTGGGTCCGCTGGGGCTGGACATCCACAACCGGGTGTTCGCCATCTCGGGCCTGGCCGTGATTGCGTTCGTGCTGCTCACGCTGACGTTCCAGACGGCGGCCGAACCGATGTTCTCGGCCCTGCGCGGCTGGTTGACGTCCAACCTGGACTGGTTCTTCATCGGTGCGGGCAACATCTTTGTGCTGGTCTGCCTGGGGCTGGCCCTCTCGCCGCTGGGCAAGGTGCGCCTGGGTGGCACCGAAGCCAAGCCGGACTACAGCTACCTGGGCTGGTTCTCGATGCTGTTTGCCGCAGGCATGGGCATCGGGCTGATGTTCTATGGCGTGTCCGAACCGCTGTCGCACTTCGGAAGTTCCATGGGCGGCACGGCCCTGGAGAACGGCGCCCGCACCGATTGGGCGCCGCTGGCGGCCGCGGCTGGCGATGCCGATGCTTCACGGCGCCTTGCCATGGCGGCGACCATCTACCACTGGGGTCTTCACCCCTGGGCGATCTACGCCATCCTGGCACTCGGCCTGGCGCTGTTCTCGTTCAACAAGGGCTTGCCACTGACCATCCGTTCGGTGTTCTACCCGCTGCTGGGCGAGCGCATCTGGGGCTGGCCCGGGCATGTGATCGACGTCCTGGCGGTGCTGGCGACGATGTTCGGTCTGGCCACCTCACTGGGGTTGGGCGCGTCCCAGGCCGCAGCAGGTTTGAACCATCTGTTCGGCGTCCCGCTGGGTGAGACCACCCAGATCGTGCTCGTCATCGGCATCACCGCCATTGCGCTGATCTCCGTGCTGGCCGGCCTGGACGCCGGCGTGAAGCGGCTGTCCGAGATCAACATGGTGCTGGCGATCCTGCTGCTGGTGTTCGTGATCGCAGTGGGCCCGACGATCGCCATCCTGACCGGGTTCTTCGACAACCTGGGTGCCTACCTGCAATACCTGCCGGCGCTGGCCAACCCGGTGAATCGCGACGACGCCAACTTCTCGCAGGGCTGGACCGCGTTCTACTGGGCATGGTGGATTTCCTGGTCTCCGTTCGTGGGCATGTTCATCGCCCGCGTCTCACGCGGTCGCACGGTGCGCGAGTTCATCATCTCGGTGCTGATCGTGCCCTCGCTCGCCTGTGTGCTGTGGATGACGGTGTTTGGTGGCACCGCCATTCTTCAACTGGTGAACGACGGCTATCAGGCCGTGGCTGGTGCCGACCTGCCGCTGCAACTCTTTCTGATGCTGGAGGTGTTGCCGTTGGCACAGATCACCTCGTTCCTGGCCATCGTGCTGGTGGTCGTGTTCTTCGTCACCTCGTCGGATTCGGGCTCGCTGGTGATCGACGTGATCTCCGCCGGCGGCAAGGTCGACGCGCCCACGCCGCAGCGCGTCTTCTGGTGCGTCTTCGAAGGGCTGGTGGCCATTGCACTGATTCTGGGTGGTGGTCTGGTGGCGCTGCAGGCCATGGCGGTCTCCACCGGGTTTCCGTTTGCGGTGGTGCTGCTCGTGGCCACCGTGGCAGTGGTCAAGGGACTGGCGTCCGAACCCAGGGCCTGATGGGTGCTGAATGGACGACGAGCAGCACGACATCGTCGGGTTCCTGAGGTTGCATGCGCCGTTTCGGGACCTTGATGAAGACACGCTCGCACGCATTGGCTGTGCCATCGATGTGCGCTACTGCAAGGCGGCCACCCGCATCGTCGAGTTCGGTGAGGAGGCGCAGTTCTGGCACATCGTGCGCAGCGGCGTGGTCGAGGTCTACCGCCGTGACGGCACGCTCTACAACCGCCTGACCGAAGGGGGCTACTTCGGCGAATTCGGTCTGCTGCACCGCAAGAAGGTGCGTTTTCCCGCCGTGGCGCAGGAGGACACCCTGCTCTACCTTCTCCCCGAGCCGGTGTTCACCGAGCTGTTCGAGGGCAATGAGGCCTTCGCCGACCAGGTGGAGATCGAGGACCGCACGCGGCTGCAGAAGGCGGTCTCGCGCCAGCAGTCCGGCAACACCCTGCTGTCGGCCACGGTGGGCAGCCTGGTCGAGCGCGCGCCCGTGACCGTGTCGCCACAGGCCAGCGCGCGGGAAGCCGCCCAGCGCATGACCGAGGCTGGCGTGTCATCGCTGTTGCTGGTGGACGAAGGCACGCAGGCCGTCGGCGATGGCGCAGCCGTGGCGCGGATGGCCGGCATCCTGACCGACCGCGATCTGCGCAGCCGCCTGCTGGCCCAGGGCCTGCCGCAGAGCACGCCGGTGGTGGACATTGCCAGCACCGACGTGATCGCCATCGAACACAAGCAACTGGTGTTCGAGGCCATGGCACTGATGCTGCGCCACAAGGTGCATCACCTGCCCGTGACCCGGAGCGGCCAGCCTGTCGGGGTGGTGGCCTTGTCCGACATCATCCGCTTCGAATCCGGCAACAGCCTGTTCGTGGTGGGCCGCATCGGTCGCGCGCAGAGCGTGGACGAACTGCAGGCCCTGGTGCCCGAGGTCCGCACCAGCTTTTTGCGCATGCTGGGTGAGCATGCCAGCGCCCGCGTGGTGGGAAGTGCCATGTCCGCCATCGGACGGGCGTTCAAGCAGCGCCTGCTGGAACTGGCCGAGCAGTCGCTGGGGCCGCCGCCCCTGCCTTACTGCTTTCTGGCGCTGGGCTCCATGGCACGGCAGGAGCAAGGCGTGGTCACCGACCAGGACAACGCCCTGGTGCTGGACAACCGCTTCGACCCCGCCCGCCACGATGCCTGGTTCGAAGGCCTGGCGCGCTTTGTCACCGAAGGCCTGGCGCGCTGCGGCTACCCGCTGTGCACCGGCGATGTGATGGCCATCAACCCGCGCTGGCGCCAGCCGCTGCGCGTGTGGCAGGCGTATTTCAGGGACTGGATCGAAAAGCCCAGCGCCGAGGGCCTGCTCAACAGCAGCATCTTCTTCGACCTGGACGGCGTGCACGGTCGCACCGAGTGGGCCGACGGCCTGCGGCATGACATCGCCCGCCAGGCGCGACAGCACCCGCGTTTTCTGGCCAGCATGGCACGCAATGCCCTGCTGCGCACGCCGCCCCTGGGTTTCTTCAAAGGTTTCGTGCTGGAGGCCGACGGCCGCCACAGCGCGGGCATCAACCTCAAGCGCAGGGGCACCGCGCCGCTGACCGACCTGATCCGGGTACACGCCTTGTCGGTGGGCTCGGAGGCGATCAACTCGTTTGACCGTCTGGACGACGTGATCCGCGCCAACGTACTGTCACCGGGGCGGGGACCCGACCTGCACGACGCCCTGGAGTTTCTCTCGTTCGTGCGCTTCCGCACCCAGGCCGAGGACCTGAAAAATGATCAGGAACCAGGCAACACAGTGTCGCCAGAGCGCATCTCGGAGTTCGAGCGCAAGAGTCTGCGCGACGCCTTCCTGGTGTTGGACCAGGCGCAGGACTACCTGAAGTTCCGGCACCAGTCGGCGCGCTGAGCCCCATGCTGCACGCCGAGATGTTGCGCGATCTCAAGCCCGCGGCAGCGAGCGCCGATGTGGCGGACTGGCCGGCTCGCTTTACGGCGCTGCACCAGGCGGCGCGCGACCCGCGCCTGCGCGCCTTCTACGCCGCTGGCGCAGTGGCTGGCGACACTCCATTGCAGGACGTTCCCCTGCTCGCGCTGGACGTGGAAACGACCGGACTGAACCCCTCCATCGACGGCATCGTGAGTGTGGGCCTGGTGCCCATGACACTGGACCGCATCCGGGCCAGCCAGGGCCGGCACTGGCTGCTCAAGCCCCGGGTGCCACTGGACGACGAGGCCATCACCCTGCACGGCATCACCCATCAGCAGTTGAGCCAGGCCCCGGATCTGGACGATGTGCTGGCGGAGTTGCTGTCCATCATGGCAGGCCAAGTGATGGTGGTCCACTGCCGGGACATCGAACGCCAGTTTCTTGACCACGGCCTGCGCCGGCGCCTTGGAGAGGGCATCGAGTTTCCCGTCATCGACACCATGGCGCTGGAGGCGCGCCTGCACCGCCGCGCGCGCCCTTCCCTGTGGCAGCGCCTGTGGCGGCCGGCTCCCGCGCCCGTATCCATCCGGCTCGCGGCCAGCCGGGCACGCTATGGTCTGCCCCGCTACCGCTTGCACCATGCGCTGTCGGACTCGCTGGCGTCGGCCGAACTGCTGCAAGCCCAGGTGGCGCATCGGTTCAGCCCGCAGACCGAACTGCGCGAACTGTGGCACTGAGCACCTCGTCGCGCTCCGTGTCACCTTGTGTGCCAGCAGCCCGTCCGAGTCGTGCTGACGATGAGATTCACGCCACCACCGCGCGCATGCGGTCCAGATCGCGTCTGTAGCGTGTGGCCAGGCCGACCTTCTGTCGCTCGGTGAGGATCTTGCCCGACAACTGGAAGAACTTGCGCTCCTCCTCCCGCAGATGATGGTGCACCTCGTGCGAGAGCTTTCTGGCGTGCACCCGCCAAGCCGCGGGCTGGTCGCGCACGGTCTCCATGGCTTCGACGCATTCATCGATCTCGTGGTGTTCCGCCAATGCGTGACGGGACGATTTCAGTCCCATGTCGTCGAACAGGATCTGGGCATACAGATACCGCTCCTCGGCGGCCGCGTGGGCGGCGAGTTCAATGCGCAGCGCGTCAAATGCAGCCAATGCGCGCGGGTCACCTGGCTTGAGTCGCAGCAAGCGGCGACACAGCTTTCGCTGGGTCTCGTGGCTCTCCCGCAGCGCTTCGTAGATGTTGTCCATGCGGATCTCCTGTTGCCGTCTTGAAATGACCCGACCACGGTAGCGCAAACCGGTGATGGGGGCTGTAGGACGCGACCGCAAGCGGCTCCCGCATGCGCGTGCAAGCCCCCAAAGAAAAAGCCACCCGAAGGTGGCTTTTTCGATCAGACCGAAGCGCGGGATCAGCGGATCACGGCCAGGGTGGTGCGCGCGCCGCCCTTGTAGGTCATCAGCGTCAGTGCGCCGTTCTTGATGTCGCCCTTTTCGTCGAAGGCGATATTGCCGGTCACGCCCTTGTAGTTGGTGGCCTTGAGTGCGGGCAGGTAGACCTTGGGGTCGGCAGAGCCGGCGGTGACCATGGCGTTGGCCATGACCTTGACAGCGTCATAGACGTACGGGGCGTACACCTGAACGTCGGCACCGAACTTGGCCTTGAAGTCGGCGCGGAACTTGTCCATGCCTTCCTTCTGCTCGCCTTCCACGCCGCCGGCTTCCGCGCAGAACACGGTTTCGTCGCCCATGCCGTCGCCGGCCAGCTTGGGCAGCTCGCTGGAGCAGATGCCGTCGCCGCCCATGAACTTGGCTTCAATGCCGAGCTGCTTCATCTGCTTGAGCATCGGGCCGGCCACGGCGTCCATGCCGCCGAAGAACACCACGTCGGGCTTCTTGGCCTTCAGGGTGGTCAGGATGGCGTTGAAGTCGGTCGCCTTGTCGTTGGTGAACTCGCGGCCCACCACCGTGCCACCAGCTGCGGTCACGCCTTTTTCGAACTCGTCGGCCACGCCCTGGCCATAGGCCGTGCGGTCATCAATCACGGCCACGTTCTTGGCCTTGAGGGTTTCCACAGCGTACTTGCCGAGTGTGCCGCCCAGGTGCACGTCGTCAGCCACCATGCGGAACACACCGGCGTAGCCCTGGCGGGTGTACTTGGGGTTGGTCGCGGAGGGCGAAATCTGGGGAATGCCGGCGTCGTTGTAGATCTGCGAGGCCGGGATGGTCGTGCCCGAGTTCAGGTGACCGATCACGCCAGCGACCTTGGCATCGACCAGCTTGGTGGCGGCGGCCGTGCCCTGCTTGGGATCGGCGGCGTCGTCCTCAGCCAGCAGCTCGAACGTGACAGGCGCGCCACCCATGGTCAGGCCAGCGGCGTTGAGCTCTTCAATCGCCATCTTGGCGCCGTTCTCGTTGTCCTTGCCGAGGTGAGCGATGGCGCCGCTGGTGGGACCAACGTGACCGATCTTGACGACCTGGGCTGCAGGCGCGGGAGCGGCCGCAGGAGCAGCAGCCGGGGCTGCTTCTTCTTTTTTGCCACAAGCGGCAAGCGCGACAGCCGCCGCGATGACGGCCAGTTTGATGTTCAGTTGCATGGTTTTCCTCGGAAAGGATGGGAAGTTGAAATGCGGAGGGAACTTTTTTTTCTCCACGCCCATAAAGATACTCCAAAAAGCACGCGGAAATCACGCGGCTCGGCGCCCTGTCAGCGGTTCGAGGGTTTTCCCAAAGCCCTTCATCTGCCCGAACGGCGCACCGACGCCTCGCATCTCACCCGGGACTTTCAGTCCTGGGGCGAGAGTTGCAGGTCGTGCCGCTGTGGCTCGAAGCCCAACATCTTGTAACGCTTCCAGCGTTCACGGGCCTGGTTGCGGTCGACTTCATCGGCGGTGACGATCTCGATCACCCGGTCGAAGCGCTCGTGGCCAGGGGGCATTTGTGCCCGCAGATTCACCAGCACCGACGCCCCATGGGTGTCAGACGCTTCACATGCGAGGTGGATCGGCGAACGGACCTGCACCAAGGTCGGATCGCCAGGGCCGCTGTGTGGCACGAACTCTCCGGCACCGCGGGTCCAGAGCGCGGCGTCCAGCGCCGCGCGCTCGCCCTCTTCAACCAGCACCAGCACGCGCGCGCCTTTCAGATAGGCCTTGCGCAGCAGGCGGCAGGCGTAGCCCAGCCGGTCAGGCGCGTTGAAATGAAAGGCGACTTCGGTCATGGTGGCTTGCACAACGGCCCCTCTGCGGGCGTGTCAACCCCCGGTGGTCTTTCGAGACTTCTTCGCGCTCGCGCGAGTTGCAGGTCGTGTCTTGTCGGTCGCGGCCTCGTCAAGCAGGTACTGCAACAGCAACGACACGGGTCGCCCGGTGGCACCTTTGGCCGCACCGCTTTTCCACGCGGTGCCGGCGATGTCCAGGTGGGCCCAGGGCAGCTCGGCGGTGAACTTCTGCAGGAACTTGGCTGCGGTGATGGCGCCACCGGCGCGCCCGGCCACGTTACCCATGTCGGCGAAGTTGGACTTGAGGCCCTCGGCGTATTCGTCGTCCAGCGGCATGCGCCAGCATTGATCCAGCACGGTTTCCCCGGCCTGGAAGAGCGCCTGGGCCAGATCGTCGCGCGTGGAGAACAGCCCCGAGCGGACACCGCCCAGCGCAATGACGCAGGCCCCGGTAAGGGTGGCGATGTCGATCACGCTGCGCGGCTTGAAGCGCGCCGCATAGGTCAGCGCGTCGCAGAGAATGAGACGGCCTTCGGCATCGGTGTTGAGTATTTCGATGGTCTGCCCGCTCATGCTGGTGACCACATCCCCGGGCTTCACGGCCATTCCATCGGGCATGTTCTCGCAACTCGGGATCAACCCCACCACATTGATGGCCGGCTGCAGCCCGGCCAGCGCGGCGAAGGTGCCGAGCACGCTGGCTGCGCCACCCATGTCGAACTTCATCTCGTCCATTTCGGGTGCTGGCTTGAGAGAGATGCCACCTGTGTCGAAGGTGATGCCCTTGCCCACGAGCACCACGGGCGCAGCGCCCTTGGCCCCACCGCTGTATTGCATGACGATGAAGCGCAGGGGTTCGGCCGAGCCCCTGGCCACCGCCATGAACGCGCCCATGCCCAGCGCCTCGACCTGCTTCGGTCCGAGCACTTCGGTCTTGATGTTGGGTTGACGGCCGAGCTTGCGCGCCGCATCGGCCAACATGGAGGGTGTGGCGTGGTTGGCGGGGCGGTTGGCCCATTCCTTGGCAAATTCCACCCCCGCGACCAGCGCACGACCCGCTTCAAAACCGGCTCGCACGGCGCCGCTGACCTGCGCCACACCCAGAATCACCTGCCGCAAGGCCCGTGCCTTCGCCGAGGGTTTGGTGGCGGTGTAGACATAAGAGCCATCCGCGCAGGCCTGCACCGCGGCACGCACCGCGTCAGGCGCCGCATCGAACAGGCTGAGCACCAGCCCGAGCTTTTTCACACCAGGCAGCTTGAGCGACGCCACGCCCGCCAGAACGGCCTTGCGCACCGAGGTGGCCGAGCCATCGCCCACGCGCAGCAGCAGAACCCGCGGGGCGGCGAACCCGGTCGGGCGGTAGCAGGCGAGCATCTTGGCCACACCACTCTCCAGATCACCGTGCTTGATGGCGCCGGTCACAAGGTCCGCCAGGGCACCACGTTCACCCTTTCCGGCGAACGCATCCGGTACCAGCACCAGCAAGGCGTCGCAGACCATCCGGGTGGCCTGCTGGGGTGAGAGGGATTTGAGTTCAAAGTCCATAATCGTGTTTTCCTGTTGTCGATCGATGTTATTCCATTCTTCCATTCGCAAAGAGCTGGCGCGCAGTTTCGGCGCCACGCTGGTGGTGCTGTTCACCATCGTGCTGACCATGCTGCTGATCCGCACGCTGGGCCTGGCCTCCCGGGGCAGCGTGAACCCCGAGGAGATCGCACTGGTGCTGGGCTACACGGTGATCGGCCGCATGCCGACCATCCTCACACTGGCGCTGTTCATCGCCATCGTGTTCACGCTCTCGCGCATGTACCGCGACAGCGAAATGATCATCTGGTTCGCCAGTGGTCGCTCGCTCGGGGGGTTTATCGGTCCGGTGATGCGTTTCTCGTGGCCCATCCTTCTGGTGATCGCGCTCATGGTGTTCTTTGTCTGGCCCTGGGCAAACCAGCAGACCGACAACCTGCGCGACCGGTTTGAACGCCGTGGCGACCTCGAACGCATCGAACCCGGCCAGTTCCAGGAATCATCGAGCGGGCGGCGTGTGTTCTTTATCGACAAGGACACGGCCGACGGAACGGAGGGGCGCAACATCTTCATCTCCAGCACCGAAAAGGATGGCAGCGAAACCGTGACTTCGGCGCGCTCGGGGCGCATCGAATGGCTGGGCGAGCGTCAGTTCCTGATGCTGAACAACGGTCAACGACTGGAGTCCGAACCTGGACAAAGCGGCCTCAAGGTGAGCGAGTTCGAGGAGTACGGCACACAGATCGGGGCATCCACCATCAGTGAACGCGGCGAAGCCCTCAAGGCCCGAAGCAGCTGGGATCTCATCGCCACGCCCAACAGCGCCAACCTGGGGGAGCTCGGCTGGCGCATCGGCCTGGCCATCACTGCTTTCAACTTCGTGCTCATTGCCGTGGCCACGACCACCGGAAACCCACGGGCCGGTCGGGGAGGCAACCTGTTCTTCACCTTGTTCGCTTTCGTGTTCTATTACAACCTGCTCAACCTGGGCCAGAGCTGGGTGGCCAGCGGCCAGGTCAGCCTTGCCGGCTACATGCTGACGCTGCACGGCGGTGTGCTGGCCATCACCGCGTTCTGGATGTTCATGCGACACCAGAACATGAGCGTGCGCGGCTGGATCAACGCGCGACGCGCTCAGCGCGCCAGAGCGCTGGAAAGTGCTGCGGCATGAAGACCATTCGCCGCCTCATCTATGGCGAGGTCTTCTCCGCTGTGTTCTTCGTGCTGCTGGCCTTTCTGTCGCTGTTCTTCTTCTTCGATTTCGTCGACGAGCTGCCCGCCCTGGGCAAGCCCTCGGCGCTTGATCCGGCGCTGGTTTATGAAGTGCCGCACGCCCTGCTGTACGTGGGACTTCTCATGCCCAGCCGCATTTACGAGCTGCTGCCGATCGCGGTGCTGATCGGGTCGGTTTTCGTGCTCGCGCGGCTGGCGCAGGGCTCCGAATACACCATCTTGCGCACCAGCGGCCTGGGGCCGTGGCGCGCACTGCGCACGCTGCTGGGTCTGGGCGTGGTGTTTGTGGTGCTGACCTTTGCCATTGGCGACTACCTCGCCCCCCTGTCCGACAAGAACGCACAGCTGCTCAAGGCACGCTACCAGGGCAACATCAGCCTGGGCCAGACCGGCGCCTGGCTCAAGGAAAAGCAGCCGTACAGCAACTTCTCGGTCAACGTGGGCTCCATGTCGCCGCAGGGTGAACTGGGCAATGTGCGCATCTTCGAGTTCAACAACCAGGGTTTTCTCGTCTCCACGGTGCACGCCCGCACCGGGCAGATCGAAGCCGATGATTCCTGGACGCTGCGTCAGGTGCAGCGCCGCGAATTCGATACCGCCGGGCAGTCTTCCGCGCGCGTGCAGCGCGGCGACCTGGAGAGCTACCGATGGCCCAGTGGCATCAATGCCGAGATGGTGTCGGTGGCGCTTCTCAAGCCCGAGCGCATGCGCACCGCAGACCTGTTCGGCTACATCCGCCACCTGGAGGCCAACGGCCAGACCGCGCAGCGCTACGAGATCGAGTTCTGGCGCAAGGTGTTCTATCCTTTGAGTTGCTTGGTGATGGTGGTGCTGGCGCTGCCCTTTGCCTACCTGCATTTCCGATCCGGCAGCATCACCGCCTACGTGTTCGGCGGGGTGATGATCGGCATCAGTTTCTTCCTGCTCAACAACGTGTTCGGCTATATCGGCAACCTCAACCAATGGCAACCGTGGCTGGCGGCGGCTTCGCCAGCACTGATCTACTCGGTGTTTTCGCTCGGCGCCTTTGGGTGGCTGGTGCTTCGGAGGTAGGTGCGATGCTCGGAGTCATAGTCCTGGCCCATGGGTCGCGCGACCCCCAGTGGCGTCGCCCGGTCGAGGCGGTGGCGCGGCAGATCGGCCTCGGTGACGGGTCCGCCCTGGTGTCCTGCGCTTACCTTGAATTGTGCGAGCCCGATCTGGCCGAGGCCGCGCACCAACTGGTCGCTCAGGGTGCGCGCAAGGTGCGCGTGCTGCCGCTGTTCTTCGGCATGGGCAAGCACGCGCGCGAAGACCTTCCTGTACTGGTTTCCGAGCTGGTGCGCGCGCATCCGGCCGTTGCTTTCGAACTGCTGCCCACCGCGGGCGAAGACCCACGCCTGACCGCCCTGCTTGCGCAAATCGCGCTGGAGACCACCGCATGAACCTGCACCAGTTCCGCTTCGTGCAGGAGGCGGTGCGCCGCAATCTGAACCTCACCGAGGCCGCCAAGGCCCTGCACACCTCGCAGCCTGGTGTGTCCAAGGCGATCATTGAACTGGAGGACGAACTCGGCATCGAAATCTTCGCGCGCCACGGCAAGCGCATCAAGCGCGTCACAGAGCCCGGCCAGCAGGTTCTCAAGAGCATTGACGTCATCCTGCGCGAGGTCAATAACCTCAAACGCATCGGCGAGCAGTATTCGGCCCAGGACAGCGGCACACTCTCGATTGCCACCACCCACACCCAGGCGCGCTACGTGCTGCCCGGGCCGGTGGCCACTCTCCGACAGGCCTATCCCAAGGTGGGCATCAGCCTGCACCAAGGCTCGCCCGATCAGGTGGCCCGCATGCTGATGGAAGAGGTGGCGGAAATCGGTATGGCGACCGAGTCTTTGGTGAACTACCCTGAACTGGTCACCCTGCCCTGCTATGAATGGCAGCACGTGCTGGTACTGCCCTTCGACCACCCCTTGCTCGAGCGCGAGCGCATCACGCTCGAAGACCTGGCGTCTCTGCCGCTGATCACCTACCACCCCAGCTTCACCGGCCGCACCCGCATCGACCAGGCTTTCGCGCTGCGCCATCTCAAGCCCAACATCGTGCTTGAGGCGATCGACTCGGACGTGATCAAGACCTACGTCAAGCTCGGCATGGGCGTTGGCATCGTGGCCGAGATGGCAATGCAGGGTGAAAACCAGACGCCCGACCTGGTGGCGCGGCCCGCCGGCCAGCTGTTCGGCCACAACCTCGCGCGCGTGGCCTTCAAGCGCGGCACCTACCTGCGCCACTTTGTGCTGCGCTTTGCCGAACTGCTGAGCGGGCGCCTCTCGCGCGATCTGATCCTGCGCGCCATGAGCGGCACCCCTGACGACTACGAGCTATGACCCCATGAGCCTGAATCCTGCCCGCACGCCGGTCCCCATTTCGCGCCTGCCCCATGTGGGCACCACCATCTTCACCGTGATGTCGGCGCTCGCGGCCGAGCACGAAGCGGTCAACCTGGGTCAGGGTTTCCCCGATTTCGATTGCGACCCGGCACTGGTGGATGCGGTGACCCAGGCCATGCGGGCCGGCCACAACCAGTACCCGCCCATGCCGGGCGCGCCCGCTCTGCGCCAGGCGATGGCGGCCAAGATGCAGGCGCTGTACGGCCTGACCTGTGACCCGACCACCGAAATCACCGTGACCGCCGGCGCCACGCAGGCCATCCTCACCGCGATCCTGGCGATCGTGCAGCCGGGTGACGAGGTGATCGTGCTCGAACCCTGCTACGACAGCTACGTACCCAATATCGAGCTCGCGGGCGGCGTGGCCGTGCGTGTTCCGCTCACGCCGGGCAGTTTCCGGCCCGACTTCGACCGCATCGCGGCCTCCATCACGCCGCGCACCCGGGCGCTGATCATCAACAGCCCGCACAACCCCAGCGGCACGGTCTGGAGCGCGGCGGACATGCAACACCTGCAAGCGCTGCTGGCGCCCACCGACGTGCTGCTGATCAGCGACGAGGTGTACGAGCACATGGTCTTCGACGGCCAGGCCCACCAGAGCGTGGCGCGGTTCCCGGGTCTGGCCGCGCGCGCCTTCATCGTCAGCAGCTTCGGCAAGACCTACCACGTGACGGGCTGGAAGGTCGGCACCGTGGTGGCCCCGGCGGCGCTCATGGCCGAATTCCGCAAGGTTCACCAGTTCAACGTGTTCACTGTGAACACGCCGATGCAGCACGCCCTGGCAGCCTACATGGCCGACGCGGCGCCCTATCGAGAACTGCCCGCTTTCTACCAGCGCAAGCGCGACCTGTTCCGCGGCGGTCTGGCCGCCACACGCTTTCGCCTGCTGCCCGGGGAAGGCACCTACTTCCAGTGCGTGGACATCTCGAATTTGGCTGTGCCGGAGCGCGACCTGCCCGAGGCCGACTTCTGCCAGTGGCTCACGAAAGAAATTGGCGTGGCCGCGATACCGCTCTCCGCCTTCTACGGCAACGGCTTCGACCAACGCGTGGTGCGCTTCTGTTTCGCGAAGAAGGACGACACTCTTCGCGAGGCGCTCACCCGGTTTGCCAGGCTCTGAGCCTGCGCCCCGCCCGGTCACGGCGTCTCGCCGTTCAGCACCGCACCGGGTTGCGACAGAAGCGCGCGAGTTCCCGCACGACGGCCGGACTGGAGACGGTATGACGCGCGCGCGGACCCACCTCCAGGCTGAGCTTCATTTCGTACTTGCGGAAAAAGTCGTCGAACAGCTCACCGCCCAGCGTGCCGGTGGCCGCGAGCGTGTCGGTCTTCGCATCGTGCTCGAGCAGCACCGCGCACAGCGGCTGCTCGGCCGGCCCGCCCAGCACCTGGGCACCGCGCGCGGGGTCGTACTGGCTGTGGTCGGCACAGCAATGAATCAGGTCATCGCCCTTGTCCGGCGTCTGGGGGTTCAAAACCCCACCCTTGCGAAAGCTGATGAAACTCAACTCACGGGTGGGGTACACCAGCTTGTGCGCGCAGATGGCGGAAAACGCCACCAGGCTGCGGCCAGGCCCCACGCCACCTGGCCACTGGTAGCGCTGCTTGTCGCGCGTGAGCAGTTGCGTGGCCAGGGCCGGTTTGCCCAGTTCAAGCAGGAACACCGGCGTGGCCTCGAACGGATAGTGAAACACGTAGTTGGTCTGCGGCCTGAGGCTGGCGGCCTTGAGCGGCTGTCCCAGTTCATCCAGCAGAGGCACGCGCGCGTAGGCGCGTGGTCGTGCGTCCGCGGCCCAGGCCTGCACCGCAAGCATCGCGGCGAGCGAACCACCACCGCCCAAGGCACAGGCTTCCACAAATTCGCGTCGGTCCATGGTCAGCATCCCATGATGAATCGACGGCCAGAGATGGCCGACGCCATGCAGTGAAACGCAGGAGATCGGGCGCTGTCAACCAGTGCCGCAATACACCTGTGCTGTGGTGGGTCTGAGGGAATGGTGGATTCGCGCCACGTTTGTCAGTGTGACGCGGGTCACGCCCGGCGCACCTGATTGGGCACCGATGACCGATATCACGCCCGCCGTGCATCCGGCACCACGATACTCGCGTACCTCGTACAGGCCGGGCGTCGACGCTGCGGCCGCCACCCGATTTGTTGATGGAGACCCCGACATGCAGCGCACCAGCACCGCCACCCGTTCCAGAGGCCCGAACCGCAGGGTGCTGCGGTGGCAAGCCTGCGCGCTGCTGGTCGTGGGAGGCCTGGTCTGGGGCTTGACCGGACAGGCCCATGCCGCCGCCAGCCATGCCGTGGTGGAAGCCGTGCAGTTGCCCGCCTGGGTGGAGCGCGGAGGCCAGCGCCGCGCCGCCGAACCCGGCGCGCGGTTGCGCGCCGAGGACAAGGCCATCACCGTCGACGGCTCCCGCATGCTGCTGCGCATGGACGACAAGAGCGTGATCAAGCTGGGCGAGCAGACCGAATTCCTGATCCAGTCGATCGACACGCGCCCCGGCAGCGCCACGGCTCCGAGCGAACAGGCGAGCGCCTTCAAGCTGCTCAGCGGCGTGTTTCGCTACGCCACCGACTACACCAGCAAGGCGCTAGGGAACAAGCGCGAACTGAACCTGGAACTGGCCACCGCCACTGTGGGCATTCGTGGCACCGACTTCTGGGCCATGACCGACGCCGCGCACGACGCGGTCTGCGTGTTCGAAGGCAAGGTGGCCGTTGAGCGCGACGACAAGCCACAGATCAACCTGGACAAGCCCGGAGCCTTCTGGGTCGTGTTCACCGGTCAGCCCGAGAAGCCTGCCGGCCAGGCCACCCCCGAGCAACTGGCCAAATTCATCGGTCAGGCGGAGATGCAACCCGGCAGCGGCATCGTGCTGCAAGGTGGTCGCTGGCGTGTGGTGGCGGCCACGCTGGCCAGCGTGGCCGACGCCGCCGGTCTGCGAACACGCTTGCAGGCGGCAGGGTATCCGGCGGACAAGGTGGCCCGGGGCGGCCGGCATGAAGTGCGCATCAACCAGTTCGCCACGCGCGAGGACGCCGGGGCGGTGCTGTCTCGCCTGCAAGCCGATGCGTCGCTGGGCGTCACCGCCGGCCGCGTGGCGCTTGCCGGCCGCTGAGGTTTCGGTCGTGGCCGCTCAGGCGTTGACCTGAGCCCAGGCCTTGTCGAGCCGCTTGATGCTCACAGGTTGGGGTGTTCGCAGTTCCTGCGCAAAGAAGCTCACGCGAAGTTCTTCCAGCAGCCAGCGCAACTCCTGCAGGCGTGCATCCTGCACACCCTTGCGCTCGGCCACGAGTCGCCAGAAACGCTGATCCTGGGGTCGCAGCTCGGCCATGCGCGCGGCATCGCGGGCCGGGTCGACGCGCAGCTTGTCCAGGCGCAGTTGCACCGCCTTCAGGTAGCGCGGCAGGTGCTGCAATTGCGCGTAAGGCGTCTGCAGCAGGAAGCGTCTGGGCACAAGACGCTGCAACTGCAGCGCAATGTCAGATGCCACGTCCGCCGACGGCTTGCCATCCTTGAGCTTGCGCGCGGCGGCCGCGTACTCGGCGAGCACGGTGCCGGCGGTGCGCGCCACCTCGTTGGCGATGAGCGTCAACCGCCCACGCCCCTCTTCCACCCGCCGCTTGAAGCCGGCTTCGTCCACCGGCAGCGGGTCACCCAGAAAGGCGCGGTCCAGCGCCAGTTCGAGAATCTGCCCGCGCAGCTGTTCCAGCGTGCCCCCTGCGCCCGACTCCTTGCCGACCTGCATGTAGGCCACGCCCATGGCCTGCAGGCCAGGGAGGTTCTTTTCGAGGTATTTCAGCGCGTCGCGGATCTGCAGCGCACACAGGCGGCGCAAGCCTTCGCGGTGGCGCGCCTGCGCCACGTCGGGCTCGTCGAACACCTCGACGCGCACAGCGTCGCCGTCGTCCACCAGCGCGGGGAAGCCGATCAGGGTCTGCCGCCCCTGCTGGATTTCCATCAGCTCGGGCAACTCGCCGAAATCCCAGCAGGTGTGGCGCTGCGAGGCGTTGGCCGGCTTGGCGCCCCCACCCTTCGGGACCGGCTCGGCTTGAGGGACTGGCCCCCGCGCCCCGCCCTCCCCCAGATTCCTCCCGGAAGCAGGCAAGGAAGATTGATCGCCAGGGGACGAGATGTCCCCCAGCTTGAGTTGTGCCAACGCCTGAAATGCTCCGCGCGCCTGCGCGCCCAGGTCGGCCTTGAGCGCCGCGAGGTTTCGGCCCTGGCCCAGTTGACGACCGTGCTCGTCCACCACCCGCAAATGCATGAAGTGGTGTGGGCTGAGCATGTCGACCTTGATGTCGTTGCGCTGGATGTCGAGTTGCGTGGCGCCCCTCACGAGCTTGAGCAGTGCATCCATCAGGTTGCCGGAGGCGAACGTGGCCGGCTCGCACAGCGCCTGCGCGAACCGCTCTGCCGTGGCGGGCAGCGGCACCAGGCGCGAGCGCGGCCGCTGGTGCAGTGTCTTGAGCAGCGCCAGCAGTTTGTCCTTGAGCATGCCAGGCACCAGCCAGTCGCAGCGGTCTTCGCTGGCCTGGTTCAACGCGAAGATCGGTAGCGTGACCGACAACCCATCGCGGGGGTCGCCCGGCTCGTGCAGATAGTGGCAGGCGCAGTCCACGCCACCCAGGCGCAGGGTTTTCGGAAAGGCCTGCGTGGTGATGCCCGCCGCCTCGTGGCGCATGAGCTCCTCGCGGGTGAGAAACAGGAGCTTGGGGTTTTCGCGCACCGCGTCGCGGTACCAGCGCTCCATTGTGGCACCGTTGCAGATGTGCGAAGGGAGTTGCTGGTCGTAGAAGGCGTAAATGAGTTCGTCGTCCACCAGCACGTCCTGGCGGCGCGACTTGTGCTCCAGCTCGGCGACCTGGTGCACCAGTTTCTGGTTGGCGGCCAGGAATGACAGACGCGTGTCCCATTCACCGGCCACGAGCGCCTCGCGGATGAAGATCTCGCGCGCGCCCGCCGGGTCCACACGGCCGTAGTCGGTTCGGCGGTTGTTGTAGACCACCAGGCCATACAGCGTGGCGCGCTCGAGTGCCGTCACCTGGGCGGCTTTCTTCTCCCAGTGCGGGTCGAGCAGTTGCTTCTTGATCAGGTGCGCACCCACCTGCTCCAGCCAGAGTGGTTCGATGCCGGCAATGCCACGCCCGAACAGGCGCGTGGTCTCCACCAGCTCGGCGCAGACGATCCAGCGGCCAGGCTTCTTGCTCAGATTGGCGCCCGGGTGGCGGTGGAAGCGGATGCCCCGCGCCCCCTGGTACCAGTCCTCGGTTTCGCTTTTCTGGCCCACGTTGCCAAGCAGCCCTGCGAGCATGGCCAGGTGCAGCTGTTCGTAGCTGGCCGGTGTGGTATTGAGCTTCCACTGGTGTTCGGCCACCACGGTGTGCAACTGGGTGTGGATGTCGCGCCACTCGCGCACCCGCCGGACGTTGATGAAGTTTTCGCGCAGCAGGTTTTCGTACTGGCGGTGGCTCAGTTTGTGGTCCTTGCCATGCCCGCCCTTGGAGTCCTCCAGCCATTTCCACAGTTTGAGCGTGCCGCTGAACTCGCTCTTCTCGTCGTCGAACTTGGCATGCGCCTGGTCGGCCTGGGCCTGCTTGTCCAGCGGGCGGTCCCGCACGTCCTGCACGGACAGCGCCGACGCGATCACCAGCACCTCGTCGAGCGCGCCGCGCTGCTGTGCTTCCAGGATCATGCGACCCACGCGCGGGTCCAGCGGCAGGCGTGAGAGCGCCTGACCGATGGGGGTGAGCTCGTTGGCATCATCCACCGCGTTCAGCTCCGCCAGCAACTGGTAGCCGTCGACGATGGCGCGTTTCTGCGGTGCCTCGATGAAGGCGAAATCCTCCACCGCGCCCAGGCGCAAGGCCTTCATGCGCAGGATCACGCCGGCCAGCGAGCTGCGCAGGATCTCAGGGTCGGTGAAGCGCGGCCGTGCCTGGAAGCCGGCCTCGTCGTAGAGGCGGATGCAGATGCCGTCGGCCACGCGGCCGCAGCGCCCGGCGCGCTGGTTGGCCGCGGCCTGGCTGATGGGCTCGACCATCAGCTGCTCCACCTTCTGGCGGAAGCTGTAACGTTTGACGCGCGCGGTGCCGGCGTCGATCACGAAGCGGATGCCCGGCACCGTGAGCGAGGTCTCTGCCACATTGGTCGAGAGCACGATGCGCCGGTTTCCGTGCTCCTGGAAGATGCGGTCCTGCTCGGCCTGCGAGAGGCGCGCGAACAGCGGCAACACCTCGGCATTGCGCAAGGCAGGGATGTGGCTGAGGTGCTTGCGCAAGTGGTCTGCGGCCTCGCGGATCTCGCGCTCGCCCGGCAGGAACACCAGGATGTCGCCTCCTTGACCCCCGCGCCACAACTCGTCCACGCCATCGGCAATGGTATGGTTGAGGTCGTGCTCGCGGCTTTCTTCGAATGGTCGCCAGCGCACCTCGACAGGAAAAGTGCGGCCCGAGACCATGAGCACCGGCGCGGGGCCGCGACTGGACGCGAAGTACTGCGCAAAACGGTCCGCATCAATGGTGGCTGAGGTCACCACCACCTTCAGGTCGGGCCGACGCGGCAACAGCTGGCGCAGGTAACCGAGCAGGAAGTCGATGTTCAGGCTGCGTTCGTGCGCCTCGTCGATGATGAGGGTGTCGTAGGCGCGCAGGTCCGGGTCGGTCTGCGTCTCGGCCAGCAGGATGCCGTCGGTCATGAGCTTGACCGAAGCGTCCTTCGAGAGCCGGTCCTGGAACCGCACCTTGTAGCCCACCACCTCACCCAGTGGCGTCTTCAGCTCCTCGGCAATGCGCTTGGCCACGCTGGAGGCAGCGATGCGCCGGGGCTGCGTGTGGCCGATCAACTGGCCGCGCTGTCCCGGCCTGGCGTTGCACTTGCCGCGCCCCATGGCCAGCAGGATCTTGGGCAACTGCGTGGTCTTGCCCGACCCGGTTTCTCCACAGACGATGACCACCTGGTGCTCGCGCAAAGCGGCTTCGATCTCGTGGCGGCGGGCCGAGACAGGCAGGGTTTCGGGGAATTCGATGTACAGCGCCGCCTGATGGGCGGGATGGGAAGGGGAATTGACAGAGTCGGTCACTGCGGTATTATCGCAGGCACAGGTTCACGTGTGACACGTGTTTTCGTGCTCATTTTCGGAGAATGCCGCCATGACCAATCTGACCATTTCCATCGACGAAGCCGTGGTGCGCCAGGCGCGTGTGCGCGCCATCCAGGAAGGCACTTCCGTAAGCGCCAAGGTGCGCGACTTCCTGGCCGCCTATGCACAGGGAGACCAGCCCCAGCAAGCCGCCGCGCAGGCGTTCATCGCTGCGGCCCGCAGCAGCCAGGCCAATCGGTCCGCACAGCGCTGGAGTCGCGCCGACGCGCATGATCGCGCCTATCCCGGCCGCTCATGATCAGTTTCTTCGACACCAACGTCCTGGTGTATTGCATGGATGCGGGCGACCCGGTGCGACAGGCACGCGCCATCGACCGCTTCGCCCAGGCCTGCGCCCGGGACACGGTGGTGCTGAGCGCCCAGGTGTTGCAGGAGTTCTATGCCATTACGACACGCAAGCTCGTGCCAGCGTTGTCCGCCCCCGAAGCCCAGGCCCAGATCGAACGGCTGGCAAGCTTTGAAGTGATGGGCAGTTCGGCGGGCAGCCTGCTCGAAGCCACACGCCTGGCCGCCCGTTACCAGCTGCAATGGTGGGATGCGCTGATACTCGAAGCCGCCTTGCGCGCCCAGGCTGATGTGCTGGTGACCGAGGACGGTCAGCATGGCCAGCGTTTCGGCGCACTGACACTGGAAAACCCCTTTCTGTAAATCCGAGCTGCGCCCCATGTCCACCGTCTTCAACTTCACCTTCGTTCCCTGGTTCCGCTCGGTCGCGCCGTACATCCACAAGCACCGTGGCAACACCATCGTGGTCGGCATCGCGGGAGAGGCCATCGCGGCCGGCAAGCTGGAGAAGCTGGCGCAAGACCTCGCGCTGATTCAGAGCATGGGCGTGGATATCGTGCTGGTGCATGGTTTTCGCCCGCAGGTGAACGAGCAGTTGCGGCTCAAGGGCCATGAAGCGAAGTACTCGCACGGCATGCGCATCACCGATTCGATCGCGTTGGACTGTGCGCAGGAGGCCGCGGGCCAGTTGCGCTACGAGATCGAGGCCGCGTTCAGCCAGGGGCTGCCCAACACGCCCATGGCAGGAGCCACGGTGCGCGTGATCTCCGGCAACTTCATCACCGCGCGCCCCGTGGGCCTGATGGATGGCGTGGATTTCCAGCACTCGGGACTGGTGCGCAAGGTGGACACCGAAGGCATCCAGCGCACGCTCGACATGGGCGCCATGGTGCTGCTTTCACCGTTCGGTTTCTCGCCGACGGGCGAAGCCTTCAACCTGACGATGGAGGACGTGGCGACCTCGGTGGCGGTGGCGCTGCAGGCCGACAAGCTGATGTTCCTCACCGAGGTGCCGGGCATCCGCGTCGACGAGGCCGATCCCGCGAGCGACATCGACACCGAACTGCCGCTGGCCGACGCGAAGAAATTGCTGGCCGCCCTGCCCGCTGCCACGCAACCCACGGACACCGCCTTCTACCTGCAGCACTGCATCCGCGCCTGCCAGGGCGGTGTCGAACGCAGCCACATCCTGCCCTTCGCGGTGGACGGCGCGCTGCTGCTGGAGATCTACACGCACGATGGCATCGGCACCATGGTGGTGGACGAAAAGCTGGAGAGCGTGCGCGAAGCCACCATGGACGACGTGAGCGGCATCGTGGCGCTGATCGAACCGTTCGAGAAGGATGGCACCCTGGTCAAGCGCGACCGCACGGAGATCGAGCGCGACGCAGGCTACTACACCATCATCGAGCACGACGGCGTGATCTTCGGCTGCGCCGCGCTCTACCCCTACCCGGAGTCGCGCACGGGCGAAATGGCCGCGCTCACCGTTTCGCCCGACACGCAAAGCCAGGGCGACGGCGAACGCTTGCTCAAGCGCATCGAAACCCGCGCCAGGGCGCAGGGCCTGCAAAGCATCTTCGTGCTCACCACGCGCACCATGCACTGGTTCATCAAGCGCGGCTTCGTGCAGGTCAATGCCGACTGGCTGCCCGAGGCGCGCAAGCGCAAGTACAACTGGGACCGCAAGAGCCAGGTGCTGGTGAAGAAGCTCAACTGAAGCGACGCCGACCAGGCCCGTTCGCGTTCAGGCAGACGGTCGCTTCACCCAGAGGGCCACCGCCAGCAGGGTGATGGCCGAGAAGCACAGGAAGGACCAGTTGGCGATCGACAGGCCGAGAAAGGTCCAGTCGATCACGGAGCAGTCGCCGCTGCCGCGAAAGATCATCGGGATGGCGCGGCGCAGCGGAAAGGCTTCGATCATGCCGAAGAAGTCCCGTCCGCAGCTCAGGATCTCGGGCGGATTCCATTGCAACCAGCTCTGGCGCGCCGCGACAAACGCGCCGAACGCCGCCAGCACGCCCATCTTGATCACGCCGGCGTAGAGCAGGAAGCGGGGCTTGAGCAAGGCCGACACGCCGGCCACCAGGGCCACCGCCACGAGCGCGTAGCGCTGCACGATGCACATGGGGCAGGGCTCCAGCCCCACCACATGTTGCAGGTACAGGCCAAATGCGAGCATGGCCACACAGGCTGCCGCGGTCATGCCCAGGACGCGGCGGGGGTGGTGCGCCAGCGGCGCGAACACAGGAGAAGGCAAGGTGGCGATCAAGAAAGGTCCTGTTGGTGGAGGAAGGCCGCTGTGCGGGACTGTGCAATGAGCCCGCAGCCCCGCGGCAAGTTCCCTCTGGCGCCTCAGCCTACGAAGGCGCGTTCGATGACGAAGTCGCCCGGTGTGCTGGTGTTGCCTTCCTTGAAGCCCCGCTTTTCGCACAGGGCCTTGAGGTCACGCAGCATTTCGGGGCTGCCGCAGATCATCACGCGATCTTCGGCCGGGTTGAGCGCCGGAATGCCCAGGTCCTTGGCAATCACGCCATCGGCCAGCAATTGCGGAATGCGGCCCTGGTGCATGAAAGGCTCGCGCGTGACCGTGGGGTAGTACAGCAGCTTCTGCCGGACCTCGTCGCCCAGGAACTCATCGTGCCTGAGTTGCTCGGAGATGAGCTCGCGGTAGGCCAGTTCCTTGACCTGGCGCACGCCATGGATCAGCACGACCTGCTCAAAACGTTCGTACGTCTCGGGGTCTCGAATGATGCTCATGAAGGGCGCCAGACCCGTGCCCGTGCCCAGCAGGTACAGACGCTTGGCAGGCAGCAGGTAGTCGATCAGGAGGGTGCCGGTGGGTTTGCGGCCGACCACGATGCTGTCTCCCACCTGAATGTGCTGCAGGCGCGAGGTAAGCGGTCCGTCCTGCACCTTGATGCTGAGGAACTCGAGGTGGTCGGCGTAGTTGGGGCTGACGATGCTGTAGGCGCGCAGCAGCGGTTTGCCGTCCACGCGCAGGCCAATCATGGTGAAGTGGCCGTTGGAGAATCTCAGAGAGGTGTCGCGCGTGGTGGTGAAGCTGAACAGCCGGTCGGTCCAGTGGTGGACACTGAGCACGCGCTCTTCCAGAAATGCACTCATGAGAAATCCTGATGGGGTCTGATCCCGATATTGTAGAAAGCCGGTCCGGCCCGGCCGTGTCCAGGGCGATGGACCAGCCACATGGGCTGGCGGGGCACCGAAACCTTGCTACAGTGGCGGGCTTTCCGCACGCGCAGCAAGGCTCCACGCAATTGCCGGCGCGACGCGCCAGCGAACAATGTCCCGGATCATGCCGGCGATCGATCAGTTCCGGAACGAATAAATTCTTCAGTTCCTTATAACCACACCACATAAACCCATCGCAAGGATGTCCTCCATGGCACGCACCGTTCACTGCATCAAGCTCGGCAAGGAAGCCGAAGGTCTCGACTTTCCACCGTATCCCGGCGAGATGGGCAAGCGCCTGTACGAGAACGTGAGCAAGGAGGCCTGGGCCGCCTGGCTCAAGCACCAGACGATGCTGCTCAACGAGAACCGACTCAATCTGGCCGATGCACGGGCACGCCAGTACCTGGCGCGCCAGATGGAAAAGCACTTCTTCGGTGACGGGGCCGACGCGGCCACAGGTTACGTGCCCCCGTCCGACGACAAGCCCTGAAACGCGCCGTCCTGCCGCTCCGTGCCTGAATCCCAAGAGCGACACGCCCTGGTGATCGGCGCCGGACTGGCGGGCGCGGCCGCGTGCGCCGCCCTGTCCAGGCGTGGATGGCGCCTCACCCTGCTGGATGCGGCCGCTGGCGCGGCTCAGGCGGCGTCGGCCTTGCCCGTGGGCATGCTGAGCCCGCATGTGACGCGGGCCCCCACGCCACTCTCGAGGTTGTCTGTGCTGGGGATGCCCGACACCCTGGCCGAGCTGCGGCGCCTGGTGCCCCAGGGACATGGCTGGCAGGCCTGCGAGGTGGACAACCGCGGTCACGACCCGGGGCGCCACCCGGCTGCGCTGGTGCGCCCGGCGGCGCTGGTGCAGGCATGGCTGGACGAAGCCGCGCGCCTCACCGCGTTCAGTACCCACTGGCTCGCCCCAGTGCACACGCTGGCCCGTGAGCATGGCGCCTGGCACGCGCTCGACCTGCAAGGGCGCCGACTGGCCCAGGCACCCGTGGTGGTGGTCGCATCCGCCTTCGGCAGCCGCGCCTTGCTGGTCGAACACGGTGATCGCGTCGACGCCGACCATTTGCCGCTGCGCCCGGTCAAGGGCCAGATGAGTCTGGCGCTGCAGCAGGGAACGCCACTGGCGCCGCGTCCTCAGCGCGACAAGGGCGTTTTCGTGCCGCTGTACCAGGATGCCGGACTGCCACCGCGGTGGCCAGCGCAGGTGTGGGCCATGGGCTCCACATACGAGCGGGGGCATGATGACACCGCGCTGAGCGTCGCGGCGCACGAGGCCAACGCCTGCAGCCTGGCGCCCCTTTGCCCGCCGGCGGCACTCCAGTTGCGCGATGCGCTGGCCCGCGGGACCCTGCAAGGATGGGCCCAGGTGCGCTGCGCCTCGATGGACAGACTGCCGCTGGTGGGCGGCGCGCCGGACAGCGCTGTGCTGCGTTCAATCGCGACGGCCACAGGTCGAGCCCGCACCTCACTGGAAGATACCCCCCGCCTTGCGGGGCTGTACCTGCTGACGGCCCTGGGCTCGCGCGGTCTCACGCTGGCCCATTGGTGCGCCACCCGGCTGGCGTCGATCATGGACCGGGAAGCGCCGATACCCGAGGAGCTCGATCTGTTGAGGGCCATCGACCCAGCGCGCTTCGCCTGGCGGCACCGCCGACGCCAGACGCCCTCGACGCGGGTTGGCGCCTAGATCAGGTCCAGCCAGGCGGAAATCTGGCGGGGCTGGAACGGTCGCTCCAGCAGGGCCGTGATGCCCACGCGGTGCGCGTCGCGCCGCACGCGGCGGCGGCGCCACCAGCCGGCCAGCGGGCCGGCCAGCTCGGTGGAGGCCAGCGTCAGGGCCTGGGGATTGCGAGCCACGAAATGGCGCATGAGGGCCCACACGTCGATGCGGTGATCATCCAGGTTGAATACCCCGCACAGGTAGCGGTGGCGCTCCATGAGTTCGAGCGCGCGCTCGGTCTCTGTCACCTCGTCCACATGCGCCACGCCGGCCAGCGCCAGGCGGGTTCGCAGGTAGGTGCCCTCTTGCTCCTCGGCACCGATCACTACCGCGCGCCGCACGATCTCGTCGGACGTCCCCATGTCCATGTCAAGGTCCAGATCCAGTGGCGAAGGCGCCGTCACATCCAGATCGAGCAGACCCGAGTCGACCTGGTGCGCCGCGTACACGGCATCGAGGTCGTGCAGCACCGCAGCCCATTCGATGGGGCGGTGCAGCACCCGCCAGGCGTGTTCGGGTGCATCGGGGCCGACCCAGATCAGCCGTTGCCCCGTCGGCATTTCCTTGGCATGCGACAACACCGCCTCCAGGCTCTCACCATCGACCAGCGCCACCTGCGGCACGGTGGTGGGCACCGCCGCGCCAGGGGCGAGCAGCGGCGCCCAGGGGGCATAGGACAGGTCTCGCTCCTGGGACAGGCGAAAAACCGTGTTGAGCGCATGCCGCTCCACGTCGGAGAAACCGACCACGCTGACCAGGACGCGCTGCTTGTGCATGGCGCGGATGTTACGCCGGACGAAGCGATGTGCGGTCGCTGACACGCGACAAGCGGGCGACTGGCGTGTGATCCGGCACGGGCCCCATTGCTTATTCGCATGAGGAATATGGGCATGAACAAAAAATCGTTTGCGGTATATCGAAGCATCCCTACAGTTCCGCCATGCCTGACATCGCCATCATTCTGGCCGGATTCGCCGTGGGACTCATTGTGGGCCTCACCGGTGTGGGGGGCGGCTCGCTCATGACGCCGATCCTGATCTTCTTTTTCGGCGTCAAGCCGTATCTGGCGGTCGGCACCGACCTGCTGTTCGCGGCCTTCACCAAGATGGGTGGCACGGTGAGTCTGGCGCGTCAGAAGCTGGTGCCCTGGCGCGTGGTCGGGCAGTTGTGTGCCGGCAGCATTCCGGCGGCGCTGATCACCTTGGCGGTGCTGCACCAGTTGGGTCCGGCCAGTCCGCTTGTGCAGTCGCTCATGACCAACACACTGGGACTGGCCCTGCTGCTCACTGCGGCGGCGATGTTTTACAAGGCTGCGCGTGGCAAACAACTGCCGCGCCATGTCCCCGAGGCACAGCTACAGAACGCCACGCATGCGCGTCACTGGAGCCTGCCGGTGCTGTTTGGCGCGGTAATCGGCACCTTGGTCACACTGACCTCGGTGGGCGCGGGTGCCATCGGCGTGTCGGTTTTGCTGTTGTTGTTTCCGCTGCTGCCGCTGCCGCGCATCGTCGCCGCCGACATCGCTTATGCCGTGCCTCTCACCTTGGTGGCCGGACTCGGCCACGCCAGCCTGGGCTCGGTCGACTGGCCCCTGCTGGCCAAGCTGCTTGCCGGCTCGTTGCCCGGTATCTGGCTCGGCACCCGCCTGATGCGGCACACACCTGAACGCCTGGTGCGCTCCGCGCTCTCGGTGCTGCTGGCCTACGCGGGCACGAAGCTGATCGCCCTCTGACTCCCACTGACCCACGACGACGATGTACCAATATTCCGACTTTGACCGACAGTTCGTGCGGCTGCGCGCGGCCCAGTACCGCGACCAGCTCACCCGCTGGCAGGCGGGCTCGCTGAAAGAAGACGAGTTCAAGCCGCTGCGGCTGCAGAACGGCTGGTACGTGCAGCGCTTCGCCCCCATGCTGCGCGTGGCTGTTCCTTATGGTGAGCTCAACAGCGCGCAACTCAAGGTGCTCGCGAAGATTGCGCGCGAGTTCGACCACAAGGAAGATCACGACGTGTCCAAGGCGAACGCGGGCTTGAGCGAAGCGCCCAGCTTGCCTGATCGCTGCGGCCACTTCACCACGCGCCAGAACGTGCAGTACAACTGGATCCCGCTCGCGCGATCGGCCGACGTGATGGACCTGCTGGCCAGCGTGAACATGCACGGCATCCAGACCAGCGGCAACTGCATCCGCAACATCACGACCGATGCACTGGCCGGCATTGCGGTCGACGAGGTCGCTGACCCGCGCCCGTTCGCCGAGATCCTGCGCCAGTGGAGCACACTGCACCCCGAGTTCGCTTTCCTGCCGCGCAAGTTCAAGGTCGCGATCACCGGCGCGCGCGAAGACCGCGCGGCCACGGCCTGGCACGATGTTGGCCTGCGACTGCTGCGCAACGTGGATGGCGAACTGGGCTTCCAGGTGCGCGTGGGCGGCGGCATGGGCCGCACGCCCATCATCGGCAGCGTGATTCGCGAGTTCCTGCCCTGGCACCAGATCCTCAACTACCTCGAAGCGGTGGTGCGTGCCTACAACCGGTTCGGCCGACGCGACAACATCTACAAGGCGCGCATCAAAATTCTGGTGAAAGCCGAGGGGCAGGCCTTCACCGACCAGGTCGAAGCGGAGTACCGCGACATCGTCGAAAAGGACGGCGCGCCGCACACCATCAGCCAGGCTGAGCTGGACCGCGTGAGCGCTTTCTTCGTGCCCCCGGCCCTGAACTGCGACCGCAAGAGTGCCGACGCCAAGATCGCACACATCCTGAAGGCCGCCGCCGAGGACGACCTCGAGTTCAGTCGCTGGCTGCAGCAAAACGTCAAGCCACACCAGAATCCGGATCTGCGCGCCGTCACGCTGTCGTTCAAGCGCCTGGGCCAGGCGCCGGGTGATGCCACGGCCGAACAGCTCGAACGCGCCGCCGAACTGGCCGAGCGTTTCTCCGCGGGTGAAGCCCGTGTCACGCACGAGCAGAACCTGCTGCTGCCCTGGGTGCGCTGTGACCAGTTGCCCGAACTCTGGCGCGAAGCGCGCCGGCTGGGCCTGGCCAAACCCAATATCGGCCTGCTCACCGACATGATCGCCTGCCCCGGCGGTGATTTCTGCGACCTGGCCAACGCGCGCTCGCTGCCGCTTGCGCAGGCCATCCTGGGGCGCTACAAGGACCTGGACGAGCTGCACGACCTGGGCGAGATCGACCTGCACATCAGCGGTTGCATCAATTCCTGCGGCCATCACCACAGTGGCCATATCGGCATTCTCGGCGTCGACAAGGACGGCCAGGAGTGGTACCAGGTCACGCTGGGCGGCTCCGACGGCACGCGCCTGTCGGGCGAGTCCACTCCCGGCAAGGTGATCGGCCCCTCGTTCGCCGCCAGCGAAGTGCCTGACGTGATCGAGGCCCTGCTCGATACCTACCGCGCTCAACGCGCCGATCGCGAGACCTTTGTCGCCACGCTGCGCCGCACCGGCGCCGAACCGTTCAAGACCGCCGCCAACGCGGTGCGCACGAGCACGGCGCGTGCCACCGCCTGAGGACCGACACCATGAGCCAGACCTTCCAGGTTTTCAGCGCCGAGACCTTCAAGCCCACCGATGCCGAAAACCGGCGCATTGCCATCGCCAACGACATCGATCCGCGGGAATCCGACCTGAGCGGCATCGATGTGATCGAACTGCATTTTCCGAAGTTCAACGACGGCCGCGCTTTCAGCCAGGCCTTCCTGTTGCGTCGCCGCCTGGGATTCACGGGGCAGATCCGCGCCACAGGAGACGTGCTGATCGACCAGCTGGTGCAGATGCAGCGCAGCGGTTTCACCCAGGCCGTTCTGCGTGCCGACCAGAGCCTGGCCCACGGCCAGGCACTGCTGTCGCACTACCCCGCCTTCTACCAAGGCGATGCGGTGCACACCGCCCCCCGTTTCGCTACCGCCTGAGCGCCTCACAGCCAACGCCATGACCGCCATCGCCCTCTACAACCGTCCCTCGCCCGACTTTGCCGCCAAGGTCGAGCGCAGCATCGCCCTGCTGCGCGAGACCGCAGCCAGCCATCCGAAGCTGACCCAGGCCTCCAGCCTGGGCGCCGAGGACATCGTGGTCACGCACCTGATGCACCTCGCTGGCATCGATGCCAGCGTGTTCGTGCTGGAAACCGGCAAGCTGCACGCCGAAACGCTCGCCCTGATCCCGAAGATCGAGCAGCGCTACGGCATCAGCGTGCAGCTGTTCCGGCCCCGCCAGGAATCCGTCATCCACTTCGTGCGCAAGAACGGCGAAGAGGCCATGTACCAGAGCATCGAGCTGCGCAAGGCCTGCTGCGACCTGCGCAAGATGGAGCCGCTCTCGCGCGCCCTTGCCGGCCAGGACGGCTGGATCACCGGCCTGCGGCGCGAGCAGTCCAATGCGCGTGCCGAGGTAGGAGAAATCATCCAGGAGCCCGAGCGCATCAAGGTCAGCCCGCTGGTCGAATGGACCTGGGGCGACGTCTGGCATTTCATCGCCTCGCACCAGCTCGACTACAACGCGCTGCACGACCAGTTCTACCCCAGCATCGGCTGCGCGCCCTGCACACGCGCCATCAGCGTCGGCGAAGACTTCCGAGCCGGGCGCTGGTGGTGGGAACAGGAAAGTGCCAAGGAATGCGGGTTGCACGTGCAGCCCGTCTCGGAACCCCTCGTGTCGTCTCTCGAACGGACCCCCTCATGAACGCCCGCACCGAAACCGCCGTGATCCAGACCGCGCTGCAACATGCCAGCGATCACCATCTGAGCAACGCCCACCTGGACGCCCTGGAGGAAGAAACCATCTTCATCCTGCGTGAGGTGGCCGCGGCGTTCGAGCGCCCCGCCCTGCTGTTCTCGGGCGGCAAGGATTCCCTCGTCATGCTCAAGTGCGCCGAAAAGGCCTTCGGGGCAGGTCGCATCCCGTATCCGCTGCTGATGATCGACACCGGTCACAACTTCCCCGAAGTGACCGACTTCCGCGATCTGCGCGCGAAAGAACTCGGCGCGGAACTGATCGTGCGCAACGTTGAAGACTCCATGAAGCGCGGCACCGTGCGCCTGGCGCACCCGGGCGAAAGCCGCAACGTGCACCAGTCGGTCACCCTGCTCGAGGCGATCGAAGAGTTCCGTTTCGATGCCCTGATCGGCGGCGCACGGCGCGACGAGGAGAAGGCTCGTGCCAAGGAGCGCATCTTCAGCCATCGCGACAGTTTCGGCCAATGGCAGCCCAAAGCCCAGCGCCCCGAATTGTGGACGCTGTTCAACACCCGCCTCCAACCCGGCGAGCACTTCCGCGTGTTTCCCATCAGCAACTGGACCGAACTCGACGTGTGGCAGTACATCGCTCGCGAGAACATCGCCCTGCCCTCGATCTACTACACGCACCGCCGCGAGGTGGTGGACCGCCGCGGCCTGCTCGTGCCGGTGACCGAACTCACGCCGGCACGCGACGGGGAAACCGTGCAGGTGCGCGACGTGCGCTTCCGCACCGTGGGGGACATCACCTGCACCTGCCCGGTGGACAGCCTGGCTGCATCGGCAGACGACATCGTGATCGAAACCCTGGCGGCCGAGGTCAGCGAACGCGGCGCCACGCGCATGGACGACAAGACCTCCGACGCCTCGATGGAAAAACGCAAGAAGGACGGGTATTTCTGATGACCACCATTGCATCCGTGCGGGCCGTGCCCGCCGACACCTTCGGCCAGGACACCCGCTCGGCACTGCGCCTGATCACCTGCGGCAGCGTCGATGACGGCAAGAGCACACTCATCGGCCGCCTGCTGGTCGACAGCAAGGCCGTGTTGCAGGACCACCTGGCCGGCGTGCAACGCCAGGGCCAGACCGATTTGGCGCTGCTCACCGACGGCCTGTCGGCCGAACGCGAGCAGGGCATCACCATCGACGTGGCCTACCGTTACTTCAGCACCGAAGCGCGCAAGTTCATCATCGGCGACGCCCCGGGCCACGAGCAGTACACGCGCAACATGGTTACCGCGGCCAGCAGTGCGGACGCCGCCGTGGTTCTGGTGGACGCCACAAAACTGAACTGGGCCGATGCCGCTCTGGATTTGCTGCCCCAGACCCGACGCCACAGTCTGTTGCTCAAGCTGCTGCGTGTGCCATCGGTCGTCTTTGCCGTCAACAAGCTGGACGCGGTGGACGACAGTGCCATGGCTTTCCAGCACATCGCGGCGGCGCTGCAGCGGTTCGCGTCACAGGCTGGCATTCCGGTCACGGCCATCGTGCCGATTTCCGCGCTAAAAGGCTGGAACGTCGTAGACGCGAGCGAGCAGGTCGCCTGGTGCGGCTACAGTGGCCCAACGCTGCTGGAGATTCTCGAAGCCCTGCCCGTCACGCCAACGGACAGCAAGCTGCCGTTCGCCTTTGCGGTGCAATGGGTGGAGAAGTTCAGCAGCTCTTCCGATACCTCTCAAGGACGCCGCGTGTTCTGGGGCCGCGTGGCCACGGGTGGCGTACAGCCTGGCCAACCGGTGCGCATCATGCCCAACGGGCAGACCGCCGTGGTGGCACAGGTGCTCAACCATGTGCGAACCCCTCAGGCTGTGCTGGCGGGCCACAGCGCGGGCATCGTGCTCGACCGCGAGGTGGATGTCTCGCGCGGCGACTGGCTGCTGGCCGTCGACGAGGAAGAATCCTTCGAAGGCAGTCGCGAGATCCGCGCGACGGTGGCCTGGCTTGACGACGAAACCCTCGTGCCGGGGCGCGTGTACTGGGCCCTGCACGGACACCGCTGGGTGAAGGCCCGCATCAAACGCATCGTGCACCGGCTCGACATTCATACCCTGGCGGAAGAGGACGCGAACCAGCTCGAACCCAATGCGATCGGACACATCGAGCTGAGCCTGCAGGAGCCGCTCGCCACGCTGCCGTTCGAACACTCGCGCACTTTGGGTTCCCTGGTGCTGGTGGACACGGCCAGCCACCGCACGGCAGGCGCCCTGCTGGTGCTCTGAACGCAATCATCCCCTTTACACCGACCCAGGCTAGGGGCATGCCCCGGCCTGGGCTACTGGGAAACCCTAAAATCCAGGGTTACTCCGATTTCGACCACCACCATGACCCACGTTGTCACCGAAGCCTGCATCCGCTGCAAATACACCGATTGTGTGGACGTCTGTCCCGTCGACTGCTTCCGGGAAGGCCCGAACTTCCTGACCATCGACCCCGACGAATGCATTGACTGCGCGGTGTGCATCCCCGAGTGCCCGGTGAGCGCAATCTACGCCGAGGAAGATTTGCCCAAGGACCAGCAGCACATGACCGAACTCAACGCCGAACTGGCGCGGCTGCCTGGCTGGAAGAGCATCACCAAGCGCAAGGCCCCGCTGGAGGATGCCGAAGAGTGGAAAGACCGTACCGGCAAACTGTCTGAACTGCTGCGCTGAGTGCCGGCGCGCGCCATGAACTCGGAGCCTTCCGACGACCTCACGACCCCTGCCGCCACGCCGGACGGCCCGATCGAAACGGACGCTGTCGTCGTGGGGGCCGGTCCAGTCGGTTTGTTTCAAGTCTTCGAGCTCGGTTTGCTGGAGATCAAGGCCCACGTGATCGACGCGCTGCCTTACCCCGGTGGCCAACCGACCGAGCTCTACCCCGACAAGCCCATCTACGATATCCCGGCCATCCCGGTGTGCACTGGGCAGGAGCTCACCGACCGACTGCTCGAGCAGATCAGACCCTTTGGAGCCAGTTTCCATCTCGGCCAGGAGGTCAATGCGGTGCGGCGGCTGGACGATGGCCGCTTCCATGTGGCCACATCAGGTGGCACCCGATTCCTCACCAGAACCCTGTTCATCGCGGCGGGCGTCGGCGCTTTTCAGCCGCGCATGCTCAGGGTCGACGGGCTGGAGGCGCACGAAGACAAGCAGTTGTTCTACCGCGTGAAGGACCCGGCCCAGTTTGTGGGCAAGCGCCTTGTCATCGTGGGTGGCGGCGATGCGGCTCTGGACTGGGCCTTGAACTTTGCCTCCGACGGCCCGCACCGCGCCGCCAGCGTGACCCTGATTCACCGGCGCGACGGCTTTCAGGCGGCGCCAGCGAGTGTGGCCCGGATGCGCGAGCTGTGCGAGCGGCAACAGATGCAATTCATCGTGGGGCAGGTCACAGGGATCGAGGAAGCTGCGGGCCGCCTGAGCGGCCTCAAGATCTCCGGGCCCGACGCCGTGACCTGCGTGGTACCCACGGACGTGCTGCTGGTGTTCTTCGGCCTGTCCCCCAAGCTCGGGCCGATTGCCGACTGGGGTCTGGATATCGAGCGCAAACAGCTGGTCGTGGACACGGAGAAGTTCTCCACCAGCATCCCCGGCATCTTTGCAGTGGGCGACATCAACACCTACCCCGGGAAGAAGAAGCTGATCCTTTCGGGCTTCCATGAATGCGCTCTTGCAGCGTTTGGTGCGGCGCCATTCATTTTTCCCGACAAGAAGGTGATGCTGCAATACACCACCACCAGCCCGAAACTGCACAAGGTGCTGGGCGTGGACTCGCCCAGGTTTGGTTGAGTGACGATATCGCGCGACACAAAAGAAAAAGGCCTTCCGAAGAAGGCCTTTTTCTTGCTTGTATCTGGCTCCCAGAAGGTGGCTCACTACGAACCAAAACCGTGGAGATCCTTCGGCCCTTCATGTTGGTCGGGGCCCATTCGGTAGCTGCTGCGGTGGCCACGCAGAGGTAACGCACCGCAGAACTTAACGGCAAGAGTAAAGCGCTTTGAATTAGCATTGCTCATCCGACACCACACCTCCCCACATCCTGATATGTCAATTTTCAAATACATGTCGACTGAGATTGCAGAGTTGTACTTTGAGAACTCAAAACTCAGGGCAACGGACCCAACTGTTTTCAATGATGTGTTGGACGCCAATCCTGTTTTGTCTGAGGTTGATATCGAAGCAATCGCGCGAGCAAAGTGTGAGCAGTTGAAGGCACAGGGCAAATTATCGGACGAGGACTATGATCGAGCGCTTTGGCAGGAACGCCAATCGGTGAGACGCGACACCACTGAAGAGAATACAAACGTCAAGGAGATTTTTCGTGTAATGGCGTTCGCCTTCATTTGCTTCTGCAGGAGCGGACGTCATCCACTGATGTGGACTCACTACGCGGACAAACACCAGGGGGTGCAACTCGAGTTTGACGAGCAGCACGCATGCTTCGCTGGGAAGCTGCACAACATCGTCTATTTGGAAGAGCGGCCCATTTTGACGCGAGCTGAGATGAGTGAGCTTACGGCTAGCTCCAATACGCCAGATCTCGTTGCCCCTAGTTTCTTTTTCCAGAAGGCCTTAGAGTGGTCGTATGAGCAAGAAGTTCGACTGTGCCTCCGGTCAAACGAAATTGAGCGCACCCCGGGGGCGTGGGGTGCCAAGGGCTTGTATGGGGTTCCATTCACAGCCCTTCGGTCTGTCACGTTTGGAAACCGTAGCCACCAGTACTCTGCCAACCTGAGGAAACTAATCCGGGCAGTGGTTGAAAGGGAAAAGCTTCAAATCAAGGCCTATGAAGTGCGTGTATCTTCAACAGAATACAAACTTGAGAAGCATGAAATTCAGCTTAACGACTGACTACCGGCTTCGAGATCAGGAAAGTAGAACCAAAAAGCTGGCACCCATCTACTGACCGTGAAACGATTCGAGTGCGCCACACCATGGCGTCTCCTCGGACAAGGTGCCTAGAGCACGTTTTCCGGCAGGCCGGGCGTCACAACCCGGCCTTTTTTCATTTGTGTTGGATGCTGCGGCTAAGGAGGAGCTATGAAAAAGGTACAGATAGTCTCGCGGCTCGGATAGGATGTCTCACTGGGCATGACTGGAAAGCGTCGCATCCACTGCCATGCTTCCCACGAGTACCAGCCGTGTCCGCTATCATTTCGCGCCGCCCTCTGGGGCGGTCCCCGGGGCATTCAAAATAAGGGATTCAAGGCTTGACAAACCTTCGGGACATCACTTGGCGCGAACAATGGACAATCGACAAGACTGAGCGGCGTGCTAAGCATGCATCGGGTGTTGTGGCCGTGGTGAGCACGATCAGAGCTGCGCCACTGCAAGAGCATGTCGAACTTAATGTTGCCAACGCAAACCAGCCTGCTGACATCCACCTTCAAGCACTCATGGACCAAGCTGTGCGGCTGTGGTCCGAACAGCAGTTCTAGCTTTCAGTTTTCCCACGATCGCATGGGCGCCGGGCATTTGGCTTTGAATTCGGGTCATTGCGAACCCAAAGTGATCGAGTTTCTGCGACCGTTCATGTTGAAAAGTGCATCCCGCGAGTTCGCCCTTGCGAGGGGAAGCTGGCAGCATTGAGGGGCAACCACACCATGGTTGTCTCCTCGGACAAGTGCGAGAGCACTTCATTCCCTTCAGGCCGGGCCTAGAAACCCGGCCTTTTTTCCGTGACCCCCACCGCAGGCACAATGCGCGAGGCAGGTCCCGCACACCACTTGGAGGCGCTCAAATGGAACCCATCTTCGGTTTTTTGCTGTTTTTCGCTGCTTGCGCGGTGGTTTGGATCGTGGCCAGCAAGCGCGGTCGTGCTGGGTGGGTCTTCGCCCTCGCCTGCTTGGTCGGGGGGGTAGTTCTCGCAATGGTGATCGGTCAGATCGGTGGCAGCGTGGCTGCAGGCTTTGGCGCTTTTCTGGCACCTGTGATCGGGCTGGTTGTTGCGATGTCGGCCAGCAACAGTCAGCAGATTGCAATAGCGACGGGAGAGCACGGCGAGTTCCGGAAGTGCCCATTTTGCGCAGAGTCTGTGAGAAAAGAGGCCATCAAGTGCAAGCACTGCGGTTCAGAACTGCCAGCTGTTCCAGCTAGCTAGCGGGTTCCCACCCTCATTCGAAACGGGGGCAGCTTGCCCCCTTTTTTTGCATGGTGTGGGCCGCTGATGATGGCTCATGCCCAAGGATTGGTCGGCTGCGCTTTCGCACGTCAGTTTCAGGTGCGGTGAATGCCGCGCTTCGTTCTCGGCCGCCCCTGACCTGGTCGAACCGTTGCCCGAGCAGGCACACCACCCCTGGCAGTACTTTGCCAACTGCCCAAAATGCGGCGCCGAGCACCAGACGCAGGCCAGCTGGGAGCGCGCGCTGCTGAAGGCGCACCAGCACGCTACCGGACCAAAGACCGAAGAAGGCAAGGCGGCCACCGCCCGCAACCTGGACGGCCACCCCACGTCCGAGGAGGCCCTCCGCACGCGTTTCAACGCGATGAAGCACGGCATGGCGGCCCGCACCGCCACCTACTTCCCGGCCAAGCCAGGCGGCTACTCGTTTTGCAAGCGCTGCGACGTCGAGCGCGCCTGGTGCGCCGTGCAGCCCGCGTGCGTGAAGCAAACCGAGATCTTCCTGCTGCACCATGCGGCGTTCGATCAGCGCAACCCGAAGGTGCTGGCGCAGCTGCATGCCGACCTGCAGGCCTCCCTCACGGCCACCCTGCAGATGTGCATCCAGGAGATCCTCGGCGAGGGCGTGATGATCAAGCAGCCACGGGTCGAGCTCGACCGGGAAGGCAACCCGGTCACCCTGACCTATGTGGACGACGCCGGCGTGCGCAAGTACGTCTACAACTACCAGAGCCATCCCGCGTTCAAGCCGCTGACCGAACTGGTGAGCCGGCTGGGCCTGTCCATGACCGACCTCGGCATGACCGTGCGCGCTGCTGGCGACGAGGAGGACACCCTCAAGGGGCAACTGGGCGGCGACAGCGAAACCCGAGAGACCCTTGCCGACTTCGGCCGCCGCATGCTGGTGGCCACCGAGCGCGCGCGCGACCAGATCGCCGCCGCGCAGAAGCGCAAGGCCGCTGATCCCGTCCTGGTCGAGTTCCATGCGCGCGGGGGTGACCAGTGAGGAGCAGCGCCGCCGAGCGCGCGCGCAGCTCGATCGTGGCCGAGCGCGAGATCATGAAGTTCGCGCTGCCCGACCCGGTGACAGGCCTGCGCCCCCACGCCCTGTGGCACAAGCACGTCCACAACGTGGAGCTGGACCCCATCCAGTGCCTGAAGATGGCCGAGATGGACGTGCACCGCAACACGGTGGATTTCTCCTCCCGGCGCACGGGCAAGACGGCCGTGAAGGAGATGTACAACCTGGAGCAGCTGGCGACGCAGCCCTACCAGGAGCTGGGTATCGTGGCGCCGCGCATGCAGCAGAGCCAGAACAATCTGAACTACCTGATCGACGGCGTGCGGCGCAGCCCGATGCTCACCGCCTTCATCGCCTACAAACAGGGCCGGCCGCAACTCAAGGACACAGCGTTCGAGTTCGCCAACGGAAGCAAGGCCAGCGCCTACGGGATCATGAGCCAAATCGACGGCGACTCGATCACCGTGGCCAGCCTGGAGGAAACGGACGACATGCCCCAGGACCGGCTGCTGAGCCGCTTCCTGCCCATGCTGGGCGCCGCGCGGCGCCTGGGCGTCTCGCGCAAGGCCACCGAGTTCAAGCCCTCGATACGCATCAGCGGCGTGTACAAGGGCGCGGACGTGCTGCAGCGCCTGATCGACACCGGGGAGTACCACACCCTGCCCACCGTGGACGTGCACCTGGGCGTCGAGCTGGGCATGGTGGATCCGGATTGGGCACGCTCAATGCAGATGCAGCTGCCGCCCGAGGAGTACATCCGGCAGTTCCTGTGCCAGAACATCAAGGCGCGCAACTGGATCTGGGAGCAGCACATCCGCCGCGCCAACGCGCTCGGCCTCGAGGCTGGCCTGGAGCGCGCGGGGCCGGTGCCAGGGCAGCGGTACAAGCGCCGCGGCCTCATCAGCCTGGGCTACGACCACACCGGCCATGGTGAAAACCCGACTGCCTCGAAGAGCGCCGTGGTGATCACCGAGCAGCTCGGCAACTGGCTGACGTTCCCCTACGTGAAGGTCTGGCCCGCCGGCGTGAGCGACACCGCACTGGCCCGCGACCTGGTGGCGATCTGGGACTACTTCCGCCCGGACTACGGCATCGGGGACGCCTACGGCGTGGGCATGCTCACCTCGGTCAACGACGAACTGTTCCGCAAGGGCCTCACGCACATCAACCGCGAGGCGGTGGCCGATGGCCAGAGCACGGCCACGGCCTGGAGCGAGTGGGCGTTCGCCCCCATGCGTTTCGAGGGCATGACCAAGCACGTCATGGCCAGCGCCTTGCGGGAGGCCTTCCACCACAACCGCGCCGCGTTCCCCTACGTCGACACCCTGGACGACCGGGAGGACCCGGACTGGGTCCTGTTCATGCGGCAGCTGGCCAACATGCGCGCCCTGCCCACCCAGGCCAGCTACAGCAGCTTCAAGATGGTCGACGAAAAGATTGGCGATGACCTGTTCGACGCCGCCATGGCGTCTGTCTACGCGCTGCTCACCCGAGGCCTGGCCGATGCACCCACCGTCATTCACCAGCGGCACGTGAGCCGCAACCACATGCTGGGCCTGCCCGGCGACTCAAGGATGGCAGCATGAAAACTTTCGACGCCGTGAAGGCGAACGTGGCCCGGCTCTGGACGAAGCTCACGCCCTTCGCATCCGCCCTGCCCAATGAGCGCGGCGCGCGCCTGGCCAGCGACGAGGCCATGGAGCGGCAGTACCGCCTCATGACGATCGACTACGAGCGGCGCGCGCTCGTGCGGCTGATGCGCGAGATGGACCAGAAGGACGGCCGCGTGAAGCGGATCCACGGCCGGGTCTGCCGCGACGTGATCCGCGGAGGCCTGGTGCTCGAGGTGCGGGAGAAGAGCAGCAGCGAGACGCTGAAGAGGGAATGGTCCGGGTTCAGGGCCCGGCTGCAGTTGCACAACAGCGAGAAGCTCAAGAGCGACACCCGCGGCCTGATCGTCGAGGGGAACCTGCCCCTGCAGCTGGTCCTGGACGACGCCCGCAGCGTGCATGCCGCACTGCGCATGCCTAGCGACACCATCGTGCCCATGACCGACGCTGGCGGCCGGTTCAAGAACCCCGCCCAGGCCTTCGAGCAGCGCGACGTCATGACCGGCCAGGTCCTGGCCAGCTTCGCGGCCTGGCAGCTCATCCTGGGCCGCCTGGACCCGCAGAACTTCGACGACCTGGGCAGCATGGGGCGACCGTGGCTCGACAGCGTCACCGCCACCTGGCGCAAGCTGGTGATGACCGAGGAAGACATGGTGATCCGCCGGCGCATGCGCGCGCCGCTGCGCATGGTGCACGTGATGGAGGGCGCCAGCGATGACGACATCCTGAAGTACCGCAAAACCGTCGAAGGTGAAAAGGGCGAGATCGCGACCGACTTCTACATGAACCGCAAGGGCGGCGTCACGGCCGTGCAAGGCGACGAGAACCTGGGCGACATCGAGGACGTGACGCACCTGCTGGACACCTTCTTTTCCGGTAGCCCGGCGCCAAAGGCCCTGTTTGGCTACACCTCGGGCATCAATCGCGACATCCTGGACGACCTGAAACGCGACTACTACGACGAGATCGACGGCCTGCAGGACTCCAATGCCTGCGCCTACCTCATGGCGTTTCGCATCCACCTGCTCTTCAAGGGCATCGATCCGGGCCCGGACGAGTTCATTCTTCGGTTTGCCGAGCGGCGCACAGAGACACCCAACCAGGTCGCCGACCTGGCGTTGAAGTACATGGCGCTGGGCATGCCCCAGGACGAGCTGGACCTGCTGCTGGGCTACGACCCCGAGACGCTGGCCACCAAGCGCAAGGACCAGGCCGCGCGCACCGATCCCTACCCCGTACCTGGTGGTCTCGGCCGGCGCCCAGTGGGCCCGCCGCGCGTGAGCGTGACGCCGGGCAACGCACCCAAGGGTGAAAGCGCCACGGCGATCAGCCAGCCGGGGAGCAACGGCGGGCGGGGGCGCGGGTAATGCGCTGCACCTATTGCGGCAGCAACGCCCACACGAAAGCACTGTGCCCTCACACGAGCAATGGCTCGGCCGCCCGCCAGCGGCTGCGCTGTACTTACTGCGGGAGCCATGAACACAACATCCAGGCATGCCCCAAGACGTATTCGGGCAACGCGGCCCGTGCCTGGTACCCCGACCGCGTTGCCGACCACTTCAAGAAAGACTGACATGCGCATCCACACCGACTCGAACGGCGTTGCCGTCAATGCAATCTCAACCCTGGCCAACGGCGAAGACGTCAGCGGCCACCTCTACCAGGTGCTGATGGGACCGAAGAGCCTCTCCGTGGAGTTCCAGCACGGGGCGGTTCAGGAGAACGGCGTCAACGGCGCGACCAATGAGGCGCTTCTGGCCGTCCTCATCCACCGCACCGAGGTCCTCAACAAGCGCTTCCCCTGCCGCGAGAATGCAATCGCCATCACCAAGATGCAGGAGGCGCTGATGTGGTTCGACAAGAGAACCGCCGACCGCCAGGCGCGCGGCGTCGAGGGCACGGAAACCGCCTGACGTGAAAACCGCCGCGGCCATCCGGCGCGCCAGCCAGCAGGCGCGCAACGCCATGCGCGACCTGGACGCGGCCAACGTCGAGGAGCTGCTGCAGCTCTACGGTGATGCTGCTGACGAAGTTCGGGCGGCGATCGCCAGTCGCGTGGACGGCAGCAACCTGGTGCCGCGCGAGCAGCTTCAGGCGCTGCTGCGCCAGATCGAGGAGATCGTCACGGCGCTGGGCCAGCGGCGGGACGCCCTGCTCTTCGACAGCCTCAACCGCTCGGCCGCACTCGGCGTGCGCCCGTACACCGCACAGGGAATCGCCGCAGTGGGTGCGGATGGCGCCGCCCAGGCCGTGCTGGACAGCGGCGCCGCCATGCGCGTGAGCGAGACGGCGGTGGACTTCGTGCGCGCCTTCCACGCGGCGGACGGCCTGGCCCTATCGGACAGGCTGTGGCGCCTGGATCTGGGCGCCAAGGAGGTGCTGCAGCGCGCGATCAGCAATGCGGTGGTGCAGGGATGGAGCGCCAGCCGCGCCGCCGCCCAGCTCGCCTACGAGGGGCGGCGCGTGCCCCCGGAGCTTGCGCGCACGCTCAAGAACGCCAGCGGCACCAGCCTGCAGCGCCTGGCGGACCTGCTCACCAGCGGCGACGGCGGCGAGGTGTGGAAGGCCGACCGGGTGTTCCGCACCGAGATCAACCGGGCCCACGGTGAGGCCTACATGGCGGGCGGGGAGAACACCCCGGGCTTTGCCGGCTGGCGCTACCTGCTGAGCCCGGCACACCCGGCGCCGGACATCTGCGACCTCCTGGCCGCTCAGAACCTGCACGGCCTGGGCCCGGGCGTCTACCCGACCCGCGAGGCCACCCCCTGGCCAGCCCACCCGAACACGCTCAGCTTCGTGGAAATCAGGTTCCTGGACGAAGTGACCGACGCCGATCGGACGGGCAAGGAAACGGAGCTGCAGGCGCTGCAGCGGCTGAGCCCGGAGATCCGCGCCGGCGTCCTGGGCGTCACAAAGGCGGCCTATTTCGACCAGGGTCTGCTGAGCAAGGGCATGCTGCGAAGCCCGCTCAAGGCCGTGGAGCAGCGCCTGGCCAGGCGCGAGGGGCCCAGCGCACCCGAGATGCGGTCGTTCGTCGAGCGCTCACTGGACACGAAGGACCGCCGCCTGCTGATGCCGATCGGGCCCGAGCTCAACCACCAGGCAGCGCGCAGCGCCACCGGGCACGACTTGCGTGGCTACCAGCACGTGCTGGACAACTACGGCGTGATCCACACCCACAAGCACCATGGCAACGCCATCATGGAGGTCAAGCGCGGCCAGCTGCCCGTGACGGCGCGCGACTACACGCTGCTGAGTCAGGTCCTGGCCGCGCCCGACCGCATGTTCGCGGACGGCAAGAACAAGATCGGGCGAGATGTGGTGGTGTTCACCAAGCTCATCGATGGCGTGGGCTACCGCCTGGCCGTGGAGATCCGCACGAAGGGCAAGAAGCTGGCGCTGGACTCGATGCGCAAGAAAAAAGGAGCCTGGGGCTCCTGAAAGGGTACCGGCGACGAGTGCATGTTGGCTGACGCCCCCTTCTCCTAACGTCCGAAACGACTTCGCCGGTACACATCCATTTTACGCGCGTTGAAGGCCTTCCCATGAGCATGTTCGAGATCTGCCTGGACGAGCACAAAGAGCGGTTCAACAAGCCGCGCGCCCTGCTGGTGCGCGAAGAGAAGACCCTGCGCCGCTACGTGCTGAGCTGGAACCCCCAGCTCGTGAGGCGCTTCATCGAACCCCACGGGGACGCTTCTCTCGCCGACCTGTGGGACTGCGTGGACGTGAACCACCAGGCCCTGGCCGAGCTCACCGGCGACAGCATGCCCGATGTGATGGCCACGCTGCGCCGACTGCAAGCGCTTGAGCTGATCTACCCGGACGGCACGCTGCCCGTGGCCGTGGTGCGGCTGCTCAACGCGGAGTTCCAGCGCTGTTCGGAAGAGCCGGACTGAGCCCGCACGCCCGGGCGCATGGGGCAGCTTGCCCCCTTTTTTTGCCTACCCGTCACGGGAAAAGATGCCCATCGCGTAACTACCGCGAAAAGGCAACATGAAGCGCTCTCTCCTGTCTCTTGCAGTGCTCTCGCTGGCCGCGTCGGTCGGTGCTGGTGCAGCTGCTGTGCCGGCGCGGCACATCTGCCTCTCGGACGACGACAACCCGCACAGCCAGGCCGGCGTGGTGCGCTTCCTGTCGCAACGGATCGAGCTGGCCGAGGGGCAGACGCAGACGTGGGTGACGGTGACCCGGACGGGGAACTTCAGCGACCCGCGCTACGGCGAATTCAAGATCACGCCCACCCACCTGCAGGAGATGGTGGACAACTTCAACAAGCGCGTGCTGGGACAAGACGTGTTCCTGGACGTGGGCCACCGGCACAGCGACGGCGCGGCGGCGAAGTTCCTCAAGCTCAGCGTGGAGAACGGGCGCCTTCGCGGCCTGGTCGAGTGGACTCCCTACGGTGTGGACGCCGTGAAGACGCGCGGCTTTGCCTACCTGAGCGCGGAGTACCACGAAAACTGGAAAGACAACGAACAAGGCAAGGCGCATGGCTGCGTGCTGCTCGGCGCCGGGCTCACCACGCGCCCCGTGATCAAGCAGCTCGAGCCCGTGCTCCTCTCGCTGGATGACGACGCCAGCGAGGGCGTGCGCTATGCGATCGCCCCCACCCTCATCAAAGAACTCTCGGACGGACTCCACATGAACTACCTGGAACAACTCAAGACCAAGCTGCTCGCCATGGGCATCACGGGCGACGTGCTCACCAAGCTGCTCGCCGAGGCCAAAGCGCAGCTCGACGCGGCCGCCGGCGACGAGGCCAAATGCCTGTCGATCGTCAGCACCTGGGAGATCGCCGCCAAGCCGGTGGCCGACCAGATCAAGGCGCTGGCCGCCGCGGGCAACACCCAGCCCATCACCATCAACCTGTCGGCCCCCAACCAGGTCGACGTGGCCGGTGAGGTTGCCCGTCTGCTGGCCGAACGCGACACCCAGGCTACCGCCGCGAACACCGCCCTTCAGGCCAAGCGCAAGCTGCTGAGCGACTTGATCGCCGCCGGCGACACGACACTGCCCGCCGAGGGCGTGCGCCAGCTGTGCGATGCCGTGTCGACCATGATCACCGCTGTCACCACCGACGACCAGGTCAAGGCGCTCGCCGAGCTGCAGATCAACACCTCGAAGAAGCTCAGCGCCGCCCACAAGCTGGCGACCCTGGGCTACAACCCGCCTTCGGGCTCGGTGCAGATCACTGTGGAGGCCTCCAACGGCATCAAGGCCCTGCAGGAGAACGTGGACCGCCGCCTGGGCTTCGACCGCATGTCGCCCGCGCGTCGCTTCGAGCGCACCGGCGGCATCCTGCTGGACGAGAACAAGCGCTACGCCGAGATCGCACTGGCCCAGTTCGATTCGGTGAACGCTGCCCGGTTGGATGCAGAGCACCGCGCGCTGGCCGCCGGTACCGGCCTGGTGAGCGACGCCGCAGTGCCCGTGATCGCCGAGCGCACCGTGCTGCGTGAAGCCCTGTACAACCTGGTGAGCCTGAACTTCGTGAACGTGGGCACGGTGCCCTTCGCGAACGTGGTCACCATCCCGTACAGCTACCGCGACACCTCGGCCGCAGGCATGAACGCGCTGCGCCGCTACGAGAACCAGGGCATCCGCAAGGCCGGCGTGATCCAGACGCACGAAGAGGCCCGCCCGATCCCCCAGAAGCTGGCGTTCCGTGTGACCGAGGAACTGCGCATGCTGCTGGGTGCCTCACCGATCGACTTCGACCCGGTGAGCGAGAACATCCGCAACATCATCCGCATCGTGGGCGAGGACACCGAGGCCATCAATTGCAACGAACTGGTGGTCTCGGCCGATGAGGCCGGAGTTGCCGCAGGCAACGACACGCTGACTGCCTCGGTGAACGGCACAAATGCGGTGTTTGTGACGAGCCAGTTCCCCGTGGTGCGCCCGCGCAAGGTCTACGACATTCAGGGCGCCCAGGTCGGGGCCACGGTGAACCCGATCACCGTCACGCTCAACAGCGTGGCCCGCTCCGAGTACCTGCCGCCGGCCGATGGTTCCGCCCTGGCCGCGGGCATTTACTGGGTGATGGACTACAACCTGGGCGAACTGCGCTTCGTGGATGAAGACGGTGCGGCTGTCATTCCCACCAACGCCTGGCCGCTGGTGGTGACCTACAGCTACAGCACCAACGTGGTGAAGTTCAACACCGACGCGGTGGCCGAAGAGGACATCAAGGACCGCTACGACCGACTGCTCACCGTCATCGGTGGCCGCAAGGCTGTGATCGCCAGCGACCGCTTCTTCACGCCGAACATGGTGTTGATGAGCGCCGCGGTGGACAACACGGTGAGCCAGGCCCGCAGCTTCGAGGCCAACGCCAGCCGCGTGGCCACGGGCCTCGCAGCCGACGGTTCCGTGGGACAGATCAAGGCCATGCCCACCTTCAACACCACGGCGCCCGGCCTGCTGATGGCTGACACGCGGATCCTGATCGGCGAGCGGGGCAACAGCCGCTTCCGCATGGTCAAGCCTTTCGCCATGCAGCCGCTGGAGCAGGCGCGCAACAGCAATGGCGACTTCATCGACGCGAAGGAGTCGTTCGGCACGCAGTGGGTGGTGAGCCACACCCCCACCCAGCTCAAGAAGAGCCTGACCAGCGTGGTGCTCTACAGCTCCACCGGCCGCGTGGCGCGGGCCGCGTAACCCACACCCCCCCCGCCGAAGCGCGACCCCCCCGCCCGCCATGAGCGCGGGCGGGGCGACTGGCACCAGGCGAACCGGAGAACACCATGGGTACGAAGTACATCGAGAACACCGGCCGCGACATCATTTACGTCGGCGGCAAGATGATCCCGCCCGGCGAAGGGCGCGACATCGACACCAACCTGCTGCCGGCCGAGCTGCAGGACCGTGCACCCGCGCTGGCGACCGTCGAGGTCAGCCTGGTCGAGCTCCTTCAGGAGCTGCTCGGCAAAGGCGTGAAGGCGATCGCCGTCGAACTGCCAGACCTCACGCACGAGGCACTGGACCTGCTGGCGGACCTGGAAGGCAAGACGGACACACCGCGCAGCACCCTGCTCGGCGCCATCAAGGCCGAGCAGATCCGTCGCGCGCAGCAGCTGCAGGAAGAGGCCCAGAACGCAGAGCTGGCCGCGTTCGAGGCCAGGGTGCAGGCCGCGTACGAGCTGGCCCTGCAGGGACTCACGGCCGAGCAGCTCGAGGCGATCGGCGAGGACGAGAAGGCGGCGCTGCGCGCGAAGGCCGAGGAGTCCGTGCGCGCTGCCGACGCCACCACGCCGGCCGCCTGATCGGGAGCGCCTGGGCATGAGCATGAAGGAATCCGACCTGGTGGCCGACCTGAAGGCATCGCTGCACGACAGTGCGGCGGTGTTTCGCGCGCCGCTGGATGCGGACTTCAGGCGCTTCCTGGCCCAGGCGCTGCCCGACATGCAGTTCAAGCGGCCGATCACCCGCCTGGGAACGGTCACCTTGACGGTTGACGAGGGGCGCTACGCGATGCCGGTGGACGACTTCGCCGCGCTGAAGACCTCCCTGTGGGGCGGCACCACCCGCCTGAGGCCCTGGGAGCCTGGCTACCCCGGCGCCGTGCCCCGCGCTCACGCCACCTGGGACGGCACAGCCTGGTGGATCGAGCTCGAGATCGCGCCGACGGCAGCCCAGCTCGCTGCCTGGACCAACGCGCTCTCGTTCTGGTACTTCGCCCGCCACGTCGTGAGCGACGAAGAAGGCGCGACCACGGTGAACGCGCTCGATCGCGGCTTGCTGCTGCTGCGGGCCCAGGCCGAGGCAATGCTCGAGCTCAGCGTCCGAAATGCCTCCAAGCCCGTGCAGCTGCGCGACGGCCTGAGCGGAACCCCCCGCAACAGCACCCCCGCCGCGCTCTACCAGGCGCTGCTCGACGAATTCCGCGAGGCCCGATGAACATGCGCACCATCACCAGCATCGTGCTGCACTGCAGCGCCACCCCCCAGGGCCACCAGGTCACCGTGCAGGACGTGGACCGCTGGCACGCGGCGCGGGGATTCCGCCGCACTCATGCCAACGCGACCACCTTCAACCCGTCGCTCAAGAGCATCGGCTACCACTTCCTGATCGACCTGGAAGGCCAGGTGTTCAGTGGCCGCAGTGTCGAGGAAATGGGCGCCCACGTGGCTGGCAGCAACGGCAACAGCATCGGCGTGTGCATGGTCGGCATGCAGCGCTTCACGCCCGCACAGTGGGCCGCGCTGCGTTCGACGGTGGTGACCCTGTTGGGTGTCTATCCCGGCGCCGCGGTGCTGGGCCACCGTGACCACAGCCCGGACGCGAACGGCAACGGTGTGATTGAGCCCTGGGAGTGGCTCAAGGAATGCCCAACCTTCGACGTGTCGTCCTGGCTCAAGGGCGGCATGCAGCCCATGCAGATGCACACCGTGCGCAGCTGATCAACGCTTTTTCAACCACGAGGTGAACCCATGAAATTCCTGAACCGCCTACTCGCCGGCCTTGCGCTGGTTTTCCTCGCGGCCACGGCCAGCGCCACCGACCTGACCGACTACGCCGAAAACCGCCTTGTCGACTCGCTGTTCCGGGCGCAGTCGCTCAGTGCACCAGCCACCTTATACGTCGGCCTCGACACCGCGGCGTGTGGTGAGACGGGCAGCGGTACCGAAGTCACTGGCGGCTCCTACGCAAGGGTCGCGGTGGCAGCATCGCTGGCCAACTTTGCGGGCACGCAGAGCGCGGGCAGCACCACGGCCAGCTCTGGCACCAGTGGCACGACCAGCAACAACGCCGCCGTGACGTTCCCGACGCCGACGGCGGGCTGGGGCACCGTGGTGAGTGTGCGCTGGTGGGACGCGTCGACCAGCGGCAATGCCTGGATCTGCACCGACCTGACGGTCGACAACACCATCAGCACTGGCAATTCGGTGAGCTTCCCCATTGGGTCGCTGACGTTCCAGATCGACAACTGATGAAGGCTTGAATCGCATGTCCAAGTCCAAACTTTCAATCTTGGTGGTCACTCTGGCCATGCTGGCCGGCTGCGCAACGGCGCCGACCCCGGTGCAGCTCGAGGCGGCTTCCGCGCGAAGCGCCATCTACGGGGTGGCCACGCTGGCCAAGAACGATTGCGAAGCGCAAACCGCCGCAGACTATACCGGCGTGATCGTGGCGCGGCGCCAGGCGGCAAGCCTGCTGCGCGCCAAGAAGATCCCGGTGGCCACCGCGGTGAACGTGCAGCGCCTGGCCGACGAGGCGCGCGCCGCACTTGATGCGGCCTGCCCTGGAGGGCGCCCGGACCCGGAAGCCATCGCTGTGGCGCGCGCGGCGCGTGCTCAGATCATTCAAGCACTGGAGGCCCCCCATGCACCTTGAACAAGCGCGCACGCTGCGGGCTGCGCTGGACACCGCGATCAAACAAGCGGAAAGCGAAGGCAGCACCGAGGTGAACCTGCAAGCCAACCTGCAGGCGCTGGACGACGCCGCTCGCGCGGATCTTCAGGCCGCGATTGACGCCGCTTCCGGCGACTGACCGCTGTCTGAGGCCGAGCATTCAGGCACACCCTAGCCATCCATGCCAGTCGTAGACGAAGGCGCGTCAACCGGTGCGACGTTCACGACGATCAACGTCGGCGGGGTTGACTACCGCGTCGCGACATTTGGCGAGGATGGCCCACTCGTTGTCACCGAAGGCGGCGAATTTGACTACTTCCTTGTCCCGGGCGGTGGCGCAGGCGGAGGCACCTCGGTCGCTGGCGGAGGCGCCGGCGGACGCCCGCTGCGCGTCAACGGCGCGGTGCTCACTGCCGGGTCATATCCGGTGGTTGTCGGCGCCGGCGGTGTCGTTCCGACCGATATCGATGCGCAGGAAGTAGGCGACGGAGGGAATTCCAGCTTCAACGGTGACACGGCAGAAGGTGGCGGTGCTGGCGGTGCGCGGGACTGGGCAGATTCTCCGGGCCGAGATGGCGGCAATGGCGGCGGTGGCGGCGGCGCAGAAACTCCACCTTCTTCGGACGGCGGCACTGGAACAGGGTTCGACGGCGGAGATGGCGTTGGCGGCGGTGGCAATGCCCGCGGCGGCGGCGGCGCCGGCGCGGGCGAGGATGGCGAGCCTGCCGTTGCAGGTACGAGTGCCGGCGCGGGCGGTGATGGGGTGGAGGATGACATCACCGGCACGCCGACCTTCTACGGTGGTGGTGGCGGCGGCGGCGGGAGCTTCACCGACGCAGAAGCCGCACCAGGTGGCCAAGGCGGCGGCGGCCAGGGGGGCCTGTCAGCTGGAAACGGAGACCCAACACCCGGGCAGGACGGCAAGGGCGGCGGTGGCGGCGCTGGCGGACACTTTTTGCAACCATCCGCGAATGGTGGGCGAGGTGTCGTCATCGTCCGCTGGATCCTTGAGGGCGAAAGCAGCGAAAACAACCTGGCCGCTGATGCAACAGCCACGGCCATTTCCGCTGCGCAGCTCGCCCTGACCAGGTCACTCGATGCCGCTGGCTCAGCAGCAGCCAGTGGCGGTGCCAGCCTCCTCAAGGGCGTTTCTCTTCAGAGCGCCGGGCTGGCGGTCGCAGCTTCCGGCGCCAGCATGGCTCACAGCATTCCGCTCGTGGCGACCGGGGTCGCTGTGGCCTCTTCTGACGGCCAGCTCTTCCTGGGGGTCACCCTGGGCGCTACCGGCCTCGCACAGGCCATGTCGAGCGCCGGGCTGTCCATTGACCGACTGCTTGCCGCCCATGCCAGCGCCCAGGCGGGCGGCACTGCGCTCCTGCAGAACGGGGAGAACGCAGAGCTGCAGGCGAATGGCGCGGCGGTGGCCAGCAGCGCAGGCACCTTGTCCATGCTCATCTCGCTGTCGGGCACTGCAGTTGCCCAAGCCCAGAGCGATGCGGCCCTGCACGTGCAGCGGCAGCTGGCGGCGGCTGGAGCGGCTGCGGCCGTCGGTGGCGCTGCGCTCGCACAGGCTGGCTCCCTGGCTGCCGACGGTTCCGCAAGGGCCAGTGCGGGCGCGAGCCTGTGGCTGGACATTCCCCTTGGCGCGGCCGCTCTTGCACAGGCTCAGTCCACAGGCGCACTGACCCTGGTTGTGCCACTTGGCGCAACTGCTCTCGCGCAAGCAACGGGCTCTTCGGTCCTGGCGGTGGGTATTTCGCTGGGCGCTGCAGGGGAGGCGTCATCGGACGCCACGGCGTCGCTGCAGGTGCTGGGCCCCGTGTTCGAGTTCGAGCGCGGCATGGTGGCCAGGAACGAACGCCGCGACTGGACTGCACGCAACGAACGACGCTCCTGGAGGGCCACAGCATGAAATCTTTCCCCGAAATCGACGCCGAAGAAATCAAGGTGGCGGTGCTGGACTTCGACCGTGAGCTGGAGGATGCCGAGACCGTGGCCTCGGTCGCGATCACCGTCACGGTGCACAAGGGCACCGACGACTCACCGCAGGCCGTGCTGGTGGGTTCGCCCCAACTCGTGGGCCGCCAGGTGCTGCAACGCATCACCGGGCGCGTGGACGGCTGCATCTACAAGCTCCGAGCCCGCGCTATGGACACCAATGGGCTCGCGCACGTGATCCCCTATCTCTTGCCCTGCAAGTTCAACTGACGGAGGTGCACACCATGCTGGACTGGAAAAGGCTCGTCGGCACCCTGGCCCCCACGCTCGGCGCCGCGCTGGGTGGCCCTCTCGCCGGCGCGGCCGTCAAGGCAATCGCCGACTCGGTGCTGGGCCAGCAGGACGCCAGCGAGGCCGACCTGGCCGCGGTGGTCATGCAGGGCCTGAGCCCTGAGCAGGTGGTGGCGCTGCGTGAGGCGGACAACGACTTCAAGCTGCGCATGAAGTCGCTCGACATTGACGTGGTGCGCATCAACAACGCTACCGAGCTGGCCTATGTGGAAGACGTCGGCAAGGCCCGTCAGGCGCACGCCGGCGACCGGGGCGTGTTCTGGCTGGGCATTGCCGTGCTGGTCACTTTCGCCGTGCTCATGGGCGTGGTGCTGGTGGGGTGCTTCTACCTGCTCACCGGCCAGCTCAAGGCCGATCCGGCCGTGGCGGCCATGGTCGCCGGGATGATCGGCACCGTGGTGGGCTACATCGCTGCCAACGCACAGCAGGTGACCAGCTACTTCTTCGGCTCCAGCCGGGGCAGCAACGAAAAGACCAACCTCCTGGCGGGATCCGTGGAGGCGTCGATCAAGCAACTGGGGGCACGGACATGAACCGCATGGAGAGATTCTTGAACGCGATGGGCGATGACGTGGCCTGGTGGGCCGTTCTTGCGCTGGTGGGCGGCGCCGGCGCTTCCCTGCTGGGCCTGAGCATGCTGCTGCGCAGCCGCCACGAGCTCACGCGGCGGGCCGTGATCGGCGCCGTACTGCACTCGATGATGTGGGGCGTGGTGATCTTCCTCATGAGCTACAGCACCCTGAAGGACGATCTGCCCATGCTGCTGGGCCTGTCGATCATGAGCGGCCTGGGCACGGCCAGCGCGGCCGACATGCTGCTGATGTTGCTCAAGTCGAAGTTCGGCATCAACGTGACGATCAACCCCAAGCGCAAGGACGGCTCTCAGACCCAGCCGACGCCGCTGGAGTAGCCGCAGCGCAGCCGCAGAACACCGCACGAAGGGGGCCGAAATGCCCCCTTTTTTTGCCTCAAGGGACCCGACACGATCAACCCCGGACCAAACCGCCCACCGGGGCGGCAACGACGTGGCGGAAAGGCCCGGGATGTGAACACGATGAAGGCGGCAGGCTGATGCTCACGCACAACGCGCACGAGATCTCGGTGGCGCTCGAGCTCCATGGCGACGACATGGAGCGCGAGGTCGCGAACGAACTCAACCGCGTGTCGGCCGAGATCGTGCGCCGCATGCGCGACCTGGCGCCGAAGTGGCGCAGCAACCTGGTCAACAGCATCGACCGCCGGCCCGACGGCCCGCTGGCATGGACAGTTCGCCCCGGCGTCGAGCATGGCCTGTACCGCGAGAAGGGGCAGCGCCCGGGCAAGCACCTGCCCCGCTTCTTCGACCCCGCCGCAAAGCCCATCGTCGACTGGCTGGCCAGCAAGGCTTTTACCGGCCTGGCGCGCGTTCGCAAAGGCACCGGGCGCTTCACTGCACGCGAGCTGGAGCTGCGCGACCGGTACATGGGCCTGTCCTGGCACGTCAAGCGCAAGGGCCTGCGCGCCCAGCCATTCGCCGAGCCCGTGGCCCTGGTGATGGAACGCACCTTCCCCCTGCGCATGACGGAGTTCGTGGAGCGCCTGGTGCGTGAAGCGAACGCCGGCAGATCGGCGGGCCCGGCATGAGCGACGCAAACGGCGCGCTCGACGCGATCGAGGCCAGTCTGTTCGCGACCCTGGGCGACCGCCATGTGCAGCGAGGCCTTGCTGACCCGGCCGCAGCCGATCGCCAGCACCTCCTCGATGGGCTGGTCTGCGTCGTGGGCCAGGGCGGGGGCAGCTTTGCCAACTACCTCGGGCGCGAGGGGCAGCTCGGCCTCATGACCGTGATGCTGGTGGGTTTCCTCCTGGTGGAGGAAGACACCGAGCCTGTGGCGATCGAGCAGGCCGAGCTCGCGCTACTGCAGGAGCTGCTCGACTGGACGGCCCACCCCAACAACCCCGGGCTGAACTCGGTGCTGCCGCTCGAGTTCCGCCAGAGCCAGCAGCTGGAGCACCCCTATGGCTGGGTGGCCCTCTCGCTGGAAGTGCGGATCTAGCCGAAGGAAATCCGATGAAGAAGCAGACCACCAAGGGGGCCCCGACGCCCGCTGCCACCACACCGCCGCCGGAGATCGCCGCGATCCCACCAGGTGGCTGGCCGCGCGACGAATTCAGCGGCCGCGCCGGGCGCTACGTGCGTGACCCGGTCACCGGCCTGCGCCGGCCCGCTGGCGAAGCCGCCACCGAGCAACCCACCACCGAGGCCTGAGCGGCCATCACCCCGCAACCTGAAGGAAACACACCATGAAACTCATGCGCAACATGCTGGTGATGGCGAAGGCCCAAGTGGCCCAAGGCACGCCCGCCACCCTTGCCGCCGCAGACGACGCCATGCTCGTGCGCAGCGCCATGCCCTCCCCCATCAAGGCGGAGTTCGTCGATCGCGCGCTGGTGCGGCCCTACATGGGCAACTCGCCCAAGCTCGTCGCTGGCGAGCACGCCGCCATCGAGTTCGAGATGGAACTGGCGGGTTCTGGCGCCGCCGGCACCGCCCCGGCCTTCGCCCCGCTGCTCCTGGCCAGCGGCTTCTCCGAGACCATTCTGGCGGCCACCCACGCACTGTATGAACCGGTGACCACCGGCCAGGTGTACCTCACGCTGGCCTGCAACCTGGACGGCCTGCAGTTCCTGCTGACTGACGTGATCGCCGACGTGTCGTGTGACATGAACCCCAAGGGCATCCCGGTGCTGAAGTTCATGTGCATGGGTGTCTACAACGCCTACACCGACACGGCGATGCCCGCCGGCGCGGATTTCACGGCCTTCCTCAAGCCACTGACGGTGGGCAGGACCAACACCCCCACCTTCACCCTGCACGGCACCACGCCCTGCGTGGAGCAGTTCAGCTGGGCGCTGAACAACGAGAACAACTGGCGCGAGCTCATCAACTGCAGTGGCGCGCGCCGCTCCGACCGCAAGCCCACCGCCAATGCCGTGATCGAGCTGCCCACCGCGGCGGCCAAGAACTGGGGCGAGGCGGTGCGCCTGGGTGACGTGGGCGCGCTGTCGGTGGTGCATGGCCTGGTGGCCGGGAACATCGTGCAGATCGACATGCCCACCACCACGGTGGCCAGCGAGCCCTCAATCAGCGACAGCCAGGGCATCGCCATGCTCAACCTGCAGCTCGATGTGAACCCCGACGAGGGCAACGACGAGCTGGTGCTGACCTTCAAGTGACCTGCTGCGTGCGCCGCACGCAGATCTGCGCATTCCCTACCCAGGAGCAACCTACATGGCTTTCAAGATGGCCCAGCAGCCGACCTTCAAGGTGAAGGTCACCGTGCCCGTGCCCAACAACCGCGGCGGCGTGGACAAAAACACCTTCGTCGCGGTGTTCAAGCGCACCTCCACCGACGAGCTCGCCGATCTTGGCGAGCGCCGCCTCAACGACGCGGACCTGGTGCGCGATCGCATCGTGGACTGGGAGCTGGTGGACGCGGACACGAACGCGCCGATCCCCTTCACCGCCGAGAACCTCGAGGCGCTGCTGCAGATCCAGCCCACGCCGAAATTCACGGCGCTGGCCTTCTATGAAAACGCGTACGGGGGAAAACCCTAAACCTGCGCGAGGCGGCACGGCACTGGGTGGGCGAGAGGCCACCGCCCAGGCCCACGCAGGTGGACGACAAGGTGCTGGAGATGATGCGGCGCTGGAACGCCACCGAGGAGAGCCTGGCGCTCGCCGAGCAGCTGCGCAAGCAGCAGCAAGGCAACCCGGACGACTTCGAGGTGTGGGAGGACAACTGGGCGCACTGGTGCTTCTTTCTGCGGATCTCCAGCCAGTGGCTGTATGCGGGGTTCGAAGGCGCAAGGGGGTGCCTGAACCTGGCGGGTGTGGAGGTGGTGGCCCGGGCCGCCGGTGTGCGGGGCAAGGCCTGGGCTGAGCAGCTCGCCGCCTTGCTGGTGATCGAGCGCGAAGTGCTGGAGGTGGACGCCAGACGGCGCGAACAGCGAACGGGTTGAAGGACAAGCATGGCGTGGAAAGGCACAGAGCTGGTGATCCGGATCGCCGCGGACTTGAAAAAGTACCGCGACGGTCTGCGTGACGCCGGGCGTGAAACCCGCGCCGAGATGGAGAGGGCCGCCCGCAGCACGGACGGCATGACCGCCGCCACCAAGCGCCTGGAGAGCCAGGCCGAGAAGGCCGCCGAGAAGGTGGTGTCCATCGGCAAGGCCGCGGCCTCGGGCGACTTCGCCCGCGCCGGCCAGGAGATGGCCGGCATGGCCAGCGGCGCCGCGCGTGCAGGCTCCACGCTGGGGGGCCTGGGTCTGGCACTCGGTGCGGCCGGGGTGGCGGCGCTGGCCTTCGTGGCGGTGTCGGAGGTCGCCAGCGACGAGCTCGAGCGCCAGACCAACCTGCTGCGCCTCACCGGCAACGCTGCCGGCCTGCTGGCGGGCGACATCAACGCCATGGCCCGGCGGGTTGCACGCGACGCCAACAGCACGGTCGGCAGCGCGCGCGAGATCACCGAGGCGCTGGTGTCCACCGGCAAGTTCGGCCGCACCGCCACCGAGAGCGTGGCCGGCGCCATCGAGCTCATGACCCAGGCCAGCGGGCGCAGCCGCGACAGCGTGACCGCCGACTTCGCGAAGATGAGCGACGGCGTGGCCAAGTGGGCGGCGACCGCGAACGAGAAGTACCACTTCCTCACGCTGGCCCAGTACGAGCACATCAAGGCGCTGGAGGAAGCCGGCCGCGTGCAGGAGGCCATGATCGTGGTGGGCGAGGCCTTCCGCAAACACCTAGACGGCGTGGGCGAGAACCTGGGGTACCTGCAGCGCGCCTGGAACGCGATGGGCCAGGCCGCTAGCTGGGCCTGGGACAAGGTGCTCAACGTCGGGCGGGCCCAGACCACCAGCGACCAGCTCCGGACTGCCACGGACAACGTGAACGAGATGCGTGGGCGCCTGGAGTACCAGCAGTCGATGGGTTTCGCTGGCCTCGCCGCCCGAACGCAGCGGACGCTGGACGCGGCCCTGCAGGAACAGGCCCTGCTGCAGGAGAAGATCCGCCTGGAGCTGCGCAGCGCCGCCGCCCAGGCCGACAACGCAGCGGCCGAGCAACGCGCCATTGAGGAAGTGGCCGCCGCCGAAAAGGAACGGGCCGAGCAGCGCAAGCGTGACCTGGAGGCCGGTGAGCTGCGCAACCGCCTGGCCACCGAGGCGGCCAGGGAGCAGGAACGCGAGCGCGCCCGTGCGAGCAAGCTGGCCGCGGCCGACGCCGAAGAGCAGCGCAAGCGCGAGCTGGCCGTGGGCGAGCTGCGCAACCGGCTGGCCAGTGAAGCCTGGAAGGAGCAGGAACGCATGGTGGAAGCGGCGCGCAAGGCCGACGCCGCCATGACCAAGGTCTACGAAGACAGCGCGGCCGCCGCGCAGCAGCGGCTGGAGTCCCTGCAGATCGAGAACGAGGCTGCGGCCTACGCGGAGCAGCACCAGATCAGCCTGGCGCGCGCCATCGAGCTCACGACCATTGCCCGCCTCAAGGAGAGCCAGGTGGCCGCCATGGGCAATGAAAGCGTGGTGATGGCCATCCAGGCCGAGATCGACGCACGCGAACAGCTGGTGCAGGCCATGGGCAGCCGCGAGGTGCGAGAGGCCGGCGAGAAGCTGCGCAAGGACGAAGAGGCCGCCTGGCAACGCACCTGGGACCAGGTGGGTCAGAGTTTCACCGACGCACTCATGGAGGGCGGGCGCTCGGTCAAGGAGTACCTGATCGGCTTGTTCCGCACCATGATCTTGCGCCCCATCCTCGCGCCGATCGGCAACGGCTTCGCCAGCGCGATGGGCGGAGGCGGCGCGGCCGGCAACAGCGGCATCCTGGGCGGCTTCAACAACCTCACCAGCCTGTACAACGCCGTGACCAGCGGGTTCTCCGGGTTCGGCAACATGGTGGGCTCCATCGGTTCGTCGATGCAGTACGGCACCGCCATGTTCAGCCAGCAGAGCCAGATGCTGGCGGCGCAGGAGGCCGGCATGGGCACGCTTTCGGGCTCCATGGGCTCGGCCGCCTCGGCACTGGGCGGCGCCATGGTGGGCATGGTGCTGGGCAAGATGATCAGCGGGGGCTACAGCGCGATCGGCAAGAGCGGCAACACGGCCGTGGCCGCCGGCACGGCGATCGGCAGCATCTTCGGCCCACTGGGCGCGGTGATCGGTGGCGTTATCGGCGGGGTCGTCAACGTGGCGTTCGGCCGCAAGCTGGCATCGAACGGCATCCAGGGCACCTTCGGGGGTGAGCAGGGTTTCAGGGGCAAGAGCTGGGAGCTGCACAAAGGCGGCTGGTTCCGCTCGGACAAGTGGACGTACAACCCGCTCGACGAAGGCGTGCGCAGCGAGATGGCGCTGCAGTACAACGCGCTGACCGATTCTTCCGTGGCCATGGCGGATGCGCTGGGCCTGAGCTCGGACGCCCTGGCCAACTACCGCCACTCGTTCGAGATCACCACGAAGGGCCTGTCGGCCGACCAGGTCAACGCGCTCCTCACGGCCGAATTCGCGAAGATGGCCAACGCCCAGGCCAGGTTGATCATGGGCACGAGCGAGTACATCCGGCGCGGCGAGGACGCGGTGGCCACCCTCACCCGCCTGAGCAACTCGATTACCGTGGTGAACCAGGTGTTCGACACCCTGGGCCTGCAGGCCTATGACGTGGGCCTGGCCGGGGGCGACATGGCCAGCCAGCTCGCCGACCTGTTCGGGGGCCTGCAGAACTTCGGCACCGCCACGGACGCCTACTACCAAGCCTACTACACAGACGCCGAGCGAGCGGCCACCACCACGCGTCAGATGGGCGAGGCCATGGCCCAGCTGAGCCTGGAGATGCCCACGAGCCGCGACGGGTTCCGCAGCCTGGTCGAGGCACAGGACCTCACCACCGAAGCCGGCCGGGAAGCGTACGCCGCGCTGATGACACTGGCACCTGTGTTCAACGGCTTGATGAGCCATGCCGACCAACTGGCGGACACGCTCGCACATCTGGGCAGCTCGGTGGCCGATGAGGTGCAGCGCCTGCGTGGCCTGCTCACCACCGACAGCACCAGCTCGATGGCGGCGCTGCAGGCTCAGTTCGCCACCAGCACGGCAGCTGCACGCGCCGGCGACCAGGCTGCGCTGGAGCGCCTGCCGTTCCTGAGCCAGGCGATCGAGGACGCCGCGCGCCTGCAGGCCGTGACGGCGGCCGACGTGGCCCTAATGCGTGGGCAGCTCGCGGCCAGCCTGAGCGCCACCCTGGCCGCCCTGGGCCTGCCCGTGCCGCAGTTCGCCACCGGCGGCATGCACCGCGGCGGCCTGCGCCTGGTGGGCGAACGGGGCCCAGAGATTGAAGTCACCGGCCCTGCGCGCTACTTCAGCGCCCGCGAAACTGCGGCCATGGTGGGTGGCGGCAACAACCCTGCGTTGCTGGCCGAGCTGCAGGCGCTGCGCTCAGAGGTGGTGGGCCTGCGCGCCGAGGTGCGCGCCGGCGTGGCCCATGGTGCCCAGTCGGCGCGGATCCTCTCAAGAGTCTCGCGCAATGGCGAAGCCTTCCAGACCGAAGCGGTGGCCGAATCATGATGAAGGTGCTCAAGCCCAACGTCATGGCACCGGGCATGCTCGTGAGCAGCGACGCCGTGGAGGCCGAGGCGGCCTGGTCGGACGCCGCCACCTACGCGGAGGGCGACATCCGCGTGTACGAGACCGGCCGGTACCAGAGCCTGCAGGCCTCGAACCTCAACCACGAACCGAGCAGCTCGCCCACCTGGTGGACGCTGCTGGGCCCCAGCAACACCTGGGCCATGTTCGACGACCAGGTGAGCACCGAGACCGAGGCGAACGAATCGCTCGAGGTGGTGGTGAACACCGGAATCATCGACACGGTGGCCATCCTGGGTGTGAACGCTCAGACGGCGCATGTGACCGTGCGCGACGGCCCGGGCGGCACCGTGGTGTACGAGGAAACGCAGAGCATGGCCGGCGAAGAGGTGTTCAGCTGGTACGAGTACTTCTTCAGCGACCCGACGGTGCGGCGCAGCCAGGCGGTGTTCACCGGCATCCCGCCTTTTGGCAGCAGTGAGCTCACCGTGGAGCTGACCGCGGCCGCCGGCCTGCAGATCGGCTCGCTGGTGTTTGGCCGCGTGAAGGACCTCGGCCAGCCCTACTACGGCGCGCGCGCCGGCATCACCGACTACAGCCGCAAGAACACCGACGATTTCGGCACCACCACCTTCGTGCGCCGGGCCTACAGCAAGAACCTGCAGGTGCAGCTGGAGGTGGACAACCTGCAGGTGAACCGTGTGCAGCGCCTGCTGTACGACCTGCGCGCCACGCCCGTGGTGTGGCTGGGCTCGAACCGCCCCGAGTTCAGCGAGCCGCTGGTGGTGTTCGGCTTCTACAAGGACTTCTATTGCGGCATCGAGTACCCCAAGGTGTCGACCTACTTCCTCGAGATTGAAGGACTGATCTAAATGCCCATCACCGCCCTGCCCACGCCGCCCACGCGGCAAGACCCCGACAATTTCGCCGAGCGCGGCGACGAGTTCCTGGCCGCACTGCCGGCCTTCGTGACGGAGGCCAACGCCCTGGCCGACCAGATGAACGCCGACCAGGCAGACGTGGCGGCCATGGCGGCCGTGGTGCTGCCCGCGAGCAGCGCCGCCCTGGCTGCGGCGAACTACGTGGGGATCTGGAACACCCTTGCCGGTTCGCTGGCCTTGCCGGCGAGCGTGTATCACAACGGTCGCTTCTGGATCCTGCTGGTCGCGGTGGGCAACGTGGCCACCACAGAGCCGGGCGTGACGAGCGACTGGGCCGCGGTGTCGGACGACGTGGGCGTGATCGGGCACTTTCCGTACAGCAACGCGCCTGCGGGCTGGCTCAAAGCCGACGGTGCAGCGGTGTCGCGCACGGCCTACGCCGCGCTGTACACGAAGGCCGTGGCCGATGGCGCCTTCGCCGTGGACGGCACCGACTGGGCGAACAACCCTGGCAAGTTCTACATCGGCGACGGCAGCACCACGTTCAACCTGCCCGATCTGCGCGGCGACCACATCCGCGCCCTGGACGACGGCAAGGGAGTGGACGCCGGGCGCGGCCTGGCCACGCTGCAGCAGCCGCAGAACGCCAGCCACACGCACACCGGAAACACGGGCAACCAGAGTGCAGACCATACCCACAGCGGCACCACGAACACGACCGGCGCGCATACCCATAGTTACGCACAGTACGCGGGTAACGGGAGCGGGTCCTCTGCCTCCACCTACGCAGGCCCTCCAACCGGAGGGGCCACAGGCTCCGCCGGCGACCACAGCCACACCATCACCACCGGCGGCGTTTCCGCCAGCCACAGCCACGCGTTCACCACCGACTCGTCTGGCGGCACCGAGAACCGCGTGCGCACCACCGCCCTGCTGGCCTGCATCAAGTACTGAGGTAGCACCCCATGAAGATCGTTTCACAGCTCGACGCCGACGGCTATTTCGTCGGCCCCGTCAAGGCAGCGCGCTCACCCCTGGAGGTGGGTGTTTTCCATATCCCGCGCGGCGCGGTGGACGCGCCTCCGCCCGAGGTTCCACCTGGCCATCGTGCTCGGTGGGTGCCTGGATTCTGGGCCGCACCTGGTGATGGTGGCCAAGGAGGTGGCGAAGCGGTCTGGCGGCCCGGCAGCTGGGAATTCAGCCCACTGCCGGCACCGCCCGCGCTGCCGCCCTACGTGCCGCCCACGCCCGAGGCGCTGCAGGCCGATGCGCTGCGCCAGATCGACCACGACGTGGACCGGATCTACGCCGACGTGATCGGCTACCGCGCGACGGAGTACGAGGCGGCCGAGCGCGAGGCGCTGGCCTACCAGGCGGCGGGCTTCGCCGGCGAGGTGCCGCCCTCGGTGGCCAGCTGGGTGGCGGCCAGTGGCCTGGGGGCACAAGCCGCGGCGCTGAACATCCTGGAGGAGGCCGAGGCCTGGCGCACGGCCGCCCAGATGATCCGCGCGCAGCGGCTGCTGGCCAAGGCCGGTGTGCGCGCCGGCGAGATCTCGCAAAGCATGACCGCCTGGGGCGGCTTCGTTCAACAAATGCGCCTGGCGCTGGGGGTTTGACATGGATGCACTGGATTTTTCGCAGATGGCCCAACTGCTGGGCCTGTTCCTGCCCATGGGGCGCGAGGCGCTGGCATGGCTGGGCGCCGTGCCGTGGGGTGTGCGCATCCTGCTGCTGCTGTGGCTGCTCTGGGTGTTCTACCTGGCGGTGATGAACCTGCAGCGCGTGCACAAGGCCGGCAACCTCGGCCGCGTGGCGCTGGTGCTGGGCATTCCCGTGCTGGTGGTGGGCTTCGTGCTCGACGTGCTGGCCAACCTGGTGATCTTCACCGTGCTGCTGCTGGAGTGGCCACGGCGGGGCGAGTGGACGGTAACCGCGCGTCTCAAGCGCCACCACGGCGCCACCACCTGGCGCGCCCGCGTGGCGCAGTGGTTCGAGACCGAGCTGCTCGGCAGCTTCGACCCCAAAGGCACGCACATAAATTAATGTGATTCGCACAGGCCATGAACCGCAAGCAGCAGGTGCGCAAGGTGGAACAGGGATTCGAGGCCCTGGCGGCCTTCGCGGCGGGCAGCTGGTCGAATCTGGCCATCGTGGACCAGGTGAAGTCGCTGCAGCAGCTGGTTCGCCCGCTGTACGAGGTGCCAGAAACAGCGCACTGCGGCACGTGTGCCGCACGGGAAGAACTGGAGGCCGAGCGCCGGGCGCGCGGCCAGGTGGAAACGGGCTGGCCAGCGGCCGGCGAACGGTGGGGATGACCATGAAACTGAATCTGAAGCGCCTTCTTTCGCGGGTCCTGGCCTGTGTCATGGGCTACGGCATCGTGCTTGTGGCTGCGATGGTCTTGGCGCCGCCGGCTCACGGCCAGAGTGTTCCCCGCCCGGCCTGCTACGCCATGGTCAACGGCGTGCACGTGATGGTGCCGCGCGTGGTCTGGGGTGACCAGGCGCGGCACCTGTTCTGGGCCTGCTCGCCGCGCGGTGGCCCGCCGGAGATATACGGGTTCAGCTGCCGGCATGGCCACTGCCTGGAGGCCGCCCTGATCGAGGCCCAGAACGAGCTGATGCGGGCGACCGCCAAAGTGCGCACGGCCGACGCCCTGTGGGACCAGCTGGTGACGGTGGACTGCGGTGCTGCTGAAACCCTGGCCGCGGACACGCCCGATGGCGCCATGTGCCGCGAGCGGGTGGCGCTGATCAAGGCGCTGGGCCCTGGCTGGCTGCGCTAGAAGCGCCGAACGCGCGCGCGTCGGCGATGGCCTCCAGCGGGTCGTGGCCGTCGTAACGGTTGATGCCCTGTTCGGTGATCACGAAAACCCACCACACCTGCACGAAGGTCTGCGTGTTGGACTTGGAGCTGCCCGTGCGCGCGATGACCTCGGTGCCTTCGATCACCAGGCCGTGATCCGATACCCGAGACACCCGGGCCTTGATGAGCGGGCGCAGCACGTCCTGGGTGCCGTTGACCAGGCGCGCGGTGAGCCACTTTTCGTCGCCGCGGCTGTCCTTGGCCAGCAGCACGTTGCCCACCACGGGCGAATCCGGGCGCGGGAGCTTCACCCCCCTGGCTCGCGTGCAGTAAACCGATGCAAACATACTGTGCAAGCATACAGTAACCACCGGGAAGCCGCAGCGGCTATGCTGCGCGCATGTGCAACCTGTACACCACCCTGGATGGCGACGAGATCCTGCGCTACTTCCGCCGTGAGCCGCCGCGGCGCGACTACAAGCCCGCCATCGGCCCGCTGCAGGACGGCCCCTTCATCCGCGCCGGTGGCGAGGTGGTGGTGGGCCAGTGGGGCCTGATCCCATCGCCCTCCCCCACGCGCACGCCGTCCACGCCCGACGGCAAGCGCCGCCTGAGCACGAACAACTGCCGGCGCGAGGGCATGGCCAGGTCCTACGCCTTCGGGCCTTCCTGGCGGGCCGGCAGGCGCTGCCTGATCCCGGCCTGGGCCTTCGTGGAGCCCTACTACGCGCCCGGCGCGGCCAAGAGCGTGCGGTGGCAGTTTGCCCGGGCTGACGGCCAGCCCTGGGCCCTGGCGGGCCTGTGGAACGAGTGGACGGACCACCACAGCGGGGAGATCGTGCCCAGCTACACCATGATCACGCAGAACTGCGACGACCACCCGCTGCTGAAACTGATGCACAAGCCCGAGCTGGACGAGGCCGGCCAGCTGCTGGCCGTGCAGGACAAGCGCACCGTGGTGCCGATCGAGCAGGCCCACTGGGACACCTGGCTGCACGGCTCGGCCGACGAGGTGGAGGCCTTGATCGTGGTGCCTGAGCTGGGACTCTTCGAGCACGGGGCCATGAACCCGGCGCAGCAGATGTTTCTGCCCATCACGCTCTGAGCGAGCGCGCGTAACTCAGGACTGACTTACCTGAAGAGGGACAGCAGGGCCAGCTGTTTCTCCACGGGCATCTTGCGGAAGACCGCCAGCATCGCGCGGTCAAGCTCCGTCAACAGCTCAGCCTCTTGAGCTTCGTTCCTCGCATGCGCAGCGAGCACGACCACTGCCTGCTCCGGCGTGAGATGTGTATTCACACCATGCACCAGGCCATTGCGCAGCCTCTCGGTGATTTCCTTGCTAAGGCTCACCCCTTTGCCATTGGCGATCCGCACCAGTTCATTGCGCATCTCAGGCGGTAGCCGCAGCACCGTCGGGTGTACATCGCGCGCTTTGAACGTCTTGATTTCCATCTGTCGATTTTCACATCCATTCTCTGCCGCTGTACGTATTCACATGTATTCACTCAGCGTCAAAATATGTATCATGTGAATACACCGATGCCGGTGATTGAAAGGTTCGAACAGTGAGCACTGTGAAGAAAAAGGCGGACGAAACGCCGCCCGTTGTAGTCCGGTTCCCGGCTGCAGTTGTCAAGCGGCTGGACAAGGTCGCCGCACGCAATGGTCGCTCCCGTAGCAGCGAAGTGCGTCAACGCATCCTTGCCTCCTTGGCCGCCGAGGCCCGTTCATGAGTTCAGTTTGCACCCGCGACCTGGACTCGACCAGTGAATGCACATCGGGGGGCCACTGATGTCGAAGAAACCCGAAATCGGCGCCGCCAACCCCTTCGAGGCCTTCCGCAACGTCGTGTATCTGCACGACGTGCCCACGCTGGCCAGCGACATGGGCATGCGCCCGGGCACGCTCTACAACAAGGCCGACGCCGACCACGACAGCCACAACCAGCCCACGCTGCGCGACGTGGTGATGGTGACCCGCCTGAGTGGGGACATGCGCATCCTGGACGCACTGAACGAGATGTTCAACAGGGCGGCATTCGATGTGGCGCCCTATGCCTGCGCCAGCGACGCAGCGCTGCTCGAACTCATCACCAAGATGGGTGTGGAAAGCGGCGAGTTCCACGCGGCTGTGCGCCAAGCGCTGCTTGCCAAGAAATTCACTGCACCAGATCTGCAGCGGATCCGCGAGGAGGCCTTCGACCTGGTGGGCGCGCTCATGACCCTGGTGGCCAGGGTGGAGGGCCTGCTCGATGAGTGACCACACCACCATGCGGGCGCGCTTCGGCAACGCCGTGCACCGCCTGAACAGCACCACCCGCCCGGCGTTTGTGTCCGGGGTTCTGGTTTCACTTTTTGGCCGGCAGTTCGAGCAGGCCATGGAGAGGAGGCTGGCCGATGGACGAGCAGACCAACCCGCAAACCCCGAGTGCGCAGCAGCTGGCGCTGCCGATCGAGGAGCCCACCCTGCCGCTGGACCAGGTGCGTGCGATGCGCCGCCTGTTCATGCGCCGCTGGGTGCGCTGGCACCGCTGCAAGCGCTTCGAGGACGCGATGGCCGACCCGATCACGCGGCGGCTGCTGGCCCTGGCGGTGAGCCGCCCCCGAGCAGGCCGCAGCAGCGCCTGAACCGCACGTGAATGACGACGACACGCCTGCCTGGTCGCTTTCGGGCTGCGTGTGGGCGCTGGTGCTGGCCGGTGTGGTGTGCGCCGGCACGGCCCTCGATGTGGAAGAGCACACCGAACAACAAGGAGCGGATCATGGTGATGAGGCGGTATTTCCCGGAGAGCGAGCAGGCCCGGCTGCTGAACGCGGCGAAGGCCTGCGCGGACCCACTGGCCCAGCGCGACTATCACTGGATGGCCGCCCTGCTGCTCACGGGCATGCGCATTGGTGAGTTCAGCCGGCTGACCGTACCCCAGGTGGCGCTGGCGCTGCGCGTGGGCTGGCTGGTGAGCCGCCCCGAGGACTGCAAGGGCAAGCGCGGCAACGAATACGCGGTGACGATGCCGCTGCGCACGCACCTGCAGGCGCTGCTGAGCCTGGCCGATCGCCAGTACGACGGCAACGGCCGGCCCGAGCCGCTGGTGCCGGGGCGCTTTGGTGGCCACCTGACGCCGCGCAGCTACGAGCTGCGCATGAAGCACTGGATCCGGGAGGCGGGCCTGGACGAGCGCGCATCCCCCCACTGGATGCGCCACAGCCGGGGCATGAACATCGTGCGCCGCAGCCGCGCGCAGAGCCCGGGCATGGCGATGAAGGTGGCGCAGGCCGCGCTGGGCCACGCCAGCCTGAAGAGCACCGGCGTGTACTTGAACCTGAGCCGAGAGGAACTGGCGGCCGAGCTGCAGGCGGTGGACGGCGGTCGGCTGAAGAAGCGCCAGGCGCGCGCGCTGGCCGAAGAAATGGGGGTGGCGTGATGGCTGCATACAACCCCACGCAAGAGCAGATCGACGCGCTGGTTCACCTGTGGCTCATGGGCCAGCGCTACAGCAGCAGCGAGAAGGCCGCGGCCAACCTGCTGCTCGGCCTCTACAACGGCTTGCGCTTTCCATTCGATCTGACGGATTTGCGCCTGTTCGACGACTCCAACCTGCGCCGCGCGCTGCTGGTGCTGGAGATGGATGCGCGGCCCAAGGCCGAGGTGCATGTGCTGCTGGCGCACGCGCTGGGCGAAGAGCGCGGAACCATGGGCCTGCGCTTCGAATATCGGGCGCTCGACCTGCGGCTGAAGCGTGCGGCCAAGAAGGCAGACCTGGCACCGCGGCCAGCGCCGATGCGTTCTTTGGAAGAGGGCCTGTCATGAGCGCGCCGCAACACAAGCCCGGGAAGGCAATGAAGGTCTGGGTTGCCTTGGCCGCGCTGGTTTTCATTCTCGCGCTGGTCTACCTGGCGACGATTGTTTTGATGCTGGGAGGCTGAGATGGGTACCCAACACACGCCGGCCACGCGCCGGATTCAATCGCACCTCGAGCGCATGGAGCTCGAGCACCTGCGCACTCTCGTCGCCGAACAGGGCGACGAGCTCGAGGAGCTGCGCGAGCGGGTGTACAGCGCCGAGCGCTGCGCCGAATCCTGGCGCGACGACTACATGAACCTGCAAGAGCACCTGAACGACGGGACCGCCGACGTACGCCGCATCGGCCTCACCCAGTCGGGCGAGCTGCTGGTGGTGAGGGAAGGTGCCCTGCAATGAACGACTCCATCGAAACCAGCGAAGGCATGGCGCGGCCGTGGACTCGGCCTGTGGTGAGCGAAGGAACCGAAAGCGCACAGCGGGTGCTGAACACCGCGGGCTTGGAGGAGCAGCTCGGAGCAGCCTTCCGAGCGGTCATGCACGCCCTGCACCGCCTGCAGCAGGATCCGCGCTTGGCATACCTGGCTGGTCCGGGCTCACAACTCTGGGACCTGTTGACCGAGGCCAGCGCGCTGAAGGCGGGCGCCGATGTGCAGCAGCACCGCGCCGAGTTGGCCAATGGCCTGGCCGTGCAGCCCGTGCCACGGATCGGCGTGGTGAGCCGTGCGTTGTGCGCTTATGGCGAGCGATGCTTGTCCATCGACCCGGTGCTCTACGCCGCCATGGAGGCCTTCAACTCCGATGTGCACGACATGGAGCTTTCGGACGGGCTGTCGCAGGTGGTGAACCACTTTCTGAACTTGGGCGTGAACGCCGCCGAGCAGCTGCGCGACGCGCGCACCGAGGAGTTGTTCTGATGAGCACCACCCCCTACGACATGGTCGACGTGCGCCTGGTGGTGCGCGAGATCGAGCGCTACGAGCGCGTGGTGCGCATGCCGCGCGCCCTCTACGAGATGAACCGCAACCGCCTGGCCAGCGCCAGCCCGGCGGTGGTGGAAGAGGTGGCCAGCCTGATCGTCGATTGCTTCGTAGACGACCACGGCGACGACTTCAGCGAGTTGACCGAGATCGAGGCCTTCGCCCTGGTGGACGAGGAAGCCGTGCCCGACCTGGTGGTGGACGGCCCCGCAGCCGAGGGAGGTTGACCATGGAATTCAAGGTGACCCATGTGACGCCCCAGGGCGTGAAGCGGTGCATGGTGGTGCGCGGCGCGGTGAGCGTGGCGGCCGCCATGGAGTGGGTGGAGCAGCTGCTGGGCCCGGCCCGCACGCTGGCCGCGATCCACATCAAGCCCGCGCAGGAGGTGCAGTGATGGCGCGCGTGCTGATGTGGCGGGCCGCCTTCCTGGCGGCCGTGGCGGTGGGCGGGCTCATGACCGCGCTGATGTGGCTGCCTGGCCGCCTGCTGGCCGCAATGTGTGGCGCGATGGATGCGGCGGAGGTGCGCTGGATCCTCGCCTGCAGCGAGCGCCGCGTGGCTCTGCGCCGGCGCGTGAACCTGGCCGACCAGATTCGGCCGCTGCCTGGAGCTGGCGATGACTGCCGCTGATGGGCTGGAGATCCTGCACACCCGGGCCTACAAGGCCGCGCTGCGCCAGCTGATGGCCGCCGGCACCTGGGTGCCCCGCGAGGACCTGGCGGGTTGCGCGCAGAGCCCGGTGGCGCTGGAGGACGCACTGGCCGACCTGGTGATGCTGGGCCAGGCCGACTACCAGCAGGGCGCGGGTTACCGCATCAAGCAGCCCGCGGTGGTGCGCCAGGCGGCCAAGGCCCTGCTGGCGCAGCCGGATCTGCGGGAGCGGGTGGACCTGCGGCAAGTGCCCGGCGGCGTGCACCTGGGCATGGCCAGGCGCACGGGGCCCGGCGAGCTGGACGTGCTGATGTTCGGGATGGTGGTGCCGGCGCCGGATGGTGCGACGGATGGGGAGTGCCTGAGCCACGCGGCGGCCTTGCAGGCGACGGTGGGGCGGGCGTGGGACCAGGAGGAAAAGCGTGGACGAGCAGGTGTTTGACAAGGACGCGCGCGCCAGCGCGCCGGCGGCCGAGGTGGTGGGCAACCCTTTCATGGCGCTGATCGAGCGGGCGCCCGTGCGCAAGCCGGCCGGGCGTGGGATCACGCTGGTGCGCGCCGGGCGCGCGCTGAGGCCTGGCCAGCGCATCACCGCGCGCGGCATGCCCCCCGCGCTGGATGACGATGAAGCCGCGCAGCAGGAAGCTGCGGTGGCCAGGATGCGCCGCGAGCGCGCGCTGGCCTACTACCGCGCGCGGTACCAGCGGCTGAAGGCGGACCCCGCCGACCGGGCCCGGCGCAAGGCCTGGAACGAGCGCAACAAGGAATGGCGCCGCGAGTACCAGCGCGAGTGGCGCGACAGGAACCGGGAGGCCAGGAAGCTCTACAAGGCTGCCTGGCAGCGCCGCAAGCTGCTGACCGACGAAGAGCGTGCCGAGGCGCACAGGGCGGCCGGCCGTGCGTATTACGCGGCCAACCGCGAGCGCATTCTGGCGAAGAAGAAGGCGCAGCGAGCCGAGGCGAAGCGCCGGGCGGGTCAAGGGGGTGCGGCATGACGAAGTCGAGAGGCATCAACCGGCCGCGGCAACCCTGGACGAACGAGGACCTGGGCGCTCTGCGGCGGCTGTACCCGGACTTTTCTGCCGAGGTGGTGGCCACCGTTCTCAAGCGGACGAAGCACTCGGTTCACCGCATGGCCAAAAAGCTCGGCCTGGCCAAGAGCGCTGCCTTCCTGGCCAGCGACCTGTCGGGGCGCATTCGCCGTGGCAAGCAGAACCCACTGATGGTGGCCAACCAGTTCAAGCCCGGGATCGTTCCATGGAACAAGGGCAAGCACGTCGTCGCCGGCGGGCGCAGCGCCGAAACCCGGTTCAAGCCGGGCCAGATGCCGCACACCTGGATGCCGATTGGCAGCTACAGGGTGGTGAGGAACGCGCGGCGGCCTGAGCAGCTGCACGTCGAGCAGAAGGTGGCCGAGACACCCGGACCCAACCACCTGCGCTGGTCGCCCGTCACTCGGCTCGTGTGGGAGAAGGCTCACGGGCCAGTGCCTGAGGGCCACATCGTCATCTTCAAGCCGGGCATGAAAACCCTTGTACCCGAGGAGATCACCGAGGACCGCTTGGAGTGCATCACCAAGGCCGAGAACGCCAGGCGCAACCACCCGAGGTTCAGGGACCCGGAACTGGGCCGCCTGGTGGCCATCAAGGGCGCGATCACGCGCCAGGTCAAACGAATCAAACGCAACGCCGAGGAGCTGCAGCAGTGACAACCGAAACAACAACGCCGCACATGACGCAGATCCGCGAGCACCTTCTGGGGGTGCTGGGTGACCTGCGCGCCATGGGCCGTGATGGCAAGGCGCTCGACCCCGAGCAGGTGAAGGCCCAGGTGGCGCGGGCCAACGCCATGAAGGGCGTGGGCGACACGCTGATCGAATCGGCCAAGGTGGAGGTGGACTACATCCGCGCCACCGGCGCACCGAAGAGCGATTTTCTGGAGCCGGCTGTGGCAGCGCTGCCGCGGCCGTCCGAGACGCCCACCCCGCACAACCCGTTTCCGGTGAGCGTGCGCCACACGCTGGAGGGCTGAGGCATGACGATCAACGCCTACCCCCTTACCTGGCCGACAGGCTGGAAACGCACCGGGCCCGCCGATCGCCGCTTCGGCCACTTCGGCAAGATGACCAAGACCGGCGCCAGCAACTGGCGCAGCAAGACGGACATCTCGGTGGCCGAGGCCGTGCACCGCGTGCTGGCCGAGCTCAAGCGCATGGGCATCGAGCGCGACGATGTGGTCATCAGCACGAACCTGAAGACCCGACTGGACGGCCTGCCGCGCAGCGACCAGGGCCGCCCGGCCGACCCGGGTGTGGCGGTGTACTTCGAGGATATGGGGCGGCGGCGCTGCATCGCCGTCGACCAGTACACGACGGTGGAGGACAACCTGGCGGCAGTTGCCGCCACGCTCGAGGCCATGCGCGCCATCGAGCGCCACGGCGGCGCCGAGGTGCTGGACCGCGCCTTCACCGGCTTCGCGGCCTTGCCACCGCCCCGCCCTGACCGCCCATGGTGGGAAGTGCTGGGGCTGGACCCGACCTCGTCGAAGGATGAGATCCGCGCGGCGTACCGCCGGCTGGTGAGCACCGTGCACGAGGCCAAGGGCGGCACCCAGGAACAGATGGCCGAGCTCAACGTGGCGCGCGATCGGGGGCTGGCTGCATGAGCACCACCGCGAGTCCTTTTCCGCAGATGGTCAGCGCGCTGGCCAGCCCGGTGCGCGCGAGCTGGCCGTTCGACCTGCCCGAGCGCAAGGAAGACCGCCAGGCACAGACATCGCGCACCGAGCAGATCCGCCAGCTGCTGCGCATGAGCGGCCCCTTGAGCGCCTTGAACATCGCCGCGCAGGTTGAGCTGGAGCGCCCTGCCCTGGTGAGCGCCTTGCTCAAGGTGGATCTGCAGCGCGGGCGCGTGCGGCGCATCGGCCCGCTCTACGACTGGAACCACGGCTTCGACGAAGCACTGGCGCGCGAGTTGGGTGCGGCCGCGCGCCTGTTGCGCACTCACGGGTTCACGGTGCGGAGGGCCTCATGACCGCACAGCAATGGCTTGAACTGGCCTCGGCCACGCTGGGCGTGGCGGGGTCCCTACTGCTGGCCACGAAGTGCCGCGGCGCGGGCTGGGCCTTCGTGATCTGGCTGGCCAGCAATGTCGGGTGGATCGCTTTCGGGGCAGCACAGGGCCTGTGGTTCCTGGTGCTGCAACACGCCGTGTTCGCCGCCACGAGCGTGCTCGGCATCTGGACCTGGCTGGCGCTTCCGGCGCTGGCGCGGGCTCGACAACGAACGGGAGGATGACGATGGATGGGGACTTTGATCTGGAGCTGGACGACGGCGCCGGCGACGACGATGAGCACGCCGCGGCGATCGTGGCGTGCCTGGGCGATGACGCCGCGCACCTGCGCCTGGAGAACCCGGAGAGCGAGATCGCGGACAACATGGACGAGGCGGCCTTGCTGATCGAGCTGCTGCGGGGCCGGGTGGCGCTGCTCGAGCGCGAGAAGGACGGCGCCTACCTGGAGCGCAACCAGGTGGTGGCAGCGCTGGCCAAGTGCTTCCCGGCCGGGGTGGCGCGCACCGCGATCGAGGGCTGGAGCGAGGACTGGCATGGCTGCGTTTTCATCGACCTGCCCACGGGCCAGGCGAGCTGGCACTACCACGAGAGCCAGGCGCACCTCTTCGCTGGCCAGGCGCCCTACCCCGGCGCCTGGGATGGGCACACCACGGCCGAGAAATACGAGCGCCTGGCGCAGCTGAAGCCACTGCCCTGGCGGGCTGGTCTGGTGCCGGCGGGCTGGCTCGCGTCCGGCATGCACCTGATCACCCATGAGGAGGTCCGCCTGGCGAAGGAAGCGGGCTTCGAGGTGAGCGAGGTTTTCAAGGTGAAGGGAGGTGCGTGATGCCTGGAATACCCGCCATGCTGGCGCCGCTCACGGTTCCTGACCCCGCCGGCCGAAACATGCGCTGGCACCTGTACAGCGTCGAGTTCGATTCCCCCGATGGCTGCTTCATGTTTCAGATCTACGCGATCAGCGAGGAGCACGCGCAGCTGCAGGTGCAGGCCATACGTGAGACGGCACGCCTGTGCGGCCGGGTCGTGGCGATCGGGAGGAAGACGTCATGAGCCGCCAATGTGACGCCTTCAAATGCCCGGCAACGGTGGCCACCGGCCGCTTCATGTGCAGCCGCCACTGGCGCCTGGTACCGACCGCCATCCAGCAGACGATCAACACGCGGTACCGAGCTGGCCGAAAAGACTTCGCGTTTCTGAGCGACGTGGCCTACCTGCAGGCCTGCGTCGACGCGATCAACCACCTGGCCAGGGGTGACGGCCACACCCAGGGCGATGTGATCGGCGACAGCTCCAGCTATGGCCGACTGCTGCGCGCAGCGCTGCGAAAGGATTCAACCTCATGAGCGCGAACAGCAAGATCGAGTGGACGGACCACACGTTCAATCCGTGGATTGGCTGCACACAGGTCAGCCCGGGCTGCGACGGCTGCTACGCCAAGGCCTGGGACAGGCGCTTTGCGGTCAGTGGCAACGCCATGCGCTGGGGGGCCGGCGTCAAACGCACGCGCACCAGCGCTGCCAACTGGCGCCAGCCGCTCAAGTGGAACAAGGCACACGCGGCGTTCTTCGCTGTGCACGGCCGCCGCCAGCGTGTGTTCTGCGCCAGCCTGGCCGACGTGTTCGACAACGAAGTCGATCCCATGTGGCGTGCCGACCTTTTCCAGCTGATCAGCGAGACGCCGAATCTCGACTGGCTGCTGCTCACGAAGCGAATCGGCAACGCGCGCAGCATGCTGCCGGTTTGGTATGAAGATCCAGCGGCTTGGCCCGAGAGCATCAGCGCCCACGCAAATGTCTGGATCGGCGCCACCATCTGCAACCAGGCCGAGGCCGACCGCGACATCCCCAAGCTGCTGCAGGTGCCAGCGCGCGTGCGCTTTCTGAGCATGGAGCCGTTGCTGGGGCCAGTGGATCTCACCGACATCAGCGATGGCCATGCTGACCGCGACATTCCGCGCGACTACTGGGAAGAAGGGTTCGACACCGAGGACAGCCCGCCAGCGGTGGGCCATAACGCACTCACAGGCGAACGGTGGCAGCGGTTCGGTGAGTGGCGCGAGGATGGCCCGCGCGTCGACTGGGTCATCGTCGGCGGCGAGAGCGGCCCCAACGCGCGGCCCATGCACCCGAGTTGGGCACGGAGCCTGCGCGACCAGTGCGCGGCCGCCGGCGTGCCGTTCCTGTTCAAGCAGTGGGGAGAGTGGATGCCCCCGGAGTCACGCAGCACCCCATATGCTGCCAAGGACTGGCGCGATGTCGTTGACACCACCGGGCAAGTCCGCCCGATCGCCTGGGTAGGTGATCGTGTGCTGGAGTCATCGCGGCAGGTGGTCAGAGTGGGTAAGAAGGCCGCGGGCCGCCTGCTCGATGGTCGCGAGTGGAACGAGGTGCCGCCATGCTCCTGAACTTCCAACGAGTGTTCGCCCGCTCGGTCTGGGAGGGCAAGAAGCGCCAGACCATCCGATCCGCTGGCCAGCGCCAGCACGTGCCGGCGATCGGTGACACCGCCCACTGCTACACCGGGCTGCGTACGCGCCGCACGCTCAAGCTCGGCAGCTGGCCGATCGAGCGCGTGGATGTGCTGCGCATGGACGTGGGCCACTGGGGCCTGCGCAATGCGCTGCTGGGTGCCCAGCCCTTGAGCCACTGGGAGCTGATGAACCTTGCAGTGGCGGACGGTTTCGCTTCCTCGCAGGCCATGGGTCGCTGGTTTGCGGCGAACCACCCGCCCGGCGAGTTCTATGGCTGGGTGATCGGGTGAGCCTGGTCTGCCCCTGAGCCGCAGGTGCTCGCTTTCCCGGACGGCACTCCCTTCACTGCCTGACTTCGCCTTTCCCGCGCGGCGCCGGCGCGGCTTGTTCGTTTTTCACCTACAACAATGACA
>NZ_JBFXCD010000018.1:0-88455 GCF_050182545.1 Hydrogenophaga sp. | reverse complement strand
GGCGCGAAACGCAGCCGGGGTTGCCCCCCGGCAAGGCTTCGCAACGCCGCGCATGGCCCTTTTGGCCGCAACCCGAAGGGGATGGGGTGGAAACAGCGCCACTCTTCGTTGCACTCCCAGGCCAGACACCCAGTCTGGCCGTCGTCGCGCGCCTCGATTGGCGCTGTTTCCACCCCATTCGCACTGGGAAAAATAGTGTGAACAGGCCCTACACTGCCGCCATGAGCACCCCGCAAGCCACCGTGCCGGACCCCACCCGCTGCCCCCTGTGCGGTGGCGACAACCGCTGCGCGATGGAGATCGAGCGCGCCACCGGCCAGACACAACCGCCCTGCTGGTGCATGAGCGAGACGTTCGACCCGGCGCTGTTCGAGCGCATTCCGGATGCGGCGCGCGGGCAGGCCTGCATCTGCGCAGCCTGTGTGGCCGCGGCGGCGGTGCCGCGCTAGCGCGCTTCGTCTTCTTCGGGCGGGGGCAGCGCCGCGGGCGGGCTCATGCTGTGCACCCACTCGCGCCAGATCGCCACCAGCAGCGCCATCAGCACCGGCCCGACAAACAGGCCGACGATGCCCATGGTGGTCACGCCGCCCACCAGGCCGAAGAAGGTCGGCAGGAAGGGCAGCTTCACCGGCCCGCCCACCAGGCGGGGGCGCAGGGTCTTGTCGACGATGAAGAGCTCGATGGACCCCCAGGCGAACAGGCCCAGGCCGGCCCAGAAATGGCCGGAGCCCACCAGGTAGAGCGAGACCAGGGTGAAGGACAGCGGAGCGCCACCGGGAATCAGCGCCATGAAGCCGGTGGCCACGCCCAGCAGCACGGGCGAGGGCACGCCCGCGATCCAGTAGGCCACGCCCAGCACCACGCCCTCGCCCACGGCGATCAGCCCCAGGCCGGTGACGGTGGCGCTGACGGTGGCCGGCACCACGCGCGAGAAGCGCTGCCACTGCAGCGGCAGCAGGCGCTCGCCAATGGTGTCGAGCTGGCCGGCGATGCGAGCGCCATCCTTGTAGACGAAGAACAGCGTGATCAGCATGAACAGCAGCGTGAGCGCCAGGTGGGCCACATCGCCGGTGGCGCTGAGCACCCAACGGTAGATGTTGCCGATGTGCTGCCCACTGAGGATCTGCACCCAGTCGCCCAGCGCATGTGGTTCGCCCAGGTGCTCGCGCCAGTAGGTGGCCAGCGTCTCGCCCACCCAGGGCAGGGCCGTGATCCAGGCCGGGGGCGGGGCGCCGTGGCGGTTGACGGCGAGCAGCCAGTCCACGAAGGCGCTGGCCTCCTGCAGCGCGTAGTGCAGCGCGATGCTCAGCGGCACGATCAGCACCACGATCACCAGCACCAGCGCCAGGCTGGCCGCCAGCGTGGTGTTGCCGCCGCAGCCCCGCACCGCGCGGCGGTACAGCGGCCAGCTGGCGAAGCCGATGATGAGCGCGGCCAGCACCGGCACCAGGAAGCCCCGGAAGAAATAGACGCCGGCGGCCACGATCAGCAGCAACAGGCCGCGGATGATCAGGGAGGCGTTCGGGACAGGTGGCATGGAAACAGGCAGCGCGGGGGACAGGGCGGACCCGGACCAATATACCCGAGCCCCATGGCGCGCCTGTGCAGCGCCCACGCGCTCAAACCCGCTAAGCTTGACCGCGCTACCCGCCGCGTCCGACCATGACTCCCACACCCAGCGACTCTTCCCTGCCCGCCCTGCGCGATCGCTATGGCGAGCGCTACCGCTGGCTGCTGCTGCTCTCGGTGATGGTGGGGACCATGGCGGCCATCATGTCCTCGACGGTCATCAACGTCGCCATTCCGGACATGAGCCACCACTTCACGCTCGGCCAGGAGCGCGCGCAGTGGGTGACCTCGGGTTTCATGGCGGCCATGACGGTCTCCATGCTGACCACGCCCTGGCTGCTGGCGCGCTACGGCTACCGGCGCACCTATGAAGGCTGCATGTGGTTGCTGCTGATCGGAGGCGTGGCCGGCGGCCTGGCCAACCACTACCCACTGGTGCTGGCCGCGCGCGTGGCCGAGGGCCTGGCCGCCGGCGTGGTGCAGCCCATCCCCGCCATCATCATCCTGCGCGCCTTCCAGCCGCACGAACAGGGGCGCGCCAGCGGCATCTTCGGCATGGGCGTGGTGCTTGCGCCCGCGCTGGGGCCCAGCATCGGTGGTCTCCTGGTGGATGGCTTCGGCTGGCGCTCGATCTTCTTCATGGTGGTGCCTTTCTGCATCACGTCGCTGTGGCTGGCGCGGCGCTTCGTGCCCACCACCTCGCCGGGTGGCGAAGCGGCCAACCCGCAGGGCGCGGGCCTGGACTGGCGCGGCCTGCTGCTGGCGGCCGTGGGCACGCTGTGCCTGCTCAACGGCCTGGTGGAACTGCACGGCGGCACCGCGCTGGCTGCGGCGGCGTTGCTGGGTGGCGCGGCTTTCATCCTGGTGCTGTTCGTGGTGCTGCAGCGGCGCACGCTGCGGGCACGCCGGGCCCACCCGGACCAGGGCGTGGACCCGCTGATGAACCTCATGCTGTTCAAGGACCGGCGCTTTGGCATGGGCAGCATCGTGGCCTTCATCTACGGCATTGCGCTGTTTGGCTCGACCTACCTGCTGCCGGTCTACATGCAGAGCGGCCTGGGGCTGTCGGCCTCGCACGTGGGCACCATCCTGCTGCCCTCGGGCCTGGTGCTGGCGGTGGTGATCGCTGGCGTGGGCCGACTGGCCGACCACCAGCCCACGCACCGGCTGGTCAGCATCGGCCTGGTGCTGCTCAGCGCCTCGTTCGCGCTGATGGTCACCATCGACCCGGGCCGCCCGGCGCAGGTCATCCCGCTGCTGGTGGTGTGGGCCATCCTGGGCCGCATCGGCCTGGGCTTCATCCTGCCTTCGCTCAACATCGGTGCCATGCGCGGCCTGGAGCGCAGCCACATTCCGCAGGGCACCAGCGTCATCAACTTCCTGCGCATGCTCGGCGGCGCCGCCGGTGTGAGCCTGTGCGGTATCGTGCTCGAATGGCGCCTGGCCGCGCACGGCGCCAGCCTCACCGCCGCCAGCGCCAACGTGCCCGCGCGCGTGGCGGCGTTCGAGGAAACCTTTCTCATGCTGGCGGCCATCTGTGCCCTGGCCTTGACCGCTGCGCTGAAACTCCGGGATCGCTGATGCTTCGCCTCCTGCAAATGGCACGTTTCGCCGCCGGGCCGCCCCAAGGCGAAACGCGCCCCCGCGGGGGGCAGCGACCCGCGCAGCGGCGGAGCGTGGGGGCACAATAAGCGGCATGTGCCAACTGCTCGGTCTCAACTGCGCCACGCCCACCGACGCGTCGTTCAGCTTCACCGGCTTCTGCCAGCGCGGCGGCCGCACCGACCACCACGCCGACGGCTGGGGCATCGCCTTCTTCGAGGGCAAGGGGCTGCGCCTGTTCGTGGACCACCAGAGCGCGGCCGACTCGCCCATGGCCGAGTTCCTGCAGGGCTACCCGCTCAAGAGCCGCAACATCATTGCCCATGTGCGCAAGGCGACCATCGGCGAGGTCGCGCTGGAGAACGCCCACCCTTTCGTGCGCCAGCTCTGGGGCCGGCAATGGGTGTTTGCGCACAACGGCGACCTGAAGGACTACGACCCGCCGCTGCACAGCCTGTTTCGCCCAGTGGGCACCACCGACAGCGAACGCGCCTTCTGCTGGCTGATGCAGGAACTGGCCAAGTCGCACGCCAGCCTGCCCGACGTGCACGAACTCACCCTCACGCTGCGCGAACTGGTGCCGCAGGTGCGCCGCTTCGGCAGCTTCAACTTCCTGCTCTCGAACGGCGAGGCGCTGTGGGCGCACTGCAGCACCAAACTGCACTGGCTGGTGCGCCAGCACCCGTTTGCCCAGGCCACGCTGATGGACCGGGACTGGACGGTGAACTTCGCCGAGCTCAACCACCCGGGCGACCGCGCCGCCGTGGTGGTGACCACGCCGCTGACCAGCAACGAGCAGTGGACCGCCTTCGAGCCCGATGAGCTCAAGGTCTTCGTGGACGGCCTGCCGCTCTGAACCGAAGTCCCCAGGGCGTCCCCGGGGTACTCCAGGGGGTTACTATCATCGGGCTTCCCCCGGGGCCGACGCCCCCATCGAAAACCAACGAAGGAGACTTTGACATGCAGAGACGACACCTCATTGCGGGCGGTCTGGCCGCCGCCACCCTGCCTGGCTTCACGTTCGCGCAAAACCTGGAAAAGCCCAAGGCCACCATCGCCGTGGGCGGCAAGAATCTGCTGTACTACCTGCCGCTGACCATCGCCGAGCAGCTGGGCTATTTCAAGGACGAGGGGCTGGACCTCACCATCGTCGACTTCGCGGGCGGCTCGCGCGCACTGGCCGCGGTGGTCGGCGGCAGCGCCGACGTGGTCTCGGGCGCGTTCGAGCACACGATCAACATGCAGTTCAAGGGCCAGCCCATGCGCGCCTTCGCGCTGCAGGGCCTGGCGCCGCAGATCGTGCTGGGCGTGAACCCCAAGACCATGCCGAACTTCAAGGGCGTGGCCGACCTCAGGGGCAAGAAGGTCGGCGTGACCGCCCCCGGCAGCTCGACCAATGTGATGGTGAACTTCGTGCTCGCCAAGGCCGGTCTCAAGCCCAGCGACGTGAGCATCGTCGGCGTAGGCGCGGGCAACGGCGCGGTGGCCGCGATGCGTTCGGGCCAGATCGACGCCATCAGCAACCTCGACCCCGTCATCACCCTGCTGGCGCGCTCGGGCGACCTGAAGATCGTCACCGACACGCGCATCGTCTCCGAGGCAGAAAAGGTGTTCGGCGGCCCCATGCCCGCCGGCTGCCTGTATGCGCCCCAACCCTTCCTGGACAAGAACCCCAACACCGCGCAGGCCATGGCCAATGCCATCGTGCGCGCCAACAAGTGGATCCAGGCCGCCGGCCCGGGCGACATCATCAACGCCGTGCCCGAGAGCTACCTGCTGGGCGACCGCGCGGTCTACATCGACGCCTTCATGGCCGCGAAGGGCGCGCTCTCCCGGGACGGCAGCTTCCCCGCCAAGGGCGCGGACACCGCCTTCCGGGCCCTGGCCAGCGTGGACGACAAGATCGCCGCGGCCAAGCTGGACCTGAACGCGGTCTACACGAACGCCTTCGTGCAGAAGGCCAACGCCAAGTACCCGAAAGGTTGATGTGACGAGTCCTGCGATCGACCTGCAGGGCGTGTCCTGCACTTTCATCAGCAAGGACGACCCTGGTCAGCGCTACACCGCCGTGCGCGATGTGACGCTGACCGTGGGCGCGGGCGAGTTCGTCAGCGTGGTGGGGCCGACCGGCTGCGGCAAGAGCACATTGCTCAACGTCGCGGCCGGCCTGCTCGCGCCCAGCACGGGCACCGTCAAGGTGTTCGGCGAGGCACTGCAAGGCATCAACAGGCGCGCGGGCTACATGTTCCAGACCGAGAGCCTGATGCCCTGGCGCACCGCGCTGGGCAACGTGATGGCGGGCCTGTCGTTTCGCGGCGCACCCGATGATGAGGCGCGCGCGCAGGCCGAGGAATGGCTGCGCCGCGTCGGCCTGGGCGGTTTTGGCGACCGCTACCCGCACCAGATGAGCGGCGGCATGCGCAAGCGCGCCAGCCTGGCGCAGACCCTGGTGCTCGACCCCGACATCATCCTGATGGACGAGCCCTTCTCGGCACTCGACATCCAGACCCGCCAGCTGATGGAGAACGAGGTGCTGGACCTCTGGGCGGCGAAGAAGAAGGCGGTGCTGTTCATCACCCACGACCTGGACGAAGCCATCGCCATGAGCGACCGCGTGGTGGTGCTCAGCGCGGGCCCGGCCAGTCACCCGATCGGCGAGTTCGCCATCGACATCCCGCGCCCGCGCGACGTGGCCGAGATCAAGACCACGCAGCGCTTCGTCGAGCTGCACGCCGCCATCTGGGCGGTGATGCGCGAGGAAGTGCTCAAGGGCTACGAACAGCAGCTGAAGAAAGCCGCGTGACCACCATGTGGAACCTCATCAAACCGCAGCCGAAGACGCTGCGCCTGTGGCAACTGGCCTTGCTGGTCGCGCTCATCCTGTTCTGGTACGCGATGACCACGCCCGGGCTGATCCCGCCCTTCATGTTCGACAACGACCGCCAAGCCGCCTTCTTCTTCGGTGAGCCGGTGCGCGTGGCCGAGCGCATCTGGACCTGGTTCGTCACCGACGCCGACATCTACAAACACCTGGGCGTGACGCTGACCGAGACCGTGCTGGCCTTCGCCATTGGCGCCATCGGCGGCCTGGGCGGCGGGCTGTGGCTGGCGCTCAGCCCCATGGCCTCGGCGATCCTGGAGCCCTACATCAAGGCCATGAACTCGATGCCGCGCATCATCCTGGCGCCCATCTTTGCCGTCTGGTTCGGCCTGGGCATCGCGAGCAAGGTGGCGCTGGGTGTGACGCTGGTGTTCTTCATCGTCTTCTTCAACGTCTACCAGGGCGTGAAGGAAGTGAGCCCGGTCGTGCTGGCCAACGCGCGCATGCTGGGCGCGAGCCAGAAGCAACTGCTGCGCCACGTCTACCTGCCCAGCGCGACCAGCTGGGTATTCAGCTCGCTGCACACCTCGGTGGGCCTGGCCTTCGTCGGCGCGGTGGTGGGCGAGTACCTGGGCTCCAGCCAGGGCGTGGGCTACCTCATCCTGCAGGCCGAGGGCAGCTTCGACATCAACACCGTGATGGCCGGCATCGTGGTGCTGACCGCGTTTGCGCTGGCGCTGGACGCGGCGGTGGGCCGGATCGAGAAACGGCTGATGAAGTGGCAGCCCAAGGTGGGTGAGACGGAGAAGCTCTGAAGCGCCCCGGCGTCAACCCAAGCCGAAGAAGCTCAGGATGAAGCCGACCACGACGATCAGGCCGACGATATAGATGATGGTGTTCATGAATGTGCTCCAGGAATGTGCATGGCCCATCCTAGGGTCAGGAGAACGGGGCGGCGTGTAGGCCATCGCGAGGCACAGCTGTAGGACGGCGACGGTCCCGGCTGCGGCCGCCGCGCACACGGCAGAGGGCTTCCGGGCTTGCCGGTCAGGGGGCTGGCGCGGTTCTGCCCCGCCAGTGGCGAACGGTGAATGGAAACACCGGATTGTGGTCCTTGACCGAGGCGGCGGCGGCAGGCGTCGCGCCCAGGTCGCCCCATGCACCCGTGCCGCCCCAGTAGCGGAACCCATGCTGCAGCACGCTGTGACTTTCGCCGGGAATGCCCAGCCCCGTCGTCTCATAGACGCCCTCGCGGGCCGGGGTGCCATTGGCATCGACAGTGAACCAGGGTGTGAAATCTGTAGACATGGCATCACCTCTGCAAAACGAAGAACCCGAGGATACGTGTGAACTCCATGAGAACACTGTGCGCCAGGATACACACGGCCTCAGGGCATGCGGTGGGAGCGGAGCGCCACCACCGCCGTCAACCTTGGCGATCGCGCACGTGAACAATCGCCTCGGCCCGCGTGCGCACGCCCAACTTGTCGAAGATGCTCGACACCTGGTTGCGCACCGTCTTCTCGCTCTTGTGCAACTGCTGCGCAATCGCGAGATTGTCCAGGCCGAGCGCCACGAGGCGCAACACCTCACGCTCTGCCGGGGTCAGCGCCGCGCTGCCGGCGCTTTCGGTGGCGTCGGCCGGTGCCGTGCCCAGAAAGCCGCGCAGCTCTGACAGAAAGGTGGCCCACGCCGGTTCGGTGTCCAGCAGCACGTGGTTGTCGCTGTCCAGCGGCACGAAGCGCGCCCCCGGTATCAGTGCGGCGAGCCGCAGCCCTTCGTCGAACGGCACGCGCGCATCGCCGCGCGCGTGCAGCACCAGCGTGGGCACACGCAACTGGCGCGCCAGGTCGGTCACGTCGACGCGGTGGAACGCCTCGAGCGTGCGCGCCGCGTTCTCCGGGCTCGCGGTCAGGCGTTCCAGCTCGTTCCACCATTGGTGCTGCATCGGCGTGCCCCCGGGGATGAACTGGTTGGTGAACACCTGGCGAAAGGCGGCGTTGTTGCGCCCCCAGCCCAGGCGAATGAGGTTGACCAGCGTCTGGGCTTCGAGCCGCTCGGCGTCGCTGGCTGCGCGTTGCAGCGCGCCGCGCGCATAGGCGCCTGGCAGGATCAGGTGCGACACCTTGTCAGGGTGGCGCACCGCGTAGGCAATGGCCACCGCACCGCCTTGCGACATGCCGATCAGCGGAAAGCGGCGCAGGCCCAGGCTGTCCACCACGGCCTCGAGGTCACCGACCCAGGCGTCGAGCGAGAAATCGGCCACCGCGCTGTCGGACAGGCCGCAGCCTCGCTGGTCGTACCGGATGTAGCGGTGGTCGCGCGCGAGTTCGGCGAGCCAGGGGCGCCAGACCGGGCTGTGCAGGTCGTGTTCGACATGGCTGAGCCAGTGCGCGGCCCGCAGCAGCGGTGGGCCTGAACCGATGGAAGCGATCGCGATGCGCGTGCCGTCGGCCGCGCTGCAGAAGCGCAGGCTCTGACGCAGGTTCGCGGGCGGGCTCGGAACGGCAGGCATGCCCGATTGTCGTGCGCATGCGCCGCTTCCGGGCCGCAGGTCCCACGCCTGGCGGCTTGCAACATCCCACCGACGGGGGAAACGGGACAACTGCCCCATGCGCGGTGGCGCGCGCAGGGGAATCCTTGGCTCACGTCGCTCCGACGGAACCCCCGAAAGGAAACACCATGCAAACCCACACCGCCACCGCACTGAACAGCCCGCGCTACGCCAAGACCATTGAAGTCTCCAAACGCGTGCGCTGGGACATCGACCACGACGTGATTCGTGGCCGCAACTTCGACCTGGCCCACCCCTTCCTGCCCGACGGTCTGTCGCTGGCCGATGAACTGCCCTTTCTCAGCCCCTCCGAGCACCGGTTCCTGAGCCAGGTGCAGGGCCGCACCTACGCCAACATGTTCGGCCTGGTGGAGCGCTTCATTGGCGCGAAGATGCTCGAGTTGAGCCGCGACCACTGGCTGGGCGACCAGACCGCGCTGGAGGCGATCGTGCGCGTCACGGACGAGGAGCTCAAGCACCAGGAGCTGTTTCGCCGCATTGAACTGCTGGTGGCCGCCCACATGCCGGCAGGCTACCGTTTCGACGTGTCCCCCAACGACGTGGCCGCGTTCGTGCTGGGCAAGTGCACCTGGGCCGTGCTGGCGCTCACCTGCCACATCGAACTGTTCTCGCAGGCGCACTACCGCGCCAGCATCGACACCGCCCCGGACCTGTCACCGCTGTTCAAGGATGTCTTCCTGTTCCACTGGCGGGAAGAGTCGCAGCACGCGGTCATCGACGAGCTCGAGTGGGAACGCGAAGACGCGAAGCTGGAGAACGACGCACAGCGCGACGCGGCAGTGGACGATCTGATCGCTCTGGTGGTCGGCGTTGACGGCATCCTGCAGGCGCAGGCAAAGGCCGATGCGGGGTACTTCCTGCAGGTCTGCGGCATGGCGCAGGAGGGCGCACGCGCCGAACAGGTGAACGCCACCGTGCTCAAGGCTTACCGCTGGCAGTACATCGTCTCGGGCGCACTGGAGCCGCGCTTCCAGCAGATGCTGGGCAAGCTCGTCAGCGGCACACAGATGGAGCGCATCCAGACCGCGCTGGCGCCCCTGACGTACGCGGTGCCGGCGCGCGCGCAAGCCATGAGCGCCATGGTGCAGTGACGCCCATGCGCTGACCGGTCACCCCTCTTCGGTCGGCTGCAATGCGTTCTTCGAGTGCACGACAGGGGGACATGGGTTGGCCTCCTGTGGCAGAGTCCCTGTTGCTCGACAACTTTGCAAACAAGGGAGACCACCGATTGAACGCCTGGATGATGCTCGGACTGGCCATCGTGGCCGAGGTGATCGGCACCACCGCCCTGAAGGCCAGCGAGAACTTCACGCGCCTCGGGCCTTCACTGGTCGTGGTGCTGGGCTATGGCGTGGCGTTCTACTGCCTCTCGCTGGTGCTCAGGAGCATTCCGGTGGGGGTGGCCTACGCCATCTGGTCGGGCCTGGGCATCGTGCTCATCACGCTGGTGGCCTACCTGGTCTACGACCAGCGCATCGACCTGGCCGGCCTGATCGGCATGGGCCTGATCGTTGCCGGCGTGGTGGTGCTCAACCTGTTCTCCAAGAGCAGCGTGCACTGAGCGCGCGGCGCTCGCCGCTCAACTTCGGCCCGCGCGGCGTTGGTCGCGCAGCATGAAGAGGTACAGGCCCTCGACCTTTTCGCGCGCCCAGGGCGTCTTGCGCAGGAAGCGCAGGCTGGACGGGATGCTGGGGTCGAGGTTGAAGCAGCGCACGGGGATGCGCTCGCCCAGGCCGCCCCAGCCGTAGTGGTCCACCAGCGCGGTCAGGATCGCCTCCAGCGTGAGGCCATGCAACGGGTTGCGCGGCTGGACTGGAGGGGCCTTGTCGTTCACTTCAGCGCCGCTTCCAGGGCGTCGACGAACATCGCCGGCACGTCGAAACCGGTCTGCTGCTGGATCTCCTGGAAGCAGGTCGGGCTGGTGACGTTGATCTCGGTCACTTTGTCGCCGATCATGTCCAGCCCGACCAGCAGCAGGCCGCGCGCGGCCAGCGTGGGCGCGATGGCCTCGGCCACGGCGCGGTCCACGTCGCTCAGCGGCTGGGCCACGCCCTTGCCGCCCGCGGCCAGGTTGCCGCGCACCTCGCTGCCCTGCGGGATGCGCGCGAGCACGAAGGGCGCGACCTGGCCGCCGATGAGCAGCAGGCGCTTGTCGCCCTGCACGATCTCGGGCAGGTAACGCTGCACCATCACGCTGGTGGCACCGCCCTGGTTCAGGGTTTCGATGATGGAGCCCAGGTTCATGCCGTCCGGGCCGACGCGGAAGATGCCCATGCCGCCCATGCCGTCGAGCGGCTTGAGGATGATGTCCCGGTGCTCCGCGTGAAAGGCACGCACCGCCGCGGCCTGGCGCGTCACCAGCGTGGGCGGCGCAAACTGCGCGAATTCCATGAGCGCAAGTTTTTCCGGGTGGTCGCGCAGTGCGCGCGGGCTGTTGAACACGCGCGCGCCTTCGCGCTCGGCCTGTTCCAGCAGGTGCGTGGCGTAGAAGAACTCGCTGTCGAAGGGCGGGTCCTTGCGCATGAGCACCGCGTCGAAGGTGTGCAGCGGCTCGCGGCCCTCGCGCACCACGGTGAACCAGGCATCGGCATCGCCGGTGAGCGTGACATGGCGCAGTTGAGCCGTCACCGGCTGGCCACTCTGCCATTGCAGGTGCTGCGGCTCGCAGGCCGCCAGCGCGTGGCCGCGCCGCTGCAGCTCGCGCATCATGGCGAAGGTGGTGTCCTTGTAGGTCTTGAAGACTTCGAGTGGGTCGGCAACGACGAGGATGTTCATCTGGCGGATCATTTCCTGGGATTGAGGGCGTACTGTTGCACAAAGAGCGCCACCGCGCCGGCGACCACGCCCCAGAAGGCCGAGCCGATGCCGCCGATGACCACGCCGCTGAGCGTGACGAGAAAGGTGATGAGCGCGGCCTCGCGGTGCGTCTCGTCGCGCAGCGCGGTGTGCAGGCCGGCACCGATGCTGCCGAGCAGCGCAATGCCGGCGATGGCCAGCACCAGCTCTTTGGGGAAGGCGATGAGCAGGCCGGTGATGGCCGCGCCGAACAGGCCGATCAGCACATAGATGCCGCCGCAGACCACGGCGGCGGTGTAGCGCTTCTGCGGGTCGGCGTGCGCCTCGGGGCCCATGCAGATGGCGGCGGTGATGGCGCTGAGGTTGAGCGCGAACGCACCGAAAGGCGCGAGCACCAGCGTGGCCGCACCGCTGAGCGTGATGATCCGGGAGATCGGCATGGCGGTGAAGCCGGCCGCGCGGATCGCGGCAACACCCGGCAGGTTCTGCGAGGCCATGGTGACCACGAACAAGGGCAGCGCCAGGCTGGTGAACGCGACCAGGCTGAAAGCGGGCATGACAAATACCGGCATGGCGAGTTCGAAGGTGACCGCACCTCCGTTGAACTGGCCGCGCGCGACCACGTAGACGATGGCCACCGCGAGTGTGAGCGGCACCGCGTAGCGCGGCAGCAGGCGCCGACCCAGCAGGTAGGCCAGCAGCATCAGCAGCACCAGCGGCAGCGCGGTCTGTGCGGCAGCAAAGGCCTGCAGGCCGAAGCGCGCGAGCACGCCCGCCAGCAGCGCGGCCGCGATCGCCACCGGGATGCGGTTCATCACCCGCTCGAACCAGCCGGTGGCGCCCACGATCACGATGAGCGCGGCGCTGATCAGGAAGGCCCCCACCGCGTCGGCCATGGTGAAGCCGCCCGCAAGACCGGCCGTGGCCAGCACGGCGGCACCGGGCGTGCTCCAGGCGATCATGACCGGCTGGCGCAGCACCAGCGAGGGAATGGCCGAGCAAAGCCCCATGCCCAGGCCGAGCGCCCACATCCAGGACGTGATCTGCGCGGGCGTGGCGCCAAAGGCTTGTGCGGCCTGGAAGACGATGGCCACGGAGCTCGTGAAGCCCACCAGCACGGCCACGAAACCGGCGGTGGCGGCCGAGAGGTTCACATCACGGAAAAAAGACATCGCGGGATTGTAGGGAGCCCCCCGCGCCGCCTGCGGCGTCACCCCCCAGGGGGCGTCACCTGCGGCCTGGCAAAGCCAGTTCCGCGGTGACGCTGGACAAAGCACGGCTTGCGATCCGCGCAGCGGTGGAACGAGGGGCAAAGATCTGCATCTAGATCTCGACTTTCGAGCCCAGCTCTATGACGGCGTTGCTCGGCAGGTTGAGAAACTCCGCCGCCGCGCTGGCGTTGTGGTGCATCTGCGCGAACAGCTTCTCGCGCCACGGCGCCATGCCGCTGCTGATGGTGGGCACGACGACGTCGCGCGAGAGGAAGTAGCTGGTCGTCATCGGGTTCACGTCGCAGCCTCGACCACGCAAGGGCTCAAGCGCTTCCGGCAAGTCCAGATCGTTCTTGAAACCGTAGTTGACGACCACCTGCCAGCAGTCGTGCCCCAGTGGCTCGATCTGCAGCCGCCGGTCCAGCCCGATCCAGGGCACCTCATGGGCGCGCACCGTCACGAACAGGTTCTGCGCGTGCAGCACCTTGTTGTGCTTGAGGTTGTGCAGCATGGCATTGGGCACGGTACCGATGTCGGCCGTGAGGAACACTGCCGTGCCCTCGACCCGCCCGGGCGGCGCGATGAACAGCGCGTCCAGGAAACTGCCGAGCTCGATCGCGTCGGCGTGCTGCTTGTCCGCCATCAGTTCGCGCCCGCGCTTCCAGGTCATCATGAGCGTGAACACCGCGCCACCGATGACCAGCGGGAACCAGCCGCCGGCGAACAGCTTGAGCAGGTTGGAGCTGAAGAAGGCGAGGTCGACGAGAAAGAAGAAGCCGGTGGCGACCACGCACAGCCACAGCGGGTACTTCCAGCTGTAGCGGATCACGAAGAAGGTGAGCACCGTGGTGATGAGCATGTCCAGCGTGACGGCGATGCCGTAGGCCGACGCCAGGTTGCTGGAGGACTTGAACATCACCACCGCGAGCACGATGGCGGTGAACAGGCTCCAGTTCACGAACGGCATGTAGACCTGCCCGGTGTGGCGCACGCTGGTGTGCTGGATCTTCAGGCGCGGCAGGTAGCCGAGCTGGATGGCCTGCTTGGTCACGCTGAAGGCGCCGGTGATCAGCGCCTGCGAAGCAATCACAGTGGCCATCGTGGCCAGCGCCACCAGCGGCAGCAGCATCCATTCGGGCGCCATGTTGAAGAACGGGTTCTTCACCGCTTCCGGGCGCGCCAGCAGCAGCGCGCCCTGGCCAAAGTAGTTCAGCGTGAGGCAGGGCATCACGACGGCGAACCAGGCCAGGCGGATCGGCCGCTTGCCGAAGTGGCCCAGGTCGGCGTAGAGCGCCTCGGCGCCGGTGACACACAGCACCACCGCGCCCAGCATGATGAAGGTGGTGCCCGGAAACTGCCACATGAAACGCAGCGCGTGCAGGGGGCTGAGCGCGCCCAGGATCTCCGGGTGATCGACGATCTGCGACACGCCCAGCGCGGCGATGGTGAGGAACCAGGTGAGCGTGATCGGTCCGAAGAAGCGACCGATGCCGCTGGTGCCGCGTTTCTGCACCGCGAACAGCGCGAACAGCACGAGCAGCGTGATCGGCACCACGTAGTGCCGGAAATGCGGCGAGATCACCTCCAGACCTTCCACCGCCGAGAGCACGGAGATGGCGGGCGTGATCACGCCGTCGCCATAGAACAGCGCGGTGCCGAAGATGCCGATGGCCAGCAGCGTGCGGCGCAAGGCCGGCTGGTCTTTCACGGCGGTGGAGGCCAGCGCGAGCATGGCGATCAGGCCGCCCTCGCCGTTGTTGTCGGCGCGCAGCACCAGCACCACGTACTTGAGCGAGACGATGACGGTCAGCGTCCAGAACAGGATGGACAGGATGCCGTAGACGTTCGCGTGCGTGAAGGGAACGTGGCCGGATCCGAAGACCTCCTTGACGGCGTACAGCACGCTGGTGCCGATGTCGCCGTAGACCACGCCAATGGCGCCCAGGGTGAGCGCCGCGAGTGACGATTTGGAAACTGACACAAAACGACCCGGGCCAGTGGACCCGGGCTTGCGTTGTCGCGGGACTGCAATTCTGCGCCCGGGGGCGACGCCCTGTCAGCGAACCCGCTCCCTAAACCCCGGCCTTGACCAGGAATGTTGCACCGCAACAACTCATTCGTAGACCTCGGCATCCGGGTCGGTCGCCTCCAGCTCGTAGCTCGCCGCGAGCATGGCCAGGCGGCCGATCACGCCGTACATGTAGAAGCGGTTGGGCACGCTGGCGCCGGGCTTCACACCCGGCTGCGGCAGCTGCGCGCTCTGCTCGAAGGCCAGTGGCACGAAGCTGGAGCCGGGCGCGTTGAGGTTCTCGTCCACGCCGCGGGTGGCGTGCACGCGGTAGAAACCGCCCACCACGTAGCGGTCCATCATGTAGACCACCGGCTCGGCCACCGCGCTGTTGATGCGCTCGTTGGTCAGCACACCTTCCTGGATGATGACCTCGTGCACCGCCTGGCCGGTCTGCGACACGGCCATGCGCTTCTTCGTGGCGGGCGACAGCTTGTCGATGTCCTTGGCGTCGCGCACGGTCAGGATGCCCATGCCGCCGGTGCCGTTGTCGGCCTTGACCACCACGAACGGCTTTTCGTTGATGCCGTATTCCTTGTACTTGCGCCGGATCTTGCCCAGCAGCGCGTCGGCATTGCTGCGCACGCAATCGAGTCCGGCGTCGTCGCCAAAATCGACCTGGCCGCACTGGCTGAACATCGGGTTGATGAGCCAGTGGTCCATGCCCAGCAGCTTGCCAAAGCGCTTGGACACTTCCTCGTAGGCCTTGAAGTGGTGGCTCTTGCGCCGCGTGCCCCAGCCGCCATGCAGCGGCGGCAGCAGGTACTGCTCATGCAGGTCTTCCAGGATGCCGGGCACGCCCGCGCTCAGGTCGTTGTTGAGCAGGATGGTGCAGGGGTCGAAGTTCTTCAGGCCGAGGCGGCGCTTGCTGCGGATCAGCGGCTCCAGCACCACCTTTTCACCGCCAGGCAGCTCGATGGTCTTGGGCGCCTTGATGTCGTTGGAGAGCGAGCCCAGGCGCACATTGAGCCCGGCCATGTAGAAGATGCGCTGCAGCTGCGCGAGGTTGCTCAGATAGAAGGTGTCGGTCGTGCTCTCGGGCACCAGCAGCAGGTTCTTCGCCTCGGGGCAGATCTTTTCAATGGCCGCCATGGCCGCCTGCACCGCCAGCGGCAGCATCTCGGGCGTGAGGTGGTTCCAGCCGCCCGGATAGAGATTCGTGTCCACCGGCGCGAGCTTGAAGCCGGCGTTGCGCACGTCCACCGAGGTGTAGAACGGCGGCGTGTGCTCCATCCACTCCAGCCGGAACCAGCGCTCGATCACCGGGGTGGATTCGAGGATGCGCTGCTCGAGCTCGTTGATGGGGCCGGTCAGGGCGGTGACGAGGTGCGGAACCATAGGGGGGAGGGGTATGAGCGGCGGAAGAGGCAGTCAGTGTAATGGGGGCGCATGACGGCAATTCAAGGCCGGCGCGCCCCACCCCGGGGTGGTCTCAGCCCGCCTGCCCGAAGCGCGCCGCCGACCGCTCCCGCGCCTTCGCCGCCTCCACCTCCCGGTTCTTCGGTGCGGCCGTGGTGCGCAGGGACGTGATGAGTTCGCGCGCCGAAGCGGCCACCTGCTCCACCGCGCGTTCGAACGCGGCCTCGTTGGCCTGCGAAGGCACGCTGAAACCACTGAGCTTGCGCACGAACTGCAGCGAGGCGTCGCGGATCTCCAGCTCGGTGGCGGGCGGGTCGAAGTTGAACAGGGTCTTGATGCTGCGGCACATGGTGGCGGGCTCCTCAGGTCTGTCGGGCGTCACGGGCTGCCTGCCAGGCTTCGATGGCCGGCAGCAGCGCCTGCCGGCGCGCCAGGCTCTCGGCCGGCCAGTGCGCCTCACGCTCGTAGTATTCGGGCACCGCGGCCGCGCCCTCGGGCAGCACGACCCAGGGCTGTTTCGACGCGGTGAAGATGTGGATGTCCGGCGGCAGCAGGTCCGGGTTGTCCAGCGTGCCGACACGCACGAAAGCAACCGCGGGGCCTGAGCCGGCGTAGTGGCTCCAGAGCGCCACCTTGCAGTGCGGGCAGCGCAGGATCGTCTGGCCCTGGCCGCTGGCCGAGGGCGTGTGCACCGGCTCGGGCGCTTCGCCGAGCAGGGTCACGCGGTGGGCCTCAATCATGGCGTTGAGCGCGAAAGCCGCGCCCGACTCGCGCTGGCACCAGCGGCAGTGGCAGCAGTGCACGAACAGCGGCGCGCTGCCCATGCGGTAGCGCACCGCGCGGCAGTCGCAACCGCCCTCGGCGGGAAATGAGGTCGCGTCGGTGGCCATGGCCGTTCTGGCGCCGCCGGTGGCTCAGCCGCGCACTTCGCCCTCGCCCAACACCACGTACTTGAGCGAGGTCAGGCCCTCGACCCCGACCGGGCCACGGGCGTGGAACTTGTCGGTGCTGATGCCGATTTCGGCGCCCAGGCCGAACTCGAAGCCGTCGGCGAAGCGGGTGCTCGCGTTCACCATCACGCTGGCCGAATCCACCTCGCGCAGGAAGCGCTGGGCATGCACGTGGTTCGTGGTCATGATCGCGTCGGTGTGGTGACTGCTGTAGTGGTTGATGTGGGCAATCGCCTCATCCACGCCGGCCACGACCTTGATGCTGATGACCGGTGCGAGGTATTCCTCGGACCAGTCCTGTTCGGTGGCGGGGATGAGCTGAACCGTTCGGGCTGAGCCTGTCGAAGTCCCGGTGAGACCTTCGACAGGCTCAGGGCGAACGGAGGCCCGGAGGATCGGCAAGGACTCGGGACAGCAGCGCATCTCCACGCCCTTGGCCGCGAAGATGGCACCGATCTTCGGCAAGAATTCGCCCGCCACGCCCCGCGCCACCAGCAGGCTCTCGGTGGCGTTGCAGGGGCTGTACTTCTGGGTCTTGGCGTTGTCGGTGACCTTCACCGCCAGCGCGATGTCGCAGGGGTCGTCCACGTAGGTGTGGCAGTTGCCGTCCAGGTGCTTGATGACGGGCACCTTGGCCTCGGCGCTGATGCGCTCGATCAGCCCCTTGCCACCGCGCGGGATGATCACGTCCACGTACTGCGGCATGGTGATGAGCTGGCCGACGGCGGCGCGGTCGGTGGTGGGCACGAGCTGCACCGCGTCGGCGGGCAGGCCGGCGTCGGTCAGCGCGCGCTGCACCAGCGCGGCCAGGGCGCGGTTGGATTCGATGGCCTCGGAGCCGCCGCGCAGGATGGCGGCGTTGCCGCTCTTGATCGACAGCGAGGCGGCCTCGATGGTGACGTTGGGCCGGCTCTCGTAGACCATGCCGAACACGCCGATGGGCACGCGCATCTGCCCCACACGAATGCCGCTGGGCATCTGCTTCATGCCGGTGATGTCGCCAATGATGTCGGGCATGGCCGCGAGCTGCTCGCAGCCCTGCGCGCAGGTCTCGATGACCCTGGGCGTGAGCTTGAGGCGGTCCACCATCGGCTCGGAAAGGCCGTTGGCGCGCGCGCGCTCCAGGTCCTTCGCGTTCTCCACCTGCAGTGCCTGTACGTTCTCGCGCAACAGCGCCGCCAGGCCACGCAGCGCCGCGATCTTGGTGGCAGCGCTGGCCCTGGCCATGAGCGCCGAGGCCGCCTTGGCCTGCAGCCCCAGGGTGTTCATGAGTTCGGTGGTGTTGGTGGCGTTCATGGTGTGGGATTTTCGCAGAGGCCCGTGATTTGGGAAGGCCGCGGGGTCATGCCGGGCCGGGTGACGGCCCGAACCGCAAAAAACAAAGGCCACCCGAAGGTGGCCTTTGCGGCTTCTCAAGCGAGCGTGGCTCAGGCCAGGTCGAAGCGGTCGGCGTTCATGACCTTGGTCCAGGCGGCCACGAAGTCCCTGGCGAACTTCTCTTTGCCGTCGGCGCTGGCGTACACCTCGGCGTAGGCGCGCAGCACCGAGTTGGAGCCGAAGATCAGGTCGGCGCGCGTGCCGGTGTACTTGACCTTGCCGCTCTTGCGGTCCTTGCCCTCGAACACCTCGGCGCTGGCGTCGGTCGGCTTCCACTCGATGCCCATGTCGAGCAGGTTCACGAAGAAGTCGTTCGTGAGCGCGCCCACCTTGTCGGTGAACACGCCGTGCTTGCCGCCGTCGGCGTTGGCGCCCAGCACCCGCAGGCCGCCGACGAGCGCCGTCATCTCGGGCGCGGTCAGGGTCAGCAGCTGGGCCTTGTCGACCAGCATGGTTTCGGTCGGCGCGCCGGCATTGCCACGGCCGAAATTGCGGAAGCCGTCGATCACGGGCTCCAGCACGTCGAACGCCTCCACGTCGGTCTGCGCCTGCGTCGCGTCCACGCGGCCCGGCGCAAACGGCACATCCACTTTCACGCCCGCCGCCTTGGCCGCCTGCTCGACACCGACCACGCCGGCCAGCACGATCACGTCGGCCAGCGAGGCCTTGCCCGACGCCTTCTGGATCTCCACCAGCTTGGGCAGGGCCTTGACGGCCACCTTGTTGACCGCCCAGTCCTTCTGCGGCGCCAGCGCCAGGCGCGCGCCGTTGGCGCCACCGCGCTTGTCGCCGCCGCGGAAGGTGGAGGCCGAGGCCCAGGCCACCGAGACCAGTTCACCCACCGACAGGCCGGACGCGGCAATCTTGCCCTTGAGGTCGGTGATGTCCGCAGCCGTTGGCTTGTGGGTGGCGGCGGGCAGCGGGTCCTGCCAGATCAGGTCTTCCTTCGGCACTTCCGGGCCGAGGTAGCGCGCCTTGGGACCCATGTCGCGGTGCGTCAGCTTGTACCAGGCGCGGGCAAAGGCGTCGGCAAAGGCCTGCGGGTCGTCGAGGAAGCGCTTGGAGATCTTGCCGAACTCGGGGTCGAAGCGCATCGTCAGGTCGGTGGTCAGCATCTTGGGCTTGTGGAACTTGCCCTTGACGTGCGCGTCCGGAATGATTTCCTCGGCGTTCTTGGCCACCCACTGCTTGGCGCCGGCGGGGCTCTTCTCCAGCTCCCATTCGTACTTGAACAGGTTCTCGAAGAAGTTGTTGCTCCACAGCGCGGGGGTCTTGGTCCAGGTGACCTCGATACCGCTGGAGATGGTGTCCTTGCCGTGGCCTTGCCCATAGTCGCTGTTCCAGCCCAGGCCCTGCGCCTCGATCGGCGCGGCCTCGGGCTCGGGGCCCTTGTGCGATTCGGGCGCGGCGCCGTGGGCCTTGCCGAAGGTGTGGCCGCCGGCGATCAGGGCGACGATCTCCTCGTCGTTCATGGCCATGCGGTAGAAGGTCTCCCGGATGTCCTTGGCCGCCAGCATGTAGTCGCCGCTGGCGTTGGGGCCCTCAGGGTTGACGTAGATCAGGCCCATGTGCGAGGCGCCGAACGGACCCTGGAGCTCGCGCTTGTCGCCGATGCGGTTCTCGGCATCCACTGCCAGCCACTTCATTTCCGGGCCCCAGTTCACGTCCATGTCCGGTTCCCACACGTCTTCGCGGCCGCCGGCGAAACCGAAGGTGCGAAAGCCCATGGATTCCAGCGCGACGTTGCCCGCGAGGATGAACAGGTCGGCCCAGGAGATGCTCTGGCCGTACTTCTGCTTGATCGGCCAGAGCAGGCGGCGCGACTTGTCGATGTTGACGTTGTCCGGCCACGAATTCAGCGGCGCGAAACGCTGCTGGCCGCGCCCGCCGCCGCCACGGCCGTCGATGGTGCGGTAGGTGCCCGCGGCGTGCCAGGCCATGCGGATCATCTGCGGGCCATAGTGGCCGAAGTCGGCGGGCCACCAGTCCTGGCTGTCGGTCATGAGCTTGACCAGGTCGGCCTTGAGCGCCTTGTAGTCGAGCTTCTTGAAGGCCTCGGCGTAGTTGAACTCCTCGCCCAGCGGGTTGGATTTGCTGGAGTGCTGGTTCAGCAGGTCCACGCGCAGCTGGTTCGGCCACCAGTCTCGGTTGCTGGCTCCACCGCCGGCGGCGTGGTGGTACGGGCATTTGGCTTCTGTCGTGGACATGGCTTCTCTCCTTTTGTAGTGGTGGGATGGATGCACAGCAACCCCGCGCCGATCAGGCGACAGGCCACTGCTCTTCTATCACGGGATCGTGACGGATTCGTTGGCAATGGCGGCAGCGAAGCCCCGCCCGTCAGTGCGCTGCCGCCATCGCGGCGAGCGCCTCCAGCCAGAACGGCGGCGACTGCTGCGGCACAGGAACCGGGCTGACCATGGGGACCTCCGTTGCATTGCCGAAAGCAGACAGCTTAGGTCGACGCATCGCCAACGGCCATTTGATTGTCGGCATCCACCGAATAGACGTTGCCTATCCATGGATGGACATTCATGCGTATTTACCCGAACTGCAGCTCGCGGTGCGCGCGCGACACGCCCACGCGACAAGCCGGTGCACCATCGCGTCCGAGTGCCATCACCGCGAGACGCCCCATGCCCACCACCCAGTTCCAGGTCCGCAAGGACCGCCTCGAGACGACTCGCACCGTGGTGCTGCCCGATGAGCCGCTGGCAGACGGCGAGGTGCGGGTGCGCATCGAGCACTTCGCGTACACGTCCAACAACATCACCTACGCGGCATTCGGCGACGCGATGAACTACTGGCAGTTCTTCCTGGTGGCGCCCCAAGGCGACACCCCCGACGGCGGCGACAGGGCCTGGGGGCTCATCCCGGTGTGGGGCTTCGGCGTTGTGCAGGAGACGCGCTGCGCCGGCGTGGCCGTGGGCGAACGCCTGTATGGTTACTGGCCGATGGCCTCCGGGGTGGTGCTGCGGCCCGCCCGCGTGTCGCCCCAGGGCTTCTTCGACGGCGCACCGCACCGCGCCGCGCTGCACCCGGTCTACAACCAGTACCTGCGCTGCGCGGCCGACCCGCTGCACGACGCCGCCCACGAAGCGCAGCTGGCGCTGCTGCGGCCGCTGTTCCTCACCGCCTGGCTGATCGACGATTTCCTGGCCGACAACCACTTCTTCGGCACGTGCGAGGGCGGCCAGCGCGGCGCGATGCTGCTCTCGTCGGCCAGCAGCAAGACGGCATATGCCACGGCGGCCCAGCTGGCCCGGCGGCCGGAGGTCGAAGTGGTCGGCCTCACCTCGGCTGCCAACGTGGCGTTTTGCGAAAGCCTGGGCGTGTACGGCCGCGTGCTCACCTATGAGCAACTCGACACGCTGGCCACCAACACGCCCTGCGTCTACGTCGACTTTGCGGGCAACGGTGCGCTGCGCAAGGCGATCCACAGCCGCTTCTCGGCGCTGGCCTACAGCTGCTCCATCGGCGGTACCCACGTGGACCAGTTGTCCGGCGCACGCGATCTGCCCGGGCCGCGCCCGGTGCTGTTCTTCGCGCCGGCGCAGGCCAAGAAACGCCACGGCGACTGGGGCGCGGCCGGCTTCAACGAACGGATGGCGCGCGCCTGGCAAGCCTTCATGGACCAGGTGACCCAGCCCGCGGCGCCCTGGCTGGCGGTGCAGACCCACCGGGGGCCCGACGCCGTGCAGGCGGCGCATGCGCTGGTGCTGGGCGGGCGCGGCGACCCGCGCCTGGGCCACATGCTGTCGCTGCTGGACTAGGGTCTGTTCACATTCAGCCGGAAGGTGGGTGGCACGGGCACGCGGGCCATGCGATGTAATCGGGAACCATGACGCCGTCCACCGTGCCCCTGCTCTACAGCTACCGGCGCTGCCCCTACGCCATGCGAGCGCGCATGGCCCTGCTGGTGGCCGGCATTGCGTTCGACGTGCACGAGATCGTGCTGCGCGACAAACCCGCCGAGATGCTGGCGCTCTCGCCCAAGGGCACGGTGCCGGTTCTGCTGCTGCCCGATGGCAGTGTGCTGGAACAAAGTCTGGACATCGTGCAATGGGCATTCGCCGCGCACGACCCCGAGGGCTGGTGGGCGCGGGCGCAGGGCAGCGCCCAACTCAATCTGCTGGCCGCGTGCGACGGCCCCTTCAAGCACCACCTCGACCGCTACAAGTACCCCGAGCGGTTCGGCGATGCCGGCGACCGGGCGCGGCACCGCGTTGCCGCCGTCGAGGCGCTGCTGAAACCGCTCGACGCGCAGTTGCAGCATGCGGCCCAACTGAGTGGCCAGACCCCCTGCGCCACGGACATCGCGATCTTCCCCTTTGTGCGCCAGTTCGCGGCGGTGGAGCCTGCCTGGTTCGGGCAACTGCCTTTGCCGGCCCTGCAACGCTGGCTGGCGCAATGGCTGGTGCATCCGCTGTTCGAGGCGGCCATGGTCAAGCTGCCCACCGGTCGGGTGCAGCGCTTTCCGGCCACGTGGACGCCCGCAGTCGCCTGAACCCTCAACGCAGCGGAATGGCCGTGGCCCGGTCCACCGCCACCGCCGTGACCGAGTTCTGCGGCGAGCCTTCGATCACGCGGTCCGAGTAGGTGAGGTAGACCAGCGTGTGCCGCTTGGCATCCACCATGCGCACGATGCGCAGCCGCTTGAAGACCAGGCTGATGCGCTCGCTGAAGATTTCCTCCTGCGGCTTGATCGGCTTGGGGATGGTGATGGGCCCCACCTGACGGCAGGCGATGGAGGCTTCGGACTTGTCCTCGGCCAGACCGAAGGCGCCCGAAATGCCGCCGGTCTTCGCGCGCGAGACGAAACAGGTGACGCCGCTCACGCCCGGGTCGTCGAACGCCTCGACCACGATCTTGTGGTTGGGGCCGATGAACTTGAACACGGTGCTGACTTCGCCGATTTCTTCGGCCGTGGCGGCAGGCGCGAGGGCAACACAGGCCAGAAGCAAGGAGTAGACGGGAAGGGCAAAGCGGCGCATGGCGGTCCTTCGGTAGGAAATGTCGAGTGGCCACACGGTAGCAGGCCGCCAGCGGCGCGGGCCGGCGTGCGCCGATCTCATGGCAACCTGCTGGCGCTCTCAGGCGCCCGTCACATCCAGCGCCGCCTCCAGGCTGGCCAGGATCTGCGCCCAGCCCTGGCGTGCGCGGTCGGCGTAGTCCTTCCACTCGGGCTGCATCTCTGCCGTGAGGCGCAGCGTGCAGCCGCCGTCCGCCTCAGGCGTGATCTCGATGGTCACGATGTCGAAGCTGGGCGATGCGGCCGGTATGCCGAACGTGAACACCAGATGCCGTGGCCGATCAATGACGAGGTACTCCCCGGTGTGCTCCACATCGCCATCAGGGCGCCTGTCGGTCAGCACGAACCGCCCGCCAATGCGCGGATCGATGTCGCAGCGAACCATCTCGCCGGTCTCGGTGGAAAACAGGAACCGGCTCGCCAGGCGCACATCCAGCCAGGCATCGAACACCCGCTCGGCCGGCTGGCGGAACCGGTGATGGACAGTGATGGCGAGATGGCCTTCGGTCTTCATTTCGGTCTTCATGGTCGGCGAACTCCTTTGCTGTGCCGGGGTGAAGCTGCATCCTCCGCGTCCAGCAACGCCTGCAAACGCTGCAGGCGGCCCGTCCAGTCGCGCTGACGCGACTGAAGCCAGTCCGACGCCTCCGCCAGCGGGCGCGGCTCGAGACGCAGGACATGTTCGCGCCCCGAGCGACGGCGCGTGATGAGGCCGGCGCGCTCCAGGATGCGGATGTGCTTGGACACGGAATTGAGCGAGATGGCGAACGGCGCGGCCACCTCGGTCACACGGGCTTCGCCCGAGGACAACCGCGCCAGGATGGCGCGGCGGGTCTCGTCGGCCAGGGCAACGAACAGGTTGTCGAGTCGGCTGGCGGTCAACGCGTTCTTCATTCACCCATTTTGGTGAATGTTAAAGAAGACGTCAACTGACGGCGACGGCCGGCTCAGCGCGTGCCCGCCCCCACCAGCATCTCGCACGGTCCGACGAAACCCGCCGCCGGGGTTTCGAAGCGGAGCAAGGCCGCCTCGATCTCCCTCCATGTGTCGGTGCGCTCGTCGTCACTCAGGCTGGCCATCATCTGGTGCAGGGCGCCGAAGGACTCGCGCTCGAAGCGCACGCACTCGGCGGCCGTGGGAAGACGCACGGGGGAATCGACCTTGCGCACCTCCACGTCGCGGAAGCCGGCCTGCTCCAGCGTCTTCGCCAGCACGCCTTCAGCCCCCAGCGAGAACGGCCCCGGTTGCCCGGGCAAGGGCGGCGGCAACTGCGCGCGGCGCCGGATGATGCCGACCGGCACAGCGAAGAAGGGGTTGCGCTCGGCGGTGGAATACACCACCGCGGCGAAGCGCCCGCCCGGCTTCAGCGCATGGCGGATGCCGGCCAGCGCCCGCTGCTGGTCGGGAAAGTAGATCAGGCCCACGCGCGAGACCGCGGCGTCGAACGAGGCGGCGGGCAGCAGGTCGTGGCGCTCGCCATCGAGCTCCAGGGTGTCCACGTTGGCCAGCCCGGCCTGCCTGGCCGCTGCCTGTGCATGGCGCAGGATGGCGGGCGAGATGTCGGTGGCCAGCACGTGGCCGCGCGTGCCCACGCGGCGAGCGGCCACCAGGGTTTGTTCGCCCGCGCCGGCCGCCACGTCGAGCACGCGCACGCCGGGGCCGACGGCCGCCATGTCCAGCATGGCCTCTGTCGCCGGCCCGAGCCAGCGCGCCAGCAACGGCCCCCATCGGTCCCAGGCTTCGGCGGCGTTTTCCCACTGCGCGCGCGTGGTCTGGCGAAACTTCTCGGCGTCGAAGACGGCCGGGGCAGAGGGAGGTGAAACGAGGGTATCGGTCATGGCAGTGCTCCTTGGAACTTGACCGTTGCGACATGCACGGTCGGTCTTCAAGGTAGGCGCGATGCCGGGCGCCCTCAAGTCCAGAATCTGGAGTAGGCGTTCCGGCAACACACCGATAGACTGGCCCGCATGATCGACTACATGCAGTTCTGTACCGTCGCCCGCGGCGCCGAGGTGCTGGGCGAATTGTGGACACCGCTGGTGGTGCGCGAGCTGCTGTGCGGCAGCCACCGCTTCAACGACATCCACCGCGGCGTGCCGCGCATGTCGGCCACGCTGCTCACGCAGCGCCTGCGCAAGCTGGAAGAAATCGGCGTCGTGGAGCGGCGCCGCGTCGAGAAAAGCTGGGAATACCACCTGACGCCCGCCGGCGAGGAACTGCGACCCATCGTCGTGGGCATCGGCCACTGGGGTGCGCGCTGGATCGGCAGCCGGCTGCGGCGCGAGCAGCTCGACGCGGGCTTCCTGATGTGGGACATCCGCCGCTTCGCGCGGCTGGATGAATTTCCCGATGACGAGCGCACCGTCGTGCATTTCCGCTTCAGCGATGCACCGGCGGCCGAGCGCCAATGGTGGCTGGTGGTGAACCACCACGAGGCCGACCTCTGCCGCGACGACCCGGGCCACGACGTCAGCGTGCTGGTGGACTCGACGGTGCGCGCACTCACCGAAATCTGGACCGGCGACAGCAACCCCGAGCAGGCCATCCAGTCGGGCGACCTGAAGGTGCAGGGCGCGGGCCGCAACGGCCAGCGGCTCTGGCGCTGGCTGGGGCGCAGCATGTTCGCGCCGACGCGCATGGCAGCACAGCAGCGGTGACCCAGGCGAATGCGCACCTTGACTCTCTCAGCGCTGCTCGCCCTCATCACCCTGGGTGCGGCATCTGCCTCCACCCCCTGGCTGGTGCCGGCCTGCACCGCATCCCCACCAACCACCACCCTCGCCCACGGCGGCGGCCTCAATGCCTGCGGCTGCCACTTCAACCGCAAGACGGGCGCGTGCCATTGCCACCAGGCACGGGGTTGTGGGTGTGCGTGTCAGCCTGCAGGCTGTGGGTGAGGGTGATTGCGGTTGAGGTGGTGGTCGGCTCTGCAGCGGGAGCAGTCGCTAGCGTTTGCGGGCCGCGTGACAGGTTGCAGACATTTTGGGGTCACTCGTACCTGACTAGGCTCACGAGCCCGTGGGGTCAATGAGACCTGCAGTCTTCCATATTGACCCCTATGCAATGCTCCGGTCGGGTTCAATGGCTGGGCGCTATCCTTCGGCCAGAACACTAGGCGCCCTCTACTGAAGGCGGCCACTACAAGCTTCGCGCCGACAAGGCCAATCTTTTGGAGATCCCCGTGGCGAGACATGCTCAGATGAGAATGCCCGAGCTTTTGGTCTATGGCCGCATGGTCATCTCTGGGTTTTTGCTGGCAGAGGGCTTCCGCCTTGCGTTCCTTGCTAGCTCGGCGTTCGGCTATTGGATTTCCGATGCGCTCCCTCTGCCTATAGTTTGTGCTGCGCTGCTCTTTTGCTTTGCCATACCTGTCGTCTATGGATGGAAGCGCCAGGCCATTGCACAGTTACGAAGGATGATCGCCAGCTGGCGAATCGATCTTCTGGCTAGTGTGGCACTCGGAATTTGGGCGGATTTCCTTGTGGCGCCGAAACTCGCAAAGGTTCATGCCGCCATCAGTAGGCAAGATATGGGCTGGGCTCCCCTTGTGTTGGGCATGCTCATCGTAGTTCTTCTGGCGTCAGTTACCAGAGATTTCATTGCCCGGAGGTCGAAGCCGCTCGGGCAGGTGCACTTTCTGCCCGACGATGAAATTGGCGACGAGCGGGAGGATGCACTTGGGATCGCAGAACAAGCGAAGGGGTTTGCACAGACAGTCTTGGCAGCAGGAGCGCAAACGGGACTCGTCTTCGGAATCGATGCTCCATGGGGAACAGGCAAGACAAGCTTCCTAAACATTGCGGTGCGTGAGTGGGCAAAGTCTGAATTCACGGTGGTGGTCAATTTCCAGACCCTAAGGTACGCGTCCGAGCCAGATCTATCGGATAGATTCATACGAGAGATGTGCACTGCAATCCAGAAGCAAGCCTTCGCACCCGAGTTCGCGCCCGCTGCCGACCGTTACTCCCGCATTCTTAAGGGCAAGACGGATGTGTCGTTCCTAGGATTCAGGTTGTCGCTGGAACCATCCGCCGAAACAATCGACGAGCTCTTGGAGGACGTTGATGCCGTCCTCAAACAGTCCAGGAGGCGCTTGATTGTCATCATTGAGGATCTTGACCGGCTGGAGCCGAGATTGGTCAACAACGTGTTATTCACAGTTCGCAGGACCTTCAGGCTAAGCCAAGCTGCCTACATCCTTTGCTATGACACTGAGATGCTGGTAGCCGGCAGAGAGGAAGGGTGGCGGGCACGAGACTTTCTTGAGAAATTCATTGCCGTAAAGCAGAGCCTCTTTGTCGACGGCGAGGTATTAAGAAAATTCCTGCTGACAGATTGGAAGAAGGATGCTTCCCGCTTCCCGCTTATTCCCGCTGACACCATGTTCAAGCTCTCCGGCGTCATGAATGTCGTCGCGAACATGGTCGCAGGTAAGGAGTCACATCACTACGCGCCACTTGTCGGCGACCTTAGAAAGCTGAAGCGTCTCGTCAATGCAATGCTTTTGATGCAACTCGATAAGTTTGACCTTGGTCGCAGCGACTTTGATCCACAGGACCTTGTGCACTTGGTCCTGCTACATCTTCGGTACCCAGGCATCTTTCGCAAAATTTACTTGGAAGAAACCGAGGGTCGCAGCGGCATGTTCTCTCTGAAACGAGGGGACGCGCGAGAATCCGCAAACCTTCGCAACGCGGACGGCTTCGACGAGTTCACGAAGCAGTTGGACGAAACAGGAAAGTTCCTTGTCAAGAAGCTATTCGACATTCGCGTCCTCAAGTTCGGCAATCTCCAGCAACCTAGCGAGGACATGCGGCGATCGCGTGCTTGCTTCAATAGCGAAAGCCGCAACCTTGAAAACTATCTGAAGCTGATCGTACGCTTCACAGCGCCCACAGATGTTGAAACCTTCCGGCTCTATAGGGAGGCCGTGGACGCTGTGATTGCTGGAACGAGAACCATAAAGGAAGTTCTAAGTTCGGATCAGTTCTCTCTTAGGCATGGGGAACATGTCCAAGATAAGCTCTGGCGGGTACTGGTCAATAGCGCACATGAACTTCAGCCACTTCAAGCGAACGAAGTAATTGACCAAATGATTAATGTCTTGCCGACCTACCCTTCGACGGAAGGCCGAGGTCGCGGCCTGAGACAGCGAAGTATCTTTGCACTCGCGACACTTCTTGATCGTGTTGGATATGGCGCTCCGCGGAATGGGCGCATTCGAGACAACACGAACGTACGTGAGATTGCAGCGCGTATCTTGGGAGAGTCGAGCAACCATTCGCCAGCACTCATAGAGAGGATTGCCGCGCCCGAGCGTGGGCCTCTGGGTTGGAACGACTTGATGGTCTTCCGGCTAGTATGCAGCATCGATCGAGAAGGTAGCCTTAGCAACGTGTATAGAGGCTTGCTCCAGTTCGAGGACCCTGAGGCCACAGGCGGTGGCGAAGTGTCGTTTCTTGCAGTCAATTCTTTGCGACGTATGTCTCAAAGGATCTTCAAGTTGTTCAAGACGAGGTACATCGAGGTCAACGTGAACTTCTATCTTGCTGTGGACGAGGTTTCTGATAGTGAGATATTCGGGCACGTGAGTCCTCCGCAAGGAGATGGCGATAAGTCAGAAACCCCTGATGCGGTGCGATCAACTATCAAGACGTTTGTTATCTATCAGCTAGTAAATGACCAGCGCGGCACCGGAGCCGGAGTTGGCTGCGGCTTCTACGACGAGGACGGGGCAGATGACCAATGCGGCATTCGAACAGCAATGACGCATTACTTGCTGGACTTTTGTTTTGATCCGTCGGTACGCCCAGAGCACGCGTTCGTGTTCGGTGACTTCTGCGTTCGAAGCATGCGGGAGGCGAGCTACCTCGTTCTCGGAGAGGTAACGTCCTCGTCAATTGAGTCCGCCCTTACAAAAGTTTTGCCCAGGAAAGACTTGGTACTGTTCTGGCAGAGGCACAGGGAATTCTTTCAGCGTGAACTTCTCAATCTCGAGCGGGGAATCATTACGAACGGCCTCGTGACTACCTACAAGGAAGCGCTTCCAAGTGTCTTCTCTACACTTGACTTCATGGCGGGGGTTGCCGCCGACACACCCATGCCGACTAGCGAGGCTGCAAGCTAGTCCCGTCCACTAGGCACAGTTCATCCTCAAGCTGCAAGGATAGAAATTGCGGCTAGCCGATTTGCTCCTAGCAGCTCCATGCCATATGGCTGCTTGGTGAACTGACATGTCTGTGAATTGAGGGCCCACGATGTTGTTCGTTGAACGTCCACTGGCAGTCGATGCAGATATTCGACCCGACGCTTGCAAACGACTCTGATCAGTCTAAAGCGGCACAACTCGCGCAAGAGCACTACGAGTCCGTTGTTCAACGTATCCCCCTCGCCAACACAGGGGGCACGTAGCGCTCCGACGGAAATAAACTGTCAACGCCCTTGGCTCGCCTGGAACCGTCCGCTCAGGAATTTACCAGCGGACCCGTTGAGAGCGCTTCGGTCCAACAACTTGCTCGAGAACCTGAATTCACTGTCGATGCGCACGATCAGCAACTGTTCAAAGTCGCCTTGACTCTTGACCATTACACGGTCGCTGGCTTTCTCGGGTGAGATCGTCTTTACCTCGATCAAGCGGCCGTCAATCGTTCCGTCAGACCCAGCTGTATGCGCGACGTGGCGAATGAGTCCAAACTTGATCTCAGCATATAGCTCCCCAAGCTCACCCCAGATCTGCATATGCCTGCCGGTGGACTCAAAGTATCTCGCCGCGCAATCCACGAGATCGCAGAAAACCTCAACCTGCTCTAGGGTGCCGAATGGGAACTCTTCTCTGAGCTCCCTACGCGTCAACTCTCTGTCGATGTACTCCCATTCCCATGGGGCCGCGCCGGACCCTGCAGCGTCCGCAATTTCATCGGCGCTGTAGCCTAGCGCGTGCATTTCGTGCAGGAAATCCCAGTCGCTCATGGCTTACTCCCGGATGTCAGGTGATGAGGTGTGTGTTATTCACAATGAGCTCAGCAGTGCGCGCCTTAACCTGTCAGCGGCAGTCTAGTCACAGCATCTATTTGCGCAAGCGATCGACATCGAAGGCCAGCATTTGAATGACTGAAAAGTGGCGAAGATCGCACATCGAGATCGCCGATTGAAGCGGCGGCACCCAGTCTTTAACGGCCCTCCAACCACACCAAAACGAAGGCCCTGGAAGCACTGCCTCCAAGGCCTTCGCCTCTCTTTCCCCCATCCCCACCCACCAGAAATCAGAACGGATAATGCCGCGGCGTGGTCTGCAGCGTGATCCAGCGCAGTTCGGTGAACTCGGCAATGCCGGCCTTGCCGCCGAAGCGGCCGATGCCGCTGCCCTTGACGCCGCCGAAGGGCATTTGCGCTTCGTCGTGCACGGTGGGGCCGTTAACGTGGCAGATGCCGGAGTCGATCTTGCGCGCGACGTTGAAGGCGCGGGCGATGTCGCCGCCGAAGACGGCGGCGCTCAGGCCGTATTCGTTGTCGTTGGCGCAGGCAATGGCTTCTTCCACGCCCTTGACGCGCACCACGCATTTGACCGGGCCGAAAGTTTCCTCGTGGTAGATGCGCATGGCCGGCGTGACGTGGTCGAGCACGGTGGCGGGCATGAGCGTGCTGTCGGCCTTGCCGCCGCACACCAGCTTGGCGCCCTTGGCCAGCGCGTCGTCGATGAGGGCGTTGCAGTGATCCACCGTGCCCTGGCCGATGACAGAACCGAGCACCACGGGCTCGGGCTTGCGCGGGTCGCCCAGGGGCAGGTTCTTCGCCTTGTCGCCGAACTTCTTCACGAACTCGTCGGCAATCTTCTGGTCCACGATGATGCGTTCGGTGCTCATGCAGATCTGGCCGCTGTTGGCGAAGGCGCCGAAGGCCGCGCCGTTGACGGCGTCTTCGATGTTGGCGTCGTCCAGGATCACCATGGGCGCCTTGCCGCCCAGTTCGAGCACCACGGGCTTCAAGTACTTGGCGCAGGTCATGGCGATGATCTTGCCGACCTTGGTGGAGCCGGTGAAGTTCACGCGGCGCACGGCCGGGTGCGCCACCATGGCTTCCACCACCGCACCCGCGTCGGCCGGTGCGTTGGTGAGGTAATTCACCACGCCGGGCGGGAAGCCCGCGTCCTGAAAGGCTTCGGCGATGAGCTGGTGGGTGCGCGGGCAGTTCTCGCTGCCCTTGAAGATGACGGTGTTGCCGCAGGCCAGGGGCACGCAGATGGCGCGCACGCCCAGGATGATGGGTGCGTTCCAGGGCGCGATGCCGAGCACCACGCCAGCGGGCTGGCGCACGCCCATGGCGAGCGAGCCGGGCACGTCCGACGGGATCACCTCGCCCGCCACCTGGGTGGTGAGCGCGGCGGCCTCGCGGATCATGCTGGCCGCCAGCATGGTGTTGAAGCCGGCCCACATGCCGGTGGCGCCGGTTTCGGCGGCCACGGCCTCGACGAACTTGGGCAGCTTGGCCTCCAGCGCGTCGGCGGCCTTGAGCAGCAGGGCGCGGCGTTCGTTGGGGCCGGTCTCGCTCCAGGTCTTGAAGGACTCGGCGGCGGACTCCACCGCCATCACGGCGTCGGCGGGGCTGGCGGCGGGTGCGCGCGTGGCCACGCTGCCGTCGAGCGGGTTGCGGCGTTCGAAGGTGGCGCCTTTTTCGGCCGTGACTTTCAGGCCGTTGATGAGCATGGACATGTCGGACATGGTGGTTTCTCCTTGGGTGTGCGTGTGTGCGTTGGGGTGTTCAGGCGGTCGTGGCCACGGCCTTGCGGCGCTGCACGGCGTCGGCTGCGCTGGTGGTGCCGGTGGCGGGGTCCTTGTCGGCGCCGAGGTACGCCTCGCGGATGACGGTGGAGCGCGCCAGCAGCTTCGCCGGCCCACTGGCCACGAGCGTGCCGCGCTCCATCACATAGCCCCGGTCGGCCACGGCCAGCGCCTTCTTCACGTTCTGTTCGACCATCAGCACGGTGGTGCCGGCGTCGGCGATGCGGCGCACGATGGTGAGCAGCTCGTCCACCATCCTGGGTGCCAGGCCGAGCGAGGGTTCGTCGAGCATGAGCAGGCGTGGCGCGCACATCATGGCGCGCGCCACGGCCACCATCTGCTGTTCGCCGCCGCTCATGGTGCCGGCCAGTTGCGTGGCGCGCTCCTTGAGCTTGGGAAAGTCCACGAAGGCCTGGGCCAGCCGCCCGGCGCGCAGCGCCTTGGGCACCAGCCAGCCACCGAGTTCCAGGTTTTCCGCCACGGTGAGTTGCGGGAACAGCTGCCGGCCCTCGGGCACCAGGGCCACGCCGGCCTGCACGATCTCGTGCGTCTTCTCGGCCAGCTCCTGGCCGTCGAGCAGCACGGTGCCGCTGCGCGGAATGAGGCCGTTGAGAGCCTTGAGCAGCGTGGTCTTGCCCGCGCCGTTGGGGCCTAGCACGACGGTAAGGCCGGGCGGGATGTCGAGCGCGATGTCGCGCAGCACCAGGAAGGCGCCGTAGCCGGCGGACAGGCCGCTGACCTTGAGCCGCGCGCGTGCGCCGCCGCCGAGCTCGAAGGGGTTGGGGCGGTACCACATCATGCGGCGGCCTCCACGCTGTCTTCGTTCATCTCGTCACCCAGGTAGGCCTCGATCACCTCGGCGTTGCGCACCACGTCGCGCGGCGTGCCGTCGGCGATCTTGCGGCCCTGGTGCAGCACGATCACGCGCTCGACGTGGCGCAGCAGCGTGGTCACGGCGTGTTCGATCCAGACCACGGTGAGGTCCAGTTCATCGCGCAGGCGGCGGATCAGGCGCGCCATCTCCTCCACCTCGTTCTCGGTCAGGCCGGCGGCCACTTCGTCGAGCAGCAGCATGCGCGGCCGCGTGGCCAGCGCCATGCCGATCTCCAGCAGGCGCTGCTGCGACGGCGTGATGGCCGCGGCCGGCAGATCGGCCTGCGCGCTCAGGCCGATGAGGCCCAGGATGCTTTCGGGCGTGCGCAGCACCCACGGCACCGAAGACTCTTCGCCCCACAGGATGTACTTGCGCGGCCGCCGGCCGGCGAACTTGAGGCCGAAGGCGATGTTGTCGCGCACCAGCATGTCGCCGAAGACGCGCGGCGTCTGGAAGGTGCGCGCCAGGCCGTGCGCGGCAAAGCGGTGCGGCCCCTTGCCGCCCAGTTCGCGCCCGCGCACCGAGAGCGCGCCGCTGGTGGGTTTGGTCACGCCCGAGATGGCGTTGAAGAAGGTCGTCTTGCCCGCGCCGTTGGGGCCAATGATGCCGACCAGCTCACCGGGCATGAAGCGCGCGCTGACGGTGTCGACTGCGGTGAGTCCGCCGAAGCGCACGGTGACGTCGCGGGCGTCAAGCAGGGGCTGTTTCGTGGTGGCTTCAGAAGACATCGCGACGCTCCCGCAGGTCCTTCTCACGCCGCTTGCGCCGCTCGGTCTCGCCGCTCAGGTCGTCCTTGGTCTCCGTCCACCAGGCTTTGGCGCCGTCGCGCCAGCCCCGGAAGGTGTCAGCGCGCAGCGAGGCCAGGCCGCCCGGCAGGTACAGCACCGAGAGGATGAGCAGCAGGCCCAGCGACATCATGTAGATCTGCGGCACCTGCAGGCGCAGCGTCTCGGCCAGTACGCTGAAGACGATGGCGGCAATGAGCGGGCCCCACAGCGTGGCCGCGCCGCCGATGAGCGCGATCAGCACGGTCTGGAAACCGATGAAGGGGTTGAAGACGGTGTGCGGGTCGATGTAGGTCCAGCGCACCGACATGGCCGCGCCCACCGCGCCGGCCACCGCCGCCGTGAGCGCGAAGCCCGCCGTCTTGACCCAGCGCGTGTTCACGCCCAGGGTCTGCGCGCGCTGCTCGTCCGCGCCGATGCCGAGCATGGCCAGGCCGAAGCGCGTGCGGCGGATGGCGATGGACAGCGCCACCGTGATCACGGCCAGCGCCAGCACGGTGAAGTAGATGGTGTCGCGCTCGGGCACGACCATGAGCACGCGGCCCACGGTGCCGGTGACGCTTTTCTCGAAGTAGCTGATCGCGTGCCGGATCAACTCGGTCATGCCGAAGGTGAGCACCGCGAAATAGGTGCCGCGCAGGTGCAGCACGGCCGCGCCCATGAGCACCGCCACGCCGGCGGCGATGAGCGCGCCCAGCGCGATGGCCTGCGGCCACGACACCTGTTCGAGCAGCACGGCGCTGGTGTAGGCGCCGATGCCGAAGAAGGCCGAGGTGGCCAGCGAGAGGTAGCGCGTGGTGCCGCAGAACAGCGCCCAGCTCGACGAAAGCGCGATGTACATCAGGCAGGTCAGCGCCATGGAGACGGCGAACTCGCTGGCAAAGCCGGGCAGGGCCAGCGCCCAGCCGGTGAGGCCGAAGAGGACCAGCAGGTCGCGGATGAGGAACTGTCTTGAAGTCATGCCTTGCGGCTCTTTCGGGAGAAGAGTCCCTCGGGGCGCAGCAGCAGCACGCTGATGAAGACCACGTAGCTCAACAAGGCCTTGAGCGAGGGGTTGGTGAAGTGCATGCCCAGCGCTTCGATCACGCCGAGCAGCAGGCCGCCGGCCAGCGCGCCGCCCATGCTGCCAAAGCCGCCGAGCGTGATGACGATGAGCGCCGTGACGGTGTAGGGCTCGCCCATGGACGGCGAGATGGTGTACGCCATGGACAGCAGGCAGCCAGCCACGCCCGAGAGCCCCAGGCCGATGCCGAACATGAGCGGGTGCAGGCGCCGCGTGTTGATGCCCATGAGCTGCGCGCCGGTGGGCGACTGCATGAGCGCGCGCACGCCCTTGCCCAGCAGCGTGGTGCGCAGCAGCACGATGAGCGCGCCCGAGAACAGCAGCGCCAGGCCGAACACCAGCAGCTTGTTGCCGGCGAACTGCGCGGTGCCGTCGGGCAGCGGAATCTGCACCGGTTCGGTCAGGAAGTCGTAGCCCCGCAGGTCACCGCCCCACATCCAGGACGCGAAGTTCTGCACCAGGAACATGAGCCCGAAGGCCACCATGAGGCCGCGCGCCTCGAACACGTCCAGGTTGGGCGAGGTGGCGGTGAGCCGGCGAAAGCACAGGCGGTGCACCACCCAGCCGAGCGCGAACAGCATGCCGAAGGACACCGGCACCATCAACAGGGGGTTGAGCCTGATCGAGGTCTGCGCCATCCAGGTGAGGTAGGCACCCACCATGAGGAATTCGCCGTGCGCAATGTTGAGGATGCGCATCAGCCCGTACTGCAGGTTCAGCCCGAGCGCGACGAGCGCATAGATACCCCCGGTGATGAGACCGGAGGCGAGGAGTTCGAGCCAGGCGGAGAAAGACATGGGGATGACAACTCCGTTCGCACTGAGCTTGTCGAAGTGCTCGCGCGGCTTCGACAGGCTCAGCCCGAACGGATCGGGTTGGTAGGGAGACTCTGGTCCTTCGACAGGCTCAGGACGAGCGGCGCATCACTTCCAGGCGGGCTTGTTCGGGTTCAACGGCGCCGTCGCCACGTTCTTCGGCCACACCACTTCAAACTCACCGTTCTGCCACTGGCTCACGGTCCCCGGCGTGCCCACGTTCTCGCTGCCGTTGAACTTGATGTCGCCAATGATGGTCTTGTGCGTGGTGCCGGCCACGTAGTCGCGGATCGCCTTGCGGTCCAGGCCGTTCGCCTTGACGGCGTTGGTGAGTATCTCCAGCCCCGCCCAGCAGGCGCCGCTGGCCCAGCGGTCCGGCTCCTTGCCGGCGAACTTCTTGGTGTGCGCATCGAAGTAGGCCTTGGCGCCAGCGCTGGTCTTGCCGTTCCACGAGCCCATGCCGAGCACGCCCTCGGCGCCGGCCGGGGTCATGACGTTGCGGTAGAGCTGGAAGGCCGTGCCCACCGAGGCGTAGAAGAACTTCGGGTTGAAGCCGATTTCCTTGGCCTGGCGGCTGGCCAGGATGGTGTCGGGCGGGTAGGTGAAGCCGACGAAGGCGTCGGGGTTCTTGTCCTTCATGGAGCGCAGCACGGGCGAGAGGTCCTTCACGCCGCCGGGGTAGCTCTTGTCTTCCACCAGGGTGATGCCGCTGCCCTGCAGCGCGACCTTGAAGGCGGCGAAGTTCTCCAGGCCGAACAGGTCGTCCACGTAGATCAGCGCCACGGTCTTCACGCCGTTGGCCTTGAACATGTCGACCAGCGCATTGGTCATGGGCGCGGGCTGCTGCAGCAGCAGGAAGAAGTAGGGCAGCTTCATCTCCACCAGGCGCTTGCTCAGCGCGGTGGGCGCGAGGAAGGGGTAGCCGAAGCGGTTGGCCAGCGGCGCAACGGCGAAGTTGGCATTGCTGCCCCAGGGCGGAAGAATCAGGTCGACCTTGTCGCTGCCCATGAGCTTTTCGTACGTGCGCACCACGGTCTCGGTGTCGCTGCGGTCGTCGCTGCTGATGAGCTCGATCGGGCGTTTCACGCCCTTCACGTCCAGGCCACCCGCGGCGTTCTGCTGCTCGGCCCACAAGAGGTAGTTGGGCTCCTGGCTGACCTGCGCGCCACCCGTCCAGGGGCCGGTGCGCGACATCGAATAGCCGATGCGCACGGGCGCGGCCTGAGCGAGCAGCTGCGGCGCGAACGACAGGGCGCCCACCGTGGCGGCGGCGCTTTGAATGACCAGACGTCGATTGGGATGATGGGCCATGGTGATGTCTCCTGGAGTTGTGGTGGACCGGGTGCCCATCGTAGGCAGAAGCGGCCCGCGCCGCTATGCTGAAGACGCACGGACTGCTTGCCGGAACGTGCATACCGGTACGGGTTAACCCTTGACCCTGTGCCGCGCGCACCCGGGCACCCCGGCCGATAATTTCTCCCCATCTGCCCGCCCCGGAGCCCCCCATGCCATCCACGTCCGAAATGAGCACCGACGTCGTCGCGCCCGGCGAGCGCGCGGCGATCTGGCGCGACTGGGTGTGGACGCACTTCGGCGGCCTGGAGTCCGACCTGTACGGCGACACCGGGTTCGACGGCCACATGCACGCCTCGCACGCGGGTGAGGTGGTGCTGACCAAGCTGGAGGCCAACCGCCACCGCGTGCTGCGCAGCCCCAAGCTGGCGCGCGGCAGCGAGCGCGCCTACCTGAAGATCGTCGCGCCCTGGCGGGGCAGCGCGGGCGTGCAACAGCACGACCGGCAGGCGTGGGTGCGCCCCGGTGGCTGGGCGATCTATGACACCACCGGCAGCTACGAGATCGCCAACCCCGAGCGGGTGGAGCACCTGATCGTGATGCTGCCCAAGGAGCAGCTCACGGAACGCGGCATCAAGCTGGAACCCCTGATGGCGCGGCACGTGGGCGGCGTCAGCGGCATCGCGCGCGTGGCGCTGGAGACCATGCGCACCACCTACCAGGAACTGCCAGGCATGAGCGATGCGGCCGCGCGCGGCGCGGGCGAGCTCATTGTGGAACTGGTGCGCCTGTCGCTGCAGGAGCTCGCGGGCCGCGAGAACAGCACCACCCAGCTGGAGGCGTTTCGCGACCGCATCCGCGAGCACATCGGCCAGCACCTGCGCGATCCCGCGCTCACGCTCGACCACATCGCGCAGGCGCTCAACTGCAGCAAGCGGCACCTGCACAACGCCTTCAGCGCCGAGGACGACACGCCGGCGCACTACATCCAGCGCCAGCGCATCCAGGCCTGCATGCGCGAACTGGCCCACCCGGCGCGCGCGCACCGCACCATCACCGAGATTGCGTTCTCCTGGGGCTTCAACAACGGTGCGCACTTCAGCCGCGTGTTCCGCGAACACACGGGGCAGTCGCCAAGCGATTTCCGGGAGGCGGCGCTGCGAAGGGACTGAACCCGCTCAGCGCACGCTACAGGCCTGCGACACCTTCATGGCCATCTGCTGCAAGGCCTGCCAGGGATCGGCCGGCCAGGAAGGCGCCTTCAGGCCTTTGACGATGCCGTCCACGGTGTGCGCATCGTCGAGCCAGCGCGACAGCGTGGCCAGGCTCAGCAGCGGCAGCGCGCGCTCCATGAGCTTTTCCTTCACGCCCCACACCCGGTTCTCGCGCAGGGCCATGGGCAGCGGGCGGCCCGCGTCCATCGCGGTGCGGATGCGGTGCAGGGTGCGGATGTCTTCCGACAGCGCCCAGTGCACCAGCACAGGCGCCTCGCCCTCGGCCTGCAGGCCATCAAGCATGCGCTGCACGCGCTGCACCTGGCCGCCCAGCACCGCTTCGGCCAGCTTGAAGGCGTCGTAGCGCGCCACGTTGAGCACGGCGGACTCCACTTGCTCGAACGACAGTTCACCCGCCGGGTGCAGCAGCGCGAGCTTCTGGATCTCCTGGTGCGCGGCCAGCAGGTTGCCCTCGACCCGGTCGGCGAAGAACTGCAGCGTGCGCTGGCCTTCCTCGCCCGAGGCCACGCGCTGGCCCTGCTGCTGCAGGCGCTGCGCGATCCACTGCGGCAGGGCCTTGCGGTCCACCGGGTCGAGCTTGATGGTGGCGCCGAAGTTCTCCAGCGCGGCGAACCAGGCGCCTTTCTGCGTCGCCATGTCCAGGCGCGGCAGCAACACCAGCGTGAGCGTGCTGTCGTTGTCCTGCGCTGCCTGGGCGATCTGCTGCAGCGCCTGCGAACCATCCTTGCCGGGTTTGCCCGAAGGAATGCGGATCTCGATGATCTGCTTGTCCGCGAACAGGCTCATCGAGCCGCCGCTGGCGAGCACCTCGCCCCAGTCGAAATGCGCGCCGGCCACGGTGTGCACCGTGCGCTCTGTGTAGCCCTGTTCGCGAGCGGCTGCGCGGATTGCATCGGCCGCTTCCTGCACCAGCAGGGGCTCGTCGCCGTGCAGCGTGTACAGGCTGCGCAGGCCGCGCTGCAGCTGAGCGGTCAATTGGGGCGCGGCGATCTGCATGGGTGTGGGCCCGACGTCAGAGCGACTTCACCGCCGCCAGGCGGCGCACCACCTGCTGCACCACATCGGAGGTCATGTCGCGGTAGAGCAGCGCTTCTTCGGCCTCCTTGGACAGCACGGCGGTTTCGCTGAAGCTCAGGTCGCGCTCCAGCAGCAGCTCGGTGTCGCCGATCAGTTCCTTTTCCTTCGGTGTGCGCAGCCGGAAGCTGAAGCGCGTGCGCAACTGCAGCTCACGCACCTGGCCGGCGGCGGTCTGGCCCACGGCGAGGCGTTCGCGCTGGTCGGTGATCACGGTCAGCACCACCTGCGCGGGCGCGGCGCCCTCTGGCGGTATCGGCGTGGCCGAAGTCAGCACCTGCAGGCCGTTGACCCGCAGCGCGGTGCGCAGCTCGATCGCCACCGGCGAGTTCTCACTGCCGGCGATGCGCACAGACTCGAAGGCGAAGGTGGGAGCCTGGCGCAGCACGAAGCCACAGCCCGAGACACCGAGCACCGCCGTGCCCACCACCAGATGTTGCAGCGCGCGGCGCCGCGCCAGGAATGGGGGCTGCAGGAATCTCATGCGGGCGGCTTTCTCAAACGACGATGTTGACCAGGCGGCCGGGCACGACCACCACCTTCTTCGGCGCCGCGCCCGCAGCCTGCTTGATGAAGGCCTCTGAGGCCAGCGCGGCCGCCTCGATGGCGGCCTTGTCGGCGCTGGCGGCCACGGTGACGCTGCCGCGCAGCTTGCCGTTGATCTGCAGCACGAGTTCGAGTTCGTCGCGCTTGAGCGCGCCCTCGTCGGCCTGGGGCCAGGGCGCGTCGAGCAATTCGCCCGCGTAGCCCAGTTCGGTCCAGAGCGTGTGCGCGATGTGCGGTGTGGCCGGGTAGATCGCGCGCAGCAGGATGCCGAAGCCTTCGGCCAGCGCGGCGTTGTCGGCAGCGGAGCCATCGGGCTTGAAGTCTTCCAGCGCGTTGAGCATCTTCATCGCGCCAGAAACCACGGTGTTGTACTGCATGCGCTGGTAGTCGTAGTCCACCTGCTTGAGCACGGTGTGGATCTCCAGGCGCAGTGCTTTTGCGGCCTTGGAGTACGCATCAGCATTCAGCCGTTGAGCGACAAAAGTCCCAGCGCCGTGGATCGAAGAATGCAACTTCACCCCGAAGGCCCACACGCGGCGCAGGAAGCGATAGCTCCCTTCCACCGCCGCGTCGTTCCACTCCAGCGTGGCCTCCGGTGGCGCGGTGAACATGGTGTACAGGCGCGCGGTGTCGGCGCCGTACTTTTCAATCAGGTCCTGCGGGTCGACGCCGTTGTTCTTTGACTTGGACATGGTGCCCACGCCCTCGTAGTCGATGGGCGTGCCCACGGGCAACAGCCCGTCGCCGCTGCTGGCCGGGTTTTTCAGCTTCGCGCCGACGATCTTGCCGCCTTCGTCCAGCACATGCTCCACATCGTGCGGCCAGAAGTAGTCCTTGCCGCCTTTTTCAGTGCGCCGGCTGTAGATGTGGTTGAGCACCATGCCCTGGGTGAGCAGATGCGTGAAGGGTTCGTCCACCTTGATGAGGCCGAGGTCGCGCATCACCTTGGTCCAGAAGCGCGCATAGAGCAGGTGCAGGATGGCGTGCTCAATGCCACCGATGTACTGGTCCATCGGCATCCAGTAGTCCGCGCCCTCGGCCACCATCTTCTCGCTGTTGGTGGGGTCGCAGTAGCGCATGAAGTACCACGACGAATCCACGAAGGTGTCCATGGTGTCGGTCTCGCGCCGCGCGGGTTTTCCGCACACCGGGCAGACCACGCCAGCGTGGAAGCCTTCGTGCTTGTGCAGCGGGTTGCCCGAGCCGTCGGGGATGCAGTCCTGCGGCAGCACGACCGGCAGGTCTTTTTCTGGCACCGGCACGGCACCGTGTTCAGCGCAGTGGATGATGGGAATGGGCGTGCCCCAGTAGCGCTGGCGGCTCACACCCCAGTCGCGCAGGCGGAAGGTGGTCTTCTTCTCGCCCAGGCCCTTGTTGGCCAGCAGGGCAGCGATCTTGTCGACGGCGGCCTTGTAGCCCAGGCCATCGAGCACGCCTGAATTCACGCACACGCCACGCTGCTTGTCGCCGTACCAGTCGGCCCAGGCGTCCAGGCTGAACGTTTCACCTTCGACTGCCACGACCTGCTTGATGGCAATGCCGTACTTGTTGGCAAACGCGAAGTCGCGCTCGTCGTGCGCCGGCACGCCCATCACCGCGCCGTCGCCGTAGCTCATCAGCACGTAGTTGCCCACCCAGACGTCCACCTCTTCGCCCGTGAGCGGGTGCGTGACGGACAGGCCGGTGGCCATGCCCTTCTTTTCCTGCGTGGCCAGTTCGGCCTCGGTCGTGCCACCGGTCTTGCATTCTTCGATGAAGGCGGCCAGCGACGGGTTGCAGGCGGCGGCGTGCGTGGCCAGCGGGTGTTCCGGCGCCACGGCGCAGAAGGTCACGCCCATGATGGTGTCGGCGCGGGTGGTGAAGACGTACATGCGGCCGCCGCTGATGGGTTCACCGCTGGCGTCCTGGATGGTGTGCGGGAAGGCGAAGCGCACACCCTCGCTCTTGCCGATCCAGTTCTCCTGCATCAGCCGCACCTTGTCGGGCCAGCCGTTGAGCGTGGCCTTCTCATTGCCGATCTGCACATGGTCAAGCAGTTCGTCGGCGTAGGCCGTGATGTTGAGGTAGTAGCCGGGAATCTCCCGCTTCTCGACCACAGCGCCGGTGCGCCAGCCCTTGCCGTCGATCACCTGCTCGTTGGCCAGCACGGTCTGGTCCACCGGGTCCCAGTTGACGACCTGGGTCTTGCGGTAGGCAATGCCTTTTTCCAGCATCTTGAGGAACAGCCACTGGTTCCACTGGTAGTAGCTGGGGTCGCAGGTGGCCACTTCGCGCGACCAGTCGATGGCCAGGCCCATGGCCTGCATCTGCTGCTTCATGTAGGCGATGTTCTCGTAGGTCCACTTCGCCGGTGGCACACCGTTCTTGATCGCGGCGTTCTCGGCCGGCAGGCCGAAGGCGTCCCAGCCCATGGGCATCAGCACGTTCATGCCCTTCATGCGCAGCTGGCGCGCAAGCATGTCGTTGATGGTGTAGTTGCGCACATGGCCCATGTGCAGCTTGCCGCTGGGATAGGGCAGCATCGAGCAGGCGTAGAACTTGGGCTTTCCCGCGTCCTCGGTCACCCGGTAGGCGTCGGTGGCGTTCCAGTGGGCGTGCGCGGCGCGCTCGACTTCCTTGTGGGCGTATTTGTCTTGCATGAACCAGGGTCCGGGCCTTGCCGGTAGCGGGTGAAAAAGGGAGGCGGTGCGCGCGGGCGCGGGGAGATGCGGGATTTTAGGCCTTGCCCGATCTGCAGGCCCGCCTCCCCGGCATTCAGCGCGCTGGCGGCGGCACGGCGTCGGCCACGAAGCCGATGCGCGAAAGCCCGGCGTCCTGTGCCAGGCCGATGAACTGCACCACGCGGCCATAGGGCACGGTGGTGTCGGCGCGCAGCTGAACTTCCGTCGCCGGGTTGCGTTGAGCGGCCTCGACCAGCCGCTGGCGCAGCAGGTCCTCGGTCACCGGTTCGTCGTTCCAGTGGGGCCGCCCCTGGGCGTCCAGGGCGACCGCCACGGCGACATCGGCCACCGGCGCAGCCATGGCACGCGCTTGCGCCTGCGGCAGCTCCAGCGCCAGCCGGCTGGCCATGAAAGGCGCGGCGACGATGAAGATCACCAGCAGCACCAGCATCACGTCCACCAGTGGCGTGACGTTGATGTCGCTCATGGGTTTGTCCCCGGTGGACCGTTCCAGCCGCCCGAAGCCCATCAGCTGGCCTTGTGCGCAAGCAACTCGCGCAGGTCTCGCGCAAAGCCTTCGAGGTCGGCCTCGAGGCGCGCGGCCTGGCGGCCGAGCACGTTGTACGCCAGCACGGCAGGAATCGCCACGGCCAGGCCGGCGGCGGTCATGATCAGCGCCTCGCCCACGGGGCCGGCCACCTGCTCGATGCGGAACGCGCCGTCCAGACCGATGCCGGTGAGCGCGTGGTAGATACCCCAGACGGTTCCCAGCAGGCCAACGAAAGGCGCGGTCGCCCCGACCGTGGCCAGCAGTACCTGGCCGTACTGCAGGCGGTGCAGCACGCGGTGGAGAGCATCGCGCAGCACCCGAGTGAGCTGCTGCGCGCGGTCGCCGGCGGCGGCCAGGGTGTGCGGCGCGGCGTTGTCGAGGCTGCGCGCGGCCTGCAGCAAGGGCAAAGCGATCTGTTGCGGATCGAAGGCGCGCAGGCGCCGCTCGGCATCGTCCAGGTCTGCGGACTGCCAGAAAGCCGCCGTGCTCAGGTGCAGGTCGCTGCCGGCGCGGCGCAACATCCAGCCCTTCCAGAGAATCACCACCCAACTCGCGACCGACATGGCCAACAGAAGCAGCGCCACGGCGCGGCCGAGGGCATCGGCCTGGGCCAGGGTTTGCAGCAGGCTCTGGCCCAGTGCGCCGTCCATCTCAGTTTTTCGCCGCGCTGGCGAACAACTCGCAACGAGAGAGGCAACGCCCACCAGTGGCACCGCGGGTCCGGCTCCGCCGGCCCCAGGTGCCGTCCCCCCTCGAAGCACCGCAGGCGCGCCACGGAGGGGGGAAGCCGCTCAGCGGCGCAGGGGGGAGCCTCATTTCAAGCCGAGCACGTCGAACATGTCGTACAGCCCGGCCGGCTTGCCGGCAAGGAAGCGCACCGCGCGCAGGCTGCCCTGGGCGTAGGTGGCGCGGCTGCTGGACTTGTGCGTGATCTCGATGCGTTCGCCTGTGCCGGCGAACAGCACCGTGTGGTCGCCCACGATGTCCCCGCCCCGGATAGTGGCGAAACCGATGGAGGATGGGTCGCGCTCGCCGGTTACACCTTCGCGCGCATAGACCGCGCAGTCCTTGAGGTCGCGGCCCAGCGCGCCGGCGATGACTTCACCCATCTTCAGCGCGGTGCCACTGGGCGCGTCCACCTTGTGGCGGTGGTGGGCTTCGATGATCTCGATGTCGTAGCCGGTGGACAGGGCCCTGGCTGCCATCTCCAGCAGCTTGAGCGTGACGTTGACGCCCACGCTCATGTTGGGTGCCATGACGACGGGAATCTGTTGCGCCATCTGGGTGATCTCGACCTTCTGGGCGTCCGAAAAACCGGTGGTGCCGATCACCACGCCCACACCGTGCTTCACGCATTCGCGCAGGTGCGCCATCGTGCCCTCGGGGCGGGTGAAGTCAATCAGGAACTGGCTGCCCGACAGACTGGCTGCCAGGTCGGCGGTGATGGCCACGCCACTGGTGCGGCCGGCAAAGCCCGCCGCGTCCTGGCCGAGGGCCGGACTGCCAGCGACGTCGAGCGCGCCCGTGAGCGCGCAATCACCACTGGCGAGCACCGCCTCCACCAGCATCTGGCCCATGCGGCCGCTGGCACCGGCCACGCACACGCGCAGCGCTGTGGCCGCGGCGCTCAACGCGTGCTCTCCAGCGGCGGGTAGCTCGTGCCGGGCACGGGCGAGGGAGGCGTCGGAGGCGTGGGCGCACCGGCATTCTTTTCCTGGAACGCCTTGAGCTGGGCCTCGGTGGCTTCCAGCGGCGGCACCTTGTCGAACTTGCGGCGCGTGTCCAGCGACGCCACGAACTCCGCCTCGCTCGGCAACTCGTCCGCCTCGAAACGCTCAAGCACGTCCCCCTTGAAGAACAGCGCAACCTTGCGCTGCTGGGGCTCCTGGCCCTGGCGCTTGAAGGTGAACACGTAGTCCCATCGGTCGGCGTGGAACACGCTGCTCAGCAGTGGCGAGCCGAGCACGTCGCGCACTTCCGCGCGCACCATGCCCGCCTTGAGCACCTGAAACTGCTCGCGGGTGACCACATTGCCCTGCACGATGTCGATCCGGTATGGGGTAACCAGATTCGCCACGCTGGTGCAGGCCGGCAAGGCCATTGCGAACACCAGCGCGCACAGGACGCGCACCGCGCTCAAGCTGGGCGACGGGGGATGGACGCGGCGGGGGTTGAGACGGTGCATGTGATGGGCCAGGAATGCGAAACGCCGCGCAAGACACAGGGAGAAATGCCCACCGCGGCGACCGCTGACGATATGATCCGGTCATTGTAGCCCCGGGGGTTCGCGGCCCAGCGTGTCCCGGCCCACGCAGCTTCAACCCCGTGCACCTGCCGCCATGACCAACATCGAAGAACTCAAGAGCACCGGACTCAAGGCCACGCTGCCCCGGCTGAAGATTCTGGAGGTGTTCCAGAATGCCAAGCAGCGGCACATGACGGCCGAGGACGTGTTCCGCGTGCTGCTGGAGGAGCGCTCCGACATCGGCCTCGCCACGGTCTACCGTGTGCTGATGCAGTTTGAACAGGCCGGCCTGCTCACGCGCAGCAATTTTGAGTCGGGCAAGTCGGTGTTCGAACTCAACGAGGGCCAGCACCATGACCACCTCGTGTGCCTGGACTGCGGGCGGGTCGAGGAGTTCTTCGACGCCGAGATCGAGAAGCGCCAGCAGATGGTGGCCAAGAGCCGCGGTTTCGTGCTGCAGGAGCACGCGCTCTCACTCTACGCCAGTTGCAGCAAGACCGACTGCCCGCACAGGGGTCAGGGCCAAGGTCACGGCCACACGCACCGCGCGTCGTGAGCGCGCGTTACTCGCCGCGCGCCATGGCCGCGCGGTGGCGCGAGACAAATTCCTGGTAGGTATCGATGCCGCGCAGCTGCAGGATGGTGTTGCGCACGGCGGCCTCGACCAGCACGGCGATGTTGCGCCCCGCCACCACCTGGATCACCGCCTTGCGCACCGGCACACCCAGCACGTCCTGGTAGAGCGGCTCGTGCGGCATGCGCTCGTAGTCGCGCTCCATGGTCTCGCGCCGCACCAGATGCACGATGAGCGAGAGCCGCATCTTGCGGCGCACCGCGGTTTCGCCAAAGATGGCCTTGATGTCGAGCAGGCCGATGCCCCGCACTTCCAGCAGGTTCTGCAGCAGTTCGGGGCAACGGCCCTCGATGCTGGTCTGGTTGATGCGGTAGAGGTCCACCGCGTCGTCGGCCACCAGGCCGTGACCGCGTGATATCAGCTCCAGCCCCAGTTCGCTCTTGCCCAGGCCGGACTCGCCGGTGATGAGCACGCCCATGCCCAGGATGTCCATGAACACGCCGTGCATGGAGGCGCGGTCGGCGAAATGGCGCGAGAGGTAGGCACGCAGCACGTCGATGACGAAGGCCGCCGACTCGTGCGTGGCGAACATAGGGATCTGCGCGCGCTCGCACATCGCCGTGAGCGCATCGGGTGCGGTTTGGCCATCGGCCACCACCAGCACCGGCGGCTCCAGCGTGACGATGCGCGCCACGCGGCGGCGGTTGTCGTCTTCGTTCGGGCTGGTGAGGTAGGCAACTTCGCGCTCGCCGAACACCTGCACGCGGTAGGGGTGGATGTAGTTGAGGTAACCGACGAGGTCAGCGCCTGAACGCGCGGCCCGGATCGCGACTTCGTCAAAACGGCGCTCGGACGCCCCAAGGCCCGCGATCCACTGCCATTTCAGGGCGTCCCGATGGTCCTCGAACAGGACATCGGCGCTGACAACGGTGGGTTTCAAAGCGGGTGACCGGCCGCCGGACCGCCCCAGGCTTGGTCAGCCCGCTTGGGGGACAGCGACCCGTGAAACGATGGGGCGTCGGGGTTCAACGCTATGCCGCCGCGTGGGCCGATTGCCAGGAAGTGATGAGCTGGTGCAAGGCGGCGGCCTCTGCGGAGGTCTTCATCTGCTCGCGCAAGGCACTGTCGCTGAGCAGCTCGGCGATCTCGGACAGGATTTCCAGGTGCTTCTGCGTGGCTGCCTCGGGCACCAGGAGAAAGATCATCAGTTGCACCGGCTGTTCATCGGGCGCGTCGAATCCGATCGGGCTGGCGAGCTGGAACACGGCGGCCAGCGGCTGCTTGAGTCCCTTGATGCGGCCGTGAGGGATGGCCACGCCATGGCCGAGGCCGGTGGAGCCCAGGCGCTCACGGGCAAACAGACTGTCGGTGATGAGTGCACGGTTGAGTCCGTGCAGGGTCTCGAAGAGCAGGCCCGCTTCTTCAAACGCGCGTTTCTTGCTGGAGGCGTCGACACTGACGAGCACCTGCGCGGCGGGCAATATGGCGGAGAGTCGGTTCATGGGGGCCCTTTCGGACCGCAAATTATGCCGAGTTGGTGTCCCTTGGCTAGACTGCAGGCACAAAAAAGCCGCTTGACATATCAGGCGGCTTGTTGCAATGCAACATATGTCACGCTCCCCCTGAACAAGGGCAGCGACATCCGTTACATCAAGCGTTTGACCGTGCCGTGATGATGGTCTTGCGTCTTGTCCTTGTAGCGCAGCACCTGACGGTCCAGCTTGTCGGCGAGTTCGTCCACAGCGGCATACAGGTCGGCGTGCACGCTCTCTGCGAAGAGGTCACGGCCCTTGACGTGGACGTTGCATTCGGCCTTCTGTCGCAGGTCCTTTTCCTTGAGGTTGTCCACCGTCAACAGCACTTTTATGTCGACCACCTGGTCGAAGTGCCGGGAAATGCGTTCCAGCTTGGTGGTGACGTAGCCGCGCAAGGCGGGCGTGACCTCGAGGTGATGACCGCTGATCGTCAAGTTCATACATGAACCTCCTGTTTGCTCCGGGTTGACACAAGCCGCCGGGGGCAAGACCTCCCGACGGCCACGGGGATGTCTTGAGCCCACTATGCCCATGAATTTGCTCCGACGCAAGCTGACACATATTGCGATACCCGGGAATTTCGGAGGATGTGAACCTTGTCATGCATCCCGCCACCGTGTTGTCGGCCTTCCGGTTGCGCAACGGCTTGGCCTATGCTCTCGGGCATGCAGAAACCAGCCAGCCTGAGCCAACGGCTGCTGCACGAACAGGTGCGGCTGTTGGCGAGCAACGTGCCCACCTTGGTGGCAGGTACGTTGCTGCTGGCCACGGGGACCGCCATTCTGCTGGTGGTGAATGACCAGCCGCGCGCATGGGTACTGGGCTGGTGGGTGGCGATCATCCTGCAGAGTTTGGTGCGTTGGTACCTGGCACACGCATACGGAAAACGGCAACGCGACGCCGCGCAGACACAGACCTGGGCACGGATTTTCGTCGTCGGCGCAGTGGTCTCCGGTCTGTTGTGGGGCTCGCTGGCATGGATGTTCTTCACGCTCGAGGAGCCGTACACGCTGCTGCTCATCGGCATGGTGCTGGCAGCCCTTGTGTCGAGCGCCACGCACTCGCTGGGGCCCTACTTCCCTGCCCATCTGGGGTTTGCCGTTCCCTGCCTGCTGCCCTTCGCGCTGCAGTGCCTGAGAAATGACAACCCGCAACTGGCCACACTTGGCATGTTGATGCTCGTGCTGTTGGTCATGGTCGAACACTTCTCGCGGCGCATCTCCACGACGATCGAGGACGCGCTGCGGCTGCGTTTCGAGAACCAGAACCTGGTCGAACAGGTCACAGCGGAGAAGGACAAGGCGGAGATCGCAAACCGGGCCAAGACGCGGTTCCTGGCGACCGCCAGCCACGACATGCGTCAACCGATCCATGCGATGAGCCTGTTCGTGCCGGCAATGAAGCGGATGGCTCAGCAGGACCGGCTGTCCGTCCCGTCTCTGCTGACCATAGCCGAACGCATGCAAGGAGCGTTGGACGTCATGGGTCAGTTGCTGAATCGGCTGCTTGATGTGTCCCGGCTGGACGCGGGTGCCGTGCGTGTGCACAGGGAGGACCTGGAGCTCGCACCAGTGCTTTCCGAGGTGGTCGAAGCGGTGGCACCCCAATGCGATGCCAAAGGCCTGCGGCTGCGGGTGCATGACGGTGGCCTGTGGGTATACAGCGATCCCGCCGTGCTGCACACCATATTGGGCAATCTTCTGAGCAACGCCGCACGCTACACAGAAAGGGGCGGCATTCTGGTCGGCGCGCGACCACGCGGTGAGCGGGTGGAGATTCAGATATGGGACACCGGCATCGGCATCGCATCCGAAGACATGGCGCGCATCACAGAGGAGTTCTTCCAGGGGAGCAACATCACGGGCGATGCCCACCAGGCCCGTGGCTTTGGTCTTGGCATGTCGATCGTGAGCCGCTCGGCCGACCTGGTGGGGGCGCGGCTGCACTGGCGTTCGCAGCTGGGCAAAGGATCGATGTTCGCCGTGAGCGTACCCCGAGCGGCACCGCTGACCTCATCCGAGGCATCGCTATCGCCCACGTCTGGCGCGGCAACGCTGTCGGCATTCGACCCCGCGATGTTCGCCGGGCCCGCGCCGCTCCAGAACCGAACCGTGCTGGTGGTCGACGGTGATGACGACATACTCGCCGCCATGTCGCTTCTGTTGCGCAGTTGGGGACATACGCCTCTGCTGGCCTCCAGCATGGAGCAGGCCGTGCAACTCGCCACGGCGCACCCTGGCACGCTGGACGCTGCGCTGGTGGACTTCCACCTTTCCCGGGACATCAACGGTCTGATGGTGGTTGAGCGGCTGCGCGAGCATGTCAGCCCTCTGTTGCCGATGGCCATCGTCACCGGGGACACAAGTTCCGAAGTCATGCGTACCGTACGGGAAGCCAGTGTGGAGGTGATGCACAAACCCGTGGAGCCGGCAACGCTGTACCGGTTCATCTGCGGCAACCATTGAACGGCCATCACGCCGGGCATCGCCACCGATCAGGACCCTTCATGTCGCTCGACACGCTCATCACCCACAACACCCTGCTGCCCCACCCGGAAGCGGTGCAACAGGACGCCTGCGCGCTGGTGTTGATGGGCGGCGGCGCGCGAACCGCCTGCCAGGCGGGCGTGCTCAAGGCCCTGGCCGCGATGCAGCCGGCGGGCGCCTCGGCCTTTCCATTCCTCTGGTTGTTCGGCACCTCGGCCGGCGCGCTCAACGCCGCCTATCTCGCCAGCCTGGCGCGTCAGGGTCTCTCGGCGTTGCCGCAACTCGCGCATTTCTGGAGCAGTCTGCGCTCGGAGCAGGTGTACCGCATCGAGGCCCCCGGATGGGTGCGCGCCAACCGCCTCGTGGCGGGCTGGACGCTGGCGCGCCAGGTCAAACGCTACCGCGCGCTGCTCGACACCCTGCCGCTGGTGGATACCTTGCACCGCGCCATCGACCTGCAAGGACTGGAGATGGGCCTTGAGCTGGGCGCGATCCGCGCGCTGGGCGTCACGGCGTCCAGCTACACCTCGGGCGAGCACTGGACGTTCTGCCAGACGGCGGCGGACAACTCGGCGCAACCTTGGCACCGACCAGGGCGTCGCTCGGAGTTCCAGCCCATCACCATCGAACACCTGATGGCTTCCAGCGCCATCCCCTTCCTGTTTCCCTCGGTACCCTTGTGGGTGGACGGGCACAAGGAGCACTTTGGCGATGGCTCGATGCGCCAGCTCTCGCCGCTGTCGCCTGCCATCCACTTCGGTGCACGCCGCGTGCTGGTGATTGGCGTGGCCCAGCCGCAGCGCTCGGGCATGGGGGCGAAGGCGCAAGGAGACCCCACGGCGGGCACGATCGCCGGCCACGCCATGGCCAGCGTATTCCACGACACGCTCCAGGCGGATGTCGAACAAGCGCAACGGGTGAGCCAGACCTTGTTGCGCCTGCCCCCCGCGCTCGCCGGGGTGTTGCCGTACCGCCCGGTGGACGTGCTGGCCATTCAGCCCAGCTTCTCGCTGGACGAACTCGCGCACAAGCACATCAGCGAACTGCCAGCGCCCACCCGCAACACGCTGGCCGGGCTGGGTGCCCTCGACACCGCGCGCGGCGCTGCGGGCAGCGCCGCCGCGCTGGCCAGCTACCTGCTGTTCGAGCCGGGTTTCGTGAATGCACTGATCGAACTGGGCGAACACGACGCCTGGCGTCGCAAGGAGGAGTTGACGCGCTTCATGACACCACCGCAGCGTCACTCCGGCACGACCGCGGTGCCATAATCCACCGCTTGCATCGAACTATGGAGAGCCTCATGGAAAGCGCGCCACCCAGTTGCGTGCTTTCAGCCACTCCCTTGACCGCCTTCTGATCGCCGCGCCCCGCCGCGGCCGCAAAGTCGGGCGGCGAACTGGCTGAAAGCACCCCGCCCCGCCTGCGGGTCCGCCTCGGCGGCCCGTCCTTTCAGACAGCAGTTTTGCCGGGAGCACCGCATGCTCAACGTATTCACCCTGGCCAATGGCCGCCTCTTCCAGGAAGAGATCGAGTCGCTCGAAGAACTGGCCCGGTTCAAGCCGATCTGGGTCGACCTGGAAGACCCCACGCCCGAAGAACGCCGCTGGGTCAAGCAGCACTTCGAATTGTCGATCCCCGCCGACGCGATGGACGAGGACATCGAGGAGTCCGCACGTTTCTTCGAGGAAGACAACGGCGAACTGCATGTGCGCAGCGACTTCCTGATCGACGACGACGAAGATCCGCGCGCCGTGCGCGTGGCCTTCATCCTCAACGAGCACAACGACACGCTCAAGAGCAAGGGCGTGCTGTTCTCCATCCACGACGAGGACGTGCCGGTTTTTCGCCTGCTGCGCATGCGCGCGCGCCGCATGCCGGGGCTGATCGAGGACGCCAAGGACGTGCTGCTGATGCTGTTCGACGCCGACGCCGAGTACTGCGCCGACACGCTGGAGGACATCTACGACGAGATCGAGACCGTCAGCCAGAAGGTGCTCAACAGCAACGCCTCGGACAACCTGCTCAGCGAGGCGCTGTCTGCCATTGCGCGGCATGAGGACATGTCCGGCCGCATCCGGCGCAACGTGATGGACACGCGGCGCGCGGTCAGCTTCATGATGCGCAGCCGCCTGCTCAGCGCCGAGCAGTTCGAGGACGCGCGCCAGATCCTGCGCGACCTGGACTCGCTCGACGGTCACACCGCCTTCCTGTTCGACAAGATCAACTTCCTGATGGACGCGACGGTCGGTTTCATCAACATCAACCAGAACAAGATCATCAAGATCTTCTCGGTGGCCAGCGTCTCGCTGCTGCCCCCGACGCTGGTGGCCAGCAGCTATGGCATGAACTTCGCCTTCATGCCCGAGCTGCAGTGGCGCTACGGCTACCCGCTGGCGCTGGTGCTGATGGTGCTCTCGGCCGTGCTGCCGATGCTGTACTTCCGCAAGAGAGGGTGGCTTAGATAGCCCACCCCCGCGCCGGTCCGATGCTCGGGCCGTCACCCCCTCAAAGGGGGCAATGCCTGCGGCCCGGCAAAGCCGGTTCCGCGGCATTCTGGAGAAGTCACCGCTGCACCAGGAGTGCCTCGACGATGGCCGCGCTGTAGCGGCTGGCGACCTCGCGCAGAAAGCGCGGAAAGTCCACATGCGCGTCATCGTCGGCGCGGTCGGAGATGGTGCGCACCACGGCGAGCGGCACACCGTAGTCATGGCACACCTGGGCAAAGGCCGCGCCCTCCATCTCCACCGCGAGCGCATCGGGCAGCACATCGCGCAGCACCTGGCTCTCGGCGGTGGTGGAAACAAAACGGTCGCCGCTGATCAACAGGCCCTGGTGGCAACGTGGCGCCTCCAGGCCAAAGGTGTTCATCACCCCTGCGTCAAGCCGTGCGGGCAGGCCGCGCAACACCTGTTCACTCGCCAGGACCATCCGCGCGGTGAGCGCGGTGTCGGCATCGAAGGTCGACCGCCCATAACCCGGCACCTCGTGGCGCGGAAAAATCGGCGAGGCGTCCATGTCGTGCTGGAGAAAATGCCGGGCCACCACCACGTCACCCACCCGCACACCTGGAGCAAGCCCCCCGGCCACGCCGGTAAACACGATGCGCTGCACGCCGAAGCGCTCGATCAGGCACGTGGCCGTCGTGGCCGCGGCCACCTTGCCGATGCCCGAGAGCACCGCGACCACCTCGTGTCCATGCAGGTGCCCACGCCAGAAGGTGCGCCCCCCCACGGGCTGCTGCCGCTCGTCGGGCATGAGATCGAGCACGGCGGCGAGTTCCTCGTGCAGGGCGCTGACGATGGCGATGGCGGTCACGGGACAGGCACTCCTGCACAGACAACAGACAAAGAAAAGGCGGCCGAAGCCGCCCAGCATTGTGGCGCAGCGAGCGCTATTTCTTGTCCCTGAGTTCGCGTCGCAGGATCTTGCCCACCGGCGTCTTAGGCAATTCGGTGCGGAACTCCACCACCTTGGGCTGCTTGTAGCCCGTCAGGTTCACCTTGCAGTACTCGCGCACCTGGGCCTCGGTCAGGCCCTCGTCCTTCTTCACGATCACCAGCTTGACGGCCTCTCCGGACTTGTCGTCGGGCACGCCGACCACGGCACACTCGAGCACACCCGTGAGCTGAGCGACCACGTCCTCGACCTCGTTGGGATAGACATTGAAGCCGCTGACCAGCACCATGTCCTTCTTGCGGTCCACGATCCTGAAATAGCCGCGTTCGTCCATCACGCCAACGTCACCGCTCTTGAAGAAGCCGTCGGCCGTCATGACCTTGGCCGTTTCGTCGGGGCGCTGCCAGTAGCCGGCCATGACCTGTGGCCCCTTGATGGCGATCTCACCTGGTTCACCCACGGGCACCTCATTGCCGTCGTCATCCAGGCACTTCATGTACGTGTTGGGCAGAGGCACCCCGATGGTTCCGCTGTACTCGGTGCTGGTGGTCGGGTTGCAGCTGGCCGAAGGGCTGGTCTCGCTCAGGCCATAGCCTTCGCAGATCGGGCAACCGGTCTTTTCGAGCCAGAGCCGGGCCACCGCGCTCTGCACCGCCATGCCACCGCCCACCGAGACCTTGAGGTTGCTCCAGTTGACGGTGTTGAAGTCCGGGTGGTTGGCCAGGCCGTTGAACAGCGTATTGACGGCCGGAAAGCTGTGGAAGGTGTGCTTGCTCAGCTCCTTCAGCACCGCCGGCAGGTCACGCGGATTGGGAATCAGAATGGTCTTGCCGCCCGTGCGCATGGCCAGCATCATGTTCACCGTGAAAGCAAAGATGTGGTACAGCGGCAACGCGCACACACTGGTGGGCTGCTCGCCGGCAGGCACCTTCTTCATCACCGGGTCGTTCCACGCTTCGGACTGCAACAGGTTGGCAATCACGTTGCGGTGCTGCAGCACCGCGCCCTTGCTCACGCCCGTGGTGCCACCGGTGTACTGCAGCACGGCCATGTCGTCGGGCTTGATGTCCGGGCGCTTGAGCGTGCCGCGCGTTCCCTTGGCGATCGCGTCGTTGAAGCGCACGGCCTGCGGCAGGTTGAACGCGGGCACCATCTTCTTGACGTTGCGCACCACATAGTTCACCAGCGCGCCCTTGAGCAGGCCCAGCCGGTCTCCCATGGCGGCGAGCACCACATGCTTGGTGGGGGTGTTGGCGATGCATTGCTCCAGCGTGTGGGCGAAGTTCTCGATGATCACGATGGCCTTGGCACCTGAGTCCTTGAGCTGGTGCTCCAGTTCGCGCGGTGTGTACAGCGGGTTGACGTTGACCACCACGAAACCGGCGCGCAGGATGCCGGCCACCGCCACCGGGTACTGAGGGACGTTGGGCATCATGATCGCGACGCGGTCGCCCTTGACCAGCCCCAGGCCCTGCAGGTAGGCGGCGAAAGCCTGCGAGAGGCTGTCGGTCTGCGCGAAGCTGACGTCCTTGCCCATGAAGCTGTAGGCGGTGCGACCTGCATGTTTCTGGAAGCTCTCCTCCATCAGGTGCACCAGGGACGGGTACTGTGCCACGTCGATATCGGCCGGCACCCCGGCAGGGTAGGCGCTCAGCCAGGGACGGTTGGCCGTCGGTTCGGTCATTCGGGATCTCCTCGTTCTTGTGAATACGGCAGCCGCGCATTGTCCGTGGGAAGCGAGGCATGAGACCTCGTGTTTTTCCCTTACGCGGGTCTGACAGACTACCCCAAAACGCCTACCAGAACGCGGCGCCGGTGTTGCCACACGCGCCGTCTGTCACGTGCAGGCGGCTTCCGGGCTACTCGATCGCCTTGGTCATGTCCTCGACGACCTTCTTGGCGTCGCCGAAGACCATCATGGTCTTGTCCATGTAGAACAGCTCGTTGTCCAGGCCGGCGTAGCCCGCGGCCATGGAGCGCTTGTTCACGATCACGGTCTTGGCCTTGTAGGCTTCCAGGATCGGCATGCCGTAGATTGCGCTGCCCTTTTGCAGGGCGGCCGGGTTCACCACGTCGTTGGCGCCCAGGATGATGGCCACGTCGGCCTGGCCGAACTCGCCGTTGATGTCCTCCATCTCGAACACCTGGTCGTACGGCACCTCGGCCTCGGCGAGCAGCACGTTCATGTGCCCCGGCATGCGCCCGGCCACCGGGTGAATCGCGTACTTCACGGTCACGCCTTTCTCGGTGAGCTTGTGGGCCAGTTCCTTCACCGCGTGCTGCGCGCGCGCCACGGCCAGGCCGTAGCCGGGCACGATCACCACCGTCTCCGCATTGCCCAGCACGAAGGCCGCGTCGTCGGCGCTGCCGCTCTTGACGTTGCGCTGCACCGCGCCCCCGGCCGCGGCCGCGCCGGCCTCGCCGCCGAAGCCGCCCAGGATCACGTTGAAGAACGAGCGGTTCATCGCCTTGCACATGATGTAGGAGAGGATCGCGCCCGAGGAGCCCACCAGGGAGCCGGCAATGATCAGCATGGAATTGTTCAGGCTGAAGCCGATGCCCGCGGCCGCCCAGCCCGAGTAGCTGTTGAGCATGGACACCACCACCGGCATGTCCGCGCCGCCGATGGGGATGATGATCAGCACGCCCAGGATGAAGCCCAGGGCGATCACCAGCACGATGTCGATCCAGCTCTGCGAGTGCCAGAAGCCGAAGATGAAGAAGACCGTGGCCAGGCCCAGCAGCAGGTTGAGCTTGTGCTGGCCGGCGAACTGCACCGGCGCGCCCTGGAACAGGCGGAACTTGTACTTGCCCGAGAGCTTGCCGAAAGCGATGACCGAGCCGCTGAAGGTGACCGCGCCGATGAAGGCGCCCAGCGCCAGCTCGATGCGGTTGCCACCCGGAATGGCTTCGCCCTTGGCGACGATCGCAAATGCCCAGGGTTCGGCCACCACGGCCACCGCGATGCAGACCGCGGCCAGGCCGATCATGCTGTGCATGAAGGCGACCAGCTCGGGCATCTTGGTCATCTCGACCCGCTTGGCCATGATGGCCCCGATGGTGCCGCCCACGAGCAGGCCCACCAGTACCCAGACCATGCCCTCGGCCTTGCCGCCGGCAAGCTCGACGATGAGCGCGGCCGTGGTCAGGATGGCGATGGCCATCCCGGTCATGCCGAAGAGGTTGCCGCGGATGGAGGTGGTCGGGTGGCTCAGGCCCTTGAGGGCCTGGATGAAACAGACACTGGCGACCAGGTACAGCAGCGTGACGAGGTTCATGCTCATTGGGCACTCCCTTCGGCGGCGGGCGCCTTGCGTTCCTTCTTCTTGAACATCTCCAGCATGCGCCGCGTGACCAGGAAGCCGCCGAAGACGTTGACCGCCGCCAGCGCCACCGCCAGCACACCCATGGCCTTGCCCAGGTTCGTCTCGGTGAGTGCCGCGGCCAGCATGGCGCCGACGATGACGATGGCCGAGATCGCATTGGTCACGGCCATCAGCGGCGTGTGCAGCGCCGGCGTGACGTTCCACACCACGTGGTAGCCCACGTAAATGGCCAGCACGAAGATGATGAGGTTGAGCACGGTGGGGGATACGGCTTCCATGGGATCTCCTCGGTTCAGGTTTTCTTGATCTCGTTGATGCGGTTGCCCTCGCCAAGCAGCACGACGCGCGGCTTCCAGCCGTCCACGGCCGCATCGTCCACCGGCGCGTAGGTGCAGATGATCAGCAGGTCGCCCACATGGGCCTTGCGCGCAGCCGCGCCGTTGAGCGAGATGGCGCCCGAGCCGCGCGCGGCCTTGATGATGTAGGTGGAGAAGCGCTCGCCGTTGTTGACGTTGTAGAGCTCGATCTTCTCGTACTCGCGCATGTCGGCGGCCTCGAGCAGGTCCTCGTCGATGCCGCAGGAGCCCTCGTAGTGCAGGTCGGCCTCGGTCACGGTCGCGCGGTGCAGTTTCGCGCGCAGCATCACGCGGCTCATTTTCGCTTCACCTCGCCACCCTGCGTCATCAGGCAGGCCGCCACGATGTCGTCGTCCATCGGCACCTGCACCTCGGTCGCGTCCTTGGGCAGCACGAGCTTGAGGAAGTCGAGCACGTTGCGCGCGTACAGCGCCGAGGCGTCGGCCCCCACCATGGCCGCCAGATTGGTCTCGCCCACCAGCGTCACGCCGTGCTTGACCACCGTTTTGTCGGCTTCGGTCAGCGGGCAGTTGCCGCCCACACCGTCGGCACCCTTGCCGGCGGCAATGTCCACGATCACGCTGCCCGGCTTCATGGACCGGACCATGTCCTCGGTGATCAGCACCGGCGCGGCGCGCCCGGGGATGAGCGCGGTGGAGATGACCACGTCGGCCAGCGCCACGCGCTTGGCGACCTCGGCCTTCTGGCGCTCCAGCCAGCTCGGCGGCATGGGCCGCGCATAGCCACCCACGCCTTCGGCCGCTTCCTTCTCTTCCGCCGTTTCGTAGGGCACGTCGATGAACTTGCCACCCAGCGACTCGATCTGCTCCTTCACGCTCGGGCGCACGTCGGAGGCTTCGATGACCGCGCCCAGGCGCTTGGCCGTGGCGATGGCCTGCAGACCGGCCACGCCCACGCCCAGGATCACCACGCGCGCGGCCTTGACCGTGCCCGCCGCCGTCATGAGCATGGGGAAGAAGCGCTGGTAGTGGTGGGCCGCGAGCATCACGGCCTTGTAGCCGGCAATGTTGGCCTGCGAGGACAGCACGTCCATGCTCTGAGCGCGCGTGGTGCGCGGTGCGGCTTCCAGTGCGAAGGCGGTGAGGCCGGCACTGGCCATGCGCTGCAGGCCAGCGGCGTCGAAGGGGTTGAGCATGCCGACCACGGTCGCGCCGGATTTCATCTGCGCAAGCTCGTTGTCAAACGGCGTGCGCACCTTGAGCACCAGTTCGCAGCCCAGCGCGCCGGCCGCATCGGTGATCTCCGCGCCTGCGGCCACATAGGCCGCGTCGGTGGCGCTGGCGGCCACACCGGCGCCGGATTGCACACGCACCGTGTGGCCCTGCGCCACATACTTCTTCGCCGTCTCCGGCGTCACGGCCACACGGGTTTCGCCCACTGTGGTCTCAGCGGGTACGCCTATCTGCATGAAGGTCTCCTCACTCGCGGGGTTGGATGAAACTTCGGGGGAGCTTACCTGAAAGCGATGTGTCAGCCCATGGGCCACACCATAATGCGCCCCATGGAACCCCGATGGAAACCGAGCGTCACCGTGGCCGCCGTGATCGAGCGCGATGGCCAATACCTCCTGGTGGAGGAGCACACGGCCGAGGGCCTGCGCCTGAACAATCCGGCCGGCCATCTGGACCCAGGCGAGAGCCTGCTGGAGGCGGTGGCGCGCGAAACGCTGGAGGAAACCACCCATCGCTTCACGCCCACCGCGCTGGTGGGCGTGTACCTCTCGCGCTTCCAGCGCCAGGGCCGCGACGGCTCGCCGGACGAGGACATCACCTACCTGCGTTTTGCCTACTGCGGGGAGCTCGGCGAGGTGGTGGCCGGGCGCGCGCTGGACACGGGCATCGTGCGCACGCTGTGGATGACGCCGGACGAAGTTCGCGCGAGCGCCGCGCGACACCGCAGCCCGCTGGTCTTGCGCTGCATGGAGGACCACCTGGCGGGCCGGCGCCACCCGATGGAGACCGTGTTCGCCGATCCGTCCGTGAGCGCGGGTCCACCGCGCCGCTAAGGCCTCAACCCTCCAGCGACGCCGGGCCTCGCGCCGCGCCCGCTGTCAGTGGTACGCGAAGGGAAAAACAAGTCCCCCGACCCGCCGCGCAGCGCACCCCGACGTCGATGCCCAGTGCCACTGCGGCGCTCTTCACGATCGCCAGACCCAGGCCGGCACCGGTGTCGCCATCGGCTTCCGAGACACCCCGAAAGAAGGCGTCAAACACATGCGGTTCGTGCGCGGGATCAATGCCGCCGCCAGTGTCCCAGACCTGCAGCAGGAGGTGCGGGCCGCGAAACCGGCAGGACACGACCACGCCACCCCGGGCGGTGAAGCGCACCGCATTGCCCACCAGGTTCCCCAACATGCGCTCCAGCAGCACCGGGTTGCTGCGCACACGCGCCGCCGAGGGGGTCACGTCCCATCGCAGTCCCTTGCTGGCCGCCAGCGGGCCGTAGGCCAGGTCCAGGCGGTCCAGCAGCGGCTGAAGGGAAAAGTCCTTGACCTCGGGACGCAGAGAGCCCGAATCCAGTCCGGCCATCAACCGCAGCGCATCCAGGCGCTCGTCGAGCGAGCGCAATGCGGCCTTCATCTGCAGCAGTACCGACGGACCGGGTGGCCTCTGGGGATGGCGCAGCAGACTCTCACTCGTCAGGCTCAGGGCGTATAGAGGCTGGCGCAGGTACTCGGCCACCGCGAGCAGCAGCCGGGCGCGATCTGGGGCGGGCGGTTGAGACGGTGCGCCGCCAACACCTTGCGCCATCGCCACCGGCTTGCCAGGCGCATCGGGGCGGACCCGGGCGAACAAGCCGGTTGCCCATGTCTTCAGCGCATGCAAGGGCGGCTTGCGCGGCGCATGTTTCGTTCGGCGCATGGGTTGGGCACTCCTGCTTCGGGTGCGACGGCAATCCCGTGAACGGGCGCCTCCAGACTGTGCACCGCCTCTCGAACGGGGCGGGCCCCACCATCGCACGTCCGCGATTGTGAAAAGCGCGCAGAGCCACGCGCCATACCACAACTGCAGTATTTCTTGCCGTTCATGACACATCGCACACCGGCCCGCGCCACAGCCCTGTGTGCCTGAAAAATAGTACCGACGGAGTATGTGTGCGCCCATGACCGAAACCTACGATGCGCGGCGGTTCGCTCACTCTGTTGGGCGAGAGTTCGAAGCGCTGTTTAGCGCTTCATGCGAGGCCTTCCCCATACGCCGGGAAAGTTCGTTGAATGCACCCGGAGCCACCGTCATGCCCACCCGATTCCCACTGTCACGACGCTTCACCCTGGCCAGCCTCATGGCATTGATCGGGGTTGCCGCGGTGATTTTCCACTTCCACATGCGGCAGTCGCACATCCTGCAAGGCGCCCTGGACTCAGGCGCCCCGCACACGCCGAACCCTCTCCCCACACGGATCACGGAGACTGCCGAGGGCACGAGCACACCCGCGCGGGTTGCGGAGGCCACCCTGGCAATACGGCGCGCCGAGCAGGAAGCTATGGTGCGTCGGGCGGAGGTGACCCAGGCATTGCGCAACCAGGCCCTGCTCGCGATGGCGCTGCTGCTGGCGCTGCACCTCGCGCTGCTGGGCATGGTCCGCCGCGCACAACGTCAGATGGAGCGGCAGGCCCATGAAAGCGACGTCAGCCGGCAGCGGCTGGCGCAGGTCGAAAAGTTGACCTCGCTCGGGCACATGGTGGCCAGCGTTGCTCACCAACTCAACGCGCCCCTGGCCTTCTCCAAGAGCAACGTGTTCATGGCCATCCAGTCGCTCGACGCCATGCTGCCCACGGTCGAGAGCAGTGCGCGCATGCTCGAGCGCGAGTTCGCGACCGATCCCGAGGCCACGCAGCCACACGAGCTTAACGATCACGCTCTCGTCTCCACGCTGCGCCGGATTCCCGACGAGATGCGAACCGCACAGGAAATGCTCGGTGATGTGCTGATGGGCATGGACCAGATGCATGAGCTGGTGGACAACCTGCGCCACTTCAGCCGCGCGGACGGCTCCAGGCTCTCGCGGGTCCAGCTCAATAGCGCACTCTCCAGCGTGGCACACATCGTCCGCTCGGTCATTTCCAACAAGGTGCGCGTGGTGGAGGTCTACGAGGAACTGCCGCAGATCGAATGCCAGGCATCGCAGCTCAACCAAGTGTTTTTGAACCTGATCCTCAACGCGGCCCAGGCGATCCGGGGCTCGGGCACGGTCACGGTATCGACGGAGATCGAAGACGAATGCATCTGCGTGAGCGTGGTGGACACCGGCCGTGGCATCGCGCCGGACGCGCTCCCGCACATCTTCGAGCCGTACTTCACAACCAAGCCGGCGGGCGAAGGCACCGGTCTGGGCCTGGCGATCGCGCAGGACATCGTGGCGGCGCATGGCGGGCGGATCGAGGTGGACACCCAGGTGGGCGTGGGCTCGCGGTTCAGGGTCTTCCTGCCACTGTCCGCCGGAAGCGCGTCATGAGCCCTGGCATGGACAAGCCGCGCGTCCTGTGCGTGGACGACGATCCCCATGTGTTGCGCGCACTGCAATGGCTGCTCAGAAGGCAGTTCGAGGTATCCACCACCACCGACCCACAGGAGGCGCTGGCGCGCCTGCGCGGCAGCGCTTACGACGTGGTCATCAGCGACCAGCGCATGCCCGACATGCCGGGCACCGAATTTCTGCAACACGCGCGGATCGAATCGCCCAACACCATGCGCCTGCTGCTCACCGGCTTCCCGGGCTTCACCGATCTGATGGATTCGGTCAACGCCAGCGAAGTGTTTCGTTTCATCCAGAAACCCTGGGACAACCAGCAACTGCTGGACATCGTCGCCCACGCCGCGCTGGTGGCACGCCACCTGCCTCTGGACGAACCCGTCAGTGGCGTTCTGAACGGCGGGGGCAGCCACCTCGAGGTCACCGGCGGCGATGCCGTGTTGCTCCTCGACCCGGACCCGGCCACCGAGCAGCAGCTGCGAACGGCCTTGGGCTTCGAGGTGCCGTTGCTGTGGGCGCGGGACCAGGTTGAGGCCGCCGAGATGCTGAGCCACGCGCCGGTGGCAGTGCTGCTGCTTGAGACACACGTAGGCTCGACGCCCACCCTCGATTTGATCCGCGCCGTGCGGCGCAGCCAACCCGAGGTGGTCACCATGGTGCTGAGCAGCGAGCGCGACAGCACGGCTATCCGCAACCTGATCAACGAAGGACAGATCTTCCGCTTCCTCGGTAAGCCCGTGGGTCCTCGCTACGCCCGCCGCATGGTGCGTTCGGCTCTGGCACGGCACCGCAACCTGCGCGAACATCCGATGCTGATCGCGCGCCACGCGGTGCAGACTCCGGACTTGTCCGATGCCCAAGGTGACCGCGCCAGCCCCTGCCGCACGCAAGCGTCGACAGAGACACTGGCATACAGTGAGGCCCTCCGTCCGAGTGCCCACCATGTCCATCCCTCACAGTCCGAACCAACGGTCCAATCCAGCCGGCACCTTGCCGCCCGATGATCCTCTGCGCGAGGAACTGCACAACGAGGTACACGCGCGACCTTCCGCGCACATCCGGCTGCCGGCACTGATCGTCTTCGTGGCCGTACTCAACGACGGGGTGAGCCGGGAGGAGGAGTGCGAGCACCTGCGCCGGCTGCCGGGCCAGGAAGGGATCACGCCTGAGCAGTTGCGCGGCAACTTCCAGCGACTGCGCTTCGGCGAACACACGCTCAAGTGGGAGCGCCACACCGAATTCACCCGCTACTCGCTGGTGCAGGCGCTGCCCGAGGGTGCTGGTCTGGGCAGCAGCGACCCGTCCCTTCTGCACGCGCTGGCCACCCCGCCGGGCTGGCTGCGCGACATTCCCGGACGCACAGTGGCCGCGATTCAGCTGGTGATGCTGCAGGCGGACTTGCCAGGACCGGAGGCGGAGGCACAGGCCCGGTTGATGGCTCAGGCCCAGCACTGGTTCGGCGGCCGCACTGTGCTCGCGTCCCAACTGGGCGGCGGGCATTCCTGGGCAGTGACGGACTTTCGGCTGCCACCCTCGGGTTTCGAGCGCATACTGGTCATCGCACCGCCGGGCACCAGCAATGCGCGGGCGGGGCGCATTTCGCAGCGCCTGCTTGAGCTCGAAACCTACCGACTGATGGCGCTGCGCGGCCTGCCAGTGGCCAAGGCGCTGGGGCCCATGCTGGCGCAGTCCGAAACACAGCTTGCCGGCATCACCGCGCAACTGGAGAGCAAGGCCACCTCGGAGCAGGAACTGCTGGACCAGTTGGTCTCGCTGGCCGCGCGGGTCGAACGCGCCACGGCCGAGAGCACCTACCGTTTCGCCGCCACGCGCGCCTACGACACGCTGGTGGCCCAGCGCATTGCCGAGCTGCGTGAGAAGCCCATTCCCGGCACCCAGACCATCGGTGAGTTCATGCAGCGGCGCCTGTCTCCGGCCATGGCCACGGTCGCCGCGAGCGCACAACGCCTGGCGTCACTGTCTGAACGGATCTCGCGCGCCAGCGCTCTGCTGCGCACGCGGGTGGACATCGTCACCGAGACGCAGAACCAGCAGTTGCTGGAGAAGCTCACGCGCGGCCAGGCCATGCAGCTGCACCTGCAGACCACGGTGGAAGGCCTGTCGATCGCCGCCATCTCGTACTACGTGGTCAGCCTGCTGCTGTACGTAGCCAAGGGCGCCAAGGCCGCCGGCCTGCCACTGCAGCCCGAGGTGGCCGTGGGCGCGCTGATTCCCCTGGTGCTGTGGGCTGTATGGCGCACCACGCGGCGCATCCATGCGCGTCTGGGTTCGACCGCAGATCCCGGGCACTGAGCCACAGCGGGCGGCACAGGTCAGGCGACGACGGGCCTCGAACGCTCGGTGCTGTCGGCACGGATCGAAGCGGCGTCGGTGGTGATCACCCCCCCGCCAAGGCACACATCGCCCTCGTAAAGCACCGCACTCTGTCCGGGCGTCACGGCCCATTGCGCTTGGGTGAATGCGAGTGCGAAGCCCTCGTCGCCCTCCGCCTCGAACCGGCAGGGCGCGTCGGCCTGGCGGTAGCGCGTCTTGGCGGCCATTGCGCCGGTAGCGGGTGCGCGGCCCGACACCCAGCTCGCGTCCTGCGCGCGCAGGCGCGGCGTGAGCAGCCAGGGGTGGTCATGGCCCTGCACCACCCAGAGCGTGTTGGTCGGCACGTCCTTGCGCGCCACGAACCAGGGCAGATGCATACCGGCATCGCTGCGCGATGCGGTGCTCAAAACGGGGTCAGAGCCGTCTTCGCGCCGCTTCGCTTTGCTACGTGGATCCGACCCCATTTTGATCCCCCCAATGCCCAGGCCCTGACGCTGACCCAGCGTGTAGAAGCTCAGGCCCACGTGCTCACCGAGCACCCGGCCCTTGTGATCCTTGATCGGGCCGGGCTCACGGGCGATGTAGCGGTTCAGGAAATCGCGGAACGGCCGCTCGCCAATGAAGCAGATCCCGGTACTGTCCTTCTTCTTCGCGTTGGGCAGTCCGATCTCGGCGGCGATGCGCCGCACCTCGGTCTTGGGCAGTTCACCCACGGGAAACAGCGTTTTTGACAGCTGCGCCTGGTTGAGCCGGTGCAGGAAGTAGCTCTGGTCCTTCAGGGGGTCCTTGCCCTTGAGCAATTCGAACGCGCTATGGCGCTCGCGCACGCGGGCGTAGTGGCCGGTGGCGATCTTCTCCGCGCCCAGGCGCATGGCATGGTCGAGGAAGGCCTTGAACTTGATCTCGGCGTTGCACAGGATGTCCGGGTTGGGCGTGCGCCCGGCCTGATACTCGCGCAGGAATTCGGCGAACACGCGGTCCTTGTACTCGGCAGCGAAGTTCACATGCTCGATCTCTATGCCCAGTACGTCGGCCACGCTGGCGGCGTCCAGGAAGTCCTGGCGCGTCGAGCAGTATTCGTCGTCGTCATCGTCTTCCCAGTTCTTCATGAAGATGCCGATGACCTCGTGCCCCTGTTGCTTGAGCAGGTGTGCGCTTACCGCGGAGTCCACGCCTCCGCTCAACCCCACCACCACGCGCTGTTTGCTTGCCATGGCCGGATTATCCCAGCGCATGGTTTTCACCGTTGCTTGCACAAGTCACAACCCCATTTAAGACTGTCTTCAAGTTGGCGCGCTGCAATGCCTGTACCCGCACTTCGGCGGGGTCAACCAGAAAGGACACCTCTCATGAAATCGCTCGTTTTCTCCGCCCTGCTGGTCGCCGTGGCCGGTTCCGCCCTGGCCTCTCCGACCTGCGATGCGCCCAAGGCGCAGTGGCAACCCGAAGCCGCGTTCAGGAAGCACCTGGAAACCCAGGGCTACCAGATCAGGACATTCAAGGTCACCAAGGGGCAGTGCTATGAAATCTATGGCACAGACAAAAACGGCAAAAAGGTCGAGATCTACTTCGACCCAGTCAGCGGCGAACCCGTGAAGCAGAAATGACGCTGGACGCGGTCAGGGAATCCAGACCGGTCTGGGACCCGCTGGTGCGGGTCTTTCACTGGTCGCTGGTGGCCTGCGTGCTGCTCAACCTCTTCGTCGTGGAAGACGGCGAGTGGCTGCACCAGTGGCTGGGCTACGGCGCGGCAGTCCTGGTAGGCGTTCGCGTGGTGTGGGGCTTCATCGGGTCGCGCCATGCGCGTTTCAGCGACTTCTTCCCTACCCCGAGGCGTTTGCTGCAACACCTGCGCGCCTTGCGACGCGGGGACGTTGAGCACCACTGGGGGCACAACCCGCTGGGCGGGCTGATGGCGCTGGCGCTCATGGCCACGGTGCTCGCCCTGGGCGTCACGGGCTGGATGCAGTCGCTCGATGCGTTCTGGGGCGTGGAGTGGCTGCAGGACCTGCACGAAGCGCTGGGCGAGGCGCTCATGCCACTGGTGGGCGTGCACGCTGCGGCAGCCATCGTCATGGGCCGAATCGAGCGCACCCGTCTCGTCAAGGCCATGCTCACGGGCGTGAAGGAGCGCTACTGAGCCTGCTGTAGCGCGTGGCACACTGCTGCGATGCCGACCACCGCCATCGATCCTGCCGAGGTCGAATTCACCGCCATCCGGGCCCAGGGCGCCGGCGGGCAGAACGTGAACAAGGTCTCCAACGCGGTGCACCTGCGCTTCGCCATCCACGGCTCCTCGCTGCCAGATGCGGTCAAGGCGCGCCTGCTCGCCCTGAGCGACCAGCGCATCACCACCGAAGGCGTGGTGGTCATCAAGGCGCAGACCAGCCGCAGCCTGGAGCAGAACAAGGCCGAGGCGCTGGCGCGTCTGCAGGCCCTGGTGGACAGCGTGGCCACCGTGCCCCGGGCGCGCAAGGCCACGCGACCGACCTACGGGTCCATGCAACGCCGGCTTGAGGGCAAGGCCACGCGCTCGACGGTGAAGCAGTTGCGCGGCAAGGTGCGCGCCCTCGACTGAATGCGATCGGTCCGCTTCGCTTAAGGTTTTTTTACGGTTCCTTTAAGCGCTATTTAGGAGCACGCGGCGGCGCCGCTTCCTAGACTGCCTTCCCATGACACGTGGCGCATGGGGCTCCACGGTCAGCACCCAAAAAAAGCCGGGCCCTGCCCGTAAAGGAATCCACATGCACACCCACGCTCTCGAGATGGCGCACGTTGTCGCCACGACCCGCACCGGCGAAGGCCGCTTCAACCCGTACGCGGGCATCCACAAGGCCCTGCGCGCCTTCATGGCCGACACCCTCATGCGCGTTGGCCGCACCGACCCGTTCGACGACGGGGAAGTGACGGCCACGGTCGCGCAAGTGGTCGAGCTGATGGATCTGTGCGCCGGCCACGTCGAACACGAAAACCGGTTCGTGCACCCGGCCCTGGAGGCGCGCTGCCCCGGTGTGGCCGGCCCCGTGGCACAGGACCACGAAGACCACCGCCACCACATCGCCCACCTGCGCGGCGTGGCCCAGGCGCTGACCAGCGGCGATGCCGCGCAGCGCGGCGCGGCGCTGCACGCGCTCTACCTCGGCCTGGGCCTGTTCCTCGCGGACAACCTGCGGCACATGCACGTGGAGGAGACGGTGCACAACCCGGCGCTGTGGTCGGCTTACAGCGACGCCGAACTCATCGCGATTCACGACGAGATCGTGGCCGCCCTGCCCTCAGGCGAGATGATGCTGGTCATGCGCTGGATGATGCCCCAGCTCAACGCGCCGGAACGGCTGGAAGCCCTGCAGGGCATGCGCGCCGGCGCGCCAGCTCCGGTGTTCGAGGGCATGCTGGATGCGCTGCGCGGGCTGTTGCCCCAGGGCGACTGGGCCAAGCTGGCGCGCGGCCTGGGCGTGCCGGTGGTGCCCGCCCTGATGAGCGCCTGAGAAGGCCCGTCAGGCCGCAACCTCTTCCAGCACGACCTGCCCGAGCGCCTCGAAGCGGAAGCTGCCGCGCCCCGTCTTGTGGATGCGCAGCCGCGGGCACTGCTCCTGCAGGCGGCGGTGCAGCAGCCACAGGCGCGCCTCCAGGTTGTCCGCCACGTCGGGCAGGCGCAGCGAGGCGTCCAGCCGCAGCTCACGGTTGGTGAAATCGCTGCGGCCGTGGCGCTGCCGGTCCTGCAACAGCTTCCACAGAATGGCGCCGGCCACGCCCTTGATCAGGTAGGTGTGGTTGACGAAGACGCTGTCGTTGCTGCGGTAATGGCGCACGTGCAGCGGCGGCCCTTCGGCCACGGGCGGCCCGGCCGTCACGCCCTGCGCGGCCTGCGCCTCGTCGCAGGGGGCCTCGGCCTCGTGCATCAGGTCGATCGCCGCGCCCAATTGCCCGCCCAGCGCCACCAGCAGATCCTCGTCCTCGTAGCTGAACTGCATGTCCTCCCGGCCTTCGACGAACAGCACGCCAATGACGCGGTCGGCGGAGAGCAGGGGCACGGCCAGTTGGCTGTGCGGTTCGGCCAGGCCGGGGTAGGGGATGTCGGTGCCGGGCGGGCCGCTGCCCTCGTCGAACAGGCTGTCGCGCATGGCGCGGCTGTACAGGTAGGCACTGGCCATGTGCATGATCCGCACCGGCGTGCGTTCGCGCGCGGCGACCCCGATGACGCCATCGCCCAGCGCAATCTCCGAACCCACGCCCGAGGTGGCATAGCCGCGGCTGGCGACGGTATAGAGCCGCTGGGTCGCGCTGTCCAGGATCAACACCATGGCGTGCCGCATGGCGAGTTCGCTCTCCAGCGTCTCCAGCGCGGTCTCCAGCAGCTCGCCCAGGCTGGCCGCGGCAGACAGGCGGGCACTGGCGCGGCGCAGCACGCCCAGAGGACTGGGCCGCGCGCGCGGGGGCGGCAGTGCCTCGGCCAGCGGCGCCTGTGGCAGGCGCTCGACCTGCAGCACCTCGTGGATGTCGGATCCGAGCAGGCGGAACACATCGGCCATGCCGGTGTGCGAGGCAATCCCCGCCAGCTGCGCCTTCATGCCCTCGAACACCGGGCCCTGTGTTTCGGTGCGCAAGTAACGCAGGTGCAGGCGGTAGAACACCGCGTTGATCGGGTTGAGCACCAGCAGCGTGGAGCGCGGATTGGCCAGCAGGTTCTGGCGCGTCTTGTTGAAGAACTGGAACGACAGACCCACATGCCGCGCGTCCACGTAATGCACCTGCGAGAGATAGGCCACGTTGGGCGTTCCGTCCGGCGCGGCGGTGGCCATCATCGCTGGAATGGCACCTTCCAGGCAGGGACGCACCTCCTCCAGGTCCATACCGGCGGCGCTCAATTCCGCACCCCGAGGGCACGGCCCGCCTTGGGGCCCGGTGTCTGGTCAAAAGCCTGCTCGGGTTCGAACTCGATCGCGACCACGTCGTCGAGGTTGTGGGCCAGCATGGCACGGGCATACACCGGGCCGAAACCGATGAGCGTGAGCTCGTGCTCCATGCCCTTCAGGTAACGCCGCAACACCGGGGCATCGTCGTCGCGCGCTTCGCGCAGGCGGGCGTGGCGGGTCTTGAGCTGCACCGTGCGGTGGCTGCTGGGCTGGCTGAACACCACGGCCAGGCGGCCGCTGCGGGCCACGTCGCGCAGCAACTGGGCCGACTGGCTGCGGCACAAGTACACCGTGACCCGGCGACCCTGCGCGCCCACCTGGCTGCCCACCGCGCGCATGACGCTGGGCACCAGGTTCGCGTCACAACTGCTGACGATGACCGACACCCCTCCCTCCATCAGGGCCAGGTGCTCGGGCGACAGCAGTGCGGTGGCGTTGGGTTCCACGTGAAGGCGCGGCGAATGACAGGGGGATGCACGGGACGCCGGGATCATATCCAGCCCCTGCCAGGCCGCCAAGCCACCGCCAGTTCCGGGCGCACTTGCAATTTCGCACAATCGTGCCAGAATGGCCGATATGGACGCCCGCACCCAGAAAAGTGAGATGACCCGCGCCGCCATTGTCGGCGCCGCGCTGGACCTGGCCGCGTCCGACGGGCTGGAGGCCATCACCCTGCAGGCGGTGGCCGACCGCATCGGCATTTCCAAGAGCGGCGTGTTTTCGCGCGTTGGCTCGCGCGAGGCCTTGCAGAAGGCGGTGATCGAAGAGTTCGGCCACCGCTTCCTGGCCGACGTGTTCGTGCCGGCCATGCAGTCCCCCAAGGGCCTGCCGCGCCTGAGCGAGATCGTGCGGCGCTGGTTCATCCGCCTGCGCGACGTCGAAGTGCACACCGGCTGCCTGTACACCTCGGGGGCTTTTGAACTGGACGACCGCGAGGGCGAACTGCGCGACCTGCTGCTGGGTGAGGTGACCCGCTGGCGCGCGGCGCTGCGCCGCACGGTGCTGCAAGCGGTCGAGGCGGGCCACCTGCGTCCGGACACGGACGCCGAACAGCTGGTGGGCGAGATCTGCAGCCTGGCGATCGGGCTGGTGCACGACGTGCGCTTCCTGCGCGACCCACGGGCCACCGAGCGCGCCCAGGCCACCTGGGCGCGGCTGGTGGCAAGCTACCAGACCTGAATTCCTTTTTTTCCCCCCATTTCGCACGATTGTGCTATTTATGAACCAAGCCACCCTATCGGAGCCCACCATGAACACATCGCCCCAGCAGACCGCATCGGCCTACTACGACGCCAACCCAGGCACGCGCTGGTTGCGCTGGGCGTTGGGCCTGTCCGAACGGGTCTGGCCCGCGCTGGCCGTGCGCGGCGCGCTGCGCCTGTTCGGCACACCGCTGCCGCCCAAGTGGCTGTACCGGCGCCAGCCCGCGCTGGGCTCGTGGCGGGCCGAGACCTGGGCTTTCGAGGACGCCAGCCTCACGCTGTACCAGCCACCACCCGGACCGCACGGACCGCTGGTGCTGTTGCTGCACGGCTGGGGCGGCCATGCGGCGCAGATGCTGCCGCTGGCCGAGGCCCTGGCACAGCGCGGCCTGCGCCCCCTGCTGGTGGACCTGCCCGCACACGGCCGCAGCCAGGGCCGCACCAGCAATCTGCCGCAGTTCGCCCGCGCCATCGAGTACCTGACCGCGCGCCTGCAGCAGCAGGGGCATGAGGTGCGCGGGGTGGTGGCGCACTCGCTGGCGGCCAACGCCCTGGCGTACGCCGCCGCGCGCGGCCTGCCGGTGGCGCGCATCGCGCTGCTGGCGCCACCGGCCTCTCCCTATGAATACACGCGCCTGTTCGCCAAGGTGTTCGGACTGAGCGAGCGCACGCGCGCCGGGCTGCAGCAACGGGTGGAGGCGCGCGAGGGCATTCTGATGCGCCAGTTCGAGCCGGCCGCCGTCGGCCCGCGCGTGGCGAGCCCCACGCTGATCGTGCACGACCGCGAGGACCGCATCAACCGCTTCGCCGACGCCGAGGCCTACCGCGACGCGATCCGCGGCGCGCGGTTGATCGAGACCAGTGGCCTGGGACACACCCGGCTGCTGCGCGATGCAGCCGTGAGCGCCGCGGTCGCCGGGCACATGCAGGGCTGAACACCCGCAGCGGGGCTCACTTCAGTGCGTCGCTGGGCGCGCGGCTGTGCTCGTTGTTGGTGTGAACCAGCAGGCGCAGCAGCTTCATGAACTCGGTGCGCTGGCGCTCGCTCAGGGGCGCCAGGATGTGGTCCTGGGCCTGCAGCATGGCCGGCACCGCCTCGGCCAGCACGCCCTGGCCGGCGGTGGTCAGCGTGAGCTGGCGCGCGCGCCGGTCCTCGGGCGCGGTGCGGCGCTCGACCCAGCCACGCGACTCCATGCGGTCGACCACGCCACCGGTGGTGGACGCGTCCAGCGCCACGGTGCGCGCCAGCGTGCGCTGGTCGATGCCGGGGTTGTTCGCCACCGTCTGCAGCACGGCGTATTGCACCGGCGTCAGACCCAGTTCACCCATTTCCTGCAGGAAGATGCCCACCGAAATCTGGTGCAGGCGCCGGATGTTGTGACCCGGCAGATGGTCGATGTCGATGGCCGGCGGCGCACGGTGTTTCATGGCGGAAAGCAGGAACGTCCTGAAGCGCCCGGGTGACGGACGGGGGTTGCCGGGATGCTAGCACCGCCCATAAAATAAGTACACATATCATTAGCACACGGCGCAATTGCAGGAGACAGGCATGAACCCGGAATCCCTGGAACACCCCGTGCTCGTGGCCGGCGGCGGTATCGGCGGTCTGGCGGCGGCCCTGGCTCTGGTGCGCCAGGGCTTTCGCGTCAGGGTGCTGGAACAGGCGCCCGAGGTGGGCGAGATCGGCGCCGGCATGCAGCTCGGCCCCAACGCCTTCCATGCCTTTGACGCGCTGGGCGTGGGCGAGCAGGCGCGCGGCAAGGCCGTCTACACCGACTTCATGGTCATGCACGACGCGCTCGATGAGTACCAGGTGGGCAAGATCCCCACCGGCGAGGCCTTCCGCCAGCGCTTCGGCAATCCGTACGCGGTGATCCACCGCGCCGACGCGCACGGCGCCTTGCTCGACGGCGTGCAGGCCAGCGGCCGGATCGAATTCCTCACGTCCACGCGCGTCGAGCGCATCGAGCAGGACGCGCAGGGCGTGACGGTGCACGACCAGCGCGGCCACACCCACCGAGGCCTGGCCCTGGTCGGCGCCGACGGCGTGAAGTCGGTCGTGAGGCAGCAGTACGTGGGCGACGAGGCGCGCGTGACCGGGCATGTGGTCTACCGCGCGGTGGTCGACAAGGCCGACTTCCCCGAGGAATTGCGCTGGAACGCCGCGAGCATCTGGGTCGGCCCGAATTGCCACCTGGTGCACTACCCGCTGCGCGGCGGCGAGCAGTACAACGTGGTCGTGACCTTCCACAGCCGCGAGCCCGAGCAGTGGGGCGTGACCGAAGGCAGCAAGGCAGAGGTGCAGAGCTACTTCCAGGGCATCTGCCCCAAAGCTCGACAGCTCATCGACCTGCCGAAAAGCTGGAAGCGCTGGGCCACGGCCGACCGCGAGCCCATTGGCCAGTGGAGCTTCGGCCGCGTCACGCTGCTGGGCGACGCCGCCCACCCGACCACGCAGTACATGGCGCAGGGCGCGTGCATGGCGATCGAGGACGCGGTGACGCTGGGCGAGGCCTTGCGTGTGAACCACAACGACTTCGAGAAGGCCTTCGGGCTCTACCAGCGTTCGCGCGTGGCGCGCACCGCGCGCATCGTGCTCAGCTCGCGCGAGATGGGCCGCATCTACCACGCCAAGGGCGTGGAGAGGCTGGTGCGCAACGACCTGTGGAAAGGCCGCACGCCCGAGCGTTTCTACGATGCGATGGAATGGCTGTACGGATGGAACGTGGCCCATTGCCTTGCCCCGCACTGAACACCCAGGAGACCCCATGAACGACCTCGGACGACTCGAAGACCTGCCCGCCGACTACGTGGCCGAGCTGCGCGCGCTCAACCTGGTGCCGCTGTGGCCCAGCCTGCGCGGCGTGCTGCCGCCGACCATCCCCACGCGCCAGACGCAGGCCACGCACTGGCCCTACAAGACGATCAAACCGCTGCTGCTGAAGGCCGGCGAGCTCACCCCCATTGAGAAGGCCGAGCGCCGCGTGCTGGTGCTGGCCAACCCCGGCCACACGCTGGAGAAGATGCAGGCCAGTGCCGCGATGTACCTCGGCATGCAGCTGCTGCTGCCCGGCGAATGGGCGCCCAGCCACCGCCACACGCCCAACGCGGTGCGCATGGTGGTCGAAGGCGAGGGCGCCTGGACCACGGTGGACGGCGAGAAGTGCCCCATGTCGCGCGGCGACCTGATCCTCACACCCACGGGCCTGTGGCACGAGCATGGCCATGACGGCAGCGAGCCGGTGATCTGGCTCGACGTGCTCGACCTGCCGCTGGCGCACTACCTGGAGGTCAGCTACCACCTCAACGGCACACGCCAGGACGTCAAGCCCGGGCAGGGCGACCGCGCCTACGCGCGCGGCGGCGTGGTGCCCACGCCCGTGTTCGGCCGCAGCGGCAAGCGCTACCCCATGCTGCGCTACCCCTGGGCCGACGCGAAGGCCGCGCTGGAGTCGCTCGCAGCCGACCGGCCCGACGTGGGCGCCGTGCAGGTGAGCTACGTGAACCCCGAAACCGGCGAGGACGTGGAGAACATCCTGGGCTTTCACGCGCTGATGCTGCGCCCGGGCCAGACGCTGGAGCTGCCCGCGCGCTCACCCGCGGTGGTCTACCACGTGATCGAAGGCGCGGCGCGCGTGGCCACCGCGACGCAAGGCTTCGACCTGGTGGAGGCGGACACGAGCTGCATCCCGGGCTACACCGCCACCACGCTCACCAATGCCTCGGCGAGCGCGCCGGCCTTCCTCTTCATCGCCGACGAGTCGCCGCTGCACCGCAAGCTCGGCGTCTACGAAGTGCGTCCCGACAACCAACCCAACATGCCCTGAAGCTGGCTGCGCCCACATGACCACCTACCTGTTCCCTCCGCCCCCTGTCGCGTCGCTGCCCGTGCGCGGCACGGCCGCACACTTCCCCGTCAACCGCCTGTTCTTCGTCGGCCGCAACTACCACGCGCACGCGGTGGAAATGGGCAAGCCGGTGGACAAGACCGTCGAACGGCCGTTCTACTTCACCAAGGCACCGCAGACGCTCACGCTTTCGGGCGCGACCACGCCCTATCCGAGCGAGACCGGCAACTACCACTTCGAGATGGAACTCGTGCTGGCCGTGGGCAAGCCGGGCTTTCGCGTGAAGGCCGAGGACGCGCACGGCATCATTTACGGCTATGCGGCCGGTCTGGACATGACGCGGCGCGACCTGCAACTGGTCGCGCGCGACAAGGGCCGCCCCTGGGACCTGGGCAAGGACGTGGAGCATTCGTCGGTGTGCAGCGAGATCGTGCCCATGCCGGGCGTGGTGATCGAGCGCGGCGCGATCGAGCTATTGGTCAATGGTGCGGTGAAGCAGCAATCCGACGTGGACAAACTGATCTGGAACATCCGCGAAATCATTGCCGACCTCTCGCTGTTCTACCACCTGCAACCCGGCGACCTGATCTACACCGGCACGCCCGAGGGCGTGGGCGCGGTGCAGCCGGGCGACAAGATCACGGGCCGTGTGGAAGGCGTCGGCGAGGTCGCGCTGACGGTCGGCCCCCAGGCCTGAGCGCGCACCGGGCTCAGGCGGGCTCCAGCCCCCGGCGCCGCATCATGTCCTCGCTCATGGCCTGCAAGGCCCGGGGCGACAGGCTGGCCCGCGCGGCCGGGTACACCAGGCCGTCCTCCTCGCGCAGGTGGCGCTCGTACAGGCGCGCGAAGCCGGTGAGCACGACCGCCTCCTGCGGGCGGAAATGGGCCCAGCCCGCGGGCGGCGCCTGCGCCACGGACGCGAGCACCTCGCGCGCGCGCGCCCATGCAGCCTCCATGTCGCGGTGATCCTGCTGCAGGCTTTGCACGATCAGGTGCATCGCCGCATCGCTGCCCGCCAGCAGGGGCGGGAACACATGGCGTTCCTCGTCCTCGTGGTGCAGCGGCGCGGCCACATCGAAGTAGCGCATCACGTCGCGCGCCGCGCTGGCCACGCTCTCGTCCCAGCCGCGCACCAGCACGTGCTGCTGCAGCCGGGCCAGCAGGCCCAGCATGCGTTCGACGCGCTCGTGGCAGGCACCGAGCATCTCGAACGGCGCCTCGAACCCGGCGGCGGGGGCGTGGTGCCCGGGCAGGCCGATGGATGACAGCGGGATCGAGCTGTCCATCTCAGCCCAGGGCCACGGCCTGGCCTTGCGGGTCGAACGGGACGAAGGCGTGCAGCTGGCCCTGGCGGATCGCCTCGACCATGTCCTGCAGCGGCTGCTCGGCCTCGGCGCTGCCAGGCGGGCGGCCTGGCGCGCCCGCGAGCGCGGCGGCGAACACCATGCCCCAGGGTTGACCAAAGGCCTCGGCCTCGCGCACGAGCTGGTCGAACGAGGCGAGTTCGTCCAGCCCCTTGTCCACGCACATCCGCGGCACCAGTGCGCCGCCTTCGCCGCGCTCGAATTCGAGCCGCTGGGCTGGCGTGGCATCGTCGGGCAGTTCCACGCCGGCAAACACGAACAGCAGGCGCTGCGGCAGGGGCTGGCTGCGCGCGGCGCTCAGCAGGTCGTCGAAGGTCTGTATGTTCACGGGGTCTCCAGGTTCATGGGGCGTTGTCGGGCGCGGGGCCCAGCGTGCTGCAGTAGTCGGCCACGGCCGGGCGCACGCGCGCGGGCCGGCGCGCCGCCACCGTGCCCACGCTGAGAAAGCACAGGGCGTGTTCGCCTGCGTGCAGGCCGAAGCGCAGGCGCAGGGCGGTGGAGCCAAGCGCCTTGCCGCTGGTGAGCGCCGAGCCGTATCCCATGGCGGTGGCCATGAGCAACATGTTCTGCACCGCGCACCCGGCCGAGAGAATGCGCTCGGACAGGTCCACCGCCGGGTCGCCGCGCTGGCCGTCGACCACCACCAGCAGCAGCAAGGGCGCGCGGTGCGCCTTCTCGCGCGCCTGGTCCAGTTGCACGGGCGTGGCGTCGGCATCGCGCTCGCGCAGGGCCTGGGCGAACACCTCGGCCAGCGAGCCGCGTTCGCTGCGGGGCACGATCACGAAGCGCCAGGGCAGCAGCTGCCCGTGATCGGGCGCGGCGGCGGCCGCACCCAGCAGGGCCTGCAGCTGGTCGGCGTCGGGCCCGGGCGCCAGCAGGCGTTTGGGCAGCACGGTCTGGCGCGCGTGGATCAGGTCGGCGGCCATGCGCGCGCACTCGCGTTCGACGGCATGGCACCCGGTCCCACCTAGGTCGTCGGCGCGCGGTGGTCGGGCGTGCAGCGCCGTGTTCATCCGCACACCCCGAGGTGACCGCATTGCGTGCAGTAGTCGCAGCCGTCCTTGCGGATCACCGCGTGCGCGCCGCACTCGCCACACTTCTTGCCCGGCATCACGCCCGGCGTGAGCGCCACCGCCACGGGTGGCGCGGGCATGTTGACGGGCGTGACGCCGGCGCGCTGCGCGATCAGGGTCTGCACCGCGTAGGCGATGGCGGCCACCACCGAGTCGTGCCACATCGGCACGTGCGTGCCGTCGGCCTTCTGGTGCGTGCCCATGCGCACCGGCCCCCGGTCCCACACCACCTTGCGCATGTCGCGCAGGGCGCGCTCGAGAAACCCGCCACGCGCGGCCAGCGAGAGCAGGCGCATGCTGGACGACACCCACTGCTGCGACTCGCCGCTCTGCCCCACCGGCATGAAGAACTCGATCGCGCGTTCGACCGTGCCTGACTCGTCCGCGGTGGGCACCGGCAGAAAGGACACCAGCAGGTACAGGGTCTGGTGGCCCTCCTGCGTCCAGTACTCGATCTTGTCGGCCACCGCGGGCAGCGCGCCCGGTGGGCGGCTCTCGATCACGGTGCGCATCGGGTCCACGGTGGCCACGCTCGCCGTCGTCTCGGGCGTGGGGCCGGTGTCGAGCACCGAGCCCAGGACGGCGTTGGGCCGGTAGGTCGCCAGGCCCTTGAGCTGCGCGCGCCAGGCCTGGCGGTACAGGTCCTTGAAGTCGTCGTAGGGGTAGTCGGCCGGCACGTTCACCGTCTTGGAGATCGCCGTGTCCACGAAGGGCTGCACCGCCTCCATCATGGCCAGGTGGTCGGCCGCCGGCATGGACAACGCGCTCACGAAGTACTCGGGCAGTTGCGCCATGTCGCCGCCAAGCTCGCGGTAGAGCCGCCAGGCGTGGTCTTCCACCGCGTAGTCGGTGGTGCTGCCGTCGGCCTCGCGCTTCTTGCGCCGGTACATCCAGGAGAACGGTGGCTCGATGCCGTTGGAGGCGTTGTCGGCAAAGGCCAGGCTGACGGTGCCGGTGGGCGCGATCGACAGCAGGTGGCTGTTGCGGATGCCGTGCGCGCGGATCGCCGCGCGCAGCGCCTCGGGCAGGCGGCTGGCGAAGGTGCCTTCGGCCAGGTAACCGTCGGCGTCGAACTTCGGGAACGCGCCCTTCTCCTGCGCCAGCGCCACCGAGGCCGTGTAGGCCGCGTCGCGCATGCGCTCGGCGATCTGCGCCGCCAGGGCACGGCCCTCGGCGCGGTCGTAGCGCACGCACAGCATGGCCAGCGCATTGCCCATGCCGGTGAAGCCCACGCCGATGCGGCGCTTGGCCATGGCCTCCTCGCGCTGCTGCGGCAGCGGCCAGAAGGTCAGGTCCAGCACGTTGTCCAGCGCGCGCACCTGCAGCGCCACCACCTGTTCGAAGGCCTCGAAGTCGAAGCTGGGCAGGCCACCGAAGCCGAAGGGATGGCGCACGAAACGCGGCAGGATCACCGGCCCGAGGTCGCAGCAGCCGTACGGCGGAAGTGGCTGCTCAGCGCAGGGATTCGTCGCCTCGATGGTCTCGCAGTAGCGCAGGTTGTTGTCCTGCTGGATAGGGTCGAGGAACAGGATGCCGGGTTCGGCGAAGTCGTAGGTCGAGCGCATCACCGTGTCCCACAGTTCGCGCGCGCTCAGGCTGCGGTAGACCCACAGGCCGTCGGCCCGCTGGTGCGCGCCCTGGGCCAGCAGCGCCGCGCCCGGGCGCGCGCGGTGCACCAGCTCCCAGGGCTGGTCGTCGGCGAGTGCACGCATGAAGGCGTCGCTCACGCCCACCGAGACGTTGAAGTTGTTCCAGCGCCCGGGCGTGCGCTTGGCGGTGATGAACTCGATCACATCCGGGTGGTCAATGCGCAGCACGCCCATCTGCGCGCCGCGGCGCGCACCCGCGCTCTCCACCGTGGCGCAGGACTGGTCGAACACGTTGATGTAGCTGCACGGGCCCGAGGCCAGCGAGCCGGTGGCCTTGACCTCGGCGCCGCGCGGGCGGATGCGCGAGAAGTCGTAGCCCACACCGCCGCCGCGGCGCATGGTCTCGGCGGCTTCGCGCAGGGCTTCGTAGATGCCGGGGTAGCCGCCCTCGTCAACGCCCTGGATGCAGTCGCCCACCGGCTGCACGAAGCAGTTGATCAGCGTGGCCTGGATCGCCGTGCCGGCCGCGCTCATGATGCGGCCGGCCCCGATGGCGCCGGCCTGCAGGTTGTCGAAGAAGCGCTGCTCCCACCGGGCGCGGTCGGCCTCGGGTTCCACCGAGGCCAGGGCGCGCGCCACGCGGCGGTAGATGTCGGGCGCACCGGTCTCGCCTTCCTTGAGGTACTTCTCCTGCAGCACGTCCAGCGTGATGGGTTGCTGGCCGATGGCGGTGCTGGCGTTCTTGATCGCGTCGCGTTTCATGTTCGAGGATTCCTTCAGATGGCCAGGGCGGGCCGCACGCCGCCCAGCAGCCACAGCATGAGGTCCTGCACCGGGCGGATCTGCTGGCCGAACGGCAGCACGCCCGCACCCCGGAAGAACAGGCCCTTCTGCGCATCACCGTCGAGCGCATGGCCGAGCTGCTGGTCGATGCAGAACTGGCCCATCTCGCCCTTGCCGTCGCGCAGGCCGCAATGGGCCAGGCAGTCAAACGCCATGTTGCACTTTTTCTTCACATGTGCAACCGCCTTCAGTCGCGGCTCCAGGCGCAGGTATTTGTCCAACCAGGGCGTGCGCACGGCGCGCGCGGGCAGGCCGGCCACGCTGACGAACTCCACCAGGTCCTCGGGTCGGGCCTCGGCCAGCACGCGCTTGAACCCGGCATCGGCGTCACATTCCAGGGTGACGGCAAATGCCGTGCCCAGTTGCACCGCGCTGGCGCCCAGGCCCTGCAGGCGCAGGATGTCGTCGCGGCTGCCGATGCCGCCAGCGGCGATCAGCGGGATCTCGCGCTCGATGCCGGCGGACCGGAAGAATTCGAGCACCTGCGGGATCACGACCTCGAAATCGAAGCGGGTATCCCGCAGATCGTCCACCTTCGCCGCGCCGAGATGACCGCCGGCCAGCCGCGGGTGCTCGATCACGATGGCATCGGGCAGGCGGCCCTTCTTCTCCCACTTGCGCACCAGCAGCTGCACGCCACGCGCGTCCGACAGGATGGGAATGAGCGCGGCGTCGGGGTGGTCGCGCGCCAGCTCGGGCAAGTCCAGCGGCAGGCCCGCGCCCACCACCACCGCGTCGGCGCCGCTCAGCAGTGACTGGCGCACGTAGGGTTCGTAGGCGCTGAGCGCCTTCATCACGTTGACGGCGACCAGGCCGCGGCCGCACGCAATGGCCTGCGCGCCCCGGATCTCGCGGTCCAGCGCGGTCAGGTTGGCCGCGTCGATGCGCGCGCGCGCGTCGGCTTCCTTGTCCAGGTGGGCGGTCGCCGCCATCAGGTCGGGGTGGCGGCGGCGCAGGTCGACCGAGGAGACCGTGCCCACGCCGCCCAGGCCGGCCACCGTGCCCGCCAGCGAGGCCGCCGACACCCCCACGCCCATGCCGCCCTGCACCACCGGCAGCAGCTCGCGGCCGCGCAGCCGCCAGGTGCGCAGGCCGCCCTGGCTCGCCAGGGCCCGCAGTTCGGCCGCCCGTGCCACCGCGTCGTAAGTCGCTGATGATTTGTCCATCGTGCTCCACATAAGGTTGGTACGGCCCGGTGCCGCTGTTGGAGGCTAATGAGGCCGCGATGAAATCGCCTTGCTGTGCGTCAAACACATGCACTTCCCCGTCCTCGATCACGTAGTGCCAGCCGTGCAGGGTGAGCGCGCCGGCCTCGACCTGGCGCCGCACCATGGGGTAGCCCATCAGGCGCTCGAGCTGCAGCACCACGGCGCGCTGCTCGGTGCGGCGCAGGGATTCCGCGCAGGCCTGCACCGGCAACAGGGCTTCGTCCACCAGCTTGAGCCAGGCCGTGAGCGCCACCGCCTCGGCGGGTGCGCCGTCGTAGGCGGCGCGGATCGCGCCGCAGTGGCTGTGGCCACAGACCACGATGCGCTCCACCTGCAGGCTGAGCACGGCGAACTCGATCGCGGCCATGGTGCCGTGCAAACCGTGCGACTGGTCATAGGGCGGCACCAGCGCGCCGACGTTGCGCACAAGGAAGAGCTCGCCCGGTCCGGCGCCGGTGAGCAGGTAGGGCACGAGGCGCGAGTCGGAACAGCCGATGAACAGCGTCTTGGGGTGCTGGCCCTCGGCCACCAGGTCCTGGAAGCGCTGCTGGTGGCGCGGGAAGTAGTCGGAGCGGAAATGCCGCAGGCGCAACAGCAGCTCGTCCGCTGCTGCGGCGTCGGCGGCCGGCCCGCTCATTGAACGAGAGGCGTGTCGGCCCCCTCCAGCTCCACGCCCTCCAGTTGCGCCTGACCCACCAGCAGCTGCAGGTACTGGCGCAGCGCCGTGGCCTGCGACTGCAGGGCCAGCCGCGCACCGATCTGCGCCTGCAGTTCGGCGAAATCGGGCAGGCGCCCTTCCTGGCGCTCCAGCACCTCGACGATGTGCAGGCCGAAGCGGCTGTGCACCAGGCGCGGGTGCAGGCCCACAGCCTGGATGGCGTCGTTCTGCAGGAACAGGGCCCTGGCCAGCTCGGGCGCGCAGTCTTGCGGCGTGATCCAGCCGAGGTCGCCGCCCTGGGCGCTCGACGGGCAGTTGGAGAGTTCGGCCGCGAGCTGCGCGAAACGATCGGCCGGCGCGCCCTGGCGCGAGAGTTCGAGCAGCGCGGCCTCGGCGCGCTGGGCCAGCGCGTTCACCGGCACGCCCGGCGTGACCGCGAACAGGATGTGCCGCACGTGCAGCGCCTGGCCGATCACGAAGCGCGGCTTGTGGGCCTCGTAATGCCGCCGGCATTCGTCCGCGCCCGGCTCGGGCGAGTGCACCTCGGCTTCGAGCAAGGCCTCGATCGCCGCGCGCGTGTCGGCATCGGGCTCGGGCGCGCTCAGGCCGGTGTAGCGCGGCAGCAGGCCGGCGCGCACCGCCTGCTGGCGCAGCAGCTCGGCGCAGGCGCGTTCGCGCAGGGTTTGCGCGTCCAGCACCTCGCCAGCTTCGTGCAGGGCGATGCCGTTGACGCTGGCGATCGCGGCCGGGGCCGCAGCGGCCTCTGTGCCTTTGCAGGCACATGCGCTGCTGCCGCAGCCGGTGGAGGTGGAGGTGGAAAGGTCCTGGCTCATGGCGGCTCCCGGGGGTGTGGGGTGAATCAGTGGGGCTTGGCCGGGTGCGCCGGGTTGTTCGGGTTGGCCGGCACGCCCAGGCGGCGGCTGCGCACGACCTGGTAGGGCCGCACCAGATAGGCCACGCTGGCGAAACCACTCCACACATGCACCAGCCGCGAGAACGGGAACAGCAGGAAGATCGTCATGCCCAGCACCAGGTGCACCTTGTAGGGCCAGTCCATGTCGACCAGCGCGGCCGCGTCGGGACGGAAGGTGACGATGCGCTGCGCCCACTCGGCCAGCACCAGCATGGCGCTGCCGTCGGCGTGCGAGTACGAATACGGCAGCGTGATCAGACCCAGCACCAGTTGCACCCACAGGATGACGAGGATGGCCAGGTCGGTGCGGTGGCTGGTCAGGCGGATGCGCGGGTCGAAGATACGCCGGTGCAGCAGCAAGGACAAGCCCACGAAGCAGATCACGCCGGCCGTGCCGCCCGCATAGATGGCCAGGCGCTGCTTGACCGCGGCATCCATGAAGCCTTCGTAGAAGAAGTGCGGCGTGAGCAGGCCCACGAAGTGGCCGAAGAACAGGAACAGGATGCCGATGTGGAACAGGTTGCTGCCCCAGCGCAGTTGGCCCCGGCGCAACAGCTGCGAGGAATCGCTTTTCCAGGTGTACTGGTCGCGGTCGAAGCGGGCCAGGCTGCCCATGAGGAACACCGCCAGGCAGATGTAGGGATAGACGCCGAAGAGGAAGTGATGCAGTGAGGTCATGCCTGCGCTCCTGGTGAAGGGGAAGGGTGGCGGCCGGGAACCGCCTTCACGATGCGGATGGGCTGGGGCTGGCCAGGTTTGGCCTGGCCGTCGGTGGAACAACCGCCGAACACCGCGGGTTCGGCCCAGCTCTCGTCGATGCCGGGGTCGGCGGCCACCGGCACCGGCTCGGCCTTCTCGCCGGCAATCTCCAGCACTGCGGCCAGCACGCTGGCGTAGGGGCTCTGGCGCTTGAGCAGCGCGCTGAAGATGGCGCGCACGATGTGCGCGCTCTCGCCCAGGAATTCGCGCGCCACGGGGGCGGGCTGGGTGGAGGCGAACTCCAGCAGCACGCTCAGGTGGTCGGGCAGCTCGGCCGCATCGAGGTAGAGGCCGGCTTTCTCGTAGGTCTGGATCAGGTCGATCATGGCCGGGCCCCGGTCGCGCGAATCGCCGAGCACGTGTTCGAACAGGTGCAGCGCGGTGCTGCGCCCGCGGTCGAACAGCTCGACATAGGCGGCTTCGACGTCGAGCGCCGGCTGCTGGCTCAGGTGCGCCAGCAGCGCATCGAGCTCGACCAGGCGTGCGGGCGACAAGGCGGCCTCGGCGCGCAGCGCGTCGCGCAGTTCAGCGGCGTGCTCGCGCAACGCGGTGGTGGGGTAGCGCAGCAGGTGGGCGAGCACGCGCAGCGTGTGCACGGCGGGCTTTTGAGCGGACGAGAAGAACGCCATGTCAGACCCCCGCCTTGATCGGGATGGTGCGCTTCTTCTCGCTGCCGAACAGGCTGGTCTCGGTCTGGCCCTCGGAGCAGCCGTTGCCGAAGCTGAAGCCGCAGCCACCCTTGATGTTGAAGGTGTTCTCGGCGTACTCGCGGTGGGTGGTGGGAATCACGAAGCGGTCCTCGTAGTTGGCGATCGCCATGGTGCGGTACATGTCCTCGACCTCCCGCACGCTCAGGCTCACCTGGTCGAGCACGTCCTGGTTGACCACGCCGTCCACGTGCTTGGCGCGCTGGTAGCTGCGCATGGCCAGCATGCGTTCGAGCGCGCGCACCACGGGGATCGTGTCGCCCGCGGTCAGCAGGTTGGCCAGGTACTTCACCGGGATGCGCAGCTGGCTCACGTCCGGGATCTCGCCGTTGCTGCCCACCTGCCCGGCGTTGGCCGCGGCGGTGATGGGCGAGAGCGGCGGCACGTACCAGACCATGGGCAGCGTGCGGTACTCGGGGTGCAGCGGCAACGCCACCTTCCAGTCCACCGCCATCTTGTAGACCGGGCTGTGGCGCGCGGCCTCCAGCCAGTTCTCGGGGATGCCGTCGGCGCGCGCCTGCGCGATCACCGCCGGGTCGTGCGGGTCCAGGAAGAGGTCGATCTGCGCCTTGTAGAGGTCGATCTCGTTGGGCACGCTGGCGGCTTCCTGGATGCGGTCCGCGTCGTACAGCAGCACGCCCAGGTAGCGGATGCGGCCCACGCAGGTCTCGCTGCACACGGTGGGCTGGCCCGCCTCGATGCGCGGGTAGCAGAAGATGCACTTCTCGGCCTTGCCGCTCTTCCAGTTGTAGTAGATCTTCTTGTAGGGGCAGCCGCTCACGCACATGCGCCAGCCGCGGCACTTGTCCTGGTCGATCAGCACAATGCCGTCTTCCTCGCGCTTGTAGATCGAGCCCGAGGGGCAACTCGCCACGCAGGCCGGGTTGAGGCAGTGCTCGCACAGGCGCGGCAGGTACATCATGAAGGTGTTCTCGAACTCCCCCACCATGGCCTTCTGCGCGGCCTCGAAGCCGTCGAAGTTGGCGTCCTTGCTGCGCTTGGAAAACTCGCCACCCAGGATCTCCTCCCAGTTCGGGCCCCACTCGATCTTCTCCATGCGCTGGCCGGTGATGAGGCTGCGCGGGCGCGCGGTGGGAGCGTGCTTCATCTCGGGCGCCGACTGCAGGTGGTCGTAGTCGAAGGTGAAGGGCTCGTAGTAGTCGTCGATCTCCGGCAGGTGCGGGTTGGCGAAGATCTTCATCAGCAGCTGCCACTTGCCGCCTTGCCGGGGCACGATGCTGCCGTCGGCCCTGCGGGTCCAGCCGCCGTGCCACTTCTCCTGGTTCTCCCATTCCCTGGGATAGCCGATGCCGGGCTTGGTCTCGACGTTGTTGAACCAGGCGTATTCCACGCCGGGCCGGCTGGTCCAGACGTTCTTGCAGGTGACGGAACAGGTGTGGCAGCCGATGCACTTGTCCAGGTTGAGCACCATGCCGATTTGCGCGCGGATCTTCATGGGTTCTCTCCTTGGGACTGGTAGGCGCGGATGAGGTGGTCGTCGGCCGGTGTGTCGAGCCAGTCCACCTTGTCCATCTTGCGGACCACGACGAACTCGTCGCGGTTGGTGCCGATGGTTCCGTAGTAGTTGAAGCCGTAGCTGAGCTGCGCGTAGCCGCCGATCATGTGGGTCGGCTTGAGCACAATGCGGGTGACCGAGTTGTGGATGCCGCCGCGCACGCCGGTGATCTCGGAGCCCGGGGTGTTGATGATCTTTTCCTGCGAGTGGTACATCATCACCATGCCCGGGTTGACGCGCTGGCTGACCACCGCGCGCGCGGCCACCGCACCGTTGATGTTGAACAGCTCGACCCAGTCGTTGTCCTGGATGCCCGCGCTCTTCGCATCGTCCTCGCTGAGCCAGACCACGGTGCCACCCCGGTTGAGGGTGAGCATCATCAGGTTGTCGCTGTAGGTCGAGTGGATGCCCCACTTCTGGTGCGGTGTGATGAAGTTCAGCTGGATCTCTTTGTGGCCGTTGGGCTTGATGTTGTGGATGCCCTCGGTGGTCTTCAGGTCCACCGGCGGGCGGTAGCTGCCCAGGCCTTCGCCGAAGGCAATCATCCAGGGGTGGTCCTGGTAGAACTGCTGGCGCCCGGTGAGGGTGCGCCACGGAATCAGTTCGTGCACGTTGGTGTAGCCGGCGTTGTAGCTCACCGTCTCGCTCTCGATGCCGCTCCAGGTCGGGCTGCTGATGATCTTGCGCGGCTGCGCCTGGATGTCGCGGAAGCGGATATTCTCGTCCTCGCGGTACAAGGCCAGGTGGGTGTGGTCGCGCCCGGTCTGCTTGCCCAGGGCCTGCCAGGCCTTCACGGCCACGTGGCCGTTGGTCTCGGGCGCGAGCTGCAGGATCACCTCGCAGGCGTCGATGTCGCTCACGATCTTCGGCATGCCCTTGCTCACACCTTCGTCCTGCGTGGTGCCGTTGAGCTGGCCGAGCTGCTCGACCTCGGTGCCGGTTTTCCAGCCGATGCCCTTGCCGCCGTTGCCCAGCTTGTCCATCAGCGGGCCGAGGGCCGTGAAGCGCTTGAACACATTGGGGTAGTCACGCTCGACCACGGTGATCTGCGGCGCGGTCTTGCCCGGGATGAGTTCGCAGTGGCCCTTGCGCCACTCCTTCACGTCGAAGGGCTGCGCGAGTTCACCCGGGGTGTCGTGCATGATGGGCGTGAGCACCACCTCCTTCTCCACCCCCAGGTGGCCCACGCAGACCTCGCTGAAGGCCTGGGCGAAGCCCTTGTAGATCTCCCAGTCGCTGCGGCTCTGCCACACCGGGTCCACCGCCGCCGACAGCGGGTGGATGAAGGGGTGCATGTCGCTGGTGTTGAGGTCGTTCTTCTCGTACCAGCTCGCGGTGGGCAGCACGATGTCCGAATACAGGCAGGTGGTGCTCATGCGGAAGTCGAGCGTGACCAGCAGGTCGAGCTTGCCCTGCGGCGCGTGCTCGTGCCACACGACCTCTTCGGGCTTCGCTTCATCCCGACCGAGGTCCTTGCCCTGCACGCCGTTCTCGGTGCCCAGCAGGTGCTTGCAGAAGTATTCGTGGCCCTTGCCGCTGGAGCCCAGCAGGTTGCTGCGCCACACGAACATGTTGCGCGGCCAGTTCTGCGGCGCGTCGGGGTCCTCGCAGCTCATGGCCAGCGTGCCGTCCTTGAGCGCGCGCACCACGTAGTCTTTCGGGTCCAGGCCGGCCGCGGTGGCGTCCTGCACCACCTGCAGCGGGTTGGTCTTGAGCTGCGGCGCGCTGGGCAGCCAGCCCATGCGCTCGGCGCGCACGTTGAAGTCGATCATGCTGCCACCGAACGCGGCCTTGTCGGCCAGCGGGCTCACGATCTCTTCCATGCCGAGCTTTTCGTAGCGCCACTGGTCGGTATGGGCGTAGAAGAAGCTGGTGCTGTTCATCTGGCGCGGCGGGCGGATCCAGTCGAGCGCGAAGGCCAGCGCGGTCCAGCCGGTCTGGGGGCGCAGTTTTTCCTGGCCCACGTAGTGCGCCCAGCCGCCACCGCTCTGGCCGATGCAGCCGCACATCATCAGCAGGTTGATCACGCCGCGGTAGTTCATGTCGGCGTGGTACCAGTGGTTCATGGCCGCGCCGATGATCACCATCGACTTGCCATGCGTCTTGTCGGCGTTGTCGGCGAACTGCTGCGCCACGGTGATGACCTGGTCGCGCGGCACGCCGGTGATGCTCTCCTGCCAGGCCGGCGTGTAGGCGGCGTTGTCGTCGAAGTCCTTCGCGCCACTGCCCAACCCGCGGTCGATCCCGTACTGCGCGACCTGCAGGTCGAACACGGTGGCCACCAGGGCGTGGCGTTCCTCGCCGGCCTTGCCCAGGCGCAGGCGCACGGCCGGCACGCGGGCGTGGTTGATGGCGCCGTTCTGCGCATTGGCGGTGAAGTGCGGCGCGGCGTTGCCACCGAAGTAGGGGAAGGCCACGTCCACCACCTGGTGGTCCTGCTCGCCGTCCTCGATCACCGAGAGCTTGAGCCTGACCTCGGTGTCGCCGCGGGCCTCCTTGGCCTCCAGGTTCCACTTGCCCTCGTCGGCGCGTCCGGCCTCGCCCCAGCGAAAGCCGATGGATCCGTTGGGCAGCACGGCCTTGCCACCGGTGTCGAAGGCCACGGTCTTCCACTCGGGGTTGTTCTTCTGGCCGAGCTGGCCGTTGAAGTCGCTGGCGCGCAGGTAGCGGTCGGGCACCAGGGTCTTCGTGCCGTCGGCGAGCACATGCTCCTTCAGCATCACCAGCAACGGCAGGTCGGTGTAGCGGCGCGCGTAGTCGTCGAAGTAGCTGCTTCTGGGTTTTCCGCCCGCGGGGAAATAGAAGTTCTTCAGCACCACATGGCCCATGGCCATGGCGAGCGCGGCGTCCGTGCCCTGCTTGGGGTGCAGCCAGAGGTCGGAGAGCTTGGCGACCTCGGAGTAGTCGGGCGTGACGGCCACCGTCTTGGCGCCCTTGTAGCGCACCTCGGTGAAGAAGTGCGCGTCGGGCGTGCGCGTCTGCGGCACGTTGGAGCCCCAGGCGATGATGTAGCTGCTGTTGTACCAGTCGGCCGACTCGGGCACGTCGGTCTGCTCGCCCCAGATCTGCGGGCTGGCCGGCGGCAGGTCGCAGTACCAGTCGTAGAAGCTCATGCACACGCCACCGATGAGCGAAAGGTAGCGGCTGCCGGCGGCGTAGCTGACCATGCTCATGGCCGGGATCGGGCTGAAGCCGATGATGCGATCGGGCCCGTGCTGTTTGATGGTGTAAACATTGGCTGCGGCGATCAGCTGATTGACCTCGTCCCAGGTGCTGCGCACGAAGCCGCCCATGCCGCGCACCTGCTGGTAGTCGCGCCGGGCTTCGGGGTTCTCGACGATGGAGGCCCAGGCGTCGACCGGGGTCTTCGCCACGTTCAATGCGGTGCGCCAGCGCTCGAGCAGGCGGCCGCGCACCATGGGGTACTTCACGCGGTTGGCGCTGTAGAGGTACCAGCTGTAGGAGGCCCCCCGCGCGCAACCGCGCGGCTCGTGGTTGGGCATGTCCCAGCGTGTGCGTGGGTAGTCGGTCTGCTGGGTTTCCCAGGTGACGATGCCGCCCTTGACGTAGATCTTCCACGAGCACGAGCCGGTGCAGTTCACGCCGTGGGTGCTGCGCACGATCTTGTCGTGCGCCCAGCGGTTGCGGTAGGCGTCTTCCCAGGTGCGGTCTTCGCCGGTGGTCTGGCCGTGTTTGCCCGAGAAGGCTTCCTTGGGCAGGGAGAAGTGGGTCAATCGGTCCAGAAAGTGGCTCATGGGGTGCTCCGGTTGGGGTGTGCTGTGAGGGTCATTGGCTGTTCATTCGGCGCGAGGTGCGTGCCTGCTTTTGCATGCCTGCTTTTGTGGGGGCCGAGGTCAGCGGGGCGGATGCTTCCGTTCGTGTCCCCCGCCCACCGCGTGGGCTCCTCCTGGAGCTCGCTGCAGCATCCGCCCCGCTGACCTCGGCTGCCTGCACAGCTGCGCGCAATGACTGAAGACCTTGGTGCGCCCACATCGTTGACGGACTCAGGACGGCGTGGCGCTCCGCTGCGGTAGGTTATGGAGGAGCCCACGCAGTTGGCGGGGGACACGAACGAAGCGGAGCG
>NZ_JBFXCD010000017.1:0-92048 GCF_050182545.1 Hydrogenophaga sp. | reverse complement strand
TGTTGCCACGTCTATCACTCCTCATCTCCTGCTGCACACAAAAGCAGCAGGTTAGGGTTAGTACGTGGGTCAGTTCTGGATGGAAATCCCCTGACTTACTGGGTCACTTCTGGGTGGAAATCAACAGTCTGAAGTCATGCGTTCAGCCACTGAACCGTCCTCAGAAAACATTCCCAAGAGCGAAGAGACGAGCCAAGATCGGCAACGGCGAATGGACGAACTTATTCAGCGGATGAAGGGATAAGAGCGGAACTGCTGCCAAAAAAAAAGAAAGATCCGGGGGCAAGCGTTGCGGCCGTGCGAAGAGCGAAGGATGATTCGAGTGCTATGCGGCCACCCCCATCACTTCGCTCAAATTGCAGCCCCTCCCTGCCGGAGACGCTTCGCTGGCTCCAAAAAGAACTACTGGGGCTACCGAAGCGTTTACTCAACTTCCCTCCGGACCAGCGATTGACCTTCAACGCGCCAGCGATGAAGCGGCACGCGAGACCCCTCAATAGCCAGAAGCACCATTGCCTGCATCATGGCCTCCGCCTTGGCGGCAGAAGCAAGTCGAATTCCTAGCGACCCAAAGACACTGCGCTTGCTGACCTTGTGCACGTTGCTGGGAACCGCAGTCATGAATGCCTTTATTCGCTGAGCGGCATCCTCTGTCCTAGTCGGCGTGCTTGCGCCAATCGTTTGCCACATAAGGCCGCACATGGCCTTTGTAAGCAATGCTTCGAGACCCTGCTCTTTCGTGATCAAGTGGAGAGTCATCGGCAAAGCCTTGCCCTCCGCATCCACTCGGCGGCAGCAGCCTCGACTCATTGCTTGCATGATGTTGCTCGCAAGTAGCGAAAGCTCTACATCTGAAAGGCGGCTCGGCGTCATTCGAAATGAGGCATCGTCTCGTTGACCCGCCATGGAGGCAGCGACTGCAGCAGAGGACTGGCGCAGAACGCCAAGTGCAACGACATGCCGGGAGTCTGAGAAGGAGTTGTCTGTCGTGTGCTTGCCCCAAGAAGTGAAGCTGATGCGCGGCCTACCGCATTGCAGCGACGCATCATGATCAATGCCCTCAATTCGCAGCGCGTTTTTGAGGTCGCGTATAAGGTCAATGCCATCTTTAGCCATGTAGGTCACTACAAGGACAGTTTCGCTTTCGGGGATGCTTTTGATGCTCTGCACTGCAGCAGTTAGCGCGAGCGTCGCCTCTGCCTTTCGACTGAACTGCCAACGTCCGCTAGCAGCGGTTGTCTGCTTCACGAGCACATTGGAGTAGTCCTTATATTCAAGCATTGCCGTGGTAGTCGCATCGCGAATCGTCGGGTCAGCTTTGCACAGCTCGCTGACAACGTAGGACGCGTCTAAAACCGCGATGTTCACCAGCTCCGGATCAACAACGATCCTGCATCGCATTAAAACCAGTCCGGTACTGCCAGCACCAACGTCCAGAACGCTCATCGGATGTTTCAGCTGGCGCAGTACCGCCCGTGCTTCGCGAAGCGCTGCCCAGCCTACGCCCGTGCAGTAGGGCTGCCCAAGTTCGACAAGGGCGGCATCACTCTCCTCATCACTTAGCAATGTGAAGACCGATGCTTCACCGCCTGCACGCTGTATCGCTTGTTCTTCGTCAACTTTGTTTCGAAGGCGTTGAAGAACTGAGAGCAGCAGCGGTCGGCTTCCATCGACGCAAAAATGCCCCAACGAAGTCTTCGCATCCTGAACGCGGTGGGTGCTGCTGTCGGAGGATATGAGACTCTCATCCCAGATCAGTAGATCGCGCGGGGCACCCTGATAGCGACAAAACGCTGGCATCTCCAGCTTCCCTTGGATTCGGGCGTGAGAGCCCAACATGATCAGGCGATCATCGTCGCCCGTATCCGGCCAACGGACACCTGAGCTGGCGGCGTGACGTATGCCGATTTGGCCCTCAGGAACACCCGCATCAATCAACCCAGATTTGATCAAGCAGAGTGATTCAATCTGCTGTGCTGAAACTGCGATGGACAGACCCAATCCGAGTTGATATTGGGCAGCGACCCAAGCCACCACGCTTAGAGTTTTCCCCGAGCCGCAAGGGAGAGCATAGGCCCGTCGTCCGGGGCTGGTCCCAAGACCTTGCTTTGTGAGCCCGTCTAGTAGTTGCTCCAAGGCAAGCGAGTGTTGTGGACTTACGTGGTTCCCATGTTTGCGAAGCAAGCCAAGTAGCATCTCGTGAGCCGTCGTGGAAAGCAGCACACCAGGGCCGAAATCGCGCTTCACGCGCGTCGCCCCAGTTCAGTTGCTTGGTGCCTTTTCAAGCGCGAGAACGACGCGTCAATCGCCAACTTGCCTGCTGCGATGCGATCGTTAGCCGAGGCTGAGCCAACCGCTGCAATCACAGCCGCGATCTTGCGCCCTCGCTCCTTCAGTGAAAGGATCGGAGCCTGTGGGCAGGAGCGACTGCCGAAATCGATCGCCTTGCCGCCCTTGGCCTTGAGAATCAAGTTCCTTCGTGTGAGATCGTTCCTGTCACCATTTCGATAGCGGATCGTCTCGCCCACTTGGGCGTTCAGAATGATTCGGCAAAGCGACCTGATTTTGTCGCCATGGTTGATGCTGGGATAGCTGTTATCTCCAGTGACCTTGCGTTGTGTCCAACGAGCAGACCAGCCTCGTTGCTGCAGCAGAAGGTAGTCCTCTTCGTCAACGAGAGCCATTGAGCCGTCCTGCAGGATCACGCCGACGACGCCGGTTTTTATCGCGGCAAGGTCGTTGATGCCGCCGACGCGAGGTAGTCGCAGCGTGTTAAGCGGCGTGTATGCACTGGTGGCATTGCCGTACCAACGTGGAGCAGGCGCGGTCTGGGATGAGTTCGTTTTCATGTGAATTTTTGTAGACGCCCACGGCTCCGCCTGCCCGGGCGGACATGCGGTTTACTAAGGGCGGTGCGTTCGCTCTACGCCGCCGATTCGGGCGTGGAGCAAGTGGCGCGAGAGCACGTTTTGTGCTTGAAAGCTGAGCAAGAATACCCAGCACGAATACAGGAAAGGCCGCCCCCTCACAGCGTTGCGCTGCAGCAAAGTGCGACCTTTTCTGTAGTATAGGTACCGTATAGAAACTCGGGTTTGCGTCTACCCGAGTTTCTTTGCCAGTGCCACAGCACTAGGGTGGTAGTACCTCTTAAGCATTTGAAGGCTTTGATGCCCGGTCACTGCCGCTAGCTCAATAACATTCGGCAACTTGTCTGCCATGCGGCTAGTCGCTGTGTGCCGGAGATCGTGGAAGCGAAACTCTGCAAGGCCTGCTCTACCCGTAGCTCTCTTGAATGCAGCCGCCAGTGCGTGCGCTGAAATGGAGAAGACGCGCTCGCTTCCATTGGTCGGCATTTGCAGAAGGACCGCAACCGCAGCGCTGGACAGCGGCACGGTACGAGGTTGGCCGTTTTTGGAGGTCGGCAGGTAGGCGGTCTGTACGTGTAGATCGATGTGTTCCCAACGCAGTCCGAGCAGTTCGCCCCGCCGCATCGCTGTGTGGAGGGCAAGTTGCACGAGTGGCAGCAATTCGGGATTGCGCCGGCCTACAGGGGCTAGGCTTGTAAGCAGTCGGCTTTCCTCCTCGGCGGAGAGCACGCGTGTCCGACCAGATGGAGCGGGCGGCTTCTTTACGAGTTGGCATGGGTTTTCAGTCGTGACGCCCCACTCCCTGCGAGCATGGTTGATGACGCTCGAAAGCAATGACAGGTCACGGATCACTGCGCCAGCTCCGACGGTCCTCAGCCGTTCGTCGCGAAACGCCGCAACTACGGCAGGCGAAAGATTCGCCATGCTGTAGCCCGCCATCTTGGTTCGCTTGAGCGCATTGACCCTGATCAGTTCGTCAAGATGTCCACGCTTAGACGGGGAGACTTGGCTCGAATAACGATCAAGTGCATCGCCAAGGAGCATTCGGTCTGCGCCGCTACCAGACCTGTAGCCGCCGCCATCCATCGCGCTCTCGATATGCCTTGCCCATTTCTGAGCCTCGCTTCGGGTTGCGAAGCTCTTCACCTCTGCCGGAAAACCCTCGCGGATCACGCGTGCTTGCCACGTGCCGGACCGTTGTCGAATCGATGCCATTGCGCCTCTCACTTGGACAGGCGTTGGACAAGAACGAGTTTTGCGAGGCTTTTAGCTCTTCACGGGTTGTAGCGACAGCAAGCGGCTAGCGGGCAAGGGAGACGGTTCCGACAGAAAATCCCTAGTGAAATCAATCACTTACGACCCCGCCACAAACTCCCCACTTTTCCCCCCCCGCTTCTCCACCAACCGCACCCCGCCTATCACCATCCCCCGGTCCACGGCCTTGCACATGTCGTAGACCGTGAGCAGTGCCACCGACACCGCCGACAGGGCTTCCATTTCCACGCCGGTCTGGCCGGTGCATTCGGCCGTCGCGCGGCACAGCACGCTGTGGGTGTCGGCTTCAACCGCGAACTCCACCGCCACGCGCGTCAGGGCGATCGGGTGGCACAGGGGGATGAGGTCGCTGGTTTTTTTGGCGGCCTGGATGCCGGCGATGCGGGCGATGCCGAGCACGTCGCCTTTCTTGGCTGTACCGGCCTGGATCAGTGCCAGCGTGGCCGGCAGCATGGTGATGCGCCCCTCGGCGACCGCCACCCGGTGGGTGCTGGCCTTGGCCGCCACGTCCACCATGTGCGCCTGGCCCTGGGCATCGAAATGGGTCAGCGGGGAGGAAGGGTTTGTATCGGTCATGGGGACTTGTTTCGGCGGTTTTACAGAACCGGTGGGGCTTGGCGGCATCATACGGGGATGCGTTCACTTCCCCTGACATCCCTGCTGGTGGTGTCCCTGCTGTTTCCGCCTTCACCAGCATCGTTTGCCCAGGCCAACTCGCCGTCCGCCCTGCCCAGTCTGGGAGATGGCCAGGACATGTCGATTGCGGCCGAGCGGCGTCTGGGCGACCGCATTGCGCGCGACATCTATCGGGATCCAGATTACCTGGACGACCCGGTACTCGGCGACTACCTGCAGGCCCTGTGGCAACCCCTGTTGGGCGCGGCGCGCGACCGGGGCGATGTGCCGCCCGAGCTGGCCGAGCGGCTGGCCTGGGAGCTCGTGGTCTCGCGTGACAAGCGCGTCAATGCCTTCGCCTTGCCAGGAGGGTATCTCGGTGTGAACCTCGGCTTGCTCGCGATCACCGAGCGGCCGGAGGAGCTGGCCTCGGTGATGGCGCACGAACTCAGCCACGTGTCGCAGCGCCACATCGCGCGCATGATGACGCAGCAGGACCGCATGGCACCGTGGTTGATGGGCGCCATGATTCTGGGCGCGCTGGCGGCAGGCTCGAACTCCCAGGCCGGCAGCGCCGCCATCGTCGGCAGTTCGGCGGTGGCCGCTCAGGCGCAACTCAATTTCTCTCGCGACATGGAGCGAGAGGCGGATCGCGTGGGCTTTGGCGTGCTCACGGGCGCCGGCTTCGACGGCCACGGCTTTGTGAGCATGTTCGACAAGATGCAGCAGGCGTCGCGCTACGACGATGGCGCATTTCCGTACCTGCGCAGCCACCCGCTGACGGGCGATCGCATGGCCGACATGCGCGCGCGGCTGCCGCAAGGCCCCGTGGCTGCGCCCGGCGCCGCCGCCGCCGCCGGCTCCGTGAGCGCCACTGCGCCCGCCAGCGCCAACCAGATGAGCGGTGCCGGCGGCTTGCGCCTGGATCTGCCGGGTGCGAATGACCGCAACGGGGCTCCGGCTGTGGCGGGCCTGGCCATGCCGTCGCGCGCTGTGCACGTGTTGATGGCAGCGCGCGCGCGCGTGCTGGCCGAGAACAGCCCTGATCGCCAGCGTGCCTGGTTGGACAATGGCCGGTCGGCCAACGCATCACCGGGGGACCGCTACGCGGCGGCGCTGTCGGCCCTGCGGCTGGGGCAGCGTGACCTGGCGCTGGAACTCGCCGAGCGCTTGCGCGGTGTGGCCGCACCCGAGGCCCGTCCCACAGTGGATGCCTTGCAGCTTGAGGTGCTGCTGGCACCGGGGGTGACCTTGAGCGCACCCCAGTCGGCCCGGCTGGCAGAACTGCGCGACCAGATGCTGGCGGGTACCTCACGCGCCAGTGCGCTGCTGGGCGCGCAGGCCGCGCTGGCCACCGGCCAGCCGCAACGCGCGGTGTCGCGGCTGCAGGCCTGGGTGGCGTTGCAGCCGCGGGATGCCGTGGCCTGGCAGGTGCTCTCGCGCGCCTACACCGCACAGGGGCACGCGCTGCGTGCGATCCGCGCCGAGGCCGAATCGCGTGCCGCCCATCTGGATTTTTCGGGCGCTGTCGAGCGCTTCAAGGTGGCCCAGGCACTGCCCGTGGCCCAGCGCAGCGCCGACGCCATGGAGCTGGCCATCGTGGACAGCCGCCGGCGCGAGGTGGAGGCGCTGCTGCGCGAGTCGTTGCGTGAAGAGGAAAGCCGGCGCTGACCAGGCGCCAGATTCAGCGAGTGAGCACCGATCGCAGGGCTGAGTTGACCACGAGCATCAGCACCGAGTAGATCAGCGAGCCCAGCAGGGCGGCCAGGAAGCCGTTGACGTGGAAGCCGTCGAGCACGCCGGCGGCGGCCCAGAACAGCAGTGCGTTGATGACGAACAGGAACAGGCCCAGCGTGACGATGGTGACCGGCAGGGTGAGCAGCACCAGCACCGGGCGCAACACCGCGTTGAACAAGCCGATGACCGCTGCCGCGATCAATGCCGAGGTGAAGCTTTGCACCTGCACGCCGGGATAGATGTAGGCGACCACCAGAAGCGCGCAGGCAGCCAGCAGCCAGGTCAGGATGAGTTTCATGGCGGGCAGCATACACCGCCATGAAAAAGGGCGACGCCCTTGCGGACGCCGCCCCCGATGAGGCGAAAGGGAAAAGACCCGGTCAGGCCTCGTGCGCCACCGGCGGGCGGCGCGACGCGATCCACTTGCCCAGGGCCAGCACCAGCAACGCGCCGGCCACGTGGGCCGTCCAGTACAGGGTGTCGGAGATGACCGCAATGCCCTTTTCGTCCACCGTGCCCAGCTTGGGCATCCACAGCCACTTGTCAGGGTTGACGAAGGCCGGGTCGGTCACCAGCATGCCACCGGCGATCCAACCCAGCAGCATGCCGCCCAGGGTGATGATCAGGGGGAAGCGCGCCATCAGCTTGATGACCATGGTGCTGCCCCAGACGATGATGGGGATGGAGATCAGCAGGCCCAGCACCACGAGCAGGAAGGAGTGCTCGCCCGCGTTCTGAGCGGCGCCAGCGATGGCAATGACGTTGTCCACGCTCATGACCAGATCGGCCACGATGATGGTCTTGATCGCGGCCAGCAGCTTGTCGCTGCCCTGAATGTCACCATGCGCTTCATCATCCGGGGCCAGCAGCTTCACGCCGATCCACACCAGCAGCAGCGCGCCCACGAGCTTGATGAAGGGAACCATCAGCAGCGTCATGGCGAAGGCGATCAGGATGACGCGCAGGACGATCGCGCCGGCTGTCCCCCAGATGATGCCCTTGGTGCGCTGCGCGGGCGGCAGCTTGCGGCAGGCCAGCGCGATCACGACCGCGTTGTCGCCACCGAGCAGGATGTCGATGATGATGATCTGTCCCAGGGCCACCCAGAACGCAGGCGATGTCAGGAAATCCATAAATTCCTCGTTGTGTACTGTCCAAAAGGGCCAGACGCGAGGCATGCTCGATGGCGTCCGCCCGACCTTCTCGTGATCGACCCCCTGTGGCGACCGGAAGGCGCTGTCCTGTCTGCCCGCAACGACGCGCCTGCGCTGGCGAAGGGAAAGGACATGCCTTGATCGGCCCCAGGAAGGCCCATCAAAGGTCTGGCTCGGCCTGGCGATGGGATGGCCGGGCCCGGGCTGCCGGAAGCGGTGGCTTCGTATTGACGACAGACCGAATGTCCGGCGCGCGCGGGTGTGGGCCTGCCTGCACCGGAGCGGAGAGCTACTCCCCTTCGAGACCCGCGATTGTACCGGCGCCCACCGGCCGCAGCCTGCCTCGCCGGTACGCAGTTCCCACAAGATCGGGGGGCAGAGCCCGCCGGCGGCACGCCTCGGGGCGCGGCTGGACTGGCTATCATGCACACCCCATGGCCGGCATTCACATCACCGACATCGAAGCCGCAATCAACTACTGGCGTGAGCGCTCACCCTCGCCGGATGGCGTGTCTTTGTGCAGGGAAACGCGTGCGCTGGCCGAGGTGTATGCGCTGATGGTCTGGTACCACGAGACCGAGGCAGACGAGACCACGCTGCCGGCCGCGGCACGGGCGGCCTGGATGCACTGGTACGAGACCACGCCGGACACGCCCTGCATCGCCATCTGCTCGACCAGCCAGGGCGACGAAGTCTGCAAGGGCTGTGGCCGCACGTTCGATGAAGTCCAGCGCTGGACCGAGATGAGCCCGGGCGAGAAGCGCGCGAGCTGGCGGCGCATCACCATCGAGGGTGATGCGTGGCGCTTCAACCGTTATGCCGAGCGTGCGCTTGAAGAGGTGCCCGCCGGCAAGGATTGAGGCTCGCGCGTGGCGCGGCGCTCACACCCTTCTGGCGAGCTCCGTGGCCTTGCCCACGTAGCTGCCCGGCGTCATCGCCAGCAGGCGGTCCTTCTCGGCCTGCGGAATCTCCAGGCTGCGGATGAGTTCGTGCAGGGCTTCGGCCGTGACGGTCTTGCCGCGCGTGACTTCCTTGAGTTTCTCGTAGGCGCCGGAGACGCCATAGCGGCGCATCACCGTCTGGATCGGTTCGGCCAGCACTTCCCATGACGCGTTCAGGTCCTCGGCAATCGCCTCTTCGTTGAGTTCGAGCTTGCCCAGACCGACGCCCAGCGAGTGGTAGGCCAGCACGGCGTATCCCAGCGCCACGCCCATGTTGCGCAGCACGGTGGAGTCCGTGAGGTCGCGCTGCCAGCGGCTGATCGGCAGCTTCTCGGAGAGATGGCGCAGCAGCGCATTGGCCAGACCCAGGTTGCCCTCGGCGTTCTCGAAGTCGATCGGGTTGACCTTGTGCGGCATGGTCGAGGAGCCGATCTCCCCGGCCTTGAGGCGCTGCTTGAAGTAGCCCAGGCTCACGTAGCCCCAGATGTCGCGCGAGAGGTCAATCAGGATGGTGTTGGCGCGTGCGACCGCGTCGAACAGCTCGGCCATGTAGTCGTGCGGCTCGATCTGGATGCTGTAGGGCTGGAACGTCAGGCCCAGGCCGAGCGGCTCGGGCTGTTCGATCACATTGCGGCTGAACGCCTCCCAGTCGAACTCGGGCCAGGCGCTCAGGTGGGCGTTGTAGTTGCCCACAGCGCCGTTCATCTTGCCCATGAGCTTCACACCGGCGATCTTCTCTCGCGCGGCGCCCAGGCGCACCACCACGTTGGCAATCTCCTTGCCCACGGTGGTCGGGCTGGCGGTCTGGCCGTGTGTGCGGCTGAGCATGGGCACGGTGGCGTAGGCGTGCGCCATCTCGCGCAGCGTGGCAATGACGGCGTCCAGCGCAGGCAGCAGCACCGCGTCGCGTCCGCCCTTGAGCTGCAGGGCGTGGCTGGTGTTGTTGATGTCCTCGCTGGTGCAGGCGAAGTGCACGAACTCGGCCGCCTTCTCCAGTTCCGGGCGCGCCTCGAAGCGCGACTTGATCCAGTACTCCACGGCCTTCACGTCGTGGTTGGTTACCTTCTCGATGTCCTTGATCGCCTGGCCGTCGGCTTCGCTGAAGTTCTTCACCAGGCCCATGAGGTAGGTGCGCGCGCCGGGCGAGAGCGGCTTGAACTCGGCGAAACCGGCGTCGGAGAGCGCAATGAACCAGGCGATCTCGACCTGCACGCGGCGGTGCATGTAGCCCTGTTCGCTCATGAAGGGGCGCAAGCTGGCAAGGCGGGCGGCATAGCGCCCGTCGAGCGGCGAGAGGGCCGAGATGGTGCTGGGTGCGGAGGACAAGGCGTGGGACGAAGTGGTGGGAGAAGAAGTGGTCGGGCGCATCCCGCGATTGTAGGAGGCGCCTTTGCCGGCCGCGGTGTTCCATGCTGCGGGCAGCGGCCGGGACACGCCACCGGGCTGGCTAGAATCGTGTTCCACTCCCAACCGCCCAGACATCCCCATGAAACTCATCGGCGCCATCACCAGCCCCTACGTGCGAAAAGTGCGCGTCGTCATGGCCGAGAAGAAACTGGACTACCAGCTTGTTCTGGAAGACGTGTGGTCGGCCGACACGCAGATCATGACCTCCAACCCGCTGGGCAAGGTGCCCTGCCTGGTAATGGACGGCGCCGAAGCCATGTTCGATTCGCGCGTGATCGTGGAGTACCTCGACACGCTCTCGCCGGTGGGCAAGCTGATCCCGACTTCGGGCCGCGAGCGCGCCGAGGTCAAGACCTGGGAGGCCCTGGCCGACGGGGTGCTCGACGCGGCGATCCTCGCGCGCCTCGAAGCCACCTGGCCCGGCCGCACCGACCCGGAGCGCTGCAAGGCATGGATCGACCGCCAGTTGCTCAAGGTCGACGCCAGCCTCAAGTCGATAAGCCAGGGCCTGGGCGAGAAGCCGTTCTGCTCGGGCATCCATTTCAGCCTGTCCGACGTGGCGGTGGGCTGCGCGCTGGGCTACCTGGACTTCCGCTTCCCGGTGATCGACTGGCGCACGCAGTACCCCAACCTGGCGCGCCTGGCCGAGAAGCTCAACCAGCGCCAGAGCTTCGTCGACACGAAGCCGGCATGACCCCCCGCGCCGCAGGCCTGGCAGAGTCCGTTCCGCGGCATCCTTGGGAGAGGCACGCATGCCTGACGGGTGCGCTCAAGTGTTCGCTCGCCTTTTGAGCCAGCGCATCAGCCGGCCCAGCACCGGCAGCTTCTCATACAGCTCCCCGGCCGCGTCCCAGTAGTCGCAGTGGTCGTTGACGCGGCCGTCCGCGGCCAGTTGCAGGTGCGATCCACCGTGGATCACCTGCTCGGTGGTGCTGTCGAAGCGCCGGAAGCGGAAGTGGAATTCCCACACCAGAAAGCACTGCGCGCCGTCGACGATGCGCTGGGTCACTACAAAGCGCGGCTCGTGCAGGTTGCGGAACATGTGCTCGAAGATGCGGGTGATCGCCGGGAGGCCCCACACCTCGTTGAACGGATCCTTGAAGCGCGCATCTGCCGTGTAGAAGTCGCCCACCTGGGCGAGCGACGGCGGCGAGAGCGCCTCGAACCATGCGCAGAGGCGGTCGATGGCGGGGCGGTGGTCCGGGGCTGGCATGGACAGGTTATAGCCCGGTGAAGCGGCGTACGGCCGGAAAGTAAGCGCGGTAAGGCAGCAGGCGCAGCAGTTTCATCCACCGGGTGAAACGCTTGGGGTAGTGAATGTCGAAAGCACCGCGCGCCCAGCCAACGATCATCGCGGCGGCCGCCTGCGGCGGTGTGATCAGCGCGGGCATGGTGAAACCATTGCGCGCGGTCAGTGGCGTCTGCACGAATCCGGGGTGCACCACGCTCACACCCAGGCCGAGCGGATGCAGGTCGAGGTACAGGGTCTCGCCCAGGTGGGTGAGCGCCGCCTTGGTCGGGCCGTACGCCAGGCTCTTGGGCAGTCCGCGAAAGCCCGCCACGCTGCTGATGAGGCTGATGTGTCCACATCCGCGCGCGGTCATCGCGGGCAGTACGGCGTGCAGCACCCGCAGGGCCCCGGTGTAGTTGATGTCGAGGTGGCGCTGCAGCTCATCCAGGTCCATGTCGTTGGCGCGCATTTCGCGGTAGTGGCCTGCGCAGTAGATGACCGCATCAAGCGGCCCCTGGGTCAGTATCTCGCGCGCTGCGCGCGCCACGGCATCTGCGTCGGTCACGTCCAGCGGCCACGCCTGCGCCGCCACACCGTGGCGCGGCGGATGCGCTGCCACGAAAGCGTGCAGCGCCTCGGCCTTGCGCGCCGACACCAGCACCTGCGCGCCGCGCGCGTGCAGGGCCGATGCCGTCGCTTCGCCGATACCGCTGGAGGCGCCGACCAGCCAGACCCGCAGGCCGCGCCAGTCGGTGATGGGCGGGTTCATCGGCCGCAGCAGCGAAAAGCCGCGCGCTGTGGCCTGGGGAGTCTCGACAGGCGCGTCGACGAAGGCGCGTGGCGTGGGGTTCATGGCGCGCGCTTCACGAACGACAGCGTGACCTCGCCCAGCCGGATGCCGAACTTGCTCATTTCCGCCTTGTTGAGCATCACGCGCTCGTCCATCAGGTACATCCAGTCGTCGAACTGCACGTCCCAGGTCCTGCCATCGACGGGCAGCCGCAAGGTGTAGCCCCAGCGGAAGGCGTTGCCCTGCTGCTCGCCGCGCGCCTCGCCCACGACATCGTCGGCGGTGCCGCTGAACTGTCCGTTGCCCAGGTACTTCATGCGCCAGATGCGCTTTTGCCGTGTGCCGTCCGAGTAGACGAAGTCCTCGTCCAGCACGCCGTCGTTGCCGTTCCAGCTGCAACGCATCACCACGGTGAAGCGCTTCACGACCGCGCCCGAACGGTCGGTGAACACACCATACGCGTCCAGCGTGCCGTTGAAGTAGCTGCGCAGATCCAGCACCGGCTTCTCGGCGGCGTACTGTGCAATCCGAGGACCTGCGCAGCCGGCGAGCGTGGCGGCCGAGGCGATGCCGGCGGTAAGCAGAAGGCGTCTTCGCATGGGAGTCTTTCAGTGGGTGGGGGCCAGCGGGGCAGCGCGCTGCGCCGGGCGGATGACCAGCGTCTGCAGCGCCGCGGCCGCGAGCAACTTGAGCACGCACGGCAGCAGGCAGTAGGCGACGGTGAGTGTCTGCAGCGCGGCCGGGTCGCGTGCGCCGGGCACGTAGCCGAACAGCGCAAGCAGCGGCAGCGCCAGCCCGGCGGCCAGCGCCAGGTTGAGCTTGGTGGCGAAGTTCCACCAGCCGAAGTACGCCCCCTCGCGCTGGCCGCGCGCGCCCAGTTGACCGATCAGCCCCGCGAGCATCGCGCCGGGCAGGCTCAGGTCCGTGCCCAGGGCGACGCCGGAGAGCGCGCACACCACGAGGAAGGGCCACACGTCGCCCGTGCCCAGCGTGGCGGCCCAGACGAACACCGCCACCGACAGGCCCATGCCCGCGAGCCAGGTGCGCGCCAGCCCGAGCCGGGGCACCAGCCGCACCCACAGCGGCATGGACAGCGCCGCACACAGGAAATACGTGGCGAGGAACGCGGGCTCGATCGCCGGGGGTGCCTGCAAGCGATCCTGAACGAAGAACAGCACCAGTGTGGCCGGCACGGCGCTGGCGGTGCCATTGAGCACGAACACCGCCAGCAGGCGCAGGAAGGCCGGCTGGCGCAGCGGCGACGAACGCACGCCAATCACCGCAGCCGGGCCGCCCTGCCCGGCGGGCCGCGCGCTGCGGCCCCAGGCCCACCACCCGATGAAGAGCAGCACGGCAAACGCCCAGGCCGTGGCGCCCAGGCCCAGCGTGCCGGGCAACACAGCGGCGATCAGCACGCCCAGCAGCGCCAGGCCCTCGCGCCAGGCCACCACGCGGCTGCGCTGCACCTCGGTGCCGCCCAGGCGTGCCCCCCAGGACTGGTGGGCCACCGAGACCACACTGAACGCGGTGTAGCTGACCGCCAGCAGCAGGCCCATCCAGACAAGCAGCGCGGCCACACCCGCCTCCTGCACCGCGGTCGGCGGAAACAGCAGACCCCACAGGCCCAGCGCGAGTACCGCGGCCGCGCTGCCGGTGGCGCTCAGCACGGCGTGCACCGAGCGCGCGAACAGGCGGTCGCACCAGCGGCCGATCCAGGGGTCGAGCACCGCGTCCACGAGACGTGCCGCCAGCAGCACGGCGCCAAGCAGCGCCAGTGGCGCGCCGAAGGCCCTGGCGTAGTGGTTGGGCAGGATCACGTACAGCGGCAGCGCCACAAAGGCCAGCGGCAGGCCGAGCAGGCCGTAGCGCAGGCCTTCACGCCATGCGCCGGGACCGATAAAGCGGGCGGCCGGTTCGGGCCGGTCGGCTGTGGCGGTGTTCATGGCGCTCGCGGCGAGCTGACCGGGGCTTGCAGCATGGCCTCGCGCAGGCGCGGCTGCGAGGTCTTCGGAGAGAGCCAGATGCCGAAGAACTGGCGCGAGAAGGCCTCGTCGGCCACCTCGCCCAGCAGCCGGCCATTGAGGTAGAAGCGCGCGCCGCTGCCCGGCACGTGCACGCCGGTGATGCGGTCGCCGCGCTGTACGTCCGGGAACAGCGCGCCCATGGCCTCGAGCCAGCGCCGCGCCTGCCCGGGCTCGATGGGCGCCAGGTCATTCATTTCGTCGATGGAGCGCTCGGCGATGTCGGCGCCCTTGAGCTCGCGCAGGTAGCTCAGCTCCAGGCCGAAGCGCTGCGCCTCGTAGCGCTGCGCGTCAAAGCCCGGCTCCACGAACAGGCGGGCGTCGTAGACATCGAAACCCCAGTAGCGCAGGCGCGCCGTGCTCAGAGGTTTCTGGCCCTGCAATGCCAAAGCCAGCGTGGGCTCGGGTGTGCTCGCTCGCACTGCCGTTGCCGGCAACATCGCGGCGGCACAGGCCAGCAACAGGGACAACAGCGGAGCGCGATGCATAGGGTGACCTCAGGCGGGCTTGCGCAGCGTGTACTGCACCACGTCCACGTTGCCCTGTTCGAAGGCCGCCTCGCAGTAGGCGAGATAGAACTCCCAGATGCGCAGGAAGCGCTGGTCGAAGCCGAGCTGCACCACGCGTTCCTTTTGCTGCAGGAAGTGCTCGCGCCAGATCGCCAGCGTGCGCGCGTAGTCGCGGCCGAAGGCAAATTCGTCCACCATCTCCAGCCCGGCCTGCGCGGCCTGCGCCCGAAACTCGCGCGGACAGGGCAGGCAGCCGCCCGGGAAGATGTACTGCTGGATGAAATCCGTGCCCTGGATGTAGCGCTCGAAATGGTCGTCGTCGATGACGATGCTCTGGATGCAGGCGCGGCCGCCCGGCTTGAGCAGGCGCGAGACGGTCTGGAAGTAGGTGGGCCAGTACTCGCGGCCCACCGCCTCGACCATCTCGATCGAGCAAATGGCGTCGAACGGCGCGTCCTGGATGTCGCGGTAGTCCTGCAGGCGCAGGTCGGCACGGTCCTGGCGATCGATGCGGCGCATGCGTTGCTGCGCGAAATCCAGCTGCTCGGTCGACAGCGTCACGCCGACCACGCTGGCGTCGAACTCGGTGGTCACCTTCTCCGCCAGCGCACCCCAGCCGCAGCCGATTTCCAGCACGCGGTCACCTGGGCGCACGCCGGCCATTTCCAGCGCGCGGCGCACCTTGGCGTGCTGGGCAGACACCATGGGCTGTTCGGGGTGCTCGAACCAGGCCGACGAGTAGTTCATGGTTTCGTCAAGCCACAAGCCGTAGAACGCGTTGCCCAGGTCGTAATGCGCGTGGATGTTCTTGCGGCTGTTGGCGCGGGAGTTGCGGTTGAGCAGGTGCCGCACGCGGTAGGCCAGGCGCCCCAGCCACGAGCCATAGACCATGTCCTCCACCTCGCGGCGGTTGGCCACCAGCAGCGAGAGCAGCGCTGGCAGGTTGGGCGTGCTCCAGTCGCCGGCGATGTAGCTTTCGGCAAATCCGATGTCGCCCGATTTCAGCGTCGCCCCGCACACGTTCCAGTTGTGCAGCTTCATGCTCGCGTGCGGGCCGTCGACGCAGCCCAGGCGCTGCACCGAACCATCGGGCAGTTGCAGCGTGAGGCTGCCGTGCACCAGGCGTTGCAGCAGCTGCAACGTGGTGCGAGCGGCTGCAGGTGCGTTGCGTGGCAGCTGAAAGCCGGCGGGGCCGTGGGGAGCTGTGGTGCTGTTCATGGCGAGCTGGTCGGGGAGGGTGTGACAGGGGCGGATACGAATTCGGCGGGCGCGGGCGGCTGGCGGAAGAAGGGTGCCTGCTTGAGCCACAGGCGCAGGGCTTGCCAGTGGATGCGTGCGATCACACCCAGGGTCATGGCCGGGTAGGTCCACAGCGCGCGGCGCAGCGTGCGGGCATTCAGGGGCAGAAGCTCACCACTGACGCTGGTGTTGAGCAGCGCCTGTTCTGACTGCGCGTCGTCGAAGTAGTCGATGCGCGCGACCGTGCGCGGGCTGGGGCCGTCGGTGCGCATGAAGACGAAGCGGTAGCGGCCGCGCACCGGGCAGAACGGCGAGACGTGAAACACCTTGTCTGCTTCGCAGGGCTGGCCATAGCGCGGCGCGTCCAGCAGGTAGCAGTGGCGTTCGCCGAAGGTGTTGTTGACTTCGGCGAGCACCGCGCGCAGCGAGCCGTCTGCGCGGTGGCAGTACCAGAAGCTCACCGGCTTGAAGGCGTAGCCGAACACACGCGGGTAAGTGTGCAGCCAGACCTCGCCCAGCGCATCGTGAATGCCGTTCTGGTGCAGCACAGTCTCAAGCCATTCCAGGCTGTCGGCGCGTCCGTCGCCGTGGTCCGCGTCGTGAAAGCTCAGCGCGGCGCGCCGGTTGCGCGCCAGCGCGTCCTGCCCGTGCGCGCGAAGGCTGCGCATGGGCAGCATGAGGAAGTAGGTGGGGTAGGCAAAGGCGTTGCGTTGCGGGCGGTGGCGCGTGTGGCGCACCTGACCGAAGCCGAGCAACGCGGTCGACGTCGCGGCGACCGTCATGCAAACACCCCGGGCAAGGCTGCGCGCAGGGTCTCGCCCCTGCCAGTCTGCGGCGTCAGGCCCAGCGCGTCGATCAGCGCGCGCCCTGCTTGCAGGCCTGACTTGAGTCCGTCCTCGTGAAAGCCGTAGCCCGCCCATGCCCCGGCGAACCAGGTGTGGCGCTGCCCTTGCAGGGTGGGCAGGCGACCCTGCGCGTGGATCGCGGCCAGGTCGAACACCGGGTGCTCGTAGGCGTATTCACCGACCACCTGCGTGGGCACGATCTCGCGCTGGGGATTGAGCGACACCAGCACCGGTTGCTGCACGGGCAGAGGCTGCAGGCGGTTGATCAGGTAATGCAGGCAGACGCTGGTCGACTCCGCGTCGGCAGTGGCTGCCCGCTCGTAGTTCCAGGCCGCCCAGGCACGTGGGTTCTCCGGCAGGACCGAGGCGTCGGTGTGCAGCACGGCGCGGTTGGGCTGGTAGCGGATGGCGCCCAGCACCTCGTGTTCATTGGCCGACGCCTCGGCGCCGAGCAGGCGCAGCGCCTGATTGCTGTGGCAGGCGAGCACGATGGCGTCGAAGCGCTCGACACGGTCCTGTGTGACCACGCGCACGCCCTGTTCGTCACGCAACACCTGGAGGACCGGCGTCGCCAGTCGTGCGTCGGCCACGCGCTCGACGATTTTCTGCACGTACTGGCGCGCCCCACCGGGCACCGTGAACCACTGTGGACGGTTCGCGACCTGGATCAGCCCATGGTTGTGACAGAAGCGCACCATGGTGGCCACAGGGAAGGCCAGCATCTGGTCGGTCGGGCAACTCCAGATGCAGCCCATCATGGGCAGGAAGTACCAGTCGCGGAATGCGTCCGAGAAGCGGTGCGCGCGCAGGAAGTCACCCAGCGGCTGCAGCAGCGGGCTGTCGGGTCGCAGGTCTTCGCCCCGTTCGGCCAGGCGGGTGGCGATGCGGTTGAAGCGCACGATGTCGGCCAGCATGCGCAGGAAGCGCGGGTTCGCCAGGTTGCGGCGCTGCGCGAACACGCTCGCGAGGTCGCTGCCGCTCCATTCGAGGTCACCCCCGCCTGGGCCGGCGCCGGGGACCTGCACGGAAAACGACATGTCCGACTTCGCGATCGGCACGTCGAGCGCGCCCAACAGCGCCAGCAGATTGGGGTAGGTGCGCTCATTGAGCACCAGGAAACCCGTGTCCACGCCAAAGGTCGTGGGCAGGCCCTGTGCGTCGGGCAGGGTCAGGTCGACCGTGTGGGTATGGCCACCGAAGTACTGGCCGGCTTCGTACAGGGTGACGCTGGCCAGGCCCTGCAGGGTGTGGGCTGCGGCCAGCCCGGCAATGCCGGAGCCGACGATGGCCACCCGTGCGGGTCGCGCGGATGTTCGCAGGGCTTGGGTGGGGAGGTCCATGTACATGCGCGGACCTCAGGGCCGGCGGGCCGCGCACCCTGGGGTGCGGCGACCGGATCGGCCAATACAAAAGACTGCGAAGCGCCCCCAGACGAACAAGGGAGGGAGGGAGGAGGAGGAGAAGCGCCTCGGGATTGCAGCCGGGTCACACGAACCCGAAAGGCTTCGCAGTGCAAAACGGAAACCGTTGGTCGGCACACGTGCCCACCTGCAGGCTACGAGGCCGGGCGTCGGCGAAAAGTTCCGCCGCGTGGTCCTCAAACCGTGGTGGGTGGGGTGTGTAGGCGTGTGCATGGGGGATGTCAAATTACTACTTGGTCTTATTGTGACTGATCAGTCGCAAAACAGTCGATATAAACTTTGCAATGACCATGCGATATAGAAGGTTTTTGGGCGTGTCGGGCGCGCGCCGGGACGGTTCCATGGCGACTTTCGCCCTTGCCATGTGTTACGCAGGCGCCTCCGCGGCGGATTCAATCCCGCTTTGTGCATCGGGCGTTGCCCCATGGCCGACACCCCCGCCGCATAGAATGTCCGCGTTACGAAAGACCACCATGCTGTATCCCGAACTCTTCAAACAACTCGAATCCGTGCGCTGGGACATGGACAAGGACATCCCCTGGGACACGTTTGACGCGTCAGCCCTGACGGAAGAGCAGGCACAAACCATCAAGATGAACGCGATCACCGAGTGGGCCGCATTGCCTGCGACCGAGATGTTCCTGCGCGACAACCGGGACGACTCCGACTTTTCCGCTTTCATGTCGATCTGGTTCTTCGAAGAGCAGAAACACTCCCTGGTGCTGATGGAATACCTGCGCCGCTTCCGTCCCGAACTGGTGCCCACCGAGGCGGAACTGCACGACATCCGCTTCGAGTTCGACCCGGCACCGCCGCTGGAGACGCTGATGCTGCATTTCTGCGGCGAGATCCGGCTGAACCACTGGTACCGGCGCGCCAGCGAGTGGCACACCGAGCCGGTGATCAAGAAGATTTACAGCACGCTCAGTCAGGACGAAGCCCGCCACGGCGGCGCCTACCTGCGCTACATGAAGCGTGCCATCGGCAAGTTCGGCGACGAGGCGCGCTCGGCTTTTGCCAAGGTCGGCGTGCTCATGGCCAGCGCACGGCGCACCGCACAGGCCCTGCACCCGACCAACCTGCACGTGAACAAGGACCTGTTCCCCAAGGACACGATCCAGAGCCGCCTGCCCAACCCCGAGTGGCTCGAGCACTGGCTGGACAAGCAGATCAACTTCGATGCGGTGTGGGAAACGCGGGTGGTTGAACGCATCCTGCACAACATGAGCCTGCTCATGGAGCAGAGCTTCAAGAGCGTGCAGGAACTCAACCGGTTCCGCAAGTCGCTCGCGGTGGTCGCGCCTTCGGCGGCCTGAGGCGCCAGGCCACAACCAGGCCCAGCAACAGCCCGCCGTAGGTGGAGGTGGCGCCTCCGCTCAAGCGGCCGAGGCCGTCGCGTGACCCAGCACGTGTTGCCATAGCGCGAGCACCGCCGCAGACGAGTCGGCGACGAGGGCAGCGTCGACCTGCGTGGGCGTCTCGTCCAGCCGCGCGCGGTGCTGGATCTGCCGCAGTTCGCGGTAGGCGTGCGCCGCCGCCTCGCCTATGCCGGGCGCGAGCAGGCCGGCGGCCTCGGCGCGGCGCAGCAGGTTGATGTTGCCGGTGTTGGCGCGCAATTCGGGGTGCGTGCGCGAATGCAGCAACACCAGGTACTGCACGGCAAACTCCACGTCCACCATGCCCCCCGGGCTGTGCTTGACGTCGAATGCCGTGCCACGCACCGGGTGCGCAGCCCGCACCTTGCCTCGCATCGACACGATCTCGGCAGCCAGGGATGCGCCATCTCGCTCGGCCGTGATGACGGCCTCGCGCACGGCGTCAAAACGGCCCGCCAGTGAAACGCCGCCCAGCACGAATCGCGCGCGCGTCATGGCCTGGTGCTCCCAGGTCCATGCCGTGTTGCTGCCGCGTTGCTGCTGGTAGTTGGTGTACGCGGTGAAGCTGGTGACCAGCAGGCCCGAGTTGCCGTTGGGCCGCAGCGCGGTGTCGATCTCGAACAGGTCGCCCTCGCCGGTCTTGACGGTGAGCCAGTTGATCATCTTGCGCACGAAGGCGGCGTAAACTTCCGGGGCGTTCTCGTGTTCGTCCTCGTAGACGAAGACGATGTCCAGATCGCTGCCATAGCCCAGCTCCTTGCCGCCCAGCTTGCCGTAGCCAATGATGGCGAAGCAGGGTTCGTCGCGGTGGCGGTTTTTCAGCCGCGCCCAGCACCAGCGCGCCGTGGTGCGCAGCACCGAGTCGGCCAGCGCCGAGAGATCGTCGGCCACCTGCTCGACCGTGAGCACCTTCTCCACGTCGCGCGCCAGTGTGCGGAACACCTCGGCATGGTGCGCGCGGCGCAGCAGGTTGAGCAGTTCCTCCTCGTCGTCCTCGCCGGTGGACTGCAGCGCGGCGCGGCGCGCTTCGAGTTCGGCCTCGAACTGCGCGGCGTCGAAGCGGTCCGTGAGCAGTTGCTGGCTGGCCAGTTCATCGATCACGCCAGGGTGCTGCAGCAGGTAGCGGGCGGGCCACTTCGCCGCCCCCAGCAGGCGCAGCAGGCGCTCGTGCACAGAGGGGCGTTCCTGCAGCAGGGCCAGATAACTCTCCCGGCGCAGCAGCTTTTCAAGCCAGTCGGCCATGCGCAGGGCCGCTTGCTCGTTCACCCGGCCGGTATCGAGCCAGGCGCCGGTGCGCTGCACCAGCCGAACGAGGCGCAAGCGCGTGTCCTCGCGCAGGGCCAGCACGCGTGGGTCCTCGCACCACTGCGCGACCTTGGCCGCGAAGGCCGCGGGCAGTTGTTCCAGCGCGCCCTGCAGGTCGTCGACTGCGCTGCGCCCGCCGGATCCTGGGCCTTTGCCGCTGCAGCCCTTCTTGCCGTTGCATGCGCCGTTGGTGGGGCCGCCCAGCAGGGTGTCGAACTCCTGGGCCACCAGTTCCCGGTGCATGTCCAGCGTGTGCAGGAAGGCGCACACATCGGGCATGCCCAGCGTGGCGGCGAGCCAGGCCAGGTCGTCGTCCTGCGTGGGCATGACATGGGTCTGCTGGTCGTCCAGGTACTGGATGCGGTGCTCCACCCGGCGCAGGAATTCATAGGCCTGCGCGAGTGAAGTGGCGGTGTTCTGGGGCATCAGCCCCGCCCTGCACAGGCGCTGCAGCGCATCCAGCGTGGGCCGCGTGCGCAACTCCGGAAACTGACCACCGCGCACCACCTGCAGCAGCTGCACGGTGAATTCGATCTCGCGAATGCCGCCGCGCGAGAGCTTCACATCGTTCGAGCGGCCCGGGTTGCCCGCGGCGCGCTTGGACGCGTGATCGCGAATCTGCCGGTGCAGCGTGCGCAGCGCTTCAAACACGCCGTAGTCGAGGTAGCGCCGGAACACGAAAGGCAGCACCGTGCCGCGCAGCGCGCTGGCGCTGCGGTCCTTCACGCAGGCGGTGGGGGCGATGACACGGCTCTTGAGCCAGGCAAAACGTTCCCACTCCCGGCCCTGCACGAGGAAATACTCTTCCAGCGCGCCCACGGAGACCGCGCTCGGACCAGAGTTGCCGTTCGGCCGCAGAGCGAGGTCGACGCGGAACACGTTGCCATGCTCGGTGGTCTCGCCCACCGTGCCATAGATGTGCTTGACCGCCTTGCCAAAGTACTCGTGGTTGCTGATGCGGTTGCGCCCCTGTGCATTGCCCGCCGTTTCACCGTCCTGGTCGTAGACGTAGATCAGGTCGATGTCGCTCGACACGTTGAGCTCGCGCGCGCCCAGCTTGCCCATGCCGATGACCCAGAGCTGCGCGCGCTGCAACTGCCCCTTGCTGTTCACGCGCTGTGGCGCACCATGCAGTTCGTCCAGGTCGGCGAAGGCCAGTGCGCAGGCCGCATCCAGCGCCAGCTCGGCCAGCTCGGTCACGGCGCGTGTCACCACCGCCAGTGGAGCGCCCTGTTCGCAATCCAGCACCACCAGTCGCTCGAGCACCAGCTGTCGCAGCACGCGCAGCGCGGCGGGCATGGCCAGGCCGCGCTCGCGCAGCCGCTCCAGGCCCGTCTGCATGCTGGCCAGCACGGGTTCGCCGGGGGGCAGGCATGCCAGTTCGGCCTGATAGCGGCGGCGCACGCGCTGAACGAAACGCGAATGATCGGCCTGACGGTCGGCCTCACCCAGTGGCGGGCAAGGGTTCACATTTGATGACAAGACGGAATGTTCCGCCGCGGAACCTGTGAAGTGGGTGGCCGTCATAATTTGCAGTGGACATGAATCAAAGCCCGGCTCCCATCGCCCCCGCCTGGCGAACCCTCAAGCCACTCGCGGTGGCAGCCCGGCTTTGCTTGTGGCTCGTGTTCCTGGCCTGGGGCCTGTTCGTGCTGAGCTGGGCCGTGCTCAATGCGTGGATTGTGCCCCGAATCGGCGAATGGCGCCCCGAGCTGGAACAGTGGGCGAGCAAGGCAGTCGGAACACCCGTTCGGGTGGGCGAACTCCGCGCCGACAAGACCGTCGGCGGCCAGCGCATGCTGCCGGACTTCATGCCGACGATCGAGCTGCGCGACGTGCAGCTCTTCGACGCGCGGGGCCAGGTGGCCCTGCACCTGCCGCTGGTGCGCACCGCCGTCTCGGTGCGTTCGCTCTGGCAGGGCAGCTTCGAGCAGGTGGTGATCGAGCGCCCGGTGCTGGACGTGCGGCGCACCGCCCAGGGGCGCATCGAGGTGGCGGGCATCGATCTGAGCGGGCCAGGCGGGGCGCATGACACCGGCGCGGACTGGTTTTTCTCCGTGGGCGAGTTCGCCATCCAGCGCGGCACGGTGCGCTGGACCGACGACCTGCGGGCTCAGCCTGCGCTGGCGCTGGGCGATCTGGACTTCGTGGCGCGCAACACCGCGTTGACGCACCAGTTCCGGCTCGACGCCACGCCGCCGCCCGAGTGGGGCGAGCGCCTGAGCCTGGTCGGGCGCCTGCGCGAACCGCTGATCGATCTGGGGCGCCGCGCGCCCGGCGAACTGCCCTGGCAGCGCTGGGGTGGCGAGCTCCACGCCAGTTTCTCGCACGTGGACGTGGCGCGCCTGCGCGCCTACGTCGACCTCTCGCCCTGGGGCGTGGATGTGCGCGCGGGCCAGGGCGCCCTGCGCGCGTGGGCCGACGTCGTCAACGGCGAGCTGACCGGTGTCACCGCCGACCTGGCGCTGCGGGACGTGGATACGCAGCTGGGCCCGCAACTGCCGGCACTGGTGGTGGACGAATTGCAGGGGCGTCTGGTGGCGCAGTGGTCGGACGAAGGCTTCAGCCTGTCCACCGACGACCTGCGCTTTCGCACCCGCGACGGGGTCGCCTGGCCAGGGGGGCAGCTGGGCCTGCAGCACACCACAGGTCGCGGCAGTCGGCGAGCCAGCACGTCCCTGAGCGCGCAGCGTCTGGAGCTGGGCGCGCTGGCCGCGCTGGCCCGTCACCTGCCGTTGCCCGATGAGCTGCACCATCGGCTGGCGCAGTTGCAGCCCGAGGGGCGCGTGGAGGGCCTCTCGGCGCTCTGGCAGAGCGGCCTGGACGTGTACCAAGCGCGGGGCCGCGTCACTGGTCTGGCGCTGGCCGGCGAGCACAGCGGCCGCATGTCGGAGTCGGGCCGCTTTCCCCTGCCGGGGCGGCCCGGCATCCGCGGCGCCGAAGTCGAATTCGACCTCAACCGCGACGGCGGCCGTGCGCGCATCAGCGTTATCGACGGTTCGATCGAACTGCCCGATGTATTCGAGGAGCCGAGCGTGCCCTTGCAAAGCCTGCAGGCCAACGCCTCCTGGCGCATACAGGGCGAACGCATCGAGGCGCAGCTGGACGATGTGCGCCTGGCCAATGCCGACGCCGAGGGCACGGCGCAGGTGCGCTGGCACACCAGCGACGTGGCGCCGGGTTCCACGGCATCGCGCTTTCCCGGGGTGCTCGACCTCACCGCCACCCTCACCCGCGCAGACGCCACGCGGGTGCACCGTTATCTGCCCCTGACCGTCAACGCCGAGGCGAGGCGTTATGTGCGCGAGGCGGTGCGCGGCGGTCATTCCCGCCAGGTCAGCTTCCGCGTGCAGGGGTTGGTCGACCACGTGCCGTTCGACAAGCCTGGCGAGCAGGGCGAGTTCCGCATTGCCGCGCCGCTGCAGCAGCTGGATTTCGACTATCTGCCTGCCTTTCTGCAGGATCCGGGCGCCGCCAACTGGCCGGGGCTGCGAGGCGTGAATGGCGAACTCGTGCTCGACCGCAGCTCGCTCAAGCTCAGCCGGCTGGAAGGCGGCGTGGCCCACGCGCCCGGCGTGCGCCTGGACCAGGGCGCGGTGGATGTGGAGCACGTCGGGCGCGAAGCCCTCTTGGTGGTGGGCGCGCGCGCCCGGGGTCCGGCCAGCGAGGTGCTGGGTTTCGTGCAGCGCTCGCCGCTCAACACCATGACCGGCGAGGCGCTGGCGCGCGCGCGCATCGGCGGCAACGCCGAACTCGCGTTCGGGCTGCAGGTGCCTCTGGACGATGCCCGCTCGACCCAAGTCAACGGCAGTGTGAAGTTCCCGGGCAACGACCTGCAGATCAGCCCCGACACGCCCCTGCTCGGTCGCGCCAGCGGCACGCTGGCGTTCAGCGAGAGCGGCTTTTCGGTGCGCGCCGCGCAGGCTCGGGTGTACGGCGGCGAGCTGCGTTTCGAAGGGGGACTCAGGCCGGACGCGCAGGGCGCGGCGCGGCTGCAGTTCCGTGGCCAGGGTGTCGCCAGCGCCGAGGCTCTGCGCGACGCCGGGTTGGGCTTTGCCTCCCGCCTGTTCCACAACGCCAGTGGCAGCGCGGCCTATACCGCCCACCTGGGCTTTCGCGGCGGCCAGCCCGAGCTGCAGATCGCCAGCAGCCTGCAAGGCATGGCGTTGAGCCTGCCCGAGCCGCTGAACAAGCCGGCCGAGGCCAGCCTGCCGCTGCGCTTCGAGAACACGGTGCTCAGCGTGGACGGCGACCGCGCGCGCACCGACCGGCTCGCCTTCCAGCTCGGCTCCGCGCTCGCACCCGTGATGTCCCTGCTGTACGAGCGCGATCTCTCCGGTGCCGGGCCGCGCGTGCTGCGCGGTGCCATCGCCGTGGGACTGGAAGGCGCCGAACCCGCGCCGCTGCCTGCTGAGGGCGTCGTGGCCAACGTGCGGCTTGGCCAGGTGGATGTCGATGCCTGGAAACGGGTTTTCCTCAGCGCCACCGGCGAGGACGTGCGCACCAGCGCCACCGCGCGCGCCGTGCCGCTGCCCCGCGTCGGCCCGGCCACCGGCGATCCCGATGCCAGCCTGGCCTACCTGCCGACCTCGGTGGCGCTGCGCGCGGACCGGCTCGGCATCGGCGGGCGCAGCTTCCACCGCGTGGTGCTGGGCGGATCGCGCGAGGGTGCGCGGTGGCGCGCCAACGTCGATGCCGACGAACTCAACGGCTATGTGGAGGTGCGGCAGGAAGGGGCTGGCAGCGTGTACGCGCGGCTGGCGCGCCTGCGGCTGGAACCCTCGGCGGCGTCGGAGGTCGAGCAGCTGTTGCAGCAGCCGACCAGCGTGCCCGCGCTGGACATCGCAGTGGACGATTTCATGTTGGCCGGTCGCCAGCTCGGGCGGGTCGAGGTGGAGGCGATCAACCGGGCCGGGCCACTGCGTGGTAGCGAGTGGCGTCTGAACCGGCTGCGTGTGGGCGTTCCCGAGGCGCGCCTGAGCGCCACCGGCAACTGGGCCCCGCTGGGCGCGCAGACCGGTGGCGGCTCGGCCCCGCAGCGCCGCACCGCGCTGAACTTCCGCCTCGACATCGACGACTCGGGGCAATTGCTCACGCGCTTTGGGCGCGAGGGCCTGGTGCGCGGCGGCAAGGGCCGGCTGGAAGGCAACATCGGCTGGGTCGGCTCACCCCTGGCGATCGACTACGCCACGCTCTCCGGCCAGCTCCGCGCCGACTTCGAGCGCGGCCAGTTCCTCAAGGCCGATCCCGGTGCCGCGCGCCTGCTCGGCGTGCTCAGCCTGCAGGCCCTGCCGCGCCGCCTCGTGCTCGATTTCCGCGACGTCTTCTCGGAGGGTTTCGCGTTCGACTTCGTGCGCGGCGACGCCCGCCTGGAGCAAGGCGTGCTGTCCACCAACAACCTGCAGATGAAAGGTGTGAACGCGGCGGTGCTCATGGAGGGCAGCGCCGACATCGCGCGCGAGCGGCAGGATCTGCAGGTGGTGGTGGTGCCTGAAATCGGCACTGGCACGGCGTCGCTGATCGCCACCGCCATCAACCCCGCCGTCGGCCTGGGCAGTTTTCTCGCGCAGTTCCTGCTGCGCCAGCCACTGCAGTCGGCGGCCACGCAGCAGTTCCGCGTGACCGGCAGCTGGGCCGACCCGCAGGTGGAGAAGATCGAGCGCCCGAGACCACCGGCCGCGGCCGCCGCGCGCGACCCGGCAAGCGGCGCGCTGCAGTAAGCTGTTGGCTGCTCGAAGCCGCTCTGACAGACGCGCTCCGCCATCCCGATCGAAAGGACCCTGTCGCATGAACAAGCCCCTCTTTCCCCCATCGCGTCTTCGGGCGTCCAGATGAGAGTCGCCGCCATCCAGATGGTCTCGGGCATCAGCCTGGACGCCAACCTCAGCGAAGCCCTGCGGCTGCTGCGCCTGGCCGCCGGTGCCGGCGCCGAACTGGCCGTGCTGCCCGAGTATTTCTGCTTCATGGGTGCGCGCGACGAGGACAAGCTGGTGCTGGCCGAGACCCCCGGGCTGGGCAAGGTGCAGGATTTCCTGTCCGACGTCGCGCGCGATCTCAAGCTGTGGGTGGTGGGCGGCACCCTGCCCATGGCCACCGACGATCCCAGCCATGCGGCCAACGCCTCGATGGTCTACAACCCGCGTGGCGAGAGTGTGAGCCGCTACGACAAGATCCACCTCTTCCGCTACGACAACGGCCGCGAGCATTACGACGAAGCCGCCGTGCTCGTGGCGGGCGAGACGCCCACCGTGTTCGAGTGCCGCGACCGTGGTGGCGAGGAATGGCGCGTGGGCCAGAGCGTGTGCTACGACCTGCGCTTTGGCGAGCTCTACCGCATGCTCGCGGCCGACATCCTGCTCGTGCCCGCTGCCTTCACGCACACCACCGGCCAGGCGCACTGGGAGGTGCTGCTGCGCGCGCGCGCGATCGAGAACCAGGCCTTCGTCATTGCCAGCGCGCAGGGCGGCAAGCACGAGAACGGACGCCGCACCTGGGGCCACAGCATGGTCATCGACCCCTGGGGCGAGGTGATGGCCCTGCAGGCCACGGGTCCGGGCGTGGTGCTGGCCGATCTCGACATGGAGCGCCTGCGCAGCGTGCGCGAGCAACTGCCCTCGTTGCAGCACCGCCGACTCTGAATGCGCCCGCAACCGCGCAGCCCCTGGCGCCAGCGCCTGCGCTCGCGCCGCTGGCGCCTGTGGGCGGCGCTGATCCTGCTGGTGGTGTCGCTGCTGGCGGTGCTGGTCTTTCTCGCGGCGGAGTACGAGGAGGCGCGCGACCAGACGGCGCTGGAGCAGGACGCGGCCACCGTCTCCAACGACATCCGCAGCAACCTGTTGCGCAACGTGCAGACGCTGCAGACGCTCTACAGCGTCACGCCGACCGTGGACAGCTGGAGCACTCCCGCGGCCGACCTGCTGGCCCAGCACCGCGAGCTGGTGCGGCTCGAATGGCGCGACACCGGCCGGCGCCTGCTCGCCCACCGCGACAGCCTGTACATCCCCGACCTGTTCAGCTACCTGGACCGCGCGCAGGCGCTGCCCGAGGTGAACCTGGCCTGCGACAACGCGGTGCGCCAGTCGGGGCCGGCCTACTCCAGCAGCTATTTCTGGCCCCTGCGCAACGGCAAGGGCATCGAGATGATGGAGATGTGCCTGCCGGTGACGCGCGCGGGGACGCCGGCAGGTTTCCTGGTGGCCACCTATTCCCTGCCGGGCATGCTCGCCGAGCTGACCAACAAGGACCTTCTCCGAGGCCGCGGCCTGGCGTTCAACGAGGCCGACGGCACCCGCCTGGCTCTGCACAGCTCCGTGACCGGATCGCGCCGCACCCTCACAGCCCGCGCCGTGCTCGACCTGCCCGGCCACACCCTGCTGCTGCAGTTGCAGAGCCCGCGGCTGGTGCGGGGCCTGTTCCCCAACGTGCTCACCGCCGTGGTGGGCGCGCTCTCGCTGGCGCTGCTCTCGGTGCTGCTGCTGCTCGGGCGCGACATCCGCCGCCGTCAGCGCGCCGAACTCGACGTGGCCGAGGCGCTGGCCTTTCGCAAGGCGATGGAGGACTCTTTGGTGACGGGCCTGCGCGCGCGGGACATGCAGGGCCGCATCACCTACGTGAACCCGGCCTTCTGCGAAATGGTGGGCCTGAGCGCCGAGCAGCTCGTGGGCAGCGGCCTGCCCGCGCCCTGGTGGCCCCCCGAGCTGGTGGACGAATACCAGCAGCGGCAGATGGTGCGCCTGGCCGGGCAGATCCTGCCGCGCGAGGGGTACGAGTCGGTGTTCCAGCGCCCCGATGGAACGCGGTTTCCCGTGCTCATCATCGAGGCGCCGCTGATCGACGCGCAGGGGCAGCAGACCGGCTTCATGAGCGCGATCCTGGACCTGACCGAGCAGCGCCGTGTCGAGGAGCTCAACCGCGCCTCGCTGGAGCGCCTGCAGGCCACGGCGCGCCTGGCCACGGTGGGCGAGATGGCTTCGCTGCTGAGCCACGAGCTCAACCAGCCACTGGCCGCGATCGCCAGCTATGCCAGTGGCACCCTCAATCTGCTGGAACCACCCCAGGGTGCCGAGGCGGCGGTTGCGCCGGTGCAGGCCGAACTGGCGCAGGCCATGCGGCGCATCGGCGAACAGGCCGACCGCGCGGGGCGCGTCATCAAGAGCGTGGCCGACTTCGTGCGGCGGCGCGAGCAGGCGCGCGAGGTGGTCACGCCCCAGAGCCTGATCGACGCCATCCAGCCGCTGCTGGGCCTGCAGGTCAAGAAGCAGGGCATCCGGCTGCAGATTCACATCGCACCCGATTGCCCGGCCGTGCTGTGCGACCGCACCATGGTCGAGCAGGTGCTGCTCAACCTGGCGCGCAATGGCGTGCAGGCCATGCCGCCGGGCGAACCGACCACCCACTCGGGCTTGCGCCTGCTGCGGCTGGAAGTGGGCCCGCTGCGCCTTCATTCGGGGCAGGGGCCGGGGGGGCAGGCGCAGAAGACCTGGGTGTCCTTCTCCGTCACCGACCACGGCACGGGACTGAGTCCGGATGTCGCGGACAAGCTGTTCACGCCGTTTTTCACCACCCGGGCTGAAGGCATGGGCCTGGGCCTGAGCCTGTGCCGCACCGTGATCGAGCAGCACGGCGGCGCACTCACGCACGAACCGGCACAGCCGCGCGGCACGGTGTTCCGGTTCACGCTGCCCGGCGCGGCATGACCAACCCTCGCTACCGTCTCTCCGGCGCGCAGCGCCTCATCCAGGGCACCCGAGGATCCGGCTGCGCCGGTCCCAGGGGGTGCCCCCCTGGGGGGGACGCGCGCAGCGCGGCGGGGGGGCACCTTATCATCCGCGCATGACGCAGCACCCGGACGCCAAGATCTACCTGGTCGACGACGACGCGGGCGTGCGCGAGGCGCTCGCCTGGCTGTTGCGCACGCGGCGCCTGCTGAGCGAGGGCTACGACAGCGCCGAGGCTTTTGAAGGCGGCGCGGCGGTCTGGGCCGAGATGCCCTCGGCGCCGTGCTGCGTGCTGCTGGACGTGCGCATGCCCGGCATGAGCGGGCTGTCGCTGTTCGAGCGCCTGCTCGCCCTGCCCTGGCAGGCCGCGGTGCCGGTGATCTTTCTCTCCGGCCATGCCGATGTGCCCACGGCGGTGGACGCCGTCAAGCGCGGCGCCTTCGACTTCTGCGAGAAGCCGTTTTCGGACAACGCGCTGGTCGACCGCGTCGAACAGGCGCTGAACCGCTCCGCGCAGGTGCTTGCGCAGCAGCGCGCGCAGCGCGAACTGCAGCAACGGCTGGACAGCCTGACCGATCGCGAGCGCGACGTCATGGACCTCGTGATCGCCGGCCTGCCCAACAAGCTGGTGGCCGATCAGCTGCACATCAGCGTGCGCACGGTGGAAGTGCACCGCTCGCGCGTGTTCGACAAGATGGGCGTGAAGTCGGCCGTCGAACTGGCCAATGTGCTGCGCCCGCAATGACGGGCGAGCGCCTCAATCGCGCTTCGGGGGCGCGGACCCGTCGCGCTCTTTCTCGCGCTGCACCTCGTCCGGCAACTCGCCCTTCTTGCGACCGGAAAACATGGTCCACCACACGATGAACACCAGCAACACCAGCGCACCGAGCGCTTCGAGCAACAACAGGGTCATGGAACGAACAGCGGCTTTCGCGGTGGATGGACGGGGATGGGGCCGGGCGGCGTGGCGCTGCCTGGCGGGTGCCCTGATTGTAGGAAGCCTGGTGTCCTGCGCCTCCGTGCGCGTTTCACCGCCCCCGGCGCCGGTACCCGAAGCGCCACCGCCTGTTGTGACCGCCCCCGACGACTCGGTGCTGCCCGCGCCGCTGCAGCGTGGCAAGAGCCGCTGGACACCCGTGCGCTGGAGCGAGCTGCCCGGCTGGGGCCAGGACGGCCTGCACGAGGCGTGGAACGCCTGGGTGCGCGGCTGCGAAAAACCGGTGCCCGGCCACGCCGCGCTGTGCGCCGAGGTGCGCCGGCTCTCCATCGGCACGCCGAACGAGCAGCGGACCTGGGTGGAGCGCCGCTTCCTGCCCTACCGCGTGAGCGAGACCGACGGCAGCCTGCCCGCCGGCCTGCTCACGGGCTACTACGAGCCGATCATGGCCGCCAGCCGCGTGCCCACGGCGACCTACCGCGTGCCGCTGTACGCGCCGCCGGCGGGCCTGCGCCCGGGGCAGGCCTGGTACACCCGCCAGGAGATCGACACCCTGCCCGCGGCCCAGGCGGCGCTGCAGGGCCGCGCCGTGGCCTGGCTGGCCGACCCGATCGACGCGCTGATCCTGCAGATTCAGGGCTCGGGCCGGCTCAATATCGTGGAGGCCGATGGCGTTGCGCGGCAGGTGCGCGTGGCGTATGCGGCGCACAACGGCCAGCCCTACCAGAGCGTGGGGCGCTGGTTGCTCGACCAGCGTGCGATCACCGAGGCCTCATGGGCCGCGATCAAGGCCTGGGCGGCGCAGAACCCGCAGCGCCTCAATGAAATGTTGTGGAGCAATCCGCGCACCGTGTTCTTTCGCGAGGAGGCGCTGTCCGAACTCGACGCGCGCTTCGGCCCGCGCGGCGCCCAGGGTGTGCCGCTCACGCCGGGGCGCTCGATCGCGGTCGACCCGCAAAGCATCCCGTATGGCACGCCGGTCTGGCTGGCCACGCAGGGCGCCACGCTGAACGCGCAGCGGCTGGTGATGGCGCAGGACACCGGTGGCGCCATCGTGGGCGCGGTGCGCGCCGACCTGTTCACCGGCTGGGGCGGCTGGGCGGACGAGGCCTACATCACCGCCGCGGCGCTCAAGCAGCCGCTGCAGATGTGGGTGTTGTGGCCGAGGTGAGCGGCGTGCGGCAGACCGCGCGTCCGTGAGGCGCGCGCCCCGCCGGGAATCACGGGCCCGGCACCGACGGTGAGCTTGCTTGCCGCAGCGCCGGTCCGGCATCCTGTGGGGGCCGGTTCTGCAGCACCGCCGCCGGCCGATCCACCACCAGACGCCGGGCCTCCCCGTCGCCCACCAGGCGACGCACCACCTTCAGCCCATCGCTCAGCCGTGGCAGGCGCCGGCCGGTGGAATGCGCGTCGGTGGCGAGCAGATGGGTATGCCCCTCTCCGATGAAGCGCTCGCCCCAGTACCGGGCGCGCCTGCCGAAGACGCCCGTCAGCGCCCCCGCGGTCACCTGCATCCAGGCACCTTGCGCGATCAGCCGCTGGAACACCGGGTAGTGGCTCTCCACCCAGCTCAACCGCTCCGGGTGCGTGATGATGGGCGTGTAGCCTGCGTGGATCAGGTGGAGCACCGACGCTTCCAGCCGTGGCGGCGGTGTGGTGTGCGAGGGCTCCAGCAGAAAGTAGCGCGAGCCGTGCAAGGTCGGCACCCGCCCGCTCCCGAGGCCTTCGGCCAGGCCAGGCACCAGGTGCACGTCCGCCCCCACCACCAGCCGCAGGGCAATGCCATGCGCGTCCAGTTCGGCCTGCAGGCGGGCGCGGGCCCGCGCGATGCCCGGGCCGTCGTTTATGTACATGCCGGGGTAGATGTGCGGTGTGCAAGCCAGCGTGTGGATGCCATCGGCCACGGCGATGCGCGCCATCTGCAGCGACTCGTCCAGCGTTTTGGCCCCGTCGTCGATGCCCGGCAGGATGTGGCAATGCAGGTCGATCACGGCGGCACCGCCTCCCGTGCGGGCGTGCCCGGCGCCGGCCCGGGCGCGCCGGGTCGGCCGTCCGGTGACGCGACCTGCGGCGTCGGCACCACACGCTGCACCGTCAGGGACGCCTGCTGGCCCGCGGTGCTGGCCAGCAGCAACGCGCCCGCCATCAGCACGGCGCCCATGGCGGCCAGCGCCAGCCGGGCGCGGGGCGGCCAGTGGCCCGTGCGCTCGCCACCCCGCGGCCATGGCGCCCCCGAGGGCACTGGCCGACGGCGCAACGGCGCGCCCGCGGTGGCCGCCGGGGTGGGCAGCGCGGCGGTGTGCCCCGAGCCTTGCGCCGGCGACGAAAGCCAGTCGTTGGCCATGTTGATCCGCGTGGCCGCGTCCGCGGGCCAGTCGCCGCCTTCGACGCCAAAGTCCGGATGGGTCAGACGGATCATCAACCGGTAATGCTCGCGCCGTTGTGCGGGTTCGAAGCCTGGCTTGAGGCCCAGCAGCGTCAGCGGGTCCGCGCCTGGGCGCAGCATCACCGTGCGCACGAAGAAGCGTGCAGCGCGGCGCAGCTCCGCCGCGCTGGCGGGCGAAACCGGCAGGCCCTTCACGGCACGCCCGCTGGCCAGCTGCATGACGCTGCCCACCTGCTCGAACAGCGGGCGGGGCTCGCGCAGCACGACCCGGTAGCGCCCTGGTGAGCGCTCGAAGTCCCGCAGCGCGGCCAGCAGGCTGCCCCGGTCGGGGGCTTGGGGCCGGCAGGTGGGCGCAACGCGGCGGGCTGCGTTCATGTTACGACGCGTATGGGTCGAGCGTGGGCTCGATGCGTGCGCTCACCGGCAGCTGGACGGGGTGGTGCGATGGGGTCCCCGGCATCGGGCTCGCCGAACGCGGCGCGCGCCCGTCGCCGTAGCCATGGCCGTAGTAGGTCGCGTACGCGTAGTCGCCGGCGTGCTCGTTGCGTGCGTGCGTGAGCACGATGCCCATCGGCGCCAGGCCGGCGTTGCGCAGGCGGCGCAGTGCGTCCTTGACGCTGTCCTTGCGCGTGGAGCCGGCCTTGACGGCCAGCACGATGTTCTGGATCTGGTTGCCCAGCACGATCGCATCCGCGATCCCCAGCAGGGGTGGACCGTCGATCACGATCTGGTGGTAGCCCAGGGCGCGCACCTTGTCCAGCAGCATACCCAGCCGCGGACCCATCAGCAGTTCCACCGGGTCGGGAGGCACCGGGCCGGCCGTGATCACGGCCAGATTGCTCACCGCAGTGTGGCGGATCAGTCCTTCGTTGAAAGCGTCCGAACCCAGCAGGCTGGAGAGGCCCCGCTCATTGGGCAGGTTGAGCATCTTGTGCAAGCCACCCTTTCGCATGTCAGCGTCGATCAGCAGGACCTTTTGACCCAGCTGGGCGAAATTGATCGCCAGCGCGAGCGCCGTGGTGCTCTTGCCTTCGCTCTTGCCGCAGCTCGTCACCATGAAGCGCTCGGGCGCGCCGTCGGCCGCGCTGAACTGCAGCGCGGTGCGCATCGAGCGGTAGGACTCGGCGAAGGTGCTGCGCGGCTCATGGTGGGCCAGCAGGGCCACGGACTCCTTGTGGCCCCGGTCTGGCCGGGTGAACGGGATCAGGCCCAGCAGGGGCAAGCGGTACCGGCTTTCGATTTCGCTGGCGCTCTTCACCGAATCGTCCAGCTGCTCGCGCAGCAAGGCCGCCAGCATGCCCAGGAACAGACCCAGCACCACGCCCAGCCCGAGGTTGAGCTTGATGTTGGGGCTGGCCGGAAACAGCGGCGCCGAAGCCTCGTCGACGATGCTCACGTTGTTGGCGGTGATGCCGGCCATGACGTTCACTTCCTTGAGGCGCTGCAGCAGGCTGTCGTACACCTGCCGGTTGGTATCCAGTTCGCGGGTGAGCAGGTTCATGTCCACGCTGCGGTCCTGCACGCTGAGCACCTCGTTGCGGCTGCCCGCCACCTTGTTCCTGAGCAGGTCTTCCGCCTTCCTGGTCGCGAGGTACTGGCCCCGGATGCTGGCCAGGATGTTGTTCACCTCGGTCTTGATGCGCGCGTCCAGCTCGGCGATCTGGGCGCGTGCGGCCACCATGGCGGGGTAGTCGGGCTTGAAGACGGAGCGATTCTTGGCGTATTCGGCTTCGAGGCGGGCGCGCTGCTCCTTGTAGGCGCGGATGGCCTCGTTGACCACGGCCTGGGGTGCGCTCTCGGGGTCGAGCCTCACCTGGTTGTACAGCGTCTCCGCCCGGATGCGGTCCTGCTCGGCCTTGGTCAGCGCGGCGGAGAAGTCCACGAAGGTCTGCGTGGCCGCGCTGCCCCGGTCGCCCAGGTTCAGGATCTCGTTCTTCTTGGCGTATCTGTTGATGACACGCTCGCTCTCTTCCAGCTTGGCCTTGGTCTCGCGGATCTGCTCTTCCAGGTACTGGCGCGCGTAGATCGACGAGTGCAGCTTGCGCTCGATGTTGGTGGCAATGAAGGCCTTGGCCATGGAGTTGGCAATGCCGGCGGCGAGTTCCGGGTCGGCGTTGAGCACCTCGATCTGCACCAGGCGCGAGTTGCGGATGGGCTCGACACTGAGTGCCTGCTGGAATTGCGCCACCGTGGCCGCGCGGCTGGGCGTGCCGGGTTGGGCGGGCGGGAACACCCGCGCGCGCAGCCCGTCCCATGCTGCGCTGACATAGGCGATGGCCGTGTCCACCGGTTCGATGCCGCTCGTCCACGCGGGAGGGCGATCCTCGGTCTGCGCGGACGCGGTGGCGGGCGGGGCCGGCTGGTGCAAGCCCATCTCATCGATCACCCGTTCGGCCAGGCTTCGGCTCCTGATCAGCTCGATCTGCGTGCGCAACTGGAGTTGATCGGCCAGGGGGCCTTCGTCCACCTCGACCTCGGCGTTGAAGCCCACCACCTTCTGTGCCGCGCGGTCGATCTGCAGCAGCGCCGCGCTGCGGTACTGCGGTGTGAGTTGCAGGGTGTACACGGCGGCCGCGAGCGTGCACAGGGCGGCGGTGCCCAGGATGGTGCCCTTGTGCCGCGCGACGGCGCTCCAGAGCGCCTTGATGTCGATGCGGTCCTCCGCCAGCGCTCCCCGTTCGCCGGTGACCAGCACCGGCTCGGACAGGGCGGCCTCGCCGCGCAAGGCCAATGGGCCCCGTTGGCCGGGCAGGGCTGGAAAGGGATGTCGGTCCGTGGAAGCCATGGTGGGGCACCTCCCTCACTTGAATGGGTTGAGCGTGCTCAGGATGTCGCTGAATAGCGAATCCCTCAGCGCAGTGCGTCGGGCGTTTCGCTGGACCACGATCACGTCGTCCGACCGGATGCTGGGGTCCACTTCCTTGCCCGCGCGCACCTTGTCCAGGTCGTAGGTGAACTGTTCGCGCTCGCCACCAGACCCGTTGCGGTAGACGACGATCTGGTTGATGTCGGCGTACGGCGCAAACCCTCCCGACAGGGCCAGGGCGCGCAGCAGCGTGAGATCGCCCGCCATTGGGTAGACACCGGGCCGCAGCACCGCGCCTTCGATGGCGACGCGCCGTGTCGTGAACTCCTTGATGAACAGCGACACCTGCGGGTCCTGCAGGTACTTTTCCTCGTATCGCGCGGCAATGTGTTGCGCCGCGCCTTGCGTGGTGAACCCCGCCACCCGAACCTGGCCGATCAGCGGCAGGGACACCTCGCCCGAAGCGTTCACGCGCAGGTCGCGCTTCATGTCGGGCACGCCGAACACGTCGAACTCCATCAGGTCGTTGGGCGAGATGTGGTAGTTGGAGTCCACCGCGGACGGCGAATCCAGGGGTGAGGTGAGACTGCGTGCGTCCGCCGAAGCAGGTGTGGCCACGGCGCTGGTGGCCGGCTGCGCCTGCAGTGGCAGGGTCATGGCCAGTGCCAACGTCCCGATGCCCCAAAGGGCCCAATGTGGCGTGTTCATGATGAGTACCTCCTGGCGCAGGGCGCCTTTCCTTTCTGAAGAGGGGAAAAGAACGGGTCCTCCGGTGCCTGATGTGCCATGTCCGGCGGTGTGAGCGCCAGCAGCGGCAACCGGATGTCCGGTGTTCGTGTCTTGCGGGGCACGTACCAGTCCCGCCACGCCAGATGAGCGCCGCAGGCCAGGCCGATGCCCAGCGCGTCGGCCAGCCAGTCGTTCAAACTGGCGGAATAACCCGGCAGAAAAAGCTGGTGCACTTCCACTGCCGCGCCCAGGGCCCATGCGAGGGCCACCAGGGCCGAAGGACGCCATCGCAAGGCCCAGGCCAGCGCCGCGTACACCCCGGCGAACACCAGCCCGTGGGCCAGTTTGTCCACGTCGCGGTACCCGTCGCGCACGGGTTCCCACAGCGCCAGCGCATAGGCTGCCGCGAGCAGCACGGCCACCCAGGCGAAGCGATGGAGTGCCGCTGGGTTCACGTGGGCGCTCCCTGCACCAACGACTGCAACTGCGTCTCGAACCGGCGCAGGATCGCGTCCTGGCTCAATTCGGCTTCGGCGTAGCGGCGACCGTTGGCGCCCAGATCGGCGCGGCGCGCGGGATCGGCTGCCAGTGCGCGCAGCGCCTCGGCCATGGCGGCGGGGTTCTCGGGTGGGACCACCACGCCGCATGCGGCGTCTTGCGCCACCACGCGGTACAGCTCGGTTTCAGGTGGCGTGGCCACCACCACGGCTCGGCCGCTGGCCAGCATGCCGGTGAGCTTGGAGGGCATCACGAGATCCGCCGCATCTGCCCGCTGGGGCAACAAGTGCACATCGGCCAGGCCCAGCCAGTCGTTCAGTCGCTCCGGCGGCTGCAGATCCATCATGCGCACGTTGGGCAATCCGGCGCTGAGCGCCTCCAGATTGGCCCGCCCTGTGCCGTCACCAGCCAGCACGAGCAGGATGCGCGGATCGTCCTGCAGCAGGCGGGCCACTTCCACGAGCGTCTCCAGCCCCTGCTTGTTGCCCATGTTGCCGGAGTACAGGGCGACCACGGTGTCGGGCGCAAGGCCCAGCTCGGCCCGGTAGACGCTGGGTCCGGTCAATGGCGTGACGCGCTTGATGTCGACCCAGTTGGGAAAGTGGACCACCCGCGCAGCCGGCACGCCCTTGCTCCGGGCGCGATCCACCATGCGGCCGGAGATGGTGGTCACGCAGTCAAAGCGGCGCATCAGCCAGCGCTCGCCCGCCTGTACCCAGCGGCGCAGCGTGTTGCCCTTGATCAGGCCCAGATCGAACGCCGCGTCCACTTCGTAGTCCTGGATATGCAGCCCGCTGCGGGCACCGCGCAGCGAGGCAAACGCCACCGCCGCTGGCGCGCACATCAGGGCGGGTTCCACCACCCACACCATGTCGGGCCTCCAGCGCCATTGGGCCCACAGCACCGGCAGGCTGCCGAGCGCGAAACTCGCCAGATGCAGAACCCGCTTGAGTCCGCCCGGCTGGTGCGGTACCCACAAAGGTGTTCGCCGTACCCGAACGCCCCGCCAGGATTCGGTGCGGTACTGGCGGGCGCTGTAGCCTTCGCTGACCTGCCACGCCGGGTAGTAAGGCGGGGCGGTGATGACGCGAACCTCGTGTCCCGCATTGGCCAGCCAGCGCGCCATCTCGCCGGTGTATTTGCCGATCCCGGTGAGTTCCGGGGCGAAGTTGATGCCATAGAAGAGCAGCTTCATGGGAGACCTCCTGTTGGTGTTGGGCGGTTGAGGGGCGCCGCGCCGCGGGAAGGCGGTGGGACATCCCCCGCGAAGGCGCGCACGCCCATGAACGTCATCTGGTAGTCGCTGACGTTTTTGTGGCTTTGTGCGGACACGATCAGGTAGAAGTTCTGCCGTCGCGCGATCTCGGGCACGTAGGGGTGCGCGGCCTCCAGCACCTGGCGGCCATTGAGCCACCAGCGCACGGTCAGCGTGTCGGGCGAGTAGGACACCCCGAAGACATTGGGCCGCGTGCGGTCCAGCGGCTCCTTCGAGGTCGGGTTGGGGTTCTGGATCTTCTTGTAGTTGGGGTAGATGCCGGTCCAGGAGATGGCCGTGTGGTGCCCGCCCGGGCCGAAGCCGCCTTCGTCGATGTCGAGCTCGAACCAGCGCTCGAACCCCTTCGGGTCGGGCGGGTAGACGTCTTCCATGCGCGGGTTGTGCTCGATCGGCATGAGCCACACGGCGGGAAAGTGGTCGCGGTGGTTGGACGAGAGCGCGACCTGGGCCTCGATGTAGAACGGCCGGTCGCCCCTGAGCAGGGGAAACTGGCCCGGATGCGCGGTGGGCTTCGCGGTGGCCAGCAAGCCTCCGCGTTTGATCCGCACGCCGTCGGCGGCGGGCTCGTAGAGGCCGGACCCCTTGAGCGGGGCAAAGGAGACACCGCTGTAGTACTTGCGCGCGTCGGCCTTGCCGGTGAAGTCCACGTCGCCGATGCGCGGGCAGTCGCGGAACAAGGGTTGCGTTGCGTCCACCTGGCGGGCGCCCGGCGGCGGCGTGGCGTCCTCGCAGATCAGCGCGCCGTCGGTCTGGCCCCGGGCCTGGCCGGTCAGGCACAGGGCGGCCAGCAAGCCCAGGTGCCAGGTGGAACGGGAAAGCGCGTGCATGCCGTGTCCTCCCTTCAATGCCGCGGGGCCAGTTGCTCGTCGCGCACGTCCAGGTCCGTGGCGGGCGCGCTCTGCGCCACCAGCTTGTGTCCGGTGAGGCGGCTCAGTTCGGCGCAGATGGCGGACTTGTCGCTCAGGTGGGCCACGGCGCGTTCGAGCTCCATCACCCGGGCACCCACCAGGAAGCGGTACCAGTACCCCTGCAGGAAGTGGTAGACGAGGCCGCTGCGGCCATCGAGAAAGCCGAGCTGGAAGAGGTAGCGCCATGCAAAGTACGACGCGGCACTGAGCGTGAACGGGATGCGGTTGTAGACGCGTTCCTTGGCCCAGCGCTTGGCCGCGACCCGCCAGGACGTGTTGCGCGCGGTCAGGGCCTCGCGGCGCGAGAACAGGCCCAGGCGCTGGTTCAGCACCTCGATGGCTTCGCGCGTGGCGTACTGGTTGTGCTTCTGCACGAAATAGCCCAGGTCCTTGAGGTTGTGGTCGGCAAAGCCGCCCTCGAAAACCACCGTGCGCCCGCCCCAGACCACCGCGTGCTCGTCCATCCAGCGGTCCTCGATGCGGCCATGCCCGTGTCGCCACAGGCGCAGCATCACCAGCGGATAGCGCCCGCCATGCCGCACCCAGCGGTCCATGAAGATGTGCTTGCGCTTGAGGTTCACGCCCACCACATCGGCCGGCAGCGTCGGCAGGCGTGTGGCGATTTCGTGCGCGAGGTCGGGCTCGATGAGCTCGTCGGCGTCCAGCCGCAGGATCCAGTCGCCACGAATGGGTAGGGTGTCCAGGGCCCACTGGAACTGGCGGGCCTGGTTGACGAAGGGGTGGGTGTGGATCTCCGCGCCGAGTTGCGCGGCGATGTCGGTGGTGCCGTCGGTGGAGCCCGAATCGACCACGCAGATCTGGTCGACAAAGGGCTGAATCGAGCGGATCGCCCGCGCGATGTGCAGGGACTCGTTGTGGGTCAGGATGATCGCGGTGATGCGCATGTGGGGGTCCTCAGGCGTGCAGGGTGGCGATCTCGGCCACCGGCCTTCTGGGCGAGAAGGCGACGCGGGTGTGGGCGGCGATGGGTTCGCCGAAGGCGATCATCAGAATCAGCCGCTCGCCGGCCGGGATGCCACCAACGCGGCGGATCGCCGCTTCGGTGCGGTGGTCGATCGCCAGGTTCAGCGGGCAGGCACCCCAGCCCATGGAGCGGCATGCGAACATCAGGCACATGGCAAACAGCGCGCCATCCACGTAGGCCTGGTTGCGCTGGCCGGGGCCGCCCCAGGCGCAGATCTCCGAACTCACCACAAACAGGTTGCCCACGTGGTGGGCGAAACCGCGCGAGCCGCCCTGCAGCGCCAGCAGTTCCTGGATCTGCGCCGGGTCCTGGTAGGCGTGCACGCGGGTGGCCTGGCGGTTGCACTGCGAGGGCGCCAGCTGAGCCTGCGCGATCACCTCGTGGATGCGCTCGGGCGGCAGCGGCTCGGCGCGCAGCGTCCGGATGCTGGAGCGGCTGGCAATGAGCTGCTGCAGGTCGCTGGCGGGCTGGTCGTCGAAGCTGTAGTCGCGCGTGCCACCCTTCCACGGCCGCGGCACCTTCGCTTCCCAGGTGCGCAGGAAGGCGGCGATCTCGTCGAGCAGGGGATCGACGGTGCCGGCCGTGGTGTGGAATTTCAGGTAGGCATCGAGGGCGCCGAGCGACATGTGCGCCGGCAGCACCGAGTGCGCGATGTCATAGCGCGAGAGCGCATGCATCACAAAGCGAACCTTGTCCTTGCCAAACAGCGGCCGCGTCTGCGGCAGCGACAGGCCCTTCTCGATCGTGTGGGCCTCGATGAGGATCCTGTAGAAGGCCCGCTTGGATGACTGCACGAAGGGGGAATAGGCGTTGAAGCGCAGGAACAGCGTGGCGTCGCGCAGCGCCTCGCTGAAGATCCCGGCCACCTTGCGAACCTTGTCAAGCATGGCTCGCCTCCTGGACCACACGGTCCCTGATCTTTTGGCACGGGTGGCCGGCGCAGACCGACCAGGCCGGCATGTCCTGGAGCACCACCGAGCGTGCGCCGATGACGGCGCCCTCGTGGACCGTCACATGCGGATGCACCATGCTCTCCGCGGCGATCCAGACGTGGTCCTCGATCGTGATCGGCCCGGTGGTCAGCGGGCGCGACAGCGAGCGGACGTCGTGCGACCCCGTGCACAGGAAGGACCGCTGGCTCACCGCGACCTTCGAGCCGATGCGGATGCGGTCCATGCTGTAGCAGTCCACGCCGTCCCCCAGCGCTGAATACGCACCCATGACCAGGTTCCACGGCGCCCAGACGCGGCACGAAGGTGCGATGCGGCAGCCCTCGCCCACCTGCGCGCCGAAGCGGCGCAGCAGCCAGCGCCGCCAGCCATGCAGGGCCCACCGCGGCGTGGGGCGGAAGGCCAGCAGCCAGACCACTTCCCACACGAAGCGGCGCAGCCGGGCCGGCGCGCTGATGCCGCTGCGGTAGCGCAGCGCGGCGAAGTCGCTGAAAGAGTCGCTCATGCGGCCACCGCTTTCAGTTGTGCGCTCAGGAAGCCCTGGCCGTTCTGCCGCAGCGCCACCAGCCGCTGTTCCACCGCGCTCCAGGGGATGTCGCTGTTCATCAGGGCCTCGGTGTCGCGCGCCGAGAACGCCGGCGAGAAGCGGCTCTCCAGGCCGACCGCGCGCAGCAGGTTGAGGGCGCGCGCATTGGCGGGCGCCTTGTCGCCGGTCAGGCCGGCCACGATGAACGGCTTGCGCATCAGCAGCGCGAACACCGTGCCGTGGAACGAATTGGTGACGACGAAGCGCGCATTCTTCAACAGCACGACCCACTCGCTCGGGCCGGGGTACACCGTCTCGCCGATCTCGGCCCAGCGCCGGTGCGGGTTGTGCGGCGAGAGGACACGGCAGTCAAGGGCGCGTGCCACCAGCCCGGTGGTCTCGCGGATGTTGTCAGGCGAGCGCAGGCCATAGCAGAAGACATACGGCTCGCTGGCGGCGCCGTTGGCCTCGCGGGTGAACTCGGGGTAGTCGCTGTGCAGCAGGGTCGGGTCGGGCACGTTGGCCGCGGGTTGCCCGGTGGCCTGCTCGACCAGCGCCACACCCGAGGATTCGCGCACCGAAATGGCGTCGAAGTGGCGCAGCAGCACGGGCAGCTGATCGGCCTGCTCGTCGCCGACGCGGTCGCGGCCGAAGCTTGCCGCGTACGAGATCTTGCGCGCGCGAAAGGCGCACGCGAACGCCAGGAAGTAGTTCGGGTCGAAGCCGAAATGCTGCGAAGGGCTCCAGATCTGGTCGCTGCCCGCGACGATCAGGTCGAAGGAGCCGGCCGCTGCCAGCGAGGCGCGGTTGTCCGGGGGGGCGGGCGTGCCCGGCAGGCCCAGGAAGTGCTCGCGAAAGCGCGCGAACTTCTCCTTCTGGCCGCGGTTGCCGAAGTGTTCGTTCCAGAACGCCGACAGCGCCAGGTACACCACCTTCAGGTTGGCCTTGAACCGGGCGGGCGAGGTCGGCAGGCAGAGCCGCCCGCCGTGTTCGATGTGCGCGGGCCGGTAGTCGATGAAGCTGGCGTGGTGGCCTTGTTCGAGCAGCCAGCGGCGCAAGGCATAGGCCTGCAGCGCGGCACCGTAGTTGTCGCTGAAGTGGAAGGTCAGGATGCCGACGTTCATGGCCTGTCGCCCCATCAGTCCCATTGCACCGCAGGCACACCCGGCGATGTCCGTGGTGCCAGCCACTGGCCGACCTGCCGCTGGAAGCGCGCGGCCACCGCGGCGCCGTCCAGGCGGGCGCTCTCGCTGGCCGCCAGCTCGGCGCGCTCTGCGCGCAAGCCGTCACAGATGCATTGCAGGCGTTCGAGCAGGGCGCGCGCGTCGCCCGCTTCGAACACATAGCCGTTGCGGCCGTTGTCGATCAGGTCGCTCGCGCCGCAGCGGCTGCTGCAGATCACCGGGGTCCCCACCTGCAGCGCCTCGTTGACCACCGCGCCCCAGCCGTCGAAGCGGCTGGGCAGCACGAGCACGTCGGCACCCGCCATGGCGGCCACGGCGTCGGCGTTGCGCATGCCTGGCTCGAAACTGACGCGATCCGCAATGTCCAGTTGCGCCGCCTGTTCGCGCAACTGCCGCTCCTCGGGGCCCTGTCCGATGAGGCGCAGCCGGGCGGGCGCCTCGAGCGCGCTGAATGCCTGCAGCAGCAGGTCGACGCGCTTGCGCGGGATCAGCTGGCCCACGTAGAGGATCTCGCAGTGGTCGCGCGCCGCGGCGGCGGTGGGCGGCACCGCCGAGCGCTCCACCACGTGCACGAAGGGCGCGATGCGCTCGCGCGGGTAGCCGCAGGCGGCGAAGAAGCGCGCACCGCCGTGGCGGCCCCCGTGCCCGATGCAGAACACCCCGCTGAGGTGGCGCCGGTAGCGCAGCGCATCGGCGGTGTAGGCCAGCCAGCGCGGCAGCAGGCGTGCGCCGGGTTCGTACCGGTTCTCCGTCATCAGGAAGCGGTGCACCGCGGCGCCCCGGCTCGCGCGGAAACCGGCCAGTGGCAGGGGAAAGCCGCGCAGGCCGAAAAACACCTGCACCGAACCGGGCAGCGTGGCCAGACCGGCGATCTGCTGCGGCGTGGGCGCGATGTGCACCTGGACGTGGCCGGTCTCGGGGACCGGGTAGCCGCGCTCGCGGTAGTGCGCGGGCAGGGCCTGCGAGACGCACCAGTGCACGGTGTTGCCCGGCACCGCCGCCAGGGCGCGGATGTACGCGGCCTGGTGAAACATCAGATAGGAATGCCAGAAAACGAATGTCATGTCAGACGGCCTTGTTGTCGTGAAACATTCCCGTGCGGGTCGAGCAGGCGCGACGCACCCGCCGTCAGCCGGCGGGACAGCCATTGCGTCGCCAGCGCGAACACGAGCAGGGGGACCAGTGCCAGCAGCAGCAGGACGGCGTAATCGAAGGGGTAGTTCTGGTCCTCCAGCCAGTACAGCCACCCTGTCAGGCACAGGTAGATCTCCAGCGTCAGGCCGGCCAGCAGGGCGATGGCGGGAAAGAGGGGTGTGGCCCGCAGGGGCCTGAGCACGGTCTCGGAGGCGAAGATCCGGAAGCTGAAATAAACGATGGGATAGAGCCACACATGCATCAGGAACTGCAGGTGGCCCAGGTCGTACCGGAACACCGTCAGCTTGGTCGCGAGGAACAGCAGCAGCGAGGCACCCAGCGCTGCGACCGCCAGCAGGCTGAACGCCGGTGGCCGGTTCAGACGGGCCACCAGGCAGCCCATGAGGGTGATGCCGAAGTAGTTGATCCACTTGAAGTAGTCGTCGCCTTCGACCACGAACTCCGAAAGATCGAGCTGGCTGTAGAAGATCGCGTAGGGAACCAGCAGGGCGGCCATGGCCATGACCAGGTACCGCGGCGCCAGCCGCGCCAGGAAATACACCGGCACATAGAACACCACCACCGCGGAGATGAACCAGAAGGGGGTGGGCCAGACGAAGATCTTCGCCAGGTCGGCGACGCCCGTGATGTCGATCATCGACGTCGCGAGCAGGGCACAGGCGACGATCCACGCGGCGGGATACAGGCGCAGGAACCGCTTGCGGAGGTAGTTCAGCAGCGACGGCCTGGTGCCGTCGGCGGGGGCGTTCAGGCTCATGGTCAGCCCGAAGCCCGACAGGAAGAAAAAGAAAGCGTTGCCAATGGCGCCGCCGGTGGCGATGCGCGGATCGGGAACGAAGGCGTCCAGATGCGACAGCGTGATGAATGCCGTGGCCAGGAACAGCATCAGGGTGGTGTCCGTGTGTCTGCGTGTCATGTGAAGCTCCGATCCTTGGGGGCCGAAAAAGAGGCCAGGGGCCGCCTGCTGAGAACCGTTCGATAGACCCCGGCAGGCACGCGCCGGGAGAGCGCTGGCAGGTTGAGCTGAAGCACCAGCGCCATGGCCCAGAGCGAATAGGGATTGCCCACGCCAATGAGGTAGCGGTTGAAGATGGACTGGGCCAGGATGAACACCAGCATCAGGCCCGCCATGAAGAGCTGGTAACGGGGCTGGCCGGGCTCGAGACCCTGCCGCAGCGCGCGCCAGGCGGTAACGACGAACGCCAGCAGGATCAGCGTTCCGAAGAACAGCCCATGTTCGAGCGCGAGGTTGATGTAGGAGCTCTCGACCGGAAACCCGATGACCTCGGGCAGGGCCGACCGGATGCCCCGGCCCGTCAGCAGCAGCGCGCCGTCGGAGAACACCAGTTCGACGCCCTCGCGCCAGATGTCGGTGCGCCCCGTCGCGCCCGATTCCAGCCCGCGGGTGGGCGAATCGATGTCCAGGATCAGCGACAGATACGCCTTGATGTCCGTCCAGTTGACGAGAATGGCCACCACACCCGCGAGCGCCACCAGCAAGAGAAACAGGCGCGCGCGGCGCGAACCGCGCAAGGCGATCAGGCCGACGCCGGTCAGCCCGGTGAAGGCCAGCGCGAACAGGCCCGCGCGGGCCGAAGCCGCCAGCAGGACCGACAGGCACAGCCCCGCCATCGCGAGCGCGAACAGCTTGCGCGCGGTTGTGTCTGCGGCCAGGCAGCGCTGGAAGAACAGCAGGGCGCCTCCGCCGTACACCAGGCCGCTCAGATTGGGGTGCATGCCCAGCGGCTGGTAGCGCACCAGGCCCAGACCGTATTCCACGCTGCCGCCCAGCGACGCGAACAGGGCGGCAGGCTCCAGCACCAGCAGCGTGGCGATGAGTGCGACGTAGGCCCAGCGAAACACGGTGGCGAGGCGGGCCGCACCGCTCTGGCGCACCAGGAGGGCCACGCTTGCGAGCACCAGCAGCAGCATGGCGCCATACAGGGTGGAGAGCCAGTTGTTGGTGACCCAGGCCACCAGCATGGCGAACAGGAAGGCGAAGGCGAACACCCACTCGACCAGACTGGGCCGCACGCGCAGCGTGTGGCCGGACAGCACAGCGAAGAACCCCGCCAGCAGCAGCAGGCTGATGGCGCCCATCTGCGCGACCTGCAGGGCCGGTCCCTCGTAGTACCACCCCGTCAGGTAGATCGACGCGCCCAGCAGCCAGCGCGACAACTGTGTGCTCAGGGCATGCATGGGACACCCGCGCCGGCAAAGGCCGCATGGAGGGATTGCATGGCCGGTCGCCACCCCGGTGCACCCGTCGCGTGCAGGGTCTGCTGCAACGTGTGGACGAGGCGATCGGGCTGGTTGGTCGAAAACAGCAGGCGGTTGGGCCAGCGCGCCAGCGCGTAGGCCAGCGCGAGTGCGCCGCTGGCAGCCGCCGGGTTCATGCCGCCCGGCAGGAGGCTGGCGAGTTCTTCCTCGAGCTGGCGGTCCCGCGCGATGGCCTGCGGGATGGCCGGCGCGATGAACCGCACGGCACCGTGCAGCACGTCGCCGGGCGCGGGGCGCGTGTCGGCGGCCTCCGGGCCGGGGCAGCGGTACTGCAGGACCGTGCCGAAGCGGGGCAGCCGGTCCGGCCCTTCGCCGGTGGAGCTGCCATAGGCGCCCAGCCGGCCTTCGGCGACACAGCGTGCGAGCATGGGTTCGAGCGGGGCCAGGACATCGTGGGCCCGTGCCTCGTGCAGCAGCAGACCGTCGACCCGCTCACGTTGCAGCGCGCGCAGGCTGGCATCGAACGACCGCGCGATGAAGTCGGGGTTGAAATTGCCGGGTGCCGCGCGTTGCGCCATGCCCTTGAGGACGGCCTGGCGCAGCCCTGGAATGCGGTTGGCCACCGGCCTGACCACGGCCCGGGCCGTGCGCAGCAGACCCGGCGACGCCGGTCGGCCCAACCCCGCCTTGGTGTACACCGTGACCGCCTCCACACGGCCGCGCAAGGCTTCGCCCAGCACGGCCTCGGACATGCCCAGCCCATAGGGCGGTGCGGTGTCGAAGTGCCGGATGCCCATGTCGAGCGCGGCATGCACCAGCCGCAGGGCATTGGCCTTTTCGTGGCCCCCCTTGAGGCGGCCGCAGCCAAAGCCCAGTCGCCGGGAGATGAAGTCGGTGTGGCTGTCCATCTTCATGCGGTGGCCGGTATGGCTTGCAGGCGGTCGGCCAGCCGGGCCGTCAGCGCCATGGCGGTGAAAGTGGGGTTGGCGTAGCTCGAGGTGCGGAACACCGCGGCACCCGCCACGTACAGGTTGGTCGTGCCGAAGACGCGCAGGTCGCTGTCGACCACGCCGTCGCGCGGGTGGTGTCCCATGCGCGCGCCCCCGCACTGGTGGTAGGTGTCGGTGGCGCGGTCCAGCGCGCGGGCGTCTTCGGCGGCGAGCAGCGCGTCGATGTCCACCCGGGCGAGTCCGGCGGCCTGCAGGCTGTCACCGACCCGGCGCACAAAGGCGGCCATGGCGCGCACCTCGGCCTGGCCGCCGATGCGCCAGTCCAGCGCGGCCAGCGGCATGCCGAAGCGGTCCCTGCGCTGGGCATCGAGCGTGATGCGGCTGTCGTTGCGCGGCAGTTGTTCGGCGTGCAGGACCAGCCACACGCCGCGGTCGGCCGGGTTGTAGATGCGGTGGTGCCGCAGGTAATGGACGATCATCGGGATCCAGGCGCGGCCCATGCCCCGGGCGTGGCGCAGCATCTCGCCCAGGCTTTGCCGCGGCACACCGCCGCGCAGCAGAGACCGGGCCAGCACCTTGAGGTGCTGCAGGTGTTCGGCCACGCTGGACTCGAACGCGAAGTAGCCCGTGACCTGCAGCGCCGCACCGCCGCCCGCATCGATCGCGTCCGGATTCAGCCGCAGCTTGGGCTGGTACTTGTGGCCGGCCAGCACGATGTTCTGGAACGTGCGCAGGAAACGCGGCTTGTCCAGGAGGTGCACCCGGCCGCCGCGCATTTCGAGGTGGTCCTGGAAGCCGGCGCCCACCCACCGGTTGTCCGCCCAGGGCGCGCCTGGCTGTTCGGCCGCGCAGGCCAGCAGGAGGCGGGCGATTTCAATGGTGCCGTTGGCCAGCACGAAGCGCTGGCCACGCAGGGCAGTGGCCGTGCCATCGGCCCGCGCCACCCGCACCGAGGTGACACGGCCCTCACCTGGCGCCAGTTCCAGCCCTGTGGCGTGCGCATGCAGCAGAACGGTGAGGCCGGACGCGTTGCGCAGGCGTTCGCCAAAATGCCGCGCCATGGCGGGCTCCTTGAGCCAGCGCGTGAGAAACAGCGTGCACCCGGGAATCTCGGGGTAGGCATTGCCAAAGAGTTTGCGCGCCTGGGGGGTGTGTTCGTCGAGGACGTCGGCCAGGCCCAGTTCCCGTGCCACGGCCTCGTACCACGGCAGCAGATCCGCGTAGGTGATGGGCCACGGGGTGTCGGACACGCCCGCGCGCGCCTCGAAGTCGGAGGGCACGAAACCCGTGAGCTGGCCCCCCCAGAGGTTGGAGGTGCCGCCCAGGGCGCGCCCGCGGGCCACCGCGATGCCGGTGTGGGCCCGGCCGATGACGGTGGCGTCGTTGAGTTCCTGGGCCGGTGTTTCAAAACCACCTCCACCGCTTTCCAGCACCAGCACGCGCTGGCCCTGGCGCTCCAGCAGAACCGCCAGCAACAGGGCCACTGTGCCGCCACCGACGATCACGACGTCGTGCGCGACATCGGGTGGCGAGGTGTGGTTGAGGTCGACGATCATGCCGCTGCCCTTGCTGAGTGCAGGTGGCGCACCGCGCGCGTGGCGGTGAGCCAGACCAGTGCCTCGCCAAGCACCATGGCGGCCACCATGCCCGTCATGCCGGTGGCGGGCCAGATCAGCCACGCCACCACGAGCGAGGCCACGGCGGCCAGGAGGCTCTGCCAGGCCAGACCGGCGTGGCGGTTGATGGACATGAGCACCACGCGCGGCACCTGCGTGGCCGAACACACCGCGGCATAGAGCAGGAACAACGCCATGCTCGCGGCGACGAAAGGGATCTGCCCATGGGTCCAGACCTCCAGCAGCCAGGGAGCCACCAGGTACACCAGCAGCGCACCCGCTGCAGCGATAAGCAGGCCCAGGCGGTTGGCCCGGCGGTACAGCGCCCAGAAGGGGCCGTCTCCCTGGTGGCCCTTGAGCGCGGTGAGCTCCGGCCAGAGCGGATTGCTCAGGGCGTTGGCGATCTGCACCACGATCCTGGAGAGGGTGCGGTAGGTGTTGAACACGGCGGTGGCGGCCGGGCCCAGCGTGGCCGTCACCAGCAAGGTGAAGCCCTGCAGGCTCAGGGCGTTGGTCAGCGTGAGCGAGAAGAACAGCGCGCCGGGTGCCGCGGCCTGCCGTATGTCGTGCCGGTTGGCGCGCCGCACACCCCAGCGCAGAAAGTCGGTGCGCCGCTGGCTCAGCCTGATGCACAGCGCTGTGTAGCCCAGGCGCGCCAGCAGCATGGCCGTGGCGACCCCGATGAAGCTTTGCGTGAGCACGAGACCGGTCAGCCCGCCCAGGGTGTCGACCAGGCGGCCGGTGGTGACCAGGTAGGTGCCAGCCGCATAGCCGCCCGTGGCCTTGTAGATGACTTCGGACAGGCTGCAGAACAGGGTGAGCACCACCGTGACCGAGAGCAGCATGAGCACCGCCTTCCATTGCGGGGCCTGCAGGGTCGTCGCGGGCAGCCACCACAGCGCAAGCGCCACCGTGGCCAGAACCAGCAGCGCCACGAGCAGCAGGAACGCCACCGCGCTCTGGAACACGTCGGCGGCCCTGGCCTTCTCGCCCCGCGCGATCAGGCCGATCATCAGGTTGCAGGATGCGGTGGAGATGCCCGCGTCGGCCAGCGACAGGTAGAAGGGCAGCGCTGTCAGTGCCAGCCAGTAGCCGTAGGTGGCCATGTCCCAGTGGTAAAGGAACAGCGGCAGCGAAACCAGTTGCGTTCCGATGCTCACCACTTGCGCATAGCCGTATGCGCCCGCGCCCGACGCGATGCGTCGGGCGATGGACGAAGCGCCCACGGCGGGTGTGCGCAAGAGGTGAGATTCGGCCATGGGGATGAAGGAGGATCAGTGTTCGCTCGACACCGCGATGGCGTAACCGTGGTGCTTGAGCAGGGCGTGGCGCTGTGCGTCGTTCAGATCGGCGCTCGCCATCTCGGTCACCATTTCCTGCAGCGCGATCTGCGGCACCCAGCCCAGCTTGTTCTTCGCTCTCGCGGGGTCGCCCAGCAAGGTTTCCACCTCGGTGGGCCGGAAGTAGCGGGGGTCCACTTTCACGATGACGTCGCCAGGCTGCAGCGCCGGGGCCTTGTCTCCCTCGATGCTCTGCACGATGCCGCGCTCGCTCACGCCGTCACCCTCGAAGCGCAGCGTGATGCCCAACTCCCGGGCGGCCATGTCGATGAACTGGCGCACGCTGTATTGCACGCCGGTGGCGATGACGAAGTCCTCTGGCTCTTTCTGCTGCAACATCAGCCACTGCATGCGCACATAGTCCTTGGCATGGCCCCAGTCGCGCAGCGAGTCCAGGTTGCCCATGTAGAGGCAGTCCTCCAGGCCCTGGGCGATGTTGGCCAGGCCGCGCGTGATCTTGCGGGTCACGAAGGTTTCACCGCGGCGGGGTGACTCGTGGTTGAACAGGATGCCGTTGCACGCGTACATGCCGTAGGCCTCGCGGTAGTTCACGACAATCCAGTACGCGTAGAGCTTGGCCACGGCGTAGGGGCTGCGCGGATAGAACGGGGTGGTCTCCTTCTGAGGTACTTCCTGCACCAGCCCGAACAGTTCGGAGGTGCTGGCCTGGTAGAAGCGGGTCTTCTTCTCCAGCCCGAGGATGCGGATGGCCTCCAGCAGGCGCAGAGCGCCCAGGGCGTCCACATCGGCGGTGTATTCCGGACTCTCGAAACTCACGGCCACGTGACTCTGGGCGCCCAGGTTGTAGATCTCGTCGGGCTGGGTTTCCTGCACGATGCGGATGAGGTTGCTGGTGTCGCTCAGGTCGCCGTAGTGCAGGTGGAAGCGCGCATTGTTGATGTGCGGGTCCTCGTAGAGGTGGTCGACGCGCTGGGTGTTGAACTGGCAGCTGCGACGCTTGATGCCGTGCACGATGTAGCCCTTGGCGAGCAGCAGCTCCGCAAGGTACGAACCGTCCTGCCCGGTGATGCCGGTGATGAGCGCGACTTTCGGCCAGACTTTGAAGAGCGGGTTCTTGGTCATGGGATGGATCTCCGGGTAGGTGGGATGGATGGGGACTTCTTCACAGCGCGGTCTCGAGCTGGCGCAGGGTGGCGACGGGTTGCTGCCTGAGAAAGTCCTGGTACGTCAGGGCCAGTCCGGACGACAGATCGACCCTGGCTTTCCAGCCCAGCCGGCCCAGGAGGCTGCTGTCCATGAGCTTGCGGGGTGCGCCGTCGGGCTTGTCGGCGTCGAAACGGATCTCGCCCTCGAAGCCGGTGGCGTGAGCGATCCGGTCGGCGAGTTCGGCGATGGTCATGTCCCTTCCACAACCCACGTTGATGTGGCTGAGCATGGGCTGGACGTGCTGCTCGTAGGTGGCCTTGGGCAGGTTCATCACGTGCAGGCAGGCGGCGGCCATGTCGTCGATGTACAGAAACTCGCGCATTGGCGTGCCGCTGCCCCAGATGGTCACCTCGGGCGCCCCTGACAGCTTGGCTTCGTGAAACCGCCGGATCAGAGCGGGGATCACGTGGCTGTTCTGCGGGTGGTAGTTGTCGCCCGGCCCGTACAGGTTGGTGGGCATGACGCAGCGGTAGTCCACACCGTGGCTGGCACCGAACTGCCGGTTGTAGCTTTCACACAGCTTGATGCCGGCAATCTTGGCCACCGCATACGGCTCGTTGGTGGCCTCCAGCGGCCCGGTGAGCAGGGCACGCTCTTTCATGGGCTGTGGCGCGAGCCGCGGGTAGATGCAGCTGGAGCCAAGGAAGAGCAGCTTCTGCACGCCGTTGCAGAAGGCGGCCTCGATCACGTTCGCCTGGATCATCAGGTTCTGATAGATGAAGTCGGCGGGAAACACGTTGTTGGCGTGGATGCCCCCCACCTTGGCGGCGGCAAGGTAGACCTGTTGTGGCCGGGCCTTCGCGAAGAAGGTGCGCACGGCCGCCTGGTCGGTCAGATCCAGTTGGGCGTGCGTGAGCGTGACGAGACGGTCGGCCGGGTGGCCGGCGGCCCGCAACTGGCGCACGATGGCGGAGCCCACCATGCCCCGGTGACCTGCAACGTAGATGGTGTCGGTAGTGCTCATGACGAGTGGCTTTCGGTGTTGAGGGAGCGCCGCATCAGCAGGCGCCTTCTTGCTTGATCACCACCCGCACGGTGCGCAACATGATCACGAGGTCGTACCAGAGCGACCAGTTGCGCACGTACCAGAGGTCCATGTTGATGCGGTGCTGGAAGGTGCTGGCGCTGCGACCACTGATCTGCCACAGGCCGGTGATGCCCGGGCGGGCTTTGCCGTACGCGGCGATGCTGTTGCCGTACTCGCCCAGTTCCCGGGCCAGCAAAGGCCGTGGCCCCACCAGGCTCATTTCGCCGCGAAGGACGTTGATGAGCTGCGGCAGCTCGTCGATGCTGGTGCGACGGATGAGATGGCCGATGTTCGTGATGCGCGGGTCCTTGGCCAGTTTGAAATTGCTGGCGAGGTACTGGACATAGAGTTTTTCGTTCTCGGTCTTCCAGCGTTCCAGCGCGGCTTCGGCGTCCATCACCATGCTGCGGAACTTGATGAAGTTGAAAAGCCGGCCGTCCGCGCCCACGCGCTTCTGAACGAAGAAAACCGGGCCGGCGTCGTCGCGCTTGATGCGCCACGCGACCCAGGAAAACAGGGGTGACAGCAGCACGAGCAAGGTGGCGGCGCCCACGATGTCCAGTGCGCGCTTGATCACCTGCGGACCACGGCGGTTGAGGTTGTTGCGGGCGCGCAGCAGCAGCACGTCGTGGCTGAAGAAGTGCGACACCTCCATGCCGTAGATGGGCAGTCCACCGATCGCGGGGACCATGACAAGGTCGTCGCGGGTGAGCATGAGTTCCTGCGCGAGCTCGCGCAGCCAGTTGTTGTCCCGCACACCCAGCACGCCCACCAACTGATGCGGACCGGGTCGCGCGAGAAACTCGCGAACACCGGGCGTGAGGGCGGTGGGTGCGGCCACCTGCCCGTCGCCGAGCCGGACCATTCGCGCACCCGGATCCGGGGCGACCACCGCCACCGGCTGGTAGCCCAGCAGTGGTTCGCTGGCCAGCGCCGCTGCAGCTTTTTCCACGTCTTCCGGGTGGCCAATCAGCACATAGGGCTGCGTGAGCAGGCCCGCGCGCAGCAACCAGTTCCGCACGATCAGACGGGTCAGCGGCAGACAGATGAACGCCAGGCCCCAGGTGGCGCCTGTCCACAAGCGGGAGAGCGGCCACTTGGCAAGGTAGATGACCATCGCGTCGAGCAACGCAGCGAGCACGACGACCTGAATCATCTCGCGGGCCTCATCCCACCAGGGCTTGCGGCGGTGCGCCGAGTAGTGGCCCTGCACCGTCCCCATCCAGCTCACCATGGCCAGCGCCACGACGGCGAACAGCGTGGTGCGCAAGTGTCCGTTGTTGGCCCACCAGACGTTGGCAGTCTGCAGAAGACTCACGTCGTCCCGGAACCAGGCGGGCATGCGCCCTGCAACGAAGCAGAACGCCAGCACGCTCAGGTCGGTGAACACCAGCCACACCTTCGCCTTCTGCTGACGTTGCGTGAGGTCTGCCCAAGGTGCGAGGCTGCGCGCGAGGTCGTGTTCGTTGTAAAGCGGAACGACGGTGCCCGGGGCATTGGCCGACGGCGCGCGCTGCGCTTCAAGCGCTTGTGCGTGGGCGCGGGCCATGTCAGCGCCCGTTGCGTGGGCCATCGGGCCGTGATGGCGGTCCGTGTGTTGCCATCGAATGCACCCCGTTGGGGCGCGCTGGCGCGCAGTGACTGAAGCTCGACATACATGGCCTCTCTGAGTTCGTTGATGTCACGCAGTCATGCAACTCTGCGTGTGTGTTTCTATTTTTAGAACACGCTCAAAGTCCTGCATGTAACGAACCATGAGTTCGCAAACAAGGCTTGCAATGGATGGACACAGGCAGGATGCGCTGTCTGACAGTGCAACGATTGAGTGCGCCGAAATTGATTGAACTTATGTGAGTCGACGGGTTCTAGAGGCGCAGGAGGTTCATGCGATGCGGGTTGCCGAAGCGATAAAACTGGACACGAAAACCGAACGCGAATTGCGCTCGCTGGCCAAGGGCCGTCGGGTGGAGGCGCGCGTCCAACAGCGCGCCACCGTCATCCTGTTGGCGGCCCAGGGTTGGCAGAACAAGGACATTGCCATCGAGGTCAAGCTTGACCGTCGGCAGGTGGCGTTGTGGCGCAGACGCTTTCTCGATGGCGGTCTTGCTTCGCTGCTGCACGACGCGGAGCGTTCGGGTCGTGTACCGAACGTGACCTCAGCCGTCGAGTCCTGCATCCTTGCGACGACGCTGTATGAGCAGCCGGTTTCCGCCGCGCAATGGAGCACGCGCAGCCTGGCATCGCATCTCGGTTTGAGTGCCACCACCATCCGCCGTGTGTGGCAGCGCAACGGCGTCCAGCCGCACTTGAGCGACGGTCTCGATGGCTGATGTGTCGGTCTTCGTGAAAGCGCCGCGTCGGTGATGCGCAGGGCCTCGCGGGCACGCGATGAGGGCGCTATCGCGGTCCTTCTGGACCGCTGATGCCCCTGGTCTCGTCAGCGTTCCGGCCGCTCTGGGTCCGGGCTGGCGTTAAGTACAGAACAAAATGGCGCAGTGCAGCATTTTTTGGGGCTCACATGCGCGGCGGTACCCCGCGAAGGTTTACATCCCGACACTGGATACGTGGGCGAGCGACCACGAACGAGTACTTTAGAGTGCGGTGATGTCGGTCTGAACCGGCCAGCGCAGGGCGCCCGTGTTGGTGCGCTGGGTGGTGGCGGCGGCAAATTCGTGCTGCAGCAGCAGTGTGTACCGACCTGGGCGGGGCGCGCACAGCCGATAGCCGTCGCTCACCGGGTTGAGCGTGACACCCCCGGTCTTCGGCGTGTTCAGGCGCCAGGCTTCCACTTCCGGGGCACTCATGCGCAGGGTGACGCAGAACCCGCGCTTCATGTTGGAGACCACCACCAGCCGCTGCTCGGCGCTCCAGTCGCCACTGGCTTCGGCGTCCATGCGCAAGGGGTGGCTGTTTTCCAGCACCTGCATGACGGGCGGGATGATGATGCGGAGCTCCAGCGTCGCGCTGGCTTTTCCCGTGCTGGCCAGCACGCTTTCACCGATGCTGGTCGACGGCGCCAGCACCAGGGCGCTGGCGGCCAAAGCGAGGAAAAGAGGGTGTTTTGCGGCGCTCATGCACCACTATCGGCCCCTCCCACCCGAACTTGAATCCCCGATTCGTGTAGGCCTGCGGGGGGCGGCGCGCCCCGAAGAGGCCTCCGGTCACTCGCTGCGCTGCACCGGAATGGTGAGGCTGACGCTCTCGCGCAGGCGCACGTCCACCCGGGATTGACCTTCGTCGACGACGTTCCAGGGCAGCGGCAGGGTGTCGCTGCGCACACTTACCGTGCGCGGGCCCTGGGCGACGAACGGGAACTCGAAGCGGCCCTGGCTGTCGGTGCGCACGGCGTAGCGGTTGTCCAGGTACACCGTGACATTGGGCACGCCGGTTTCGCTGGCTTCCTGGGTGCCGCTGCGGTTGGCGTCGAAATACACCGTGCCTTCGATGCGGCCGCCGCCGTCGGACGCCTTGCCCCCGAGCGGCACGTTGCGGCTGCCGGCTTCGAATTCGTAGCGCAGCACGGCATAGAACGAGCGGTCCGAATCCGCGATTGTCTGCGGCACCGGTGCCAAGGGGTCGAGCGTGCGGCTCACTCGGCTGCGCCCCGTGGACCGGTAGTAGTTGCCCTCCAGGCTCCAGCGCGGATTCATGCGCCACTGGGCACCGAGGTTCAGGCTGTGGCGCGTGCGCCCGGCGTTGCTGCGCTCGGTGATGAGGTTGCCGCGCATGCTGGCCTTGCCGCTCAGCGGCGCTGCCAGGCTCATGGCTGCGCTCCACGCGGTTTCCGCCGACTGGAACTCGGTGGCGGAATAGGCGGTGGCACCCAGGCTGGTGGAGAGTGCCCAGCCCTGCGGCACCTCCCAATCCTGGTCCCAGGTCAATCCGCGCGAGTCGGCCTGGCTGTCGTCGCCGGTGAACTCCAGGCGCAGGCCACTCGAACCCCAGCCGTTGCGGAAACGCCAGTCACCGTAGGTGCTCCAGGCCTTGCCATTGAACTGGCGCACCGCTGTGCCCGCGCCCAGCGAGTGGTCGCGGTTGAGCCGCCAGCGCGCCGATCCTGTTGCGAAGAAACCGCTGCCGCCACCGCCGACGATGGAATCAAGCCAGTCGACCGAGCCTTCCGCCGACCACTGGCGCGTGCGCCAGCTCGAGCGCAGGTAGGCCCCAACGACGTTGTTCGCCAGCGGCAACTGCGCCCAGCTCAGGTCGGGTTCCAGGCGGTACGCGCCCGCCCCATGCTTGCGCGGGCCGTCGTCCCATTCGCCGTCGATCCAGAAGCCGTTTCGGCCACCGCTCAGTTGGCTCGCCCGGGTGCTCACCACCTGACCCTGGACGCGGTGTTGCGCGCCCTCGTGCCTCAGGGCCAACAGGGTCGAGTCCACATCGACGATGTCACCGGGCTGCTGCGGGCTGTCGAAGACGGACACGCCGCGCGCGTCCTCGTGCCTCATGGCCAGCGTCCAGCCCTCCTGGGACAGCGGGTCGGCTTCTGCCGCGTTGATCCGCCACTGACCTCCCAACGTGGTGCGTCGCCCCGGCAAACTGCGAAAACTGCTCGCTGGCAGAAACCCCAGCTGCCCGGGTTCGCCGGCGGAGGCCTGCAACTGGATGCCCTGGCCCGGGTTTTCCCATTCGGTGCTCACGCCTTGCAGGAGGGCCGAGGGAACATACACCCGAGAGGGCAGGCGCGTCATGGCCGGGGCGGGTGTGTTGATCACGCCAAGCTCGTTGCTGGTCAGCCAGCCACCCTGCAGGGGCATGGCGCGCTGGCGCAGCGTGATGCTGCCGCTGCTGCCGCGGGGCGCGTAAGTGCCATCGATCGACAGTGTGCCGTGGTTGGGCGTTTCGAGCAGACCGTAGATGCCGTAGCCGATGCGGGTGGCGTGCCGCTGGTCGAACGGCTCGGTGCCCAGGCGGGTTTCCAGGCGCAGAAAACGCGGCAGGCCCTCGCGGTCGTAGACATAGGCTTCGCCGTCGATGGCGGTTTCGGGCGGCAGGTTCTCGATCACCCGATCCACGTAGGCGGGGGCCGGTTCGCTGGCGCCGGATGGCGCCGGGGTACTACCCTGCGCCAGGACCCCTGGCAGCGGGATCAGGAATCCCAGCAAGGCCAACAGGCAACGGGATGGGTGTCTCACCCCGCCCCTCATGGGGAGAAGCTGGCGTCCAGCGGCAGGCGGTTCTTGCCCCACTCCAGATTGCCCTTGATGGTGAGCGGGAAGCGGATCTCGGGCGTGGGCTTGCCCTCTTCGGCGACCGGCGTGATCGCGACACCACGGGTCTCGCCAGACAAGATGGGCAGGTCGGCCGGCGCCATCTCGAACCGCGCGCCGGAGGCATCGGTGCCGTTGACGAAGCCTTCGAGCCGCCCGTGGGCGTTGCCGCGGTTGCGCACCTCGACCACGGCGGTGGGTTTGCCATCGACCATGGCGACCCTGGTGGCCGCGATTTCCAGCAGCGGTGCTGCATCGCCGACGACGGCGTACACGACGACGCCGATGCGCCCCCCCACGGGCAGGTCCAGGCTGCCCTGTGCCCTGGCGGCGTCCAGGCCTTCGATCATGAGGGCGAAGCGGCACTCGCGCGCCGTCGTGCCCGGGGGCGGGGTGATTTCGAATCGGTAGCGGTAGCGCGCGCCGGGTTCGATGACCAGCTCGCGCTTCTCGATGGCCACCCAGGGCCGGCAGCTGTCTGCGGCGAGATCGGTGCTGAAGGTGACGGAGTTGTCGGGATTGAGCGTCCAGTCGCTGGTGTAGATGCGAAAGCGGCCCGCTTGCTGCCCCACGTGCTGAATCTCCAGCACCTGGCGCAGCGGCTCTCCGGGCGTGGCGCGCACCTCGAAGCGCGGTGGCGTGATGTAGGCCGCGAAGCCCTGCGCCTGCGAGACGACAGGCAGGCAGGCCAGAACACTGGTGCATGCCCAGCCCAGCCGGGCACGCGAGGCGCGGATCAGGGACTTTGAGGACGCAATGGGCATGACGGGTTCAGTCGACGTCGAGTTCAAAGTGGAAGTTCAGGCGCCGGCTGCTGGATGTCCAGTCGGCGTTCGAGCGCAGCCGCACGTGCATCTGGTCTTCCAGGGTGGCCGCGGGGATGGTACCTGCGAAGACGAGGGTGCGTTCGCCCGACACCAGGCGCCCGGGCTGCAGGCGCCCTTGGGTGGTCCAGACGGCCTCGATGTCGGAGGCCTGGTCACGGGGCAGCACCATGTAGATGCGCCCACTTCGGCCCACCCAGTCGCGGGTGTCGATGCGGATGTTGACGCGCACCCAGGCCTCCATGCCTCCCGCGAAAGCCTGGCCTGACTTCAAGGGCAGCCACTGCATCTGCACGTTGGGCGGCACCGTGTGGCTCAGCGAGTCGTCCAGCCGGTGCGGGTTGGCCACGGCCGCCGTCGCCATCCACATGGACACGATCACCACAAAAAGAGGGTTGAACCGCATCATGGGCTGGCCAGGGTATAGGTGACCTGGCCGGTGTAGGTGCCCGCGCCCCGCACGGCGCTGTTGGCGTAGCTGAAGGTGTGGCAGTTCTCGATGTAGGTGTTGCCCGGCACGGTGGCCAGCGTCTGGGTGCCCCCGGTGAAGGTTCCCGCGGGGATCACGTTCGGAACGCCACTGCCGGGAGCGGAGACGGTCCAACTGATCTGGGTGATCGGAATGGTGTCACCCGTGGCCAGGTTGGTGAGCGTGGTGGGAGATGCGACCGTCAGCGTCGCACTGGCCGCGCCGCTGTTGCGGCGATAGCCCGCGCCGATCATGACCTGACTGGCCGGCGTCGGGCAGGTGTTGTTGCCGTCGCCGTACAGGCTGATGTTCTGGGTGCTGTCGCTGGTCATGGCCAGGGCGGTACCGCTGATCAGCTGGGCCACCGTGGGCGCCACCTGCACGGTGTTGACGATGCCGCTGCGGCCCGTGGAGCCATTGAGCGTGCCCTGCGAGCCGCTCAGGGCGCCGTTGCCGACGTGGAGGAACAGCCGACGGGAGCCGGAGTTGATGGTCAGCGACCAGGCATGTGCGGCCGCCATCTCCGCCACGCACAGGAGCGCCAGGCAGGCACCGACGAGCTGTCGGGGTGAGCTGGGGCGATGGGTGCGCTTCATGGCGTCATTCCGGCCAAGGTGTGTTCTGGTGGTTTCCGATGGGCTTGGCTGTGACGCCAAAAGCAAACGGAGGGTCGCGGTCCGCGGCCCCTCCGTCGCACCGGCCAGGGTCACCGTCTGGCCGGTCTGCATTCACCCGCGAGTCAAGGGGCCACGGCGGTGTAGGTTACCTGCGTCTGGTAGGTGCCGGCGCCCACAGGCGCTGTGGCGCCCTGGTGGTTGTAGCTGAACGTCCAGTTGCTGGTGCGGTTGATGATGCGGCCCGACGTGGGGGTCACCGTGGTCGCCGCTGCGCCGAAGGTCGGGTGGGGCAAGGTGCCGGCAGATGCGACGGCGATGCGCGACAGCGGGATCGATTCGGTGCCGTCGGTGAGTGCTGCGCCGGCCGATGAGAAGTTCACGTTGCCGATGTTGGAGAGCAGTTGCACCGGAACCACGCCACCCGAGGTGGCCGCGACGTTGCCGTCCGCGCTGGCCTGCGGATCCGTCAGCACGAAGTCCACCAGATCCACCGTGGCGGTGTTCGACAGGATGGCGCCGGTACCGACCTTCAGGGCGATGAAGCCTGGAATCACGACCTGCAGGTTCAGGCGGGCGGTGGCGGTGCCACTGCCGCTGACGAGTTGCGATTCGGCCGAGGCCAGCAACGGGGTGGCCAGGGCGACGGCCAGGGCGGACTTGAGCAGCAGGGCTTTCTTCACGGCGTTTCCTTCAAAAGTGGGTGCAAAAATGTGGTCTGTGCACTTTTCGGTACGCGGCCCACGGGTTGTTGGTGGCGCGATGTTACGGAAAGTCACTTGCATCGACAAGATTGGCGTGGGAAAAAATTCACACATTTCAACAACTTACAGAGACATTGTTAGTCAACGGTTAAAAACAGAAGATGAACGGCGAAAAAAGCGCTCAAGTTCGGACTGCTTTTGCCGTGGTGGTACTTCTGGTTGACAGGTGAGACAGGGGCAGCGCGCTGCCGGATTTGACCTCGCCCAGGGAAAAACTGGTGTGCAGGTCCTTTACGTTGGGCAGATGGATCAGCACCTCGCGCGCGAAGCGGCTGAACTCGGCCAAGTCGGGCGCAACCACCTGCAATTCAAAGGTGCCCGAGCCGCTGATGTAGTGGCAGGCCACGATCTGCGGGATGTCGCGGATGGCCTTCTCCATTCGGTCCAGCGCGTCGCCGCTGTTGCGCTCGGCGTCCAGGCGCACGAAGGCCAGTACGCCCAGGCCGATCTTCTCGCGGTTGAGTTCGGCTCGGTAGCCGGTGATGAAACCCGCCTTTTCCAGGGCCCGCACACGCCGCCAGCAGGGCGCTGCGGACAGGCCCACGCGCTGCGCCAGTTCGGCGTTGGTCAGGCGTCCGTCGTTTTGCAGTTCTTGCAGGATGGCGACATCAAACTTGTCCAGTGTTTCCATGATTGCCAGTTTTGGGAATGAATCTTTCTCAATCATCGATAAAACGGGCATGAAACGCAAACACCTATCGTGCAACGGGGCATACACTGTGCGCCACACTGAGGGCGTGAGCCTATCCGGCGAACGCCTTGTTCACGACCCGCCCACAAAGCAGGCCCCACATCCCCCACGGAGACAAGCCGATGAACGCCCCCTTGCCCGACCACATCCGCCGCGCGCTGGAAACCGTCACGCTTGACGACAAGTACGCACTCGACCAGGGCCGCGCCTTCATGAGCGGGGTGCAGGCGCTTGTGAAGCTGCCCATGCTGCAGCGACAGCGCGACGCGCTGGTGGGCAAGAACACTGCCGGCTTTGTCAGTGGCTACCGCGGCTCGCCCCTGGGGGGGTATGACCAGGCGCTGCAGAAGGCCGCGACCTACCTGAAGGCGCAGAACATCGTGTTCCAGCCCGGGGTGAACGAGGAACTGGCCGCGACCGCGCTCTGGGGCACGCAGCAACTGGGCTTTGCACCCCCAGGTACCAACAAGTTCGACGGCGTGTTCGGCATCTGGTACGGCAAGGGCCCGGGCGTGGACCGCTGTTCGGATGTGTTCAAGCACGCCAACATGGCCGGCACCACGCCCTGGGGTGGCGTGATCGCGGTGGCTGGCGACGACCATGTGGCCAAGAGTTCCACCGCGGCGCACCAGAGCGACCACATCTTCAAGGCCTGTGGGCTGCCGGTGTTCTTCCCGACCTCGGTGCAGGACATCCTCGACCTGGGGTTGCATGCCTTTGCCATGAGCCGCTTCAGCGGTGTGTGGGCCGGCATGAAGACGATCCAGGAGATCGTCGAGTCCAGTGCCACGGCGGTCATCGATCCCGATCGCGTGCGCATCGCGATTCCGGAGTTCGAGATGCCGCCGGGCGGCGTTCACATCCGCTGGCCCGACCACGCGCTGGACCAGGAGGCGCGCCTGTTCGACTTCAAGTGGTACGCGGCGCTCGCCTACATCCGCGCCAACAAGCTCAACCACAACGTGATCGCCGGGCCGAACGACCGCCTCGGCCTGATCGCCAGTGGCAAGGCGTACAACGACACGCGCCAAGCCTTGCTGGACCTGGGTCTGGACGATGCCACCTGCCAGCGCATCGGCCTGCGCCTGCACAAGGTGGCGGTGGTCTGGCCGCTGGAAGCGCAGACCACGCGCGAGTTCGCCACCGGCCTGCGCGAAATCCTGGTGGTGGAGGAGAAGCGCCAGGTCATCGAATACCAGCTCAAGGAAGAGCTCTACAACTGGCGGCCCGACGTGCGGCCCAACGTGCTGGGCAAGTTCGACGAGGGTGAGGGCGATTTCACCGGTGGCGAATGGAGCGTGCCCAACCCGAGCACGCACACGCTGCTGCGCGCCAACGCCGACTTGTCCCCCGCGATCATTGCGCGCGCCATCGCGAAACGACTGAAGAAGATGGGCCAGGTGCCCGAGGACGTGATGGCGCGCATCGACGCGCAACTGGCCATCCTCACCGCGCAGGAGCAGTCGATGCAGACGCTGCTCACCCAGGGCGTGGCCGGTGCCGAGCGCCAGCCCTGGTTCTGCTCGGGTTGCCCGCACAACACCAGCACCAAGGTGCCCGAAGGTTCGCGCGCCATGGCCGGCATTGGCTGCCACTTCATGAGCATCTGGATGGACCGCGCCACCGTGGGCTTCACGCAGATGGGGGGCGAGGGCGTGCCCTGGGTCGGCCAGCAACCGTTCAGCCACGATCAGCACATGTTCGCCAACCTCGGCGATGGCACGTATTTCCACAGTGGTTTGCTGGCGGTGCGCCAGAGCATCGCAGCCGGCGTGAACATCACGTACAAGATTCTCTACAACGACGCCGTGGCCATGACCGGCGGGCAGCAGGTGGGCGAACGGCCCGAAGGCCACAGCGTGGTGCAGATCGCGCAAAGCATGCGCGCCGAGGGCGCGGTGAAGATCGCCATCGTGACCGACGAACCGGAGAAGTATGAAAGCGTGACCGGCTTGCCCGCGGGCATTGCGATTCAGCACCGCGACACGCTGGACGCCGTGCAGCGCGAATTCCGCGAGATCAAGGGCACAACGGTCATCATCTACGATCAGACCTGCGCCACCGAGAAGCGCCGCCGCCGCAAGCGCGGCACGATGGTCGATCCGGACAAGCGCGTGGTCATCAACGAGCTGGTGTGCGAAGGCTGTGGGGACTGCGGCGTGCAGTCCAACTGCCTGTCGGTCGAGCCCCTGGAGACCGAGTTCGGCCGCAGGCGCACGATCAACCAGAGCACCTGCAACAAGGACTATTCGTGTCTCAAGGGCTTCTGCCCGAGCTTCGTCACCGTCGAAGGCGGCCAGTTGCGCAAGAAGGACAAGGGTGGTGCAAAGATCGAATGGACCGGCGGCACGCTGCCCCAGCCCGCGCTGCCTGCGCTGGGCGCGGAAGCCTGGGGCGTGATCGTCGCCGGTGTCGGTGGTACGGGCGTGATCACCATCGGCCAGTTGCTGGGCGTGGCCGCGCACCTGGAAGGCAAGGGCATCGTCACGCAGGACGCTGCCGGCCTGGCCCAGAAGGGGGGCGCAACGTGGAGCCATGTGCTGATCGGCGCGCGGCAGGAGGACATCCGCACCACACGCGTCTCGGCCGCCTCGGCCGACCTGGTCCTGGGGTGCGACCCGATCGTGAGCGCCAACAAGGAGACCTGGCAACGCCTGCGCGCGGGGCGCACGCACGTCGCGCTCAACGTGAATGCCACGCCGACCGCGGCTTTCGTGAAAAACCCCGACTGGCAGAACCCCGCGCAGGCCTGCGTGGACGCGCTGGTGCACAGCCTGGGCGCCGATGCCGTGGGCACCTTCGACGCCGAGACCGCCGCCACGCGCCTGATGGGCGACAGCCTGTACACCAACCCCATGATGCTGGGCTACGCCTGGCAGAAGGGCTGGCTGCCGCTGACGCTCGAATCGCTGATGCTAGCCATCGAACTCAACGCCGTGCAGGTGGAGAAGAACAAGGCGGCCTTTGAATGGGGCCGCCGTGCCGCGCACGACCCGCAGGCTGTGGCCGCACTCTGGCAGAAGGCCGGCGGCGGTGAGCAGGTGATCCAGTTCAGGAAGCGCGATTCGCTGGACGAGCTTATCGCGCGGCGCGTCGAGTTCCTCACGGGCTACCAGAATGCCGGCTATGCCGCGCAGTACCGCGCTTTCGTCGAACGCGTGCGCGCGGCCGAAGCCCCGCTGGGCAAGACCGCGCTGACCGAAGCGGTGGTGCGCTATCTGTTCAAGCTCATGGCCTACAAGGACGAGTACGAGGTGGCCCGCCTGCACAGCGATCCGGCCTTCCACGCCCGACTGGCCAGCCAGTTCGAGGGCGACTACAAGCTCAAGCTGCACCTGGCACCGCCGCTGATCGCCAAGCAGAACGAGCGAGGCGAGCTGGTCAAGCAGCCCTTCGGCCCCGGCATGTTCACGGTCTTCAAGGTGCTGGCGCGCCTCAAGGGGCTTCGCGGCACGGCGCTGGATGTCTTTGGTCGCACCGAGGAGCGCCGCACCGAGCGTGCCCTGATTGGCGAGTACCGCGCCGATGTCGAGAGGCTCCTGTCGGGGCTGGATGCCCACAACCACGCGTTGGCGGTGGACATCGCCAACGTCCCCGAGCAGATCAAGGGCTTCGGACATGTCAAGGCGCGTCACCTGGCCGCGGCCAGAACCCGCCGCGAGCGCCTGTTGCAGCAATGGCGCGAGCCAGCGCCCACGAGCGACCTGGCCCGCGCTGCCTGAGCGGACGGGACCCCCGGCATACAATCCCGGGTTGAGTCCGGAGCGCCCGGCGACGCTTGGTGCGTCCCGGGCCTTCGGCATTGTCGTGACCCCTGAACCTGTTGGAGACCCCCGTGTTCATTTCCTCCGCTTATGCCCAGGCCGCCGCCGGTGGCGACACCCAATCCACCATCCTGGGCCTGCTGCCGCTGGTGCTGATGTTCGTGGTGCTGTACTTTGTGATGATCCGCCCCCAGCTCAAACGCCAGAAGGAGCACAAGGCCATGGTCGAGGCGCTGGCCAAGGGTGACGAGATCGTTACCGCCGGAGGCCTGCTGGGCAAGGTGTCCAAGATCGGCGAAATCTATGTCGGCGTGGAACTGGCCGACGGAATGGAAGTCCAGATGCAGCGCACGGCCGTTGTGCAGGTGCTGCCCAAAGGCACGATCAAGTAGACCCACCCTGAACGGGCCGGCTGACGCCGGCCCGTTCCCCCTCAAGGGGCAACGCGAGCGGCCCGGCAAAGCCGGTTCCGCCGCGTTCTCGATATGGAACCCCTGCGCCGAGAGCCACCATGAACCGATACCCGCTGTGGAAGTACGCGATCATTCTGGTCGCCCTGCTGATCAGTGCCATCTATGCCCTGCCCAACCTGTTTGGCGAATCGCCCGCCGTGCAGGTGTCGGCGGCCCGTTCCACAGTGCGCATTGACAGTGGCACGGTCGCGCAGGTCGAACAGACGCTGGCAGCGCAGGGTATCAATGCCGCGCTGATCCAGCTTGACGCCAACTCGGTCAAGGCCCGTTTCGAGAACACCGATCAACAGCTCAAGGCGCGCGATGCCCTTGAGAAGACGCTCAACCCCCAGGCCGACGCGGCTGGGTACGTGGTCGCGCTCAACCTGCTGCCACGCACGCCGGCGTGGCTCGCCGCGCTGGGCGCCTCGCCCATGTACCTGGGCCTGGACCTGCGCGGCGGCGTGCATTTCATGCTGCAGGTGGACATGGCTGCGGCCCTGCAGCGCCGCGCCGACGTGCTCACCGCCGACCTGCGCACCCTGCTGCGTGAGAAGGGCGTTCGCCACAGTGGCATCAGCCGCAACGGTCAGAGCATCGAACTGCGCGCCGCCGACGCCCAGACCCTGCAAGCCGCGAGCGACCTGATCCGCGAGCAGTTTCCGGACCTCCAGGTGAGTGAGGCTGCTGATCGGCTGGTGGCGACCTTCGCGCCCGAGGCCGCGCGCCAGGTGCAGGAGCAGGCACTCAAACAGAACATCACCACGCTGCACAACCGCATCAACGAACTGGGCGTGGCCGAGCCGGTGATCCAGCAGCAGGGCGCCGACCGCATCGTGGTGCAGTTGCCAGGCGTGCAGGACACGGCCAAGGCCAAGGACATCCTCGGCCGCACGGCCACGCTGGAAGTTCGGATGGTCGACGAAAGCGTGGAAGCCCAGGCCGCCACGCGCGGTACCGGCCCGGTGCCCTTTGGCTCGGAACGCTATCCCGAGCCCAATGGCCAGGCGGTCATCGTCAAGCGCGAGGTGCTGCTCACCGGCGAGAACCTCACCGATGCCCAGGCCGGCTTCGACAGCCAGACCCAGGAAGCGGCGGTGCACCTCACGCTCGATGCCAAGGGCGCGCGCATCTTCCGCGACGTGACGCGCGAGAACGTGGGCAAGCGCATGGCCATCATCCTTTTCGAGAAAGGCCGGGGCGAAGTCGTCACGGCGCCGGTGATCCGCGGCGAGATCGGTGGCGGTCGGGTGCAGATTTCCGGAGCCATGACCACCGTGGAGGCGAACGACACCGCGCTGCTGTTGCGTGCGGGCTCGCTGGCTGCGCCGATGGAAATCATCGAAGAGCGCACCATCGGCCCCAGCCTGGGCGCGGAGAACATCGCCAAGGGCTTCAACAGCGTGGTCTGGGGCTTTGTCGCCATCGTGATCTTCATGTGCGCCTACTACATGCTGTTCGGCGCGTTCTCGAGCATCGCGCTGGGCTTCAACCTGCTGCTGCTGGTCTCACTGCTGTCCATGCTGCAGGCCACGCTCACCCTGCCGGGCATCGCGGCCATGGCGCTGGCGCTGGGCATGGCGATCGACTCCAACGTGCTGATCAACGAACGGGTGCGCGAGGAACTGCGCCGTGGGTCTTCCCCGCAGGTGGCGATCAACACTGGCTACGACCACGCCTGGGGCACCATCCTGGACTCCAACGTCACCTCCCTGATCGCCGGCCTGGCGCTGCTGATCTTCGGCACCGGTCCGGTGCGCGGGTTCGCGGTGGTGCACTGCCTGGGCATCGTCACCAGCATGTTCTCATCGGTGTTCTTCTCGCGCGGCCTGGTCAATTTCTGGTACGGCCGGCAGAAAAAACTCAAGACGGTCGCCATTGGCACCGTGTGGCGCGCCGATGGCCAGGCCCCTGCCGTCAAGGCCGACTGAGCAAGGATCAGCAGCATGGAATTCTTCCGCATCCGCCGTGACATCCCGTTCATGAAGAACGCGCTGTTGCTCAACGCGATTTCCTTCATCACCTTCCTGGCGGCCGTGTTCTTTCTGACCACGCGCGGCCTGCATCTCTCGGTGGAGTTCACCGGTGGCACCGTCATGGAAGTGGCCTACGAGCAACCCGCTGACCTGGAAGCGGTGCGCAAGGTCATCGATTCCCTGGGGTACGCCGACGTGCCTGTGCAGAACTTCGGCACCTCGCGCGACGTGCTGTTGCGCCTGCCCGCGCAGGCAGGTCAATCGTCCGGTCAGCAAAGCGAGACCGTGCTCGCGGCGCTGAAGGCGCAGGACCCGACGGTGACGCTGCGTCGCACCGAATTCGTCGGCCCGCAGGTCGGGCAGGAACTGGTCTCCAGCGGACTCAAGGCACTCGCGCTGGTGATCGTGGGCATCATGATTTATTTGGCGTTCCGCTTCGAGTGGAAGTACGCGGTGTCGGCCATCATCGCCAACCTGCACGACGTGGTCATCATTCTGGGCTTCTTCGCCTTCTTCCAGTGGGAATTCTCGCTGGCCGTGCTGGCGGCCGTGCTCGCCGTGCTGGGCTACTCGGTCAACGAGTCGGTGGTGATTTTCGACCGCATCCGCGAGACTTTCCGGCGCCAGCGCAAGATGAGCACGCCGCAGGTCATCGACCATGCCATCACCTCGACCATCAGCCGCACCATCATCACCCACGGATCGACCCAGGCCATGGTGCTGTCCATGCTCATCTTCGGTGGCCCCACCCTCTTCTACTTTGCCCTGGCCTTGACCATCGGCATCTGCTTCGGCATCTACTCGTCGGTGTTCGTCGGCGCGGCGGTGGCCATGTGGCTGGGCATCAAGCGCGAGGACCTGGTCAAGGCCACCAGGACGGACGGCGATCCGGACGACCCGAACGCCGGCGCTGTCGTATAAGCGCGAACATGGGCGTGGGGATGGCGGCGTTCGGGGCGCTGGCGACCGGGCGTTGACGCCAACCGTGTCATACTGCACGCATTGTGTCGCCGCCCGATCAGCACGTTTCCTCCCTGGCCAAACAGGCACGTGAACTCTTCGTGGTTCACGTGGGCCGCGCACTTCCCGAACTGGTCAAGGCCTGCGACACGCGTCTGACGTCCATCCTGGATCAGGCGGGCCCGGCGCGAGAGATGCAGGTGCGCCGCGACGCCTGGACCGGCTTCCAGAAGAACCAGACCACCTGGCTCAACCAAACCCGCAAGTCCTTGCAGCGCACCCTGCTGCCGCGATTCTCCAACTCGGGCAGCCCGACCAGCGTGTCCGGGCAGCTCGAGCTGGTGGCCGAGGGCGCCATCGACGACCAGATCCTGGCTTCGCGCCTGGCCATGCAGGTGCTCGACAAGTCGTCCACCGAACTCAACGAGCTGCGCCTGCGCATCCAGCATCTGGAGGGCAGACAGGAGTTGCCGCGTGGCGACGTGCTGTTGCCCGACGTGACCGCACGCATCCTGGTCGATCAATGGCTTGACGCGCACATGACCCGCGAAGCCTGGGCGCTGGTGCAGGACGCCATGTCGCCCATCCTTGCCGGCAAGCTGCACGAGGCCTATAAGGCCGCCAACGAGTTTCTCGTGGCCAGCGGCGTCATGAAGGAAATCGACCTGCAGGCACTGGTCAGGCGGGTGCCCGGTAGCCGCAGCGACGCGATGCCGGTGCCCCGGCGCGACGCCTCCGCGGCAGGTCCTCGTCCCGCTGCGGCGGGTTCCCATCCGGCCTCGGGTGGCCCCTCTTCGGGCATGGGGACAGGGGGGGGCTTCGGCTCCGCATCCAGCCAGGGAGCGATGCCCGGCACGGGTGGGGGTCCAGGCCGCGCCGGCCCGCATTCATCTGGCATGGGCGTGCACGACGAGACCCGGCTCATGACCGGCACTTCGCCGCTGGCGCGGGCGCGCATGCGCGCTCAGGGTGTGGTCGGCCGTCTCAAACGGATGCTGATTGATCGGGTCGGGGGCGATTTCGAGGCCACCCAGTTGCTGCCTCCCTCGCCGCGGCTGCAGCAGGCGATCCAGCACCAGATTGCATCGCCCAGCGTGGGCGCGGGTCTGTATGTGTCCGGCGCGTCGGGCGCCGGCGCGGTGTATGTCGATGCCGGCCATGTGGAGCGTGCGGCCACATCGCTTCGCCAGCGCACGGCCGAACTCAAGCAGGCGGCCAGCACGCCGACCGAGAAGGCCACCATCGAGGTGGTGGCTCTGATGTTCCAGAGCATCCTGGCCGAGGAGCGTATCCCGCCCAGTGTGCGGGTCTGGTTCGCGCGCCTGCAGATTCCGGTGCTGCGCGTCGCGCTGGCCGAACCCGAGTTCTTCAGCGCCCTGCAGCATCCCGCACGCCGCCTGATCGACCGCATGGGCTCTTGCGTCATGGGTTTTGAGTCGAATGTGGGCTCGGCAGCCCTGGAGGCCGAGATCAAGCGGGTGGTGCAGGTGATCGAGCAGTACCCTGAGACCGGCCGCCGGGTGTTCCAATTGGTGTTCGACGAGTTCCAGAAATTCCTCTCGACATACCTCAGCGAGCAGAGCAGCGCCAGCCGCTTCGTGAGCGTGGCGCAGCAGGTGGAACAAAAGGAGACCCTGTCGGTGCAGTACACCATCGAGTTGCGCAAGCTGCTCGACGACGTGCCGGTGCGCGACGAGGTTCGCGATTTCCTGTTCAAGGTCTGGGTCGACGTGCTCGCGGTGGCCAGCGTCAAGCACGGCTTGCGACACGAGGAAACCACCGCGCTCAAGCAGGTGGCCTCCGACCTGTTGTGGGCCGCCAGCGCCAAACCCAATCGCAACGACCGCGCGCGTGTCATCCAGCAACTGCCAGGATTGCTGCAACGCCTGCGCCAGGGCATGAGCCTGCTGGGCTTTCCGACCCTGCTGCAGGATCAGCACATCAAGTCGGTCAGCGACACGCTGGCCGACGCCTTCATGTCGCGCACCGAGGCCATCTCGCAGGAAAGCCTGGACAACCTGTCCGAACGCCTGGCCAATCTCGAGGACTACCTGCCGGCCAACGGCGTGGGCGACCTCGACCTGGACACGGAGAGCATCGAGATGATCACCGGGGTGGACGCGAGCAACATCGAAGTCATCAACCAGGGTGGCAGCCAGCCCAACGAGGCCATGCGCTCGTGGGCCGTGGAGCTGCAGATCGGTTCCTGGTTCGGGCTGGACCACAACGGCAAGCTCAACAGCGTGCAACTGGCCTGGCGCAGCGAGCGCGGCCAGCTCTACCTTTTTGTGACGAATGGCGGGCGCTGCTTCCTGATCCAGGCCACGCGGGTGGCGGCCTACCTGCAGGCGGGTTTGCTCGTGCCAAGCGAGGAAGAGGCGCTCACCGTGCGCGCCACGCGCGACGCCATGGCCAAGCTCGAGGCCAACCCCGAGCGCTTGCTGAACTAAAAGCCTCGGGGCGGGTGCGACAGGGCGGTCAGCCCTGGCCCAACCGTTGCAACAAGCCTCCGGGAAGCCGCGCCACGTCGCCCTGCAACTCCAGCTCCAGCAGGCGGGCCTGCAGATGCGCGGTGTCCATCCCCGTGCGGGCTTGCAGCGCGTCCAGGCTCACCGGGTCGTAGCCCATCGCTTTCAGGAGGGCGTCTTCATCGGGCGTGGCGTTGCCACCATCCTCCGCGGTGGCTTTGTCAGGTGTTCCCGGCACAGCGAAGCGCAGGTCCTCAAGGATGTCCTGTGCCGACTCCACCAGCTTCGCACCCTGGCGGATCAGTGCGTGGCATCCCCGCGCCTGCGGCGCGTGGATGGAGCCCGGTATGGCGAACACCTCCCGCCCTTGCTCTGCGGCGAGTCGTGCGGTGATCAGCGAGCCCGACTTCACTGCGGCTTCCACGACCAGCGTGCCCTGCGAGAGCCCCGCGATGATTCGATTGCGCCGCGGAAAGTTGGGCGCCAGAGCCGGCGTGCCCAGCGGGTACTCGCTGACGATGGCGCCGTTCTGGGCGATCCGGTGCGCCAGGGCCAGATGGCGTTTGGGATAAACACGGTCCAGCCCGGTGCCGACGACGGCCACGGTGGGGGCGCCGCCCAGCAGCGCACCATCGTGGGCCGCGCCGTCCACGCCGAGCGCCATGCCCGAGACGACGCAAACACCGGCCTGGCCCAGCGCCTGGGCGAACTGGCGCGCATTGGCCTCGCCCTGAGGGGTGGGGTTGCGGCTGCCGACGATGGCCAGCCGGCGAGGGTGGTGCAGCGTTTGCACGTTGCCGAGCACGTACAGCATCAGTGGCGGGTCGGCCATCTGCAGCAACTCGGCCGGGTAGAGTGGATCCTCCAGGGTCAGGACATGCCGGTCGGCACTGCCGTCCAGCCAGGCCTGCAACCGGTCCACCTGAGCGTCGAGGTCTTCAGGTGGCGTATCCAGGGCGTTCGCCGCGCGGGTCCCCAGCACGGTCTGCCAAGCGTCGAGCGATTGGGCGAAGACGGCCTCGGGAAGCCCGAATGCCGCCAGCAGCTTTCGGGCGGATTCGAGGCCCACGCCGGGCGTGAGCAGCAGCCGCATCCAGGCGGCCAGCTCGGGCCGGAGCATCGCGATTGCGCGGCTCAGGGATTGACGAAGCGGTCGCCGACCTTCACGCCGTCGGTGATCTGCAGCACCAGCGCGTAGGACACCTTGTCGAAGGTGCGGAACACCATCATGAGGCCGTTGCGCTCACCGGGCAGGCGCAACTGCGGCCGGGCCTGGTCGGTGGTGTCGGTCACCAGGCTGCTCTCGCGCTGAAGGGCGAGCACGTGGCCGCGTTCAATGCCATGTTCGCGCCCCCGGTTGATCGTGACGACCTGGTTTTGCGCGGCATAGCGCACGGCGTTGCCATAGACCGAAACGATCTGGCCGCTTTGCGCCGACTCGGGCGCGCGCGGCACGTAGTTGCTCAGCTCGCGCTCGGGTTCGGGCAGCAGGCGGTCGCCAATGCGCATCTCTTCCTTGGCCGACACGATGTCGATCTTGGCCGGCACCAGTTCGGTGGCGTTCTTGTCGTCGGCGGCCGCGCGCCTGGTTTCACCGTCGACAAGTTGCGCCTTGCCCACGTACTGCGCCTCATAGCCCAGGATCTCGTTGGTGGTAGGGTCCCGCAGCGGTGTGGCGTTGCGGAACACGCGGTAGTCGATCGACTGGCCTTCCACCACCGTCAGCGGTTCGCCCTGGGCGCTGTCGCTGTAAAGGGCGCGAGCGTAGGCACGGTCGCCGCGCGTGAGCAGGACACGGTTCTCCTGCGTGGCGACGATGCGCGGTGCACGCGCAAAGGTGGCCTCGTCCACGATCATGGGCTCCGTCAGGAACGACTCGATGGCTTGCAGCGATACCGGCGGAATCGCCGAATCGCCCAGGCTCTCATAGCGGGTGCGCGGTGTCACGCGCACAGTGGCCGGGTCGCCATTGCCGCCGGGCCGGGTGCTGAGCATGGCGCGGTCGCCGGACTTGATGAGGTAGAGCACCTGGCCGGGGTAGATGCGGTGCGGGTTCTGAATGTCCTGGCGGTTCATGCCCCAGAGCTCGGGCCAGCGCCATGGCGTTTTCAGGAAGACGCCCGAGATCGCCCACAGCGTGTCGCCGCGCTTGATGGTGTAGCTGTCGGGCGCATTCGGCGCCAGTTCGGACAAGGGCACGCCGGCCTGCGCCACCTGGTCGGCAATGGCGCGCTGGCCGGGGGTGATGGGGTAGTTCTGGGCCGAAGCGCCACTGGCGATCAGGGTGGCCAGCACGGCGGTGGCACAAGCCAGCGGACGCAGCGTGCGCAGGGGTTGGAATGGAAGGACGGACTGGCTGGATTTCAATGGCATGAGGTGGCCCCTGGGCGGCAACCACCGGTGTCCAGACTGCCGTTCCGGGGAACCCACAGCCGGTCGCCGACGGCGCTCGTGTCTTGACAAGTCGCTTTTGATTTTGCGCCCAAGCCTTTGATTAGGCAATGTTTATGGCGGTGGGCTCACACGCGTCGTCGCAAAAGTCGCGAAAATAGCGACATCGCCATCCGCCTGTCACCGGCACGCCGCCAGCCGTCGCCCGGGTACAGTGGATGCCCTGTCCGCAACGGACCTGAAACCACCGCCGACCGTCATGAATCCGCCTTCGCTTCTGCCCATCCTGCGCTACCCCGATCCGCGCCTGCACACCGTGGCCAGGCCCGTGCAGGCGGTGGACGAGCGCATCCGTACGCTGATCGAGCGCATGTTTGCCACCATGTACGACGCCAACGGTATTGGACTGGCCGCCACGCAGGTAGACGTGCACGAGCGCCTGATCGTCATCGATGTCAGCGAGACGCGCGACGAACCGCTGGTGCTGATCAACCCCGAGATCGAATGGGCCAGCCCCGAGAAGCGCAAGGGCGAGGAAGGCTGCCTGTCGGTGCCCGGCATCTACGACGGCGTGGAGCGCTCCATCGCGGTGCGAGTGCGCGCGCTCGACGGTCAAGGCGCGGAGCGCACGATCGACGCCCAGGGCATGCTGGCCGTGTGCATCCAGCACGAAATGGACCACTTGCTTGGCAAGGTGTTCGTCGAGTACCTCTCGCCGCTCAAGCAGGGGCGCATCAAGTCCAAGCTGGTGAAAGCCCAGCGCGAGGCCCTGCGCGCGTGACGCGCATCGACGAATGCGGGCACGTCGGATACTGACGCCTGCATCCGCGTGGTCGCCCGACATCGGCGGCCCCGTTCACCTAACTCGTCATCCATGAAGATCGTTTTTGCCGGCACGCCGGACTTTGCTCGCGCCGCGCTCGAGCGCTTGCTGGCCGCCGGCTTTCAGGTGCCGCTGGTGCTCACCCAGCCCGACCGGCCGGCCGGCCGCGGCATGAAACTGCAGGCCTCCCCCGTGAAGCAGCTCGCGCTGGAGCGGCACATCGCCGTGGCGCAGCCGCGCAGCCTGCGCCTGGATGGCAAGTACCCGCAAGACGCGGCCGCCGCTCGCGCTGCCATCGAGGCCACGCAGGCCGATGCCTTGGTCGTGGCCGCGTACGGGTTGATCCTGCCGCAGTGGGTGCTCGATACCCCCCGCCTGGGCTGCCTCAACATCCATGCCTCGCTGCTGCCGCGCTGGCGCGGCGCGGCACCCATCCACCGCGCCATCGAGGCCGGCGACGCCGAGACCGGCGTGACCATCATGCAGATGGATACCGGCCTGGACACGGGCGCCATGCTGCTGAAGGAGCGGCTCACCATCCGTGGCGACGACACCACCGGCAGCCTGCACGACCGGCTGGCCGTGCTCGGCGGGCGTCTGATCGTGGAGGCGCTGGAGATCGCGGCCTGCGGTGGCCTGCACCCCGAGCCGCAGCCCGACGAGGGCGTGACCTACGCGCACAAGATCGAGAAGAACGAGGCCGCGCTCGACTGGACCGCACCGGCCACCGTGCTGGCGCGGCGCGTGCGCGCCTTCAACCCCTTCCCCGGTGCGGCCACCTCGCTGGGTGGCGACGCCATCAAGGTGTGGGTCGCGCACGTTGGCGCCGCGTCGGCCGATGGCGCGCCCGGTGAAGTGCTGGCCGCGAACGCGGACGGTATCCACGTGGCCACGGGCCAGGGAGCGCTGGTGCTCACCGAGCTGCAGCGCGCGGGGGGCAAGCGCCTGGCGGCGGGGGACTTCCTGCGCGGCTTTGCGCTCTCGCCCGGGCAGGTGCTGGATGCCGTCGTGCCCTCGAAGGAGGTGCGCTGATGTTTCACCGGCGCATCTACCGCGAGCGGCCCGAGTACTGGGAGGGCGTGCGCGACCAGTTTTCGGTGGCCATGGGCATTGGCGCCTGGGGCCTGATGACCGGCGTGGCCATGGTGCAGTCGGGCCTGTCCGCGCTGGAGGCCGTGCTGATGACCCTGATCGTCTACGCCGGCAGCGCCCAGCTCGCCGCCGTGCCCATGATCGCGGCCGGTGCGCCGCTGTGGGTGATCCTGGCCGCGGCCTTCTGCGTCAACCTGCGCTTTGTCGTGTTCTCGGCGCACCTGCGGCCGTACCTGATGCACCTGCCGCGCTGGGAGCGCCTGCTCAAGGGCTACATCACGGGCGACCTGAGCTACGTGTTCTTCGCGCGCCGCTACCCGCACCCCGGCGCCACGCCCGACGAACTCCTGCAGCAGCAGGCCTACCTCATGGGCAACTGCGCGGTGAACTACGTGGCCTGGATGGGCGCGAGCCTGCTGGGTATCGCGCTGGCCAACGCCATCCCGGTGGCCTGGGGCCTGGGCTTTGCCGGCATCCTGGCGCTGCTGGGCGTGTTGTGCTCACTCGCGTCCTCGAAGCTGCGTGTCGTCTCGGCCGGCATCGCCGGTGCGGCGGCCGTGGCGGCCTGGGCGTTGCCGCTCAAGCTCAACATCCTTGTGGCGATCGCGAGCGCGGTGGCCCTGTGCCTGGTGCTGGAGAAGTTCAGGCCCGCCGGCCCCGGGGAGGGCGCGCGCCATGCTTGACCTCGACCTCTGGACCCTGCTGACCATCGTGCTGCTGGGCTGCATCACCGTGATCACGCGCGGCTTCTTCTTCATCTCCAGCAAGCCCTGGAGTCTGCCGCACTGGGCGCAGAGGGGCTTGCAATACGCACCCATCGCCGCGCTCTCCGCGGTGGTGGTGCCCGAGATCGTCATGAGTCAGGGCGCGCTCATCACCACCTGGCAGGACGCGCGGCTGTTCGCCGCGGCCGCCGGCATGGCGTGGTTCTTCTGGAAGCGTGGCGTGCTGGGCACCATCGTCTGCGGCATGGCGGTCTACCTGCCACTGCGGCTCGGCCTGGGCTGGTAGCGCGCAGCCGGGGCACCGCGTTCAGCGGTGCCAGCCTTCCTGGTACGCCCATTGGGCGAATCGGGCATGTGCCTGTGCTTTCGCGATCAGGCCGGGGTCGCCGTCGCTGCGGTCGAGCAACTGGCCCTTGTCGTAGCGCATCAGCCGGGCCGGCGCGTCGGGCTGCAGCACGGCCACTTCCGACCCCTCCATGTAGGCCTGGATCCTGTCGAACTGCATGATCGCGCGGCCCGGGCGGGCGCGCTGCACCGGATCGCTCAGGTCGCGCCCGATCAGGGGATGTTCACCGCTGAGCCCCATCAGCGAGATCAGCGTGGGCGCCAGGTCGATCTGGCTGGCCACGGTGGTGATGCGCTCGGGCGTCTTCACCGCACCGCCGAGGATGAGGCCCGGGATGTGAAAGCGCTCGACCGGAATCACCGACGGTCCGTAGACGCGCGAGTTGTGGTCGGCCACGACGAGAAACAGCGTGTTGTCCCAGTAGGCGGACTGCCTGGCCTTGTCGAAGAAGCGGCCCAGCGCATGGTCCGCGTACTTCACCGCGTTGTTCACCGTGCCGCGGGGCTGCTCGTACAACTCGATCGCGGTGTCCGGGAATTCGAATGGCGCGTGGTTGGATGAGGTGAAGACGAGGCCGAAGAAGGGCTTGTCCTTGGCTTGCCGGCTGAAGTGCTGGTGTGCGATGTCAAACAGGTCGCCGTCCGACGCGCCCCAGGTGCCGATGAAGGCGCCCGCGGGCATGTCCTTCTGTTCGACCACGTGGTCGAAGCCGTTGCCCATGAAGAAGCTGCGCATGTTGTCGAAGTGCGACTCGCCGCCGTAGAAGAAGGTCGACTCGTAGCCCCGCGCTTTCAGAAAACCCGCCAGGGTGAAGAAGTCGCGCTGCGACTTCGCCAGTTTCACGGTGCTCACCGCCGACGTGGGCGGAAAGCCCGCCACCACCGCCTCGATGCCGCGCACCGAGCGCGTGCCGGTGGCATAGAGGTTCTCGAACCACAGGCCCTGCGTGGCCAGCCGGTCCAGGTTGGGCGTGAGGGGGAGACCGCCCAGGCTGCCCACGAATTCGGCACCGAGGCTCTCCTCGAGCACGATGACGAGATTCAGCGGACGTTGCCGTGGAAATAGGCTGGCCTGCCTGTGCCGCGTGGGCGATGCAGGGTCGTCCACGAAGGCGCCCTCGGGCAGGCCAGACTCGCGGCGCACGATGTCGATCACCTGGGCGCGCGGCAACTCGGCGTACACCACGCCGGCCTCGCTCTTGCGCGACTGGTAGATGGCATAGGCCACGGTGTAGAGCGAATTCAGTGGCAGTTCGTTGACCAGGTGGTCGCTGGTCACCGCCACGCTGGCCGGGTTGGCCGCGCGGTGTCCCAGCGCGCCGCGCGCGCAGAGTGCCAGCGCGGCGAACAACAGCACCGACAGCGGCAGCGCCACCCAGACGCGAACGGTCTTGGGCGCCTGTGCCGGGCGGCTCAGTCGGGCATAGGCCCAGGCCATGGCCGGCAGCAGCAGCGATGTCGCCAGCAGGTGGGGCCAGTGGTCTTTCAGCAAGGTGCCGCTGACCTCCTTCGCATAGCCCAGGTATTCCACGAACAGGTAGTTGGGCCGGCTGTCGTACTGCGCGACGAACGCCGGCGTGGCCAGTTCCATGAACGCCACCAGCAGCAGGGCCAGCCCGCCGTACCAGCGCAGGAAGGCCCACCACCCGCGCTGGCTGCGCCGGTTCAGGGCCATCCAGGGCGTGATCGCGGCAGGGAACACCCAGATCATGCCGGTGAGCAATGCGTCGAACCGCAGGCCCTGCAGCCAGACCTGAGACCAGGCCTGCGCCTGGGTGATGCGCCCGGCCTGCCACCATGCCAGCCCGAGCCGGGACAGCGACAACACGACCAGCGTGCCGACCACGGGCACGACCAGGGGACGCAGCACCGTGAGCACCTGAGCCATGGGCGAGGGGCGCGAAGGTGCGCCACCCGCACGTGCGGTGCGCCCTTGCGCCGCGAGCCACGGCAGCGCGAGCCGCCATCCGGTCAGCGACACGCTGGCACAGATCAGCAGCGTCCAGAGCGTGTGGCTGGGGTAGTGGGCGCCCCTCAGCGTCTGAACCGCGCCCGCGAGCGCCCCACTCAGCAGCGCGGCAGCGAGCCAGCGCAACCCCACCACGCGCCGCCGCGTCACGCCATCGGGGGGCAACAGCCACGGCAGGCACATGGCCACAAAGGCGAAGCCGCCGGAGGCGTGACCGCCCGGAAAGCAACGCCCGGGGCCGCCGTCGCCAACGCCCCAGGACCAGTGCGAGACGGCGCGGGCCGTACCGCCGAAGGCCTGCAGGTCCCAGGGGCAACTGGTCAGGCTGGCGTTCTTGATCAGGTTGACGGCGAGCAGCGACAGCGTGGTCAGCATCACCACCAGCGCGCGTTCGCGCCGGGGCATCGCCAGCCCTGGCCACAGCGCCCACGCGCACATCAGGGCGAAGGCCAGCGTCATGACCGTGCGCATTGCGTCGTGCAGGACGCGCTCAAGGAGCCAGGCGTCGCGCCAGACGAAGCCCTGCGGAGTGCCGATGGCCCGCATCACCGCCAGGTCCAGGCCGGAGGCGTCCCAGAGCAGGGTGAGCAGGAGAAGACCGAGCAGCCAGGACGCTGGCGTCGGCCGCTGGAGGCTGGGGCGGGCCAGCCGCAGGGACAGTGCATGCATGGGCCGGCACTGTGGTTGGCGCGGATTAACAGTGCCTTAAGGCGGTGCTAAGGCTCGAACCCATAATGGGTCGATTGCCCCTGCGGCCCAAACCTCATCAACATGCGCGCTCTCGTGGTGGAAGACGACCCCGGCATTGCCAGCGGCCTGCAGGCGTCGTTGCGCCAGGCGGGCTATGCGGTGGATCAGTGCGCCACGCTGGATGCGGCATGGCTTGCGCTGGCGGTCGAACCCTTTGACGTGATGCTGCTCGATCTCGGGCTGCCCGATGGCGAAGGCCTGGACCTGCTGGCGCGGTTGCGCCGTCAGCCTGCACGTGCCCCGGGCAGCACATCGCTGCCGCACAGCGACATGCCGGTGCTGATCATGACCGCACGCGACGGCGTGAGCGACCGCATCAGCGGTCTGGACAGTGGTGCGGACGACTACATCGTCAAACCCTTCGACGCCAACGAGATGCTGGCGCGACTGCGTGCCATGTTGCGCCGCGCGGGCGGGCGCAGCAGTCCGGTGATCGAGCACGGCGACCTGGTGGTGGACCCGGCCGCCCACACCGTGCTGCGCGCGGGCCAGGCCGTGGCGCTGGGGGGCAAGGAATTCGCGCTGCTGCTCACCTTGCTGCAGGCGCGCCCGCAGGTGCTGTCAAAGTCCCGACTGGAATCGGCGCTGTATGGCTTTGGCGAGGCGCTGGAGAGCAACGCGATCGAGGTCCATATCCACCACCTGCGCCGCAAGCTTGGCGAGTCGCTGATCAAGACCGTGCGTGGGGTGGGGTACTTTGTGCCGACGCAGGAGCCGGTTCGCCAATGAGCGCTGATGCCCAGGCCGCGGCGCCGTCCCCGCGACTGTTGCGGCGCTACCTGCTGGGCTGGGCGCTGGGCGTGCTGCTGGTGATCTGGTTGCTGGTGGTCGCGCTGGCCTGGTACACCGCGTTTCGAGAAGCACGCAAGTTTTCCGACGGACAGATGGTGGCCGTGGCCCAGCTGTGGCTGACTGCAGCGCCTTCGACCACCGCGAACGGGCCACCGCAGCCCCTGCCCGAACTGTCGCACGAGTTCCTGCAGGACGTGGCGGTGGTGGCCTGGGAGGGCGGGCATCTCGTCACCGACACGCATGGGCTGGTGCCGGGGCTGAAGATGGCCATGCTGCCGGCACAGGGATTCGCCACGGTGGATATCGATGCCGCCGGCCGCGCGCCGCAGTGGCGGGTGTTCTCTGTGCAGACTGGGCAAGGGGCGCAGCAACGCCGTGTGGTGGTGTTCACCGACATGCGCCAGCGCCACGAACTGGGCAAGGACATTGCCGAGCACGTGGCGCAACCCGCGTTGCTGGTGTTGCCGCTGGTGGCCCTGCTGTTGTGGTGGGCGATCCGCCGCGGCCTGCGACCGCTGGACCAGCTGTCGCACGAGGTGGCCGCGCTCGATGGCTTTGCCGGACAGCGGCTGGACACCCGGCACCGGTTCCGCGAATTCACCAGCACGGTCACGGCCATCAACGCGCTGGTGGACACCTTGCAGACCCGTGCGCAGCGCGAGCGCGAATTCGCCTCCGACGTGGCGCATGAATTGCGCACGCCGCTGGCGGCCATGGCGCTGCAGGCCCGCGCGGCGCAACACGATCCGTCCCCTGACCGCCTGGCGCGGCTGGAGCAGGAGTCCCTGCGCGCGGGCCGCATCCTGCAGCAGTTGCTGGACCTCGCGCGCGCCCAGCGCAGTGGTGCCGCGGGCATGGTGGTGCCGAAACCCGAACGCGTGGCACTCGGCGAGCTCGCCGCGCGCCTGATCGCCACGCATGCGCCCGGGGCCGATGCCAGCGGGCACGAACTCTCGCTGCAGCAACCCGATCAGCCGGTGTTCGTGGCGGGCCAGTCCATGCTGCTTGAGCTGGCCTTGCGCAATCTGATCGAAAACGCGCTGCGCCACACGCCGACAGGCACACAGGTCGTGATCGACGTCTGGCAGACCGCAGACGAACGCGGGGTCTCGGTCAGCGACGACGGACGCAGGTCCGAGGGCGTTGCGTCCCACGCAGCCGGTTCGGGAGGCCTGGGGCTGGGCCTGCGTCTGGTCGAACGCATTGCCGACCAGCTCGGCGCTCGCCTTGTGACCGATCAGGGCGAAGCGCCGATGACCACGCGCTTCTCGCTGCGCTGGCCAGCGTCGCCAACCGGTGGAACGGGCGGGGCGTCCGCTCCATGATGGCAAGACCCATAAGGTTCGCTTAACGCCGGCCCGACACAGTCCGGGTGCCGGTGTGTGCCGGCCCCTGGATGTTGCCCATGCTGGTCACGTTGTCGCCCCCGTTCTTTCCCGCCTCGCGCAACCCGACCGCAGCGCGCAGCGCGCGTGCGCGCAGGACCACGCCGCCCGTGCTGGCGGTGTGGGGCCTGGCCTTGTGGCTCGCCAGCGTGGGCAACCTGGCGTTGTGGCAACGCATCGACGCGCTCGGCGGCTCGGCCGCCCAGCGCCTGGCGCTGATCGGTAGCCTGGGCGGGGTGCTGCTGGGCGCCACCGCGGCGCTGCTGTCGCTGGCGGCCTGGCCGCGCCTCTGGCGGCCCGTGGCCACTGCCTTGCTCCTCGTCAGCGCGCTCAACCTGCACTTCATGCGCCAGTACGGCGTGGTCATCGACCCCACCATGCTGGCCAACGTGCTGCACACCGACGTGAACGAGGTGCGCGACCTGCTGTCGTGGTCGCTGCCGGGCACGGTGCTGGCGGTCGCGGGCCTGCCGCTGTGGTGGTTGTGGCGCCGGCCCCTGGCGCCGCGGCGCTGGCACGCGCAGGCCGGTCGCAACGCCGCGGGTGTGCTGGCCGGCCTGTCGCTGGTGGTGCTGGCCGCCCTGCTGGGCTACCAGGGCCTGGCGTCCCTGATGCGCAACCACAAGGACCTGCGCTACATGGCCAACCCGCTCAACACGGTCTATGCGGGTGTGCGCCTGACCGTCGACCAGCTGCCCCGCCAGGTCCAGCCATTGCGCCCGGTGGGCGAGGACGCCCGCCTGGGTGCGAGCTACGCCCGCCAGGCACGCCCGCCCCTGCTGGTGCTGGTGATTGGCGAGACGGCGCGCGCGCAAAACTTCGGGCTCGACGGCTATGCGCGCCAGACCACGCCCGCGCTCGCGCGCTGGCAGGCGCGCGGCGATCTGGTGAACTTCAGCGAGGTGCACGCCTGCGGCACCAACACCCAGGTCTCCGTGCCCTGCCTGTTCTCGCCGCTCACGCGGCAACAGGGCGGCGACAAGGCGCCCGAGAGCGAGAACCTGCTCGACGTGCTGCAGCGCGCGGGCCTGGCCGTGCTGTGGATCGACAACCAGGCCGGCTGCAAGGGCGTGTGCGACCGTGTGCCCCATGCCCGCGCCGGCGACCACCCGGCCTCCGGCTTCTGTGCGGGTGCCGAGTGCCTGGACGAGGCCATGCTCGACGGGCTGGACCAGCGCCTGGCCGCGCTGGATCCGCAGCGGCGCGCGCGCGGCACGGTGGTGGTGATGCACCAGATGGGCAGCCATGGGCCGGCGTACTCGCACCGCGCGCCAGCGAACCGCAAGCCCTTTCTGCCCGAATGCCGCAGCGTCACCCTCTCCGACTGTCCGCACGACCAGCTGGTCAACGCTTACGACAACTCCATTGCCTACACCGACCACTTCCTCGACCAGACCCTGCGGTGGCTGCAGGCGCGCGCGGTCAGCGGCACCGAAGACACGGGCCTGGTCTACGTCTCCGACCACGGTGAATCGCTCGGGGAGAACGGCCTGTACCTGCATGGCGTGCCCTACGCCATCGCGCCCGATCAGCAGACGCACGTGCCCATGGTGGCCTGGTTCTCGCCGGGCTTGCGCCAGCGCGCCGGCCTGTCGATGGGCTGTCTGCGCGACCACGCGGCCGATCCGATCACGCACGACCACTTCTTTCACACCGTGCTGGGCCTGCTGGACGTGCAGACCCGCGCATACGCGCCTGCGCTGGACGCTGTGATGCCTTGCAGCGCCGCGGCGCTGGCCCAGGCACCGGGCGCGCGGCCAGCGGGGGCGACCCGGGCGATGTGAGCCGGCGGCTTTCCTACAATGCGGGCTTCGCCAGCCGTTCCGGCGCCCGCGCGCCCGCCCAACATGTCCTTCATCCGATTCTCCGATCTCTGTTCCCGTGGCCAGGTCAAGGGCCAGCGTGTCTTCATCCGCGCCGATCTCAACGTGCCGCAGGACGATGCCGGCCGCATCACCGAGGACACCCGCATCCGCGCCAGCATCCCGGCCATCCGCATGGCGCTGGACGCCGGCGCTGCGGTGATGGTCACCAGCCACCTGGGCCGCCCCACCGAAGGCGCCTTCAAACCCGAGGACTCGCTGGCCCCGGTGGCCGCGCGCCTGGGCGAACTGCTGGACCACCCGGTGCGTCTGGTGTCGAACTGGATCGAAGGCGACTTCTCCGTCGCGCCCGGTGAAGTCGTGCTGCTGGAGAACTGCCGCCTCAACGTCGGCGAGAAGAAGAACAGCCCCGAGCTGGCGAAAAAGCTCGGCAGCCTGTGCGACATCTTCGTGCACGACGCCTTCGGCACCGCGCACCGCGCCGAAGGCACGACCTACGGCATTGCCGAGACCGCCCCCATCGCCAGCGCCGGCCCGCTGCTGGCCGCCGAGATGGACGCCATCGCCAAGGCGCTGGCGGCCCCGAAGCGCCCGTTGGTGGCCATCGTGGCCGGCAGCAAGGTCAGCACCAAGCTCACCATCCTGAAGAGCCTGGCCGGCAATGTGGACCAGCTCATCGTCGGTGGCGGCATCGCCAACACCTTCATGCTCGCCGCCGGCCTGAAGATCGGCAAGAGCCTGGCCGAGGCCGATCTTGTGAACGAGGCGAAAGCGGTGATCGAGGCCATGAAGGCGCGCGGCGCCGAGGTGCCGATCCCCACCGACGTGGTGACCGCCAAGGCCTTCAGCGCGGACGCGCCGGCCACGGTGAAAAAGGCCACCGAGGTGGCGGACGACGACCTGATCCTGGACATCGGGCCCGAGACCGCGGCGAAGCTGGCGGCGCAGCTGATGCAGGCCGGCACCATCGTGTGGAACGGCCCGGTGGGCGTGTTCGAGTTCGCAGCCTTCGAAGGCGGCACCAGGGCCATCGCGCAGGCGATTGCGAAGAGCAGCGCCTTCAGCATCGCCGGCGGTGGCGACACGCTGGCGGCGATCGCCAAGTACGGCATCGAGAAGGACGTGGGCTACATCTCCACCGGTGGCGGCGCCTTCCTGGAGGTGCTCGAAGGCAAGACGTTGCCGGCGTTCGAGGTGCTCGCTCGTCGCGCGGCGGGCTGATTCCGCGCCATCCGCCACCGGGCCGCGCGCCAGCGGCTCATCGTGGCCTCAGGTCTTGCGCGTCGGAATGCGCGCCACGACCACGACACCGACCAGGGCCGCCACCAGCAGCGCTGCCAGCGCCGCGGGCTGGTGGCGCAACCCCCAGGCCGAGAGGCCGACCATCAGCACCATGCTCGCCAGCGCCACGGTCTTGGTGCGCCGAGTCAGGCTGCGGTGGGTTTCCCAGTCGCGGATCATCGGCCCCATCCAGCGGTGCTGGAGCAGCCATCCGTGCAGGCGCGGCGAGGCCTTGGCGTAGCAGGCCGCGGCCAGCAGCACGAAGGGCGTGGTGGGCAGTCCCGGCAGCACCACGCCGACGAGGCCCAGGGCCAGCGAGACGCTGCCGGCCAGCCACAGCAGCCCGCGCACCACACGCGAGCGGTGCAGCTCGGCGCTCGTGGGCGGCGGGATGCGCGCCGGCCTCACGGCGCCCACCACCCCATCGGGTGCCGCGCCAGGGCCACCGAGGCCATGAAGGTCACGCAGGCCAGCGCGGCGAGCAGGCACAGCGCGCGCGAGCGCGGGGTGCGCGCGCGCTTGAGCGCCATCGTGCCCAGGGCGATGTAGACCAGCAGCAGCGCGAGCTTGGTGCCCAGCCAGGTCTGGTGGAGCGGATTGAGCTGCAGCAGCCACCACAGGCTGGCGCCGGCGAGCAGCAGCGCGCTGTCGATCACCACGCTCATGCGGCGCCAGAGCGGCCGCATCGGCCAGGCGTGGCGCCACAGCACGCCGATGCCCCGCAGCGCGAACAGGCCCACGCTGCCCGCGACCAGGCTCACATGCGTCTTGAGCAGCAGCGGGTAGGCCCAGGCGATGTCCAAAACGGGCATGGGTGGCGGCGGGTGTGGCGTTCAGGGGTGACGCCACAAGCATAGTCGCTCCCGCCGTGGGCGTCGCCTCAGCAGCAGGCCGCGCGCGCGGGTTCGAAGCGCGGGAACAGCAGGTTGTTTTCCAGGTGGATGTGGGCGATCAGGTCGTCGCGGAACTGCGCGATGCCCGCGTACAGCGCGCGCCAGGTGTTGCAGGCGCCCTTCGGCGGCGTGGTGTCGTGCGCCAGGGCCAGCAGGCGTTCGAGCTGCGCGCCGTGGCTGGTGTGCTCGGCCCGCATCACGCCGATCGGCATCGCGGCCATGCCGCGCCCACCGGCCCGCAGCAGCGTGAACAGCACCTGCTCTTCCTTGTCCATGTGGTCGAGCAGTTCGCTTTCCATGGTCTCGAGGTGGTCCGCCAGTCCCGCGGGCACCTCGGCGTGATCCCGGTGCACCGCCTCCACCCGGCGCGCCATGCGGATCAACTCCGGCAACTGTTCGCGGTGCACCGCGTGGTAGCGCGTGAGCAGGTGGTCGATCATGTCGTGCGGTGTCTGCGGCGCGACCGGTGCATCGGGCCGCTCCAGCCGCTCCAGCCGGTCCAGTTCGGCCAGCACCGCGTCCAGCGCCAGGCCCTTGTTGTCGCAGGCCTGTTGCAGGGCGATCTGGCCACCGCAGCAGAAATCGAGCTTGAGGCGGCGGAAGACGGCGGTGGCGCCCGGCAGGTCGACGGCGATCTGTCCGATCGGTTGCGTGGCGCGGGCCAGGGTGTCGGGGCGGTCGGCGATCTGGTTCATGGCGTGGTTCCTTTAAACATTCATATGAGATGAACATATTAGCGCATAAAATGCACGTGACATGAATATTTCAAACGGCCAGCCGACCATCGGTCATGAGGAGGATGTGCCATGCGACTGACCCAATGGACCGACTACAGCCTGCGCGTGCTGATGTACTGCGCCGCCAGTGCGCAGCGCGAGCAGCCCGCCACCATCGGCGAGATCGCCGAGGCCCACGGCATCTCGCGCAGCCACCTCACCAAGATCGTGATGACCCTCTCCGGTCTGGGCTTGCTGGAGACCACGCGCGGGCGTGGCGGTGGCTTGCGCCTGCTCAAGCCGGCGCAGGCCATCGTGCTGGGCGAGGTGGTCCGCCAGACCGAGAGCGACTTCACCCTGGTGGAGTGCTTCGACGCGGCGCACAACACCTGCCGCCTGGACGGCCACTGCCGCCTCAAGGGCGCCTTGGGCCTGGCCATGGAACGCTACCTGGAGGTGCTCGACGGCCTGACGCTGGCCGATCTGGTCGCGCCCATGGAAACCGCTCCAGGCGAACGGACGGTGCATCGCCTGCGGCTGGTGCCCGGCTTGCCGGGGCCGCCCGTGGGGCCGATCCGACGGCCGCGGGTATCGGCTCACGGCAAAAGCCGATAGCCTCGCGCCATGCAGTCCACCGCCTCGCTCTCGACCAAGCTCGTGCGCATCGGCGCGGGCCTGCTCATCGTGGCCCTGGCCTCCATCGGCCTGACGCTGTGGGTCACCTGGCAGCTCGAAGGCGGCGCTGCGGCCGTCAACGAGGCCGGGCGCATGCGCATGCAGACCTGGCGCCTCACCAGCGCCGTGCAGGCGCAGCGCCCGATGGCCGAGGTGGCGGCGCTGGTGGGGCAGTTCGACCAGAGCCTGGGCCTGCTGCGCAGCGGCGACGCCAGCCGCCCGTTGTTCGTGCCCCGGGACGAGGCGGTCAGCCGCGAGTTCGCCAACGTGGAGGCGCTCTGGCAGAGCCAGCGCGCGATCTGGTTGCAGGAAGGCGCGCCACCGGCGGAACAGGCCCTGGGCACGGCCGACCGTTTCGTGGATGCCATCGACCGCCTCGTGCTGGCGATCGAGAAGCAGCTCTCGGCCTTCACCGCCATCCTCAACCTGTTCCAGTTCCTCATGATGGCCCTGGCCATCGGTGGCGCGGTGGTGATGCTCTACACCGGCTACATGTACGTCATCAACCCGCTGGCCACGCTGAGCCAGGGCCTGCGACGGCTGGAGTCGGGCGACTTCAAGGCGCGTGTGGATGTCGAGACGCACGACGAATTCGGCCAGGTGGCCGCGGGCTTCAACCGCATGGCGTCCACCCTGCAGTCCATGTACGCCGGGCTGGAGTCACAGGTCGAGACCAAGACGCGCCACATCGAGGCGCAGCGCGCGCGGCTGGAGACGCTCTACGAAGTCAGCGCCTTCCTGGTCGACGCCGGCAGCATCGAGGAGCTTTCGCGCGGCTTTGCACAGCGCGTGCGCGCGGTGGTCCGGGCGGACGCGGTGGCGATCCGCTGGAGCGACGAGGCCAACCAGCGCTACCTGATGCTGGCCTCCGACTGTTTCCCGCAGGACATGGTGGAGGAAGAGCGCAGCCTGCTGGCGGGCGCCTGCGCCTGCGGCAACCTGCAACCCGATGCCCGCACGCGCGTCATCCCCATCCACAGCCACGAGGCCGACGGCGTGCGGCATTGCGCGCGCGCGGGCTACGAGACGCTGGTGAGCGTCCCCGTGCGCCTGCAGCACCGGCTCATCGGCGAGATCGACCTGTTCTACCGCTCGCCCACCACCCTGGGCGCGGGCGAGATCGAGCTGCTCGATGCCCTCGCCAGCCACCTGGCCAACGCACTTGAGAGCCTGCGCGCGGCGGCGCTGGAGCGCGAGGCCGCGGTGGGCGAGGAGCGGGCCCTGATCGCGCGCGAGCTGCACGACTCCATCGCGCAGTCGCTGGCCTTCCTCAAGATACAGGTGCAACTGCTGCGCACCGCCGTGCAGAAGGAGCAGTCGGCGCAGGTCCGGCTCACGCTTGACGAACTCGACGAGGGGCTGCGCGAGAGCATCAACGACGTGCGCGAACTGCTGGTGCATTTCCGCACCCGCACCAACACCGACGACATCGAGCGAGCGCTGCAGGAGACCCTGCAGAAGTTCCAGCACCAGACCGGCCTGGCCTCGCGCCTGCACGTCGAGGGCCACGGCCTGCCGTTGCCGGCCGACGTGCAGGTGCAGGTGCTGCACGTGCTGCAGGAGTCGCTCTCCAACGTGCGCAAGCACGCCGGGGCCAGCCAGATCCAGCTGGACGTGATCAAGGGGCCGCAATGGTGCTTTCGCGTCCGCGACGACGGCGCAGGCTTCGATGCCGGCGACCTGCCGGACCAGTCCCACGTGGGCCTGAAGATCATGCGCGAGCGCGCCACACTGATCGGCGCTCGCGTGGACGTGAGCTCCGAGCCCGGCCAGGGCACCACCGTCACGCTCACGCTGCCTCCCCATCCCGTGGCCGCACCCGCGCCATCCGCCCTTGCCACGACCGCATGACCACGCCCCCTCCCATCCAGTTGCTTGTGGTCGACGACCACTCCCTGTTCCGTCGCGGCCTGACGGCGCTGTTGTCGCAGGACGAACGCCTGCAGGTGAGCGGCGAGGCCGGCGACGTGGGCGAGGCGCTGCGCTACGTGGCCCGGCAGCGCCCGGACGTGATCCTGCTGGACAACCACCTGCCGGGCGTGCTCGGGGTGGACGCCATCCCCGCGCTGCGGGAGGCTGCGCCGGGCACGCGCATCCTCATGCTCACCGTGAGCGAGAACGAGGCCGACCTGGTGGCCGCGCTCAAGGCCGGCGCCGACGGCTACCTGCTCAAGACCGTGGAGTCGGACCAGCTGTGCGAAGCCATCCTGAAGGTGCTGGCGGGCGAATCGGTGGTGAGTCCCGAGATGACCACCAAGCTCGTGGCGGCCTTGCGTGCGCAGCCTCCCGGGCGGCAGGCGCTGGAGGAGGCTCCCGTCGCGGCTCGGAGCGCAGCCGAGGCCGAACTTGCCCTGCTCTCCGCGCGCGAGCGCGAAATCCTCGATCTGATCGCGCACGGCGACAGCAACAAGCACATCGCACGCAAGCTCGACATCGCGGAGACCACGGTCAAGATCCACGTGCAGCACATCCTGCGCAAGCTCCACATCACCTCGCGCGTGCAGGCAGCGGTGTTCGCTGCCCGCCACGCCCCCTAGCCACCTGAAACGCCATGGCCCTGCACCACCTCGAATCGGGCGAAATCGCCACCCTCGCGAACCAGGGCGGCGACGCGCTCAGCATGCAGACCGTTGCCCTGTTCAAGTCGCGGCAACTGGAAGTGATCCGCCTGCGGCTGCCGCTGGGCAAGGCCATGCCGATGCACCAGGTCCCGGGCGAGATCACGGTGCAATGCCTGGAAGGCGCGATCGATTTCGAGACACCCGAGGGCGTGCGGCGGTTGCAGGCCGGGCAACTGCTCTTCCTGCGCGGCGGCGTGCCGCATGGCCTGTGCGCGGTGGAAGACGCCAGCGTGCTGCTCACGATCGTCCTGGCACCTTGATCCAGATCAAGTGACAGCCGAAAGCCGGCGGCCGTAGTTCTTCCGGACGCGCCGCGTCCTCGCGCCATCGTTCTTCCGCCGCGACCGGCAAGCCGGCCGGTGGATAGGCAGCCGCGCCCGCAGCGCCGACAGTCATGCCATGTCCCGCGTGGAGAACACAACATGGCCCCTGAACTGAACCAAGACAAGAAGGCGTGGTCGGTGCTGATCGTCAGCACGCTGGCCTTCACCGTGTGTTTCATGGTCTGGATGATGTTCGGCGTCATCGGCATTCCGATCAAGAAGGCGCTGGACCTCAACGCCACCCAGTTCGGGTTGCTGATGGCCACACCCGTACTCACCGGCTCGCTGGTGCGTGTGCCGCTGGGCATCTGGACCGATCGCTACGGTGGCCGCATCATGATGGCCATCCTCATGGCCATCACCGTGCCGGCGATCTGGCTCATGAGCTACGCCACCGCCTACTGGCACTTCCTTGCCATCGGTCTGTTCGTCGGCCTGGCGGGTGGCTCCTTCTCGGTGGGCACCCCCTATGTGGCGCGCTGGTTCCCCCGGCACCGCCAGGGCATGGCCATGGGCGTGTACGGCGCGGGCAACTCGGGCGCGGCGGTCAACAAGTTCGTCGCGCCGGTGCTGCTGGTGGCTTTCGGCTGGACCATGGTGCCGCAGGTGTACGCGGCCATCATGCTGGGCACGGTGGTGCTGTTCTGGTTGTTCAGCCACAGCGATCCCTCGCACCTGGTGCCGAGCAACGTGTCCTTCATGGACCAGCTCAAGTCGCTCAAGGACCCCAAGGTGCTCAAGTACTGCCAGTACTACAGCATCGTCTTCGGGGGCTATGTGGCGCTCTCGCTGTGGATGGTGCAGTACTACGTGGGCGAGTTCGGCCTGGACATCCGCGTGGCCGCGCTGCTGGCGGCCTGCTTCTCGCTGCCCGGTGGCGTGCTGCGCGCGGTGGGCGGTGTGATGTCGGACAAATTCGGCGCGCACAAGGTCACCTGGTGGGTGATGTGGGTGAGCTGGATCTGCCTGTTCCTGCTGTCGTATCCGCAGACCGACTTCACCGTGCTCACGGTCAACGGTCCGAAGACCTTCCACATCGGACTCAACGTCTACGTCTTCACCGCGCTGATGTTCATCCTGGGCATCGCATGGGCCTTCGGCAAGGCCAGCGTCTTCAAGTACATCAGCGACGACTACCCGAAGAACATCGGCGCCATCAGCGGGATCGTCGGCCTGGCCGGCGGCCTCGGGGGCTTCGTGCTGCCCATCCTGTTCGGCGCGTTGATGGACCTCACCGGCATCCGCTCCAGTGCCTTCATGCTGATGTACGGCGTGGTCTGGGTCTCGCTCATCTGGATGTACTGGACCGAGGTGCGCCAGACCGAGGTCATGGGCGCCAACGCCAAACCGTTCTCGCTGCAGAACTGAACCCTCTTCTTCCTGAAAGCCCGATCCATGATCACCCCCAACCGAAGTGGCGCCGACATCGTGGACTGGCGCCCCGAAGACCAGAAGTTCTGGGAAAGCACCGGCAAGAAGATCGCCTACCGCAACCTCTGGATCTCCGTGCCGGCCCTGCTGTGCGGCTTCGCGGTCTGGGGCATGTGGGGCATCATCACGGTGCAGATGCTCAACCTGGGCTTCCCGTTCGCGCCGGCCGAGCTGTTCACGCTGACCGCCATCGCCGGCATCTCGGGCGCGACCATGCGCATCCCGGCGTCCTTTCTGGTGCGCCTGGCCGGTGGCCGCAACACCATCTTCCTGACCACCACCATGCTGCTGGCGCCGGCCATCGGCACCGGCATCGCGCTGCAGCACCCCGAATGGCCGCTGTGGGTGTTCCAGCTGCTCGCGCTCTGGTCGGGCGTGGGCGGCGGCAACTTCGCCTCCAGCATGTCCAACATCAGCACCTTCTTCCCGAAGCGGCTGCAGGGCACGGCGCTGGGCCTCAACGCCGGCCTGGGCAACTTCGGTGTGACCACGATGCAGATCGTGATCCCGCTGGTGATGACGGTGGGCATCTTCGGCGCTTTCGGCGGCGAGCCCATGACGCTGGTGAAGGACAGCGGCTGGATCTTCGGCAAGATCGCCGCCGGCACGCCCACCTACATCCAGAACGCCGGCTTCGCCTGGGTGCTCTCGCTGATTCCCCTGGGCGCGCTGTGCTGGTTCGGCATGAACAACCTCAAGACCGTCTCGCCCGACGCCGGCCACCCCGTGGCGGCGTTTGCCAAGGTCACCTACCTCTACACGCTGGCCTTCGTGCCCGCGATCTTCATCGTGTACCTGTACCTGCCGGCGCCCACCGGCCTGGGGCTGCTCAACATGTGGGTCGCGATCCCGCTGGACATCGCGCTGGCGCTGGCCGTGATGCGTCTGGCCGCCTTCGGCCCGATGAAGGATGGCGTTGCCAGGCAGTTCGCGATCTTCCGCAACAAGCACACTTGGTCGCTCACCGCGCTCTACATCGTCACCTTCGGTTCGTTCATCGGCTTCTCCATGGTGCTGCCGCTGGCCATCACGGTGATCTTCGGCTTCCAGCACGTGGCCGACGCGGCCGGTGTGATGCAGCACACGCTGAAAAACCCCAACGCACCCTCGGCCCTCACCTACGCCTGGATCGGGCCCTTCGTGGGCGCGGCGGTGCGGCCGCTGGGGGGCTGGATATCCGACAAGGTCGGTGGTTCCATCGTCACCCAGGTCATCTCGGCGGTGATGGTGCTGGCCTCGGGCGCGGTGGGCTACGTGATGATGCAGGCCTACGGCTCGGCCACGCCCGAGCAGTACTTTCCCGCCTTCCTGGGCCTGTTCATCGTGCTGTTCGTGGCCAGCGGCATCGGCAACGGCTCCACCTTCCGCACCATCGGCGTCATCTTCGACAGCCAGCAGGCCGGCCCGGTGCTGGGCTGGACCTCGGCCGTCGCCGCCTACGGGGCCTTCGTCGCGCCGGTGGTCATCGGCGCGCAGATCAAGGCCGGCACACCGCAGTTCGCCATGTACGGCTTCGCGATTTTCTATGCCGTCTGTCTGGTGCTGAACTGGTGGTTCTACCTGCGCAAGGGCGCGGAGATCAAGAACCCATGAAGACATTTCGCTCCACGGTTGCTTCGGGACTCAGGACGGCGTGGCGCGCCGCTTCGTTCGTGTCCCCCGCCCACGGCGTGGGCTCCACCGTTACCAAACGCAGCCGAGCGCCACG
>NZ_JBFXCD010000016.1:0-94672 GCF_050182545.1 Hydrogenophaga sp. | reverse complement strand
GCAGCTGGCCGCGCGCTTCGAATCGTGGCGCGCCTTCACCGGCAACACCCAAAGTCCGTCCTTAGGATTCTGAACACCGATACCTCTACCGACTTTGCACGCTATTTCCGCCAACGTGACAACGCCCTCTGGAGGTTGTAGTCCCGCACCGCGCCGGTGGGGGCTTCTTCCTTCGCCAGTTTCTGGCTCTCGCCCGTGACGCCCTCCAGCAGGGCGTCAATCTCTTCCTGGGACAGAAACGATTCGGCCATGGTCGCGGTCCGCTTACTGGACGATCAGGCTGGAGAACAGCACGGCCTGCACCGGGTTGGGCGCGGCTTTGGACTTCTTCTTTTTCTTCTTGCCTTCGGCGGGCTCGTCCTCGACCTCGTCGTGCGCGGGCATTTCATAGCCCATCTCCTTCGAGATCGTGGCAATGATGTCGCGGGCGAGCTTTTCCTTGCCGGCGAGCTGCAGCATTTCTTCGGCGGTGCGCTGCGAGATCAGCACCAGGATGTTGCTGCGGATGCTGGGCAGGTAGGCCTTGACCGCGGTTTCGGTGGCGGTGTCCTGCAGCTGCAGCGTCAGGCCGAGCTGGATGAAGCGGTTGCCCCCCGGGTCGGCCAGGTTGATGACCATGTTCTCCAGCGGCAGGAACACCGGCGGCGTCTTGGGCGCGCTGCTGTGGCTGGCCGCGGGTTCCTCGTCCTCGTATTCGTCGTCGTGCCCGGCGGTGTTGCTCTTGAGGATGAACAGCGCGGCCGCGGCGCCCAGCACCGCGAGCAGCACCACCCCGATCAGGATGAACAGCAGCTTCTTGCTCTTCTTCTTGGGGGCTTCGGGGGCGGCAGCAGGGGCGGTGGCGGCAGCGGCAGACATGGGGTTCCTTCAACAAGACACACGGGGAAACGTGTGGGGTTGAAAGAATTATTGGCCGCCCCCCCGGGTGCCGTTCATCAGATAAGCACCCGAAAAGGCCGCTATTCCGGTCCCCAGCGAAGCATGGAAGCGATGCGGGTCAACGTATGTCCAGGGCTACCGCAGAACCGGCTTTGCCGGGCTGCAGGTTGCGCCCCCTTGAGGGGGTGACGCCACCGGCGGCGCGGGGGTGGGTCGAATATCAGGCGAACACGTCCAGCGGGCGGCTGCCGTCGGCGCGGGGCTGGGGCAGCGGCCGCGCGCCCGGGTCGGCGCTGCCGCTGGCACGGCTTGCGGACTCGGTGCGCGATGCACCGGTGGCGGGCGCCCGGGCCCGGGCATCGCCGCTGTGGGACGCACCCTGGCCGCCCACCGACACGCCGCCGAGCTGAATGCCGCTGCGCTGCATCAGGTCGGCCAGCGATTCGCCCGCGCTCTCGCGCAGGCTGGCGCGGGCGTCGGCGTTGTCGGTCTGGAAGGCCACATCCACTTCCTGGCCCTTGAGCTGGAGCTGGATGTCGATGGCGTCCGCGGCGCCTTCGCCTCCCACCCGCAGGCTGGCATGGCGCAGGTGCTGGGTGCCCCAGTGGCTCACCGTCGGCCCCTCGGCTTCCTGGCCGGCTTCGGCCTGGGTCTGGCCGTCGCTGGTGCCAGCGTCGCCCCGGGTGTCGGCTGCGTGGTCGCCTCCCGAAGCGTCGGCGGCCGTGGCGCCGGTCACGGGCTGGCCCGCGTTCGACGTGGCGGCCGGGGCCTGCGCTAGGGCACTGCCGCCGGGGCCGGCCATCTCGCGCAGGGCGGGCGCACCGATCTCGGCCGCGCCCGAGAAGCCGAAGCGCTCGTTCAGGGCCACGGTGCTGCGCGCGAGCGCGTGCTGCGTGGCGTGCTGTTGTTGCAGGGCTTCGGTGCTGGAGACGGCGCCGCGCTGCCACACGATGGCCGTTGCGCTGCCCTGCGGCAACGGGCCGTCCGCGGTGCGCGCGATGCCGGTGGGCGCCGCGGGCGCGTGGGGGTTGAGCGGGCTGAAGGCCGGCCGTGAAGCGGCGGCGGCGCGCGCCTGTGCCGCCGCATTCGGCAGGGCCGGCGCGGCTTCGTCGACCCGGGTCATGCCCTCGATGTCCACACCGTCGCGCACGGTTGTGGTCTTGTCTTCGGGGACCCGGGCGGTGGCATCGGTGGCAGGGGCCGACTTGCCGGCGTCTGCGCCCGGCGTGGCGGCTGGTGTGGCACCAGGTGTGGGTGTGATCCAGGCGAGCAGGGCGGTCAGCGGGTTCTGGGCGGTGTCGTCGGCGTCGGTCTCGGTCCCGCTGTCCTGGGCGAAGGGCTGCGCGTCGGTCGCCTCGGCGGCGGGTGGCGTGTGGGTGTCGCTCACCAGGCCCAGCAAGGTGGCGAACAGGTCGGTGGCGGCCGGCTTGTCGGCGTCAGCGCGCGCCTTGTTCTGGTTCGGCTTGTGCCCGCTCTCGACGGGTTTGGGTGCGGCGGGGCTGCTGGCGTGGGTGGTGGTCATGATGGGGTCGGTCTTCAGGTGCGGGCCTGGGCCTGGGCCAGGCTCTGGCGCAGGTGGATGGACAGGGCCATCTCGTCGGTGTTCTTCTGGTCCTGGCGCTGCGCCTTGTGCACGATGGCCTGTTGCTTGCGGTCGGCGAACTTGCGCAGGCCGGCGAGGTCGCGTTCGGCCGCGTGCACCTGCTCCTGCGCGCGCTCGATCAGGCTGTTGCGGTCGCTGAGCACGCTGCGCTGGAACTCCAGCGCGTGGTGGATCTTGTGCATGAACTCGCGGTGGTGCATGAGCAGCGCGGTGTCCACGCCCACCCGGCTGCGCTCGGTCCAGCGCGACTCGGCTTCCTGCGCGTACGACTGCAGCTGGTCCATCTGGTCCTGAGCGACCTGCAGCTCGCGCTGCATCTGCGCCACCACGCCCAGCGCCTCATCGCGGCGCTTCTCGGCAAGCTCAACCACCTTGTGCAGGGTCTGCATCGCGGTCATCCGGCGTTTCCTTCATAGGGGTTGTGGTGGGGGCGGGTCGTGCGCTGTGCGGTGCCGGGCTTGTCCTTCTCCTCCTGCAGCGCGGCCTGCATCTGGCGCAGGCTCTCGGGCAGGGAGGCGGCTTCGTGCATGTCCTGCATCAGGAAGCGCTGCAGCGCCGGGTAGAGCACGATGGCGCGGTCGGTCTCGGGGTCGCTGCCGGCCACGTAGGCGCCGAGCTGGATCAGGTCGCGGCTCTTCTGGTAGCGCGAGTACAGGCCACGGAACTTGCGCGCGAGCTCCAGGTGCACCGCGCCGGCGACGTTGTGCATCACGCGCGAGGCCGAGGCCTCGACGTCGATGGCCGGGAAGTGGCCCGACTCGGCCAGCGCGCGCGAGAGCACGATGTGGCCGTCCAGGATGGCGCGCGCCGCGTCGGCAATCGGGTCCTGCTGGTCGTCGCCCTCGGAGAGCACGGTGTAGAAGGCGGTGATCGATCCCACGCCCTTGAGGCCGTTGCCGCTGCGCTCCACCAGCTGCGGCAGCTTGGCGAAGCACGAGGGCGGGTAGCCCTTGGTGGCGGGGGGTTCGCCGATGGCCAGCGCGATCTCGCGCTGCGCCATGGCGTAGCGGGTGAGCGAATCCATCAGCAGCAGCACGTCCAGGCCGTCGTCGCGGAAACGCTCGGCGATGGCCGTGGCGTAGGCGGCGCCCTGCATGCGCACCAGCGGCGGCGCGTCGGCCGGCGCGGCCACGACCACCGAACGCTGGCGCCCTTCGGCGCCGAGGATGTCCTCGATGAATTCCTTGACTTCGCGACCGCGCTCGCCGATCAGGCCGACCACGATCACGTCGGCCTTGGTGTAGCGCGCCATCATGCCCAGCAGCACGCTCTTGCCCACGCCCGAGCCGGCGAACAGCCCGATGCGCTGGCCGCGGCCGACGGTGAGCAGGGCGTTGATCGCGCGCACGCCAGTGTCCAGCGGCGTGCGCACCGGGTCGCGGTCCATGGCGTTGAGCGGCGCGCGGTCCAGGGGCTCGATGTCCACGTTCTGGATCGGGCCCTGGTGGTCCAGCGGATTGCCGTGCGAATCGACCACGCGGCCGAGCAGGCCGCGGCCCAGCGGCAGTCGCAGCGTGCCGCGGTCGTCGGGCGAGGGCGGCTTGTTCGCCTGGCCCACGCGCGGCACGGTGCGGTACGGTGCCAGCGGCGTGACGCTGGCACCACTGGCCAGGCCGTGCGTGTCGCCCGCCGGCATGAGGTAGGCGCGGTCGTTGGAGAAGCCCACCACCTCGGCCAGCACCGGGTCCTTGTGGCCGTTCTCGATCAGGCACTGCGAACCCACCGGCACCTTCAGGCCCACGGCCTCCAGCACCAGGCCGGCCAGGCGGGTGAGCGTGCCACGCACCTCCAGCGGGGTCTTCACCACCGCGTTGGCGCGCACATCTTCCATGAAGTGGCCCCAGCGGCTCTCGCTGCCAAAGGTGCTGTCAGACATCCATGTCCTTCGGGTTCCAGGCCGCGTCCAGGCCGAGGTTGCCCACGGCGCGCGCCCAGCGCTTTTCAATGGTGGCGTCCACCGCGGTGGTGGCCGATTCGATCAGGCAGCCACCGGGGCTGATGGCCGGGTCGGCGACGAACTCGGGGGCGTGGTTGCCCAGGTTCTCGCGCAGCACGCCCTGCATCATCGCGAGGTCGCCCGGGTTCATGCGCACCGTGGCGGGCAGGCCGTCGTCGGCCAGTTGCGTCAGCGCCTCCGCGATCACGGGCTTGAGGTGTTCGGGGTCGCCGCGCAGTTCCTGGCGCACCACCTGGCGCGCCAGGTCACAGGCCAGTTCAAGAATGTGGCGCGAGATCTTCTCCTCGCTCTTCTTGAGGTGGTCGCGCGTGTTGTGCAGCAACTGGGCCATGCGCACGGCGGTTTCCTCGGCGGTCTTGCGCACCGTGGCCTCCAGCGCGTCGCGCACCTCCTGGCCGCCCGCGTCATGGCCCCGGGCAAAGCCGTCGGCGTACGCCTGCTGGCGAGCTTCCTGCAGCACTTCCGAGGTCACGCCCTCGCCGGTGCTGCCGTCTTCCATGGCCGCGTTGGGCGTGTCGTCGCTGCCGTCCATGGCGGAGAAGTGCCACGCGGCCACACCGTCGATCTCCTCGCGCGGGATGAAGCGCGAGTGCGGATTCGGCTTAGACGAAGGCTTCATCTTCGCCTCCGCCCATGATCACGATCTGGCCCTCGTCCGACAGGCGCCGCACGATCTTGAGGATTTCCTTCTGCTGCGCTTCCACTTCGGACAGGCGGATCGGACCGCGCGCTTCGAGGTCTTCGCGCAGCGCCTCGGCGGCGCGGGTGGACATGTTGGCCAGCACCAGTTCGCGCAGTTCGTTGGTGGCGCCCTTGAGCGCGATGATCAGCGAATCGGTCGCCACTTCCTTGAGCACCATCTGGATCGACTTGCCATCGAGCTTGAGCAGGTCCTCGAAGGTGAACATCTTGTCCATGATCTTCTGCGCCAGCTCGGCGTCGAACTCGCGGATCGACTCGATCACCGAGGTCTCGATCTGCGTGCCCATCATGTTGATGATCTCGGCGGCGGTCTTCACACCGCCCATGGAGGTCTTGCGGATCTTGTCGCCACCGGCCAGCACCTTGAACAGCACCTCGTTGAGGTCCTTCAGCGCGGTCGGCTGGATGCCTTCGAGCGTGGCGATGCGCAGCATCACCTCGTTGCGCGTGCGCTCGGTGAAGTTCTTGAGCACGCCGGCGGTCTGGTCCGACTCGAGGTGCACCAGGATGGCGGCGACGATCTGCGGGTGTTCGTTGCGCAGCAGTTCGGCGATGGAGGCCGGGTCCATCCACTTCAGGCTCTCGATGCCCGAAACGTCGCCGCCCTGCAGGATCCGGTCGATCAGCAGCGCGGCCTTGTCGTCGCCCAGCGCGCGCTTGAGCACCGCGCGCACGTAGTTGTCGGTGTCGGACACCAGCAGGCTCTGCGACGAGGCCGCGCTGGTGAACTTCACCATCACCTGGTCCACGCGCTCGTGTGAGACAGCTCGCGTCTTGGCGATGGTTTCGCCCAGCTTCTGCACTTCCTTCGGACTGAGGTGCTTGAACACCTCGGCCGCTTCCTCCTCGCCCAATGACATGAGAAAGATGGCGGCGTCCTGGATTCCCTGGTCTTCCATGTTCGTGTTCCTGCTGCGTTGTCAGGCCGGCGATTCGCCGTTGACCCAACCCTTGACGATGTTGGCCACCGCCATCGGGTTCTCCAGCGCCAGGCGCTTGGCGTCGGCGATGCGCAGGCTCTCGGGAGTGGGTTCGTTGCTGGGCATGGGCAGGCCGGGGCGTTCCGGCGACTCGTTGAGCACGGCATTGAGCGGCTGCACCGGCGTGGTCTCCAGGCGGCGTGGCGCGGGCGTCTTGAGCAGCTTCAAGCCCGGGCGCACCATGCCCATGAGCACCAGCAGGCCCAGGCCAACCATGCCCAGCGGCCAGGCCAGGCTGCGCATCAGGTCCTGGTTTTCGGACTGTTGCCACCATGGGGCGGCGTCGGCCACTTCGCTGGTCTTCTCGACGTTGAAGGCGGCGTTGACGAGGTTGACCGAATCGCCGCGGTCGCGGTTGAAGCCGATGGTCTCGCGCACCAGCGCGGTCATCTGTTCGAGCTGCTGGGGCGGGATGGGTGTGGTGGTTTCCTTGCCGTTCTTGTCCACCGTGGTGCGGTGGTTGATGACCACCGCCGCGCTCAGGCGCCGGATCTGGCCGCTGGACTCGCGCACCACCTTCACGGTCTTGTCGACTTCGTAGTTCACCACCGACTCGCGGCGCAGGTTGCCCGGTTTGTCGGTGCCCTGGCCGGTGGCCACGCCCACGGGCGCGGCCGGGCCGTTGATGGGCGCGGTGCCGGTGGCGGGGGGCTGGTTGCTCACCGCACCGGGCACGCCCGAAGGCTGGGCGGCGCCTGCCGTGCCGTCTTCCACCGTCTGCTGGCTGCGCACCGTGGCCACGGCGTCGGCACCCTGGTTGGGGCGGTGCTGCTCGCTGGTCGACTCGACCTGCGAGAAGTCCACCTCGGCGCTGACCTGGGCCTTGACGTTGTTGCGCCCCACCAGCGGCTCGAGCATGTCCATGATGCGGCGCGTGTAGATCTGTTCGAGCTGCTGCACGTACTGCAGCTTCTGGGTGTCGGCGCCCTGGGCCTGGCCCTCGGGGGAGTTCGAGAGCAGGGTGCCCGCGTCGTCGACGATGCTCACGGCCTTGGGGTTCATCTCGGGCACGCTGGAGGCGACCAGGTGCACGATGCCCGCCACCTGCGCGCGGTCGAGCGTGCGACCGGGGTGCAGCGTGAGCAGCACCGAGGCGCTGGGTTTTTGCTGTTCGCGGAAGAAGCCGTTCTGGTTCGGCAGCGCCAGGTGCACGCGCGCGCTCTGCACCGAGGACAGCGACTGGATGGAACGGGTCAGCTCGCCCTCGAGGCCGCGCTGGAAGGTCAGGCGTTCCTGGAACTGGGTCATGCCGAAGCGGTTGGCTTCCATCAGCTCGAAGCCGGTGACCGAGCCCTTGGGCAGGCCCTGCGAAGCCAGGCGCAGCCGGGTGTCGTGCACCTTGTCGGCCGGCACCATGATGGCCTGACCCCCCTCGGCGTGCTTGTAGGGCACGTTCATCTGCGAGAGCTGCGCGACGATGGCGCCGCCGTCCTTGTCGCCCAGGTTGGCGTAGAGCACGCGCCATTCGGCCTGGCGGCCCATGAAGAAGAAGGCCAGGGCCAGCGCCAGCAACGCCAGGGCGCCCAGGCCGAGCTTGATCTTCTGCGCCTGGTCCATGCGGGCGAAGCCGTCGCCCAGTGCGCTGCGCGTGGGGTTCGCGGGCTGGACATCCAGTTCTGCAACGGCGGTGGTGCTCATGGGGTTCGGGCGTCGGGTGGTCGGTCGATTTCAGGGGGAGATACACCCTGTTGCAGTCGATTATTCGGTCCCGCTGCCACCGCCATAGCCGTGAAAAGGCCCGGCTTTGTGCCCTTATTCCCGCCCCGCACCACGCCCGTGCCGCCTAGCATCAGGGCGTCAACTCTTGTCGAAGGATTCCGCCATGGACATGCGCATTTCCCCCCTCACCAGCCAGGCCCTCACCGGCATTGGCCAGAGCGCGCTCAAGCGACCCGGTGCCGCCGGCGGCGTCGAATCCGGCTTTGGCGCCAACTTCAAGAACGCCCTGAAGGAAGTGAGCGCTTCGCAGGAAGCCGCTTCGAAGCTGCAGACCCAGGTGCAATTGGGCAACCCCAAGGTGAGCCTGGAGGAAACCATGCTCGCGATGCAGAAGGCCCAGGTCGGTTTTCAGGCCACGCTGCATGTGCGCAACCGCATGGTCCAGGCCTACAGCGACATCATGAACATGAGCGTTTAAGCTCCCCCCGTGCCAGCCCGCGGCCGTCATCCCCCGCGGGGCGATGCCTGTGGTCTGGCAAAGCCAGTCCCACGGCATCCTGGACCGAATTCCCTTTCTCCGGCCACGTCCTGGCGGTCAGTGCATTGGCGCGGGGCTGCTCTTGTCGAACAGCTGCGCCAGGTCGTTCAACCAGGGTTCGGCCAGGCAACGGATCTCGGCGTCGGTGCGCAGGATGCGCTGCATGATCTTTGTCTTTTCCTTGCGCTCTTCCGGGCCAAGCTCGTCGGTCCTGGACTTGTAGCGCAGCTGCGCGATCAGCACCGCGCAGGCGCCTTCGAGGCGCACCACCTGGTCCCAGTCCTCGCCTTGCGCTGCTTCCAGCATGCGGCGGCTGGTGTTCTCGATCGCCTTGTAGTAGTCGAGCAAGCCGTGCTGTTCCATGATCAGGCTCCTTGGCCCGCGGCGGGGGAGGGCATGGCGGTCACAGCGCCACGGATTTGTTGCCACGATTGGGCCAGGGGTTCGATCAGCTCCACCACCTCGGCCACGGCCGCGCCGTCGTTGCGCAGGTTGGCATGGGTCAGGCGCTTCACGCTGAATTCGTACAGACCTTTGAGGTTGCTGGCCAGTTCCCCGCCTTCGCGCAGGTTCAGGCCCGCTTTCAGGCCTTCTTCCAGGATGCGCACGGCCTTGCCCAGCGCGGCGCCCTTGGCCTGCACTTCACCACGTTCAATGGCGCCGCGCGCCTGGTTCATCGCCTGCAGCAGTGCGTCGTACAGCATGCCGACCAGCTGGTGCGGATCGGCGCCCTGCACGCCGGTCTCGGCGGCGACCCGTTTGTAGGCAGATGCGGCGCGGGTGTTGACGGAGGTGAACATGGCATCGGTTCCTTGTGGCTGATGCCTTTCTGTATCGGCACCAGACGGTGGGACTGTAGTCATGGGCGGCGGGATTTGAGGCGAAAAGTTCATGCTTGAAACCCTTTAGGGCGGCGGCTGCACCAGGCCAAAAACTGAAAGGCCCGACCCTGCGGCGTTGCACGGGGTCGGGCCGGTGTGAACAGGCGCTGAAGCGGGCCTCAGCCGGTGTTCTTGTTCCAGAGCGTGATCTGCTGGGTGATGAAGGCGTTGAGGCCGTTGAGCTGGCCCACGGCCGCGTCCATGGCGTTGTACTGCGCGAGCAGGCGCACCTCGGCGCGCGCGGCGCGGTCGTTGACCTTGTCCTGCTCCTTGGTGTTGCGCGTGATGGCGCCGCGCAGCGACTCGGTCCGGGTGGTCACCAGGCCGCCGGTGGCGAGCAGGCCGTCGGCGAAGGCGTCGATCTTCTTGCCGAAACCCTTGCCGGTGGCCACGCTGCTGTCGGCGGTGAACAGCGTCTGGAGGTCGCTCGGGTTGGCCATCGCGGCGTCGAGCTTGGTGTTGTCGATGGTCATGGTGCCGTCGGTCTTGAGCGACAGGCCGATGTCACCCAGGCGCGAGAACGGGCTGGTGGTGGAGGCCGACCGCATCATGCCGCGCAACGCGTTCTGCAGGCCGACGGCCGTGCTGTCGCCCTGCAGCGAACCGGCGACCTTGGTGTCGGGGTCGTACTTGGTGGCGGTGGCCAGCATGTTGTTGATCGCGTTGTAGGCATCCACCATGGACTGGATGTTCTTTCGCATCGCTTCCTTGTCGGCGCTGACCGCGATCTCCACCGGCTCCGTGGTCACCCGGCTCAGGGTGAGGGTGATGCCGGGCAGCGCGTCTGCCACGGTGTTGCTGGCCGAGGTGATCGCCACGTTGTTCACCGTGGCCATGGCGTTCGCGCCGGCCTGGCTCAGCGCCATGCCAAAAAAGCTGCCGTTGTTGTCGTAGGCCAGGCGCGAAAGACCGTTGGCGTCGTCGTTCACGCCGTCGTCGTCGGTGGCCTGGATGCGGAATCCCATGTCCTCGCCGGTGTCGTTGGAGCGCACCAGCAGCCGTTCGCCCGACGCATCGCGCAACACGGTGGCGCTCACGCCAGCGTCGGCGGCGTTGATCTTGCTGGCGATCTGGCTCAGCGAGTCCCCCGCGCCGATGGCCACGTCCACCGCGGCCGCGCCGCCGGACACAAAGCTGCCGGTCGCCCAGCTGCCCAGCTCGACGCGCAGGCTGCCGCTGCCCATGGAAGCGCCATTGGCCACCGCGACCGAGGCGTTGGACTGCGACTTCGCCAACTGTTGCACCTCGATGGCCAGCGACGTCTGTGGTGCGCCGGCAGATGCGCTCACGCCCACGGAGTCGGGTGCCGAGGAACTGGCCTTCACCGCGGTCCAGGTTGTGGGGTTGGCCAGCTTGGCGGCCGCGTCGCCCAGGCCCGCCACCATCGACTTGATGGTGCCGTAGATGGAGAGCTTGCTCTGGAAAGAGGCGGCCTGTTTTTGCAGCGGCGCCAGCGGCGCGCGCTCGAGCGCCACCAGCTTGGCGACGATTTCCTGAACCGGGACGCCGCTGGCAAGACCGGGCGATGAGATGGCCATGTGAAATCCTTTCCGGGATGAACACAGGGCACGCTCGGGGCATGCCCTGTGTTGATCCCGCAAGGCCCGAAGCGGCGGGGCGGTTGTTCACCGCCGCCGCCGCCCCGGGTCACCGTGCCCGGGGGCGCGGTGGTTGCGGGTGTTGCGCTTCGATCAGCGCAGCAGGGACAGCACCCCCTGGGGAATCTGGTTGGCCTGCGCCACCATGGCGGTGCCGGCCTGCTGCAGGATCTGCGAGCGCGAGAGGTTGGCGGTTTCCTTGGCGAAGTCCGCGTCCATGATGCGCGCGCGCGAGGCGGAGAGGTTTTCCACGCCGATCTGGATGTTGGCCACGGCGTTTTCAAAGCGGCTCTGCACGGCACCCAGGGTGGCGCGCGCGCCGTTGACCTGGTCGAGTGCGTCGTCGATCTTCTTCATCGCGATGTAGGCGCCCTTCTCGGTCGTCACGTCGATGGAGTCGATGCCGGTCAGGTCGGTGGCGGCCGCCACCACCGTGGGCGCGGCAAAGCCGGTGGCCGCGGCGGTGAAGCCGGCCGAGAACGTGGGGATCAGCACCGCGCCGGTGTCGTCCAGCCGCGAAGACAGGATTTCGAGGTCGAAGGTGCCATCGTCGTTGACCACCAGGTAGGCCGAGACGCCGGTCTCGCTGGACTTGCGGTTGATGGCCTCGACCACCTGGCCGACGCGCTCGGTGCCCGAGTTGGCCGCCGGAATCGCGCCCAGCTCCACGGTGGTGCCGTCGACCGTGATGTCAAGCGTGCCGTCGGCGATGGCGGTGCCAAAGCCGGTGAACGCCGCGTCCTCGGGGTCGATGGAGGCCACGGTCACTTCACCGTAGGCCACGGTGCTCAGGTTCGCGGCGGTGGTGTCGGCCAGCGAACCGATGGTGATGTTGTCGCCGGCGTTGGCGCCGACCTGGAAGGTGGCGGCGGTGAAGGAGCCGTCCAGGATCTTCTTGCCGTTGAACGAGGTCTGGCGCGAGACGCGATCGACTTCGTCGGTGAGTTGCTTGACTTCGGCCTGCAGGGCATTGCGGTCGTCGTCGCTGTTGGTGGCGTTGGCCGCCTGCACGGCCAGCTCGCGCATGCGCTGGAGCATGTCGCCGACCTTGCCCAGTGCGCCTTCGGCGGTCTGTGCCAGGGAGATGCCGTCGTTGGCGTTGCGCGCGGCAACGCTCAGGCCCTTGACCTGGGCGTTCATGCGCTCGGCGATGGCCAGGCCGGCGGCGTCGTCCTTGGCGCTGTTGACGCGCAGACCCGAGGACAGGCGCTGCATGGAAGTGGCCAGCGAACCCTGTGAGGACAGCAGGTTGCGCTGGGCGTTCATCGACATCACGTTCGTGTTGATGGTGGTCATGACTAACTCCTATGGATGAATGAAAGGCAATCCGGCACCGTTGCGCCCTGGGGCTTTGACCGTGTCGCCGCTTTCACCCGCCGGAGGAGGATCCGTTCCAGACATCCATTGGGTTTGATTTCGGTAGCCCTGACGTATTCTTGAGGTTTGGTGAAGGGCCATCGCCCGAATAAAGACCCTGTACCGGGCCTTGTTCCGGGGATTGAACCCACGAAAAAGGGCGGCGGGGCGGTTGTTCACCGCCACCGCCGCCCGGGGCTGCCACGCCGGCAGGCGTGGTGTTTGCCAGTGCTTTGCCGATCAGCGCAGCAGCGACAGGACGCCTTGCGAGGCCTGGTTGGCCTGGGCCACCATGGCGGTGCCGGCCTGCTGCAGGATCTGCGAGCGCGAGAGGTTGGCGGTTTCCTTGGCGAAGTCCGCGTCCATGATGCGGCCGCGCGAGGCGGAGAGGTTCTCCACGCCGATCTGGATGTTGGCCACGGCGTTCTCGAAGCGGCTCTGCACGGCACCCAGGGTGGCGCGCGCGCCGTTCACGTCGTCCAGCGCCGCGTCGATCTTCTTCATCGCGATGTAGGCACCCTTCTCGGTGGTGATGTCGATGTTGGAGATGCCGGTGGAGTCGGCTGCCGAGGCGGCGGTGTCGGCGGCGTCGCCGGTGGCTTCGAGCAGGCCGGTGGCGGTGGCGGTAAAGCCAGCGGAAAACTCGACCGTGGCGGGCGCCGTGCCCGCCGCGTTGAGCTGGGAGGACAGCAGTTCCACGTCGAAGGTGCCGTCTTCGTTGTCCACGAGGTAGGCGGACACGCCGGTTTCGCTGGTCTTGCGGTTGATGGCTTCCACCACCTGGCCCAGGCGCGCGGTTTCGGACGTGGCAGCTTCGATCACGCCCAGATCCACCGCCGTACCGCCGTTCACCGTGATGGTCAGGGTGCCGGTGGCGATCTCGGTGTCGTAGCCCGTGATGCCGGCGGCCGTCACGGTGGCGGTGGCTTCGCCGTAGATCACGGTGCTGAGGTTGTCGGCGGTGGTGTCGGTGAGCGAGCCGATGGTGATGTTGTCGCCGGCGTTGGCGCCGACCTGGAAGCTCGCGGCGGTGAAGGAGCCGTCGAGGATCTTCTTGCCGTTGAACGAGGTCTGGCGCGAGACGCGGTCGATTTCGTCGGACAGCTGCTTGACTTCGGCCTGCAGGGCGGTGCGGTCATCGGCGCTGTTGGTGGCGTTGGCCGACTGCACGGACAGTTCGCGCATGCGCTGGAGCATGTCACCGACCTTGCCCAGCGCGCCTTCGGCGGTCTGTGCCAGGGAGATGCCGTCGTTGGCGTTGCGCGCGGCCACGTTCAGGCCTTTGACCTGGGCGTTCATGCGCTCGGCGATGGCCAGGCCGGCGGCGTCGTCCTTGGCGCTGTTGACGCGCAGGCCCGAGGACAGGCGCTGCATGGAAGTGGCCAGCGAACCCTGTGAGGACATCAGGTTGCGCTGGGCGTTCATCGACATCACGTTCGTGTTGATGGTGGTCATGACTAACTCCTAAAAGGTTGAAAAGTAATCCGGCATTGCTGCCCATCCCGGCATCGGCCCGAAGGCTGCTGCCACGACCGGTGCGGGCTGTGCGCCGGGGTTGGGCCTTCGAGGCCTTTTCCCCATCGTCACTTCGCTGGCCGGACGACGAACCCCTTTGGGAAGTCCGTTGCATTCAATTTCGGTGCGCCCGCGAACTTCTTGAGCACTGGATGCAATCTGTCCGCGCAAGAACGGTATCCACCATGAAAAAAGGCCACGCCGTGTGGCGTGGCCTTCGTGGTGCGTCGGCTGATCAGCGCAGCAGCGACAGGACGCCTTGCGAGGCCTGGTTGGCCTGGGCCACCATGGCGGTGCCGGCCTGCTGCAGGATCTGCGAGCGCGAGAGGTTGGCGGTTTCCTTGGCGAAGTCCGCGTCCATGATGCGGCCACGCGAGGCGGAGAGGTTCTCCACGCCGATCTGGATGTTGGCCACGGCGTTCTCGAAACGGCTCTGCACAGCACCCAGGGTGGCGCGCGCGCCGTTCACGTCGTCCAGCGCCGCGTCGATCTTCTTCATCGCGATGTAGGCGCCCTTCTCGGTCGTGATGTCGATGTTGGAGATGCCGACGGAGTCGGCGGCCGAGGCGGCGGCGATGGCCGCGCCATCCGCCACGACCAGGCCCGTGCCCGCTGCGGTGAAGCCGGCGCCGAAGACCACGGCTTCAGGGTCGCCGTTGGCGTCCAGGCTGGACGACAGCAGTTCCACGTCGAAGGTGCCGTCTTCGTTGTCCACGAGGTAGGCGGAAACGCCGGTTTCGCTGGTCTTGCGGTTGATGGCTTCGACCACCTGGCCCAGGCGGGCGGTTTCGGAGGTGGCGGCTTCGAGCTCGCCCAGATCGACCGCCGTTCCGCCGCCGACTGCAATGGTCAGATCGGCGGTGATGGCGACGTCGTAGTCGGACATGGCGGTGATGTTGGCCGCGCTGATGACCCTGGTGTTTTCCCCGTAGGCCACGGTGCTGAGGTTGTCGGCGGTGGTGTCGGTCAGCGAGCCGATGGTGATGTTGTCGCCGGCGTTGGCGCCGACCTGGAAGCTCGCGGCGGTGAAGGAGCCGTCCAGGATCTTCTTGCCGTTGAACGAGGTCTGGCGCGAGACGCGGTCGATTTCGTCGGAGAGCTGCTTGACTTCGGCCTGCAGGGCGGTGCGGTCATCGGCGCTGTTGGTGGCGTTGGCCGACTGCACGGCCAGTTCGCGCATGCGCTGGAGCATGTCGCCGACCTTGCCCAGCGCGCCTTCGGCGGTCTGGGCCAGGGAGATGCCGTCGTTGGCGTTGCGCGCGGCCACGTTCAGGCCCTTGACCTGGGCGTTCATGCGCTCGGCGATGGCCAGGCCGGCGGCGTCGTCCTTGGCGCTGTTGACGCGCAGGCCCGAGGACAGGCGCTGCATGGAAGTGGCCAGCGAGCCCTGTGAGGACATCAGGTTGCGCTGGGCGTTCATCGACATCACGTTCGTGTTGATGGTGGTCATGAGTAACTCCTAAAGGTGAAAGAAAAGTAATCCGGCATTGCTGCCCATCCCGACGCCAGCCCACAGGCTGGCTGCCATGACCGGTGCTGGGCTGCGTTGCCCGGTGGGCCCTGGGGCCTTGACCGGATCGCCGCTTTCACTTGCCGGACGACGAACCTTTTTGGAAGTCCGTTGCCAGCCATTTCGGAGTCCCGGGGAGATTCTTTAGCGTGGCCTTGTCGAACTGGTGCGCCACGGCCCCTCGCCACGAGGGCCGCTCCCGCCGCTGCGGTGTTGCACAGGCAGGACCGGAATGAGTGCAAAGGTTGTAGGAATTTGCCTGACAAGGGGGTGGTGCACACCTGACAGCGCGGACAGCGATTTACCGATTCAAGTTTTTTTACCGGTCGACACAATTCAACACATCGGGTCAGCACATGTAAGCACATCGCCAGCACGGCGGCCCCAACCGAGAAGGAACGCACCATGGACAACGAGCAACTCCTGGCTGAAATCCGCGAAGCCAACCTGACCTACCTCATGCTGGCGCAGAACCTGATCCGCAAGGACCGCGCCGAAGCCCTGTACCGCCTGGGCCTGACCGAGGAAGCCGCCGACCTGCTGGGCATGCTGTCCACCGCGCAACTGCTCAAGATCGCCTCCAGCAACATGCTGCTGTGCCGCTTCCGCGTCGACGACGACCTGGTGTGGAACCTGCTGACCAGCCACAACGTGAAGAAGGTCGACAACGCGACCACCACGCAGCTGCACGCCAGCATCCTGATGGCCGGCAAGTTCGCCGAGTCCATGGCCGTCACCGCCCACTGATCTCCCTTCTTCTCACTTCAGGAGCCCACCATGGCCGCAGGCAAGAGCATCCTCAACGAGTCGCGCGACATCGAACGCGCGGTGGCCCTGATCCAGCTGGGCGCGCGCCTGCAGGTGCTGGAGTACGAGACCAGCCTGTCCTACGAGCGCCTGCTGCGCCTGTACAAGGAAGTGGCCGGCAAGTCGCCGTCCAAGGGCCAGTTGCCCTTCTCGACCGACTGGTTCCTGACCTGGCAGCCCAACATCCATGCGTCGTTGTTCCTGAACATCCACGAATACCTCTCCAAGACCAGCGAGCTCGAAGAGATCGACACGGTCATCAAGGCGTTCCGCCTCTACAGCGAGCAGATGCAGGCCAGCGCCATCGAGCCGCTGCTCTCCGTCACCCGCGCCTGGCGCCTGGTGAAGTTCGTCGACAACGGCATGCTCACGCTGACCAAGTGCTCCTGCTGCGGCGGCCACTTCGTGACCGAACCCTACGAAAACCGCCACTTTGTGTGCGGCCTGTGCCAGCCCCCGGCCCGCGCCGGCAAGGGCAGTGCCAGCGGCGGACTTCGCCTGCACTGAGCTCCAGATCCTTCTCTCAAAGCCTGAAATGGACCCCGATGCGGGTCCATTTCGCGTTTATGGCCCCGCTCAATCGCCTCTAGAGTTGGTCGATAGAAAACACATCCCTCCAAGTCACGCCCGCGTGCGAGCGAAGCGTCCTCTTTCAGGCACAAGAACATGTTCGTCATCATCGGTTTCATCGTCTCGATGCTCTGCATCTTCGGGGTCTTCATACTCCACGGCGGCAACATCGGCGTGGTGCTCAAGGCGCTGCCTTTCGAGATGACGACCATCCTGGGCGCGGCCCTGGGCGCGTTCCTGATCAACAACCAGATGAAGGTGGTCAAGGCCTCGTTCAAAGGCCTGGCGGGCTGCTTCAAGGGCAGCCGCTACACCAAGGCGCGCTACATGGAGCTGCTGGCGTTGCAGTTCGACATCCTGCAGAAAGCGCGCAAGGAAGGCCTGATGGCGATCGAGCAGGACGTCGAGAACCCGCACGAGTCCGCGCTGTTCAAGAAATACCCCACCATCGCGTCCGACCACCACGTGGTCGAGTTCATCACCGACTACCTGCGCATGATGGTCTCGGGCAACCTCAACGCGCACGAGATCGAGTCACTGATGGATGCCGAGATCGAGACCCACCACCAGGAGGCGCACGCGCCGGTGGCGGCCATCGGCCGGCTGGCCGGCGGCCTGCCGGCCTTCGGCATTGTGGCCGCCGTGCTCGGTGTGGTGAACACCATGGGCTCGGTGGGCCAGCCACCCGCCGTGCTGGGCGCCATGATCGGCTCGGCCCTGGTGGGTACCTTCCTCGGAATTCTGCTGGCCTACGGTGTGTTCGAACCCCTGGGCGGCCTGATGGACCAGAAGGTCGAGGAGAGTGGCAAGGAACTGCTGTGCGTGAAGACCACGCTGCTCTCCAGCATGCAGGGCTACGCGCCACTGACCGCCATCGAGTTTGGCCGCAAGGTGCTGTTCGTCGACGTGCGACCCAGCTTCACGGAGCTTGAGAGCCACGTCAAGAAGAAATGAACATGCGAGCGCCCGCACACGATCCAGAGGCATCGCGGAACTGGCCTGGCCAGGCCGCTGATGTCGTCCCCCTTGTTGGGGGAAGCCGCGCAGCGGCGCAGGGGAGAACCTGATGGCCGGGGATGGCAAAAAGCTGCAGCCGATCATCGTCAAGCGCATCAAGAAGGGTGGCCATGCCGCCCACGGTGGCGCCTGGAAGATCGCGTACGCCGACTTCGTGACCGCGATGATGGCCTTCTTCCTGCTGATGTGGCTGCTGGGTTCGACCGCCAAGGGCGAGCTGCAGGGCATTGCGAGCTATTTCCAGTCGCCCGTGAAGGTCTCGCTCATGGGCGGGCCAGGCACCGGCAACAGCAGCAGCATCCTGCCCGGTGGCGGACGCGACCTGAGCAAGGCCTTCGGCCAGATGGACAGTGGCGAGGCCGAGCGCGCCGCCAAGCTCATCGGTGCCCAGATGGCGCGCGCCGAACAGGCCCGCAAGGACGCCGCGCGCATGGAAGCGCTGGAGCGCAAGATCGTCAACCTGATCGAGCGCAACCCCAAGCTCTCCGAGTACGGCTCGCAGATTCAGCTGGAGAAGACCACCGACGGCCTGCACATCCAGATCGTCGACCAGCAGAACCGGCCGATGTTCGACACCGGCAGCGCGCTGGTCAAACCCTACATGCGCGACATCCTGCGCGAGATTGGTGCTGCACTGGGCGATGTGGACAACCGCATCGCGCTGGCCGGCCACACCGACGCCACGCCCTATGGCAGCGGCGAACGTGGTTACAGCAACTGGGAACTCTCGGCCGACCGCGCCAACGCCTCGCGCCGCGAGCTGGTGGCCGGAGGCCTGCCCGACGACAAGCTGCGCCGGGTCGAGGGGCTGGCGTCGAGCCGCCTGCTGCGGCCCGAGCAGCCCATGGACCCGATCAACCGGCGCATCAGCATCGTGGTGATGACGCAGGAGGCCGAGGAGCGCCTGGTTGCGCCCCCGGCGCCCGCGGTGTCGCCGCCGTCTCCCGTTCCCGCTGCCCCCGCGGCGCTGCCTGTGTCCAGCCCGCCACAGGCCACGCCAGCGCTGCCGGTGGCGACCTCGGTGGCCACACCCGCGCTTCAGATTTCCGGTGAAGTGACGAAATCTCCCTCACAGAGTGGTGGCTGACGCGGCCACCATTCTTTTCCCTTGATCCTTTCCTCCCACGGAGGCTTCCATGTCCACCCCGATGAAATTCCTGATCGTTGACGACTTCTCCACCATGCGGCGCATCGTGCGCAACCTGCTCAAGGAGATCGGGCACTCCGACGCCGATGAAGCCGAGGACGGCGTGGCGGCGTTGGCCAAGCTGCGCAACGGCGTGTTCAATTTCGTGGTCTCCGACATCAACATGCCGAACATGAACGGCTTTGAACTGCTGGCCGAGATCAAGAAGGACGAGAAACTCAAACACCTGCCGGTGCTGATGGTGACCGCCGAGGCGCGCAAGGAAGACATCGTGCTGGCCGCACAGAACGGCGCGGCGGGGTACATCGTCAAGCCTTTCACCAAGGCCACTCTGGAAGAGAAGCTCGCGAACATCTTCAAGAAACTTGGCATCTGAGAGGGCACCGCACCATGAACTCCAGTGAACAAGAAGAAAGCGGCACGGGCAGTCCGGACATGTTCCGCCAGCTGGGCTCGATCACGCGCCAGCTGCACGACGCGCTCAAGGAGCTGGGCTACACCGACAAGCTCAAGGGCACGGTGGACCAGTTGCCCGACGCGCAGAGCCGGCTGTCCTATATCGCCCGCCTGACGGGTGAGGCGGCCGAGAAGGTGCTCAACCACGTCGACGAAGGCAAGGCCGAGCAAGGCCTGATCGCCGAGCGCGGCCGGCAGTTGCTCGACACCATCCGGCGCGTGCCGGCACTGGCCAAGGCCATGCCCGAGCTGGTGGAGTGGACGCAGGATGTCATTCACACGGCCGAGAAGACCGACTCGCGCCTGACCGACATCATGATGGCGCAGGACTTCCACGACCTCACCGGCCAGGTGATCGGGCGCGTGGTTAACCTCGCGGGAACGATCGAGGAACAATTGCTCGGCCTGCTGCTGCAGTCGGCCCCTTCGGGCCAACCCGGTCAGGACCACGTGATCGCCGAAGGAGGCCTGGCCGGCCCGGTGGTCAACCCGGAAGGCCGCACCGACGTGGTGAGCGACCAGGCGCAGGTCGACGACCTGCTCGCGTCACTCGGTTTCTAACCCCCGCGGCGCTGCGCGCCACCCCCTTCCAGGGGGCAATGCCTGTGGCCCGGCAAAGCCGGTTCCACGGCATTTCTGAACGAACTTCCTCCGCGCTCCATGTGCGCTTCTGTCTTGCGGCTGCGCGGCGCGCTGTGGAGCGAAATCAAGGGGGAGGCGGCCTCCCGCCGCCGGAGGACATTCGCGGAACAGCGTGCCGCGCAGCCGCAAGGCAGCGAGGTAGAGGCAGGAAACAAGAGGACAGGGGAAAAGAAAAGCACCCCTTCACCGCTGCTTATCGCCCTTTAGTTTTTCCGGGCGGATTCCAGAATCGGATGCACCGATCGAGTGAACCCGCACCATGGAATCTTCCAGCCAGGACAAGAACCTACCCGCCACCGCGCAGCGCCTGAAAAAGGCGCGCGACGATGGTCAGGTGCCGCGTTCGAAGGAGCTGGGCAACCTGGCCGTGCTCGGCGGCGGCGCCGCGGTGCTGCTGGCGCTGGCACCCGCCGGCTTCGAGAAACTGCGCAGCGCCCTGCAGGGCCAGTTGCGCTTTGACCACCAGACCCTGCTCAAACCCGAACTGGCCACCGAACGCCTGGTGGACGGCTTTGCGCAGGGCCTCATGCTGTACCTGCCCCTGGGCGTGATCGTGCTCGCCCTGGTGCTGCTCACCGCCTTCGCCTCGGGCAGCTGGGCACTGAGTTCCAAGCCCCTCATGCCGGACCTGAGCCGCATCAACCCGCTCAAGGGCTTCGGCCGCCTGTTCTCCAAGCAGCAGTTGTTCGACACCGCCAAGCTCACGGTCCTGACGGCCGTGGTGGGCGTGGTGGCCTGGCAGTTCATCGCCTCGCACGTGGAGCCGTTTGGCACGCTGCTGATGCGGCCGCTCGAGTCGGCCCTGGGCCAGCTCGGCACCTGGCTGATGTTCGGCGTCGGTTTGCTGCTGCTGGTGGTGGCGCTGGTGGCCATGGTGGACTTTCCGATGCAGAAGTTGCTGCATGCGCACCGCATGCGCATGTCGCACCAGGAAGTCAAGGAAGAACACAAGCAGCTCGAAGGCGACCCCCACATCAAGGGCAAGCGGCGCCAGCGCCAGCGCGAGATGGCCCAGCGCAACAGCGTGGGCGCGGTGCCCAAGGCGGACCTGGTGGTGATGAACCCGACCCACTACGCGGTGGCGATCCGCTACGACGACGCCACCATGGCCGCGCCGCGCGTGATTGCCAAGGGCGCCGACCTGCTGGCGATGAAGATCCGCGACGTCGCCAAGGCGCACAAGGTGCCGGTGCTGCAGTCGCCCATGCTGGCGCGCGCGCTCTACGCCCATGCCGAGATCGACGACGAGATTCCCTCGGCGCTCTACACCGCCGTGGCCCAGGTGCTGGCCTATGTGTACCAGCTCAAGGCTGCGATGAAGGGGCAGGGCGTCATGCCCGCCGAGCAGCCCACCCCGATGGTGCCGCCGGAGCTCGATCCGCACTTCAAGAAAACCCCCGCCCCGGAGGCCACTGAATGAACGCCCTGCAGCCCCTGCAGCAATGGCTGCAACGCAACGCCGGCTGGGCCGCCGGCCTGGCCGCGCCCATGCTGGTGATCACCGTGCTCTCGATGATGGTGTTGCCGCTGCCGCCCTGGCTGCTCGACACCTTCTTCACGCTCAACATCGCGCTGGCGCTGGTGGTGATGATGGTCGCGGCCTACATGAAGCGCCCGCTGGACTTCTCGGTGTTTCCCACGGTGCTGCTGCTCACCACGCTGCTGCGCCTCTCGCTCAACGTCGCCTCCACCCGCGTGGTGCTGATGGAGGGCCACACCGGACCGGGCGCGGCCGGCGCGGTGATCGAGGCCTTCGGCCACTTCCTGATCGGCGGCAACTTCGCGGTCGGCTTCATCGTGTTCGCCATCCTGGTGGTGATCAACTTCGTGGTGATCACCAAGGGCTCGGAGCGCATCGCCGAGGTGTCCGCGCGCTTCACCCTGGACGCCATGCCCGGCAAGCAGATGGCGATCGACGCCGACCTCAACGCCGGCCTGATCGACGAGAAAGAGGCCAAGCGCCGCCGCGCCGAGGTGGGGGACGAGGCCGAGTTCTTCGGCTCCATGGACGGTGCCTCCAAGTTCGTGCGCGGCGACGCCGTCGCCGGCATCCTGATCCTGTTCATCAACATCATTGGCGGCTTCATCATCGGCATGGCCCAGCACGGCCTCTCAGCCGGGCAGGCGGCGGACAACTACATCCTGCTGGCTGTCGGTGACGCGCTGGTGGCGCAGATCCCGGGCCTGCTGATCTCGGTGGCCGCGGCCATGGTGGTCTCGCGCGTGGGCAAGGACGAGGACCTGGGCGCGCAGGTGATGGAGCAGATGTTCCTCTCGCCCAAGGTCATGGGCATCACCGCAGCGGTGCTCTTCATGCTGGGCGTCGTGCCTGGCATGCCGCACGCGGTGTTCCTGAGCTTTGCCGCGCTCACCGGTGGCCTGGCCTGGTGGCAGTTGCGCCAGCAGCGCAAGCCCGCGCCCGAACCCGAGGCCCCCGCGGCACCGGGCGACGGCGAAGCCACCTGGGACGACCTGCAACCGGTCGACCTGCTGGGCCTGGAACTGGGCTACCGCCTGATCGCGCTGGTCGACAAGACGCGCCAGGGCGACCTGCTCACCCGCATCAAGGGCGTGCGCAAGAAGTTCGCGCAGGAGGTGGGTTTCCTGCCGCCGGCGGTGCACGTGCGCGACAACCTGGAGCTGCGCCCCAGTGGCTACCGCATCACGTTGCGCGGTGTGGTGGTGGGCGAGGGCGAGGTGTTCCCCGGCATGTTCCTGGCCATCGATCCCGGTGGCATCAACACGCCGCTGATCGGCACGCCCACGACCGACCCGGCGTTCGGCCTGCCCGCGCACTGGATCGAGGAAAAGCAGCGCGAGAACGCGCAAATGGCCGGTTTTACGGTGGTTGATTCCGAGACTGTGCTGGCCACGCATCTTTCACACTTGATGCAAGTCCAGGCGGCCAGGTTGCTCAGCCGGACGGAGACCCAGGACCTGGTTGAACACGTCACCCGCCTGGCCCCCAAACTGATCGAAGAAGTCGTGCCCAAGATGGTCCCCGTTGCCACCTTCCAGAAAGTTCTCCAGCTGCTGCTGGAAGAGTCTGTGCATGTGCGCGACATCCGCACCATCATCGAATCGCTGGCCGAGCACGCGGCCCAGACCACCGACCCGACCGAACTGGCCCGCCGCGTGCGCATGGCGCTCTCGCCGGCCATCGTGCAGCAGATCTACGGCCCGGTGAAGGAACTCGAAGTCATCGCCATCGAGCCCGGCCTGGAGCGGCTGCTGATGCAGGCCCTTTCGGGTGGCGCCAACGGCGCGCTCGATCCCGGCGTGGCCGAAATGCTGAGCAAATCCGCCACCGACATCGCCAACCGCCAGGAGGAAAAGGGCGTGCCCGCCTGCCTGCTGGTGCCCGACGCCATCCGCAACGCCATGTCGCGCCTGCTGCGCCGCGCCGCGCCGCGCCTGCAGGTGCTGGCGCACAGCGAAATTCCTGAAACCCACCTGATCCGCATCGGCCCGATTCTTGGAGAACTCGCATCATGAACATCCAGCGCTTCACCGCCCCCACCTCGCGCGAAGCCATGGCCAAGGCCCGTCGTGCCTTTGGCGACAGCGCCGTGATCCTCTCCACCCGCTCCAGCGATGAGGGATTCGAGGTGATGGCCGCGGCCGAGGAAAGCCTGGCCTCGCTGGCCGAGCACGCCGCCGCGCCCGCAGCCCGTGCGCCACAGCGCGCCGAAGCCGCCGCGCCCGCCAGCAAGGCCGCCGCCGCCCTGGCCGCGCCGCAGTCGGTGCAGAGCGACACCGAGGCGATGGCCATGAGCACGCTGTCGTTCCAGGACTATGTGCGCGAGCGCATGCTGCGCAAGCGCCGCGAGGCGCTGCAAGGCACTGCCGCCCCGGCCGTGGAGGCACCTGCGGCGCCGGTCGCCGCGCCCCAGATCGTGGCCAGGCCCGAGCCCATTGCGATGCCGGTGCAGCGCTTCAACCAGCCCGAGCCCCTCGTGGCGCGCAATCCGGCGCCCATCCGCACCCGCCAGTCCGAGCCCGCGTGGGAGGACTCGCAACCGTCGACGCGCTTCCCGAGCAACAACGACAGCCGCATGGCGGTGGAACTCTCGGCGCTCAAGGACATGATCGAGGAGCGCTTCAACACCCTGGCCTGGCTCGGTTCGTCCAAGCAGAACCCGATCCAGTCCAACCTGATGCTCAAGATGATCCGCGCCGGCTACTCGCCCGCGATGTCGCGCGCCGTGCTCGAGCGCGTGCCGACCGAGGCCGGCGCCGCCGAGGCGGTGCGCTGGCTGATGGACGTGATCACGCGCAACCTCAAGGTGGCCGCCCCTGGTGCAAGCCTGTGCGACGAAGGCGGCGTGGTCTCGCTGATCGGCGCCACCGGCGTGGGCAAGACCACCACCGCCGCCAAGCTGGCCGCGCAGTGCGTCAAGCAGTACGGCGCCGCCAGCGTCGGGCTGATCACGCTCGACACCTACCGCGTCTCGGGCTACGAACAGCTGCGCGCCTTCGGCCGCATGCTCGGCGTGGTGGCCCACCTGGCGCACGACCGCGCGGCGCTCAAGGACCTGCTCAACCTGCTCTCGGCCAAGCGCCTGGTCATCATCGACACCGCCGGCCTGGGCCAGCGCGACCAGCGCATCCAGGACATGCTCGACGTGCTGGACATGCCCAAGGTGAAGAAGACCCTGGTGCTCAACGCCGGCTCGCAGGGCGACACGCTCGACGAGCAACTGGCTTCGTTCAAGTCCAGCTCGCTGCATGGCGTGGTGCTCTCCAAGGTCGACGAGGCCGTCAAGCTCGGCCCCGCGCTGGACGCGCTGATCCGCCACCAGGTGGTGCTGCGTGGCGTGGCCAATGGCCAGCGCGTGCCTGAGGACTGGCAGAACCCCGACGCGGCCGCGCTGGTGCGCATGTCCATGGGCACGCAGGGCAAGTCGGCCTACGACCCACAGGCCACCGACATGGGCTACTTCTTCGCGCAGGCGTCGGGCCGCGGCATCGATCTGGGAGCCGCGCATGTTTGAACCCGGCTTCGACCAGGCCGCCGGCCTGCGCGGCGACCCACCCGCCCGGGGCGCGGTGCTCATGCCCGTGGCCAGCCCGGCCCAGCCCGCGCGCGCCTATGAGCTGTTGTGCACGCTCGCGTCGGGCCTGGCGGCCGAGGGCCGTGCGGTCATCATCGTGGACGCCACCGCCACCGAGGCCACCAGCCGCGACCGCCACGATGGCGCCCACCTGGGCCTCATGCGCGTGCTGCAGGACCCGTCCATCGCCCATCTGGAGCACGCCCGCGACGGCGCCGACTGGCTGGTGATGCCCGGCGCCATGGGTCTGCAGACCTTGCAGGAAACGGCACAGGCTGCCGGCGCGCAGGTTGCGCTCTCGCGCCTGCTGGCACCGTTCGCGCCGGGCGCGCTGGTGCTGTTGTTCGCACCCGCCTTCTCGCTGGCCGAGCTGCTGCACGGCCTGGCCGCGCGCGTTCTCGTGCCCGTGATCGAGCAGCCGCAGTCCAGCATCGACGCCTACGGCGCCGTCAAGCTGCTGCACGCCGCCGGCCTTTCGCCCGCGCTGGCCCCGCTGGCCCATGGCGCGGGTACCGCGCTGCAGACCGTGGTGAACGTCGTGGCCGACACCGCGCAGCGCCACCTGGGGCTGCCGCTGGAGAGCTGGCCCGCCCGCACCTGGGCGCAGCGCGTGCAGGAATGCGCCCTGGAGCGGCCGCGTCAGCGCCACGCCCACGGTTACCACGGCCTGGTGCCCGGTGCTTCCCGCGCCGCCCGCACGGCCAACGCATATTCCCTCTGGAGTTGAAGATGTACACCGCCAAAGGCACCCTCAACCGGGACGACCAGCTGAAGAAATACAGCCCGCTGGTGCGCCGCCTGGCCCACCACATGATTGCCAAGCTGCCGCCCAGCGTCGAACTCGACGACCTGATCCAGGTTGGCATGATCGGTTTGACCGAAGCGATCGCGCGCTTCGAGCCCACGCAGGGCGTGCAGTTCGAGACCTTCGCCAGCCAGCGCATCCGCGGCGCGATGATCGACGAGCTGCGCGAGGGCGACTGGATGTCGCGCGGTTCGCGCAAGAGCCAGAAGGACATCGAGCAGGCCGTCAACCGCCTGCAGCAGAAGCTGCACCGCGTGCCCAAGGAAAGCGAGATCGCCGAGGAAATGGGCATGAGCCTGGCCGACTACCAGCACCTGCTGGCCAAGGTGCGCGGCACCCAGCTCGTGTACCTGGAAGACATCAGCGGCAATGGCGACGACGAGGACGGTTTCCTGGACCGCCACATGGGCGACCACGAAGCCGACCCGTCCGCGGTGCTGCAGGACCATCGCATGCGCACCGCGCTGGTGGCCGCCATCAAGGTGCTGCCCGAGCGAGAGCAGCAGATCATGTCGATGTACTACGAGCACGACATGAACCTCAAGGAAATTGCCGCCGTGCTTGGCGTGACCGAGTCGCGCATTTGCCAGCTGCACAGCCAGTCGATCGCGCGCCTGCGTGCGAAATTGCGCGCGCACTGAGGCGGCTCGTCAGGACAAGGGTTTGCCCGGGTCAAGGATGGGGCTGCGCAGGCCGATCTGATGGGCACGCCGGACGTACATGGTCCGCGTGGTCATCGCGCCGAGTTGCGCATCTTTTCGGGGCCCTCGCGGCCCTGTCATTCCACGGAGTTGCATCAATGAAATCCCTGTTTCGCCCCCTGCTCGCCCTGTTCGCCTCGCTGGCCTTCGTGACGGGCGCATCCGCCCAGGAACACGGCACGCGCGATGAAGCCAAGGCCATGACCGAGGCCGCCATCGCCCACCTGAAGAAGGTCGGCAACGACAAGGCCTTTGAAGACTTCACCAAGGACAAGGCCAACTGGAACAAGAAGGATCTGTACGTTTTCCTGCTGGATACCGATGGCGCCATCAAGGCGCATGGTGCCAACGAGAAGCTGGTGGGCAAGAACCTGCTCAACCTCAAGGACCAGAACGGCAAGGAATTCGTCAAGGAATTCGTGGCGGTCGCCGGCAAAGGCGAAGGCTGGGTCGACTACGACTGGGCACATCCGGTCAGCAAGAAAGTGGAAGGCAAGACGACCTTCATCAAGCGTGTCGCCGGCACCAACCTCGCGGTGGCCGTGGGCGTCTACCGCTGATGCCCTGCGCGGTGGTGGTGCCTGCGTGCGCCATCACCCGTCCGCGCCGATGCCGTCCACCGCGACGGCGCTTTCCCTTCGAAAACGAGGCAAGAACGATGAAGTTGTTTGACAACGCCCGGATCGGTGTCAAGGTCGCACTGGCGCCGTTGATCACCATGCTGTGCCTGGCGATCGTGGCCGGCCTGGGCCTGTGGGCCACGCGCGACCTCTCCAGTTCGCTGCGCTCCATGCAGACGTCGACCTTGCCCACGCTGGCCACCACCACCGAGTTGCAGCGCCGCATCGGCGCGGCCTATGCCAGCACGAACCAGTCACTGGCATGGACCGGGGCCGAGTTTCCTGCCACGCGCATCGATGCCCTGGACAAGGCCCTGGTCAGCGAGCTGGGCGAGATCGAAAGTCTGATCAAGGCGCAGCATGCGCTGCCGATCTGGGACGATGCCGCGCGCGAGCAGCTTCAGGTGCTGGAGAAGACCCATGCCGCCTTCCGCCAGACGGTGCTGGATGCGCTCGACATGAAGAGCACCGGCCTGGCCACGGCCGGCAGCTTCATCGACATCATGCAGACCGCGTACCTCAAGCTCGACGAGCAGATTTCCGCACTGGCCGCCAGCCAGCGCGAAGCCGCCAACGCCCGCGTGGACGCCTCCGCGTCCGCCGCCGCGGGCAAAGGCCTGGGCATTGCCGTGGGTGCGGCCCTGGCGCTGCTGCTCTCGGCCGTGGCCGGCTGGTGGTGTGTTCGCCGCATCGTTGCGCCGCTGCGCGCCGCGCGGGCCCTGGCCGCTGCCGTGGCCGATGGCGACCTGCGCTCGCAAAGCCACGCAACGTCAACCGATGAAACCGGCCAGGTGCTGCAGGCGCTGGACCAGGTGGCTGCGCAACTGGGCGAGCTGGTGGCTGAAGTGCGCGGCACGGCCCAGCAGGTCGAGGTCGCCTCGAGTGAGATCGCCCACGGCAACACCGACCTCTCGGGGCGCACCGAGCAGCAGGCCGCGCGCCTGCAGCAGGCGGTGAGCGCGATCGAGCAGCTCAGTGGCAGCCTGCGCCAGGCGGCGCAGCACGCGCAGCAGGCCGACGTGCTCGCGCGCCAGGCCAGCGAGGTCGCCCGCGAGGGCGGTGAGGTGGTGGAAGAGGTGGTGCGCACCATGGACCAGCTCAACGCCCAGTCGCTGCGCATCCGGGAAATCATCGGCACCATCGACGGCATCGCCTTCCAGACCAACATCCTCGCCCTCAATGCGGCGGTGGAGGCCGCGCGTGCGGGTGAGCAGGGCCGGGGCTTTGCGGTGGTGGCCGGCGAGGTGCGCAACCTCGCGCAGCGCTCGGCCGAATCGGCGCGCGAGATCCGAAAACTCATCGGCACCTCGGTGGAGTACACCGAGGCCGGCACGACCAAGGTGCAGGCCGCGGGCGACACCATGCGCCGCATCGTCGAATCGATCGGGCGCACCACCAGCATGATGGGCGAGATCGCCACCGCCAGCCGCGAGCAGGCCGAAGGCGTGTCGCACATCAACCAGGCCGTCTCCGAGATGGACCAGTCCACGCAGCAGAACGCCGCGCTCGTGGAACAGGCCGCCGCGGCCACCGAGTCGCTCAAGTCGCAGTCGCAGCGGCTGGTGCAACTGCTCGACCGCTTCCGCACGGCGTGAGGGCGCACCCGCGCCGGCCGATCAGCCGCCGCGGGTGAGCTTGAGGACTTCCATCAGCGCTTCGATGAGGCGTTGCGCCCATCTGGGCAACTTCTCCAGCAGTTTGGCGATGCTGCCCCTGACGGTCTCGATTTCTTCGATCACGTCCATCCCCAGGGGGTCGCCGGACTCCTCGTCGAAATCGATGGTGTTGCCGGGAATGGCGACGGTGATGCCGATCTGTTCCGCCGCCGCGCGGTAGCGGCAGGCGATGTAGACGAACTCCTCGAACAACGCACCCAGCGCGGAGCGGGCGTCGTCGAAGTCGAGCACCACGGCGCGCGCATCTTCGGGGGCCAGGCGCCGCGTGAACTCGTCGGCCAGGTGCCGCGCGACGTAGCCCATGCGCCGTGGGCCGGCGTGCTGACTGCGCAGCACCGCGACGGCACCGACGGTCTGGACAAAGGCAATCAGACCCCGCCGGAAGTCCTCGCTGCTGGGCGCCACGATTCTCTGTTCCATGCGGATCCTCTCGAAAGGTATCGGCGTGTCGATGCTATGCCGGCTGCGGCAGGCGTCAAGGGTAGGTGGTGGCCTTCCGGCGGTTCGCCGTCGGCGTGGTGTTCAGGCCTCCGGGGCCTGCCGATGTCACCCTTGCTGGCAGAGTGCGTGCGGGCGTTCCCAGCCGGCGCCGTTGCGCGGCCACTCGACCAGCACGCCCTCGCGGGTCTGCGCCACCACGCGGCCGTCGACGCGGTCCAGGCTGCCCCTGTGCATGCGGTTGACGCGGGCGCCGGCCGCGAAGCGCGGGGTCTGGAAGAGGGATCGGAGGAAATTCATCATGTCGTGCAATCGGATTCAGTGGGCGCCGAAGGTGTGGCGGCCCCGGTGGGCGCGGTCCCAGCGGCGCTGCATGTCTTCGAGCTGGTGCAGGCTCTTGGCGGTGCTGAGGTAGTCCTCCAGACCGTCGGAGGCGCCGTTCGCGACACGGCGGAAGAAGGGCCCCAGCAGGCGGCCCAGGTGGGAACGGAAGGCGTGGAAGAAGGCGTTCATGGCGTGTGCAAGGTCGAACCTAGGGTAAACCCTGATTATCGTACCGACGCAGAATAAATGAAGCCTTCATCAGAATGGCTTATGCCGCATCAGAGGCCTGGCCCCGAGCCGGGCGAAAAAAAACCGGCAGATGGACGCCGGTGTGTGGGGGCGGGGAGAGGCCGGACTCAGGCGGTCAGGAACCCGCGGCCGGCGCCGCCTGTGGACGAAGGCCTGGCCATGCGGCCATAGGTTGGCTGTTGCTGCACGGCTTGCTGGGGCAGCAGGGAAGTGAGCGCACGCTGATTTTGTGCGCTTGAGCGCAGAACCGCCTGGCGCAGGCGGGCAAACCGCTGGGCGGCGCTCTGCGTGTCCTGTTGCAAGGCGGCGTCCGGTCCGGCCGTCGTGGCCACGGGGGCTTGCTGCAGCACCGCCTGCAGCGCCGCGCTGGCCCGTTCCACGCCGGGGGCATCGCCGCGCAGCAGGGCTGCTTCCAGCGCATCGAGCTCGGCCTGCAGCGATCCGATCCAGGGGTGGGTGGTCGTGGCAGCGAGCGCGAGCGTCATGGTGGTTGTTCTCTGGGGGGATGGGTTCAGGCCCGGCCGCCGTTGAGCATTTCGGCGGCGTTGGCCAGCATCTTGTCGGCAATGGCCTCGGCGTTCACCTGGAACGTGCCGCTGGCGATCGCCTGCTTCATGGATTCGACCTTCTCGGCGTTGAACACCTCGCTGCCGCCGGAGCCCATCGCCGAAACGGTGGTGGGCGACAGGGTCACGGTCACGCCCGCCTGGGGTTTGGCCGGTGTGGCCGCCGCGGCGGCGGCCTGTTCGGCGCCCGCGACGGGTTTTTCGGCGGTCTTCTGGGGACCACCGGCCACGGAACCTATATAGGAATCGGGTGACGAATCGACTTTCATTTCACGCTCCAAACCCCGCAGTCAGGGTGATGTGAAAGAACTATCGACCCCGGTCACACGAACTTTAGGCATTTTTATGGCGCCGGGTCGGGCCATCCGTCACGTCTGGCGGTCCGTTGCCGACGCCCGGTTCACAGCGCCATCTCGACGGTCTGGTCGTCCTGGACCTCACCGGTGACCACCCGCCCGCCGGGCAGCCGGATGCGGGCGGACTGCCCGACCAGACCTTGGGTGAGGGCCTTGCCGGTGGCCGAGATGCTGAATCCCGTGCCGCTGCTGTTGACCCGCACCTGGTCGCCCGCGGCAAAGGCCTTCATCGGGCGCACCATGTTCTCGCGGATCGCCTGGCCCGGTGTGAGGGCAAACGCGGTCTGCTGGCCGACCCACATGTCGGGCCGCGCCAGCACAGCCGAGGATTGGGCCGCCCAGTCCACTTCGACCTGTTCGGCGTCATCTTGAGACAAAGTCGCGCCAGCGTCGACCGGGCGCTTGAGCACCCAGGCCGGCCCCCAGGCCTTGATGGTGACCGGGATGTAGACGTTCCAGCGCCGCGGCCCGTCCACGCAGCGCAGGCCGATGCGGCTGCGGCCCCACAGGCGCGAGCCCGGGGGCAGGTGGGGTTCGACCTTGTTGCAGGGCGCCAGGCGCAGGCGGCTGTCGAGCGAGCCCATCACCACCTCGGTGCGCAGGGGCAGATCGGCGTCCTGGGGCAACTGGGCATCCAGCGCGGGTTTGAGCCAGGCGCGGGCCGTGTTCTCCAGCGCGTCCGATGACCCGCTGGCCATGGCGCCGCCACTGGTCACCAGCCACAGCGCGGCCAGTGCGCCCGTCCACCGGCCCACCAGCCGCCGAAAGGCATTGCGCGTGGGGGACAGTGGGGCGAATGGCATGGCGTTCTCCTGGATGGCGGGCGGGTTCAGTGGAGCACTGTAGGTCGGTGACGCCGCGGACAAAGCCGGGAAATGCCTTGCAAAGCGGCGCTTGTTCCGCTCATTGCCGACCCTCAAGATTTTCATAATTCCTTCAACCCCCGGTATCGGGACCTCCCTGTGGAGGCACCGCGCCGGCCCCGTCACCCGAAGGAGTTGCCGCCCATGCTTGAACAGATGACCGCCCGGCTGGACTTCCATGCCAACGCGCTGCTGTTGCGCTCGCAGCGCCAGCAGGTGATCGCCAGCAACATCGCCAACGCCGACACCCCCGGCTACATCGCACGCGACTTCGACTTTGCCGCCGCGCTCAAGAGCGTTTCAGGCGCGCAGACCGGCGCGGGCGCGACCGTGAGCCAGACCAGCGCCGGCCACATGCGCCTGGGCACGACCGATGCGCGCCACCCCGACCTGGCCTACACGGTGCAGACACAACCGAGCCAGGACGGCAACTCGGTCGACCTCGACCGCGAGCGCGCCAACTTCGTGGACAACAGCGTGCGCTACGAGTCCACGCTGCGATTCATCAACGGCCACGTCAAGACGATGCTCAGCGCCATCACCGGCCAATGAGCTGAAAGGAATCTGCCATGTCGATGTTTTCCATCTTCGGGGTTTCGGGCAGCGCGGTCAGCGCGCAGTCGCAGCGCCTCAACGTGGTCGCCAGCAACCTGGCCAACGCGGATGCCGTGGCCGGGCCGGACGGCCAGACCTACAAGGCGCGCCACATCCTGTTCCAGACCGTGCCCATGGGGGGCGATGGCAGCGCCGGCGTGAAGGTGCAAAACATCGTCGAGAGCGATGCGCCGGGCCGCCGCGTGCACAACCCCAGCCACCCCAGCGCCGACGCAGACGGCTACGTGACGCATGCGAACGTGAACCCGGTGGAGGAGATGGTGAACATGATCTCGGCCTCGCGCTCGTACCAGAACAATGTTGAGGTCATGAACACGGCCAAGTCGCTGCTGCTCAAGACCCTCCAGATGGGCCAGTGAGCCCGCCGCAACGACCACCGGACCTGACCCATGTTCATCCAGCCCCTTGATCTCTCCAACCTCGGCAACACGCCGGGCAGCACCACGGGCACGTCGGCCAGCAACGCGACCGACCCGCAGGCCTCGCAGGACCGCTTCCTCAAGCTGCTGGTCGCGCAGCTCAACAACCAGGATCCGCTCAACCCGATGGACAACGCGCAGATGACGACCCAGATGGCGCAGATCAACACGGTCAGCGGCATCCAGGAACTCAACGCCACGCTCAAGGGCATGGCGGCGCAGTTCTCCTCCGCCACCGCGCTGCAGGGCACCTCGCTGATCGGGCGCGAGGCCCTGTTGCCGGGCGACACGCTGACCTTCAAGAACGGCCAGGGCAAGGCCGCCTTCTCGCTCGAAGGCAAGGCCAGCGACGTGCGAGTCGACATCATGGGCACCAACGGCGAAGTGATCGACACCGTGCAAATGGGCGCGCTTGGCGCGGGCCTGCACGGATTCGAGTGGGATGCCGCCGGCATCGACCCTGCCACCGTCCAGGGCTTCAGGGTGAGCGCGGTCGATGGTGGCGCGGCGGTGGACACCGTCTCGCTCAAGCGCCTGTCAGTCGACTCGGTGAGCTTCTCCGGCGGCTCCATCTACATGCTGCTGCAGGACGGCAGCACCCGCGCCTACAACGACGTGCTCGCCTACATGTGAGCGCCTGAACCCCGGCCCCTTACCAGAACAACCGTTTTCCCTCCCTCAAGGACTTCACCATGGCATTCCAGCAAGGACTCTCCGGCCTGAACAGCGCCAGCCGCAACCTCGACGTGATCGGCCACAACATCGCCAACGCCAACACGGTGGGCATGAAGAGCTCGCGCGCCGAGTTCGCCGAGCTCTACGCGAGCTCGGTCAACTCGTCCGGCGGCGGCAGCAAGGGCATCGGCGTGACCGTGGCCACGGTGTCGCAGCTGTTCACGCAGGGCAACATCACCGTCACCGGCAACGACCTGGACCTGGCCATCAACGGCAACGGCTTCTTCGAGGTGCAGCAGCCCAATGGCACCATGGCCTACACGCGCTCGGGCATGTTCAAGCTCGACCGCGAGGGCAACATCATCAACCAGCAGGGTGGCCAGCTCATGGGCTACCCCACCGACGACGCCGGCAACCGCCTGAGCTTCGAGAGCCAGCCGCTGTCGCTGCCCACCGGCGCGCCCATCCCCGCGCGCCAGACCAGCGCCATCGTGGCCGAGTTCAACCTCGACGCGCGCGCGCCCATCGCCGCGAGCGTGACACCGCCCACCCCAATCACGACCTACGGCACCTCGATGGTGGCCTACGACCCGCAGGGCATGGAAGTGCCGGTGGCGTTGGCCTTCACCAAGACCGCCAACAACACCTGGGAGGTGTACGCCAGCGTCAACGGCGGCACCCCCGCGCCGCTGGCGCCGCCGGTGTCGCTCAACTTCAACGCCGACGGCACGCTCGACCCGGCCTCGATCACGCCGCCGCCCACGCTGACACTGGCCTCGCCCAACGACCCGCTGGTGACCTTCCCGGTCACGCTCGACCTGACCGGCGCGAGCCAGTTCGGCACCGACTTCGCGGTGCACGACCTCGATCAGGACGGCTACTACCCTGGCGAGTTCGTGGGTCTGACGATCGACGAATCCGGCGTGGTCACCGGCATGTACTCCAACGGCGAGACGCGCGCGGCCGGCCAGATCGCGCTGGTCAACTTCCGCAACGCGCAGGGCCTCGCGCCCTCAAGTGGCGGCAACTGGTCGGCCACGTTCTCGTCCGGCGAACCGGTGCGCGGTGAGCCGGGATCGGGCAGCTTCGGCAGCATCCGCTCGGGCGCGCTGGAAGACTCCAACGTCGACCTCACCGCCGAGCTGGTCAACATGATGACCGCGCAGCGCGCCTACCAGGCCAATGCGCAGACCATCAAGACGCAAGACCAGGTGATGAGCACGCTGCTGAACATGCGCTGAGCCTGACAAGGCTTCAGGAATAGCCCCTTTGCAGTAGTGCGGGCGGGGCAGACCGTGCCTAGCATGGCGGTGACCTCCGCCACTCGCACGCCACGCCATGACCGACAGCGCCCCTCCTTCGCCGTTTCAAGCCCTTTCCCTGGATTTCCCGCCCGCCGAGCGCATGGGCGCGCAGGTGGAGTACTACCACTCGCCCCATCAGCGGCTGTATGGGCTCAACGTGCATTTCGTGGGGGCCGAGCCTGCGCACGAAACGATGGACCGCGTGCTGCGCGAATGCGCGACACTGGCGGCCGCCCACAAGAGCGACTTCAACATCGTCGTGGACGCCTATCTGCTTGCGCATGCCGATTCCGAGCTGGATGAGCGCAAGACCTTGAGCCCTTATGGGCGCGACTTCTTTCTGTGCTTCGATGCGCATCGGCGCCAGATCGGGGTGCGCCGAAATGGCCGCAAACAATTCGAGGACGCCTGGCCGGTCACCGACGTCGACGTGGCCGGTGCAGGTGAGGCCGCCGAGGAGCCCGTCTACCCGCTTGACGATGACGCCGGGATGGACGACGAGGTCGACGACGCCACCGACACCATGCGCGCCATGGTCAAGGAGTGGATCTGGTACGGCTACGACGCGCCGGAGGACATCGACCGCTGGATCGACGAAAACGCTGCGGCCGGCGATGACTTCGATGTCGTATGGGTCAAGGCCTTTGCCACCGCGCTGCTGGCGAAGAAGCGCGCCGCGGAGGCCACCTGGCCCAAGGAGACGGACTGCGACCGGCTCGACCGCGCCTTTGACAGCCTGAACGCACAAGGCATTTGCGCCCTGCAGTGCGCCGGCAACACCATGAGCGACGGCTTCGAGTCGGTGTCCGATGTGATCAACGCCGACGATGTGCCCGAGGGCCGCTACACGGGCTTTTGCTTCTTTCACAGCCAGGACCTGGACCGCGCCCTGTACGGCGAAGGCCTGATGCTGGCCTTTGGCTACCTGGACAGCCAGGACGCGGCCGATTTCATCGCCGTGGGGCGCAAGGTGTGCGAGGTGCTGCAGCAACACGGCCTGCAGACCGAATGGGACGGCTCGGACAACAGCCGCATCAACCTCCCCGCCGTCCGTTGGCAGCGGCGCACGCCGCACTGAACGGCATCGCACGGGCGGCCCGCAGGGGCCGTCTGTCTCGCCCCCGTGAAGGGGGCGTTTGAAGCGAGGAAATGACGGGCACAAGCCGTGCTGTTCACTGCACTGGCTCCCCTCAAGTTTTTCCACAATCCTTTAACTCCGTCGTGGTCAGCGCTGCTGGCTGCGGTCGGCGAGTGAAAGGAACTGTGCATGGACCGCATGATTTACACCGCGATGACGGGCGCCAATGCCGCCCAGTATCGCCAGCAGGTGTTGGCCAACAACCTGGCCAATGTGTCCACCACGGGTTTTCGCGCCGAACTCTCCACCTTCCGCGCCGTGCCCGTGCGCGGTGACGGCGCAAGCACGCGCGTGTTCGCGCTCGAAGCCACGCCAGGGCACTCCGAACTGCCGGGCTCGGTCACGGCCACCGGGCGCAACCTCGATGTGGCGGCCCAGGGCAACGCCTACTTCGCGGTGCAGGGGCTCGACGGCATCGAGGCCTACACCCGCGCCGGCGCACTGGAAGTCACGCCCGACGGCACCCTGGTCGGAGGCCAGGGCCTGACCATGCTCGGCGACGGCGGTCCGATCGTCATCCCCGAGGGTGCGCGCGTGGACATCGCCAACGACGGCACCGTCAGCACGCGCGTGGGCGACCAGCCGCCGCAGAACGTGGGCCGCCTCAAGATGGTCACCCCCGACGCGGACAACCCGCTGCGTCGTGGCGAGGACGGCCTGTTCCGCACCCTGCAGGGCGATCCCCTTCCAGCCAGCGAGGTCGCCCGCCTGCAGGACGGTGCGCTCGAGGGCTCCAACGTCAATGCCATGGAAGCCATGATCGGAATGATCGCGGTGGCGCGACAGTTCGAGACGCAGATGCGCATGCTGCAGAACGGCGAAACCAACGACAAGACCGCCAGCCAACTCCTCAGCATGAACGGCTGAACCCCCTCAATTCGCGGAGCACACCATGATCAATTCGCTGATGATTTCCAAGACCGGCATGCAGGCGCAGCAGATGCAGCTGGACGTGATCTCCAACAACCTGGCCAACGTCTCCACCAATGGCTTCAAGCGCGCCAACGCCGTGTTCGAGGACCTGATGTACCAGAACCTGCGCCAGGTCGGTGCCAATGCGGCCGAGCAGGCCGAGCTGCCCACGGGTCTGCAAGTGGGCCTGGGGGTGCGCACCGTGGCCACCACGCGCAACTTCTCGCAGGGCAGCATGCAGCAGTCCGACAACCCCCTGGACCTGGCTGTCAACGGCAACGGCTTCTTCCAGGTCGAGATGCCCGACGGCACGGTGGGCTACACGCGCGACGGCAGCTTCAAGCCCGACGCGCAGGGCCGCATCGTCACCTCCAGCGGCTACCCGCTCACCGCCGGCATCACCGTGCCGGCCGAGGCGCAGAGCATCACGATTTCCAGCGACGGCGTGGTCACCGTCAAGCTGCCGGGCAACCCCGCGCCGCAGCAGGTGGTCAACATCGAGCTGGCCAGCTTCATCAACCCGGCCGGCCTGGAGCCGCTGGGCCAGAACCTGTACGCCGAAAGCCTGGCCTCGGGCAATCCCATCAATGGCGCACCCGGATCGGCTGGCATGGGCACGGTGATGCAGGGTTTTGTTGAAACCTCCAACGTCAACGTGGTGCAGGAGCTGGTGACCATGATCCAGACGCAGCGCGCGTACGAGATGAATTCCAAGGCGATCCAGACATCCGACCAGATGCTGCAGCGCCTGAGTCAACTCTGATGGGGCCGAACATGCGCATCGCCCTCATCCTGTCGCTCGCCGTGCTCGCCGCCGGCTGCGAAACCCTGCAGCGCACGCCGAAGGTGGACCTGGTGCCCGCCACGCCGGTGCGCTATGCCCAGGCCGCGGCGCCCGCGGCACCGGCCACCACCGTCTCCCCCAGCGGCAGCCTGTTCCAGGCCGCGAGTTACCGCCCCGCGTTCGAAGACCCGCGCGCGCGGCTCCCGGGCGACATCCTCACCGTGCAGATCACAGAACGTGTGACGGCCAGCCAGAGCTCCTCCGCCTCGATTGACCGCAGCGGCGAACTCTCGGGCAGCATCTCGGCGCTGCCGCTGCTCAAGGGCGGCCCGTTCGAGCGCGCCAACCTCGGCGCGCAAAGTTCCAACAGCTTCTCCGGCGACGGCAGCACGCAGAGCGCCAACACCTTCTCGGGCTCCATCACCACCACCGTGCAGGAGGTGTTGCCCAACGGCCACCTGCTGGTGGTGGGCGAAAAGCAGATTGGCGTGAACCAGAACGTGGACGTGCTGCGCTTCTCCGGCACCGTCGATCCGAAGCAGATCCGGCCTGGCAACGTGGTTGCCTCCACGCAGGTAGCCAACGCGCGCATCGAATCGCGCGGGCGCGGCGCACAGAACGAAGCGCTTTCAATTGGCTGGTTGGCGCGCTTCTTTTTGAGCGTTATCCCGTTCTGAAGCCAATGCATGATGAATCACCCCCGCCGCACTGCGTGCGACCCCCTCAAGGGGGCGGCGCTGGCAGCCCGGCAAAGCCGGCTCTGCGGCGCCCTTGAATCTCTGCACTTCGCGCCGGATCAGTTGGACCCATGAAATGACTATCGACCGCTTCTTCCGATTCTTGATGGTGCTGTGCAGCGCGCTGGCCGTGTTGCCGGTCAGTGCCCAGGCCATCCGCATCAAGGAAATCGCGGCGGTGCAGGGCGTGCGCAGCAACCAGCTCACCGGCTACGGCCTGGTCGTGGGCCTGGACGGCACCGGCGACCAGACCACGCAGATGCCCTACACCGCGCAGAGCCTGAACAACTACCTGCAGCAGCTGGGTCTGTCGCTGCCGCCGGGCGCGAGCATGCAGCTCAAGAACGTGGCGGCCGTGATGGTCACCGCGCAACTGCCGGCCTTCGCCCAGCCGGGCCAGATGATCGACGTGACCGTGTCCTCGGTGGGCAATGCCAAGTCGCTGCGCGGCGGCACGCTCATCACCACGCCGCTCAAGGGTGCCGACGGCGAGATCTACGCGCTCGCGCAGGGCAACCTGCTGGTCGGCGGCGCGGGCGCCTCGGCCGGTGGCAGCAAGGTGCAGATCAACCACCTGAGCGCGGGGCGCGTGCCCGGTGGCGCGCAGGTCGAGCGCGCGGTGGCCACGCCCTTCGCGCTGGGCGAGACCATCGACCTCGGCCTGAACTCGAACGATTTCCAGACCGCCAGCCGCGTCACCGACGCCATCAACAAGGTGATGGGCGCGGGCGTGGCCAACGCCGTGGACGGCCGCGTGGTGCGCCTGCGCGCGCCGGCCAACCCGAACGAGCGCGTGAGCTTTCTCGCCCGGGTGGAAGACATCCGGCTCGACGCCGCGGTGCCCACCGCGCGCGTCATCATCAACTCGCGCACCGGCTCCATCGTCATGAACCAGGCGGTCACGCTGGGTGCGTGCGCCGTCTCGCACGGCAACCTGTCGGTGAGCATCAGCTCCACCCCGGTGGTCAGCCAGCCCAACCCGCTGTCCGTGGGCGGCCAGACCGTGGTGAGCGAGAAGGCCGACATCCAGATCGCCCAGGAAAAGGGCTCGCTCATCAAGCTCGACACCGCGCCGCAACTGGCCGACGTGGTGCGCGCGCTGAATTCCCTCGGCGCGACGCCGCAGGACCTGCTGGCCATCCTGCAGGCCATCAAGGCGTCGGGTGCGCTGAACGCCGAGCTCGAGGTGATATGAACACCAACGCCCTCATGCCCAGCGGCCTGGCCGCCGACCCGACAGCGCTGAACGCGCTGCGCTACGGCTCGGGCAAGGGCGACGACAAGGCCGCCTTGAAAGAGGCGGCCAAACAGTTTGAATCGCTCTTCATGCGCGAGCTCATCAAGAGCATGCGCGAGGCGACGCAGAAGTCCGGCCTGATGGATGGCGAAGGCAGCAATCTCGGCATGGACCTGCTGGACCAGCAGTTCGCGGTGCAGCTCTCCGGCCTTCCGGGCGGCCTGTCCGAAGCCATCGAGCGCCAGCTTGGCCGCCAGATGGCCGGTGCGAAGAACCCCGTCGACGCCAGTGTCTTCACCCCGGAGCAGCCCCTTGGCACCGACGCCAGCACGGTGGGCCGCGCGAGCGCCGGTTCGCGCCAGGCGGGATTCGTGGAACAGCACGGCCAGGCCGCCGCCGCCGCCGCGCGCGAGTCGGGCATTCCCGCCAGCTTCATGCTGGGCCAGGCCGGCCACGAAACCGGCTGGGGCCGCAGCGAGATCCGCCACGCGGACGGTTCGCCCTCGCACAACCTGTTCGGCATCAAGGCCACCGACAGCTGGAAGGGCAAGGTCGCCGAGATCACCACCACCGAATACGTGAACGGCGAGGCGCGCAAGGTCACCGCGAAGTTCCGCGCCTACGACTCCTACGCCGACTCGTTCCGCGACTACGCCCGCCTCATCGGCAACAGCCCGCGCTACGAGGGCGTGATGGACCAGCTTGGCTCCGTCCAGGGTTTCGCCAGCGGGCTGCAGAAGGCCGGCTACGCGACCGACCCGAACTACGCGGCCAAACTCAGTCGCGCCATCAACACCACCCTGAGCCTGCAGCGGGCGCAGGGCTGAACGAGACACCCCGACCATGTCCGCCCTCAACATCGGTGCCCGCGCGCTCAACGCCAACCTGGCGGCCCTGCAGGTCATCGGCAACAACATTGCCAACGTCAACACGCCGGGCTATTCGCGCCAGAACGTGCTGCAGCAGACCTCCGGCTACCAGAAGATGGGCAACGGCTACTTCGGCAAGGGCATGGAGATCGCCACCGTCGAACGCTCGCACAACGCCTACCTCACGCGCGAGGCGCAGATGACCGGCTCCGTGGCTGCGGCCGACGCGTTGCGATACGACCGGCTGCGGCAGCTGGAGAGCGCCTTCCCCATCGGCTCGGCCGGCTTGGGCGCGGCGCTCAACGAGATGCTCAACGCCTGGGGCGACGTCTCGTCCTCGCCGGGCAACCTCACCGCGCGCGTGGTCGTGATCGCCAAGGGCGAGGAACTGGCCTCGCGCCTGCGCAACACCGCCAGCCAGCTCGACGCGTTGCAGCAGGCCACGCAGCAGCAGGTGGAAGGCGCGGTCAATGTCATCAACGGCCTGGCGCGGGACCTGGCCCAGGTCAACGCCCGCCTGACCGAGAGCCGGGGCAGCGGCCACACGCCCAACGACCTGCTGGACCAGCGCGACCAGATCCTGAAAGAGATGAGCAAGCTGGTGCAGGTCAGCACCGTGCCGGCCGACGACGGCAGCGTGAGCGTGTTCGTCGCCGGCAGCCAGCCGCTGGTGCTGGGCCAGCGCGCCAACGCGCTCGCCACCGGGCGCGACAGCACCGACAGCTCGCGCATTGCGCTGTCCTTCGTGCAGGGCGGGCTGAGCACGCCAATCCCCGACAACAGCCTGGGGGGCGGCGAACTCGCCGGCCTCATGCGCTTCATGAACGACGACCTGGTGGACACGCAGAACCTGGTGGGCCGCATCGCCCTGGCCACGGCCACCACGGTGAACAGCCAGCATGCGCTGGGCGTGGACCTGCAGGGCAACCCGGGGCAGAACTTTTTCATCCCACCCGCGGCCGCCGCGGGCCTGCCGGTGCCCACCAACACCGGCAATGCCGACATCAGCGCCACCGTGGCCGACCCGACCGCGCTGGTCGCCTCCGACTACGAGGTGCGCTTTGACGCCGGTGGCATCAACGTGGTGCGCCTGTCCGACGGCACCAGCACGCCCGTGCCGGCGCTGCCCGCCCAGATCGACGGCCTGACCTTCAACCTCGACGCCGGCGCCGCCGCCGTGGGCGACCGCTTCCTGGTGCGTCCGTTCGAGGCCGCCGCGCGCAACCTGCAGGTGGCCATTGGCGCGCCCGACCGGCTCGCCGCGGCCAGCCCGGTCATGGTCACACCCGGCACCGACAACGCCGGCGGCCTGAGCGTGGAGAGCCTGCACGCCTCGTCCATCTCGGCCAACCTCACCGACCCGGTCACCATCACCTTCCTGGCCGACGGCAGCTTCACCGCCACCGGCCTGGGCCCGGGCAACCCGCCGCCGGACAACGCCGGCCCGCCCCCGAGCTACAACTACGCGCCCGGCCAGGCGATCACCCTCAACGGCTGGAGCCTCACGCTGCGCGGCAGCCCCACGGCGGGCGACACCTTCAACATCGACCCCGCGCCCGCCGGTTCGATCGCGCAGAACGCCGGCAACGCCACCGGCATGCTGGGCTTGCGCGACCTGCCCACCTTCGACGGCGTGCCCCTGTCCGACGGCTACGTCAGCATGTTCTCGGACGTCGGCATGCGCGTGCAGGGTGCCGAGTTCGCCGCCAGCTTCTCGGGCCAGATCGCCTCCACGGCAGAGACCGCGCGCGCCAATGTGGCCGGTGTCAACCTCGACGAGGAGGCCGCGCGCCTGCTGCAGTACCAGCAGGCCTACCAGGCCTCGGCCAAGTTTCTCCAGATCGCGCAGAGCACCTTCGACAGCCTGCTGCAGACCGTCGGCCGCTAGATATGAACACCCCCCTGCGCCGCTGTGCGGCTTCCCCCCTCCGTGGCGCGCCTTCGGCGCTTCGAGGGGGGACGGCTTCTTGGGCCGGCGTAGCCGGGCCCTTGAAGCCTCTGGACCAAGTCATCTCGCGCCGGCGGGGTTTTTGTTTGAAGGATTGAGGAATCGCCATGCGAATCTCTACCGCCAACAGTTACGACAACACCATCGCCCTGCTGACCAAGCGCCAGGCCGAGCTGGCCGCGCAGCAGGAGCGTGTGACCACGGGCAAGCGCGTGATGAAGGCCAGCGACGACCCGGTGGCCGCCACGCTGGCCGAGACCGCCGCCAACCGCCTTGCGCGCACCACCGCCGACCTGCGCGCGCTGGAGGCTTCCCGCACCAGCCTGCAACAGGCCGAGAGCGGTCTGGCCGAATCGGGTGATCTGATCCAGAAAGTGCGCGACCTGCTGGTGACCGCCGGCAATGCGACCTTCACCGACGCCGAGCGCGAGGACGTGGCCAAGCAACTCGAAGGCCTGCGCGAGCAGCTCATCGCCGTGGCCAACCGCAAGGACAACGCCGGGCGCACGCTCTACGGCGGCCTTGGCGGCGCGTCCGTCCCCTTCGTGGATCTGTATGGCCCCAGCGGCAATGGCGTGCAGTTCGAGGGCCAGCGCGGCCAGGCCGCCGCGGGCAACAGCGCGCTGCCGCAGGCGCTCGACGGCGACGCCATCTGGATGCGCGTGCCGCAAGGCAACGGCAGCTTCACGCTGACTCTGCCCAACACCAACACCGGCAACGTGCACACCACCATGGGCGAAGTCACCGACGTGGCCCTGCTTACCGGCGACGACTACGACATCACCTTCGCCGAGGTGGCCGGCGTGATGCAGTACACCGTCACCAACGTCAGCACCGGCACGCCCGTGGCCGGCCACGTCGGCCAGCCCTTCGTGGCCAACAGAACGATCGAGTTCGACGGCATGTCGCTGGAGATGCGTGGCGTGCCCGCGGCCGGCGACAGCGTGGAACTGCGCCCCGTGACCGCCCCCACCGACATCTTCTCGGTGGTGCAGAGCGCGGTGGACGCGCTGCGCTACAACGGCCCCAACGAAAGCGCGCACCACACCCAGGCCATGGCGCGCGCGATCACCGAAGTCGATGCCGGCCACGACCGCGTGCTGGCCGCGCGCGGGCGCGCCGGCGAATGGCTCAACCGCGCCGATTCGCTGAACAGCCAGATGGAGAACCGCTCTGTCGACCTGAAAACCGAACAGTCGCGCCTGGAAGACCTGGACATGATCAAGGGCCTGTCGGACCTGGAGATGCAGCGCGTCGGCTTCGAGGCCGCCATCCAGTCCTATGCGCAGGTGCAGCGCCTGTCGCTCTTCAACGCCATCAGCTGATTCCCCGGCTTCCTCTTCCTTGCTCCCATGACGAACCACACCGTGCTCGACAGCATTGCACTGGGCTACGAACCCGTGTGGAACCGCGCACGCGAGCTGGCCGCGGTGCGGCTGGGCGTGCGCGCCATCCACCCCGAAGCCGTCGACGCCGCCCACCTCATGCAGGCCCTGGGCGACGACTGGCCCGAGAGCGCGCCGGTGCTCATCCTGTCGGTGGACAGCCCGCGCCTGCTGCAGCAGACCCTGGCCTGCGAACCCGTGCACAACACCTGGATCGAGGTGCCCGGTTCGCAGTTCGAACAGCCCGAAACCCTGGCCCGCCTGAACGCCGCCGCGCGGCGCGGCCACCGCCTGTTGCGCCACACCGACCTGGAGAGCGTGCGCGACCAGATCACCGCGCCGGCCGATGCGCGCAGCATGGTGCGTCTGAGCACTGCCGACGCCCAGCAACTGTTGGGCACGCCCCGGCCCCGTTTGCCGCTGCAGGACCGCGTGGTCGAAGGCGTGGCCAGCCAGGTGCTGGCGCGCCACTGCCTGGACGAAGCCGGCGCCTGGGGTCTGCTCGGCTGGCCCGATGACGACGTGCTCTACGCGCACCGCCAGGAACCGCTGAACTACGACGCCGTCGTGATCCGGCAGATCCTGCTGGCCATTGGCGATGAAGACTGCTCGATCGAACACCTGGAACGCCTGGTGCGGCAGGACCCGGTGCTGGTCTACCGCATCCTGCTGCTCGTCAACTCCGCCGCCTACGGCCTGCGCCACGACATCGCCTCGCTGCGCCATGCGCTGATGATGCTGGGCTTCAAGGAACTGGGCCGCTGGCTGGCCGAGCAACTGCCCGGCAGCGAACCCGACCAGGACCTGCACCCGGTGCGCTACGCCATGGTGATGCGCTCGCGCCTGGCCCAGCACCTGCTGGCCACCGGCTCGGAAGACAACCTGCGCGGCGAGGTCTATACCACCGCGCTGCTCTCGCAGCTTGACCGCCTGCTGCACCAGCCGCTGGGCGATCTGCTGCACCGCCTGCCCCTGTCGGGCCGCGTGTACGACGCCGTGCTGCGCCGCGACGGCCCCTACCACCCCCTGCTCGACGTGGCGCGTGCCCAGGGCGAAGCCAGCCAGCTGCACCGCCTGCCCGCGGTCTGCCAGCGCCACGAGGTCAGCCTGGAACACGCCAACCGCGCGCTGATCCGCATGCTCGCCACCAGCCGCGACCACGCCAGCCGCAAGTCCGAGCGCATGATGTAGACGGCTTCTGCGCGCGCTACGATCGCGCCCATGAACGCCGCCCCGCCCCCCAACACCCCCCACCACACCAGCGCGCTCGTGCTCTTCTCCGGCGGGCAGGACTCCACCACCTGCCTGGCCCACGCCCTTGCGCGATATCCGCGCGTGGAAACCATCGGCTTCGACTACGGCCAGCGCCACCACGTGGAAATGACGGCGCGCCTGAACGTGCTGCGCGAACTGCGCGAACGGTTTCCGGCCTGGTCAGACCGGCTGGGCGAAGACCACGTGCTCGACCTCGCCGTGCTCGGCAAGGTCAGCGACACCTCGCTCACCCGCGACATGGCCTTTCGCATGGAGGCCAGCGGCCTGCCCAACACCTTCGTGCCCGGGCGCAACCTGCTCTTCCTCACACTCGCCGCCGCGCTCGCCTACCGCCGCGGCATCCAGGTCATCGTCACCGGCGTGTGCGAAACCGACTTCTCGGGCTACCCCGACTGCCGCGACGACACCATGAAGGCGCTGCAGGTGGCACTGTCACTCGGCATGGACCACCGCTTCCTCATCGACACCCCGCTGATGTGGATCGACAAGGCCGCCACGTGGCGCCTGGCCCACGAACTGGGCGAGAACGCGCTGCTGGTCGGTGGTGGCAACGCACTGGTGAACCTGATCGTCGAACACACCCACACCTGCTACCTCGGCGACCGCGAACACCGGCACGCGTGGGGGTATGGCTGCGGCACTTGCCCGGCGTGCGAGCTGAGGGCGCGGGGGTGGGCGGGCTATGTCACCGACGGCACCAACCGGTAGCGCGCACCCGCTGTGTTGTCCGGCGTGAACGTCCATTGCTGGCCGTGGAAGGCCGCCACGGTGGGCCGGTGCGCGATCGACACCAGGGCGCCGTCGCTCTCTTTCACCAGCGCCTGCAGCCGCGCATACAGCGTGGCTTCGGCGGCTTCGTCGAGGGCGCTGGTGGCTTCGTCCACAAACAACCAGCGCGGCTTCTTGATCAGCGCGCGGGCAATGGCCAGGCGTTGCTGTTCGCCGCCGGAGAGCTTCTGGCCCCAGCTGTCGTGGTCGTCGAGCCGGTCGGCCAGCTCGGGCAGCAGGGCCTCGCGCAGCGCGAGTTGCAGGTCGGCGTCGCTGTGGCGATCGGCCGGCTCCGGGTAGGCGAGCGCGTCGCGCAGCGAGCCGTTGGGGAAGTAGGGCCGCTGGGGCAGGAACATCACGCGCGCGTCGAAGTCCGCCGGCCGGTGCAGCAGGCCGCGCGCCCAGGGCCAGATGCCGGCGAGGGCGCGGAACAAGGTGGACTTGCCGCTGCCGGAGGGACCCTTGACGAGCAGCGTGTCGCCGGGCGAGACCTTCAGGCCGCTGGTGGACAGCAGGGCCATGCCGCCGGGCAGGGCCAGCCGCAGGTCTTCAATGGCGAGCGAGCCGTCGGCGCCGGTGTCGGTGGCGGCGCTCTCCTGCGCCGACTGCAGCGCCTGGAAGCTTTCCTCGAAGCTGGTGATGCGGTCGGTGGTGGCGCGCCAGGCCGCCAGGGCGCTGTAGTTGTCCACGAACCAGGAGAGCGAGTCCTGCACGCGGCCGAAGGCGGACGATATCTGGATCAGCTGGCCGAGCTGGATGGCGCCGCTGAAGAAGCGCGGCGCGGCCACGATGAAGGGGAACACCACGGCGGCCTGACCGAAACCGACGGTGAACCAGGTCAGGCGTTTCTGCGCGTTGATGAGCCGGAAATAGTTGGCCAGCACGTCGGTGAAGCGGCCGCCGAGCTGCTGGCGCTCCACCGGTTCGCCGCGGTCAAGGGCGATCGATTCGCTGTATTCGCGCACCCGCACCAGGTGGTGGCGGAAGTCGGCCTCGTAGCGCTGCTGCTTGAAGTTGAGTGCGATCTGCGGGCGGCCGATGTAGTGCGTGGCGATGCTGCCGAGCAGGCAGTAGAGCACCGCCATCCAGACCATGAAGCCGGGGATGGTGTATTCGCTGCCATTGAAGCTGAAGGCGAAGCTGCCCGACAGCGTCCACAGGATGCCGACGAAACTCACCAGGGTGACAACGGCGTTGAGCAGGCCCATGGACAGGCTCACCGAGTAGCTGGTGAAGAGGTTCATGTCCTCGGCGATGCGCTGGTCCGGGTTGTCCGGCGGTGCGTCGGCGCCGCGCGCGAAGCGGGCGAGTTCCAGGTGGTAGAAGGCCTTGTTGGCGAGCCAGCGGTCCAGGTAGTGGCCGGTCATCCATGCGCGCCAGCGCATTTCCAGCAGCTGCGTCAGGTAGAAGCGGTAGACCGCAATGATGATGAAACCGAAGGCCAGGTAGGTGAAGCGGCCGAGTTCGCGCCAGAACACCTCGGCATCCTTGTTCTGCAGCGCGTCGTAGAACACGCGGTTCCATTCGTTGAGCAGCACCAGCATGTAGACCGCGCCCAGGTTGAGCGCGATGATGGCCGCGAGCAGCGCGCGGGCGCGCCACTTCTCGTCCGAATTGAAGTAGGGCATGGCCAAGCGGCCCACCTTGCCCGCGAACGCGCGGAAGCTGCGGAATTTGTCGGTCAGGGTCATGCAATCACCTGGTCTGTGGAGGAAGGAAGCCGATGCAAGACCCGACAGCGCGCCGGAAGGTTCCTGCGCGGCGTGTGGGGTGGGTCAGGGGTTCGAGATGCCGCTGGCCACGTGCCCGGCCGGCACGTGCAGCGCGGCCGATTCGATGTGGCCGGTCTGGTCGTCGAAGAAGAAGTCGGGTTCGAACTCACGCAGGAATTCGCCCTTGGGCAGGCCGCCGAGGAACATGGCTTCGTCGACCTCGATGTTCCAGTTCATCAATGTGCGGATGGCGCGCTCGTGCGCCGGGGCGCTGCGCGCGGTCACCAGCGCGGTGCGCACGCGCATGAGCGGCGTGCCCTCGCTTTGCAGCCGGTGCAGGGCCTCCAGCAGGGGTTTGAACGGCCCGCCGGCCAGCGGCAGTGCGGCCTTGGTGGCTTCGTGCTCCTGGAAGGCCGAGAGGCCGTGCGACTGGAACACGCGTTCGGCCTCGTCGGAGAACAGCACGGCGTCGCCGTCGAAGGCGATGCGCACCTCGTGCGGATGGGCATCGCTGGCGCGCACCGACTGCGGGTAGACCTGCGCGGCGGGTACGCCAGCTTCGAGTGCGGCGCGCACGTCGGCCAGGTGGGTGGAGAGGAACAGGTTGGCGCGCAGCGGGCGCAGGTAGCGCCAGGGCGGCTGGCCGCGCGTGAAGCTGCCGCGCTGGATCGGCAGGCCGTAGTGCTTGGCGGAGCGGAACACGCGCATGCCCGAGACCGGGTCGTTGCGCGACAAGATGACCACCTCGACGCGCTGGGCCTGCTCGTCGTTGAAGGCCAGCAGCTTGTGCACCAGCGAGAACGCCACGCCGGGCAGGGCCGGCTGGTCGAGGCGATCGAGCTGCAGTTTCATGTACGCCCGGTCGTCGCCGGTTTCGAACAGCCGGTTCTCTTCCTCGAAGTCGAACAGCGCACGCGAAGAAATGGCAACGACCAGCTTGCCGTCGAGGGTCACAGCCATGTTCAGGTGACCAGCTGGTTGAGCTGGATGATGGGCATGAGCACGGCCAGCACGATCAGCATCACCACCAGGCCCATGCCGACGATCAGCAGGGGCTCCAGGATGGTGGCCATGTGCATGGCGCGGCGCTGCACCTCGTCGCCCAATTGGCGCGCGGCGCGCTCGAGCATGGCGGGCAACTGGCCGGTTTGCTCACCCAGGCGCGCGAACATCGACACCAGGGGCGGAAACCGCTTCTTGCTGCCCAGCGCCGAGGCCAGCGGCGCGCCCTCGCGCACCAGCACCAGGGCATCGAGCGCGTCGGCGCGCATGGCCTGGTTGGAGAGGGTTTCGGCCGCCGTCTGCAGCGCGCGCAGGATGGGCACGCCCGCGGCCGCCAGCATGGCCAGCGTCGCGGAGAAGCGCGCGGCGTTGTAGCCGCGCGCCAGTCGCCCCACCAGCGGCAGGCGCAGCCAGGTGGCGTCCATGCTCAGGCGCATGCCTTCGTTGCGCCGCGCCAGCACCACGCCGCCCGCGCCCAGCAGCAGCAGGCCCAGCATGAGCCAGCCATAGGCGCGCACGAAGTCGCTCAGGCCGAGCATCACCACCGTGAGGAAGGGCAGGGCGCGCTTGCTGCCGGCAAACACGTTGGCTACCTGCGGCACCACGTAGGACACCAGAAACACCACGATCACGATGGCCACCAGGGTGACGATGGCCGGGTACAGCGAGGCGGCGATGATCTTGTTCTTGAGCGCTTCGCGCGCTTCCAGGTCGTCCGCCAGGCGTTCGAGCACGGTGCCGAGCAGGCCACTTTGTTCGCCGGCCGCGATCACGCCGGTGTAGATGGGTGAGAACTCGCGGGGGTGCTGCGCAAGGGCGCGGGCGAACGGCGAGCCGCCATTCACCTCGGAGCGCAGGGAGGCCATGAGGTTGCGCTGCTTCTCGTCTTCCGCTTCTTCGGTCAGGGCCGAGAGCGCGCGCTCCAGCGGCAGGCCGGCGGCGACCAGGCCGGCGAGCTGGCGCGTCCACACCGCGAGCGCGGTGGCGTTGAACACGCGACCGCCCCACAGGGTGATGTTCAGCCCCGTGGAGACGGCCGCGCCGGTCGAACCCATGGCGGGCTCGACCAACAGCGGCACCAGCGCGCGCGCGCGCAACATGCTGCGCGCTGAGCGGGCGGTGTCGGCGTCGATCAGGCCTTTCTGGGTGGCGCCCTGCGCGTCCAGGGCTTCGAAGGTATAGGCGGGCATGTCGGCGGACGGCTCAGTCTCTTGTCACCGACATCACCTCTTCGGGCGAGGTGATGCCCTCGTCGATCAGGCGCTGACCGTCGGCGCGCATGGAGCGCAGGCCGGCGGCCTCGGCGGCCACGTAGACCTTGCTCTCGGCGGCGCGGTTGTGGATCAGCGCGCGGATCTTGTCGTCGGCCACCATCAGCTCGTAGATGCCGGTGCGGCCCTTGTAGCCGCTGTGGTTGCACTGGGGGCAACCCACCGGGTGCCATTGGCCCTTGTCGTCCTGGCGCCGGCAGTGCACGCACAGGCGGCGCACCAGGCGCTGCGCGAGCACGCCCAGCAGGGAGGAACTGAGCAGGAAGGGCTCGACGCCCATGTCGGTCAGGCGGGTGACGGCGCTGGGCGCGTCGTTGGTGTGCAGCGTGGCCAGCACGAGGTGGCCGGTGAGCGAGGCCTGGATGGCGATCTGCGCGGTCTCGAAATCGCGAATCTCGCCAATCATGATCACGTCCGGATCCTGCCGCAGGATGGCGCGCAAGGCCTTGGCGAAGCTGAGGTCGATGCGCGCATTGACCTGCGTCTGGCCCACGCCCGGCAGCTCGTATTCGATCGGGTCCTCGACCGTCATGATGTTTTGCGCGTTGGCGTCCAGGCGCTGCAGCGCGGCGTAGAGCGTGGTCGTCTTGCCCGAGCCCGTCGGGCCGGTCACGAGAATGATGCCGTGCGGTTGGCCGATCAGCCTGCGGAAGCGTTCCAGCACGTCGCCCTGCATGCCCACCGCCTCCAGACTGAGCTTGCTCTCGCTCTTGTCAAGCAAGCGCAGCACGGCGCGCTCACCGTGCGCGCTGGGCAGGGTGGAGACGCGCACGTCGACCGCGCGCGTGCCGATGCGCAGCGAGATGCGGCCATCCTGCGGCAGGCGCTTCTCGGAGATGTCGAGCTCGGCCATGATCTTCAGGCGCGAGATCAGCGCGGCGTGCAGGGCGCGGTTGGGCTGCACCACCTCGCGCAGCGTGCCGTCCACGCGGAAACGCACGCTGGAGTGGCGCTCGTAGGGCTCGATGTGGATGTCGCTCGCGCCATCGCGCGCGGCCTGCGTGAGCAAGGCATTGAGCATGCGGATGATGGGCGCGTCGTCGGCGGTCTCCAGCAGGTCCTCGATGGCCGGCAGCTCCTGCATCATGCGGCTGAGGTCGGCGTCGCTCTGCACCTCGCTCACCACCGCGGCCGCGCTGGATTCGCCCTGCGCGTAAGCTGCGCTGATGCGTTGCTTGAGGCTCTCGCCGTTTTCCCAGCGGATGTCGTCCACCGCGTGGCAGCGCAGGATTTCCGACAGCGCCGAGAGGCGCCGGGTCTGCGCGCCCGAGTCGGTCGCGGGCGTGCTGCTACCCAGCAGGGTCTGGTTGATGCCGTCGTCTTCGATCAGCCAGTGGTGCTCACGGGCGAACGCGTAGGGCAGCGGGTATTTCACGGCCGCCGCCTCACTGCTGCGGCGTCGCCGGTGCCTGCACGGGCGCGGGGTTGACCGGCGGCGTTGTGCGCGGGTCGGCCAGCGAGCGCACCGGCGCCTGGCCTTCGCGGCCCGTCGGGAAGGTGCCGGGGGCGGCCTGCGGCGGCATCACCGGGGCCTCGTTGACGCCGAGCACCTTGCTCTGGACTGGCTGAGAATCCTTCTGCGCCGAGCGCATGAGCTCGTAGCGGTCCAGTGCCAGGGTGCTGGTCTCGCGCGCGTCACGCACCACCACCGGACGCAGGAACACCATGAGGTTGGTCTTGCGGCGCGAACGCGACTCGCTGCGGAACAGGCCACCGAAGATCGGCACGTCGCCCAGGCCGGGCACCTTTTCCTGGTTGCCGGCGTATTCGTCCTGCAGCAGGCCACCCAGCACCACGATGGAGCCGTCGTCGACCAGCACGGTCGATTCGATGGTGCGCTTGTTGGTGATCAATCCCGTGCTGGAATTGACGGAGGACGGCTGCACGCTGCTGACCTCCTGGAAGATGGTCATCTTGATGGTGCCGTTCTCGCTGATCTGCGGCTTCACGCGCAGCGTCAGGCCCACGTCCTTGCGCTCGATGGTCTGGAACGGGTTGACCGAGCCTTCGTTGCTGCCGGTATTGGTGAACTGGCCAGTCACGAAGGGCACGTTCTGGCCGATCACGATCTTGGCTTCCTCGTTGTCCAGCGTGAGCAGATTGGGTGTGGAAAGAATGTTGCCTTCACCGTTTTCCTGCAGGAAGCGCGCAAGGAAACCCAGCACGTAGACGCCGTTGGTGCGGCGTGCCAGGCCGAAGTTCAGGCCCGTATTGGGGGCCGTTTCACCCTGGGCGAGGTTGACGATGTTGTTGCCGCCGGTGCCGAAGTTGGTGCCGAGCAGGCCGATCACGCGGTCGCCCGAATTGCCGAGCGCGCCCTGCCACTGGATGCCGAACTCGGCCGCCTTCTCGGCGTTGACTTCGGCGATCAGGCTCTCGACGTAGACCTGGGCGCGGCGCGAATCGAGCTGGTCGATCACGGCGCGCAACTGGCGGTACTGCGGTTCGGGCGCGGTGATGATGAGCGAGTTGGTGGCCGGGTCGGCCTGTATCTGGCCGCCTGTGGACGGTGGCGCGCTGGAAGCCACCGCAGCCGTTGCTGGGTTGCCTGCGGCACCGGCCGCAACGCCGGCGGGCAGCGAAACGCGGGTGGTGGAGGTGCCGAGGGCGGAACCGTCGCCAGCACCCGCCTGCCCGGCCAGGGCCGCGCGCAGCGTGGTGGCCAGGGAGGTGGCATCGGCGTTCTTCAGGTAGACCACATGGATGTTGCCGCTCACGTTCTCCGAGGACGGCTGGTCCAGCCGCGCCACCAGGGAGCGCACCAGCGCGAGGCGTGCCGGATTGGCCGCCCGCAGCACCAGGCTGTTGCTGCGGGGTTCGGCCACGAGCGTGGTTTTGTAGGACTGGTCTGTCTGGGCGCCGCCGCCCGCGACGGCCGGGTCGATCAGCCGGCCTACGAGAGCGGCCATGTCAGCGGCCACCGCATGCTGCAGCGGGATGACCTCGACATCGGTCGCCCCCGCCACGTCCAGCGCTGCGATGATGCGACCGATCCGCTGGAGGTTGTCGGCGTAGTCGGTGATCACCAGCGAGTTGTTGCCGGGGTTGACGTTGATGGTGTTGTTGGCACCGATCAGCGGCCGCAGCACCGGCACGAGGTTGTTGGCCGACTCGTGGTTGAGGCGGAAGATTTGCGTGACCACGGTGTTGGACGCTGGCAGCGCCGAGACCGAGCCCGCGCTGACGACGTTGCCCTGCAGCTTGGCGTCCGCCTCCGGCACGATCTTGTACAGGCCGCCCGTGTCCACCAGCGAGAAGCCCTGCAGGCGCAGCACGGCCGCAAACTGGTTGAGCGCGGCAGTGGGGGTGACGGGGCGCTCGGTGGCGAGGTTGACGGTGCCCTTGACGCGCGGATCGACGACGACGTTGCGCCCGGTGATGGTGGCCATGGTGCGAGCGACCGACTCGATGTCGGCGGCGACGAAGTTCAGCACCACCGGCTCGCTGGCGCGCGTGGTCTGCGAAACGCCGTTGCCCGAGGTCAGGCACAAGGCCAGCGCCAGGGCCGTGAGTGCACCGCCGTGGGTCGGTGCGCCGGCGCGGCGGCGAGGCCGGGCGGGCACGACACGGGAGGGGTTCGGATTCATGAGCGGATCGTATCGTGAAGTGTGGAGGAGCGGCGCACGCAATGGTCAGCCGATGTTGAGCAGCGAACGTGGGCCCTGGCGGCGACCCATGATGTTGAGCAGGTTGCCCAGGGCCGCCTCGCTTTCGGGCGCGGCCTCTGCAACGCCTTCGAAGCGCAGGCGCCCGCCCACCCATTGGCCACTGCCCTGGAGCTGCAATGCGCCATGGAGGGTTTGCAGGTCCAGCGTGGTGGTGTTGCCATCGGCCTGCGCGCGCATGTTCATGCGGTAGCTGCCCAGCGGGCGCAGGGTTGAGAGGCGCGAGGCCAGGTCCAGTGCCTCGATGGAGGCTTCGCCCTGCAGACTGGCGCGACCCTGGTCCCAGCGCAGCGTCAGGCCAGGGGTCTGCAGCGCCAGCTGGCCCTCCACCCGCAGGGTGTTCCAGGGCGTGCCGAGACCGGCCAGCAGTTCGGCAGGCCACAGGCTGCTGGTGGCGCCCACACGCAGTTCGGCGCCACCCAGGCGTGGAATCAGCGTGAGGGCCATGGGCTCAGGGGTGCAGCAGGGCGCGCGCAGGGCCAGCGCCAGTGCCACGGAACCCGACGCCAGACGCGGCGCCAGTTGCCAGTGCAGGCCCTGGGGCAGGGCGGTTTGAGTGCGGCTGCCTTCCCCGCCGGTGAAGACGAGGTCGGCCTGGCCGTTCCAGACCGTGCCGCGGGCATTGAGCAGTTGCACTTGCCCACCCGTGGCCGAGGTCACGGAGCTGGCCAGCCAGTGCGCGGGCGCGAACACCACCAGCGCCACCAGCAGCCCGATGAAACCGCCCAGCCAGGCCAGGCGGACGGGCCATAGGCTGTTCATGGCGTACCGCCCAGGGCGGGGCCGGCGAGCACCACGGTGCCGCTCCAGCCTGGGCTGCCGGGTTCCCGGGTGATCTGGCTGTCCACCGGCAGTGCACGGGCGTTGATGCGCACCTGGGCCAGCCATTGGGCCAGTGCTTCGGGTGGCGTGTTGCGCAGGGTGAGCGTGGCGCGATCACCCAGAACGGACAACTGGCCCGTGCCGGCCAGACCGGTGGTGGCCGTCTCGAGCGCGCGCAGCGCGTCGTCGCGGCTGGGCGGCTGGGTCGTGTTCTGGCCGCGCAGGCCCTCGGCGGTGGCGGCCATGCGTTGCATCTGCACGAGCTGGGCGTCCAGTCGGGCATGGCGCGCCGGGGCCTCGCGCAGGGTGGTCAGGGCCGGCGCCACCGCCAGCCACCAGAGCAGGCCCACGCCGATGACCCAGGCGGCGACGGTGACGGCGGTGCGCTCGCGGGAAGACAGCCGCGAGAGCGCGACCGACAGCGCCAGCGTGAGCCGGGCGAAAGGGGAGGTGGCGTCGCGGGTAGCCATGGGGTTCAGGGTTGCGGTGGTCGCAGGGCCAGCTCGTTGCCATTGAAGCGAACCTGCCAGCCGTTGCGTTCCAGCGACTGCTGCAGCGCGCGCAACTGATCCTCGCTGGCGCGCCAGCCGGAGAAGCGGCCCTCGCCTGTGCCGTAGGCAATGACCGAGGGGATCAGGGCCTCGCCAGCGGCGGCCTGATCGATGGCCGCGAGCAGGGTTTCGAGGTCGCCGGCCGAGAGCGCGCCACTGGCCTGTTGCAGGCGCGCGACCTCGCGCTGCATCTGCACCGGCGCGTCCAGCACCACGGTCACCTGCGGAAAGGTCTTCTGCAGTGTCTGCACCACGGCCCGCTGTTTGGTGTCGAGTGCGCTGCGCTCGTGCCAGGCGGCGGCGTTCAGGCCCACCAGTTGCACGCCCAGCAGGGCGGCAAGGCCCCAGCGCGCGGGCCGCCACGCCGGGGCGTTGCGCCATTGCCGCAAGCTGCGCTTGAGTCGCTGGCTGCGCCGTGCGCCGGCCGACAGGCTCAGGTCGAACTGGGCCAGGTTCCAGTCGGACTGGGCGCAGCGCAGCAGCCAGGCGGGCTGGGCCACGAGTTCAAACCGCTGTTGCAGCACCTGTTCGGCCTGGCCGGCCACGGTCGGGTCGGCCAGCCAGACGTCGAACTCGCCCGGCTCGCCGGGGGCATCGATGGCCGGCGGCATGAGGGCCGTGACCACCATGTCGGCGGCGGTGCCGCTGCCCATGGGCGTCTCGCGCACCGGCGAGCAACTCACGCCGAGCAGCCCGGCACTGCCGAGCCAGACCTGGCCGTTTTCGTTGTAGGCCCAGTGGATGTTGGAGGGCACGTCCAGCGTGAAGCTGCGCGAGGCGCCTGGCGATGCACCGGGGGCCTCGGCGGGAACGAGGGGCCACAGCGCGGGCGCGATGCGGCCCACGGGGCGGCTGGCGGACTCCAGGGTTTGCAGCCAGCCGCGCAGCCAGACCTTGTCGCAGGCCGCGACCCAGACCGTCTGGCCCGAGCGGCCGCCGGGCTCCAGGGCGAAGTGCAGTTCCGCAGTGTCGGCCAGCAGGCGGTCTTCCAGCAGACCGTCCAGCGCCGCGCGCAGGCGCGCCGGGGCTACCTTGGGCAACGCGACCCGGTGCCATGACACGGCGCGCGGGGGCAGCACCAGCACCAGGTCGTCGTCGCGCGGCAGCAGCGCGGCGGCGCACTGGCCATGGTCGTTGATCTGCTGGCCGTTGCCGGACCGCGCCCAGTCGAACAGGGCCGTTGGCCCTGCGGCGGGAGCGGCGGAGAAGTCCGAGGGGGTGACGATCAGCACGGTGATGCAGTCATGCGAAGGTGTTACCGAAGGGTGAATGCACCATTCTAGAGACCCTGTGTGTCCCGCAGGGCATTGCGCGCACTGTGAGCCCGGCTGAATTCAGCGCCTGGCAAAGCGCTCGCGCCAGCTCACACGCACTTCCAGGTTGTTGCGCACCACGAGGGAACGCTCCTCGATGGTGGTGTTGTCCAGCCGCAGGCGCCCGCGCACCTCGAAATGGTTGCTGCGCACTCCGTGGTACAGATCAGACAGTTGGCCGGCGATGGCGGGCACCGCGGTGCTCACATTGGCCAGGCTCTTGAAGGGTTCGCGTTCGCGCGCGGCCGTGAGCTGGCGGGCCTGGGCCAGGTCCATGCCGGGCACGCTGGCACAGATGGTCTGCGCGCTGGCGGTGTTGAAGTTGAGCGTGGCGCGGTTGGGCAGAACGGTGACATGGGGCTCCAGCACCGCCAGACTGCGCTGACCGATGCCGAGCCAGGCAAGCTGGGCAAACTTCTTCGGCAGCAGGGACGTGCGCGAGGGCAGCGGGTCGCTCAGCGCCAGGCGCATCGAGGCGCGCAGCTCGTTGGCGGCGGCGTTGAGTTCCGAGGTGGGCAGGCCCAGCAGTTCATAGAGTTTGGCGAAGCTGCGCATGTCGGCTTCGGAGAGCTCGACGGTGGTTTGCGCGCCGGTGCCCACGACGCGCACCACGTTGAGGAAGTTCATGCGCGACTGCAGGTCGATCACCTCGCCCGAGAGGAAGGCTTCCAGCATGCCGTCGGTGTTGTTGTTCTTGTCGGCGGCGAGGAAGCTGGAGAGGCGCGCCTCTTCCAGCGGCGTGGCCCAGGGTTCGCCCAGGTGGTCGGCATTGCCGCTGCTCTGGTTGTCCCGCGCGTCCTCGCGCAGGATCAGGCGCGCCCAGTCGAGCGCCCCGGTGAGGATCCAGCCGGCCTGCACGCGCTGGCGTTCGGCCTGCTCCACTTCGGCGGCGCGCCATTGCTGCCACAGCGCGGCCGAGGCCAGCGTTGCCACCAGCGTGACCACCAGCATCGCCAGCAGCAGCGCGGCGCCGCGCTGGGTGTGGCGCAGGGCAGCGGTCTTCATCAGCGTCCTGCCTCCAGGGTGGGACGTACCCAGTCGCGCACCAGGCTGCCGCTGAGGCCTTCGCCGGTGCCGAGCACGAGTTCCAGGCGCACACCGTTGGGCAGGCTGCCGGAGCGCGAATCGTCGGCGGCGCCCACCGGCTCTTCGGTGCCCACGGAAGATTGGGGATTCGACCAGCCGTCACCCCGGTGGAAGAACAGCCGCCACTGGTCGATGCCCAGCAGCGCGATGGTGCTGTCGGTGCTGCCGGTTTGCGAAGGCAGGGCGCCACGGCCCCAGTCAGCGGCCCGCTGCCAGGCGCGCGCGAGTTCGTCGCGCCGCAGCAAAGGCCCCGATTGCCAGCGCACCCACTGTCCGCTGGCGCGGCTGCTCGACGAGATGATGGGCAAGCCCGCGAGCGCCACGCCGGTCAGTCGCGTCCAGGCAACGACGCGAATACCCCGGCTGTCCAGGCGCGACTCGCCGCTGTCGCGCCGCGTCATGCGCAGCACCTGGCCGTTGAATTCGATCGCGTTGACCTCGCCGGTGTCGATTACCGCATCGAGGTCGGCCGCCCACTGGCCCATCGCCGCCTGCATGCGCAGCAGGTCGTCGGCGCGTTGCTGGGTGAGCGTTTGCGTGCGCGTCATGCCGTCGAGCGAGCGCCAGCTCAGCAGCGCGAGCATGGACATGACGACAATGGCCACCAGCAGCTCGACGAGGGTGAAGCCACGCGCCTTCATGCTCAGTAGCGCCCCATCACGGTGGAGAGGGTCAGCAGGCGCACGTTCACGCCATCCACCGCCGCTTCCACCACCGTGTCCACGCGCCGGAAGTTCGGGTTGGGCGTTGGCAGCACGGACAGGTGCACGCGCATTTCGCGCCCGGCCTGCACGCAGCCAGCGTCGCTTTCGCCGGTGCCGGGCAGCTGGCGCTGCAGGCGCAGCCGGGTTAACTCGTTTTCCGCGCACAGCTGCGCCAGCCACTGGTCGCTCTGCCGGCTGGCGGCGCGCGTGAGCGCGCCCGTGGCCTGCAGGCCCGCCGCCAGCGTGATCGCGACCACGGCCAGGGCCACGAGCACTTCGATCAGCGTGAATCCACGGGCGATGCTTTTCATGGCGCTGGGCCCAGCACGGCGAAGGGCGACAGGCCGTCGGTGCCGAGCGTGATGCGGCGCTCGCCCTGCACCAGCACCAGGCGCTGCGCGGGAATCAGGGGCTCGGGACCGAGCACGAGGGTCTGCGCCCCGGGAGGTTGAATCACCTGGGCCTGGGTGTCCGGGCTCAGCCAGGGGCGCGGACCCGCCAGCGAGCCCGGGCCGGCCTGCGTGGGCAGGCCGATGAATTCAAAGCCCTGCGGCAGGCCGGTCCAGACCACCGGCAAGCCACTGGTGCGCGACTGCGCGCGCGCCGACTCCAGCAGGGCCGACAGCCGCAGGCCCTCGCGTTCGAGCCGCGTGGCGCCGGTGTCGCGCAGGGCCAGGCTCACCCCCGCAGTGGCCAGCGCCACGATCACCAGCACGACCATGAGCTCGAGCAGGGTGAAGCCGTGGGCCTTGCCGGGCATGGATCGACCTCAGCGAAAGGGCGTGAAGGCGGCGGTGGAGCGCGGGGGCTCGACCATCCTCAAGCTCACTGCCAGCTGCCGATGTCGGCGTCGCGGCCCTCACCACCGGCCTGGCCATCCGCGCCCAGCGAGAGCACGTCGACCTCTCCCTTGACGCCTGGGTTGATGTACTGGTACGGCCGGCCCCACGGATCACCCGGCAGCTTGTCCAGGTAGGGGCGCCAGTTCGGTGGCACCGGGCTCGCCGAGGGCTTGACCACCAGGGCGTTCAGACCTTGTTCGCCCGTGGGGTAGCGCTGGTTGTCCAGCCGATAGAGCTTGAGCGCCTGCATGAGGTTGTTCACGTCGGTTTTGGCGGCGGTCACGCGCGCGTCGTCGGCGCGGTCCAGGACGTTGGGCACGATCAGCGCGGCGAGCACGCCGATGATGACCAGCACCACCATGAGCTCGATCAGGGTGAAGCCGCGTTGTACCGTGCGCCGCGCGACAGTGGCCCAACGCAGGGTCCGAAGGGGTGGGAGAGGGGTGATATGAGGCATTCGATCTCCCGCAAACAGGGGCACGTGGAAGGCCTTGACAACCGGGTCGCAAAGCGCTGCTGTCGATCATAATGCGCGCATGAAGAAGGTTCCCGCGTTCGGACACTCCGGTTTCCTCATGGAAAGCCCGGCGGCTCTGCAGACGGCAGGCCGCCGCGGCCCGACCGTGGCGGCCGGGCTGCTGTGGCTGGCCGCCGGCCTGAGCGCGGGCTATTGGGTATTGCTGGCCTGGGGCCGGGCGCCGGTGACGCCGGTCTCGGCCCTGACCACCGAGCAGGTGAGCGCCGACACCGCAGCGGTGGCCCGCACGCTGGGTGCGCTGCCCGCGGTCGCGACCGCGGCGGTGGCCGCCAATGCCGCGCCCCCGCGCTACAACCTCCTGGGGGTGGTGGCGGTGGGCACGCGCGACGGAGCCGCGCTGATTGGCGTCGATGGCCAGCCGCCCCGGCCCTACCGCGTTGGCGCGGCGCTGGATGGCGGCCTTGTGCTGCAGGCGGTCACGCGCTCGACCGTGCGGCTGGGCCCCTCGCTGGAGGCGCCAGCCACCTTGGAGCTGACCCTGCCCGAGGCGGCTGCTCCGTCCTGAACGGTAGCCGCGCGCAGGGCGCTGCGGCCTGTGCATGGCCCAAGGCATGACCCACAGTCCCCACCCCGCCGAGTGGCCCCGTCCGCCGGACAACCTCGTTGCCCAGCTGTGCGACGAGTTGCAGGGCCATTCCCCGTTCCGCGAGATGCAGCCGGCCGACGTGCGGGCCTTTGTCGAGGCATCGCGGCACGCCTATTTCCGGCCTGGCGAGTCGGTGGTCGCGCCCGAGGACGGGCCCGTGCGGCACCTGTTCTTCATCCGGCGCGGCGCGGTGGTAGGGCAGCGGGGGCTCTCCGATGTCGCCGGTGGTGCTTTCCAATACGAGGCCGGCGACCTTCTTCCCGTGAGCGCTGTGCTGGCCGAGCGCGCGCCGACGACCCGTTACAGCGCCGCCGAGGACACGTTCGCGCTGGTGATCACCGCCGAGGACATGCGTGCCTTGGCCGAGCGCAGCGCGGTGTTTGGTGACTACCTCAACCGGCGCATCCTGCGTTTTCTCGACCTGTCCCGCGCCGCGCTGCAGGTGGCCTATGCATCGCAGGCCCTGGGCGAGCAGTCGCTGGAGACACCGCTGGAGCAGCTGTGCCACAAGACGCCGGTCAGCTGCGCGCCGTCCACGCCGTTGCGCCAGGCGCTGGCGCAGATGCACGAGCAGCGCGTCGGCTCCATGCTGGTGGTGGATGCCGCCGGGATGCCGGTGGGGATCCTGACCCGTTCCGACGTGCTGGGCCGCATCACCCTGGCGGAACTGCCGCTGACGCTGCCGATCGGGCAAGTCATGGTGCAACCCGTGCGCACGCTCACGCACGCGCACACCGCGCAGGACGCGGCCCTGCTGATGACGACCCACGGCATTCGCCACGTGCCCGTCACGCGCGACGGGCGGGCCGTGGGCGTTGTCTCCGAGCGCGATCTGTTCGCGCTGCAGCGCCTGAGCATCAAACAGGTGAGCAGCAGCATTCGCCACGCAGACGATCTGCCCAGCCTGCAGGGCGTTGCGCAGGACATTCGCCGCTTCGCGCGCAGCCTGCTGGCGCAGGGGGTGCAGGCGAAACAGATCACCTCGCTGATCAGCCACCTCAACGATGTGCTGACTGCGCGGTTGATCGACATGACGGCCTCCCGGCACGGGATTGGCCCGCTGGCGTTCTGCTGGCTTGCGCTGGGCTCGGAAGGACGCAGCGAGCAGACCATTGCGACCGACCAGGACAACGCCCTCATCGTGGCCGAGTTGACCGAGGGACCTGCACCCGACAAGGAGCGCCTGCTGGCCTTCGCGCGCGAGGTCAACGAAGCGCTCGACGCCTGCGGCTATCCGCTGTGCAGGGGCGGCATCATGGCCAGCAATCGGGCGCTGTGCCTCACGGCGCAGGAATGGGAGCAGCGTTTTGCGCAATGGATCGACCAGGGCTCACCCAAGGATCTGCTCAATTCCAGTATCTATTTCGACTTCCGCGCGCTCGCCGGCCAGAGCGCATTGGCCACGCGCTTGCGCGAAGTCGTCACGCCGCGCGCCGCGCGCAACCCTCGCTTCCTGCGGCAACTCGCGCTCAATGGCCTGGGCCAGAGCGCGCCACTGAACTGGCTGGGCCGCATAGACACCACCACAGTCGACGGCAAGGAAACGCTCGATCTGAAGTTGCAAGGCACGGCGATATTCGTTGACGTGGCGCGGCTGTATGCGCTCGCCCATGGCGTGACCGCCACCGGCACGCGCGAACGACTTGAGGCGGTCGGGCCGCTGATGGGCGTGCCCGAGCGCGAATACCAGGCCTGGGTAGGGGGATTCGAGTTCCTGCAAATGTTGAGATTGCGCGCCCAGCTCGATGGCACCACGGTGGGCGACAACCCCAACCGCATCGCGGTCGACGAGCTCAACGACATCGACCGCCGCATCCTGCGGGAAACCTTGCGCGTTCTGCGATCGTTGCAGCAGCGCGTGAAACTCGACTACGAGCGTTAGCGTTGCAGCAAGGCCTGCGCCGCCAGCAGCAGTGGCCAGGCCATCAGGGCGCCAGCACCCTGTCCCATGCGCATCCCCATGTCGAGCAGGGGCTGCGCCTGCAGGTGGATCAGCATCAGGCGATGGCCCGTCTCCGCCGACCGGTGGCCGAACACGAGATAGTCCGCCACCGCCGGGCTCAGGCCGCGCGCCACCAGGGCCGCAGCGCTCGCCACATAGCCATCGACCAGCACCACGCGGCGTTCGCTCGCCGCCTGCAACATGGCGCCGGCCATCATGGCGATTTCGAATCCCCCGAGCGCGGCCAGCGCATCCAGCGGCGCCAGTGCCTTGCGGTGCCGGGCGGCGGCGGTCGAGAGCTTTTCAATGCGTTGTTCAAGCACGGCGTCGTCGAGGCCGGCGCCCTGGAAATCGTCGCGTCCGCAGGCATCGACCAGCGGCACGCCACACAGGCGGGACAGCAGGAGCGATGCGCTCACGGTGTTGGCCACGCCCACATCGCCGAGCGCGATCACGTTGCCCGGCAGGTGGCGCACCACGTCCATGCCGGCATGCAATGCCGAAATCGCCTGGGTCTGCGACATCGCGGGACCAAGCAGCAGGTTGCGCGTGCCGTGGCCGATCTTGCGTGGCAGCAGCGCGGCCTTGCGCCGCGCCTCGCCGGGCAGGGCGATGTGGGACGCGACCCCCGCGTCCACCACCGTCAGGTCAAAGCCATGCAACTGCGCCAGCGCATTGACCGGCGCGACACCCAGCAGCAACTGCAGCACGTGTTCGCAGGTCATGGACTGGGCGAGTTCGGACATGCCTTCGTCGGCGATACCGTGGTCGGCGGCAAACACCAGCAGTTGCGGCGAATCGAAGGTCAACCGCTCGAAGGCCCGCGGACCATGGTGCTGGACGCGCGCGAGTTGCAGGACCAGGGCCTGCATGCGGCCCAGCGCGTGCTCCGGGAACCCCTCAGGAGCCAGCCGGCGCGTCAGCGCATGCTCGAGCATCGTGTCGCCAGTCGGTGCAATGCGGGGCAGCTTCAGCCCTGCGGGCAGTTCGGGTGCGCGGCGGGTGATGGGTTCGAATACCGGGTCGCGGGCCATGGCGGGGCTCAGCTTTTCAGGAACAGACGGTACACCGGGTTGCCGGTCTCTTCCACGTAGGGATAGCCCAGCGTGTCCAGGAACTTGTCGAAAGCCTTGTGGTCTTTGGACGGCACCTGCAGGCCGACCAGTATGCGGCCGTAGTCGGCGCCCTGGTTGCGGTAGTGGAACAGGCTGATGTTCCAGCCCGGGCGCAGCAGACTCAGGAACTTCAGCAGCGCTCCCGGCCGCTCCGGAAACACGAAACGCAGCAGGCGCTCTTCCTGCGCGAGCGGCGAATGACCGCCCACCATGTGGCGGATGTGCTCCTTGGCCAGTTCGTCGTGCGTCAGGTCCAGGGTCTCGAAGCCGTGCCGGATCAGATGGGCCGCGATCTTTCCGGACTCGCCCCTGCCGTGGGTGGTCATGCCCACGAACACATGGGCCCGGCTGCCATCGTGAATGCGGTAGTTGAATTCGGTGACGTTGCGCGGCCCACCGGGCAGTTCGCCGATGAGTTCGCAGAAGCGCCGGAAACTGCCGCGCTCCTCGGGCATGGTGACGGCAAACAGCGCTTCGCGCTCCTCGCCCACCTCGGCGCGCTCGGCCACGAAGCGCAGCCGGTCGAAGTTCATGTTCGCACCGCACAGAATGGCGGCGTAGGTCTCGCCGCGCGTCTTGTGGGTCGCCACGTACTGCTTGATGGCCGCAACCGCCAGCGCACCGGACGGCTCGACGATGCTGCGCGTGTCCACGAACACGTCCTTGATGGCCGCGCACACCGCGTCCGTGTCGACAGTAATGAATTCGTCGACCAGGGTGCTGGCGATCCGGAAGGTTTCCTCGCCCACCAGCTTGACCGCCGTGCCATCGGCGAACAGGCCGACGTCGGGCAGGGTGACGCGCTGCCCGTCCTGCACCGAACGCAGCATGGCGTCCGAATCGGTCATCTGCACGCCGATGACCTTGATCTCGGGGCGCACCGCCTTGATGTAGTTGGCCACGCCCGAAATGAGGCCGCCGCCGCCAATGGCGACGAACACCGCGTCGAGGTGGTCGGAACCCAGGCTCTGCAACTGGCGCAGGATTTCCATCGCGATCGTCCCCTGGCCGGCGATGACGTCCGGGTCGTCGAAGGGGTGCACGAAGGTCAGGCCCTGCTTCTTCTGCAGCGTCAGGGAGTGCAGATAGGCGTCGGAGTAGCTGTCGCCGTGCAGCACCACCTCGCCGCCGAAGCCACGCACTGCGTCGATCTTCACCTGCGGCGTGGTGGTCGGCATCACGATCACGGCACGCGTGCCCAGCTTGCGCGCGCCCAGCGCCACGCCCTGGGCATGATTGCCGGCTGACGCGCAGATCACGCCCTTTTTCAACTGCTCGGGTGACAGGTGCGCCATCTTGTTGTAGGCGCCGCGCAGCTTGAAGCTGAATACCGGCTGCTGGTCCTCCCGCTTGAGCAGCACGGTGTTGCGCAGGCGCCGGCTGAGGTCGCCGGCGGTCTCCAGGGCCGATTCCACCGCCACGTCGTAGACACGCGCCGTCAGGATCTTTCTCAGGTAGTCGGCCGGCCCCATGGACGTGAGCGGCGAAACGCCGGTGGCGGGTTGTTCTTTTTGTGGGGGGCGGGGGGACTGTGGCGGCATGGGATTCCTCGTCGCACATCATATCGGTGGCGAAAAAAAGCCCGGGCTGGCAGAACCAGACCGGGCTTGAATCCACCCGTGGAGGGTAGAGGAGACAACCGTAAATACAATGACGCGAGTATAGCGCGGCCATGCTGCGTTGCAACATCGGACTCGAAATTTCTATGATTTTTAGAGCGCCCACCCCAATACCTTTGGTTATTTCATGACAGGACACCTTATGGAATGCACCGTCACCTGGACCGGCGCCGCCGGCACACGCTCCCACATGGGCTTCATCGCCGAGACCGGCACCGGCCATGTGATCGCCATGGATGGTGCGTCCGACGCGGCCAAGCCCGAGAACGGCGGCGCCAACCTGGCCCCTCGCCCGATGGAGACCGTACTGGCGGGCACCGGTGGCTGCACGGCTTACGACGTGGTGCTCATCCTCAAGCGCGGCCGGCACGACGTGCGGGGTTGCTCGGTGAAACTGACCACCGAGCGCGCCGAGACCGACCCCAAGGTGTTCACCAAGATCCACATGCACTTCAGCGTCAGTGGCAAAGGCATTCCCGCCGCGGCGGTGGAGCGCGCCATTGCCATGAGCCACGACAAGTACTGCTCGGCCAGCATCATGCTGGGCAAGACCGCCGAGATCACCACCAGCTTCGAGCTGTCGGAGGCCTGAGCGCCAATTGCTGGCAGCGCGCCGCTCAGATGCGGTGCGCCACGGTCGTCATCACCCTGGCGGCGGCGCGCATCAATGCCTTGGCCGGGCCGGGCAACTCCACGGCGCCGGCTTGCTGCGCCTCGCGCGCATGGCGTGCCTCGTCGTCCTGCATCTGCGCCACGATGGCCCGGGAGGCCTGGTCCACGGCGGGCAGGCGGTCCATGTGGCTGGCCAGATGCGCCTCCACCTGGCGTTCGGTCTCCACCACGAAACCCAGGCTCACCCCCGGCCCCAGGCGCCCGGCCAAGAGGCCCAGACCGAAGGCGCCCGCGTACCACAGCGGGTTGAGCAAGGACGGGCGCGCACCCAGTTCGTCCAGGCGCGCCTGGGTCCATGCCAGATGGTCGGTTTCCTCCCGGCCGGCCGCCTCCAGCTGCCGCGCCAGCGCCTCGTCGGGCGCCTTTCCCCCCGCGCGCGGCCAGCGTGCCGCCAGCGCCTGCGCCGTGTAGAGCGCCTGCGCGCACACCTCGCCAACGTGGTTGACGCGCATCAACGCGCCCGAGAGCGCCCTCTCTCCGGGCGCCAGCTCGGCATCGGTGGCCCGCTCGGGCAGCGTGGGGCACTCACGCGAAGCGCGAGGGGAGACGAACAGTGTTCTCAGTGCGGAATCGGCGGCGGTCAGCAGGGCATCGGTCGGTGTCGACATGGTCGGAGCCTTGTGTGCGAAAAAAGTCAGGGGTGCCCATGCTGCCACGGATCGCGTGGCGCGGCGGTCGGCGTGCCACGTGCGGAACCGTTTCTCTGGCGGAACGGATACGTTCCCCCGTGACTTTGTCGGTACGGGTAAACACTAGCTTCGTGGCAAGGGTGCAACGGATGCACCACCGTGATGCTTCAAATGCGTGCCCCACCATGGCGCGGCGCGAAACTTTCTGATGCAATTGGTCCAGCTTCCTGAACGGAGGTTGGCTCGGTGGCAGAGACCCCCGGCCCTTATCAACCCTTGGAGAACCCTTCCATGAAAAAGACCCTGATCGCTCTGGCCGCCGTGGCAGCCACCAGCGCCGCATTCGCACAATCCACCGTGACCCTGAGCGGTACCGTTGACGTCGGCCTGCAAGACGTGGGTGGCACGAACTCGCCGCTGTCGATGGTGTCCAGCCGCCACGGCACCAGCAACTGGACCGTGTCCGGCGCTGAAGACCTCGGTGGTGGCCTCAAGGCCATCTTCAAGATCTCGACCTCGTTCAACGCTGACGACGGCACCACTGCTGGCAACGTGCTGGGCAACAACGACATGTTCGTTGGCCTGCAAGGTGGTTTCGGTTCCCTGAAGCTGGGCCGTTCGTTCAACCCCGCGTTTTTCTATGCGCTGACCGCCAACAGCACCAAAGGCGTGACTGGCTACAGCACCCGCGCGGGTACCGTGGAAACGGACGGTGTTTACATCTCCAACCAGGTGCTGTACACGACCCCGAACTTCGGCGGCTTCACCGGCCAGATCTCGTACGCCCCGTCTGAAGTGGCCGGCGCTAGCGCCCACCGCGGCGTGGGTATCGGTTACGCCGCCGGCCCGCTGGCTGTGAACTTCGCTCACTCGAAGCTGGCTGCCGCCGCTGCCGGTGCCACCGTGAACGCCCTGAACCTGATCGCCGCGTCCTACGACTTCAGCGTGGCCAAGCTGCACTTCACCTACACCGATCGCAACAACGTGGCATCGGATGCCGACAACACCTGGGGTCTGGGCGTGACCGCGCCTGTGGGCCCTGGCCTGGTGTATGCCTCCTATGACCGCAGCGAAGTCGGTGCCGGCACCACGCGCGTGATCCACGGTGGCTACAAGTACTTCCTGAGCAAGCGCACCACCGCTTACCTGAACATCGGCAACAAGAAGAACGCCCAGCAAGCCTTCAACGGCTCCGCCGTCGGCAAGGCCGTCACCGGCTGGGGCGTGGGTCTGGCCCACAACTTCTAATCACCTCGCTGGCCTCGTGCCAGCAGGCTGATCGGCAGTTCAAAACCGCCTGTCCGCAAGGACAGGCGGTTTTTTCATGGGCGCACGAAAGCGGTGCAGTCCTGCCGGCGCGAAATTTGCTGTTGTTGCACCGGTGCAACGAAAGGCGTCGAACACAGGTCCTTTTTCAGGGCTTACCCTAGGTTCGTTTGCCTTTCGTCCTACCATCCACAAGTCAGTTTTCCAACTTTGTGGTCTGTCACCACAACATACTTAAGGAAGTAACCATGAAAAAATCCCTGATCGCCCTGGCGGTTCTTGGCTCCGTGGCCGGTGTGGCCCAGGCCCAATCCAGCGTGACCCTGTACGGCGTCGTGGACGCTTACGCCGCGCGCGTGAAGTCGGGCGCCGTGGGCGCCGAAACGTCGACGACTGTGCTGAACTCCGGTGGCTTGCTGAGCAGCCGCTTTGGTGTCATGGGCACGGAAGACCTGGGTGGTGGTCTGAAGGCCATCTTCAAGCTGGAGCAGGGCTTTGACGCTTCCAACGGCACGGCCAACGCCAACACCGCCTTTGACCGCCAGTCCTGGATCGGCCTGGAAGGCGGCTTCGGTACCGTGCAGTTCGGCAACGTCTGGTCTGCTTTTGACGACGTGTTCTACATCGGCAACTCGGTGTTCGACTCGTTCGTGTTCTCGCCTGGCGCCGCTGGCTTCAGCCTGAACGGCGGCCCTGTGCTCAGCGTCTACAACTACACCGACAAGCCCCGCAACGCCATCCGCTACACCACCCCCAGCTTCGGTGGTTTCAGCGCAGCCGTGTCGCATGGCCTTGACGAGAACGCCGCCGCCAAGACCGACCAGACCGACTTCAACGTGCAGTACGCCAACGGTCCCCTGACCGTGGCCTTCGCCTACCAGCTGCGTCGTGACTCTGGCGCCATCACCGCGACTGAAGACCAGAAGTTCGCCTACCTCGACGCTGCCTACGATCTCGGCCCTGTCGTGCTGAAGGGTGGCTTTGGTCAGACCCGCGAAGTGCTGGCCACCAAGACCAACGACTACCAGTTGGGTGTGGACTTCCCCCTGTCCTCCGCCCTGACCCTGTCGGCCGGCTACGCTGGCTCCAAGGACAAGGACGGCAGCGACACCAAGCGTCAAGGTCTGGCTGTGGGCGCCACCTACACCCTGTCCAAGCGCACCCTGGTGTACACCGCGTTGAACAGCTCCAAGCGCAAGGCCGCTGGCACCACGAGCCACAAGTACTCGTTCATCGGCGCTGGCCTGCAGCACAAGTTCTGATCCCCGCTCTGCGGAGCAAAGATCAGCAAAAAAGCCACCCGGCACGCCGGGTGGCTTTTTTTTCGCGCGTGGTGCGGATTATTTTGCGGCAGGCTTCTTCTGCGCCGCAGCAGGTGTGGCCGCTGCCGGTGTGAAGGCCGCACCATTGACGGTCAGCCCTTCCGAAGACAGCTTCGCCGCGCGCTTGTCTCCGATGCCGGGCACCCGCTGGATCAGGTCGCTCCAGTCCTTGAAGGGCGCGGCTTTGCGCGCCTCCAGGATCTTGGCCGATGTGCCGGGGCCGATACCCTTGATGCTGTCAAGATCGGCCACGGTGGCGGTGTTGATGTCGACGGCGGCAAAGCTTGCCGCGGCAAGCAGGGAGACCAGACAGGCCAGCGCTTTTTTGAACATTGATTCCTCCACTGAGTAAAAGGTTGATATACCGGAACCGTGATGCGGCCGTGTGCCACGGCCCGCAGTCACGGAGGAAGAATTTAATTTAAAAGAAGTACTTCATGTGAAAAACATGAAAAATATGATCAAAAAAGAACACATTTTCGATGTGTGCCCCCGTAAGCGACCGGCCGCCGCTCGGGTGGTGGCGGCCGTTTGCATGGCGGCGCTGTTGGCCTCTCTGGGTGGATGCGCGACGTGGCCTTTATCGGAGAGCGATGGATCAGACCTCTTGCTGCAGAAGGCGGTCGAACGGTTGTTTTCCACGCCGATGGGCAAGCATGCGCTCTGGGAACCCTTCTTCTTCCCCGGCAAGCGCCATGCTGACTTTGAACCGGTCCTGATGCAGGGGCGCCCGGCTCTGCGTGTGCAGGCCCGCAGCTCGGTGAGCATCCTGCGGCACCGGCTGGAGCCAGCACTGGCCGCGCCGGGCAGCTTGTCCTTTTCATGGCGCGTGAACGGTCTGCCCAGGAATGCCGATCTGGCGGTGCCGTCCCGGGCGGATGCGGCGGTGCGTGTGGTGCTGGCGTTTGACGGTGATCGCGCGCAGTGGAACGCCCGAACCCATCGTCTGTCGGAGATGAGCCGCCTCCTTACCGGCGAGGAGCTGCCCCATGCCACGCTGATCTATGTATGGAGTGCCGGGTCGGCGCCGGGCACCGTTCTGTCACACGCGCGCACCGACCGCATCCGCAAGCTCGTGCTGGACAGCGGCACGGCGCACGTGGGCCAATGGCGCGATCATGTGCGCGACGTGCGGGCCGATTTTCGCCATGCCTTCGGCGAAGAACCTGGGCCGCTGCGCTCGTTGGCACTGATGACGGATACCGACAACACGGAGAGTGAGCTCACCGCGTGGTATGGCGCGCTGACGCTCGAGCAAGCTACCGACTGAGCACCGGCGGGAAGCGCATCACAAGCGCTTGCTCGCCATCAAAGATGCTGATGCAGGCACGGCGCTGGCGCACAGGTGACGGTTTTCAGCGGCAGGCGCAACGCGCTTCGGGTTAGTCCCGTGCTGGGCCGGGAACGTTTGTTGCATAGTAGCGCGATGTTCAATTTTATTTTAGGTGTCAACAAATGAAGTTTTCACTTGCACTTCTGTGCGCGGCATTGGCTTTGGGCGCCACTTCCGCGCAGGCAAAGACCTTCAAATGGACCAGCGCCAGCGACATCCCCACCTGGGACATCCATTCGCAGAACAACGCCCTGGCCAATGGCGTGCATGCGTCGGTGTACGAGTCATTGGTGTACTACAACAGCCGCACCTTCAAGCCCGAACCGATGCTGGCCAGTGGCTGGACGCAGGTGTCACCCACGCAGCTGCGCATTACCTTGCGCAATGGCGTGAAGTTTCACGATGGTGCTCCGTTCACTGCGGATGACGCGGTGTTCTCGCTGGAGCGCGCCATGGCCAAGACCTCGAACTTCACGGTCTACACGCAAGGCATCACCAAAGTGGTGAAAGTCAATGCAAACACGATCGACATCATCACCGGCGGCCCCAATCCGGTGCTGGTCAACCAACTGACCGAGCTGCGCATGATGAACAAGGCCTGGGCGGAGAAGAACAATTCAACCGCGCCCAAGGACATCAAGACGCAGGACGAAAACTTCGCGCACCGCAATGCCAACGGCACCGGGCCCTTCATGCTCAAGGAGTGGCAACCGGACCAGAAGATCGTGCTGGTGAAGAATCCCAACTGGTGGGGCAGTGCCGAGGGCAACGTGACCGAGATTGTCTACACCCCTGTGAAGGCGGTGGCCACCCGCATGGCCGCACTGCTTTCCGGTGAAGTGGACTTCGTGCTGGATCCCAGCCCGCAGGATCTGCCTCGCATCCGGCAGGATGGCAGCCTGAAGGTCATCGACGGGGTGGAGAACCGCACGATCTTCTTCGGTATGGACCAGTTCCGCGACGAGTTGCCCGGCAGCAATGTCAAGGGCAAAAACCCATTGAAAGACCAGCGCGTGCGCAAGGCGCTGTACCAGGCCATCGACACCGCAGCGATCACGCGCGTCACGCTGCGGGGGTTGGGACAGTCCACCGGCGCGCTGGTGGCGCCGCAGGTCGCGGGATGGTCTGAGGCGGTGCATGCCCGGTACCCCTTTGATGTCGCCGCAGCGCAAAAGCTGCTGGCCGACGCGGGCTACAAGGATGGTTTCGAGGTGGACTTCGCGTGTCCCAACAACCGCTACATCAACGACGAGGCTATTTGTCAGGCGGTGACGGCGATGTGGGCGCGCATCGGTGTCAAGGCCAAGCTGCGTACCTTGCCGCTGGTGACTTACTTTCCCATGATCCAGCGCTACGAAGCCAGTATCTACATGCTGGGCTGGGGTGTTCCGACCTTCGATGCTCTCTACAGTCTGCAGTCGCTGGTGCGCACCGTGGGCCCGGGCGGAGACGGCAACTACAACGTCGGCCGCTACAGCAACCCGAAGATGGACGCAATCATCGACCGCGCGAAGACCGAGACCGACCCGTTCATTCGCCCGCGCCTGCTGACCGAAGCGCTGGCATTGCAGAACGAGGATGTTGCGCACATTCCCCTGCACAACCAGATCATTCCGTGGGCCATGAAGAAGAACATCGATGTGGTGCACCGCGCTGACAACCGCCTGGACTGGCGCCTGATCAAGGTAAACTGATTTCCGGCATATCAGCTGAGGGTCGCGCACCGCATGGGGCGACCCTCTCTTTGTTTTCAACACCATGTTCGCATTCATTCTCCGGCGGTTGGCTCAGGCCGTGATCGTCATGGTCAGCGTGGCGCTGATCGCCTTCATGCTGTTCCAGTACGTGGGCGATCCGGTGGTCTTTCTCCTGGGTCAGGATGCAACTCCCGAACAGGTGCGTGAACTGCGGGCCGACCTTGGTCTGGACCAGCCCTTCTTCGTGCAGTTCTGGCATTTCCTCGCCAATGCGGTGCAGGGCGAATTCGGTCTGTCACTGCGTCAGGGGGCGAAGGTCTCGCGCCTCATTGCCGAACGTTTTCCGGCCACGCTGGAGCTTTCAATGGTGGCGGCATTGCTGGCGCTGGCGGCAGGCATTCCCATGGGCGTGTACGCGGCGCTCAAGCGCGGCAGTTTCATGAGCCAGATGTTCATGACCGTGTCGCTGCTGGGCGTGTCCTTGCCCACTTTCCTGATTGGCATCCTGTTGATTCTGGTGTTCGCCGTGAATCTGGGCTGGTTCCCGAGCTTTGGCCGTGGCGATGTGATGCAACTGGGCTGGTGGAGCACGGGCCTGCTGAGCGCCAAAGGCTGGCACCACATCACCTTGCCAGCGATCACGCTGGCCATCTTTCAGCTCACGCTGATCATGCGCCTGGTGCGTGCCGAGATGCTCGAGGTGCTGCGCACCGACTACATCAAGTTCGCGCGGGCAAGAGGCCTGACCAACCGGGCCGTGCATTTCGGCCATGCGTTGAAGAACACCCTGGTACCCGTCATGACCATCACCGGCCTGCAACTGGGTGGTTTGATCGCCTTTGCCATCATCACCGAGACCGTGTTCCAGTGGCCGGGCATGGGGCTGTTGTTCATTCAGGCAGTGACGTTCGCGGACATTCCCGTGATGGCGGCTTACCTGTGCCTGATTGCGTTGATCTTCGTCGTCATCAACCTGATCGTCGACCTGTTGTACTTCGCGGTGGACCCACGTTTGCGCGTGGAGAAGGCGGGCGGCCACTGATGTCGATTGCCCGCATCAAGGCCCATGGGCGCGCCTTCGCGCACATATCGGCATTCCATCCCGAGCTGACGGCACTGCGCCACGATCTGCATGCCCATCCAGAGCTGGGATTCGAGGAGCACTACACCGCCAAGCGCGTGGTCGAGGCCCTCAAGGTGTGTGGTGTCGATCACATCCACACCGGCATCGGCAAGACGGGCGTGGTGGCGGTGATTCACGGACGCCAGCGTGGTAGCGGTCGCATGATGGGTCTGCGCGCGGACATGGACGCGCTGCCCATGACCGAGGACAACGACTTTGCCTGGAAGTCCACCCGAAACGGCATGATGCACGGCTGTGGCCACGACGGGCACACGGCGATGCTGGTGGGCGCGGCGCGTTACCTGGCCGAGACGCGCCAGTTCGACGGCACCGCGGTGCTGATCTTCCAGCCCGGCGAGGAAGGGTTTGCCGGCGCCAAGGCCATGATCCAGGACGGGCTGTTCGACCGCTTTCCCGTGCAATCGGTCTACGGCATGCACAACTGGCCGCAGATGCGGCCCGGCACGGTGGGCGTGAATCCGGGGCCCATGATGGCCTCGGCCGACCGCATCACGATCGAGGTGACCGGCAAGGGTGGACATGGCGCCCATCCCTACCAGACCGTGGATCCAGTGCTTGTCTCGGCCCACATCATCACGGCGGTTCAGAGCATCGTCTCGCGCAATGTGCGTGCCATCGACAGCGCGGTCATCAGTCTGTGTGCCATGCAGGCGGGCGACATGGGGGCGTTCAGCGTGACGCCGGGCAAGGCCACGCTGGTGGGGACCGTGCGCACCTTCAACCCCGAGGTGCAGAACATGATCGAGAAACGACTCCAGGAGGTCTGCTCGGGTGTGGCGCTGGGCCTGGGCGCGGCCGCGCACGTCCACTACGAACGCATTTACCCGGCCACCATCAACAGCCGGGACGAAGCCCGCTTCGCGGCCGACGTGGCGCAGAAGCTGGTCGGCCACGAGCATGTGGACCGCAACATGGACCCCAGCATGGGCGCGGAAGACTTTTCGTTCATGCTGCAGGTCAAGCCCGGCGCGTACCTGCGTCTGGGCCAGGGTGCCGAGAACGGCGTGGGCAGCTGCTTCCTGCACAACAGCCGCTACGACTTCAACGACGACGTGCTGCCGCTGGGCGCGGCGCTCCACGCTGGCCTGGTGGAGCAGGGCATGCCCCTGGCCGAACCGGCGCACACGGCGTCGGCCAAACCCATTTCCGCAATCCCAACCCCTGTAAGGAGCGATGCATGAACTTCAAGACCACAACCGCAGCCAGTCTGCTGATGATCGCGATGGGTGTCGCATCAGCGCAGACCATCCGGATCGGCAATCAGGGGGACGCGCTGTCGATGGACCCGCACTCGCTCAACGAGTCGCTGCAGCTCAGCGTCACCGGCAACGTGTATGAGCCGCTGGTGGGGCGCGACCGCAACCTCAAGCTTGCGCCCGCACTGGCCACCAGCTGGAAGCAGACTTCGCCCAGTGTGTGGCGCTTCGAGCTGCGCAAGGGCGTGAAATTCCATGACGGCACGGCGTTCACCGCCGACGACGTGCTGTTCACGTTTGCCCGAGCCTCGGGCGAGGGCTCCGACATGAAGAGCTACACCAATGACGTGAAGGAAGTGCGCAAGGTCAACGACTTCACGGTGGACATCGAGACCAAGGGGCCGTTCCCCATCCTGCCCGATGTGCTTTCGCTGCTCTACATCGTCAGCAAGAAGTGGTCCGAAGAGAACCAGGCCACGCGCCCGGTGGACCGCCGCAAAGGCATCGAGAACGCCGCGTCGTTCCGCGCCAATGGCACGGGCCCGTTCCGCTTGCGTGAGCGCCAGCCGAACGTGAAGACCAGTTTCGTGCGCAATGGCAACTACTGGGGCAAGATCGAAGGCAACGTGGTGAACGTGGAGTACACGCCGATTGGCAACGATTCCACGCGCGTGGCGGCCTTGCTCTCGGGCCAGGTGGACGTGATCGAGCCGGTTCCCCTGCAGGACGTGGCGCGCATCAACGCGGGTGGCAAGACCAAGGTGATGCAGGGCCCTGAGCTGCGCACCATCTTCCTGGGCATGGACCAGAAGCGCGACGAGCTGCTCTACTCCAGCGTCAAGGGCAAGAATCCGTTCAAGGACAAGCGCGTGCGCCAGGCGTTCTACCAGGCGATCGACATCAACGGCATCCAGCGCACGGTGATGCGCGGCGCCTCCAAGCCGACGGCGCTGATGGTGGGGCCGGGCATCAATGGCTTTGACGATTCGATGAACACGCGACTGCCGTACGACCCGGATGCGGCGAAAAAGCTGCTGGCCGACGCCGGCTACCCGAACGGCTTCGAGGTGGCCATGAATTGCCCGAACGACCGCTATGTGAACGATGGCGCGATCTGCCAGGCGGTGGCGGCGAACCTGGCCCGTATCGGCGTGAAGATCAATTTGCAGGCCGAGACCAAGGGGACCTATTTCCCCAAAATCCTCAAGCGCGACACCAGCTTCTACCTGCTGGGCTGGACACCGGGCACCTACGATTCGCACAACGCGCTGAACGCGCTCATGCGCTGCGTGGACGACAAGGGCAGCGGCCAGTTCAACCTGGGTTCGTACTGCAACCCGAAGGTGGACGAGCTGACGGTGCAGATCCAGTCGGAGACCGATAAGGCCAAGCGCGACGGGCTCATCAAGGAAGCCTTCAAGCTGCATGCCGACGACATCGGTCATTTGCCCTTGCATCAGCAGGCGCTGGCCTGGGGCGTGGCGAACAACGTGACCCTGGTTCAGCTGGCCGACAACTTCATGCCATTCCGCTACATGTCGGTGAAGTAGAAATTCCCCCCTGCGCCGCCTGCGGCGTCTTCCCCCCAGGGGGACGCCAGCAGCGGCCCGGCAAAGCCGGTTCCGCGCTGGCTACTGGACGGCGCGGAGCCGCCTTTGCCAGAGTCAACAATTCGAGAATGCCCACGTGATCAGCCTCATCAAGCGCGCGCTCGACAGCGATGTCGGCCACAGCTTTCGCACCTCACCCACCGCGGTCATTGCTGCGGTGATCGCCCTGGTCTGCGTGTTCTGCGCGGTGTTCGCGCCGTGGGTGGCGCCGCACAACCCGTTCGACCTGGCCACGCTCGAACTCTCCAACGCGCGCCTGCCGCCGGCATGGAGTCCCGAGGGCTCGCGCAACTTCCTGCTGGGCACCGACGACCAGGGCCGGGACATTCTTTCGGCACTGATGTATGGCGCGCGCATTTCGCTGGCCGTTGGGCTGGCCTCCGTGTTGCTGTCGGTGGTGATCGGTGTGACCTTCGGTCTGCTGGCTGGTTTTCTCGGGGGCTGGATCGACGCCTTCCTCATGCGCCTGTGCGACGTGATGCTGTCGTTCCCACCCATCCTCATCGCACTGCTGATTGCCGGCGTGGGCCGCGCCCTGTTTCCTAACGCGCATGAAACGCTGGCCTTTGGCGTGCTCATCATCTCCATCACGCTCACCGGCTGGGTGCAGTACGCGCGCACGGTGCGCGGCTCCACGCTGGTGGAGCGCAACAAGGAATACGTGCAGGCCGCGCGCGTGACGGGCGTGGCGCCGCTGCGCATCATGCGCAGCCATGTGCTGCCCAACGTCATGGGTCCGGTGCTGGTGCTGGCCACCATCCAGGTGGCCACGGCCATCATCACCGAAGCCACGCTGTCCTTCCTGGGCGTGGGCGCTCCGCCCACTTCGCCGTCGCTGGGCACGCTGATCCGCGTCGGCAACGACTACCTGTTTTCCGGCGAATGGTGGATCACCATCTTCCCGGGCGCCATGCTGGTGCTGATCGCACTCAGTGTGAACCTGCTGGGCGACTGGCTGCGCGATGCATTGAACCCCCGACTGCGCTGAACATGAGCCTGCTTCAAGTCAAGAACCTGGTCGTCGAGTTTCCCAACCGCCGCGGTACGCTGCGTGCGCTGGACGACATTTCCTTTGACATCGCGCCAGGAGAGATCCTCGGTGTGGTGGGCGAGTCCGGAGCGGGCAAGTCGCTCACCGGTGCGTCCATCATCGGTTTGCTCGAACCGCCGGGGCGCGTGGCCTCGGGCGAGATCGTGCTGCAGGGCCAGCGCATCGACAACCTGCCGCACGAGGAAATGCGCAAGGTGCGTGGCCGCAAGATCGGCGCGATCTTCCAGGACCCGCTGACCTCGCTCAATCCCTTGTACTCGGTGGGCCGGCAGCTCGTGGAGACGATCACCACCCATCTGCCGGTGAACGCTGCCGAGGCGCGCCGGCGCGCGATCGAGCTGCTCAAGGACACCGGCATTCCCGCTGCCGAGCAGCGCATTGACCACTTTCCGCACCAGTTCTCGGGTGGCATGCGCCAGCGCGTCGTGATCGCCCTGGCGCTGGCGGCAGAACCCCAGCTCATCGTGGCGGACGAACCCACCACGGCGCTGGACGTGTCCATCCAGGCGCAAATCATCACGTTGCTCAAGACCGTCTGCAAGCAGCGCGGCGCGGCGGTGATGCTGATCACCCACGACATGGGCGTGATCGCCGAAACCTGCGATCGCGTCGCTGTGATGTACGCCGGGCGCATTGCCGAGATCGGACCGGTGCACCAGGTCATCAACCATCCGGCGCATCCCTACACAGCCGGGCTGATGGCCTGCATTCCCGACATGAGCATGGACCGCGAACGCCTGCACCAGATCGATGGCGCCATGCCGCGCCTCAACGCCATACCCACAGGCTGCGCCTACAACCCGCGCTGCGAGAAGGTATTTGATCGTTGCCATGTGGAGCGCCCGGACCTGCTGGTGGCAGGTGCCACCCGCGCCGCCTGCTGGCTGCACGCGGGCACGGAGGTCGTGGCATGAGCAGCGACATGTCCGAGCGGGCTTTGCCGGCCGAAGAGACGCGGTTGCAGACGGCACGGTCCCATGCCGCCGTGTCGGCCGCCACCCACGAAGCAGCGACGCGAGCACCTCTGGTGCGCGCCACCGATTTGGCCAAGACCTTCGACGTCTCCCCACCCTGGCTCAATCGAGTGATCGAGCGCCAGCCCCGTCAGTTGCTGCGCGCGGTCGACGGCGTGTCCTTCGACATCCCCCGCGGCCAGACATTGGCACTGGTCGGCGAATCCGGTTGCGGCAAGAGCACGGTGGCGCGCTTGCTGGTTGGGTTGTATGAACCCACGCGCGGCGGCTTCGAGTTCGACGGGCAAGACGCGCACGCGGCCTTCAAGACGCCTGAGGGCCGCAAGCTGCGCCGGCGCATCCAGATGATTTTTCAGGATCCGTACGCCAGCCTGAATCCGCGCTGGCGCGTCGAAGACATCATCGCCGAGCCGCTGCGCGAGCACGGCATCGAGACCGAACCCGTGGCCTTGCGCGCCCGGGTGGACGACTTGTTGAAATCGGTCGGCCTCTCTCCCCTGGATCGGGTGAAGTACCCGCACCAGTTCAGCGGCGGGCAGCGCCAGCGCATTTCGATCGCGCGTGCCCTGGCCACGCAGCCGGAGTTCCTGGTTTGCGACGAGCCCACCTCGGCGCTGGATGTGAGTGTCCAGGCACAGGTGCTCAACATCATGAAGGACCTGCAGCGCGAGCGCGGCCTGACCTACCTCTTCATCAGCCACAACCTCGCGGTGGTGCGCCACGTGAGCGACCAGGTCGGTGTGATGTACCTGGGACGCCTGGTCGAACTCGCGCCCAAGCACACGTTGTTCGACAGTCCGCGCCATCCCTACACGCGCATGCTGCTCGATGCGATTCCCAAGATGCACGACACCGGCAGGGCACGCACACCCGTCTCCGGTGAGGTGCCCAATCCGCTGAACCCGCCCGGTGGCTGCGCCTTCAACCCGCGGTGCCCACACGCAAACGACCGCTGCCGCAGCGAGCGGCCCAACCTGCTCACGCTGGACGGCATCCGCATTGCCTGCCACGCGGTGGAAGAGGGACGCCTCTGAGTCAGGCGTAGCGCTTGCTTTTCAGGTTGTTCTTCATTTCCCTGAGCAAGGGCTGCAGCTTGGTGCCACCGATGCGCAGTGCCAGGCAGGTGGCCACGATGTCGATGACCATGAGGTGCATCAGGCGCGAGGTCATGGGGCTGTAGCGGTCGTAGCCTTCGGGGTGGTCTGCGGACAAATGAATGTGTCCGATTTGCGCCAGCGGTGAGCCGCTGGTGGTGATGACGATCACCGTCGCGCCGTGCTTGCGCGCGATGTCGGCCGCGTCCATCAGGTCGCGCGTGCGGCCCGAGTTGGAGATGATCACCAGGCAGTCGCCCGGACCCAGCAGCGAAGCGCTCATCACCTGCATGTGGCCGTCGCTGTAGGCGATGGCGTTGATGCCCAGGCGGAAGAACTTGTGCTGGGCATCCTGTGCCACGATGCCCGAATTGCCCGCGCCGTAGAACTCGATCCGACCGCGGTTCCTGTAGGTCTCCACCAGCGCGTCCACCGCCTTTTCGATGGCGTGGCTGGAGGCGTCGTTGCGGTACTTCAGGAAGGCCGCGACGGTGTTGTCGATCACCTTCACGAGCACGTCGCTGGTCTTGTCGTCCACGTCCACGCTGCGGTGGATGAAAGGCACGCCTTCGCTGACCGTGCCCGCGAGCTTGAGCTTGAAGTCCGACAGGCCGTCGTAGCCCATGCTGCGGCAGAAACGCACCACGGTGGGTTTGCTCACGTGGGCGCGTTCTGCCAGTTCCGTCACGGGCAGACTGGCGAAGGTGCGCGGGTCCAGCAGCACGAGCCTGGCCACGCGCTGCTCGGCAGGTGCCAGGGAGGGCATGGAGGCTTTGATCCGTTCGAGCATGGTGGTATGGCGTGGGGTTACAAGGCTGGCGTGGATGGGTGAAATTTTATTACGGGAATTGTTCGATAATTCGCCCATGAACCAGCTCGACGCCCTCAAACAGTTCACCACCGTCGTGGCGGACACCGGTGACTTCCAACAGCTCGCGACCTATGCGCCACGCGATGCGACCACGAACCCCTCGCTCATCCTCAAGGCCGTGCAGATGCCGGCATACGCCCACCTGCTCAAGGACGCGGTCGCAAAGTACGCCCCGCAAGGCCTGGACGAAGTGACGAACCGCCTGCTGGTGAGCTTTGGCTGCGAGATCCTGCGCATCATTCCCGGCCGCGTGTCCACCGAAGTGGACGCGCGCCTGAGCTTCGACACCGAAGCCACCGTGACGCGTGCACGCCGCATCGTCGATCTGTACCAGGGCGAGGGAGTGCATGTCGACCGGGTGCTGATCAAGATCGCCTCCACCTGGGAAGGTATTCAGGCGGCGGCGCGACTCGAGCGCGAGGGCATCCACACCAACCTGACCCTGCTGTTCTCGTTTGCCCAGGCGGTCGCCTGTGGTCAGGCCAGGGTGCAACTGATCTCGCCCTTCGTCGGACGCATCTACGACTGGTACAAGAAAAGTGCGGGCAGCCACTGGGACGAAGCCGCCATGGCCGGACCCAACGACCCGGGCGTGCGTTCGGTGCGCAGCATCTACGAGTTTTACAAGAAGCACGGCATCGCCACCGAAGTGATGGGCGCGAGTTTCCGCAACGTGGGCCAGATCACGGCACTGGCCGGTTGTGACCTGCTCACCATCAGCCCGGACCTGTTGGCTCAGCTGGCCAGCAGCGAAGCGCCATTGAGCCGCGCGCTCGATGCGGACGCGGCGAAAGCCAGGGACATTCCCTTCGTCACCCACGACGAGGCCAGCTTCCGCTATGCGCTCAACGAAGACGCCATGGCGACCGAGAAACTGGCCGAAGGCATCCGGGCGTTCGCGGCCGACACCATCAAGCTCGAATCCCTGATGAAATAGTCCGGATTCTCGAAACAAAAAAGCCCCGCGATCGCTCGCGGGGCTTTTTCGTTTGGAGGCAGGGAGCGCGGAAGCGTCCCTACGACGCAGCATGAGGCGCCAGGCCAAGGCGCAAGGGCACAGACAGTGGCAGCGCCACGGCAAGCCCTTGCAACGCCGGCATGGCGTCTCAGGCAAGGAGCACTTACATGCCCATGCCGCCCATGCCGCCCATGTCCCCCATGCCGCCAGGCATGCCACCCGCAGGGGCTTCGTCCTTCGGGGACTCAGCCACCATGCACTCGGTCGTCAGCATCAGGCTGGAGACCGAAGCGGCGTTTTGCAGGGCGGTGCGGGTCACCTTGGTGGGGTCCAGGATACCCATTTCGATCATGTCGCCATAGGTGTCGTTGGCGGCGTTGAAGCCGTAGTTGCCCTTGCCAGCCAGGATGGCGTTGACCACCACCGAAGGCTCGCCACCAGCGTTGGCCACGATTTCGCGCAGAGGGGCTTCGATGGCCTTGAGCACCAGCTTGATGCCGGCGTCCTGGTCGGCGTTGTCACCCTTGATGGTGCCAGCGGCCTGACGGGCGCGCAGCAGGGCCACGCCACCACCGGCCACGATGCCTTCTTCCACCGCAGCGCGCGTAGCGTGCAGGGCGTCTTCCACGCGGGCCTTCTTTTCCTTCATCTCGACCTCGGTGGCAGCGCCGACCTTGATCACGGCCACGCCGCCGGCCAGCTTGGCCACGCGTTCCTGCAGCTTCTCGCGGTCGTAGTCGCTGGTGGCTTCCTCGATCTGCACGCGAACCTGCTTCACACGGGCTTCGATGTCAGCGGCAGCGCCGGCGCCGTCGATGATGGTGGTGTTTTCCTTGCCGATTTCCACGCGCTTGGCCTGGCCCAGGTCGGCCAGGGTCACCTTCTCGAGCGTCAGGCCCACTTCTTCGGCGATGACCTTGCCGCCGGTCAGAATGGCGATGTCTTCCAGCATGGCCTTGCGGCGGTCGCCGAAGCCAGGTGCCTTGACGGCCACGACCTTCAGGATGCCGCGGATGGTGTTGACCACCAGGGTCGCCAGGGCTTCGCCCTCGACGTCTTCCGCGATGATCAGCAGCGGACGACCGGCCTTGGCGACTTGCTCCAGCGTGGGCAGCAGATCACGGATGTTGGAAACCTTCTTGTCGTACAGCAGCACGAAGGGGTTGTCCAGCAGCGCCGATTGCTTCTCGGGGTTGTTGATGAAGTAGGGCGACAGGTAGCCACGGTCGAACTGCATGCCTTCGACGACGTCGAGTTCGTTCTGCAGCGACTTGCCGTCTTCCACGGTGATCACGCCTTCCTTGCCGACCTTGTCCATCGCGTTGGCGATGATCTCGCCGATGGAGGAGTCGCTGTTGGCGGAGATGGAGCCGACCTGGGCGATTTCCTTGCTGGTCGTGGTGGCCTTGGAGGCCTTCTTGAGCTGCTCGATCAGGGCTTCCACAGCCTTGTCGATGCCGCGCTTGAGGTCCATCGGGTTCATGCCGGCGGCCACGTACTTCATGCCTTCGCGCACGATGGCCTGGGCCAGCACGGTGGCGGTGGTGGTGCCGTCACCGGCGTTGTCAGAGGTCTTGGAAGCGACTTCCTTGACCATCTGCGCGCCCATGTTCTGGAGCTTGTCCTTGAGTTCGATCTCCTTGGCCACGGACACGCCGTCCTTGGTCACGGTGGGGGCGCCGAAAGAGCGCTCCAGCACCACGTTGCGGCCCTTGGGACCCAGGGTCACCTTGACCGCATTGGCCAGGATGTTCACGCCTTCAACCATGCGTGCGCGGGCTTCGCCGCCGAAAATGACGTCTTTTGCTGCCATGTTGATTTCTCCGGAATATTAAAAAGTTAATCAGTTGAGGACAGGGCGACCGGGCGCGCGGCGCGTCGGTCGGTCAGTCCCGCAAAATCACTTGGACTCGACCACGGCGAACAGATCGTCTTCCTTCATGACGAGCAGTTCGTTGCCGTCAACCTTGACGGTCTGGCCGCTGTACTTGCCGAACAGCACGCGGTCACCGACCTTGACGTTCATGGCGGACAGTTCGCCTTTGTCGTTTTTCTTGCCGGGACCAACGGCCAGGATCTCGCCCTGGTCGGGCTTCTCGGCGGCCGCGTCGGGGATGACGATGCCGGAGGCGGTCTTGGTTTCGCTGTCAATGCGCTTGACGATCACGCGATCGGCGAGAGGACGAAGGTTCATTGCATCTCCTGGGAATGGAACGGATGGGGTTGTTCAGAACGGTGGCGTCCACCGGGTCTGGTGGACGGGTACCGCAGATCGACTTGGACCGAGTGTTAGCACTCAAGTCCAGCGAGTGCTAATCATAAGGGCGCCACAGGCCGTTTTCAAGATTCCGCCGCTTTATTTGTGCCGTGGACTCGCCGCAAGCGCACGCGAGACCTGCTTCTAGAATACCCACCGGGGTACCAGCTGCGAATCCAAGACCATCCCGGGCTGCGCAGGGACGATGCCCGTTTCAAGGGGGATGGTGGTGCGTCTTCGCGAGCTGGAAGTCCCGTTGCTGGGGGTGTTGACGGTGGTGCTGGTGGTGTGGACCGCCCGCACCCATTCGTGGCTGACGCTCGTGCTGGTGCTGGCCTCGCTGGCCATGTGCTGGGCCTGCCTCTGGTCGGCCGCAGTGCTGCTGGGCCGGCGTCGCGCCCGCGCGATGGCCGCGCTCGGCCTTGGCTTGGGCTGGGTTGCAGAGCAGATGGGGTCGTCGCACGGGTGGTTCTTTGGCCGCTACACCTACACCGAGGTGCTGGGGCCGCGGCTGGGCGATGTGCCGCTGGCCATTCCGCTGATGTGGTTCGCCTTGTGTCTGGTGGGCTACGTCATGGCCAACCTGATTCTCTGGCGACAACCCGTTCACCCCCGACCGAGCCTGGGGCAGGGCGCGCTTGTTGCCTGGCTGGCGGCCATGATCGTGACCGCGTTCGACCTTGGCGCCGATCCTTATTTCGTCTATGTGCTCAAGGCCTGGGTGATGGAGAAGCCGAACGGGGGCTGGTTCGGCGAGACGCTGCAGGGCTTCGTCGGCTGGATGTTTGTGGCGTTCACGATCATCTCGGTTTTCCTGGCCTGGGCCGCGCCCACCCGCTTGCCCGCTGCAGGGACCCCGGTGCGCTGGGCCGCCGGGCTGCCGCTGGGCATTTACGCCAGTGCCCTGGTGTTCCAGTTGGTGTGGGGCTATCCGATCGAGATCCGCGCGGTGGCCTTTTTTGCCATGGGCATGCCCATGCTGGTGGCCGCTGTGGCCTGGTGGCGCTGGGTGCCCGCTGCGCGGACCCCCGAGCCATTGCCCGCAGTCGGCGGCGCTCCGCTGGCGCCCTGGGAGCGCGAAGCCGACCCGCTGGCCGACCGCGCCGTGGCGGCGCTGATGGGGCCGAGGGCCTCCGACGGAGGCTGGAGCGTCGATGCACAGGCGCGGCTGGCCCAAGTCAACCGGCTCATGGCCGGCTGGGACCACAACGGCGATCTGGCCGCCTGGGGCAAGGCGGGAACGCCGCAGGATGCGCCGGAGGTGGCCGCTCTGCGCCACTATGTGGCTCAGGGCCATGCACTGCCCGATTGGACTGACGCGGCCCAAGTGGCACGGGCCGAGGCGATCTTCATGGAGCAGGGCCCGCTGTCGTGCACGCTGCTGTTCTGCGCGAGCCTGCCGTCCTGCTACGTCATGCCTCACCTGGCGGAAGTGCTGCACATCTCGGGCCAGCTGGAAGAGCACACCGAGCAGCGCATCCGCCAGACCGCCGCGATGGTGTTTCCCGTCATGATGCGCGGCGGCCTGACCGACCCCGAGGGCGCGGGCGTGGCCCAGGTGCTCAAGGTTCGGCTCATTCATGCCACGATCCGGCACCTGATCCTGCGCGGCGAGCCCGGCGCCGCGAGCGGCCGCATTGCGTCCACGCGCGATGCGGCGGCCCCGGCAAGGGGCATGCACGATGCCCTGGCATCGCATGGCTGGGACGTGGACCGGCAGGGTCTGCCGTGCAACCAGCTCGAACTGGCCTACACGCTGCTCACCTTCAGCTACGTGTTCCTGCGCGGCATGCGCACCATGGGGTTGGGTCTGCCCCGGGCCGATGAAGAGGCCTATCTGCACGCGTGGAACGTGATGGGCCATGTGCTGGGCGTGCGACGCGAGCTGATGGCCGACACCATGGACGAAGCCGCCGCCTTGTTCGAGCGGCTGCGGGCGCAGGTGTGCGACGCACCGGTGGTGCCTCCCGACGTTCGCCCGGCCTTGGGCCGCGCGCTCATGGCCACGATGAGGCGCAGCATCGCACTGCCGGTGGTTCGTGGCATTCCCGTGCCCCTCACGCGCTGGCTGTTGGGCGCGCGCGATGCGCGCGCCGTCGGTGTCGACGCCCATGTTGGCTGGGCCACGCGCCTGCTGTTCGACGCGGGTCGGCTGGTGCTGCGCGCGCTCGACACCTTGGTGCGGTGGGTGGTGCCTGGCTTCTCGCTGTCGCGCCTGCTGGTGCGCGTGGTCGGCTACCACTTCCTGACGCGCTTCCTGCTCGACCAGACCCGCCCACTGGCGCTGCCCGAGCGCCTGCTCGATCCCATGGCCCGCACCGTGGCCGGCTGGAGCGACGACCCGGCCGCGCCCGGCTGGCTCAGCCGTCTGGAAGACCGGCTGACCACGCACGGCCCCTGGCGGTCCGTGAGCCCGCCGGGGGCCGTTCGGTCCGGTTCCGACCCCCGTGTGTCCCGCGAGAGTGCATGACGCCGTACACAAACACTTACGATTCGGCCATGGATTCACTTCACATCTCTGGGCGCCCGAAGGCGCGGGCGGCGGGCCGTTCCACGCGCGCGACGGTCCTGCTGCCGCTGTTGTGGCTCTTGTTTGCCGGCTGGCTGCTGCTGGGCCCGCGCCCAGCGGCGGCTGCGCCGGTGGAAACCGACGTCACCCTGCAGGCCCGGCACTGGATCGACCCGTCCGGTACGCGGGAGATCGAGGACGTGGCGGCGCTGACACCAGACCCCTTCGAGACAACGGACGACTACCGCAGTTTCGAGCTCGGCAAGGGCGCGCTGTGGCTGCGGCTGGAACTGCCGCCGCGCGACGCCAGCCAGCGCTGGTACCTCATGCTCACCGCCGCCGCGTTCACCAACCGGGCCACGCTGTACATGAGTGCGGCGGACGGGCGCTGGTCGCGGCAGCAGGCCGGCGACCACCTGCCCGTTGCACAGTGGAGCCACCCGGACCAGACGCCGGTGTTCCTGCTCGATCCGCAGGCCACGGGCCCAGTCTGGCTGCGCCTGGAGAACACGCCGGCGCCGATGAGCCCGCGCCTGGCCTTGCTGAGCGAGACACAACTGCAGCAAAAGCGCTACTGGACGTTCCTGATGGTCGGCGGCTACCTGGGCTTCGGGCTGCTGGTGCTGTTCCTGGGCTGGGTGCATGCGCGGCTGTACGGCGATCGCGCGTTCGTGGCGTACTGTTGCTACGTGGTCAGCATGCTGGGATTCCAGGCCGCATTCACAGGCATCGGGGGTCTGTTCTTCTGGGGGCACTGGGCCTGGTGGAACGACGCGGCCCCGGCTGTCTTCATGCTGTGGCTCACCGGTTCGGGCATCTGGTTCGTGCGCGAAGCCTGCGCGATACCGCGCCATCACCGGGGGCTGGACCGCTTCGTGCTCGCCTGGTCGCTGTTTGGCCTGGTCTACCCTGTGCTCTACCTGCTCCTGCTCAACCGCCCGGCCTTCCTGGTGCTCAACCTTTATGGCCTGCTGTCGGTGCTGCTGAGCTTCTTCCTGTGCATCTGGGCCTGGCGCCGTGGCGAAACTTACGCCGGCTGGCTGGCGTTGGGATTCCTGCCGGTGCACCTGAGCTACCCGTTTCCGGCGCTGCGCAGTGCGGGCGTTTTGCCCGATGGGTGGGCCACGCAGTACGCGCTGCTGATTGGATCGGCGATCGAGATTCCCCTGTTGCTTTACATCCTGCACCGCCGCGCCCAGGAGTTCAACGAGAACCGTGCACGCATGCGGGCGATCGAGAGCACCGATCCCCTGACGGGCCTGACCATCGCGCCCGTGCTCAAGCTGCGGCTGCGCGACGCCTTGCGCCGCGCAAGGCGCTACGGTCATCAGTGCGGGCTGGTGCTGGTGGACCTGTCCAACCATGGCGACATCGTGGGGCGCGAGGGACGTGAAGCCGGTGATCGGGCCCTGGTGGTGGCGGCGTCCCGCCTGTCGATGGTGGTGCGCGATGTCGACACGGTCTGCCGCATCGCGGACACCCGCTTTGCCATGCTGGTCGAAGGGCCGGAAGATCTCAGGCTGCTGGGCCAGCACATCGTGGCCAAGGGGCTGGAGCGTGTACCACTTCTGCCGAGTGACGTGGCGCTGCGTTTCCGTCTGGTTTCGCTGGCGCTTCCGCTCGAGCGCGAAGATGAAACCGACGATGTGCAACTGCTCGCCCACCTTCAGCGCGCGCTTGATCAGCTGGCGGACGATCCGCGCAAGGTGGTGATGCACCTGCCTCAGGCAGCCCCTGCGTAGTCGGGTTTCGCCTTGACCGGCCCTCAGAAATGGGCCAGGTAGCCACCATCGACCACCAGCACCTGACCGCTGATGTAGCTCGCCGCGGGCGAGGCCAGGAACACCGCTGCGCCGCCTATCTCGTCGGGCTGGCCCCAGCGGCCGAGCGAGCTGCGCTGGCGCAACCATGCCGCCGTGGACGCGTCCTCCACCATGCCGGCGTTGGTGTCGGTGGCGAAATAGCCCGGCGCGATGGCATTGACGTTGACGCCGTGCGGGCCCAGTTCGGCCGCCAGCGCGCGCGTGAGCGCCTCCAGCGCGCCCTTGCTGGTGGTGTAGGCGGCATCGCCGGCGCGCGCAATCGGCCCGGCGATGGACGTCACATTGATGATGCGTCCGAACCCCTGGGCGCGCATGGGGCGCGCGGCCTCCCTGCACAGGTGCCAGGCGGAGACGAGGTTGGCCTCCAGCAGCTCGCGCAGGGACGATGCAGGCAGCTCGTCCATCGGCAAGCGCCGGCGCTGGCCGACGTTGTTCACCAGGATGTCGAGTCTGCCGCTCGTGGCAAGCACCTGCTGCACCGCGGCGCTGGCCGCCGCTTCATCGGTGACATCGAAAGGCAAAGCGTGCGCCGCACCACCCGTGGCCTGCCCCGCCGCCTGGGCCTGGTCGACCGCTTGGGTCAGACCCTGCGCATCGCGCCCGTTGAGCCAGACACTGGCCCCGTGCGAGGCCAGCGCGCAGGCCATGGCCAGGCCCAGCCCACGGCCTGCGCCAGTGACCAGGGCCACATGGCCTTGCAGGGAAAACAGCGGGGAGGGCGTCGGGGCAAAGTGCACCGCGTGATTATCGGCGCGCCCCGCCAGGTCCTTGTCAGGCCGGGAGCTCGGCCAGTGACGACTCGGGGAACGCCATCTCGGGATTTGCGCCGTCGAACGGCAGCGTGAAGTAGAAGGTGCAGCCTTCGCCGGGCGCCGTCTCCGACCAGATGCGGCCGCCATGGCGTTCGATGATGCGTTGCGACAGCGCCAGGCCGGTGCCCGTGCCCTCGAAGTCCATCGAGTGGTGCTGGCGCTGGAACATCACGAACAGATTGTGTGCCTTCTCCAGATCGAAGCCGACACCGTTATCGGCAACGAAGAAGGTGCGTCCGCCCACCGGGTTGACCTTCCAGCCCACCTCGATGCGCGCCACGTCGCGCGTGCGGGTGTATTTCACCGCGTTGTCCAGCAGGTTGCCCAGGGCCTGGGCCAGCAGCATGGCGTCTCCTCGCACCACGGGCAGGTCTTCCTCGACCACCCACTCGATGCGGCGGTCCGGGTTCTCCTGCTTGAGATGGGCCATCACCCCATGCAGCAGCGGCGCCATTGGCACGGGCTGCGCGGTGATGGTCACGCGCCCGAGCCGCGCGTATTCCAGCAGACCTTCGATCATCAGGCTCATGCGTTTGGCCGCCTTGGCGATCGAGTTCTGGTACTGCAGCGCCAGCGTGTCTCCGGACTCGCCCATCTGCTCCTGCAACAGGCTCACGAAGCTGGCAATGTGGCGCAGCGGCGCGCGCAGGTCGTGCGAGACCATGTGCGAGAACACGTCGAGGTCCTTGTTGGCGGCCACGAGCTGCTGTGTGCGCTCGGCCACGCGCTTCTCCAGTTCCCGGTTGAGGTCGTTCATCACGTCCTCCAGGCTCTTGGCCGCGGTCATGTCGCGCGTGATGCTGGAGAGACCCTGCAGCTCGCCCGACTCGTTGCGCAGCGCGGTGAGCACGGTGTGCGCCCAGAAGCGCGAGCCGTCCTCGCGCAGCCGCCAGCCGCGCGTCTCCCATTGGCCGTGGGCCTTGGCCAGGCGCAACACCTGTCCCGGATCGACCTCGTCCTCGCCGGCGTTGTCACCGGCCAGCAGCACCTCGTACGAACGGCCCATGATCTGCGAGCGGGTATGGCCGTGCAGGCGCTGTGCACTCTCGGTCCATTCGGTGATGCCGCCGTTCTCGTCGACAAAGTAGATGCAGTAGTCCTGGATCGCGTCCACCATGAGGCGGTAGCGCTGCTCGCTGGCGAACAGCTCGGCGGAGCGTTCACGCACGCGCTGTTCCAGGTCCTGGTTGGCGTGCAGCACGAACTCCTCCGTGCGGCGGCGCTCGGTGATGTCGTGCAGTTCGATGAAGATGCCTTCAACAGCGCCGTTCTGGAAGTCGGGGATGTAGTGGATTTCGAAGTAGTTGCGCAGGCCGTCCGCGCCCAGGCGCTCGGCCTCGAACGTCTGGGTCTGCCCCGAGAGCGCCTGCGCCACGCGCGGCAGGATGTCGGGCAGGATTTCCGGGCGCACCACCTGGCTCAGCGGAGAGCCCACCATTTCCGCCGGCGTCTTGCCATAGCGGGCGGCGTGCGCCTGGTTGGCGAAGCGGCAGATCAGGTTCTTGTCGTAATAGGCCAGGCGCGCGGGAATGCGGTCGGTGATGCTCAGCAGCAGGCTGTCCGCCGTGGCCGGTGGCGTGTCCACGCTGGCGTGCTCGCCCGGTAGCGTCAGGACCGCGCTGCCGTGGAGGAAGTGGCCCTCGGCGTCAAACACGGGCGTGGAGGCCATGCGAACGCGAAACGCCCTGCCGTCCGGGCGCAGCATCTCCAGCTCTACCGGATCACAGTGGCCACTCTGGCGCAGCGATTCCACGTGCGTGTTCAGCGCGTCCCGCCAGGCGGGCGCGACCAGCTCGCTGAGGTGCTGCGGGGCGTCCGTGCGGCCCAGCCAGCCGCGCAGGGTCTGGTTCACGTGCACACAGCGTTGCTCCGCGTCGAAGGTGATCAGGCCACAGGGGGCCTGGTCGCTCAGCGCGCGCGCGCTGTTCAACGCGTTCTGGAGTTCTTGCGTCCGCAGGGCCAGCAACTGCTCCACATCCAGTGCGGCGGCGTCCATCCCGTCGGGGCAGATAGAGGTGTCCATGGTTCGTGGCTCCAGGTCGTTGCAGTGCAAACCAGAAAATGGCTTGTACTCCCATATCGGACACGTTGGCAAAAAATTCAGCCCCGTGCAACCACGGAATCTTGTGCGGGTAAGGAAAAAGCGTCAAAAAAAGCCCCGAGGCCGGGGCGGCGGGGCTTGTTGGTTCATATTCACCGCGGCGCAGCGCGGCGGTCGGCCTACTTGATGCCGGCTGCGGCGCGCAATGCGGCCGCCTTGTCGGTGCGCTCCCAGGTGAACTCGGGCTCTTCGCGGCCGAAGTGGCCGTAGGCGGCTGTCTTGGTGTAGATCGGGCGCAGCAGGTCGAGCATCTGGATGATGCCCTTGGGACGCAGGTCGAAGTGTTCGTTGACCAGCGCGGCGATCTGCTCATCGGGAATCACGCCAGTGCCCTCGGTATAGACCGTCACGTTCATGGGCCGGGCCACGCCGATGGCATAGGCCACCTGGATCTGGCATTGCTTGGCCAGGCCGGCGGCCACGATGTTCTTGGCCACGTAGCGTGCGGCGTAGGCGGCCGAGCGGTCGACCTTGGACGGGTCCTTGCCGGAGAACGCGCCACCGCCGTGCGGGCAGGCGCCGCCGTAGGTGTCCACGATGATCTTGCGACCGGTCAGGCCGCAATCGCCCTGTGGGCCGCCAATGACGAAACGGCCGGTCGGGTTGATCAGGTACTTGGTGTCCTTGAGCCACTCCTTGGGCAGCACCGGCTTGATGATCTCTTCGATGATGGCTTCGTTGAACGACGCCTTCATCTTGGTTGCGGTCTCGCTCTGGTCGGGTGAGTGCTGGGTGGAGAGCACCACGGTGTCGATGCTGTGCGGCTTGCCGTCCACATAGCGCATCGTCACCTGGCTCTTGGCGTCGGGGCGCAGGAAGGGCAGGCGCCCGTCCTTGCGCAACTGCGCCTGGCGCTCGACGAGGCGGTGCGCGTAGTAGATCGGCGCGGGCATCAGCTCGGGCGTCTCGTCGCAGGCGTAGCCGAACATCAGGCCCTGGTCGCCGGCGCCGGTGTTGAGGTGGTCGTCGGAGGCGTGGTCCACACCCTGGGCGATGTCGTTGGACTGCTTGTCATAGCAGACCATGACCGCGCAGCCCTTGTAGTCGATGCCGTACTCGGTGTTGTCGTAGCCGATGCGCTTGATGGTGTCGCGTGCGACCTGGATGTAGTCGACGTGCGCATTGGTGGTGATCTCGCCAGCCAGCACCACAAGGCCGGTGTTGGTCAGGGTTTCGGCGGCCACCCGGCTGCGCGGATCCTGCGCAAAGATCGCGTCAAGGATGGCATCGGAAATCTGGTCGGCCACTTTGTCGGGGTGGCCTTCGGAGACGGATTCGGAGGTGAAAAGGAAATCGTTCGCCATGTATAAACTCCACGTTGGTTGATCGGCGTTGCCGGTCTGTCAGAGTTCGGCGAACGCTTTAGCGGTATTTGTGAATCGCCCCGCAATTAGTTCGATAACTCGGCGATGGCGGGATTCTAAATCAAGCCGGCGCGCCCGGCGTTCCCCCTCATTCTTCCCGCGTCCTTCCCTTGGCCCTGCTGATCCACAGTATTTTTCGTGCACTGAGCTGGTTGCCGCTGCCGGTTCTGCACGCCCTGGGCTGGCTGCTGGGTTGGTTGAGCTTCGCACTGTCGGCGCGTTACCGGCGACGCCTCTTCGCGCACGCAGCACAGGCGGGCTATTCGCGTGGTGTGGCACTGGCCTCCGTGGGCGAATCGGGCAAGCTGGTGGCGGAGCTGCCGCGGCTGTGGCTGGGGCGCCCGGCACCCATCGAATGGGCAGGTGCGGAACTCATCGAGGCCGCGCACTCACAGGGTGCGGGGGTCCTGTTCCTCACGCCCCATCTGGGTTGTTTCGAGATCACCGCGCAGGCCTACGCCCACCGTTTCGGGACCGTCCGGCCCATGACCGTGCTGTTCCGTCCCGCGCGCAAGCCCTGGTTGCGCGAACTGGTGGCCAATGCGCGCTCCCGCCCCGGCCTGCAGGCCGCCCCAACGACGTTGTCGGGTGTCAAGCAACTCATGCAGGCACTCAAGGCCGGCCAGTGCGTGGGCCTTTTGCCCGACCAGGTGCCGCCGGCGGGGCTGGGCGTGTGGGCCCCGTTTTTCGGACGCGATGCCTACACCATGACCCTGTCCGCGCGACTGGTCCGCGCGGGCGACGTGCAGATTCTCCTGAGCTGGGGAGAGCGGCTGTCCTGGGGTCGGGGCTATCGCGTCCATGTGCGCTCCTTTGACACCGTGAACGGCGGACCCTTGTCGGTGCAACCCGCCGAGGCCGCCGCACAGATCAACCGCGCCATGGAGGCCCTGGTGCGAGAATGCCCGGCCCAATACCTCTGGTCGTACGACCGGTACAAGACGCCGCAACGGTCGGCCCATTCCCTGCGCTGATGTCTCCCCCGTCCGATCACTCCGAGCCGACGCTGCCTGCCGGCAACCTGGCCAACCGCCTGGGTGTGGCTTTCATGCGCGTGCTGGCGGCATTGCCGCTGTCCTGGGTGCGGGCCCTCGGCTGGTTGCTGGGTCAGTCGCTGCATGCCGTGGCACTGCGCCGGCGGCGCATCGCACGCATCAACTGGGCCCTGTGCTTTCCCGAGAGCACGCAAGCCGAGCGCGACCGTGCCGTGCGCCGTCACTTCGTGTACTTCGCGCAGGCCTGGCTGGACCGCAGCTGGCTCTGGGAAGCGCCACTGGCGACGGTGCGCCAGCGTCTGACGCTCACCGGCGACCTGCAGGCGCTTGCCGGGAATGAACCCACCGTGCTGTTCGCGCCCCATTTCGTGGGCATGGACGCGGGCTGGACAGGGCTCACCGCCCACCTGGAGCGGCGCTTCTGCGGGCTGTACGCCGAGCAACTCAACGCCGATGTGGACCGCTGGATGGCACAGGGACGTCAGCGTTTTGGCCAGCCCCATGTCGTGGGCAAGCGCCAGGGCATCAAGCCGCTGGTGGCGGCCATGCGCCAGGGGCTGCCGCTGTACCTGTTGCCCGACATGGACCACGGCATGCGGGATGCGGCCTTCGTCCCCTTCTTTGGCGTCCAGACCGCCACCCTGATGTCGCTTCCCCGTTTGGCGCGGTTGGGGCGCGCGCGCGTTGTGCCGGTGGTCAGTCGGCTCACGCGCGACGGCTATGAGGTGCGGGTGATGGCGCCCTGGGTCGACTACCCGTCGGATGACGCCGAGGCCGACACGGCGGCGATGAACCGGTACCTCGAAGGCTATATCCGCGAGGCGCCCGAGCAGTATTACTGGGTGCACAAGCGTTTCAAGACACGTCCGGAGAACGAGCCCTCGTTTTACGCGGGTCTGTGAGGGTCCTGCGCAGGGGGCGTCAGAAAGCCACCAAGCAACGAGGCCACCTGGCCAGGCTGCTCATGCACGATCCAGTGCGTTGCGCCGGGCACACGCTCGATGCGCAGATCGTTCACGTAGGTGTCCAGGCCGTCCAGCAGTGCTTCGGGCAGCGCGGTGTCGCCCAGTCCCCAGATGACCAGTGTGGGCACCTTCACGGAGACCCGTTCGCGCGGCAACTGCACCGCTGCTGCACCCGGGTCGTCCGCCGTGGGAGGCCGAAGGGGTGAGGCGGCGTAGTAGGCGCAAGGTCCCGACAGGCCCTGGCGCCACACCGAGCGATAGCGCTCGCGGGTGGCCTCGTCGAGCCAGGCCGTCGGCCCGCTGTCGGCCGCCATGTGGGTGAAGAAGGGCCAGAGACGGGCGAAGTCGTTCTCTGCCAGCAACGCCGCGGCATCGGGTCGGGCCAGGAAATTCATGTACGCGCTGGCGGTCTGCTGCGCAGGTGAGTGCGCCAGTTCGCGCTGGAAGGTCGCCGGGTGCGGTGCATTCACGATCACCAGCTGGCGCATCAGACCGGGTTGCGAGGAGGCCAGACCCCAGGCCAGCGCGCCGCCCCAGTCGTGCGCGATCAGCGCGGCAAGTTGCCCGGGGGATGGGCTGTCCGCCGTGATGGCGCTGATCAGGGCTGCGAGGTCTTGCAGCAGGGGTTTGGCGCGGTAGGCCGACACCTCGGTTGGCGCGCTCGATCGCTCGAAGCCGCGCAGGTTGGGTGCCACGCAGCGGTAGCCACCGTGCTCAGGGCAGGCGAAGTGTTCGAGCAGGGCATCCCAGACGAAGGCGGCCTCGGGGAATCCGTGCAGGAACAACAGCACAGGGCGGCCGGCCTCGCCGGTGGCGCGGCAACTTAACGTGATGCCGTGGGGCAGGGCTTGCTGGAAGGTCTCGATCATGCGGGCTTTTCCTGGCAGAGCCCGCACGGGTTCAATCCAGTGCGGGCGGTTCGTCGTCGGCGGGTGCGGGGGCGTCTGTGGTGGTGGCGCCATGCGTCCAGTCCCAGAGCATCAGCGCCACATCGTCCAGGCCCTGCTTCTTCAGGGCTGAAAAGAGTCTCGCCTCGCCGCCGCCGGACTGCAGTCGCGCAATCGACAGGGCCTTTTGTGACTCGGTGCGGTTGAGCTTGTCGGCTTTGGTCAGCAGGATGAGGAACTTCAATCCCGCGGCCACGCGGGGGCGAATCACGTCCAGCAGGATTTCGTCGAGCTCGGTCAGGCCCAGGCGCGGGTCGATCAGCAGCACCACGCCCTTGAGGTTCTCGCGCGTGAGCAGGTAGTTGCCCATGACGCGCTGCCAGCGCAGCTTGGCCTCGCGCGGCACAGCCGCGTAGCCATAGCCCGGCAGGTCGGCCAGCACCGCGTCGGTGATGCCCTGCTTGCCCAGCGAGAACAGGTTGATGCTCTGTGTGCGCCCGGGCGTCTTGGAAGCGAACGCCAGGCGCTTTTGCTGCGTGAGCGTGTTGATGCAGGTGGACTTGCCCGCGTTGGAGCGACCGACGAAGGCGATCTCGGGCACGTCCAGCGGTGGCAGGAACTCGAGTTGCGGCGCCGTGGTGAGGAAGCGAGCCGTGTGCAGCCAGCCGTGTGCGGCCTTCGGGTCGCGCTTGAAGGGGGAGGGGGATTTTCCAGCTCGGGGTAGCGGGGCTTTGAGGCCCGGGGCGTCCTGGGACGGTGAAGAGGTCGTGGGGGCTGGAGTGGGGCGTTGGGTCATTTGGGGGTTTTCCCGGTGGGGCATTGTAAAATCGATTGGCTTT
>NZ_JBFXCD010000015.1:0-97133 GCF_050182545.1 Hydrogenophaga sp. | reverse complement strand
CAGCTGGAACCGAAAGTACCAGCGTACCGCCTGGCTGATCACAGCCGCAGGAAATCTATGACCGTGATACGGAGACTTCGTCTTTTGCATCCAGCCAGCTTACGCCATCGGCAACGTGACAAAGCCCTCGCGCGCCCTGCGCCTCGAGGAAATGCCGGTAGGCATAGATGGGTTGGGGCAGGTCGGCGGGTTGCAGCGTGAACACAGCGCCCACCAGCACGCCGTCATCGCCGACCGGGAAGGCCTGGGCCGTGCGCACCGGGCCACTCAGCCCCATTTGCTGATGCAGCTCGACGGCTGCGAGCCGCTGGCCGGCGCGCACTGAGCGAACCGCGTCGAAGCCCAGACCGGCCGAGCCTGCGAGTTCGGCCAGATCGGGCAGGCTGGAAGTGGATTCCAGTTGCAGCCAGTGGCAGTTGCCCAACGCGTCCAGGCCCACGAGACCAAAAGGTTCGCCCAGCACCACGTACTCGACCCAGTGCTGTTCCGTGTAGGCGCGCAGCGCCTTGGCCACTGATGGTATCTGCAGCATCGATTGCTGGGCGGGGCGCAGCGCGGCGCGCCACAGGGTGTTGAGCCGCGGGTGGGGCGTTTGCGCCAGCTTGCGCAGCACGCCCAGCAGGTGGCGCGTGATGTCGGTCGTTTGCTTGGGCACGAACTGGTCGATCAGACCGTTGTTGAAAGCCTGGATGGCGATCTGCTCATCGGCCTGTCCGGTGAGCAGCACGCGCGACCCCGGCCAGTCGAGCAGGGTGTTGAGCACCTTGAGGCCGTCCGTGCCCGGCATCGCGTAGTCCACCACGCAAGTCTGTGCCAGCTCATAGCGCGAGGCGTTGATCGCCCAGTACCGCAACACCTGCGGCAGCAGTGGCTGCCCCTGGCGCCAGCGTTCGATCATCTGCAACTGGGCCATGGCATCCGCCTCCCAACGCGCGGGTTCGTTCTGCATGCGCGTGGCAAACCCCGAGGGGCGCGAGTAAAGCTCGACCTGCCAGTGGGCGGGGATCACCATGCCCAGCATTTCAAGGTAGTCGGTGTCGTCATCCAGAAACAGGACGCCGCCCGGGCGGTGGAAGAGAGAGATCGTCAATGCCATGGTGTCGTCAGCCGGTTGCGGCCCGCGCGGTGGTCACGTGGGGGGTGAGGGGCAAGTCGATCATGAAGACCGCGCCGAGGCCAGGCTGGGAATGCACACTGATGCGCCCCTGGGCCGCTTCCACCACGTTCTTGCAGAACGTCAGGCCCAGGCCGTTGCCGGCGCCAGTCTGGGTCGAAAAGAAAGGTTCGAAGATGCGGTGTTGCTGCTCGTGCGTGATGCCGATGCCATCGTCGGAGACGGCGATGCGGCCCTTGCCATGGTGTATGCCCACATCCACGCGCAGATCGCCCGGGCTCGGCGCAGTGCTGGCGGCGGCGAGCGCGTGCAGGGCGTTCTTGATCAGGTTGGTGAGCACCTGCGCGAACAGCGGGCGCGAGGCGGTGAAGCAGAAGTCGGTCTGGATGTGCACCTGCACGCAGTCGCGCTCTCGCGAAGACCGGTAGGGGTATTGACTCACCACCTCCTGCACCAGTTCGGCCGCCCGGATCTCGGACTGCTCGCGCGGCAGGCGCATGAGCTGCGCATTGGATATCTGTGTGTCGATCTGCCGGTTCATGCTGCGCACCAGGTTTTGCAGCCGCGTGGCCAGCTCGTCGAGCTTCTTGCGTTTGGACTCGGGCACGTCGTGCTGCACGAGGTTGCGCAAAACGTCGCCCATCAGGTTGACCGTGGCCAGGGGTGTGCGCAGCTCGTGCGCCATCACGCCCATGGTGCTCAGCGTGTTGAGCAGGCGGGCGCGCCGCAGATTGGCGCTGGAGAAGCCCAGCATCAGCCCCATGAGCCATGCAAAGACGATCACCACAACGTTTCCCAGGGGCTCCTCGAAAGGGTGCATCTCCGCGCCGTACAGCTCCGCGCTGCCCCAGCCGGCCAGGCCACCGGTGATCAGCCCGATCGTGGCCAGGCGCCAGTCGGTGGCGTGGTAATAGATCAGGATCATGGCGGCGACGCTGCCCAGCCAGACGGCGTTTCCGCCGTTCATCCAGTACATCCAGGTGAAGAACCAGGGCAGTTGAATCCATGTGGCCAGGCTGAACAGTCGGCCACTCTCCTTGGCCGATGGGTCTCGTGAAATCCGGGGAAGCACATAGATCAACGCCAGGAAGGCCATGACCAGACGGGCCCACACGTTCTCGTAGGGCTGCGGGACCAGATACCCCCAGATGCCATAGATCAGCAGGTGCCCGACAAAGGTGAAGGCACCGATCCACAGCAACCGGTAGCGGGATGGGTGCAAAATAGGCTCCACGGGCGCGTGGACGACCTCGTCCAGCATCCATCGCCACAAGCGGGCCTTGGCGCTGCGCATCCACAACCGGTCCAAAGACAATATGCACTCCTTCGATCGCCCTATACCCCCTGCCCGTACTCCCCATCGTGAGACATCAGGCATTGTGTATGCAACAGGGTGTTGCAAACCATGACCTTGCCTGTCAACTTTGACAGTGTGGGCCTGGATGGCATTCTGGCCGACTGGGTGTGCGCGCTGCGCGATCAGGGTGTGGAGGCCGTGCTGGTTCTTGGCCCCAACCCCACGGGTGGCAGGGACCAGCGTGAGGTGCTCGCGGTGCATCCCCCTCGGTTGCTCGGCCCGGCGGAGGCGCTTGCCGAGAGCCGGGATTTCGGGGCGGGCTGGCGCGACAGCGACGCGCCGCTCGTGGCCTGGCAAGACATCTCCAAGTCCTCGTTCGAGCAGTCGAGCCGCTGGCGCCGCCTGTGGCTGGCGCACGGGTACCAGACGCTGGTGCGCGTGGCGTTCAGCCTGCCGGCGGGCCGTGCGTTCGAGTGTTTCATGTTCAGCCCGCGCGCGTTTGCGGACCGCTCCGAGGCTGCGGTGCTGGCCTGGTCGGCGTTCAATGTCTGGCCGATGTTGCGGCGCACGATTGCCGAACAGCGCGTGGGCCTGAGCCCGCGTGAACTCGAAAGCCTCAATCTGGCGTTCGAGGGGCTCACCGCGCGCGAGACCGCGCTGCGCATGGACTGCTCCGAGCGCACGGTGAACTACCATCTCGCCAACGCCATGGGAAAGTTGCAGACAGACAACAAACTGGCGGCGGTTCAGCGTGCCTGCTGGATCGGTCTGATCTGAGCCTGCGCACCGCGACGACGAAGCTGCTGCACTGCGTCATCCCCACGAAGATCGCCCGCCCATAATCCGCGCATGACCTTGCTGGCCCTGGACGTAGGGAACACCCGCCTGAAATGGGCCTTGTACGATGCGCCGCGCGTTGGGGCTGCCCTGTTGGCCAGTGGCGCGCAATTCCTGGAGAACATCGAGTCCCTGGAGGACGGGGACTGGGCGCGGTTGTCACCGCCGCGCTGGGTGCTGGGTTGCGTGGTGGCGGGAGACGCCGTCAAGCGGCGGGTGGAAGAGCAGCTCGAACTCTGGGACGTGACACCCCAATGGGTGGTGTCAAGCAATGCCGAAGCCGGGCTGGTCAATGGCTACGACCACCCCGCCCGCCTGGGCTCGGACCGCTGGGTGGCGATGATCGGTGCGCGCCAGCGCCTGCTCGCGCGGGGGCCCAAACGGCCCTGCGTGGTGGTGATGGTGGGCACGGCCGTCACTGTGGAGGCGATCGATGCCGAGGGACGGTTCCTGGGGGGCATCATCCTCCCCGGGCACGGCATCATGCTGCGCGCGCTGGAGTCCGGCACGGCCGGCCTGCACGTGCCCACCGGCGAGGTGCGCGACTTTCCCACCAACACCAGCGATGCGCTCACCAGCGGCGGTACCTTTGCGATCGCGGGCGCGGTGCAGCGCATGGTGGAGAACCTGCGCCGGCACTGCGGCGAGGAGCCGGCGTGTTTCATGACCGGCGGCGCGGGCTGGAAGATGGCGCCCAGCATGTCGACTGACGTCGAGCTGGTGGACAGCCTGATTTTCGACGGCCTGCTCGAAGTCGCCGACCGCCGTCTGGCCTTGGTTTAGACCCCCTGCGGCGCGCGATCCCCAGCCGGATCCTCGGGGGCTCTGGATCTGACACGCCGCTGCGCAGCGATCACGCAGCGGCTCGTGCAGCCGCGGCGCGGGGAGCTTGTCCGGCCTCCCCCCAGGGAAGCATCAGCGTGAGTGTCAGGAGCTGCGCAAACTCCGGTTCGAACCGGTCGATGATGCGCTGCGGATCGGGGCACAGCGTGGTGTCGGCGATCACGCCGAACTGCACCCCGCCGCCGTAGCTCAGGATCGACACCCCCAGGCCGACGGTGCCTGTTTGCGGTACCCAGAACATGGTCTGCTCCAGCGTGGCGCCGCAGACCTTGAGCTTGGCCGCCGGCCCCGGCACGTTGGTCATCACCGCCGTGGTTTTGCGTCCGAACAGGCCGAGCAGGGCATCCTGCGCCGGCTTGATCAGCAGACCCGCCACCGAGAGCAGGCCGAACGCGAGCAGGGGCTGCAGGCTGCCCTTGAGTTCGTTCATGCGCGCGCGCACGGCGAACACGCGCTCGATCGGGTTGGCCATGCCGATGGGCAGCACCAGCGGGACGAGGCCAAACCGGTTGCCCAGTTTCCAGGCGTCTTCCATCGGCCGCAGGTTGATCGGCACCATGGCGCGGATTTCCTTGCCCTGCGTGTCGTCGCCCAGGCCCTGCAGGTACGCGCCGATCGCGCCGGCCACGCAGGCCAGCAGCACGTCGTTGACGGAGCAATTCAGCGCCTTGCCGATGGCCTTGACCTCGTCCAGGGGAATCGGCTCGCACCAAGCCACACGCTTGGTGCTGCCGGGCTGACCCTTCAGGCGCGTGGGCGAGTCGTCGGGCATCAGCGCCAGGGCCGCGATGTCGCTGGCCAGCTGACCACCCATGCGGGCGAGGTCCATCGCCTGGCCCAGGGTGTCGCTCAGGCCTTGCTGCGGCGCCGCGAGCATCGAGAACGACCGGGCGGCGCCGCCACCCGCCGCTTCGAGCGCCTTGGCAGCGATGTCGCCCAACGGGCGGATCAGGGTGTCGGCGAGCCAGTCTTCGGGACTGTCGAGGCCGGTTCCCGGCGCGCGGCGTCGCCGCTGCGGCGGGGCGTCGCCGCCGTCAACCAGGCTCATCATCACGCTGATGAGAGCGATGCCATCGGCGATGCAATGGTGGATGCGCGCGACCAGGGCGGATCCGCCACCGTACTGCTCGATGAGCTCGAAGCGCCAGAGCGGGTGCGCATGGTCCAGGGGTTGCATGGCGAGGGCGCCCACCCGGGCCTGCAGCGCGTCACGTTCGCTCTGCCCCTTGCGTCGACTCAGCTTGTGCGTGACGACGTGGCGCGCCAGCTGGAAATCCGGGTCGTCCGCCCAGTGCGCGCCGGCCGCGTCCTCCCGGGCGGTTTGCTGGAAGCGGCGGTAGGGCAACAGCCGCTCGCGCACGCGTTCGGACAGCGCCGCATGGGTGATACCGGGGCGCAGGATCCACACGCCGACGATCATCATCAGGTTCGACGGCGAGTCCATGCGCAGCCAGGCCGTGTCGACCTTGCTCATGCGCTCGCCTTCGAGACCTAGCGTGCTGGCCAGCGCCTGCCTGACCGATGTGCCGGCGCGCGCGGCGACGCGTTGAACCATGGATGCTCCTCGGGTGCGTGGACCGTTGCGGGGAGCACCCGGCACGGCATTACTCTGGGTTTGTGGCTCTATTGTGCGCAGTGGCCTGAACGTAAGATAGCGGGACCACCCTAAGCCCGGCCGCCGCGAGCCGGGCGATTCATTCCCCATCAGGAGCATTCATGGCCGACCTCAAGTCCCGTTTCGACGCCGCCGTGGCGAATTCCAAGAACCTGAGCGAGCGCCCCGACAACGCCACGCTGCTGAAGATCTACGCGCTCTACAAGCAAGCCACAGCGGGCGACAACGGGGAGAAGAAGCCGGGCTTTGGTGACATGGTGGGCCGCGCCAAATGGGACGCCTGGAACGGCCTGAAGGGAACGGGACAGGAGGACGCGATGCAGCAGTATGTCGATCTGATCGAATCGCTGCAGTGATGCACCCCAGCCGGCTCAGCCGGCTTTCTTCTTTCTGGCCGCGGGTTTTTTGCCTTTCCCGGCCAACAGCGTGTCGAGGTTCTTCACGATCTCGCCTTCGATGCGGTCCTTGAAGGCGCCCAGCAGGAAACCCAGGCGGGCGTCGAGCTCGAAGCGCTCGGCCGACACCTTGAGCGTGCCGCTCACGCCCGAGCGTGTGAACTGCACCTCGTCGCAGGCGTCGCCTTCCTCGTAGGTGCAGCTCATGTCGAACTCGCTCTCGGCCTGCTCGGCCCAGCGCCAGGCGAGCTTGCGCGCCGCGGTCAGGCCCAGGGTGTGATCGCGCTCGATATGGATGTCTGCCATGGTGTCTCTCGTCTCGTTTCGTATGGCGTGGTGGGATCAGGGCCTCGCAAACCCGTCGCTGCTGGCCACTACCGCGCCGGTGGGCGCGAGGCGGCGCAAGCTGTCGTGGCGTTCTGCCCGAGGCATCGCGGCCAGCGCGCGAACCGCATCATAGAACCGCGCGAAGTCGCGCCCCTCGCGCTCGAACAGGGCTTCGAACGCGGGCACGAGGCCGTCGTAGGCGGCCTGGGCCGCAAAGCTGGCGTTGTTGGCCTGGGCCACGAAGGGGTCGTACCCGGCAAAGCCATTCCACTGGAGCCGCAGGTCCTGGTAGCGGCGCCGGAAGTCGACCATGGTGGCCGCCTTGCGCCGCCCCTTCTCGGCGGCGTCGAGCGTGGCGTCCTGGTAGATCGCCTGCAGTTGCTGGCGAACCGAGCGCGTAAGGGCTCGAAACGCGCGCCGGCGCTGGTCGAACACCTCGTATTCCTTGCGCGTCGCCTCGCTGGCCTGCGAGGCCATCCAGCGTGCGCCACCCAGCCGCTCGACCGCGGTGGCGAATGACTCGTTGAACTCGGTGTCGCCGCTGGCGTAGGCGACCTGGTGCGACAGTTCATGGAAGATCAGCCGCGCCAGCTCACCATCCGGGTAGGCGATGAAGGTGTTGAGCAGCGGGTCGCCGCCGGCCCAGTTCATCCAGCCCAGGGTGGAGTACGCGGGCACCGGGTACACCGCCACCTCCAGATCGCCGGGCAGGCTTTGCGCAAATCGGCGTGCATCGGCTTCGTCGAAGTAACCGCGGTAGCCCACGCAGCCGGCGACGGGAAAGCACCAGGTCTGCAAGGTGAGCGAGAGCATGGGCGCGGCCACCACGTTGTAGACCGCGGCGCGGCGCCGCAGGTCGGCATAGCGGTGGTAGCTGGCGTTGTCCGGCAGGGCCAGTTCACTCACCGCGAAGGCGCGGATGCGTTGGGCCACCACGAGCTTGTTCTTCAATGGCGCGGCCGTATGGGCATCGGCCAGCCAGTCGTCCACGGGGCGCGCGGCCTGCATCAGGCGCAGGTGGCCGGTGACGGACTGCCAGTAGTAGCCCACGCCGGTGGTGCCGGCGCAGCCCGCCATCAGTGCGGCAAGAAGCGGTGCCGCGAGCGCGGCCTGGCGCCGCAGGCGCATCAGTCGCTCTCCTCCAGGGCGGCCACCTCCACCAGGCAGTCGTAGAACACCGGGCCCCGCCCCATGTCGGTCAGTTGCTGGCTGGTGACCTGATTGACGTTGGTGCCAAAGGGGCCGAGCTTGCGCCACCAGATGCCCAGGCCGTTGACCACGCCAGGCCGCGCGCGCCGGGACACGCTGGCCTTGCAGCGGTATTCACCGCGCTGGTTGAACACGCGCACCATCTGGCCACTGACGATGCTGCGTGCCAGCGCATCGACGGCGTGGATCTCCAGCAGGGGCTCGCCTTCGATGTCGCGCAGGCTGGTCACGTTGACGAAGCTGGAGTTGAGGAAGTTGCGCGCGGGCGGCGAGATCATGGCCAGCGGGAACGCCGAGGAGCTTCCAATGGCTTCGAAGTTGGGCAGGTGGTCGGGCAGACCGTCGAGTCCCTGCGCTGCGAGCCGCTCGCTGAAGAACTCACAGCGGCCCGAGGCGGTGGGGAAGCGGCCCTCGGCAAAGGGGGCCTCGGGCACCGGCAGCGTGGCGTAGCCCTGCGCGAGCAGCATCTCGAAATCCACAGAGCCCTCGAAGGCGGTACGGCACAGCGTCAGGTCGTCCTCGGCAAAGCATGGGTCGTCGAAACCCATGCGTGCGGCCAGTGCGCGGAAGATGTCGGTGTTGGTCCGGGCCTGACCCATTGGCGCGATGGCCGGCCGGTTGAGCAGCACGTCGGTGTGGCCGTAGCTGGCGTGGATGTCCCAGTGCTCCAGCTGCGTGGTCGCCGGCAGGATGTAGTCGGCGTGGTCGGCGGTGTCGGTCTGGAAGTGCTCCAGCACCACGGTGAACAGGTCGTCCCGCGCGAAGCCCTGCACCACCTTGCCCGACTCGGGCGCCACCGCCACCGGGTTGCTGTTGTAGACGATCAGCGCCTCGACCTTTGGACCGAACGCCGCCGAGGCGTCGCGCAGCAGATCGTCGCCAATGGTGCTCATGTTCAGGGTGCGCGGCGTGCGCCCGGCCAGCAGGTCGGGGCGCTGCAGGGCTGCGCGGCGTGCAGGGAAGTAGCCCGAAGTGGAGAGCAGCAGCCCACCGGCCGGGTCGCGCCAGGCGCCCACCAGCGCGGGCAGGCAAGCAATGGCGCGCACCGCGTTGCCGCCGCCGCGCACGCGCTGCATGCCGTAGTTCAGCCGGATGGCCGCCGGGCGGGTGGTGCCGTAGTCGCGTGCCAGGTCAACGATCTGCTGCGCCGGCACGCCGCACACGGCCGCCGCGCGCTCGGGCGGCCACTGCAGCGCGCGTTCGCGCAGGCCCTCCCACCCCAGGGTATGGCGTTCGATGTAGTCGTGGTCCAGCCAGCCGTGCACGATGAGTTGGTGCATCAGCGCGAAAGCCAGCGCGGCGTCGGTGCCCGGGCGCAGCGCGATGTGTTCGTGGCACTTGTCGGCCGTCTCGCTGCGTCGCGGATCGATGCAGACCAGTCGCGCGCCGTCGCGCTTGGCCTGCTGCGCCAGACGCCAGAAGTGCAGGTTGCTGCCGATCGAATTGCTGCCCCAGATCAGGATCAGCTTCGACCGGGCAAAGTGCTCGACCTTCATGCCGACCTTGCCACCCAGTGTCTGCATCAGTCCTTCGCCGCCGGCAGAGGCGCAGATGGTGCGGTCCAGCAGCGAGGCACCCAGGCGGTGAAAGAACCGCCCCGCCATGGCTTCGCCCTGCACCAGACCCATGGTGCCGGCGTAGCTGTAGGGCAGGATGGCCTGGGGGTCGCGCGCGGCGATGGCCTTGAGGCGCGCGGCAATGTCGTCCAGCGCCTCGTCCCAGCTCACGGGCTCGAAGCGGCCGCTGCCCTTGGGCCCGCTGCGTTTGAGCGGGTTGAGCAGGCGCTGCGGGTGGTAGCTGCGCTCGGCATAGCGCGAGACTTTGGTGCACAGGGCGCCATCGGTGTGGCGGTGGTCCGGGTTGCCCGCCACGCGCACGGCCACGCCGTTCTCCACGGTGGTGACCAGGGCGCAGGTGTCCGGGCAGTCGTGCGGGCAGGCGCCGCGCACCTGGACGACTTGTATGGCACCGGCGGCGGGCGAGGGTTTCAGGGCATGCCCCGGCGTGTCGTTCATGCGGGGCACCAATCGGGGCAGGCCATTGTGTTGCGGGGGCTGGTCGAGGCGTTTGTGTTTCGCGAGGTGCTCATGATATTCGCGTGCCCCAAGCTTGCGGGCTGCGCCGTTCACGCACCCTGACTGAACCGTTCAGGGCATAACCCCCTTTGTCTTATGCAACAAATCGCATACGCTGCTGGGTATCTCAATGCCCTACCGGGGGGAGTACCTTGAGCATGCGACGCAGAGAAATTCTTGGTTGTGCGGGCCGTCTGGCCGGATTGCAGGTGTTGGGAGGCGCGGCCCTGTCGGCTCGGGCGCAGTCGGTGGGGGTGAACGACAGCCGCATCGTGCTGGGCCAGTCGGCACCGTTCAGCGGCGCGGCCGAGCAACTGGGCCTTCAGTTTCACTTGGGCGCCCAGCTGTACTTCGAGGCCCTGAACCAGAAGGGGGGCGTCAACGGCCGGCGCATCGAGCTCACCCGCATGGACGACGGCTACGAGCCCGAGCGTTGCGCGGCCAACACACGCAAGCTCATCGCCGACGGCGTTTTTGCCCTGTTTGGCTACATCGGTACCCCCACCAGCGTGGTGGCCCTGCCCCTGGCGACCGAGGCCAAGGTGCCGTTCTTCGCGCCTTTCACCGGCGCCGAGGCGCTGCGCGACCCGTTCAACCGCTATGCCATTCACGTGCGCGCGTCCTATTTTGACGAGACCGCGGCCATCGTGCGGCAGATCACCGGCACCGGCATCAAGAAGGTGTCGGTGTTCTACCAGAACGATGCGTATGGCAAGGCGGGGCTGGAGGGCGTGACACGCGCCCTCAAGACACTGAACCTGGCGCCCGCCTCCACCGGCACGGTCGAGCGCAACACCGTGGACGTGGCCGCGTCGCTCGACGCCATCATGGCGCAGAAGCCCGAAGCGATCGTCCAGATCAGCGCCTACAAGTCGTGCGCGGCCTTCATCCGCGAGGCGCGCAAGCGCGGCTTCATCGGCAACTTCTACAACGTGTCCTTTGTCGGTACGCAGGCCCTGCTCGACGAGCTGGGCAAGGACGCGCGCGGCGTGGTGGTCAGCCAGGTGATGCCCTTTCCCTACACCCCCGTGACCGGCATCTCGGGCGAGTACCTGGCCGCGGTCCGGGCCAAGCAGGGCCGGGCGGCGAACTACTCGGGTATCGAAGGTTTCGTGGCGGCCAAGGTGTTCACCGAAGCGGTCAACCGGGCCGGGCGCAATCTCACGCGCGATTCCTTCATCGCCGGTATCGAGAGCATGCGCAACCTGGATCTGGGCGGGTTCCCGGTGGATTTCGGTCCGAACAAGCACACCGGATCCAGGTACGTGGAACTGACCCTGCTGACCGAGGACGGCCGGATCCGGCGCTGACCGCGTGCAAGGCCCCTGGTGGGCGGTGGTTGTCATCGCGGCGGCAGCCAGGGTGGAGCGGCTTCGATACCATGGTCTTTTTTTCAGGTGGTGCATACCCACTTGCACCCAGAGGCTCCATGAAACTCATCGATTCGATTCTCACGCAGGCGGCTGGTATCGCCGCCGTGCGGCGCGACATCCACGCCCACCCCGAACTCTGTTTCGAAGAAGTTCGCACCGCCGACGTGGTGGCCGCCAAGCTTGCCGAGTGGGGTATTCCGGTGCACCGCGGCATGGGTACCACCGGCGTGGTGGGCATCGTGCACGGGCGCGACGGCGGCGCCAGCGGGCGTGCCATCGGCTTGCGCGCCGACATGGACGCGTTGCCCATGCAGGAGCACAACAGCTTTGCCCATGCGAGCCAGCACGCGGGCAAGATGCACGCCTGCGGCCACGACGGCCACACCGCCATGCTGCTTGCGGCGGGCCAGCACTTCGCGAAGCACCGCCACTTTGACGGCACGGTCTACCTGATCTTCCAGCCGGCCGAGGAGGGCGGTGGTGGTGCGCGCGAGATGATCAAGGACGGCCTGTTCGAGCAGTTTCCGGTGGAGGCCGTGTTTGGCATGCACAACTGGCCCGGCATGGCCGTGGGCACCTTCGCCGCCAGCGCGGGCCCGGTGATGGCGTCGAGCAACGAGTTCCACATCGTCATCCGCGGCAAGGGCGCGCACGCCGCGCTGCCGCACAACGGCATCGACCCGGTGCCGGTGGCCTGCCAGATGGTGCAAGCCTTCCAGACCATCATCACGCGCAACAAGAAGCCGGTGGACGCGGGGGTGATCTCGGTCACCATGATCCACGCCGGCGAGGCGACCAACGTGGTACCCGACAGCTGCGAGATCCAGGGCACGGTGCGGACCTTCACCTACGAGGTGCTCGACCTGATCGAGCGGCGCATGCAGGAGATCGCCGAACACACCTGCGCCGCCTTCGGCGCCACTGTCGAATTCAGCTTTCGGCGCAACTATCCACCCACCATCAACCACGCGGCCGAGACCGCGTTCGCGCGCGAGGTCATGACCGAGATCGTGGGCGCGGACCACGTGGTGGATCAGGAGCCCACCATGGGCGCGGAAGACTTTGCCTACATGCTGCAGGCACGACCGGGCTGCTACGCCTTCATCGCCAACGGCGACGGCGCGCACCGCGAGATGGGGCACGGTGGCGGGCCCTGCATGCTGCACAACCCGAGCTACGACTTCAACGACGACCTGATTCCGCTGGGAGCCACCTTCTGGGTGCGGCTGGCCGAGAAATGGCTGAGCGAGCCGCGCACCGGGGGTGCCGCTTGATCGCACCGCAAGACGCTTTCGCCCCCTCTTACGCCCGTGCCCGGGTGCAGTTCCTCGAAGGGGCTGCGGCTGCGGGCATGGCGATCACCAGCCACAACCACCCGCTGCCCGGCCGCGACGGCGAGACGCTGGCGATGGACGTGGCGCTTGACGGCGCCCCGGATGCCGAGCACCTGCTGATCGTCAGCAGCGCCTGCCACGGCGCCGAGGGCTACTGCGGCTCGGGTGTGCAGGTCTTTGCCACGCACGATGCCGAGTGGCGCGCGCACGCGCGCGCGGCCGGCGTGGCCGTGCTCTACATCCATGCGCTCAACCCGCACGGCTTCTCCTGGGTGCGGCGCGTGACCCACGAGAACGTGGACCTCAACCGCAACTTCCAGGACTTCAGCCAGCCCCTGCCGGTGAACGCGGCGTATGCCGAGCTGCACCACCTGCTGCTGCCGGCGCAGTGGCCGCCGGCAGCGGACAATGAAATGGCCATCCAGGCCTACATCGCGGCGCACGGCCTCGCGCGCTACCAGGCGGCTGTTTCGCAAGGCCAGCACACCTTTTCCGATGGCCTGTTCTTCGGCGGCACGGCACCGACCTGGAGCAACCGGACGCTGCGCGGGGTGCTGCGAAAGCACGTCGGCCGGGCGCGCCACCTCGCGTGGATCGACCTGCACACCGGACTGGGGCCCAGCGGCCTGGGCGAGCGCATCTTTGCCTGCCGCGACGATGCCACTGCCCTCAAGCGCGCCCGCGACTGGTGGGGCGGCCAAGGCCAGACGCCGGTGACCTCCATTTACGACGGCACGTCCACCTCGGCCCCGCTCACGGGTCTGATGTGGTGCGCCGCCTACGAGGAATGCCCGCAGGCGCAGTACACCGGCATTGCCTTGGAATACGGCACGGTGCCGATCACCGAGGTCATTGATGCCTTGCGCGGCGACCACTGGCAGCACATCCACCCCGAGGCGCCGACCGAACTGCGCGCCGCGATCAAGCAGCGCATGCTGGCGGCGTTTTATGTGGATACCGACGAGTGGAAGGCGCAGATCGTCGCGCAGGCCCGCCAGGCCATGTTCCAGGCTGTGGACGGGCTGCGCCGATCGTCCTGATTCAGCCTTCCAGGGCCACCCGCGCGGACGCCACATACAGCCGCTCCATCGCGTCCAGCGGCTCGATCGCCGCGGCGCGGTCGAAGAGGCGGTTGGCCTCGGGCAGGGCCTGCGGCCCTTCCAGCATCAGCAGGCCATTGGCGCATTCGGTAAGCGTCACGATCGAGTCGGGGTGGAGCGCCATGGCCTGCTGGTACAGGGCCAGGCCTTCGGTCTTGTTGGCGCCATAGGTCAGGCGCCCGACCATGCTGCCCACCTTGTCGATCACCTCGGCGTGAAAAGCCGCCAGGGCCAGATGGGCGTCGACGTGCCGGGGGGAGCGCGCAATGGTGGCCGCCAGCGCGGTGCGCACGCGCACACCCAGGCCCTGGGTGAGCGCCTTGGCCACGCTGATGCCCTGGCTGTAGCGGCCCAGGGCGTAGGCTTGCCAGTACCAGCCGCCGGTGTTGTCGGGGTGGCGGCGCTGCAGCGACTCGGCGCGCGCCGCGGCTTCGAGCAGCAGCTCCTGGCGCGTCTGTTCGCGCGGTTCGAGGTAGTTGGCGTAGATGCAGGTGGCCTTGTTCGCCACGTTCATGCCGGCGTCGCCGATCGCCAGGCCGGCCTCGGTGGCGCGCTGGAACTCGCCGTTGTGGAACAGCACCCAGGCCTGCTGCACGGCGGGTTCGTCGGGCCAGGGCTCGGCATCGCCCCGATGCAGGCGGCCCCAGAGGCGTTGCAGGCGCTCGACGTCAAAGCGCTCGACCTGTCCGGTGGTGGGGGTGGGGGTCCATTCGGCCATGGTGTGTGCTCGCTCGCGGGAGGGGCTCAGGCGGCGGCGCCGTAGGCGCCGGTGAGCGTCATCAGGTGCTGCCGCTGCGAGGCCTCCAGATAGGGTGCCAGCAGGTTGAGGACGTGGCAGGCGCCGCGCAGCAGCGCTTGTTGTGCGTTGTCGGGTTCGAGCGCATGGCGCGGGTCGCGCACGTATTCGAAGCTCAGCCAGTAGGTCAGAACGACGACCATGCTGGTGGCGGTGGGCTCGGTCTCGCGCGCGTCGATCTGCACCGCGCCGTGTCGGCTCATGCCGGCGAGCAAGTGGCGGATCGCGCGCGACTTGTTCTTCAGCACGGTCTGGAAGCGGGTTTCCAGCAGCCGGTTTTTCGACAGCAGGTCGTTCAGGTCGCGGTAGAGGAAACGGTATTCCCAGATGATCTCGAACAGCGAGTGCAGGAAGAACCAGGCATCCTCCACGTTGCGCACACCCTCGCTGGCGCCCAGCAGCTCGCCCAGCGCGCGCTCGTAGCGCTCGAACAGCGAATTGATGAGCTCGTCCTTGGCCGGGTAGTGGTAGTAGAGATTGCCCGGGCTGATGCCCAGCTCGGCGGAAATCAGCGTGGTGGACACGTTGGGCTCGCCAAAGCGGTTGAACAGCTCGAGCGTGACCTCAAGGATGCGCTCTGCGGTGCGGCGCGGGGCTTTCCTGGCCATGGACGGCGCTCGCTCAGCGGGTGGCCGGCGCGGGCATGGCGCGGCCGTGTTCCAGATGCCGCTGCAGTTCATCGAGCGTCGCATGCAGCCGCGCGCCCACGGCGCTGCGGCTGCGCGGCTGCGGGGCCAGCAGCCGCAGCGCCGGGTCGCGCAGGGCGCGCAGGTCGAGCGAAATGCCGTGGCGCGCAAGCTGGGGCGTGAGCCGGGCGGCCCGGTCCAGCAACAGGCGGCGCGTCTGCTGGTAGGCGTGCTCGGCGATCTCGCGGCGCTGGCGGTAGCTGAAGGTATTGGCGAAGAACAGGGTCGCGTCGCGCTGGTCGGGTTCGATGAGAACGATGTCGGTGCCCGGGTAGGCGCGCTCATAGTGCTTGAGGCCCAGTTCCAGACGCGAGTGGATCATCGAGCGGAAGGTCTGGCTCATCACCGCCGGCAGGCCACCTTCGACCAGCGAAGGAATGCGCCGGCCATCGTGCAGGCTGGGGTTGGTGTGGAAGGGCACCAGTGGGTTCAGGCACAGCAGCAGGTCGGTGCCTTCATTGAGCGCCACGGTGGCGTGCACGGTCTTTTTGAGGGCACCGTCCACATAGTGCTGGCCACCGATTTCCACCGGGGGGAACAGACCGGGCAGCGCCGCGCTGGCCTGTATGGCGCGCGAGATCGGCACGTGGTCCCAGCCCGGACGGCCGAATGGGGCGGCCTCACCGGTGTCGAGCTGCGTCGCCACCAAGGTCAGGCGCGCGCGCAGTTCGCGGAAGTCGTTGCTGCGCCCCGGCTGGCTGAACAGGCGCTGAATCTGCAGGTGGATGTCCTCGTTGTCGAACACGCCGGTGGGAAGTGCCGCGCCGACGCGCTCGAAGGCGCTGGTCAGGCTCTTGCCTTGCGCGCCCCAGGCCCACAGCGCGCTGCCCACCAAACCTGGCAGGCGCCGCAGGCGCGTGCCGAATTCGCTCCAGGCCGGCTTGAGCAACCATGCGGGGTCGAAATTGTCCTCACCCGTGCGGTCCTCAATGAAGGCTTCGCAGAGCTGGCGCGGACGCATGCCGTTGGCCAGGCCGGCCGCGATGAAGCCCCCGGCCGACACGCCCAGATAGTGGTCGCAGGCGTTGAAGTCCAGGCCTTCGAGGCCGTCGTCCAGCGCGCACAGCGCGCCGATCTCGTAGATCGCGCCCAGCGGTCCGCCGCCGGCCAGCGCCAGCGTGATGCGCGGGCGGTATGACCGGCGCGCGGCGTTGCGGTGAAGGACAGGGCGGGGCGTCGTCATGCGTTCGAGTGTAGACCGCGAGGGTGGGTGAAAGTGCTGCGTTGCAGCATCCGGTGCGGGCGCAAAAAAGGGGCGTCGCGCGCCCCTCTTTTCCTGGTGCCGCCGATCGGCGTCGGCCGTCAGGCGGCCTTGGTGCGGCGCGTGGTCTTGCGCGCGGCGGTCTTGCCGGCGGGGGTGGCCTTCTTCGCGGCCGCAGTCTTGGCCGGCGCCTTGCCACCCAGGCGCTGCACCTGGGCATTGAGCGCGTCGATGCGCTTGATCAGCGCGTCCACATCGCGCGCCGAAGGCACGCCCAGCTTGTTCAGCGCCTTGGCCACGCGCTCCTCAAAGATGTTCTCCAGCTTGTCCCACTGGCCTTGCGCCTTGGACGAGATGTCGGTGGCCATGCTGCTCATGCGGTTGGTGGCCTCGGAGATGCGCTCCTCGGCCACCGCCTGCGTCTTGCGCTGGATCGAAAGACCCTCCTTCACCAGCGATTCAAAGGCCTTGCCACCTTCTTCCTGCGCTTTGGAAAAAGCACCCAGGCCGGCCAGCCAGATCTGCTGGGCCGAGTCCTTGATGGCGCCCGACAGCGGGGAGTTGAAGCCGGTGGCGCTGGCCTTGTCTGCGGTGCCGGATTTCTGGATTTTCTTGACCATGCGGAACTCCTGGAGTGGATTGGAAAGAGGGCGAGGCCAGCGCGCCGGCCACGGGTGCAGCCACTGTACGGCCCGTGCGCCGCATGTGTGTAGGGTCGCACGACTAAACGCACCAAGCTGTGGGTCGTGCCTCACGCGGGTTTTTGCGGAATGCGGGCACCACTGTCCTGGACCAGAATGCCTGACGCCTTGCGCCCAGTACGCCCTTCCCCCTGCTTTCAACAACACCGCTTCAGGAGATATCCATGCACTACTTCGTCACCGGTGCAACCGGTTTCATCGGCAAACGCCTGGTGGCCCGACTGCTGCAGCGCAAAGGCGCGGTGGTGCACTTCCTGATGCGCAGGGAGAGCGAGGGCAAGGTCGCAGCGCTGCGCGAGTACTGGGGCGTGAGCGCGGCGCGCGCCGTGCCGGTTTTCGGCGACCTCACCGCGAAGAAGCTTGGCGTGTCGGCGGACGACGTGAAAGCGCTCAAGGGGCAGATTGACCACTTCTTTCACCTCGCCGCGGTGTACGACCTGGAGGCCGACGAGGAGAGCCAGGTCGCGGTGAACGTGGACGGCACGCGAAACACCGTGGAGTTCGCCAGGGCGATCAACGCCGGACACTTCCACCACGTGTCGTCCATTGCCGCGGCCGGCCTCTATGAAGGCGTGTTCCGCGAGGACATGTTTGAAGAAGCCGAAGGCCTGGACCACCCTTACTTCATGACCAAGCACGAGAGCGAGAAGATCGTGCGCCAGGAATGCAAGGTTCCCTGGAGCGTGTACCGGCCTGCCGCCGTGGTGGGCGATTCGCGCACCGGCGAGATGGACAAGATCGACGGGCCTTACTACTTCTTCAAGCTGATCCAGCGCATGCGCCAGATCCTGCCGCCCTGGATGCCCAGCGTGGGTCTGGAGGGTGGGCGCATCAACATCGTGCCGGTGGATTTCGTTGTGGACGCGCTGGACCACATCAGCCACCAGAAGCGCGGCAGCGGCGCCTGTTTCCACCTGGTCGACCCCATGGGCTACCGCGTGGGCGACGTGCTCGACATCCTGAGCAAGGCGGCGCACGCACCCAAGATGAACCTGTTCGTCAATGCGGCGCTGATGGGTTTCATCCCCAAGAGCGTGAAGAAGGGACTGATGGCGCTGGCGCCGGTGCGCCGCGTCTACAGGGCCGTCATGCAGGACCTCGGACTGCCCGAGGACATGATGACCTTTGTCAACTACCCCACGCGCTTCGACTGCCGCGAGACGCTGGCCGCGCTCAAGGGCAGCGGCATCGCTTGCCCCAACCTGAAGGACTACGCCTGGCGCCTGTGGGACTACTGGGAACGCCACCTCGATCCCGACCTGCACATCGACCGCAGTCTGAAGGGCACAGTCGCGGGCAAGGTGGTGCTGGTCACGGGCGGCAGCTCCGGCATCGGGCTGGCGGCGGCGCACAAGTTCGCCGAGGCGGGCGCGGTCACCATCATCTGCGGCCGTGACCAGGACAAGCTCGACGAGGCCTGCAAGGAGGCGAAAGACAAGGGCTATCAGTTCATTGCCTACCCAGCCGACATTGCCGACATGGCCGATGCCGACCGCTTCGTGCAACTGCTGATCCAGAACCATGGCGGTGTCGATTTCCTGATCAACAACGCGGGCCGTTCGATCCGCCGCGCGATCGAGGGCAGCTACGACCGCTTCCACGACTTCGAGCGCACCATGCAGCTCAACTACTTCGGTTGCCTGCGCGTGACCATGGGCCTGCTGCCCGGCATGGTGGCGAAAAAGAAGGGCCACGTGGTCAACATCAGCTCGATCGGCGTGCTCACCAATGCGCCGCGCTTCTCCGCCTACGTGGCGAGCAAGGCCGCGCTGGATGCGTGGACGCGTTGCGCGAGCAGCGAGTTCGCTGACCAGGGCATCAGCTTCACCACCATCAACATGCCGCTGGTGCGCACACCCATGATCGCGCCGACCCAGATCTACAAGAACGTGCCCACGCTGGCGCCCGAGGAGGCGGCGGACATGATCGCGCAGGCCTGCATCTTCAAGCCGGTGCGCATCGCCACGCGCCTGGGCATCACCGGGCAGGTGATGCATGCGATGGTGCCGCGCGTGGCGCAGATCGTGATGAACACCAGCTTCCGCATGTTCCCCGATTCGTCGGCGGCCAAGGGCGAGAAGGGCGCGAAGGCGCAGCTCTCTGCCGAGGCGGTGGCGATGCAGCAGATGATGCGCGGAATTCATTTCTGAACACCCCAGCCGCGCTGCGCGCGCTCTCCTCAAGGGGACAACACCCGCAGCGCGTCCCGAGCCCGTCGAAGGGTGGTTCCGCGGTGTTTCTGGATTTCAGGACGTGGTGACTGCCGGCCCTAAAATTTCGGCTTTGCCCGCCTTTGCAGGAAGCCTCGCATGACCACGCCCTCCGACCTCTCCTCCCTCGCGCCGCGCGACAAGGCCGACGTCCTTGCGCAAGCGCTGCCGTACATCCGCAAGTACCACGGCAAGACCATGGTCATCAAGTACGGCGGCAACGCCATGACCGAACCGGCACTGCAGAAGGCCTTTGCCGAGGACGTGGTGCTGCTCAAGCTGGTCGGCATCAACCCGGTGGTGGTGCACGGTGGCGGGCCTCAGATCGAAACGCTTCTCAAGCGCCTGGGCAAGCAGGGCCAGTTCATCCAGGGCATGCGCGTGACCGACGCCGAGACCATGGAAGTGGTGGAGTGGGTGCTGGCCGGTGAGGTGCAGCAGGACATCGTCGGCCTCATCAACCAGGCAGGTGGCAAGGCGGTGGGGCTGACCGGACGCGACGGGGCCATGATCCGCGCGCGCAAGCTGCGCATGACCGACCAGCAGGACCCCACACGCGAACACGATGTGGGCCAGGTGGGCGACATCGAGAGCATCGACCCGAGCGTGGTCAAGGCCCTGCAGGACGACCAGTTCATCCCGGTCGTGAGCCCCATCGGCTTTGGCGAGCACAACGAGAGCTACAACATCAATGCCGACGTGGTTGCGGCCAAGCTCGCCACCGTCCTGCAGGCCGAGAAACTGCTGATGCTCACCAACATCCGTGGCGTGCTTGACAAGAACAGCGAACTGCTGACCGAGCTCACGCCGCGCCAGATCGACGATCTGGTGGAAGACGGCACCATCTCTGGCGGCATGATTCCGAAGATCGCTGGCGCGCTCGACGCGGCCAAGTGCGGCGTCAACGCGGTGCACATCATCGACGGGCGCGTGCCGCACGCGCTGTTGCTTGAAGTGCTGGGCAACCAGCCTTTCGGCACCATGATCAAAAGCCACTGATCCATGCGTCTGCTACTGGTCGAAGACGACGTGATGGTCGCCAGCGGCATCAAGCTGGGGCTGTGCAACGCCGGCTACACGGTGGACTGGGTTGGCAGCGCCGAACGCGCTCTGCAGGCGCTGGAGAGCGACAGCTTCGACCTCGCCATCGTGGACATCGGCCTGCCCAGCATGGACGGGTTGTCGCTCACGCGCCAGTTGCGCACCGGCGGCCTGGAGATGCCGGTGCTGATCCTGACCGCGCGCGACGCCCTGCACGACCGCGTGCAGGGGCTGGATATCGGCGCCGACGATTACATGATCAAACCCTTCGAGTTGCCCGAGCTGCTGGCGCGGCTGCGCGCGCTGCTGCGGCGTTCGCAGGCCGCCACCTCCGCGGTGCTGGGCTTCGGCCCGCTGGAGATGGACACCGCGCACCGGCGCGTCACGCTGGCCGGGCAAGCCATGGAGCTGGGGCCGCGCGAGTGGACGGTGCTCGAATACCTGTTGATGCAGGTGCCCAAGCCGGCCGCCAAGGACAAGCTGCTGCAGGCGCTGACCGGCTGGGACAAAGAGATCACGCCCAACGCGATCGAGGTCTACGTCTCGCGCCTGCGCGCCAAGCTTGAACCCTCGGGCATCAGCCTGCGCGCGATCCGTGGGTTTGGCTACCGCCTGGAACTGGCCGAAGCCACCGGTCATGTCCCAGCCGCCTGAGGCCGTCGCATCGCGCGGCATGATCTGGGGCCTGCAGCGCCGGCTGCTGGTGCTGTTGCTCTTCACCCTGGGAGTGATCGGCACCGGCAGCGTTTTCGTGCACTACCAGACAGCGGGCACCGCCGCGCTGCAGCAAGACCAGCGCCTGCTCAGGCTGGTGCCCTTGCTGGCGGACTCCATTGTGGTGACGAGTCTGGCGGACCGCGACCCTTCGGTCGTCGACGAACCCCTGCTCAACGCCAGTGACCTGGTGCAGGGCCCCGGCATGGCCATGCTGCTGGCGCCGCCCGTGGCGGAATTCCTGTCCGAGCGCAACGGGCTGGCCGCGTTCGGCGTGTTCGATGCGCAGGGCAGCCAGATCCTGGGTGAGCGCTGGCTGCCCACCATCCTGCCCGCCACGCAGGACGCCGAGTTCCTCAGCGTGGTCGAGGCCGGCACCACCTACCGCGTGGTGGCCCAGCGCGTCGGTTCGGACATGGGGCAACTCATCGTCATGCTCGCCGACGGATCCGACGCGCGCCAGCACTGGTTCGGCAATGTGCTGCTGCGTGTGCTGCTGCCCAACCTGCTGCTGTTCGCGGTGGCCGCCGCGGTGGTGACCTGGGGGGTGGCGCGCGCGCTGCGCCCGCTGATCGATCTGAAGGAGGCGGTGGAGAACCGGTCGCCGCGCGACCTCAGCGCGATCGATACCCTCGATATTCCAGGCGAAGTGCGGCCCCTGGTGGCCTCGCTCAACCGCCTGTTCCATCTGGTCAATGCGCAGACCGAGGCACAGCGCCGCTTCGTGGCCGATGCCGCGCACCAGCTGCGCACGCCCCTGGCCGGGTTGCAGGCCCAGGTCGAGGCCTGGGCCCAGGCCACGCGCAACCTGGACGGTGATGGCCTGATCGGCCTGCGCGCCGATCAGGTGCGACGCCTGCGCGATGCCACGCGGCGCACCTCCCAGCTGGCCAACCAGTTGCTCGCGCTGTCGCGCGCCGATGCGGTGAGCGCCGACACGCAGCCGATGCAGCGTGTCGACCTGATGGAACTGTGCGAGAACATGCTCGCGCTGTACCTGGACGCGGCCGGGCTCAAGCAGATCGACTTCGGTCTGGAAGCCCGGCCGGCGCAGACCCTGGGCCACGCCTGGCTGTTGCGCGAGCTGCTGCTCAACCTCGTGGACAACGCCGTCAAGTACACGCCACCCGGAGGGCGCATCACCGTGCGCTGCGGCCTCGAACAGGTGAAAGAGGGAGCGGCCGAGCGCGCCTGGATGGAGGTGGAAGACGACGGCCCCGGCATCGCCTCCGAAGAGCATGAGCGCGTGCTGCAGCGCTTCTACCGGGTGCCAGGCACGGCTGGCGAAGGCAATGGCCTGGGCCTGGCCATTGCGGACGAAATCGCGCGCGCCCACCGCATCCAGCTGCAGCTCGAACCCGGTGCGCTCGGGCGCGGCCTGCGCGTGCGCGTCGCCTTCGAGGCGGTCACTCACTGACCGCGCGCGGCGCCTCCACACTGGTGGGAGTTGTAACAGCGCTGTGCGAGAATGGCCGCGAGAAGATTCCCCACCGGCATCACTCCACCAGCCCACGGACCGCTCGCCCATGACCACCAACGTCCCAGAGTCTCCCTCCCCGGCGGACGACGCCGCCTTCGAAGCCGCGCAAGCCATCGAGGCCGCGGCCCAGACCGATGGAGGCACGCGCAAGCGGCCCAAACCTGGCGAACGCCGCGTGCAGATCCTGCAGGCGCTGGCCACCATGCTGGAGCAACCTGGCGCCGAGCGCATCACGACCGCGGCCCTGGCCGCGCGCCTGGAGGTGAGCGAGGCGGCGCTGTACCGGCACTTCGCCAGCAAGGCGCAAATGTTTGAAGGTCTGATCGAGTTCATCGAACAGTCGGTGTTCGGCCTGATCAACCAGTTGGGCGAGCGCGAGCCCGACCCCAACGCGCGCTCGCGCAAACTCGTCACCCTGCTGCTGCAGTTCGGTGAGAAGAATCCCGGTATGGCGCGCGTCATGGTGGGCGACGCACTGGTGTTCGAGAACGAGCGCCTGCAGCAGCGCATGAACCTGTTCTTCGACAAGATCGAATCGGCGCTCAAGCAGAACCTGCGCGAGACCTCGGTGCTGGCCGGCGCGGTCACGCCCACGGTGGATGCGCAGGCCGATGCCTCGGTCATCACCGCCTTCTGCGTCGGGCGCCTGCAGCGCTTCGCGCGCAGCGGCTTCAAGCGCTCGCCGGGTGAAAGCCTGGAGCACAGCCTGAACCTGTTGCTGCCCGACGGTCGGCTTTGATCAGACCCAACTGGCTGCCAGCGCCGGTGTGAGCGCGGAGCGTTGATCCGGCGAGAGTGTGAACTCTCCGGGTGGTGGCGGTGAGAAAGCCGCCATGGCTTCGACCAGTTGATCAACTTGATTGGCCAGCAGCATCTGCCCGCTGCTGGTCTCGAACGCGTCGATGCGCATGGGCGTGCTGCTGTACCAGCTGTTCAGGCGCACCGTGTCGTCGGTGCCGATGATGCTCACCTCCAGGTGTGTGTTCACGCGGCGGAACCAGAGCTGGTCGTGGGCGATACCGTCCAGGAACTGCAGCGTGTCCTGCACGGTGAGGCCGGTATCGGCTACATAGTCAGGGTTGTGGATCTCGTCTTGCCCGTCGCCTCGACCGAAGCGGTAGGTGTCGGAGCCTGCGCCCCCATTGAGGTAGTCGTTGCCCGCGCCGCCATGCAACACGTCGTTGCCCGCCTCACCGTACAGCCGGTCATCACCTGCTCCGCCCAACAGGAGGTCTTGGTCGTTGCCACCGTAGAGCTGATCATTGCCCGTACCGCCGTCGAGGCTGTCGCTGCCCGCACCGCCGCGCAGCAAGTCGTGCCCGTCTTCGCCAAACAAGGCGTCGTCTCCGCTCAGGCCCAGAAGCTCGTCGTCGCCACCGGCGCCATGAAGGTGATCCGCGCTGGCCGTGCCCTCCAGCCAGTCGTTGGCTGCCGTACCCAAGCCCGTGGCCAGACCCATCTCGCGCAATTCCCCGACCACCGGGCTGCGCGCGGGCAGCTCGGCCACCCATGTGCGCAGCAGCGCTGGGGCATCGACACCCGCAGCGGTGAGCGGTGCCTCGGCGTGAAGGGCCAGGTCGGCTAGATCCAGCAGCGCCTGACGAGCGTCAAGTCCATGGCGCTCGGCCAGCATGGCTTCAAGGCGCGAACCATCCCAGCGCATGCCTGCCGCATCGATCACCAGATCGATGCTGTCCACATAGGGTTTGAGCCGCGTTTGCAAGGCCAGCGCACCATAGACACTGCCTTCCAGCGCTGCCCAGCTCTCCTGCAGCAGGCGCTGACGGGTGGAGCCTGTCCAGACGTTGGTGGCGCCGCTGGTCTTCAGCGTGGCGTAGTTCTGCGCGTTGAAGGCTTCCAGCACGGCGATGCGCTCGCTCCAGATCGCAGTGGCCTCACTGTCCAATTGGTGCAGATCAAAGGTGACGGTGTGGCCCGCATCGGCCCAATCGCTCAAGGTCACGAAGTCGCTGGTGTCGGCCCATGTGGCCAAGATGGGCTCAAGCAAGGCGCGCTGCGCATCGCGCGTGCTGGCCACGGCGAACTGCGCGAGCAGATCGCTCAGCAGCGGGGACATCGTGGCGGCTTCGCGCAAGTCGCGCACGGCGCCCGAGCCCTGCATGTCGGGCAGCGCAGACTCCGACGCAGACGATTCGATGGCCGTGGCGAACTCGCGGTAGAACGGGTTCTCGGCGAACCAGGCGTCGGTGTAGGTGTGCGCCTGGCCGTTCAGGGTGAAGCTGGCCTGGCCGTCCAGTCGGGTGCCATCAGCGAGGGTCTGGGTGAAAGCGGTTGTGGCGAGGTTGATCTGGCTGATGCCTGCTCCTTCGAGCGATTGCAGCTCGCCCGCGTCGCTCACCCCGTCCTGGTCCAAATCGCGCCACACGCGCAGGGCGGCGAACTGGGCATCAAGGGCGTCGATCAGGCCGTCGGCGTTCGCATCCAGTGCACGCAAGGCGGCGAAGCCATCGGCAGCCTTCTGGCCATTGGCCAGCAGTGTGTTGTTCCCGAACAGCTCACGTCCGGAGTCGATCAGGCCATTGCCATCAAGGTCAAACACCAGCAGACCGTCGTCAGCGCCGGCCCACGCGGTGCCAGTGCGCACGCCGTCGGCGTCGTGGTCGAAGGTGATGGCACCGTTGAGCGGGTTGATCTCGATGCCGTCACCGTCCAGGTCGAGGATGAGGGGGGAGGAGTTCTTCTTGGAGTTCGTGAATTGGGTGTTGGTGGAGTGGTCAATGCCATAGGGATTGATGTCGCCCCAACCCTCGGCCGTCCACGTCGAGGGCAGGGGATCCTTCTCCATGTACAAAGGAATGAACCAGGGAGCGAGGCCGCTGGACGAAAAGCGCACGTCGGCTCCAGCGTATTGCAAGGCCGCGATGGACCATGTAGCGCAATTCCAGGTTCGATCGTTGCTGCCGTGGCCGAGCAAAGTCCAGGTACCTTCGGTGCTAATGGTTCAGGTGAATTCCCGCAGCTTTTGCAGCTCTGCACTGGTGATCGGAATAGGGTCCGAAGTCAGGCCCTTGCCTGCATAGTCCTGGGCGTCTGACGTGCTTACAGAACCAGGGGCGGTGAGAGCGACTGGTCTGGGGTAGTAGCCGAGAGACTCGATCGAGCCGTCCGGGTGGTGAATCTCAATCCATGCATGACCGACTCGTGAAACACCCGGGCCGTCGTTCTGACTTGTTCCCGGCATGATGGATCGGACATAAACAGTGGCTGTCATTTAATGCTCCCTTGAGATGAAAAGTGAAAGTGAATCTCTCCTCCTGAGGCGTACCTCACAACCGCGCGGAACGGAGAGGGAATCCCGTCGCAGCCAAACCGACGTCGGTCGATTCCTTCAACCAGAGTGGCATCTGTAAAGTGAGCGCAGGGGTCGGCGACGATGGCTGGAGCGACCGATCGAATGACCGCTTCAAGTTCAAGAACGTGTTCACGTTTCGCTTTGCCTACCAAAGTGATCGACTTGCAGTCGCGCCAGATTTCTTCGAGGAGAAAAAATGAGCAATCCGATGCACGATTTGGTCCCGACGAGTGAGATCTGAGCAGTGCACCCATTTCCTCCGAGTGCTGCATGACGGCGGAACGAATGAGCTCTTCAATCACGATCGAGTGCCTGTCCGTGGTCAAACTGAAGACGGCATACCGCGACAAGAAGTAAGTGCCATAGAACAACACCAAAGGCAGCAGTACGAACAGGAGTGGCCGGCGCCAGCGAGAAAGCAGGCTCATGGCGAAACCCTCATGGCGAGCAGCGCCTCGGTCACGCCCTTTTGTATGAGCGCCCAGTCCGCCTGCAGCGTTCGGCGGTAGTGCACTGACATGAGCACCGGCCAACCCTGGTCCTCCAGCGACCACACTTGCAGGCAGTGCCGCGGCAACACGGGGTCGTTGCTGCAGGCAAGATAGGCGAGCAGGCGGCCTTGGGCGTCGTAGGCGAGGTGGCGGTCATCCGGTGGGTGGCTGTGTCCTGCAGTTGCTCCGGCGGGTGGTGGAACTGCAAAAGGCTTCAGCTCCACCAGCGCTTTCCGGCCGTTGGGGGGTGCGTCGGGCCAACTGCTTTCGTCGGGCACACGTTCGCGCACGAATCGCCTCAAGGCCCCGGGCCCAGGAAACTGTTCACCGCTGACCGCCTGCGCCAGCAGCCAAGGGTGGTCGGCTTCAAGTTCCAAGGCTGTGCCGGCTTTCGAGCGCTGGCTGGGGTCGTAGACCATCTGCATGCTTGGGTGTTGCAGCAAGAATCCGAAGCGTCGGATCGAAGTTGACGTTGCGCGGCGCGGTTGGTGGAGTGGCCAATGCACCCATGTTGGATCGCCGTCGAATTCGGGGTAGTCGGCCACAAAGGGCGGAATGTGCATGGCCACACCACCCAACTGGCCAATCGTTGGCGCAGCTTTTCCGCCTCTTGTCGGCGTCTGAACTGGCACAAACCCCGACCAGTGTGTGTACTGAAACGCCTTCCCGAGTCCGATGGCTGCTGCCAAGGCCAGGAGCACCGCCAGGGTTGTCAGCGCGACGCTGCGAAGACGCTGGTATCTGCCTTGCGATAGATTCATCGGACCTCCTCCAAAGCGAGGCTTTCAGAACGCTTCATGATTCCTCCTGCGGCGTATGAATCGGTTCATTCTGGTGGGGCCGGAGCGGCGACACCCCTCTGGGTATGGGCGGAGCCGCTTCCGCTGGGCCGTGCATTAGGGCGCGGCCTCTAAACAAAATCTCGAAATTGGCCGGTCGTTTGCGCGAGGGGCTGGTTTTGCGGTAAAAATAGAACGACCGTTCGATTATTCGAGCGGTTGTTTTTTTCATGATCCCGTTGCCCACCAGGACCGACCGCATGAGCGTGACACCCACCGCCCGCCGCACGCGCGCCGACGCTTCGGCCCCCAAGCCCTTGCAGAAGGGCCAGCAGACCAAGGCCGCCATCGTGGAGGCCGCGCTCGGTCTGGCCACGCAGATCGGGCTGGAGGGCTTGTCCATCGGCGCGCTGGCCGAGGTGATGCAGATGAGCAAGTCGGGCGTGTTCGCCCACTTCGGTTCGCGCGAGGAATTGCAGATCTCGGTGGTGCGCGAGTACCACACGCGCTTCGAGGACGAGGTGTTCTACCCGGCCATGAGCGCGCCGCGGGGCCTGCCCCGGCTGCGCGCGATGTTCGCCAACTGGATGAAGCGCACCTCGGTCGAGATCGATTCCGGCTGCATCTACATCAGTGGCGCGGTCGAGTTCGACGACCGGCCCGGCCCGGTGCGCGATGCACTGGCCAGCTCGGTCAACACCTGGCAGGACGCGTTGCGCCGCGCCATCGAAATCTCGGTCGAGGAAGGCCACTTTCGCGCCGACACGGACGCGTCACAGGCGGCCTTTGAAATCCATGGCCTGATCCTGGCGCTGCACTACGAGGCGCGCTTCCTGAGAAGCCCCGACTCGGTGCGCCGCGCGTTGCAGGCCTTCGACAGCATCGTGGCGCGCTACAGCAACCCGCAAGCGGCGCGCGCGCCGGCCGTGCGCGCCCGCAAGACCCCGCCCCCCGCCCGTGTGGCGCGGAGCTGATCCTTTTCAATTTCCACCAAACCCGCACAGGAGTTCCTCATGCCCGTTTACAACCCACCCCTGCGAGACATGCAGTTCGTGATGCACGAGGTGCTCAAGGTCACCGACGACTTCAAGGCCATGCCGCAGCATGCCGAGGTCGATGTCGACACCATCAATGCGGTGCTCGAGGAAGGCGGCAAGTTCGCTTCGCAGGTCATCTTCCCGCTCAACATCAGCGGCGACACCGAGGGCTGCACGCTCGACCAGAAGACGCATGAAGTCAAGACGCCTTCTGGATTCAAGGAGGCCTACAAGACCTATGTGGACGGCGGCTGGGCCGCGCTCTCGTGCGACCCCGAATTCGGTGGCCAGGGCCTGCCGCTGGTGGTGAACCAGTGCCTGTACGAGATGATGAACTCGGCCAACCAGGCCTGGACCATGTACCCCGGCCTCACGCACGGCGCCTACGCCGCGCTGCACACCTACGGCACCGACGAACAGAAGAAGACCTACCTGCCGAAGATGACCAGCGGCGAATGGACCGGCACCATGTGCCTGACCGAGCCGCACTGCGGCACCGACCTGGGCCTCATGCGCACCAAGGCCGAGCCCCTGCCCGACGGCACCTACAAGCTCACCGGCAACAAGATCTTCATCAGCGCCGGTGAACACGACATGGCCGACAACATCATCCACCTGGTGCTGGCCCGCCTGCCCGACGCGCCGCCCGGCATCAAGGGCGTGAGCCTGTTCATCGTGCCCAAGTACCACGCCAAGGCCGATGGCTCGGTGGGCGAGCGCAACGGCATCTACTGCGGCGGCCTGGAGCACAAGATGGGCATCCACGGCAACGCCACCGCGCAGATCGTCATCGACGGCGCCATCGGCACGATGGTGGGCCAGCCCAACAAGGGCATGCAGGCCATGTTCGTGATGATGAACGCGGCCCGCCTGGGCGTGGGCAACCAGAGCCTGGGCCTCACTGAGGTGGCCTACCAGAATGCACTGGCCTATGCGAAGGACCGCATCCAGATGCGCTCGCTGACCGGTCCCAAGGCCAAGGACAAGCCGGCCGATCCGATCATCGTGCACCCCGACGTGCGCAAGATGCTGCTCACCGCCAAGGCCTACGCCGAAGGTGGCCGCGCGCTGGCCATCTTCTGCTCGGTCCTGCTGGAGAAGGTGCACCACCACCCCGACGAGAAGGTGCGCAAGGACAGCGACGACATGCTCTCGCTGCTCACGCCCATCACCAAGGCCTTCCTGACCGACAACGGCTACAACGCCGCCACGCAGTGCCAGCAGGTATTCGGCGGTCACGGCTACATCAAGGAATGGGGCATGGAGCAGTTCGTGCGCGATGCCCGCATCAACATGATCTACGAAGGCACCAACACCATCCAGAGCCTGGACCTCCTGGGTCGAAAGGTGCTGGGCAACAACGGCGCCACGCTGAAGAAGTTCGGCAAGCTCGTGGGTGCGCTGGTGGTCGAGGAAGGCGTCAACGAGAAGATGGCCGAGTTCATCAACCCGCTGGCCGTGCTGGGCGAGCAGATCACCAAGTTCACCACGGAGATCGGATTCAAGGGCCTGCAGAACGCCGACGAAGTGGGCGCCGCCGCGGTGGACTACCTGCGTGTGGCCGGCCACCTGGTGTTCGGTTACTTCTGGGCCCGCATGGCACAGGTGGCGCTGCGCGAAATTGCCGCCGGCAACACCGATCCGTTCTACACCGCCAAGCTGCAGACCGCGCGTTTCTACTTCGCCAAGCTGTTCCCCGAGACCGCGGCGCTGATGCGCACGGCGCGCGCCGGCTCGAAGGTGCTGATGGACACGAACGAAGCCCTGGCCTGATTCCCTGCCATGGCGCCAACCACCAGGAGACTTTCATGATCAAGACCGTTGTGAGCACGCTTGCCCTGTCGCTGGCGTCGCTGTCCGCGTTCGCGCAGATGTCGCCCGTGGGCCTGTGGAAAACCATCGACGATGACACGAAGAAGGAAAAGTCCCTGGTGCGCATCAAGGAAGCCAACGGCGTCTACAGCGGCACCATCGAGAAGCTGCTCGATCCGGCTGCGAAGCAGGACGCGGTGTGCGACAAGTGCACCGACGAGCGCAAGGACAAACCCATCCTGGGCATGACCATCCTGCGCAACCTCCGGCAGAGCGCCGACGACAAGGGCGTGTACGACGGCGGTGACATCGTCGACCCCAACAACGGCAAGGTCTATCGCACGCGCCTCAAGCCCGTCGAAGACGGCAAGAAGCTCGAGATGCGCGGCTACATCGGCCCGTTCTACCGAACGCAAGTCTGGATCCGGGTGGAATGAATGCGCCCCCACCAGCAACCATGGAACCCACAATGAACCGATTTCAAGTGAAAAAAGTCGCCGTGCTCGGCGCGGGCGTGATGGGTGCGCAGATCGCCGCGCACCTGGTCAACGTCAAGGTGCCGGTGGTGTTGTTCGACCTGCCCGCGAAAGAGGGCCCGAAGAACGGCATCGTCACCCGCGCGGTGGAAGGCCTGAAGAAGCTCAAGCCCTCGCCGCTGGGCGTGGCGGCCGATGCCGACCTCATTGGCCAGGCCAACTACGAAGAGCACATGGACCAGTTGAAAGACTGCGACCTGATCATCGAGGCCATCGCCGAGCGCATGGACTGGAAGCTCGACCTGTACCAGAAGATCGCGCCCTTCATCGCCGAGCACGCCATTGTCGCGTCCAACACCTCGGGCCTGTCGATCACGAAACTCAGCGAGGCCCTGCCCGAGGCGATCAAGCCGCGCTTCTGCGGCATCCATTTCTTCAACCCACCGCGCTACATGACGCTGGTGGAACTGATCGCCACACCGACCACCGAGCCGCAGATACTCAACGACCTGGAGACCTTCGTCACCAGCGGCCTGGGCAAGGGCGTGGTGCGCGCCAAGGACACGCCCAACTTCGTCGCCAACCGCATCGGCATCGCCGGCATGCTGGCCACGATGAAGGAGGTAGAGAACTTCGGGCTCACGTATGACGTGGTCGACGATCTCACCGGCAAGCGCCTCGGCCGCGCGAGCAGCGGCACCTTCCGCACGGCCGACGTGGTGGGCCTGGACACCATGGCCCACGTGGTCAAGACCCTGCAGGACAACCTGAGCCTGGAGACCGATCCGTTCTACGGCAGCTTCGGCACGCCGCCCGTGCTCAAGGCGCTGATCGAGGCCGGCAACCTGGGCCAGAAGGCCAAGGCCGGCTTCTACAAGAAGGTGGGGCGCGACATCCTGCGCTTCGACCTCGCCAGTGGCGAGTACGTGCCCGGCGGCGAGAAGGCCGACGAGGTCTATGGCCGCATGCTCAAGCGCCCGGTCGCCGAACGCCTGAAGCTGCTGCGCAACGCCGAAGGCCCGCAGGGCCAGTTCCTCTGGGCGATTCTGCGCAACAGCTTCCACTATGCGGCTGTGCACCTGGCCACCATCGCCGAGACCGCGCGCGATGTGGACCAGGCCATGCGCTGGGGCTTCGGCATGAAGCAGGGCCCGTTCGAACTCTGGCAGGAGGCCGGCTGGCTCGAGGTGGCCAAGATGATCCAGGAAGACATCGACACCGGAAAGGCATTGAGCCAGGCACCGCTGCCCGAATGGGTGTTCAAGGGGCCGGTGGCCGACGCGGGCGGCGTGCACACCGCACAGGGTTCGTGGAACCCGGCCAAGGGCGAATTCCAGCCGCGCCTGCAGCTGCCGGTGTACCAGCGCCAGCACTTCCCCGAGCTGCTGCTCGGCGAAGCCGGCCCGAAGTTCGAGACCGCCGGCACGACCATCGAAGAGAACGATTCGATCCGCATCTGGACGCTGGATGAGCAGGTGCTGATCGCCAGCATCAAGACCAAGATGCACGCCATCAGCCCCGAGGTCTGCGAAGGCCTGATGGCCGCCGTGGACCTGGCCGAAAAGGAATACCAGGGCCTGGTGATCTGGTCCGGTGACGAACCCTTCAGCGCGGGTGCCGACCTGCAGGCCATGCTGCCGGCCTTCATGGCCGTGGGCGTGAGCGCGATTGAAGATGCGGAAGGCTTCATGCAGCAGACCATGCTGCGCCTGCGCTACGCCAACGTGCCGGTGATCAGCGCCGTGCGCGGCCTGGCGCTGGGCGGTGGCTGCGAAATGGCCGTGTACAGCGCGCGCCGCGTGGTGCACATGGAGAGCTACATCGGCCTGGTGGAAGTGGGCGTGGGCCTGGTGCCCGGCGCCGGCGGCCTGACCTACATCGCACGCCGCGCGGCCGAGAACGCCGAGACCTCGACGGGCAAGGACCTGCTGCCCTTCCTCACCGAAGGCTTCACCGCCGCGGCCATGGCCAAGGTGGGCACCAGCGCGCTGGAGTCCCGCAAGCTGGGCTACGTGCTGCACTCCGACGTGATCGTGCCGCACAAGGACGAACTGCTGTACGTGGCGATCAACGAAGCGAAGGGCCTCTTCAACGGCGGCTACCGCGCGCCGCACAAGCGCCTGTTCCCGGTGGCCGGCCGCGACGGCAAGGCCACCATCCTGGGCAGCCTGGTCAACATGCGCGACGGCGGCTTCATCAGCCAGCACGACTTCCACATCGCCAGCCTGATCGCCCACGTGGTCACCGGTGGCGACGTCGAGCCCGGCACCATGGTGAACGAGGACTACCTGATGACGCTGGAGCGTCAGGCCTTCTGCTCACTGATCGTTCACCCGAAAACGCAAGAGCGCATTCTGGGCATGCTCAACACCGGCAAGCCCGTCCGCAACTGAGGAAGCGATATGAGCAAACAGATTCAAGACGCCTACATCGTCGCCGCCACCCGCACCCCCATCGGCCGTTCGCACAAGGGCTCGTTCAAGCACCTGCGCCCGGACGACCTGCTGGCGCACGCCCTGCGCGCCGCCATGGCGCAAGTGCCCGACCTGGACCCGAAGGCCGTCGAAGACGTGATCTGCGGCTGCGCGATTCCCGAAGCGCAGCAGGGCCTGAACGTGGCGCGCATCGGTGCCATCCTGGCCGGCCTGCCCAACAGCGTGGGCGGCATCACGGTCAACCGCTTCTGTGCCTCGGGTCTCTCGGCGGTGCAGATGGCGGCCGACCGCATCCGCGTGGGCGAGGCCGACGTGATGATCGCCGCCGGCACCGAGAGCATGAGCATGGTGCCCATGATGGGCAACACGCCCAGCCTCTCGCCCACGATCTTCACCAACACCGACGACGTGGAGAGCTACGGCATCGCCTACGGCATGGGCCTGACGGCCGAGAAGGTGGCGCAGAAGTGGAAGGTCTCTCGCGAGGCGCAGGACGCCTTCGCGCTGCAGTCGCACCAGCGTGCTGTGCTCGCCATGAGAAATGGCGAGTTCAGCGACGAGATCACGCCCGTGGAGGTCACCGAGCGCAGCGTGGACCTGGCAAGCGCCGAAGTCAGCACCACCACGCGCACCGTGAGCCTGGACGAAGGCGCACGGCCCGACACCTCCATCGAAGGTCTCGCGAAGCTGCGCACCGTGTTCGCCGCGCGCGGCTCGGTCACCGCCGGCAACAGCTCGCAGACCAGCGATGGCGCGGGCGCGCTGATTCTGGTGAGCGAGGCCGCGCTGAAGCGCTACAACCTCACGCCGCTGGCGCGTTTCGTCAGCTACGCCTCGCGCGGCGTGCCGCCGCACCTCATGGGCATCGGCCCGATCGAGGCGATCCCCGCCGCGTTGAAGTCCGCCGGCCTCACGCAGGACCAGATCGACTGGTACGAACTCAACGAGGCCTTTGCCGCGCAGTCGCTCGCCGTCATCAACACCCTGGGCCTCGACCCAGGCAAGGTGAACCCCATGGGCGGTGCCATTGCACTGGGCCACCCGCTGGGCGCCACCGGCGCCATCCGCGCCGCCACCGTGGTGCACGCGCTGCGGCGGCACAACAAGAAGTACGGCATGGTCACCATGTGCGTGGGCATGGGCCAGGGCGCCGCGGGCATTTTCGAGCGAGTCTGACCACCATGCACGTGTTCGACCAGGCCATTGCCCTCTCTGTACAGGGTGAAGGCAGTTACAGCGGTGCGACCTCGCCCGCCTACGGCAACATGGTCGGGCCGTTCGGTGGGGTGACCGCGGCCACGGTGCTGAATGCGGTGCTGCGGCACCCGGCGCTGCTGGGCGAGCCGGTGGCGCTGACGGTGAACTTCGCCGCCGCGTTGGCCGATGGTGCCTTCACCGTGCATGCGCGGCCGGTGCGCACCAACCGCTCCACGCAGCACTGGGTGATGGAGATCACCCAGCCCGATGCGCAGGGCACCGAGTCCACGGTGCTCACCGCCACCGCCGTGACTGCGGCGCGGCGTGAAACCTGGGGCGTGGACGACGCGCCCATGCCTGCCGTGCCCACGCCCGAAGCGGTGGGCCGGCCCAACATGGCCGCGCCGGTGGAATGGGTCAGGCGCTACGACATCCGCATCGCCGAGGGCGCCATCCCCACCACCTGGGATGGCCGCGGCGACGCCAGCCGCAGCACGCTGTGGGTGCGCGAAGAGCCCTTGCGGCCGCTCGACTTCGCCAGCCTGGCGGCCATGGCCGACGTGTTCTTTCCCCGCGTGTGGCTGCGCCGCGCGACGCGCGTGCCGGCGGGTACGGTGTCGATGACGGTGTACTTCCATGCCGGCGCGGCACAGCTGGCCGCGGTCGGTACCGGCTGGCTGCTCGGCCAGGCCCAGGCCCAGGCGTTTCGCAACGGCTTCTTCGACCAGAGTGCGCAGGTCTGGAGCCAGGCCGGCGCGCTGCTGGCCACCACGCACCAGACCGTCTATTACAAGGAGTGACACCCTTGCCGCGCTGCGCGCGACCCCCTCAAGGGGGCGACACCTGCGGCCTGGCAGAGCCAGTTCCGCGGTGTCTGCTGGAAGGGAGGCCTGGCGCGCCGGCCGATGTCGCTACGGCCGGCCCAGGAACAGGTAGAGCCCGGTGTAGCCGCGCGGCGCGCTCACGATGCTCAGGTACAGCGGGCCGATGCCGGTGTCCGCGCCCACGAACAGGCTGGAGCCCGCGCGCAGGTCGCCCAGCGACACGTCGCGGCGCTCGGTCCATGCGTTGCCGGCTTCCAGCGAGCCGCCGACGAACAGCGCCCGCGCGATGCCGACGTTCCAGGGCAGACGCCGGTAGTACGTGAGGCGGCCGAACACCAGGTAGTTGCCCGCCACCTGGCCCACGCGGTAGCCCGAGAGTTGCTGGAAGCCGCCGAGCGAGTATTCGTCCAGCGCGCCCACCGGAATCTGGCTGGCGTAGGCCAGGCGTGCGCCCACGTTGAGCGTGTGCACGCCCCAGCTTTTCACGCCGGTGGCGGAGCCTTCCCAGCGCGTGAAGCTGCCGCTGTTTTCCGAGTCCTCGAACGCGCGGCGACCGATCACCAACTCGCCCTTGGCGCGGTAGCCGCGCGACGGAAAGTTGGCGTAGTCGAGCTGGTCGGCAATGACGGCGGCGCGCACGCCGGCCTCGCTCCACACCAGGGCGCCGCGCGCCTCGTTGGGCATCAACCCTGCGATGAGTTCGGGCCGGACCTTGCGCCGCGCCGCCACCAGACCCACACGCATGTCGCCCACGTTGCCGAGCAGTCCCATGGGCCATCCCAGGTCCACCCCCACCTGCAGGCCCTGGCGCTGCAGCAGCGCGGCCATGTCGCCTTCCTCGGTGAAGTACTCCACGCGGCGCAGGCTCACGTCCACATAGCCCGCCAGGAAGCGGTCGCTGCGCAGCGTCAGCGGCTGGTAGAGCTCCGAGTAAAGGCCCAGCGTCTCGCCCAGTTGCACGCGGTTGCGCCATTCGGCGCCGCTGTCGTTGAGCCAGTGCCGGTTGTGGCTGATGCGCAGGTTGAACGCGCCCTGGCCCTGAAAGTCGGTGCGCAGGTCCAGGCCCACGCGCAGGTAGTTGGGGCCCCAGCCGTTCTCGCGCAGATGCACGGTGAGGTCCTCGGCGCCGTCGTCGCGCCGCGTGAGGCTGTAGTCCACGCGCTCGTAGTCGCCCGTGGCGGCCAGTTTCTGCAGGTCGCGTTCCAGCCTGGGCACGTCCAGCCGCTGCCCCTCGGCCGTGTCCAGTGCCGTGGCCAGGCGCCGGGCATGCGCCTCGTTCACGCCCTCGAACTTCACCGACGCGACCGCGCCGATGCGGCCCGAGTGGGCCTGCGCCGTCGCCTCGCGCGCCCGGGCCCAGCGCTGGTAGCTCGGTGCGTCCACGGCAAAGCGCGCCAGCGCCTCGCTCACGGTCTTGCCGTAGTCGTTGCCCAGTTGCACCAGCTCGGCCACCTTGCCGAAGTCCGCCGACGTGAGTGCGCCCAACGGCGGCTGCAGCAGCAGGTCCTTCGGCGTCAGCGACGCGATGCTGGCGCGCACGTTCTGCTCGGTCAGGATGTGCACCATCTGCATCGTCACCCCGAACAAGGTGCCCAGCGACGCGCGCTTGCCCAGCGGTGTGCCGATATCCACCGCGATCACCACGTCCGCGCCCATGCGCCGCGCCACGTCCACCGGCAGGTTGTTCACCAGGCCACCGTCGCCCAGCAGGCGGCCATCGACATCAAGCGGCGCGAACACCCCTGGCACCGACATGCTCGCGCGCAGCGCGGCTGCGAGGTCGCCGTGGTCCATCACCACGGGCTGGCCGGTCTCCATGTCGGTGGCGACGGCGCGAAACGGCGTCGGCAGGCCATCGAAGCTGGCCAGGTGGCGCGTGGACAGGGTGTAGCGCCGCAGCAGCATCTCCAGCGAGCGGGACGACACCGCACCGCTGGGCAGGATGAACTGGCCATCGCGAAAACCCACCGAGAGCACCGGTGAGAGCTCGAAGTCTTCCTCCTTGCGGCGCTGCGACAGCAACTGCCGCGGCTCGCGGCGCTCGAACAGATCGCCCCACGCCACCGCCTGGATCTCGCGCTCCAGGTCTTCCGCGCTCATGCCGCTGGCGTACAGCCCGCCAATGATCGCGCCCATGGAGGTGCCCACGATCAGGTCCACCGGCACCCGCGCCGCTTCCAGCGCCTTGATCACGCCCACGTGCGCGAAACCGCGCGCCCCGCCACCCGAGAGCACCAGGCCCACGCGGGGGCGTTCCCCCGGTGTGGCGGCGCCCGTGGCCGGGGCGGGGTTCCGGGGCTGGGCCTGGATCGATGCGCATATCAGCAGCGCGGCCAGGCCTGCGGCGAACAGGGAAAGGGGGCGGGACAGCATGGCGGCAAGTGTAGGGGCGGGTGCGCGTCAGGCCATGCGCTGAAACACGCTGTCACGCACCCGTCAGCCGCAGGGCGCGCACTTCAAAAAAGCACGCCCGTTCGTGGTAATTTGCGGCTTCCCTTCCCGCACCACACGAGACACCCCCATGAGCGACATCCTCGTCCACACCGAAGCCGGCGTCTGCACCCTCACGTTCAACCGCCCGGACAAGAAGAACTCCATCACCGCCGCCATGTACGGTGCGCTGGCCGACGCGCTGCAGGCCGCGCAGGCCGAGCCGGGCGTGCGCTGCGTTGTCATCCAGGGCAACGAGACCATCTTCAGCGCCGGCAACGACATCGCCGACTTCCTGAACAACCCACCCGCTGGCGCCGACTCGCCGGTGTTCCGTTTCCTGCGCGGCATCGCGGAGTTTCCGCTGCCCCTGATCGCCGCCGTCTGTGGCCCGGCGGTGGGCGTGGGCACGACGATGCTGTTCCACTGCGATCTGGTCTACGCCGGCGACAACGCCGCCTTCTCCATGCCTTTCGTCAACCTCGGCCTGTGCCCCGAGGCCGCGTCCAGCCTGCTGGTGCCGCAGATGATGGGCCACCACCGCGCGGCCGAGGCGCTGCTGTTGGGCGAGCCCTTCATGGCCGAGGCCGCGCTCGAAGTGGGCCTGGTCAACCGCGTGCTGCCACCGACAGAAGCCGCGGGCTATGCGCAGACCGTCGCGCGCAAGCTCGCCGCCAAGCCGATCAGCGCGCTGATCGAGACCAAGCGGCTCATGAAGAAGAACCAGACGCAGCAGGTGCTGGCCGTGATGGCTGAGGAGGGCGCAAGCTTCGGCCGCATGCTCGGCGAGCCGGCCGCGAAGGAAGCGTTCGGCGCCTTCATGGAACGCAGGAAGCCGGATTTTTCCAAGCTGTGAATCTTCGGGCCGGGCCGCGCGCGGCGTTCCCGGCTCGACCCTCCGGTGTGATGCAAGCAAGTTGACCAGGCACCCGGGCAGCAGGACCTTCATGCACGCCCTGGCGTGCTGCGCTTCGGCGGTGCATCGTCCAGGACTTCCCGCCCCGGAAAGCAAGGCGTATCGACTGCAGCCCAGGATGATGACGAGTTCTTAATGATTAATCTCTTATCATTACAAACCTTCATCCCCGCCATCGTCCAGGTCCCTTATGCTGAATCGACTGCTTTCACTTTTCCCCGTTCTTCTGCTCGCGTTCACGGCGCATGCTGGAGAGGTCGTCACCCCGGATGGGGCCGTGACCCTCACCGTTCCTGACGGGTTCACGACGCTTTCTGCCGACGAGATACGACAGAAATGGCCCACCTCGGCATCCCCGCCGAGCTTTGTGGTCGGCAATACGGCGCGCTCAACGGCGATTGCCTATGACCTGAAGGCGAATGCCCTTCCCCCGAAGGATCTGGACAAAGCGCTCAAGGCGTTTGAGGGCGTGTTCACGCGCGTCATTCCGGGCATCGTCTGGAAACGGCGCGAGTTGACGGAAATCGCTGGTCGTCAGTGGATTCAGCTGGAGTTCACGTCCCATGCGGTGGACACGGACGTCCACAACATCATGCTGGCGACCTCGTTCAGGGGCCGGATGCTCGCAGTGAACTTCAACTCCACGAAACGTGACTTCGCGGAAATGGAGCGCCCCTTGCGTCGCAGCGTTGCCTCCCTCAGGCTCCGGGAGCCCTGACGCGTTGACCCTCAAACGGGCAGCCACCCCCACCAGAACGGCCGTCGGCCGTCCCGGGCGCCCCGCTCGACGAGCAGTTGCGTGAGCGCCTCGCGGCCATGCCGGCGCGCGGCCTGCAAGGGGGTGAGGTCGTCGAAGTCCGACAGCAGGTTCGGGTCGGCGCCATGGTCCAGCAGGCACCGCGCAACCTCGTCATGCCCGTGGATCAGGCTGGCCACCAGCGGCGTGCACAGGACCTCGGGGTGCTGGTAGTTGGGGTTCACGCCCCCGTCGAGGTGGTGCCGCACCAGCGGCAGATCGCCCGTCAGGGCCGCCTGGTACAGATCCTTCCAGTCGCCTGCGGACATGGGCTTGCTCGTCGGGGTGGTGGGTTGTGGGGGCTGTGCGGTGCGCGCGCGGAGGGCGAAGGCCGTGGCGATTGTAGGACCGCCCTCTCCCAGGCCTGCACCCGTCCACGTCTCACACGCCGCACACCTCTCCCATGCCCAGCCGCGCGCACAGTTCGTCCACCAGCGCCTCGGCCTCGTCGGCCGTGCCCGCCACGCCGTACACGTAGTTGTCCGGCCGCACCAGCGCCACCACGCACTGGTGGCGCTGGAACCAGGCCTCGGCCACGCCGTCGGTCTCCCTTGCGGTGGCCGTGCCCAGTGCCAGCGTGCGCAGCCAGGGCAGGGCCGCAGCACTGGCCGGCGTGGCCTGGCCGGGGGCGAGCACCAGGCGCCAGCCGTTGCCGGCGATGGCGTCCATGCGCTGGCGCTGCGGGCCGTTCAGCAGCCAGGGCTGCGGGAACAGGCTGCCGCGCGCGGCGTGTTGCTGGTCGGCGAGCAGGCCGGTCTCCAGGCGCGGCAGGATGTCCTGGCGCGGCGTGTCCTTCACCACGCCGCCGCAATCGGCGAGCATTTTCGCGTCGCGCTCGCGGGCTTTTACCGGGTCGCGTTCGCAGATCACCGCGCCCACGTGTTTGATGCGGCTGGTGAGTTCGCGCACGTGGGCCTTGCGTTCTTCGCCGTAGCTCTCCAGCAGGGCCTCGGCGCGCGCGCCCGTGACCTCGCCGCGCAGCACGGCGGCGAGCTTCCACGACAGGTTGGCGGCGTCGCGCACGCCCTGGCACATGCCCTGCCCAAGGAACGGCGGTTGCATGTGCGCCGCGTCGCCGGCCAGGAACACGCGGCCCTGGCGCCATCGCTGCGCCACCAGCGCGTGAAAGCGGTAGCTGGCCTGGCGCCACAGCGTGCCGTCCTCGGGCGTGAGCCAGCGCGAGAGCAGTCGCCAGGTGGCCTCGGGTGTGGCCGCTTCCTTCGGGTCTTCGCCGGGCTTGAGCGAGATCTCCCAGCGGCGGTGGTTCTTCGGGCCGATCACCAGCGTGCAGGGGCGCTCGGGTTCGCAGTACTGCACGCTCACGGTGGGCAGCTTCGCCAGGCCTTGCTCGTTGACGAGCACGTCCACCACCAGCCAGGGTTCGTCGAAGTCCAGGTCTTCCAGCGGCATGTCCAGCTGGGTGCGCACCGTGCTGGACCCACCGTCGCAGGCGATGGCCCAGGCCGCGCGCACCGTGTGTTGGCCGCTGTCGTCGCGAATGTCGAGCGACACGCCCGAGGCGTCTTGCGCCACGCGCGTCATCTCCACACCCAGCTCCACCACCACGTTGGGCATTTGCGCCACGCGCTCGCGCAGCACGCGCTCCACCTCGGGCTGGGTGAACACCATGGACGGCGTGTGGCCCTGCGGGTAGGGCGGGGCCACCATGGTCATGCGGCGGATCAACTGGCCATCGACGCCGAAGTACTCCGAGGGCGTGAACGGTTCGCAGAACGGCGCAACCGCGTCGACCACGCCGAGCTGCTGGAACACGCGCATGATTTCGTGGTCCAGCGCGATCGCTCGCGGAATCTGGTAGACCTCCGTCAGGCGCTCGCACACGTACACATGCAGGCCCGCCTGGCCCAGCAGGCCGGCGGCCACCACACCGGCCGGCCCATAGCCGACGATGGCGACATCGAACACGCGTTCCATCGTCACACCCGCTCGTTCACGATCGGGTTGATCAGCGTGCCGATGCCTTCGATCTCCACCTCGTAGGTGTCGCCGGCCTTCATCCACACCGGCGGCGTGCGGGCCTGGCCCACGCCGGCCGGCGTGCCCATGGCGATCACGTCACCGGGTTCGAGCGTCAGCACGTCGGCCAACAGCGCGATGGTCTCGGCCACGTTGAAGATCATGTCGCTGGTGTTGGCGTCCTGCATCACCTGGCCGTTGAGGCGGCCCCGGATCTTCAGGTCTTTCGCGCCGGGCGGCAGTTCGTCGGCCGTGACCAGCACCGGGCCGAAGCCGCCGGTGCCGTCGAAGTTCTTGCCGATGGTCCACTGCGGCGTGCGCTTCTGGTAGTCGCGCACGCTCATGTCGTTGAAGCAGCTGTAGCCGAACACGTATGGCAGCGCGTCGGCCTCCTTCGTGTGGCGCGGCACGCGGCGGCCGATCACCACCGCGAGTTCGGCCTCGTAGTCGAACTTGGTGGACACCGTGGGCACCACGCCGGCGTCGCCGTGCGCGATCAGCGAGGAACTGCCCCGGTAGAAGAACCAGGGGTAGTCCGGCTTCTCGCGCCCGCCTTCCTTGGCGTGGTCGAAGTAGTTCAGGCCCAGGCACACGGTCTTGCCCGGATCGGGCAACAGCGGGGCGAGTTTCGTCGCGGCCAGGGCAAGCCGCGCGAACGGGCCGGCCAGCGCGGCGCGGGCGGCGGCGTGCAGGTCCACGCCGGCGCGCAGCGCGGCGCGCAGGTCGGCCGGCACCTGGGGTTGGACATCGTTGAGGTCGATCAGTTCGGAGCCGTCGACAACGGCGAGGCGGGGCGCGCCGTCGCGCAGGTAGGTGGTGAACTTCATGGGAGTCTGTCGTTGAGAAAAGAAGAACGGAAGAGCAAGAACGGATTCAGGCCGGCGGCGCGAACAGCACGCGGCGCTGCGCCTCCTTCAGCGTGGGGCCGGGCGGGGCTGAGATGCCCCACTGGTCCACGCGCCCGGGCGGCCACTTCCAGTCGGCCGGGCCGCGCGGTGTGTAGCTCTCGTCCACCTGCTCCACTTCGGCGGTGTATTCGATGACGATGCCGAACGGGTCGATGAAGTAGTTGAAGAGGTTGTTGCCCGGGCCGTGGCGCCCCGGTCCCCACTGGATCGGGTGACCCGCGTCCTTCATGCGGCCGCCGCCGCGCATCACCGAGTCGGCATCGGGCATGAGGAAGGCGATGTGGTTGAGCGCATCGTTGTCGGCCACGCCCACCGCCAGCGTGTGGTGGTCGCTGTTGCAGTTCATGAAGGCGATGGCCACGGTGCGGTCGGCCAGCGTGAAGCCCAGGGCCTCGGTCAGGAAGCGCTGCGTGTCGTCCACGGCGTGGCTGTTGAGCACCACGTGGGTCAGGCGCACCGGCCGGTCTTTCCACTCGCCCATGTCGTCGGCGCGGGCGTCGCCGTGCACCACCTGGAACACGCGGCCATGCGGGTCGCGCAGCGTCAGGCCCGTGCCGCCCGCCGGGTTCTTCGTCAGCGGGCCGATGGGCGAGACGATGTGGCCGCCCGCGCGCGGCACGGCCTCGGCCACCGCCTGCAACGCCTCGGCGCTGCGCGCGCGCAGCGTGACCTGCCGCAGCTGCGGTACCGGACCGCCGGCGTAGAGCGCGAGCAGGTGGTGGTCGCTGCCGGTGCCACGCAGGTACAGGGCCTTGCCCTCGCTGCGGTGCGCCACGTCCAGGCGCCACACCTGCGTGTAGAAGGCCTCGGCCTGCGCCAGGTCGGGCACGTTCAGGGCCACGCTGCGCAGGCCCTCGATCCAGGGAGAACTCATGGGAATGTCACCTTTTGCCGGCCCAGGAAGCGCCCGGCGTTGTCTTGCACCAGCCGCGCGGTGACCGCATCGTCGAAGCCGGCGGCCTCGATGCGCTGCACCGGCGTCTGGTCGTGGAAATTGAACGGGTAGTCGGTGCCGACCATCAGCTGCGTGTCGCCAAAGCTGGCCACCAGATGGCGCAGCGTCGGCGCGTCGAACACCAGGGTGTCATAGAAGAGTTTGCGCGCCTGCTCGGTGGGGGCCTGATGCACGGCTTCGCGCAGCGCCGGGAACACGCCCCAGCCCTGCTGAAGGCGCGGCAGCAGCGAGGCCAGCGTGCCGCCACCGTGACTGAAGGCGATGCGCAGCTTCGGTCGGCGCACCAGCAGGTTGCTCGTGATGACGGACGCGGCGGCCAGGCCCACGTCGCCGGGGTAGCCCAGCACCTGCTGCAGCGGCGGCGGGCCGACCAGGCGTTCCATGCCGGCGGGCCGGATGGCGTGCACGAACACGGCGGCGTCCAGTGCCTCGCAGGCCTCGAAAAAGGGGTCGAACTGCGGCGCACCGATGGGCACGCCATTGATGTTGCTGCCCACCTCCACACCGGGAAAGCCGAGCACCTTCACCACGTACTCCAGTTCGCGCAGGGCCAGGTCCATGTCCTGCAGCGGCACCGCGCCCAGGCCGGCGAGCCGGCCCGCGCTGGCGTCGACCATGGCGGCGATCTGGTCGTTGAGGAAGCGCAGCAGCTGCTGCGCGTCGGCCGCGTTCATCCAGTACGAGAGCAACTCGGGCATGGGCGACATCACCTGCAGCTCCAGCCCCATCGCGGGCAGGTCTTGCAGGCGCTTGGCCACGTCCCAGCACTTGTCAACCACGGTGCGGTAGTTCTTGCCCGCGATCATCACGCTGCGGTGGCAGGGCTGGGCCGGCGCCATGGACGGCCAGTCGCCCTGCACCGTGCGGCCGATGTAGGCGGGGAAGTTCTCGGGCACGACGTGCGAATGCACGTCGACGCCGCCGCAGGCGCAACGCAGGGTGGACGGCACGCCGGCTTACTCCGCCGTGATGCCCAGGGTCTTGATGACCTCGCGCCAGCGCTCGCGCTCGCTGCGCATGAAGGCGTCGAACTCGGCCACCGACATCTTCTGCTCCGCCAGCGAACCCAGTTGCGACAGGCGCTGGGCCACTTCCGGCTGCCGCAGCACGGTCTCCAGGTCGCGGTTGACGCGCGCCACCACGTCGGCCGGCGTGCCGGCGGGCGCGAACACGCCGTTCCAGCCGGTGTACTCGAAGCCCGGGAAGGTCTCGGCCAGTGCGGGCACATTGGGCATGTCGGGCTGGCGCTGCGCGGTGCTCACCGCGAGCGCCTTCAGTTGCCCGCTCTTGAGGAAAGCGCTCAACGCCGCGTCGGGCAGGCAGACCAGCTGCACGCGGCCGCCGATCACGTCCTGGATCGCCTCGGGTGCCTTGGTGTAGGGCACCAGGTTGAACTGCACGCCGGCCATGCCGGCGACGCTGCCAGCGAGCATGCCGGAGAAGGTCTTGGGACCTTCGGTGCCCATCGACACAGTGCCCGGCTTGGCCTTCGCCATGGCGATGGCCTCGGCCAGGTCCTTGGCCGGGAAGTTGCTCGCCGCGGCGATCACGAACGGGCTGCGGCCCACCAGGCGCACCGGCACGAAGTCCTTGGCCGGGTCGTAGGGCAGGGACTTGAAGGTGTAGGCGTTGGTGACCATCGCGGCGGTGGTCGCGTAGTAGAAGGTGTAGCCGTCGGCCGGCGCGCGCGCCGCCGCCTGCGCACCGATCACGTTCTGACCACCGGGCTTGTTTTCCACCACCACGCCCTGGTTCCACAGGCGGCCGAGCTGGTCGCCCACATAGCGCGCCAGGATGTCGGGGCCGGCGCCCGCCGGTTGCGAGAGGATGAAGCGCACCGGGCGCTGCGGCCAGGCGGGCGTTTGCGCCCGCAAGCTGCTGGCAAAGGGGAGCAGCACGGCGGCGCGGGCGAAGTCTCTGCGTTGCATGGATATGTCTCCTGTTGGGTGGCGGCACCGTGCGTGCGGCGCCGTCGGTTGGGCGAATCAGACCGGCATGCTAGGAAGCGCGGGAACATCTGTACAGACGATGACGTGGATTCATAGAATCCATGCCATGGATATCCGAAATGTCGATCTGAACCTGCTGGTGGTGTTCGATGCGATGGCCCGCCACCGCAGCGTGGGCCGCGCCGGCGAAACGCTGGGCCTGAGCCAGCCCGCCACCAGCGCGGCGCTGGCGCGCCTGCGCCTGATCTTCGAGGACGCGCTGTTCGTGCGCGCGGGCACGCAGATGAAACCGACGCCACGCGCGCTCGAGCTCGGGCCCGTGGTGCACCGGGTGGTGGAGACGATCAACCACGAGATCCTGCAGCAGGCCCGGTTCGATCCGGCGCGCGCCGAGCGCAGCTTCACCATCCTCACGCCCGACATTGGCGAGGTGGCGTTCCTGCCCGGTGTGTTGCGGCGGCTGCGGCACGAGGCCCCTTCGGTGCGGTTGCAGGCCATCGCCAAGCCGCGCGAGGCCGCCGCCGAGGCACTGGCCTCGGGCGACGCCGACCTGGCCGTGGGTTTTTTCCCGGACCTGAAGAAGGCCGGGTTCTTCCAGCAAGGCCTGTTCAAGACTTCCTATGCCTGCATCGCCTGCGCGCGCGTGGGGCCTGGCGCGTCGCGCATGACGCAGAAGCAGTACCTGGCGGCGCGCCACGTGGTGGTGCTGCCCGACGGGCGCGAGCACCTGCTGGACCGCTACCTCGACAGCAAAGGCTGGCGGCGCCACGTCACGCTGGAGCTGTCGCACTTCATGAGCCTGCTGGCCTTGCTGCCGGGCACCGACCTCGTGGCCACCGTGCCCGAGGACATCGCCACCGTGATGGAGCGCCACATCCCGATCCAGCGCATTGCGCTGCCGTTCAAGCCACCGGTGATCGAGGTGCAGCAGTTCTGGCACCGCCGCATGCAGAACGACCCCGGCCACCGCTGGCTGCGCGGCCTGTTCCACGAGGTCAATCGGCGCGAGGCGAACGCGCGCATGCCCTTGTAGGCCGCGCGCGCCCCGCTCAGTCCAGGCTCAGGTTCAGCTGCTTCACCACCGGCTCCCACCGGGCCGTGTCGGCCTTCACCTGTGCCTCGGCCGCCTGCCGGTTGCTGCCCACGCCGCGCAGGTCCAGGGCCTGCAGGCGGGTCCGCACGTCGGGGGCCGTCATGATGGCGCCCGCCGCCTGCTCGAGTGCGGCGGCAATCGGCGGTGGCAGGTTTGCGGGCGCCTGCAGCAGGAGCCTGAAACTGATGTCCAGCTTCGGGTCGTTGAGTGCCTTGGCCAGCGTGGGTACGTCCGGCGCGAGCGCGGAGGGCTCGGCGGACGAGACGGCCAGCGCCACCAGCTTGCCGGCCGTCACATGCGGCAGCACGGTGGGCGTGGCCAGGAAACCGCAGTCCACCTCGCCCGCGAGCACGGCGGTGGTGGCCGGTGCGGGGCCGCGGTAGGCGATGTGTTCCATCCGGGCGCCGGTGTTCTGCAGGAACATCTCCGCGGCCAGGTGGCCCGGCACACCGGCGCCGCCCGACGCGTAGATCATGCGGCTGGCCTTCGCGCGGGCCACCAGCTCGGCGGCGGTCTTCACGCCGGTCTTCGGGTGGCACACCAGCATCTGCGTGAAGCTGGCGAGCACCGAGAGGTTCATCAGGTCCTTGCGCGCGTCGAAGCTGAGCTTGGGGTACACCAGCGGGTTCACCGTGACGACGGTGTCCGGGCTGACACCCAGCGTGTGCCCGTCCGGCTCTGCCGCCGCCACCACGCCGGCGGCCAGGCTGGTGCCGGCGCCCGGGCGGTTCTCCACCACGACGCTCTGGCCCAGGCGCTGAGACAGCCGGTCCGCGAAAAGGCGGGCCGTGATGTCGGAGGGCGCGCCCGGCGGCGAACCCACCAGCAGGCGGATGGGCTTGGTGGGGTACGCGGGGGCCTGTGCCTGCGCGCCGCCAGTGCTCAGCACCGCCAGCGCCAGGCCGGTCGCAAGGGCACGAAGGGGTTGTCGGTACATGGTCGTCTCCTGTTGTGGTGGTTGATGTCGTCCACGCCCGTGCGCCGCGGGCGTTCAGCTCCCGGTGAACGTGGGTGCGCGCTTTTCAAGCCGGGCGCGCATACCTTCGTGTTTGTCCTTCGTGGCGAACAGGGTCTGGAACGAGCGGCGCTCGAACCGCAGCCCGCTGTCCAGCCCGCTGCTCATGCCCTCCAGCACCGCTTCCTTGATCAGGCGCAGGGCCAGCACGGGCAGGGCGGCGAGCTCGCGGGCGATCTGCAGCGCGCGGGCTTCGACGGCGGCGTCGTCCACCACCTCGCTCGCCAGGCCGAGGGCCAGTGCTGCTTCGGCGTTGAAGGGCTCGCCGCGCAGCAGGATGTGCATGGCCGCGAACTTGCCCACCGCCTGCGTCAGGCGCTGCGTGGCGCCGCCGCCGGGCATGATGCCCAGCTTCACCTCGGGCTGGCCGAATCGCGCGCCCCGGCCGGCGATGAGGATGTCGGCGTGCATCGCCAGTTCGCAGCCGCCACCGAGCGCATGGCCTCGCACGGCGGCGATCACGGGCTTGCGGTAAGCGGCGAGGGCACCCCAGAGCTTGTCCATCTGGCGCGCCATGATCTCCGCCGGGGTGGCGTCCACGTACTCGTTCAGGTCGGCGCCGGCGCAGAACGCGCGCTCGCCGCCGGCCAGCACGATGGCGCGCACCTGCGCGTCGGCATCGAGCCGGTGGAAGGCGTCGGCGAGCGCGTGCCGAAGTTCGAGGTTGAGCGCGTTGAGCACGGCGGGTCGGTTCAGGCGCAGCAGGGCCACGCCGTCGGATGGCCGCTCTTCCAGCAACACACCGCTCACGCCGCGTCTCCCGTGAACCGGGGCGCGCGCTTCTCGAAAAAGGCGGCCACGGCCTCGGCATGGTCGGCGGTGTGGTGGGCCAGCCCTTGCAGCCGGCCCGCGCTGTTGAGCGCCTCGTCCAGCGTGCTGGTGCGGGCCTGCTGCAGCAACTGTCGCGTCCAGCGCAGCACCTGTGGCGGGTTGGCCGCGATGCGCCCGGCGAGGCGCAGCGCCTCGTCGAGCAGCGCCTCGGGCGCGACCACGCGCGAGACCAGGCCGATGCGCAGCGCTTCTTCGGCGTCGATGGCGTCGCCGGTGAACGCCATCTCGGCCGCGCGCGCATGGCCGATCACACGCGGCAGCAGCCAGCAGCCACCGTCGCCGGGCACGATGCCGACCTTCACAAAGCTCTCGGCAAAGCGCGCGGCGCTGGAGGCGATGCGCAGGTCGCACATGCAGGCCAGGTCGTTGCCGGCGCCGATGGCCGGGCCGTTGACCGCCGCGATGATGGGCACCTGCAGCGCCTCGAAGGCGCGCGGAATGCGCTGGATGCCGTCGCGGTAGCGCTGGGCGATCTCTTCGGGGGGACCGGCGAACATGCCGGTGCGATCACGCATCTCGGCCACGTTGCCCCCCGAGCAGAAGGCGCTGCCCGCGCCGGTGAGGATGGCCACGCGCACGTTCAGGTCGGCATTCAGGTCGGCGAAGGTCTGCTCGAACGCGGTGAACATGGCTTCGCCACTGAGCGCGTTGCGGGTGTCCGGCCGGTTGAGGGTGAGCAGCGCGACGTGACCGCGCCGCTCGACGAGGATGGGATCGGTCATTCGGTGCCTCCCACGCGTTCGATGGCCATGGCCACGCCCTGGCCCACGCCCACGCACATCGTCACCAGGCCATGGCGCCCGCCACTGCGCTGCAGCTGCCGCGCGGCGGTGAGCACCAGGCGCGCGCCGCTCATGCCCAGCGGGTGGCCGAAGGCAATGGCGCCGCCGTTCGGGTTCACGTGCGCTGCGTCGTCGGGCAGGCCGAGCGCGCGCGTCACCGCCAGGCCCTGGGCCGCGAAGGCCTCGTTGAGTTCGATCACGTCGAAGTCGCCCATGCGCAGGCAGGTCTGCGCCAGCAGCTTGTGCACCGCGGGCACCGGGCCGAAGCCCATGACGCGCGGCGCGATGCCGGCGCTGGCATAGCCGACGATCCGGGCCAGCGGGCGCAGGCCGTGGCGCGACACCGCGGCCTCGCTGGCCAGCAGCAGCGCCGCCGCACCGTCGTTGACGCCGGACGAGTTGCCGGCGGTCACGCTCCCGTCCTTGCGGAAGGCGGGCTTGAGCGCGGCCAGGGTCTCGGCCGTGGTGTCGGCGCGTGGGTGCTCGTCCAGTGTGACCTGTGTGACGGCGCCCTTGCGACCGGGTACGTCGACGGCAGCGATTTCTGCAGCGAGCACACCGGAGCGCATCGCGGCCACCGCGCGCTGCTGGCTGCGCAGCGCGAACGCGTCCTGGTCGGCGCGCGAGACGCCGTGTTCCTCGGCCACGTTCTCGGCGGTCTCGCCCATCGCGTCCACGCCGTACAGCGTTTCCATGCGCGGGTTCACGAAGCGCCAGCCGATGGTGGAGTCGTGCACCTCCGCGTGGCGCGAGAACGCCGTCGTGGGTTTGGGCATCACCAGCGGCGCGCGGCTCATGCTCTCCACGCCACCGGCGATGGCGACCTGCGCCTGGCCGGCGTGCAGCGCGCGCGCTGCTTGAGCCACGGCTTCGAGGCCCGAGCCGCACAGCCGGTTGACCGTGACCGCCGGCACCTCCGCCGGCAGGCCGGCGAGCAGCGCGCTCATGCGCGCGACATTGCGGTTGTCCTCGCCGGCCTGGTTCACGCAGCCATAGACCAGCTCGTCGATCAGGGCCGGGTCGAGCGAAGGGTGTCGCGCCATCAGCGCGCGGATCGGGATCGCGCCCAGGTCGTCGGTGCGCACGGAAGACAGCGCGCCGCCGTAGCGGCCGATCGGCGTGCGCACGCCGTCACAGATGAAGGCGTTCATGGTCACAGGCCCAGCACCCTTTCGGCGTTCCCGTGCATGATCTTCTCCATGACTTCCGGCTTGTAGCCGAGCTCGTCCCACTCGCGCAGGATGCGTTCGTAGGGCAGGCTGGGGTAGTCGCTGCCGAACATGATCTTGTCCTGCAGGCGGCCGCGGATGTCCACCTTCAGGTTGCCCGGGAAGTGCTTGGGCGCCCAGCCCGACATCTCCCAGTACACATTGCCCTTGTGCAGCGCCACGGCGGTGGTCTCGTCCACCCAGGGCCAGCCGGGATGGGCCATGATGATTTTCAGGTTCGGGAAGTCGGCCGCGAGCTGGTCGATGTGTTTCGGGTGCGCGTGGCGCACCAGCGCGCCGTTGCCACCGGGCATGCCGGCGCCCATGCCGGTGGTGCCCACGTCGATCATCACCGCCGCGCCCATGGCGTTGATCTCCTCGAACAGCGGGTAGTAGCGCCGGTCGCTCACGCCGAAGTGCTGCATGATGGGATGGAAGTGAAAGCCGATGAAACCCAGCTCCTTGATGGCTTTGCGGGCCTGGATCATGGCGATCTCGCCCTTGGCCGGTTCCACCGCTCCCCAGCACTGGATGACGCGCTGCGGATGCCGCTTCCACATGCCGTGCACGTATTCGTTGGTGCACGGCGGCGCGGCGACGGTGGTCTCCAGGTCAAGCGCCACCAGGCAGGCCTCGACGCCCGCGCCGGTGAACTCGGCGATCACGTCTTCTTCGCTCTTTCCCACCCAGTCGCGCTTCCAGTAGCGCGCCAGCTCGGCGGGGTAGGGGCCCTGGGACTCGATCCAGGTCGGCGTGCCGGGGTAGCAGTGCAGGTCGATGATGCGCATGGCGTTTCTCGGGTTGTCGTGTTCAGTGGGGAATGCGGCGGGCTTCCTCTTCCTCCGCGTGTTTGCGGGCGATCAGCTCGCCGAGGGCCTTCTTGGAGACCTTGCCGAAGGTGGAGACCGGAAAGTCGGGCAGCACCTCCAGCCGCTCGGGCAGCTTGAACTTGGCGATTTCCTTGGTGAGCAGGAAGCCGACGAGCTCCTTCAGATGCAGCGCATGGCCGGGCTTGAGGATCACGAAGGCGCACATGCGCTCGCCCAGGTTGGCGTCGGGCATGGGCACGCAGGCCACGTTCTGCACGGCGGGGTGCATCAGGATCAGGTTCTCCACCTCCTCGGCGCTGATCTTTTCGCCACCGCGATTGATCAGGTCCTTCTTGCGGCCCTCGACGATGTAGTTGCCGCTGGGGTGCTTGCGCATCAGGTCGCCGGATCGGTAAAAGCCATCGGGCGTGAACTGGCGCGCGTTGTACTCGGGCACACCGAAGTAGCCGCGCAGCGTGTAGGGCCCGCGCACGGTGAATTCGCCCACCTCGCCGTCGGGCACCACGCGGCCGTCGTCGTCGAGCAGCAGCACTTCGTCGTCGTCGCACACCGGGCGGCCGCAGGTTTCCAGCTTCACCTCTTCGGGGTCATCGGCGCGCACGAACATCAGCGTGCCTTCGGACATGCCGAAGTTCTCCTGCACGAACACGCCGGGGATCAGCGCGCGCGTTTTCGCGCGCACCTCGGGCTGCATGCGCTGCCCGCCGCTCTGGATCAGCCTGAGGGTGGAGAGGTCGAACTGTTCGGCCGCCTCGTCGTTGATCAGGCGGATCAGCAGCGCCGGCACCACCTTCAGGTGCGTGACCCTGTGCTTCTGGATCAGCGCGAACATGTCGGCCGGGCGCGTGTTCGCGTGCAGCACCACCTTCGCTCCCTTGAACAGGAAACCCTGGATGCCCGGGCAGGCCAGCGGCAGGTTGTGCGCGATCGGCAGCACCAGCAGCAGCACCGATTCGGCGTCGATCTCGCACACGTCGGCGGCCACCTTGGAGTTGTAGGCATAGTCGTTGTTGGTGCGCGGAATCAGCTTGGGGATGCCGGTGGTGCCGCCCGAGAGCTGGAAGATGCACGGGTCGGTCGGGTCGATGGCGATCTCGGACAGGCGCGACGCCGGCAGGGTGGCCGGCCTGTGGATCAGCTCGCGCAGCGAGACCTCGCCCGCGCCGGCCTCACCCAGCACGATGCGGAACTTCAGCGACGGGTTCTCGGCCTGCACGCGGGTGATCACCGGTGCAAAGGCGAAGTCGCCCGCGGTGTCTGGGTAGACGCAGGTGGTCGCGCCCGAGAGGTTCACGAACTGGCTGATCTCGGCGTAACGGTGCGTGACCAGCGCGGCGATCGGGATGCAGCCGATCTTCTGCAGCGCGAAGTACAGCAGCACGAACTCGTGCACATTGGGCAGGGTGGGCACGACGCGGTCCAGCGGCCGCAGGCCGAGTTCGAGCAGGTTCAGCGCCAGGTTGGTGGTGACGCGGTCGAGTTCGGCATAGGTGTAGCTCAAGTCGCCGTCGATCAGCGCCACCCGGTCGGCGTAGCGCTTGAACACGGCATCGAACTCCTGCGCCAGCGAGCGGTCCTGCCAGTAGCCCTTGGCGCGGTAGCGCGCGGCGTACTCGGGGGGAAAGGGAACGAATCCTTCAAGCATGGAAGTCTCCTTGGGGTGTCATGTGGAACTCGTGAAGCCGCCGTCGATGACGACCACTTCGCCTGTCACAAAGCGCATGCCCTGGATCAGGTTGAGCATCACCTCGGCCACGTCGTCGGCGGTGACGCAGCGCTTGAGCGGCGTGGCCTTGGCGCGCGCGCCCATGAGGGCGTCGTACTTGTCGCCCAGCATGCGTTCCATCCAGTCGCCCTCCATCCAGCCCGGTGCCACCGCGTTCACGCGGATGTCCGGTCCCAGGTTCCAGGCCAGCATCTTGGTCAGGCTCACCACGGCGGCCTTGCTCGCGGCGTACGGTGGCGGCTGCGGTCCGGGGCGCAGGCCGACGATGCTGGCGGTGTTGACGATGCAGGGTTCTCCACCCTGTTGCTTGCTCTTCTTGAGCAGCGGCACGGACGCACGGCTCACCTGGAAGTTGCCGCGCACGTTGACCGCGAAGGTGCGGTCCCACGCGGCCATGTCCAGGCTCTCCAGGTCCTTCACCTTCCAGGTCGCGGTGGTGCCGGCGTTGTTGACCAGGGCATCGAGGTGGCCGAACGCTTCGCCCACTTTCGCCAGCATCTGGCGCACCGCGGCATCGTCGCTCACGTCGCACTGCAGCAGCAGGGTCTGCGCGCCCAGGGCCTCGGCTTCTGTGGCCACCGCCTGCGCGGCCTGGGCGCTGGACGCGTAGTTGATGGCCACGTCGTAGCCGGCTTTCGCGAGGGCCAGCACGGCGCTGCGGCCGATGCCGGTGCCGCCGCCGGTGACGAGGGCTTTCTTGCGTGGGGTCATGGTGGTGAGTTCCTGTCTGGGGTGTGAAGAGGTGCGTTCACCCTGGGCACCGGCTGCCCCGGTGCCTTCGGGCCGTGGAAAAAAAAGAAGGCGAAGGGCGGCGAGCTATTGCGGCTGCACGCCGAGCTCGTTCACCAGGCGCTTCATCGCGCCCTGCTGCTGCACGAAGAAGGTGCGTGCGCTGGCCACGCTGTCCTGGCGGGGGTACACGCCCATGTCGCTCATGCGGGTGGTGACCTCGGGCGAGGCGGTGATGCGGTTCACGTCGGCGTTGATGCGTTCGACGATGGCCGCCGGCGTGCCGGCCGGCGCGATGATCTGGAACCAGCCGATGGCTTCGTAGCCGGGGTAGGTGTCCGCCACCGGAGGCACATCGATGCCGGGCAGGCGATGGGCCGAGGTCACGCCGATGGCGCGCAGCCGGCCTGACTTCACGTGCTCCAGCAGGCTGGGCACGCCGTCCACGGTCAACAGGGCGTCGCCCGCGAGCACGGCGGCCACGGCCTCCGGCGGGGTGCGGTAGGGCACCGTGAACAGGCCCATGCCACCGGCCTTGCTTGCCATCTCCCCGGCCATGTGCGGCAGCGAATTGAGCTGCGGCGCGGCGAAATTGACCTTGCCCGGGTGGGCCTTGGCGTGCCTGGCGAGATCGGCCATGGACTGGATGCCGCTGGCGGTGGGCACCACCAGCATCAGCGGGCTGATGCCCACCGTGGCGACCGGGGCGAGGTCGGTGTCGGGGTTGAACTGCGGGTTCTTGAACACCAGCGGCGTGATGGTGCCCATGGCCGCTGGCACAAAGCCGATGGTGTAGCCATCCGGCGCGGAGCGCGCCAGTGCCGACATGCCGGGAATGCCGCCCGCGCCGGGGCGGTTGTCCACCACCACGCCCTGGCCCCAGGCCGCGGCGAGCTTCTCGCCGACGATGCGTGCGATCACGTCGGGCGCTGAGCCGGGGCCCACGGGCACGATCATGCGCACGGGTTTGTTCGGCCAGGCCTGGGCGAGGGCGTGGGTCGCGGTGCCGCCCAGCGCGAGCAGCAGCAAGGCCGCGTGCAGGATGTGGCGTCTGGAATGGGGGGTCATGTCGTGTCTCCGTGTCGTTGGTCTGTGGTCCCCGTTGACGGGGTGAAGCGGACTCTAGGGAAACGTGAGGATTCCAATAAGATGGCGTGATTCAAAAAGTGATACGAAATTGCCATCCCCCTGACCGCACGGAAACAAGGCCTGCGCATGAAGCTCGACCAGCTGCAACACCTCATGGCCATCGTCGAGCACGGCAGCTTGCGCTCGGCCGCGAAGCGGCTGGACATGCCGCAGCCCGCGCTGACGCGCAGCGTGCGGGCGCTGGAGAGGGAATTGGGTGTGAGCCTCTTTGCGCGGCAGACCACGGGCATGGTGCTGACGGCCGAAGGCGTGCGCTTTCACCGCAGGGCCTGCGTGATCTCCAGCGAGGCGCGGCGCGCGCGCGAGGAGGTGCAGCACCCCGGGCCTGGCTACGAAGGCACGGTGTCGGTGGCGTTGTCCATCATGCCGCACCTGGGCATGCTGCCCGATGCCCTGCCGGTGTTCCGCCACGCTTACCCGAAGGTGAAGCTCAACGTCACCGAAAGCCTGATGCCTGCCGTGGAGGGCGCGCTGCGCGACGGCAGCCTGGACTTCTACCTCGGCGCGGCGCCGTCACAGAAGACCGCGCCCGGCCTGGCCATGCAACACCTGTGCGACAACACGCGCGTGGTGGTCTGCCGCAAGGGCCACCCGCTGGCGCGTGTGCGCAGCCTGAAGGCGCTGGCCGGTGCCGAATGGGCCAGCACCACCATCGACCACAACGCCGAGCAGGACCTCGCGCGCCTGTTCGCCACCCATGGCCAGACCGCGCCGCGCGTGATGCTGAGCGCGCATTCGGCGCTCTCGGTGCAGGTGGCGCTGGTGCAGACCGACCTGCTGGCCATGCTGCCCCGCCAGTGGCTGGACTTCACGATGACGCGCGACCTGCTGGACGTGATCCCCGTGCGCGAACGATTGCCCGCGCCCGCCATCGTGCTGGTGCGCCGGCCCGACCTGCCGCTGTCGCCGCCTGCCGAATTTTTCTGCGATGTGTTGATGCGGGGCCTGCCCAGGGCGTGAGCCCCCTGGGTGCCGCAAACTCAGCCGTGGGCCAGACCGACGGCGGTCACACCCGCGATGCAGATCAGCTCGTCCTCGTCGCCGGTGCCGCCGCTGGCACCGACGGCGCCGATGACCGTGCCCTGCGCGTCCTTGATCACCACCGCGCCGGTCTGCGGCAGGAACTTGCCGTCGGAGGTGGCCGACAGCGAGACGAAGAAGTTGGGGTTGCCCTTGGCGCGTTCACCCAGCGTGCGGCTGGACACGCCCATGCCGACGGCACCCCAGGCCTTGGCGCGCGCGATGTCGAAGCGGAACATGCTCGCACCGTCCTCGCTGGCGTAGGCCTTGAGGTGGCCCGCCGCGTCGAGCACGGCGATGCCCATGGGCTGGTAGCCCATGTCTTTCGATTTCGCGAGGGCGGCGGTGATGATGGTCTGGGCTTGGGCGAGAGTGAGGCTCATGGTCGGGGTCGAAGGGTTGAAGAGGGCGCCAAGGGTACCGCGGTCCGTGCTCAGTCCTCGGGCTTGAAGCCGGTGGTCTTGACCACGCGGCCCCAGAAGGCGTGGTTCTCGCGCACCATGGTGCCCAGGCCTTCGGGCGTGACGCGAAGCGACTCCAGCCCGATCTTGGCGAACACCTCCTGCATGGCATTCGAGTCCAGCGCCTCGTTCACCGCCGCGTTGATCGCGTTCACCCTGGCCGCGGGAATGCCCGCCGGGCCGTACCACGCCAGCCAGTCGACGAAGGCCACGTCCTTGTAGCCGAGCTCGGTCAGCGTGGGCGTCTCGGGCAGGGCCTTCCAGCGCGTGGGCGCGCACACGGCCAGCGCGCGCAGCGTGCCCGCGCGGATGTGCGGCAGCACCTCGCTCACCACGTTGAAGCTCACCGGGATCTGGCCGCCGCGCAGGTCGGTGAGCAGCGGCGCGCCGCCCTTGTACGGCACCGCCTGCATGTCCACACCCGACTGCTTTCCCAGCATGGCGCCCGCCAGGTGCAGCGACGAGCCCGTGGCCGGCACGCCGTAGTTGGCCTGCGCCGGGTTGGCCCTGGCCCATTTCAGGTAGTCGGCCACGGTGCGGATCTCGGCCGGCAGGCCCGGGCCTGCGGTGAACACCGCCGTGTACGAGCACAGGCCCGCGATGGGTACGAAGTCCGCCAGCGTGTCGTAGGGCAGCTTTTTGAACACGTGCGGGTGCAGCGTCATGACGGTGCTGGGGCAGCCATACAGGGTGTTGCCATCGGGTGCGGCGCGCTTGACGAATTCGGCCGCGATGCGCCCGCTGGCACCGGGCTTGGCGTCGTAGATGAAGGGCTGCGGGTACTTGCCCCGCATCTGCTCGATCAGCGGGCGCGCCACCTGGTCGCCCAGGCCGCCGCCCACGGGAAAGCCCGACCACAACGTCACGTTGCCGGTGGCCTGGGCAAAGGCCGGCAGGCCGGTGGTGGCCAGGCCGCCGAAGGCCGCGCCGGCGCGCAGCAGGGTTCTGCGTTGCATCATGTTCTGTCTCCTGTCTCGTTGAAAAAATGGGAAGCGAAACTCAGGCCCCGCGCGTGAGCGAAGCGAAGCCGTACTTGTTCATGCTCACGAACTGGCCCACCGCCGGGTGCGGCACGAACCGCGTGCGGCAGTCGAGCACGGCGGGCAGGCCGGAATCCAGGGCGCGCTGGATGGCGGCGGCCACCTCGCCCGGGCGCGTGACCACCTCGCCGTGGCAGCCGAAGCCGCGCGCGATGGCCGCGTAGTCGGTGTCTTCCAGCGCGGTGCCCATCTCGAAATCCAGCCCGGCCCGCTGCCCCATGCGGATCACGCCCCAGGCGGCGTTGTTGTGGATCACGGTGATCACCGGCAGCCGGTAGCGGCGCGCGGTGTCGAGTTCATTGAGTGTGAAGCCGAAGGCGCCGTCGCCGGTGAGGTTGAACACGGCCTTGCCGGGGAACTGCGACTGCAGCGCGATCGCCGCCGGCAGGCCGTAGCCCAGGTGCGCCATGCCGGGCTCGTGAAAGCGCGTGCGCACCTCGTGCGCCGGCGTGAGGTCGTTGCTCCAGAAGGTGGTGTGGCCGCCGTCGTAGACCGCCAGCGCATCGGCGGGCATGGCATCGGCCACCGCCTTGGCCAGCGCGGCCGGGTGCATGGTCTCGTCGGTGTCCGCGATCATCAGCGCGAGCTTGTCCTCATGCGCCGCGCGCACGGCGCGCACCTCGGCCAGCCAGGCGGCGGGTGGCGGTGCCTCGTCACCCAGCGCAGCGAGCAGGTCGCGCAGCGCCTCGCCCGCGTCCGCCTGCATCGCCACGGCGTGCAGCGCGGGCTGGCCCAGCGCCGAGGGGTCGATGTTGATGTTGATGAGGTAGTGGTGGCGCCGCGCCAGCGCGCCGTGCTCGTCCCACATCCACGACGACCAGCGGCAGCCCACGCTCACGATCACGTCGGCGCGCGCGAAGGCGTGCTTGACCGATTCGCCCGCGATGATGCCGCCATGGCCGATGAAGTGCGGGCTGTCCGAAGGCACCACGCCCAGCGCCATCTGCGTGGGCACCACCGGCGCGTTCAGGCGTTGCGCGAGCCGGCGCAGCGCGGGCGCGGCGCTGGCCGCCACCACGCCACCACCGGCCACGATCAGCGGGCGCTTCGCGTCGCGCAGCAAGGCCACCGCCGCGTCCACCAGCGCGGCCGCCGGGCGCGGGCCCAGCGTGGCGCGGTAGCGCGAGGGGGCGATGTCGAATGCGTCGGCCGCGAAGGCGTGCACCTCGCCCAGCACGTCTTGCGGAATGTCCAGGTGCACCGGGCCGGGCCGCCCGCTCAACGCTTCGCGAAAAGCGCGGCGCGCCAGTTCGGGCATGCGGCGGCCGTCGTGCACCACCGCGTTCCATTTGGTCAGCGGCGCCGTCACCGCGCGCGTGTCCAGGTCCATGAACACGCCCACATGTGGGTACGACGCGGCGCGGTGCTGGTTGGTGGTGATGGCCAGCAGCGGCAGGTGGTTGTTGAAGGCCACGCCCAGGCCCGAGGCCATGTTGAGGCCACCCGGCCCGAGTTCGGCCACGGCCACCGCGATCCGGCCCGTGCCCGCGTGCACGGCGGCGGCCATCATCGGCCCGGCCGCTTCGTGGCGCACACCGATGAAGCGGATGCGCGGCTCCTGGCTCAGCGCATGGAACAGCGGCGAAAGCTTGCCGCCGACGATGCCGAACACCGTGTCCACGCCCTCGGCCAGCAGCACCCGCACCAGCGCCTGCGCGCCGCTCAGGTGCAGCGGCGGTGCCGATGTGGCGGGTGCATTGGCGGGCGGGTTGTGTGTCATGAAGGGCAGGTGTCTCAATCAAGGGGGTGGCGGATGGATGATGCGCGACCCGCCCGATCGGCGCGATGGACGATTCGGCCCGATCCTTGCACTTTTCCGGCATCGGGTGACAATCGCCGCCCCATGAACACATCACCCCTGTTGCTGGTTCCTTTCCGGGAGGTTCGCCACGACCAGCCCGACGACTGCCTGCACTACGAGTCCGTGGCGGTGCGCGGTACCGAGATGGACTGGACGATTCCGGCGCACCGCCACGAGGGCCTGCACCAGTTCCAGTGGCTGGAGCAGGGCCATGTGCGCGGCAGCATCGACGGGCGCGAGTTCGAAGCGCAGGCGCCGGTGCTGCTGATGCTCGCGCCCGGCTCGGTGCACGGCTTCACCTACACGCCCGACACCATCGGCCACCAGGTCACCGTGCCCACCACCACGCTGCGGCAGTTGCTGGGCGGCTCGACCCTGGCCGACGCGGAGCTGGGCGCGTCCTGCGTGCTGCCCGACATCGAAGGCGAGGGCGAGGCCGAATGCAGAAACCTGTTCGCGCAGGTCGCGCGCGAGTTCCGCACGCAGAGCCCGGGCCGCGTGCACGCGTTGCTGGCCTGCGCCACGCTGCTGGCGGTGCAGTTCCTGCGCCGCCGGGGCGAGCACTTCACGCGCGAGCGCGCCCAGGGCGCGCGCGACACCCTGCTGCGGCGCTACCTCGCGCTGGTGGAGCAGCACTACCGCGAGCACCGGCCGCTGTCCTTCTACGCCGAGGCGCTGGGCGTCACGCCCGACCACCTCAGCCGCACCTGCCGCCAGGCCACGAAGCAGTCGGCGCTGCAGATCGTGCACGAACGCCTGTTGCTCGAAGCGCGCCGCCTGCTCGCGTATTCACCGATGCCGGTGACCGAGGTGGCGCAGCAACTCGGCTACGACGACGCGGCCTACTTCAGCAAGTTCTTCAGCCGCAGCGTGGGCAACACGCCGTCGGAGTACCGGGCACTGGTGGCGAGTGGGGTGCGGGGCGAGGGTGTGTCGCCCTGAGGGCGGCCGCGAGCCGCCCTGAGCCAGGTGGAGGTTGACCGCTACCAGCGGCATGCCCGCCTGGTTGTCGAACTGCTGAGTTCAACGTCTGATTGCCAGGCGGCCATGGTGAAAGAGGCCAGGGCGCGGGTTCAGAGGACACCCAGGCTGTTGACGTTGCCTCTCGGGAGGGAGGCGGGTCAAGACTGGCCTCAGTCGTTCGAGGTCGGCGGCGTGAGCGACTGCTGCGATCATCATCGGACATTGAATAGTGCGCGGCCAGTGTGACCGCTGCGTCATCGACACCAGGCATTCGACACGATGCGATGAGGTCTTGGTGCTGTATTGCTGGAAGCCGAAGATTTTGACGCACCACCGAGGGCTGTTGCCGAGCTCAGTAAGCCGTCTCGTGGGCTTCCAGAATCAGCGACAGAGCCCGGGAGCCCTTGCAGTTCGCCTTGGCGCGCACGCGGCAATCGGCGTCGGCCTTGACAGCCAGACGGCAGTGGTATTCCAAGCTGTCGGTCTCGCCAAAGTCATGGCTCGGTATGCGGCGAGCCCATAAACGCTTGCCGTCCACTTCCACTGTCAGTTCAAGCAAGCTCTCAGATGCTTCCGCCGGCACATGCACCAGAAGTGTGGCATCGAGGTCGAAGGTGCGCTCTCGGCCCAGTGCCGCGGGAATCACCAGGGAGGCGACGTATTCGGTGCCCGCGTCATACTTCCAATATTCCAGATTCATGCGAAAAGTCTAAGCCCACTCCATCCCACTTCCAGCGCGCATGAAAAAGTTCCGTATCCGGATTGAGGGCCAGGCGGCTGACGTCGAGGCCGACAGCGAGACCAGCTTGTTCGCTGCAATGGCGCGCGCGGGGATTGCATGCCCGGTGTCCTTTCGCAACGGTACGTGTCGCATGTGCATTGCTCGCTTGCTACAGGGGCAAGCACGCTACGAAATTCCCTGGCCTGGCCTGAGCGCCGAAGAAAAGATAGAGGGCTATTGCCTTCCCTGTGTTGCCCGGCCAATGGCGGAGGTTGTCAAGCGCGACTATGTCAGCCGCATGGACCTCAGCGATGCACAGACCGTCGTGGCGCAGTTGCCTGCGGCGTTCGAGCACTTCAATAAGGTCCACCCACACTCGAGCTTGAGGATGAAATTGCCGCGCGAGTTCAGGCGTCAACGAGTTGAGCAGTTACGCCGCGCTCAACACGAACAACCGGCGCTACATTGCGTATAGGTCGTGTCCGGACTGCAGGGCAGATCAAGCGTTCGGAACCGGCTTTACGACAATCTCAACGCATAGAAGCCATGGGAACACTGGCCGGTGGGCGCGTAAGCGAGTGAAGGCACGCCTCTTTTGAAAGATTTTTCACTGCACAATGGGGTGCAGTTTGGGTGCGCACTCATGTCGCAAGTTCTGCCTCGCGCACGGAAACTGAGGCAGCGGGGGACTCGTCGACAAGATTCCCTAACCCGGTTTGACGTCGGGCTCAGGCGCAGTATGCGGTATTCCTAGAATCTTCAAGTGCGATCCCGATCCACCTGAGCTGTCACTTGAGGCAGGTTCGACCCGGCGTGCGCAGGGGCCCAAAGGGCCACGAATCGGCCCTCGTATGCTTCAGATTGCGCTGCGACTGCCGACATCTAAACTCTCGCCCATCAGTCCTCGTTGCGGCGAGTATTGTGCAGACCTTCCCTATCGCACCGAGAACTTTTCATCCCGCCATTTGAACGCTGCCTTGAGACCATGTTCTTGAGCGATGCCAAAAAACGCCTGCTTCTCGGGCGAATCCAGCAGATGAATGAGCGCGAACATTTCGGCGCCGTAATCGATGGTCGCCTGGAAGCCGCGCATGTCGTACCCACGGTTCAGGGCTTGTTTGTTCATGTGCATCGCATCGGGGGCAATCATGGAGAGCTTCAATGCCAGCGCCTTCGCCTCTTGAAGCAGATCCGCGGCGGGAACGACCTTGGTGACCAAACCCGCGTCGCACGCTTCGCGCGCGCCGATTCGATCGCCGGTGAGCATCATGGCCTTGGTCTTCTTCATGCCCAGAACCCAGGGCATGATCATCATCGGTGGCGCCGACTGGAACTGAATCTCGGGTTCGCCGAACTGCGCGTCATCCGCCGCCAGTGTGAAGTCGCACGCCATCGACAGCTCGCAGCCACCCCCCAGGCAGAAGCCGTTGACGGCCGCGATCACCGGCAGGCGCGATCGCCATATCTTCAGGAAGGTGTCGTTGCCCATGCGCGCGTGCTCGCGCCAATCCTGAACGGTGGTGAAGGGTTTCTCGCGCGGGCTCAGGTCGAAGCCGGAGCTGAAAGCGCGACCCGATCCCGCGATCACCAGCGCGCGGATGTCCGGGTCGGCCTCGAGGGCGTCCAGCGCGTGCTGCATCTCCAGCAGAATGTCGTCGCCCAGCGCGTTCATCTTTTCCGGCAGCGCGAGCGTAAGGGTGGCCACCCAGCGGTCGATGTCCAGGCGGATGCAGCGGTAGTTCGTTTCGTTTTTGGAAGTCATGTCGTAAGTCCTCTTTCAGTGGTTGATTTTTCGTGGAATGATCAGTGCATCCAATGGGCAGGCACCCTGACCGGCAGGAAGGACCGCCACGGGATTGAGTTCGATCGTCTCGATGCTGTCGGCATAGGCATCGGCGATCGCGGCGATCCTCACCAGCAGTTCCTCGAGCGCGGGCCGATCCGCCGCCGGTTCTCCTCGGTAGCCCGCGAGCAGCCGTGCCGCTCGGGTCTGTCCGACCAGATCGGACGCCCGGGCACGGCCAATGGGGGCGAGTGCAAAGGCGCTGTCGTTCATCAGTTCGACCAACACGCCGCCAGCACCGACGACGACGCCTCTTCCGAAGGGCGGATGCTGGGCCGTCCCGATGATCATCTCGACGCCACCCTGGACCATCTCCTGGACCACCACGCCGTGGATTCGCGCGCTGGGGTGGTGGCGCTTTACGCTCTCGTGGATGCGATGGAACGCGGTGGCCACCTCCTGGGCGTTCCGGATGGAAAGAGCGACTCCGCCCGCGTCGCTTTTGTGCGGGATGTCGGGGGAGTCGACCTTGAGCACGACGGGATAACCGATGTCATCCGCAGCTCGAACGGCCGCTTGCACAGACCCCGCCGTGGCCTCGCGAGCGATGCGCACGCCATGGTCTTGCAGGAATCGCTTGGCCTCGGCTTCAGACAGTGCGTCTCCCGTGGCCAGGCGCGCTTGCCAGGCCGGGATGGACTGCACATCCACTGGCGGCAGTGTGGCGACCGCCGTCCAGCTGTGCCACCGCAGGAACGCGCGAACGGCCACCAGGGCAGGGCGGGCGCCCTGCAAGCACGGGACTGGCGTGCCGCGCAGGGGCGCGACTGTGGCCGCATGCAGCGGACCCGCGACGTTGCTGTAGAAGACAACCGGCTTGCGCGACGTCTTCTCGGTCTCGACCGCTGTCTGCGCCAATCGCCCATAGCCGATCGCCGCAGCGTCACTCAATCCCGCGGGGCAATCCTGGGAAACCGCGAGCAGGCTCACACCAGGATCGTCGAGAAGGGCGTTCATGGCCTTCGCATACATCGACGGATCGGACAGCGCGGCACTGGTCGCATCGAGCGGATTGGCCGCCGTGCCAAAACTCGGCAGGATGGTTGAGAGCGCACGCGATGTGTCGTCGGACAGCGACGGCAGACTGAGGCCCAGCTCATGACCCAGGTCGCACGTCAGCGCCACTTCTCCGCCGCTGATGTTGATGACGGCCAGGCCGTTCCCCGAGGATGCCTTGCGCACCGCATCGAACAGCGCGCAGGTCTCGATCAACTCGTCCAGGTCGTCAAACACTTCGATGCCTGCCCGGCGGAAAAAGTCACTCGCGGCGGCATGCGAGGTGGCGAGCGAACCGGTATGCGCCGCAGACGCCGCTGCGCCTTTCGCGGTGCGGCCGACCTTGAGTGCCAGTACCGGCTTGCCGGCGGCACGCATGCGGATCGCGGCGGCCGCGAGCCGGTCGGGATGTCTCACCGCTTCGAGGAACAGGCACGCCACGCGGGTGTCCGGGTCCTCCGCGAAATGTTCGAGGTAATCCTCGACATCCAGCGCCGCGCTGTTGCCCATGGAGACCACATGGCTCATGCCGAAACGGCCCGTCCCGCTCAATGCGACGCATGCCGAGCCCGAGTGGGCCGCGATCGCCACGCCGCCGCGCGGTGCATCGTTGGCGAGCGGCGCGCTGTAGAGCGCGAATTGCCGATGCAGGTTGCGCACGCCCAGCACGTTCGGTCCGCAGACCTTCATACCGCTGCTGCGGCAGAAATCGGCCAGTGACTTCTGCATGCGCTGCCCGTGTTGACCGACTTCGGAGAACCCGCTCGCGAACACGACGGCCGCCTTGGCGCCCCGGTTCGCCGCTTGCTCCAGGATGGGGAGCACGCGTTCGGCCGCAAGGCCGATCGCGACGCATTCGGGCGCTTCAGGCAACGCGTCCAGCGTGGGAAAGCAATCCCAGTGAGCCAGACGCGTTTCGCTCGGGTGGATCGGGTAGACGGCCCCCATGAAGCCGGACCTCTGCAGGTTGTCCAGCACACGTTGGCCCAAGGCCCCGACGCGCGAGGACGCACCGACGACCGCAACAGAAGAGGGATTGAGAAGTGCATTCAGGCTCATCGCAATCCCCTAGGCGTTGACGTCGACGATGATCCGGCCGCGCACCTGGCCGGCCAGCAGTCTGGGTGCAACCGCAATGGCCTCCTGCAACCCGACCTCGCGCGAGATCACGCGAAGCAGCTCTCGATCGATCTCGTCGGCCAGGCACTGCCATGCGGTGCGGCGCACGGCCAACGGAGCCATGACGGAATCCACGCCTGCCAGCGTGACGCCGCGCAGGATGAACGGTGCCACGGTCATCGCCAGGTCCATGCCCTGGGCCAGCCCACATGCGGCCACGATGCCACCATAGCGCGTCGAAGCGCAGGCATTGGCCAGCGTGTGGCTTCCGACGGAGTCCACGACAGCGGCCCACGTCTCCTTCTCCAGAGGCTTGCCGCGCTCGGACAACGCCTTCCTGTCGATCACTCGCAAAGCGCCCAGCTTTTCGAGATAGGGCGTCTCTTCGGAGCGCCCCGTGCTAGCCACCACGTTGAAGCCGCGCCGCGCCAGCAGGGCGATCGCGACACTGCCCACGCCGCCGGCCGCGCCTGTGACGAGAACTTCGCCGTCCGATGGCTTGACCCCGTGCTTCTCTAGCTTGAGAACACACAGCATCGCCGTATAGCCCGCCGTGCCCAGCGCCATCGCATCACGGGCGTCGAGACTTGCCGGCAGCGAGACCAGCCAGTCGGCCTTGGCGCCGGCGTACTGGGCGAGACATCCCCAATGGCGTTCGCCCACCCCCCAGCCGTTCAGCACGACGCGTTGGCCGGCCTTCAAGTCGGGGTTGCTGCTTTCCTCGACCACACCGACGCCATCGATACCCGGCACCATCGGCCACTGGCGGACCACGGGCTCGCCCTTGACGATCGCCAGTGCGTCCTTGTAATTCAGCGACGAATACTCAACTCGCAGCCGGACTTCGGCGGGTGGGAACTCCTGTGCGGACAATTCGCGCACCTCGGCGCGCAGCGCGTCCTCGTGCTTGCTCAGAAAAATGGCCTTGACCACGATAGATCTCCTCGTTCTGTGCGGACTGTCCGCGACAGAAAGGAATCTAATTTCGGCCTGGCGTGCTCGCAAGCATCGATTTGTCGCCGATGCGTTCTGATGGCGAGAACGCAAGGGCTTGGTGCGCTGAGTTATCGCGCGGTGGTGCGCGACTCGACGACTTCGGCAATGCGTCCGATCATCGCGGCACTGGCCGCCGAAAGCGATCGTCCGCGGCGCGTGCAACAGGCCAGCTGTTGCGCGGAAATGCCGGTGTCGCGCAAGGGCACATAGACAACGGGAGAAGATTTCGAGACCGGCGCAATCACCTGCTGCGTCAGGATGGAAATGCCGATGCCCGCCTCGGTCGCCGAGCGCATCACTTCGTACGAGTTGGTCGTCATCGCGACTTCCGGCGTCACGCCGGCCTGCAGGAACATGCGGTCGAGCGTCGCGCGCAGAGCAAGCGATTCGTCGGGCATCACAAGCGGGTGAAGCGCGCAGTCCCGCAACCGCAAGGTGCGGCGAGATGCCAGCGGGTGTGTGCGGCGCATCATGACGCAGGCGCCAATCGCCAGCTTGACCGCGATCGTCACCCCGCTGTGGGGAGAGGGATTGAAGGCCAATGCAAAGTCGATCTCGTCGGCAAGAACCATCTCCACAAGGCGGGGGGAATTCGCCGCGACCACGTGGTACTGGATGTTGGGGTGGCTGCTGCGGAAGTGCGTCAACAAGCCAGGGAGAACCTCGCGCCACAACCCCTCATTGACGCCAAAGTTCACGGTGCCACGGTGCAGACCGAGCAGCGAGTCGATCTCGGTTCCCGCCGCCCCCAGCTCTGACATGGCCCGCTTGAGCCGGTAGAGCAAAATTTCCCCGGCGGCCGTCAGCTTCAAGCCCTCGCGTCCGCGCCCGCGCTCGAAGAGCTGCGACCCCATTTCGTCTTCCAGGTATTTGACGTGGCGGTTGATGGCTGAGGCGGCAATGTGGATCTGGTCTGACGCCTTGCGAAACGAGCCGGCCTTCGCCACCTCGAAGAAATACCTCAGTGAGAGTGGATGCTTCAGAGGAAAAAACGAATCGCGCGACATGGGCTGAGACTTCCGTTGGTGTCCTGTTTGCGTTCTCGATTCGAGCACGCAAATGGATGTATTCAATGATTGTCGATGTGCGGCGAGAAGTCTAGATTCCGTCCTCACCACAGTCGCATGGAGAGCAGTATGAAATCACAGATCGCCGTCCCCCGCCGCAGGCAATTGCTTGCCGCCTTCGCCCTCTCGCCCTTGACGGGTTGGGCGCAACAGAAGAGTGGCTGGCCTGATCGGCCCGTGCGCTTCGTCGTCGGGTGGCCTCCCGGCGGAAGCGCCGACACCACCGCGCGGCTCCTCGCGGAACAACTCGCCCGCCGCATCGGGCAGCCGATCGTCGTTGAAAACCGACCCGGCGCGAGCGGGCGACTGGGCGTTCAGCAGGTCATCAATTCGGAGCCCGACGGCTATACCTTCCTGTTCGCGGCGCCTTCCGAAATCACGATTGCTGCTGCCACTGTCCAGGTCTTGCCCTACGACTTCACCCGTGACCTGCAGCCCATCACCACGGTGGTTTCCGGCGCCATGATGATGATCGCCGATGCGCGCTTCGCACCGAACAACGTGCGCGAGCTGGAGAGCTATGCGAAGGCGAATCCGGGCAAGCTGAACTACGCCTCGTACGGCAACAACACGACCAATCACATCTACGGTGCGCAGTTCTGCTCGGCCGCCAACATCGAGGCCACGCACGTGCCGTACAAGGGCGGCGCGCCGGCCTGGAACGACATGATGGCCGGTCAGGTGCAGTTCATGTTCGACAACGCGGCCGTGGTCATGCCGCACGTTCGAGCCGGAAAGTTCAAGGCGTTGGCCGTGCTGAGCCCCGAGCGCATCGCGCTGGCCCCTGACACGCCGACGATGGCGGAGTCTGGCTATCCCAACATCGGGTTCAAGTCCTGGCTGGGGCTCTTCGCCCCCGCTCGGACACCCGCATCTATTGTGAGCACACTGCATGACGAGGTGGCCGCCACGCTGTCCAACCCGGCGTTTGCCCGGCAACTTGAAGAACGCGGCACGCCTCCCTGGCCTACGACACCGATAGAGTTTGGTAACGTGCTTCGCAACGAGGCGGCTGAGCTCAAGACGCTGGTCCGCAAGCTGGGGCTGAAGCTGGAATGAACGGTGCCGAAGCGCTGCTGCGAAGTCTCGTTGGCACGGGGATAGACACCTGCTTCTCCAATCCGGGAACCAGCGAGATGCATTTCGTGTCGGCGCTGGATCGGGTGGCCGGTATGCGAGCCATCCCCACGCTGGCGGAGGGTGTCGCAACGGGCGCCGCGGATGGCTACGGCCGCATGACCCGCCGTCCGGCCGCAACCTTGCTGCATTGCGGTCCGGGGCTGGCCAACGGACTTGCCAACTTGCACAACGCGCGCAGGGCGCGCTCGCCGATCGTCAATCTGATTGGCGATCTCTCCCATGGCCATCGGCCCGCAGATCCGCCCCTCGCCATGGACATCGAGGCACTGGCGCGCACGGTGTCCCACTGGACGAGAACCGTGCTCGACGTGCACGCTGTCGCCCGGGACGGTGTTGCCGCAGTGGCCGCGTCGCTGACGGCGGGCAGGGGGGTTGCGAGCCTCGTGCTGCCTTCCGATGTGTGCTGGTCCGACGGTGCGCAGTTCGCCACGCCTGCAACAGTGGCGGCCAGGACGTTGGTCGATGCGGTCACCATCGACAAGGCGCGGCGCGCGTTGAACGGCCCTGCCTCCGCGCTGCTTCTCGGCGGCGACGCCCTGACGGGAGACGCGCTGTTTCTGGCCGGCGCCATCGCCAAACGCACGGGCGCACTGCTGTTGACGGAAAGCGCGATCGCTCGAATCGAACGCGGGCGAGGGAGGCCGGTGGTCATGCGGATTCCCTATGCCCCATCGGCGGCCGTGTCGTTCATGGCGGGCATCCAGAGGCTGGTGCTCGCGGGCGCGAAGCGTCCGGTATTCTCGTTCGCCGGACCCGACGGGCGGTCGCATCCCGGAGCCGAGGGCATCGACGTGTCGACGCTGGTCCACGCCGAAGAGGATGTGGCCGATGCGCTCGAGCGGCTCGCGAGCGCGCTCGATTGCGCCCCGTGGGTCGCAGAAGAGGAAAGCGCCGACGAGGTACAGCCCGCGTCCGGCACGATCCATCACGACGCGTTTGCGCAGTCGTTGGCGGTGTTGATGCCGAGGGACTGCATCGTCGTCGACGAAAGCGTGAGTTTCGGAAGAAGCATGTTCCAGATGACCCAGCGCGCGGCCGCACACGACTGGCTGCAGCTCACGGGGGGCGCCATCGGCATGGGGATGCCCCTTGCCACGGGTGTCGCCGTGGCCTGCCCTGGAAGGCGTGTGGTCAATGTCGAGGCCGACGGCTCGGCACTCTACACATTGCAGGCGCTCTGGACGCAGGCACGGGAGCGGTTGAACGTGACAACCATCATCCTGTCCAACCGTCGCTATGCCATTCTGTTCGACGAGATGAAGCGCGTTGGTGCAAAGACATCGACCGTATCGGAGGACCTCCTGACGCTGGACAGGCCCGACATGGACTGGGTCAGGATCGCCTCAGGATTCGGCGTCGAGGCTGAGCGGGCAACGACGATGGAGGCCTTCAACGCCGCTTTCCAGCGGTCCATCGAAGCGCAGGGGCCGCGACTTATCGAGCTGGTCATCTGAGTAACCCGCAGCGCGAGTGTTGCGCTGGATGTTGCGCGGGTCCCGCGCGCTGCTCAACGGCCGTACGCGGCATTTACGCACCTGGAGGCTGGTGCGGGTGAACGCGAGCGACAACTTCTAGCCATAAAGCAGTCCTCCGCCCCGTCCGCGCGACAGACAGCAATCGCTGCAGAACCGACCTCTGCAAACCAACGTTCAACACCCGCAGCGGGTCGTGTACCAAGCGTCAATAAGCACCCATGTAATCGCGTTTACCGATCTCAACGCCGTTGTGGCGCAGGATGGCATAGGCGGTGGTCACGTGGAAGAAAAACTGCGGCAGGCCGTAGTGCAGCAGGTATGCGCTGGCCATCAGCTTCTTTTCCTTGGGGGTGCCGGGGCGCAACACGATCTCGCGGCTCTCACTTGAATCAAACTGATCAGGCTTGAAGGAGCCGATATGGGTCAGAGCCTTGGTGATCAATGCTTGCAGGTCCACGAAGCTGACCTCGGTGTCGGGCCAGGACGGCACCTCGGCACCCGCCAGGCGGGATGCAATGCCCTTGGAGAAGTCTGCGGCGATCTGTACCTGACGTACCAGCGGAAACATGTCGGGAAACAGCCGCGCCTGCAGCAGCGCATTGGGGTCGATCTTCTTTTGCGTCGCGTGGTCTTCGGCCTTCTTGAGCACATCGGACAAGGCTTGCAGCATCTGCTGCATGACGGGAACGGAGGCGGTGTACAGCGGGCTGGTCATGATGAATTCACTTTTAAATGGGGCACGATCGCCGGGGCTGGCATGGCAGGGGCCCTGCCGAGCCTGCGAGGCTAACAGCATCGGGCCCACCATCGGGTGGTGGTCCACGCCAGAGCATGTGCATTTTGAGTATTCCCCTGTGCCTCCCACCCATGGGCGCGGCTCACCCCCTCTCCTAGCATTGACCCGACTCGAACACCGGGTTCGGGGCTACAACCAAATCAGGAGACAAAGAGCATGGAACTGAAACTGTGGGCAGCCGCATCCGTTGTCGCCGCGGCCAGTGTGGGCGTGGCCCAGGCGCAGGGCAACCAGCAAGGCAAGCTTTCCAACGACGCGTTGCGCATCGGTGTGCTGACGGACATTTCCGGCGTGTACGCCGACATCTCCGGCAAGGGCGCGGTGGAGGCCGTGAAGATGGCCGTGGAGGACTTCGGCGGCACCATGTTCGGCAAGCCGATCGAGGTGGTTTCCGCGGACCACCAGAACAAGGCGGACGTGAGCGCGGCCAAGGCGCGCGAGTGGTACGACGGCGGCGTGGACATGATCAACGACCTGGCCAACTCGGGCGTGGCCCTGGCCGTGGCCGGGGTGGCGAAGGAGAAGAAGCGCCACGCCATCGTGAACAACGCGTCCAACGTGGGCGTGACGAATGCGCAGTGTTCGCCCTACACGGTGCACTACACGTATGACGCCTATTCGCTGGCGCACGGCACCGGCAAGGCGATTGCCGAAGGTGGTGGCGATACCTGGTTCTTCCTCACGGTGGACTTCGCCTTCGGCATCGGCCTGGAGCAGCAGGTGAGCGACGTGGTGCGCGCCAGCAAGGGCCGTGTGGTGGGCGCCGCGCGCCACCCGCTGGGCACGACGGACTTTTCGTCCTACGTGCTGCAGGCCCAGGCCTCCAAGGCCAAGATCGTCGGCCTGGCTTCCACCGGCAACGACACCATCAACGCCATCAAGGCGGCCAACGAGTTCGGCCTGACCAGGAACCAGAAGCTGGCCGCGCTGCTGCTGTGGATCCAGGACGTGCACGCGCTGGGCCTGCCCACCGCACAGGGCCTGCAGCTCACCAACGCCTGGTACTGGGACATGAACGACGAATCGCGCGCGTTCGCGAAGCGCTACCAGCAGCGCGTGGGCGGCCAGATGCCGAACATGGCGCACGCGGGTGACTACTCGTCCACCATGCACTACCTCAAGGCGGTGCAGGCGGCGGGCACGGACGACCCGGATGCGGTGTCGGCCAAGATGCGCGAGATGCCCATCAGCGACATGTTCACCAAGGCCGGCAAGATCCGCGAAGACGGCCGCATGGTGCACGACATGTACCTGTGGCAGGTGAAGACGCCCGCCGAGTCCAAGGGCGCGTGGGACTACCTCAAGGCCGTGAAGACCATCCCCGCCGACCAGGCCTTCATGCCGCTGGCGCAAAGCACCTGCTACCTCGTCAAGAAGTAGACGTCCCGTTACTGGACGCCCCCCGTTGCTTGCTCACTGCGTGTAGCCGCATACCCCCCACTGGGGGGCGGGCCGGCCGCTTCGGAGCGGCCGTGCGCAGCGGCCCCTTGACTGCCTCTCTCCACCATGTCTCCTATCCTCGAAACGCAGGGCCTTTCCCGCAGCTTCCACGGGTTTCACGCGGTCTCCAGCGTGAACCTGTCGGTGCAGGAGGGCAGCATCCACGCCCTCATCGGCCCCAACGGCGCCGGCAAGACGACCTGCTTCAACCTGCTCACGCGCTTCATCGACGCGACGGCCGGGCGCATCCAGTTCCAGGGCCAGGACATCACGCGCACGCCGGCCGATGCGGTGGCGCGCCTGGGGCTGGTGCGTTCGTTCCAGATCTCGGCGGTGTTCGGGCAGCTGAGCGTGTTCGAGAACGTGCGCCTGGCGGTGCAGCGCCGCCGCGGGCATTCCATGGACTGGTGGCGCAGCGACAAGGCGCTGGCGGTGTACGACGCGCGCACCCATGAACTGCTGGCCGAGGCCGGCCTGTCCGACTGGGCCGGGCACCTGGCCGGCGAGCTGCCCTACGGCCGCAAGCGTGCCCTGGAACTGGCCACCACGCTGGCGCTGGAGCCGCGCGTGCTGCTGCTGGACGAGCCCATGGCCGGCATGGGCGCCGAAGACATCGCCCAGGCCGCCGCGCTCATCCGCCAGGCCGCGCGCGGTCGCACGGTGCTCATGGTGGAACACAACCTCTCGGTGGTGGCCGACCTGTGCGACCGCATCACCGTGCTCGCGCGCGGCGAGGTGCTGGCCGAAGGCGACTACGCCACCGTGTCGAAAGACCCGCTCGTGGTGGAGGCCTACCTGGGCCACGGCCACGCCGGGCAGCGCAAGCACCACAACACCCGCGCGGAGGCGTCGCATGGCTGAGCCGCTGCTGGCGCTGCGCGACCTCAAGGCCTGGTACGGCCCCAGCCAGGCCTTGCACGGCGCCAGCCTGGACGTGCGCGAAGGCGAACTCGTCACGCTGCTGGGCCGCAATGGCGCGGGCAAGTCCACGCTGCTGAAATCCATCATGGGCATGATGGACAAACGCCAGGGCTCGATCCGCTTCAAGGGCCAGGAACTCATCGGCCTGGCGCCGCACCACATCGGCCGGCGGGGCATTGCCTTCTGCCCGGACGACCGGGGCATCTACGCCTCGCTCACCGTGCGCGAGAACCTGCGCCTGCCACCGGTGGTGGCCGACGGCGGCATGAGCGAGGACGAACTCTTCGAGCTGTTTCCCAACCTCGCTCAGCGCGCCGGCTCGGCGGGCACGCACCTCTCGGGCGGCGAGCAGCAGATGCTGGCGATCGCGCGCATCCTGCGCACCGGTGCGCGCGTGCTGCTGCTGGACGAACCCACCGAAGGCCTGGCCCCTGTCATCGTGGACCGCATCGGCGACCTCATCCGCCAGCTCAAGAAGCGCGGCTACACCATCGTGCTGGTGGAGCAGAACGTGCACTTCGCGGCGGAACTCGCGGACCGGCACTGCCTGATGGAGTCGGGCCGCATCACCGACACCTTCGATGCGGCGACGCTGCTGCGCGATTTCGACGCCATCACTTCAAGGATCGGGGTCTAGAGATGCCGCATCCTGTAGTCCGACGGACGAAACCCGGTCAGGCGTTTGAAGGTGTTCGAGAACGCGAACGGGTTCACGTACCCCACGCTGTGCGCAATGGCCTCGATCTTCTCGCTGGTCGTGGCCAGCAGGTGCGCGGCGTGCGCGATGCGCAGGTTGGCCAGCTGCTTGCCGGGGCTGCGGCCCAGGCTCTTCTGGCACAGGCGGCGCAGGTGTTCCTCGCTGGTGCTGGCCAGGGCCGCGAGGTCGGCCAGCGTCCAGTCGCGCGCCAGGTCGTTCTTCACCGCGTTCCACACCGGCACCAGGCGCGGCTCGCGCTGCAGCGGCTCCAGGATGCGCGCCACATAGCGTTCGATCACGTCCACCCACACCACGCAGGTGCCGGGGTCGGCCGCACCTTCCATCTCGGCGGCCAGACCCTGTATGGCGTTCTGCAGCACGCGGCCGTCGAACGGGCTCATGGCGGGGGCCATGGCGCCGTCCACGGAACGCACGGACTCGGGCTTGAAGCGCACCCAGGCGAGCTGCCAGCGCTTGCCCGGCACGCAGTGGAAGGCGTGCAGCACGTGCGCGGGCGCAAAGGTCACGCTGCCGGGCTTGTGGGTGTACCAGCGCCCGTCCAGCAAGGTTTGACCCTCGCCGCCCAGACACACCTGCATGAAGGCGCCGCTCAGGTTCGTGCGCACCACCGTGTAGGGCGCGGCGGCGTCCACCACCGACACATGGGCAATGTGGCGCGCGGCCAGCGCGTCGCACTGCTCGGCGCGCACCACCGTCTGCGCGGTGTCATCACCCATCACCAGGGTTTCACGGGAGAGATCGGGATGTTTCTGCGGCATGGCCTGCGCATCATAGGGACCGCACATGGTTGAGGTATTCGGTCTTCCCCTGCCGGTGCTCGCCGGCCAGGTCATGCTCGGGCTGGTCAACGGCTGCTTCTATGCCGTGCTCAGCCTCGGGCTGGCGGTCATCTTCGGCCTGCTGCGCATCGTCAACTTCGCGCACGGCGCGTTCTTCATGGTCGGCGCGTTCGGCGCCTGGATGCTGCAGCGCTACCTGGGCTGGGGCTACTGGGCCGCTATCGTGCTGGTGCCGCTGATCGTGGGTGCACTCGGCGGTGTGTTCGAGCGTGGTCTGCTGCGCCGCCTCTACGGTCTGGACCCGATCTACGGCCTTCTGCTCACCTTCGGCCTGGTGCTGGTGCTCGAAGGGGGCTTTCGCGTGGCGTTCGGCACCTCGGGCCAGCCCTACCCGGTGCCCGACAACCTGCAGGGCGTGTTCAACCTCGGCTTCATGATCCTGCCGATCTACCGCGCCTGGGTCATCGTGGCGGCGCTTGCCGCCTGCGGCCTCACCTGGTGGCTGATCGAGCGCACCCCGCTGGGGGCGCGCCTGCGTGCCGCCACCGAGAAGCCGCAGCTCACACAGTCGTTCGGGGTGAACGTGCCGCGTCTGCTCACCTTCACCTACGCGGGCGGCATTGCGCTGGCGGCCTTCACCGGCGTGCTGGCCGCGCCCATCCTGCATGTGAACTCGGGCATGGGCTCCAACCTGGTGATCATCGTCTTCGCCATCGTCGTCATCGGCGGCATGGGCTCGGTGCTGGGCTCCATCGTCACGGCGCTGGGCATCGGCGTGATCGAAGGGCTGGCCAAGGTGTTCTATTCCGAGGCCTCCACCACGGTGATCTTCGTGGTGATGGCGCTGGTCCTTCTCTTCCGCCCACGCGGCCTGTTCGGCAAGGAGGGGGCCGCATGAACATGACCATGCCGACCTGGCAGAAGGCCTTCATGGCCGTGGTGGTGCTGGCCCTGCTGGTGGTGCCCTGGGTGCCGCAGGTGGTGTACCCGGTGTTCGTGATGAAGCTGATGTGCATGGCCCTGTTCGCCTGCGCCTACAGCCTGCTGCTGGGTTTCGGCGGCATGATGTCCTTCGGCCACGCGGCCTTCTTCGGTGGCGCGGCCTACATGACCGGCCTGGCCGCCAAGCACTGGGGCCTGCCGCCCGAACTGGCCCTGCTGTTCGGCACCGCGTCGGCGGCGCTGCTGGGCGCCGTGTTCGGCGCGCTGGCCATCCACCGCCAGGGCATCTACCTGGCCATGATCACGCTGGCGCTGGCGCAGATGGTGTATTTCATCTTCCTGCAACTGCCCTTCACCGGCGCGGAGGACGGCCTGCAGCAGATCCCGCGCGGCAGCCTGTTCGGGTTCATCGACCTGCGCAGCGACTTCGCCCTCTACCACCTGGTGCTGCTGCTCACGCTGGCCGGGCTGTGGCTCATCCACCGCGTGGTGCGCTCGCCCTTCGGCCACGTGGTGGTGGCCATCCGGGAACACGAGCCGCGCGCGCGTTCGCTGGGCTACCCGGTGGAGCGCTACAAGCTCATGCTGTTCGTGCTCTCGGCCGCGCTCTCGGGCCTGGCCGGTTCCCTGAAGGCGCTGGTGTTCCAGCTCGCCGCGCTGTCCGACGTGCACTGGCACCTTTCGGGCGACGTGGTGCTCATGGCGCTGCTGGGCGGCATGCACACCGTTTTCGGTCCCGCCATCGGCGCGGCGCTGGTGGTGGGCCTGCAGTACTACCTCGATGCCTTTGGCGGCTGGGTGACGCTGGTCACCGGCCTGATCTTCATGGTGTGTGTGCTGGCCTTTCGCAGCGGCATTGCCGGTGCGGTGGCCGCGCTGCGCACGCGTCCGCGCAGCGACCCCTGAACCGTTTCACCAGACCGACCCGATTCCACTTCAAGGAGACCTTTCATGCCGCGTTTCGAACGCCAAGCCCTGATGGCGAAATTCCAGGACATGGTCCGCCGCCGCGTGCCCATCATTGGCGGCGGTGCCGGCACCGGCATCTCCGCCAAGTGCGAGGAGGCCGCCGGCATCGACCTGATCGTGATCTACAACTCCGGCCGCTACCGCATGGCCGGGCGCGCCTCGTCCGCCGGCCTGCTGGCCTACGGCAACGCCAACGACATCGTGCTGGAGATGGCCGGCGAGGTGCTGCCGGTGGCGAAGAAGACGCCGGTGATTGCGGGCGTGAACGGCACGGACCCCTTCATCGTCATGCCGGTGTTCCTGAAGAAGCTCAAGGAACTCGGGTTTTCCGGCGTGCAGAACTTTCCCACCGTGGGCATCATCGACGGCACCTTCCGCCAGAGCCTCGAGGAGACCGGCATCAACTACGCGACCGAGGTCGAGATGATCGGCGAGGCCCACGCGATCGACCTGCTGACCACGCCCTATGTGTTCTCCGCCGAGGAGGCGGTGGCCATGACCGAGGCCGGTGCCGACTTCGTGGTGCCGCACCTGGGCGTGACCACCGGCGGCACCATTGGCGCCACGTCCGCGAAGTCGCTGGCCGAGTCGGTGAAACTCATCGACGAATGGGGCGAGGCCGCGCGCCGCGTGCGCAAGGACGTGATCGTGATCGCGCACGGCGGGCCGATCTCCTCACCCGAGGACGTGGCCTACGTGTTCAAGCACAGCACGCACTGCAACGGCTTCTACGGCGCGAGCAGCATGGAACGGTTGCCAACCGAAATCGCTATCAAGTCGCATGTGGAACGCTACAAGAACCTGAGTTTCTGAAACCCTACGAGAGGAGACACACATGGCACGGGTCTACGTGAGCGCGGTGATGAACGCCACCATCGATCAGGCATGGTCCTACCTGCGCGACTTCGGCGCGCTCGGCAACTACCACCCCTATTTCGAGAAGTCCTACATCGAGGACGGCAAGCCTTCCGACCAGATCGGCTGCGTGCGCCACTTCACCGTGCGCGAGGACGGCGGCTACCTGCGCGAGCAGTTGCTGGCGTTGTCCGACGACGAGCACCGCTGCCGCTACAAGATCCTGCACATCGACGCACCCTGGACCAACTACGTGGCCGAGATGCACCTGCTGCCCGTGACCGAGGGCAACCGCTGTTTCGGCGAATGGTGGGCCGAGTGGGACGTGCCCGCCGACCAGGAGGCCGAGGCGCTGGAGCGTGTGGCCGGCACCTTCCGCACCTTCTTCGAGTGCGTGAACGCGCACTACGAGAAACGCAAATGAACAACGTCTTGCCACCCACGGCCTGGGTGGTCGGCACCTTCGACACCAAGGCCGCGGAACTGGACTACCTCGCGGGCCTGGTGCGCGCGGCCGGCGTGCGCGTGGTCACGGTGGACGTGGGCACGCGCAGCGCACCGGGCGCGGCCGATATCGACGCCGCCACCGTGGCCAGCCACCACCCGCGTGGCGCGGCCGCCGTGTTCGACACGCAAGACCGGGGCGAGGCGGTGATCGCCATGGGCGACGCGCTGGCCACCCTGGTGCGCGAGCGCCTGGCCGCCGGCGAGATCCAGGCCATGCTGGGCGTGGGCGGATCGGGGGGCAGTTCCATGATCGCGCCGGCCATGCGCCTGCTGCCCATTGGCGTGCCGAAGCTGCTGGTCTCCACCATGGCGGCGGGCAACGTCGCGGCCTACGTGGGCGTGGTGGACATGACGCTGATGTACCCGGTGACCGACATTGCCGGCCTCAACCGGCTCTCGCGCACCATCCTGGCCAATGCGGCCCACGCGCTGGTGGGCATGCTGCAGCACGATACACCCGCGGACGGCGGGCAGGACAAGCCCGCCATCGGCCTGACGATGTTCGGTGTCACCACCCCCTGTGTGCAGGCCGTGCGCGGGCTGCTGCAGGACGACTTCGACGCCCAGGTGTTCCACGCCAACGGCGCGGGCGGTCGCACGCTCGAAGCACTGGCCGCGGCCGGCCTGTTGCGCGCGGTCGTGGACGTCACCACCACCGAGGTGGGCCAGCACCTGGCCGGCGGCGTGTGCGACGCCGGCCCCGACCGGCTCGACGCCGCCGCGCGCCATGGCCTGCCCTGGGTGGGCTCGGTCGGCGCGCTGGACATGATCAACTGGGGCGCCCCGTCCACCATTCCCGAACGGCACAAGGGCCGCCGCTTCCACGTGCACAACGCCGACGTGACGCTCATGCGCAGCAACGCGCAGGAACTGGAAGCGGCAGCGCGGCGCATCGCCGAACAGCTCAACCGGTCGCCCGGCCCGGTGCGCCTGCTGCTGCCGCTGGGCGGACTGTCGATGATCGACGCACCCGGCCAGCCGTTTCACGACCCGGCCGCCGACGCGGTGCTGTTTCAAACGCTGGAGCGCCTGTTCGTGGCGAGCGACACGCACCGGTTGATCAAGTTGCCGCACCACATCAACGACCCGGCGTTCGCCGCGGCCGTGGCCGAACAGGTGAGGGCGGTGCTGGTGTAAGGTGCCGCTCCATGAGCGAGCACCTCCACGATCCCATCGAACAGGCCAAGGCCGCGTTCTTCGAAGGCAATGCCCTGTTCGAGGCCGGCCGGCTCGACGAGGCCCTGGCGCGCTACCAGGCCGCGCTCGCGCTGGTGCCGGGGCGCCCCTCCGTGCTCGCCAACCTGGGCGTCACCCAGTGCCGCCTGGGCCACTGGGCCGAGGCCGTGCAGACCCTCACGCAGGCCACGCAGGCCGATCCCGCGAACCGCGACGCGTGGATCGCGCTCGGGCTTTCGCACGAGGCGCTGTCGCGCTGGGGCGATGCGGTGCCGGCATTGCAGCGGGGCCAGCAACTCGGCGCGGCGACGCCGCAGATCAGCCTGTCGCTGGCGATGTGCCTGCTGCGGCTGGACCGCGCCGACGAGGCGCTGCAGGCCCTGGACCAGGCCCTGGCGCTGGACCCCACACTGGCCGAGGCCTGGAGCCAGCGCGGCAGCCTGCTGCGCGAGATGGGACGCCACGCCGAGGCCGCGCGCTGTTTCGAGCAGGCCCTGGCGCACGGCGGCGACGAGACGCTGCACCGCTTCTACCTCGCCTCCGTGAAGGCGGGCGAGGCCACGCCCGCGCAGCCGCCCCGCGCCTACGTGGAAGCGCTGTTCGACGACTACGCTGGCGACTTCCAGACCCATCTCGTCGAAAACCTGAAGTACCAGGCGCACGAAACGCTGCTCGCGCCCCTGCGAGCGGGCGGCCAGCGTTTCCCGCTGGTGCTCGATCTGGGCTGTGGCACCGGCCTGTGCGGCCAGCTCATCCGTGCGCAGGCCGATGCGGTGGACGGCGTGGACCTGGCGCCCGCCATGGTGGAGCAGGCGCGCGCCAGCGGGGCCTACCGCCGCGTGGAGCAGGGCGACCTGCTCGGCTTCCTGCGATCGCAGAGCGAACCTGCGGACCTCGTGATCGCGGCCGACGTGTTCATCTACGTGGGCGCGCTGGAAGAGGTCTTCGCCGCCGTGCGCCAGCGCCTCAGGTCCGGTGGCTGTTTCGCTTTCTCGGTCGAGCTGGCGGGCCAGGGGCAGGATCTGCAGCTGCTGTCCAGCCTGCGCTACGCGCATTCGCCGGCCTATGTGGAGCGCCTGGCGAAGGCCCACGGCTTTCGCGTGCAGGACACCCGGCAGGCGCCACTGCGCGAGGACCAGCGCAGGCCGGTTGCGGGGTTGTATGTGTGGCTGGAGGCGGCGGCCAGTCGCTAGGCTGCCGTGTCCCTGGCGGGCTTGTACTTGAATGTCGCGCGGATCACACCGTGGTCGGTCGTGCCGTCGGCCTTGTGGTCGTCGAAGTTCAGGTGGTCGTTGTTGATCGACAGGCCGTCGAAGATCCAGATGCGCTTCTTGCTGTTGTCGTAGAACTCCTGGCTGACCAGGATGTGGTCCAGCGACTCGCGGATGTCCTGGTACACGTGCGTGTAGTACACGTCGCGCGTGTCGCGGTACTCCTGCAATGTCTGCGCGGTGTACAGCGCGGTGTCGCCGCCGCCCTTGCTCTCGCCCACCAGGTAGCGGGGCTGCTCGGTCAGGATGTTGGCGGTGTTGCTGTGCTGGCCGTCGTTGATGTCGCCCAGCACGATCACCGGCGTGTCGTTGTCCTTCATCTGCTCCGAGAGCAGGAAGCGCACCGCCGCGGCCTCGGCGGTGCGGCGGATGGTGGAGAGTGCCGCGCCCAGGCCAGTGGCGTGCTTGGTGTAGAGCGGCCGGTTGGCCTTGTACCAGGTTTCGTTGAACACCTTGGTCGGCCCCTTGGACTTGAAGTGGCATACGTAGACATGCACATCGGGCCCGGCCTCGCGCGGGCGGATCGTGAAGTGCAGCACCGGCCGCGAGAAGCCCTCGATGTTGACCGCAATGCGTGGCGTCTGCGGGTCGTCACCCCGGGACTGCAGCACGAAGCCCGGCGGGAAGTCCGCAATCCATTCCGGTGCACCCTGCAGCAGGCCCTTGCGCACGATGGCACTGCAGGTGATGCGGCTGCCGTTGGCTTCGGGGGGCGCCAGCAGGTCGTACTCGGCGGCCAGCCCCGCAGCCTCCAGCACGCGGGCGAGCGAGGCCGCATGCCAGAGCTCCTGGAAGCCGAACACGTCGGCCTTGAGCATGCGCAGTTGCCGGGCGGCCCAGTCGATCTTCAGGTCGTATTCGGCCTGGGTCCATCCGTCGCGGTCGGTGTAGATCGGCAGGCCCGGTTCGTTCAGGTTGTACAGGTTGAACGAGCCGATGCTGAGCTGGCGCAGGTTCATGGCGGGCCTCCTCGTCAAGGGCTGGGGTCACTGTGCGCCGTGCACGGCGATACCGCATCCCCCAGGCTGGGGATGCCCGCTCAGCCCGTGCGCCGCGCCACCCAGTAGGTGGCGCCCTCGGTGCCGTAGCGCTCGGCGTGCGGCACATCGGCTTCGAGCTCGAAGGTGTCGCCCGGGCGCAGCTGGCGGGTGAGGTCGCCCACGGTGAGCCACATCTCGCCGCGCACGACGATGGCCTTGGCCGCGAAGGGATGGGTATGCATGTCCAGCAGCGTCAGTGGCGCCCATTCGCGCTCCAGTGCTTCGTCGTAGCCCTCGATCAGGGCCTGCAGACGGAACGCTTCGAATGAGGAGGTGTTCATACGCCTGAATTGTGGTGCAACGGGCTCAGGGGTCAAGCGTTAGCATGGTGGCCTTCTCTGGTTCTATTGGTATAGCGAAAGGTTGCTCCCCATGTCCCACATGCTCCTGATCGTCGAACCCGTCGGGCAGCGCGCCACCCGCACCGAGGCCCAGGGCCGAGAGGTCTACGCCCGCATGCAGCAGTTTGGCGAGTCCCTCAAGGCGCGCGGCAAGCTGCTGGCGGTGGAGTCGCTGGCGTCCCAGACGGGCGCGGTGCGCGTGAGCAAGGCCGGCGGCGGCAAGTCCCTGGTGCTGGACGGCCCGTTCGCCGAGGCGAAGGAAATGATCGGCGGTTTCTACCTGCTGAACTGCGCCAGCATGGACGAGGCCGTGGCGATCGCGCACGAGTGCCCGGCCGCCGAATGGGCCACGGTGGAGGTGCGCGCGATCGCGCCCTGTTACGACGAGAGCCGCGGCTGATTTGTAACAAGCGCGGGGAGGCTGTCGAAAATCCCGCGCCTGCTTCGTCGTACCGGTTGAAGCCAGCACCGGCACGCGGCTTGCCCGTGTCGCCAGGCGCTTTGTGATCCATCCGAACGCCCACGAAGGAGTACCCCATGCGATTCATGATCATCGTCAAGTCCTGCGACGAATTCGAGGCCGAAACCAATCCCGCGCCGGACGAGGAACTGATGGCGGAGATGGTCCGCTACCACGAGGAACTGGCCCAGGCCGGCGTGCTGCTCGACGGCTCGGGCCTGCACCCGAGCCGCAAGGGCTGGCGCGTGCACTACAGCGCCGACGGCAGCCGCCGCGTCGTCGACGGCCCGTTCGCCGAAGCCAAGGAGCTCATCGCCGGGTACACGCTGATCCAGGTGCGTTCGCGCGAGGAGGCGCTGGAATGGAGCCGGCGCTTCCCCAACCCGGCGGGCAAGGGCAAGGACGCCGTGATCGAGCTGCGCCAGCTCTACGAGATGGACGACTTCCCGCCCAGCCAGCCGCTGGAGGACTTCAAGAAGCTCGACGCCATGCAGGCGCAGAAGCGCTGAGAGGGGTCATCATGAAAACCCAGCACTTTGAAATCCTGATCCAGGCCCCCCGCGAACGCGTGTGGACCACCATGCTGCAGTCGCCCACCTACGAGCAGTGGACGGCCGCTTTCTGCGAGGGCTCGCGCTTCGAGGGCTCATGGAATGCGGGCCAGGCGATCCGCTTCCTGGACCCGGCGGGCAACGGCATGGTGTCCGAGATCGCCGAGCACCGCCCGGCCGAATTCGTGTCCATCCGCCACCTGGGCTTCATCGAGAACGGCCGGGAAGACACCACCAGCGAAGCGGTGCGCGCCTGGGCACCCTGCTACGAGAACTACCGCTTCAGCGACGAGGGCGGCGGCACCCGCCTGAGCGTGGACAGCGACGTGTTCGGCGACTACGAGGACATGATGGCCCGGACCTGGCCCCTTGCCCTGGAACGACTCAAGGCCCTGTGCGAACGCACGAGCTGATACACCCACCGGAGAACCCGTCATGCTGCGCCAGATCTTCGTCAACCTGCCCATCAAGGACATGGCCCGCTCGCAGGCCTTCTTCAAGGCCCTGGGCCTCACGTTCAACCAGCAGTTCACCAACGAGCAGGGCGCCTGCCTGGAGATTGCGGAGAACATCTACGCCATGCTGCTGGTCGAGCCCTTCTTCCAGGGCTTCACCAAGCTGCCGATTTCCGACGCGAGGAAGGCGACCGAGGTGCTGATCGCGCTCTCGTGCGACAGCCGCGCCGAGGTGGACGAGCTGGTGGCCAAGGCCGTGGCCGCCGGTGGCACCACGCCCAACGCGCCGCAGGACCACGGCTTCATGTACCAGCACGGTTTCGCTGACCTGGACGGCCACCAGTGGGAGGTGTTCTGGATGGACATGGCCGCCGCGCCGGCGCAGATGTAAGCACCGGCCCATGCATTCCGGTGTCCACCAGGCCATTGCCACCGTCTGGCGCCTTGAGTCGGCGCGCATCACGGCGTCCGTGGCGCGCGTGGTGCGCGACATCGGCGTGGCCGAGGAACTGGCGCAGGACGCGCTGGTGGCCGCACTGGAACACTGGCCGAAGGACGGCGTGCCCGACAACCCCGCCGCCTGGCTCATGACCACCGCCAAGCGCCGCGCGCTCGACCACCTGCGCCACCGCCAGATGGCCGAGGAGAAGCACGACGGCATCGCCGCCGACATGGAGGCGCTGGGCGCCACGCACGTGCCCGACTTCGTCGACGCGCTCGACGAAGCGCGGCAGGACGACATCGGCGACGACCTGCTGCGCCTGGTCTTCACGGCCTGCCACCCGGTGCTCGGCACCGAGGCGCGCGTGGCGCTCACCCTCAAGCTGCTGGGTGGTCTGACCACGCACGAGATCGCGCGCGCCTTTCTCGTGCCCGAGGCCACCATCGCGCAGCGCATCGTGCGCGCCAAGCGCACGCTCAGCGACGCCGGCGTGCCCTTCGAGGTGCCGCGCGGCGAGGCGCTGGGCGAACGCCTGGCCTCGGTGCTGGAGGTGGTGTACCTCGTGTTCAACGAGGGTTACACCGCCACCAGCGGCGGTGACTGGATGCGCCCGGACCTGTGCAACGAAGCCCTGCGCCTGGGCCGCATGCTCGCCGGCATCGCGCCGCAGCAGCCCGAGGTGCAGGGCCTGCTGGCGCTGATGGAGATCCAGGCCTCGCGCACCGCGGCCCGCACCGATGCGCAAGGCCGCCCGGTGCTGCTGGCCGCGCAGGACCGCGCCCGCTGGGACCACCTGCTGATCCGCCGCGGCCTGGCCGCGCTGGACCGCGCCGACCTGCTCACCACCGAGCCCGGCCCCTACCACCTGCAGGCCGCCATCGCCGCCTGCCACGCGCGCGCCACCCACGCCGATGCGACCGACTGGGCGCGCATCGCCGCGCTGTATGGCGAGCTGGCGCGCATCGCGCCCTCGCCGGTGGTGGAGCTCAACCGCGCGGTGGCCGTGTCCATGCACGCGGGCCCTGCCGCTGGCTTGGTGCTGGTGGACGCGCTGCTGAAGAACAAGGCCTTGCAGCAGTACCACTGGCTGCCCAGCGTGCGCGGCGACCTGCTGGAAAAGCTGGAGCGCCGGGACGAGGCGCGCGCCGAATTCCAGCGCGCGGCCGAACTGGCGGGCAACGAGCGGGAAAAGGCGTTCCTGCTGCAAAGAGCCAGCAGTCTGACCTGAAACGGCCCTGGCGTCTCCGGGTACAAGCCCTCATGGCGCGCCCCGTGGGTGGGCGCGACACTGGCCTGCACCACCCGCGCGCCGCCATGGACCCCGACAGCCCTTTCCAGCCACCCGAAGCGTTTCGCGGCTCCAGTCACGCACCGCTCGACCCCGAGACCGAAGCCGACATCGTCGTCGTTGGCGCCGGGCCGGCGGGGCTCGCGGCGGCGGCCTGCCTGGTGCAGCGAGGGCACAGCCCGCGGGTGCTGGAGCGCGCGCGTGAGCTTGCGCCGTCCTGGCGCCACCACTACGAGCGCCTGCACCTGCACACCGTCAAGACGCACTCGGCGCTGCCCGGCATGCCCTTTCCGGACAGTGCGCCGCGCTATGTGCCGCGCCAGGGCGTGGTGGACTATCTCGACGCCTACGCGCGCCGGTACGGCATCGAGCCCGAGCTGGGCGTGCAGGTGCAGTCCATCGAACCCCGTGAGCACGAGCACGGTGCGCCCTGGCAGGTGGTGCTCGCCAGTGGTCGGCAGATCGCGGCCAACCACGTGGTGGTGGCCACGGGTGCCAACCGCCGCCCCCGCGCACCGCAGTTGCCGGGGCAGGAAGCTTTCGAGGGGCGCATCCTGCACAGCCGCAGCTACCGCAACGCGCAGCCTTTCGCAGGCCAGCGCGTGCTGGTGGTCGGCTTCGGCAACACCGGCGCGGAGATCGCGCTGGACCTGACCGAGCACGGCGTGCGCACCGCGCTGTCGGTGCGCTCGCCGGTCAACATCGTGCGCCGCGACGTGCTGGGCCGGCCGACGCAGCTCTCCAGCCTCATGCTGGCCCGGCTGCCCACCGCCATCGGGGATGCGCTGGCCGCGCTGTTTCGCGACCTCACCGTGGGCGACCTCAGCCGGTTCGGCCTGCACACCGCGGCGGTGTCGCCGCTGCGCCAACTGCGCGAGGAGGGGCGCACGCCGATGATCGACGTTGGCACGGTGGCGCGCATCAAGGCCGGCGAGATCCAGGTCTACCCTGGCATCCAGACCCTCAACGCCGGCGGCGTGCGCTTCACCGACGGCAGCGAGCACCCGTTCGACGCCGTGCTGCTGGCCACCGGTTACGAAGCCGCGCTCGACGAGCTGTTTCCGTACACGCGGCTGGCGCAGGACGAGCGCGGCATGCCCCGCGAGGTGAGCGGGCAGGGCGCGCTGGAAGGCCTGCACTTTGTCGGCTTCGACGTGCGACAGCCCGGCGGCCTGCTGCGCTCCATCGCCGCCGAGGCGCAGGACGTGGCCGAACGCATTTCACAGTCCACCGCACAAGGAGGCCGCCATGCCCAGCACCCACACCCTTGAACGTTTCATCGCCATGGTGGAGCGCAACGCGCACGACGAAGCCATCGAAACCTTCTACGCGCCACAGGCCAGCATGCAGGAGAACCAGGCCGCGCCCCGCGTCGGCCGAGACCAGCTGCTGGCGAACGAACGCAAGGTGATGGCGCGTGCCGCGTCCATCCACTCGCGCTGCGTGCGCCCGGTGCTCGTCAACGGCGACCACGTGGTCATCCGCTGGGTGTTCCGCTTCGTCTGGCGGGACGATTCGGTCACCGAGATGGAGGAACTCGCGTGGCAGCGCTGGGAGGGCGAGCACATCGCGGCCGAGCAGTTCTTCTACGACCCCGCGCAGCTCACACCCCAGCCACCGCCTGGCGCGGCGGTGTGAGCGCGTGCCGGCCTGCCGGCAACGTGCACGTGCCGCCATGCACAATGGCTCGCCCGCCCCACACCTTCTGCCTCTCTCCCGACCATGGCCTCGTTTCCTCCCGTGCGCGCCGTCGAGCGCGCCATCGAACTGCTGCAGTGCCTCAACCGGCAACCGATCTCCACGCTGGACCAGCTGCACCGCCAGACCGGCCTGCCCAAACCCTCTCTGGTGCGCCTGCTGCAGACCCTGGTGTCCAAGGGGTTGGTGAACCATGCGCCACAAAGCGGCGCCTACTACCTCACCTCGCAGGTGCACACCCTGTCCTGCGGCTACCACAGTGAGCCGCGCATCATCGAGGCCGCCGCGCCCGTGGCCGATGCGATGACCGCGAAGCACAAGTGGCCCGTGTCGGTGGCGGTGTTCGATGCGGACGCGGTGGTCGTGCGCTACAGCACCATTGCGCAGTCGCCGCTGTCGCTGCTGCATTCCAGCATCGGCATGCGCCTGTCGCTGGTGAGCCGTTCGCTGGGCCGCGCCTACCTCGCCTTCTGCCCGCCGGACGAGCAGCAGGCGCTGCTCGCGCTGGTGGCGCAGTCGGACAACGACGAGGACCGCGCGGCGGGCAACCTGGACGCCATCCAGGCCACGCTGGCCGAGACGCGCGCGCGCGGCTATGCGCTGCGCAACCCGGCGGTGCGGCCGGTGTCCAACACACTGGCGGTGCCGGTGTACGAGAACGGCCACGTGGTGGCCTCGTTCGGGCTCACCTGGTTCTCGTCGGCGCTGCCACTGCAGGACGCGGTGGCCAGCTTCCTGCCGCCGATGCAGGAGGCTGCCGGGCGCATCGGCGAGCGCCTGGTGCAGCTCGACAGCGAGAGCAAACCCCCTTCGCCCAAGGCGGCGCGGCGGCCGGTGCGCCAGCGCGCCTGACGTTCAGGTGGCCGCGCCGGGCAGCGGGTACTCGGCCTCGTTGGCCACCTTGCCCGGCTTGCTGGCGAAGTCCAAGCGCGGGGGCGCGAAGATGTCCACCAGCCAGGCGCCGCCGTCGTTGGTGTTGCGGCTGGTGTGGATCACCTTGGGTGGCACCACCAGCAGCGAGGGGCTGCCCATCTCGAGGTGTTCATCCGCCTTCCAGTCGTCCAGGTCGGCCGTCCACGGGTGGCGCAGGTGGTGCACCCAATCGCCGCGCACGGCCAGCGAGCCCTGCTCGAAGTCGGCGTGCGAGTGCGGGCTGAGCTTGTGCACGTCGCGCGCCACCATGCGCGGCGTCATCACGTTGAGCATGAGGTTGGTGCAGCGGAAGATGCGCATGTTGGTGTCGGGCCGCGTGTGCTCGCTCAGCACGTAGTGGCGCAGCCTGAAACCCTCGGGTGGCGCGGGCCAGGGCACCAGCGGCGCCACCTCGGGCGCGCCGTTGGCGTACACGCTGGCATTGCCCGCCCGTTCGAGCAGGTCGGTGGCCTGGCCGGAGAACACGCGCACGATGCGCCCGTCGCCCAGCGCGGTGATGGCGCTGGCGCCGGGCGGCACGATGGTCAGGGTCTCTGCGCGCGCGTCCAGCCGCTCGGCGCCGGCCTCGAAGCGCGCGCCCACGTCCACCAGAAAAACCATGTACTCGTCGGCCTGCTCGGCACGGGCCAGGCGCGTGCCGGCGCGCACGTCGGAGACGGCGACCACGAAATTGGCACCGCGCGTGATCCAGGTGCGCTCGCCACCGGTCTCGATCTGCGGGGGCGTGGCGTGGTGGCGCGCGGCGGTGGGGGCGGTGGCCTGGGTGCTCATGGGCAGGTTCCTTGAAACGGCTGGAGGGATGTCATGCGCCCGGGTGGGCCACGGCCTGCGCGCCCTGGCGCATGAAGGACTGGTCGGAGCCGAACACGAACCAGCGCACGCCGGCGGCGGCGTAGCGGTCGCGCTCGTCCACGCTGGCGGTGAACACGCCGGCGAGCTTGTCGGCGGCCAGCGCCGCGGCGATGCTCTGGTCCGTGGCGGCCGAGACATCGGCGTGCTTCGAGTCGTCCAGGCCCATGGCGAGGGCGAGGTCGGCGCGGCCGATGAAGAGACCGTCCACGCCGTCGACGGCGGCGATGGCGGCGGCGTTGCGCACCGCCTCGGGGCTTTCGATCTGGCACATCACCAGGGTCTGGTTGCCTTGCGCCAGCGCCTGCTTCATGCCCAGCGTGCCGTAGCCGGCTGCGCGCGGTGAACCGGAGTACCCCCGGTCACCGCCCCGGTATCGGGCATGGGCCACGACCGCGCGCGCCTGTTCCGCCGTGTCCACGTGCGGCACCAGCAGGCCGGCCGCGCCCATGTCGAGCACCGACAGCACGGTGGCGGCCTCGCGGTCGGGGATGCGCACCAGCAGCGGCAGGCCGGCGGCGCGGCCGGCGAGCATCATCAGGTCGAGCGCGGCGCGGTCCAGCGGCGCGTGCTCGGCGTCGAGCACGGCGAAGTCCAGCCCGGTCGTGCCCAGCACCTCCACCACGTGGGGCGAGGCGGTCTTGACGAAGGTGCCCACCTGGTAGCGGGTGGGTTGCTTCTGCAGGGTCCGGGTGCTGTTCATGTCGGGGCCTTCCCGCGGGGCGGTGTTTGCAGGATGGGGCGCTCGAACACCTTGCCCAACGCCGCGTAGAAGGGGCCACCCAGGCGCGCGACGGGCTGCATCTTCACGCTGTCCACATGGCGGCCGTCATAGACCTCGCTGGAGAGGTGGAAGGCCAGCACCTCGCCGATGTAGAGCGTGTTCAGGCGACCCAGCTTCAGCACGTGTTCGAGCCGGCATTCCATCTGCACCGGCGCGATCGCGATGCGCGGCGGCTTGACCTGCGTGCTGGGCAGCAGTTCGAGGCCCAGCGCCTGGGCCTCGCTTTCGTCGGGCGCGAACTCGGCCGAGCTCTGGTGCATCAGCTCCATGTTGTGCACCGTGGCCACGTTGACCACGAACTCGCGCCCGCGCTCGATGTTGCGCGCCGTGTCCTTGAGCACGCCGGCGCGCGAGCCGATGTTGACGGCCAGCATCGGCGGGCTGTGCGCGACGTAGTTGTAGGAGCTGAACGGCGCGGCGTTCACCAGGCCGTTTTCGTCCACGCTGGTGATCCAGGCAATCGGGCGCGGTGCCACGATGCCGCAGAGCAGCCGGTAGGCGGTCTGCGTGTCCAGGGCCGAGGCGGCCAGGGTGGTGTAGGCCTCGCTCATGCCGTGCGGGACTTGCTGCCGCCCTTGAGGAAGACGCGCTTGCCGGTGTCGTGGAACACCGCGCGCTGCTCGTCGGCGTTGAGCAGCACGGCCGAATCGAGGAAGCGCTGCACCATGTCCTTGTAGGTCCCCGAGGAGGTGCCGATGTCCGAGCCCCACATGATGTGGTCGGCGCCGAACATGTCCACCGCGCGGCGCAGCACGCGGTCGGCCGGGATGCCGGCCTCGCGGCAGATGTCCAGGTTGATCGAGGTGAACTTGAAGAAGATGTTCGGAATGCCGGCCAGCGTCTGGTAGCGCTCGTCCAGCCCGAAGTGCTCGCCTTCTTCCATCTCGGGTTCGAGCAGGTGGTCGAGCACGATGCGGATGTCCGGGTAGCGGCGAGCGAGTTCGATGATGGTCGGAATGGAAGGGCCGCCCCCGCCTTGCGAGAGCACTTCCAGGTCCATCACCAGGCCGGCTTCCTGCGCCACGTCCCAGGTCTTGAGCGCCTGCGGCGAATTCAGCCAGGGCATGCTGCCGTCGGGCTTGCGCCCGCCGAACAGGCGCACCCCGGCCAGGCCGTGCGCGCGGATGTACTGGCGCACCAGGTCGGGCGTGCCCGCGTCTTCCGCGTCCAGGATCACCACCGCGCTGAACAGGTCCGGGTACCGGTCGGACGAGTCGAGGATGTAGCTGTTGTCGTAGCGGTAGATCATGCGTTTCTGCACCGCCACGATGCCGTCCACGTTCTCTTCCTGCATCCACTGCAGCATGCGCAGCGCGTCCGGCACCTCGTTGATCGGGTTCGGGCCGTGGTGGCCGCCGGGCTTGCCGATCACGCCCGGTGGGCGGTAGGGCGCGTCGGCGGCGCGCTGCATGGGGTTGCGCGGGTAGCGGGTCTGGTCGTCGGCCACCAGGTGGGCGTGCGAGTCGAACAGCAGGGGGCGGGAGGTCGTCATGGAACAGTCTCGGGGTCGGGCGGGGAGCGGGGTTGTATTCAGTCGAGCGAAATGCGGGCGGCTTCCACCACCTTCTTCCATTTCGCGGCCTCGGCGTTCATCAGTGTGCCCAGCAGTTCGGGCCCGCCATTGGCTTCCACCATGCCGAACTGCGCCAGCTTGGCGCGGCCCTCGGCCGAGTTGGTGTACTTGTTGATCTCCCGGTTGAGCTTGAGCGCCACCGGCTGGGGCAGGCCCGCGGGGCCGACGATGGCGAACCACACCGTGGCCTCGACGTCCAGGCCCTGTTCCTGCGCGGTGGGCACGTTGGGCAGGCCGGGAAAGCGCTTCTTCGACGTGACGGCCAGGCCATTGAGCTTGCCGGCCTGGATGTTGGGAATGAAGGCGGTGACGGGCGCCGAGATGGCCTGGATCTGGCCACCGAGCAGGTCGCTCATGGCCGGTGTGTCGCCGCGGTACGCGATGGACTGCAGGGGCGCGCCCGAGCTGCTCTTGAGCGACTCCAGCGCCAGGTGGCCGATGGTGCCGTTGCCCGGGTGGCCCACGCTGTACGGCGGCGTGGCGCCCCTGGACGCGGCAATGAAGTCCTTGAGGTTGGCCGCCTTGACCGCCGGGTGGGCAACGATCACCAGCGGGATCTCGCCCACGAGCGCGATGGGGGTGAGGTCCTTCTGCGAGTCGAAGGGCATGCTCTTGTAGAGCGACTTGTTGTTGGCCAGCGGGCCCGAGGTGGACAGGCCGATGGTGTAGCCGTCGGGCGCGGCCTTGGCCACGGCGTCGGTGCCGATGTTGCCGCCCGCGCCGGTGCGGTTTTCCACCACGAAGGGCTGGCCGAAGGCGCTGCCCAGGTGCAGGGCGAGCTGGCGCGCCACCACGTCGGTGCTGCCGCCGGGCGGGAAGGGCACGAAGATCTTCACGGGCTTGGTGGGCCAGTCCGACTGCGCCAGGACGCTGGCGGGCGCGAGGACCAGCAGGGCGCTCGCCGCGAGGGCGGCATGCAGGGCGCGGCGGGTCAGGGGGGAACGGTTCACGGATGTCTCCTGGGTCTGGGGTGTGTGAGGGGTCAGCCTTGCGCAGCCTCGCGCCGGCGCTTGAGCTGTTCCATGATCGCGGGCAGGCGATCGCTGGCCTGGGTGCGCAGTTCGTCGTAGATGCTGCGGCCGTGCGCGTCGATCGCGACCGTGGCCGGGCCGAGGTCGCGCACGCGCAGCGTGGTCAGGCGGAACTGCGAGATGTATTCGTTCCAGTGCGTCGAGACCACGCGCTCGATCGACTGCGACAGCAGCGTGCAGCCGCCACCGAGGAAGGACAGGTAGGCGCAGCCGGTGTCGCGCAGTGCGGCCACGCTGGCCACGTCCAGCCCGCCTTTGCCACCCACCAGGCGCAGGCCCAGGCCGCGGATCAGCGCCGGCATGTATGCGTTGTAGCGCGTGCTGGTGCTCGGGTTCATGTAAAGCGCCCGCGCGGGGATGTCGCCTTGCGCGTCGCGCACGTAGGTGCTCAGGTGGAAGAAGGCGCCACCCGTGAGGTCCAGCGGCAGCGGGGTGCCGGCTTCGATGTCGCGCACCATGCGCTGGTGCGTGGGCAGGCCGATGCTGATCGTGACGTCGCCGCTGAGCATGACCATGTCGCCCACGGCGAGTTCGCTCACGGCCTGCGCGTCCAGCGGCAGTTGCAGGTGGTGGGTGCGCGCGCCGCTGCTCATTCGAACCACTCCACCGAGCCATCGTTGCGGATGCGCGCGCCGGTGCGCCGGTTGATCCAGCAGTTCAGCGCCACCGCCACCGGCATGAAACCGTGGCTGGCGGCGTAATCGATGTGCACCGCCATCGCCGTGGTGTCGCCGCCGGTGCCCATGGGGCCGAAGCCCATGGCGTTGATGGCATCGAGCAGGCGCGACTCCATGGCCGCGAGGATGGGCTCGGGGTTGGTCTGGCCGAAGGGACGCAGCACCTGCTGCTTGGCCATGCGCGCGGCGTGGTCGAAGGTGCCGCCAATGCCCACGCCCACCACGATGGGCGGGCAGGGCTGCGAGCCCGCCTTCATCACCACGTCGAGCACGTAGGCCTCGATGGTTTCCAGCGAGGGGTAGACGAAGGTCTCCAGCGCTTCCCAGCGCCCGCTGCCCATGGCCTTGGGCGCGCAGACGATTTCCAGCACGTCGCTGCCGTCGACCAGGTCGAAGCTGACGATGGGCATGTCCTTGCCGGCGTGGCTGCGCTCGTGGGTGAGCGGGTTGGTCACCATGCGCAGGATGGGGGGCTGGATCTGCGCCGCCAGTTGCGCGAAGCCATCCACGATGGCCTGGCGCACCGCGCCCTCGAAGCGCACGCCGGTGCCGACCTTGATGGCGTACACCGGGATGCCCACGTCCGAGCAGATCAGGTGGTCCTTCTCCTCCGACGCATCGGCGCTCTTGAGCATGATGGTCAGCGTCTGGCGCGCGGTGTCCGAGCGCTCGCCGCCCTGCGCGCGGCGCAGCACGGCCTTGGTGTCTTCAGGGATCTTCTTGAGTGAGCGCTCGTACAGGCTCGCCGTGACGGACTGGATCAGTGCGGAGGTGATCATCGGGCCCGAAGGATGCATCGTGGCCCCGCGCCACACAAGCGACATTTCCCGACTTTTCGTGCAGCGAAAAGTGGCCGGACCCGCCCGGCTTGGGCGGCCGCGCCGCGTGGTTCAGAGCACCGTGAAGCAGTCGATCTCGACCCGGTCCGGGCGGCGCACGCCCACGCCCACGAACAGGCGCTCGTTGATCCAGGCCAGCGACGGCGCGGCCGTCTCGAAGGTGGGCGCGCAGCGGAAGTAGACCTCGGCAGGATCCACCGGCTCGCCCCGGACCAGGCGGGCCGTGGTCTCGGCCGAGGCCGAGCGGATGGCGCGGTTGTGCACGTAGATCAGCTCGCCGGCGTCGGTCTCGAGTACGTAGCGCGCGTCCAGCTGGGCCAGGGTGGGCGTGACGATGGCCTGGAAGTCCGCGCCGCCGGCCAGCACGCGCGCGCGCCAGCCGTCGCCGCGCGCGTCGCCGCCCAGGATGGCGATGACGCGGCGGTTGCCCGCCGGCGTCTGCCCGACCTCGTGGGCCGGCGCGACCTGGACGTTCAGCGTCGCAAAAAACGCCAGCGACGGCGGCGCGGGACGGTGCGTGTTGTGGAGCTTGTCTTCGGTGTCACTCATTGGCGCGGAATCCTGTGGCCTTGACGACCTGCGCCCAGCGCGCGGTCTCCGCGGCGATGGTAGCGGCGAACGCGTCGCCGTTTTCCTGCGGTACGTCGAAGCCCTGCGGCTCCAGCTTCGCCTTGAGTTCGGCGCTGGCCTGGGCCCTCACAACAGCGGCCTGAATCTGGTCCAGCACCGCCTTGGGCGTGGCCGAGGGGGCCACCAGGCCGAACCAGATGGTGGAGCTCAGGTCCGGATGGCCCAGCTCGGCCAGGGTCGGCACATCGGGCAGGAACTTCGTGCGCTCCTTCGAGGTGACGGCGATCGCGTTGAGCTTGCCGGCCTTCACCTGCGGCAGCGCCGCCTGCAGCTGCGTGAAGCCCAGCAGCACCTGGCCACCCAGCAGGTCCGCGATCTGCGGCGCGCTGCCCTTGTACGGCACGTGCACCATGTTCAGCTTCATGCGTTCGTTGAACTGGAAACCCAGAAAATGCGACGGCGTGCCCGGGCTGAACGAGGCGTAGGCCGCCTTGTCCGGGTTGGCCGCGGCCCACTTCGCCAGCTCGGGCAGCGTCTTCGCCGGCACCGAGGGGTGCGTCACCAGCACCAGCGGGCTCTCGATGCCCTTGGCGATGGGTTTGAAGTCCGACTGCTTCCAGCGCAGCTTGGTATAGACGGAAGGGTTGATGGTGAACATGGCCTGCGTGCTGATCCACAGCGTGTGGCCATCGGCCGCCGCACCGTTCACATATTCGGCGCTGAGGTTGCCGTTGGCACCGGCCTTGTTCTCCACGATGAAGGTGCCGCCGGTCTGCTTGGCGAGCTGCTCGGCCAGGGTGCGGCCGTAGACGTCGACCGAACCGCCTGGCGGCGTGCCCACCACCAGCGTGACCGGTTTGCCCGCAGGCCAGGCCTGGGCGAATGCGCCCGGTGCGGCGAAGGCAGCCGCCAGGGCCAGCGCGGCCGTGCCGGCGAGGCGGATCGAGGGCAAGGAAAGGGTCGGGGTGTGGGTCATGGATGTCTCCTGGGCTTTGCGGTCGAGAACATCGAATCTATGCCCGGGGCGCTTGATTGACCAAACCAACTATCCTCAGGGTATTCACCCAGTGGAGCCACCGACGTGTCCGAACCCCGGCCCGCGCCACCCGACGCGGCGAGCGAACTCTTCCTCTACCGCCTCACGCGCCTGCAGGCCGTGGCCGTGGCGCCCGTGGGGCGGCTGTGCCAGGCGCGCTACGGCGTCTCGCGCCGCGAATGGCGGATCATCGTCGTGCTCGCGCGCAACGGCCCGGTGCTGTCCTCCGAACTGGCCGACCTGGCCCAGCTCGACCGGGCGCGCACCTCGCGCATCGTCACGGCGCTCGTCGACAAGAAGCTGATCGCGCGCGACGTGATCCCCAGCGACCGCCGCCAGGCCCGCGTGTCGCTCACCGAAGCAGGCCACGCGCTGTACACCGAATACCTGCCGGTGGTGATCGAACTCAACCGCGATCTGCTGGCCATCCTCAGCCCCGAGGAAATCGCGCTGCTGGATGGCCTGATGGTGCGCCTGGCCGAACGGGCCAAAGCCAAGCTCGCGGCGCTGGACTTGCCGAAGATGGGGCGTTCCCGCCCGGGTCGCCGCTAGGGCAGCCGTCTGTCGCCGCGCCGTTCAAATCCCTTGTTGCGGATTGCACGCGGTCGGCGATACTGCGACGCCACGCCCGGCCTCTCGCGTTCGCGGCGTGCCCTCAGTTCAACAGGCCATTCCCGGGAGCCCACCATGTTGCTCAAGCGCTGTTTGATGTCGACCGCCCTGCTGGCCTTCTGTGCCATCGCGAGTGCGCAACCTGACCTGTCAGGCACATGGAACATCCAGCGCGCGGAGAATGGTCACCCGCCGCGGGGAGCGCGGACCCTTCCGCAAACAATGGTCATCCAGCAGGGCAATGGCCGGATGGAGATCAGAGCTGTCGATGGCGGTGGCAACGCGGTGCTGTATGCCTGCGCGATTGGCGGTAGTTGCACCGCCGGCAATGACCAGCGACGAAGCTGGTCTGGTCAATGGGATGGCGCCGAGTTCGTGCTGGCGGTCCTTCTCTCCGGTACGACGCCAACGACCTTGTACCGGTTGTATTTGTCGCCGGACAAGAAGGCGCTTTTGCTCAGGCAACAGGACAACCCACAGGCGATCGCGTTTCCCTACGTCAAGTAGTTGCATCGCACCCGGGGTGATCCCCGGCGGGCGACCGCCGGGCCCGTGTCTCATCCAACGAAGCGAGCAGTGGCCCGGCGTGGAGGCGGAGATCAATTCGGCCATCGGCCAGGTGCACGCGCTGGGCTACTGTGCGGCGTCCTGGCAACCGGAGGTGGTGGCGGTGTCCACGCCCCTGATCACCCCCGAGGGTGTCTTCGTGCTGAACGCCAGCGTGTCGACGGAAGAAGCGCCCTCGAAGGTGGTGCGCAGCCTTTCCAAGCCATTGTTGGCGCTGTCGGCGGACATCCTTTCCTGCTTGAGTCGGCTTGAGGAACCCTGAGGTGTCGCACCCTTGCCATCGGCAGGGCCGCCTTGCCAGGCGTCAGTAGCGTTGGCGGGTGGCGAGGATGGTCGGGGGCTGCTGAAGACTGGTTTCGGACATGCGTCGTAGAGGTACCGACTCGTCGCGAGGTTGCCTTCCGGTCATTGCGGCAAGCAACGCTTGACCGACGGCAGGCATTTCCGAACCGGTCGTTCACCCGCGTTCGGCGGACAGGTGTTTGCGCACCAATTGCAACGACGGACCACTGAGGCTTGCGCCTTACCTGATCAGATCTCCGCATGTCCAGAGATCTCAGGTGCGTCGTCGACCTCAATGCCGAGGTGTCTCACTGTTGATGCCAGCTTGGAGTGCCCCAGAAGTCTGGCTGGGGAACAGGAAACCGTCATGCCTTGGCCCAGCTGGCTTGATCCCTGCCTGCGCGGTCTCTCTGGTTGCGGGTGTGATTTCAAACTGAACCGGGCGCTGGTTCTTGATCTGCACAACGGTGGCTCGGGTCGCCACTTGGTCGCCATGGCAAACGTATCGCATCATGAGGTTCACAAGGTCGCAACCATGCAATTTGCTATCAATGCTCAGCCTGATTGCCCCGGCCACGATCGTCAGTTCGGCCCCATGAAGGCGATGCAGATCAACCAGCCGTCACCCCACGGATCGGGTCGGCCTGAACCAAGTCGAGAGTGAACGCCCCAACTGTTCAGGTCATCCGAGAAACGCTATGGTGTCGGCAGGAGACAATCATGTCATCAGCCGTCAAGATTTTTCAGGGGCGCTTCGGCCGCGTTGCCCTATTGGACATGGATGCCCCCTTGGTTGGCCACGCGCATCACCACTGTCACATCCTGATCAAGGCGGGAGGGGCGGACAGCGCCTTTCGCGTACGCGGGGAGCGCGCTCCCCTGACGGACGAATCCGCAGTGGTGGTGAACGCCTGGGAGCATCATGCCTACGAGCACGACGCACCCCCTGGCCAGCACACGCTGATCCTGGCTCTCTACATCGAGCCCAACTGGCTGGCCGGGATCCAGCGCTCGCTGGCGCTGTCGGCACACCCCCGCTTCTTTCCCAACAAGTGCGTGCACCTGTCGGCGGCTACCCGGAAGCTGGCGGAGGAATTCGTCCTCGAACTGTGGTGGGATGACGAGGTATCCCCCGGACGGCTGGAAGACCTGTTGTTCAACCTCATCGTCGCGGTGATCGAGAGCTACACGGGCTGGCGCGACCTGGCCGGGCTGCTGCGGACCAGGCCGCCCGTCGCCATGGATTCGAGAGTCCGCAAGGCCATCGCCCTCATGCGGCGTGATGTGGCCCGCGAGCTCGATGTGGACAGTGTTGCCGCCGCCACGGGACTATCGCGGGCCCACTTCTTCCATCTGTTCCAGCGGGACACGCAGGTCACGCCTTTGGTCTACGCCAACGTGCTGCGATTCGAGGCAGCGGTGGAGCGGCTCACGCTCAGCCGGGAGCCGGTGGCCGATATCTCGGAGCTCCTGGGCTTTTCCGCCCCGGGCCATCTCTCGCGCTTCTTCCGCGCACACCTGGGCATCACGCCCAGCGACTACCGTCGCAAGGTCAATCTGTTCGAGCCTCCCGCGCGTGAAGCGCCGGAGCTGATCTGAAGGCGCGTCCCGCGCACAAATCGTCGGACTTTTTGGTCAGGCGCCAGACCCGCCGGTCATGGCCCGGACCCATGCGTTAGCGCTCCTCTCCACCCACTGCTGACACTCCCCTCAAGGAGACAGCAATGCACGCACTGCTGCTCGCGACTGCGCAGCTCGGACGGTTTTCGGGAAGGCGCGCAAGCCTTCCATGACAAGCGCAAGCCGAACTTCGCCGGCACCTGAATCCTCACCGCTCAACCACAGGAGACACGTCATGAAACGCATCATCACGCTCGCATCGGCCACCTTTGCGCTTTCCGCGCTGGGCGGCCCCGCCATGGCCCAGACCGGGCCCATCCGCATCGGCGTGGTCACGCCACTGACGGGAACCTACGCCGGCATCGGCCAGCAGGTCAAATGGGGCCTGGACCTCGCGGCACGCCAGATCAATGGCGGCGGCGGCATCGCCGGCCGGCAGATCGAGCTGATCTACGAAGACGAG
>NZ_JBFXCD010000014.1:0-99802 GCF_050182545.1 Hydrogenophaga sp. | reverse complement strand
TGGTGCCGGTGTGCGAAGCCCTGCCCGGGCTGAACCTCTACAGTTTCGTGGATGCGCTGGACGATCCGAGGTCGCGCTTGCACGGGATGGTGGGGTCGCTGCTGTCGGTCTGTGTTTTGTCACCGGCGGCTCCGGTCATCGGCGACCGGGGTGACCGGCTCCGCTCATGTCCCCCGAGGCGGCTGCGCCGCCTCTCCTCCTTGACTTCGCTGCGCCGGTCACCCCGGTCGCCGATGACCTCGTTGGCACTCAGTCTATGGGTGTGCCTGCGCCGCCCCAGGCTCGGGGGCGCTTGGCGTTCTGTGGAGCGAAGTCAAGGAGGAGGACCGGCGCAGCCGGTCCGGGGGACATGAGCGGAACAGAGCGCCAAGCGCTCCCGAGCCCGCGAAGTGGTGGCGCGAAATACCCAAGCCCCGAGGGACGTCACATCAGCAGATGTTCACCCGCGTTGTCCCCACCGAGGATCACGTAGTTCACCTTGCGGATGTCCATCAGCTTCGTGCCGCCCGCGTAGCTGATCGAGCTCTGCACGTCCTGCTCCATCTCGACCAACGTCTCCGCCAGCGTGCCCTTGATCGGCTCCAGGATGCGCTTGCCCTCGACGTGCCGGTACTCGCCCTTGTTGAAGTCGCTCGCCGAGCCGTAGTACTCCTTGAAGCGCTCGCCGGCCACCACCACTGTCTCGCCTGGCGACTCCTCATGTCCCGCGAACAGCGAACCGATCATCACCATGGTCGCTCCGAAGCGCACGCTCTTGGCAATGTCGCCGTGGCTGCGGATGCCGCCGTCCGCAATGATGGGCTTGGTGGCCACGCGCGCGCACCACTTGAGCGCGCTGAGCTGCCAGCCGCCGGTGCCAAAACCCGTCTTGAGCTTGGTGATGCAGACCTTGCCCGGACCCACGCCCACCTTGGTCGCGTCCGCGCCCCAGTTCTCCAGGTCGATCACCGCCTCGGGTGTGGCCACATTGCCCGCAATCACGAACGACGCCGGCAGCTTCTGCTTGATGTGGCCAATCATGTTCTTCACGCTGTCGGCATGGCCGTGCGCGATGTCGATGGTGATGTACTCGGGCACCAGGCCTTCGGCCGCCAGCGTGTCCACGGTGGCGTAGTCGGGCGCCTTCACGCCCAGCGAGATCGAGGCGAACACGCCCGCGGCGTGCATGTCGCGCACGAACTGCACGTTGTCCAGGTCGAAGCGGTGCATGACATAGAAGTAGCCGTTGCGCGCCAGCCAGGTGCAGATCGGCACGTCCACCACCGTCTTCATGTTGGCCGGCACCACTGGCAGGCGGAACGTGCGCCCGCCCAGCTCCACGCCGGCGTCGCATTCCGAACGGCTCTCCACGCGGCACTTGCGCGGCAGCAGCAGGACGTTGTCGTAGTCGAATATTTCCATTTGAGAACCAGGCTCCAGAAAAGTCGTTGAAGAACGAAGAGAGCGCTTGGTCTGGCCGGCTTTGCTGGCGGCGAGCGCCAACAAAAAACCGGGCGCAAGAAGCTTGGGCCCGGTGCCCGATTGTAGGCGCCCCGCACGCGCGCGGGAAACCTGCCGCGCTTGCCCTTCGGGTATGAGGTGTATACGGATTGCCGTATGGGCGGTCGCTGATCGAGCCGCTTCCTACAATCGCTCCATGCTGTTTGAAGACCCTGTTGCCCCGTCCTCCCCGCTGCTCGCGGGCCTCAATGCCGAGCAGGCCGCCGCCGTGGCGCTGCCGCCCGAGCATGCACTCATCCTGGCGGGGGCCGGTTCGGGCAAGACGCGGGTGCTCACCACGCGCATCGCCTGGCTGCTGCAGACCGGGCAGGTCACGCCCGGGGGCATCCTGGCCGTGACCTTCACCAACAAGGCGGCCCGGGAGATGATGACGCGCCTCTCCAGCATGCTGCCGGTGAACGTGCGCGGCATGTGGATCGGCACCTTCCACGGCTTGTGCAACCGCTTCCTGCGCGCGCACCACAAGCTGGCCAACCTGCCCGCCACCTTCCAGATCCTGGACACGCAGGACCAGCTCTCGGCCATCAAGCGCCTGTGCAAGCAGTTCAACGTCGACGACGAGCGCTACCCGCCGAAGCAGGTGCAGTACTTCATCAGCGGCTGCAAGGAAGACGGCCAGCGCCCGCGCGATGTGGTCGCGCGCGACGCCGAGACGCTCAAGAAGGTCGAGCTGTATGCGCTCTATGAGGAGCAATGCCAGCGCGAGGGCGTGGTGGACTTCGGCGAACTCATGCTGCGCAGCTACGAGGTGCTGCGCGACAACGATCCGGTGCGCGAGCACTACCAGCGGCGCTTCCGCCACATCCTTATCGACGAGTTCCAGGACACCAACCGCCTGCAGTACGCGTGGATCAAGATGTTCAGCACGCCACCGCTCGAAGGCCTGCCGGGCGCGGGCAACGCGGTGTTCGCCGTGGGCGACGACGACCAGAGCATCTACGCCTTTCGCGGCGCGCGCGTGGGCAACATGGCCGACTTCGTGCGCGAATTCAGCGTTCGCCACCAGATCAAGCTCGAGCAGAACTACCGCAGCGCAAGCAACATCCTCGACTCGGCCAACCAGCTCATCAGCCACAACACGAGCCGCCTTGGCAAGAACCTGCGCACCGATGCGGGCGCGGGCGAGCCGGTGCGCGTGTTCGAGGCCACCAGCGACTTCGCCGAGGCGCAGTGGATGGTTGACGAGATGAAACAGCTCGCGCGCGAGGATGTGCCGCGCAGCGAAATGGCGGTGCTCTACCGCAGCAACGCGCAAAGCCGCGTGGTGGAAACCGCGCTGTTCAACGCCGGCATGCCGTACCGCGTGTACGGGGGCCTGCGCTTCTTCGAGCGCGCCGAAATCAAGCACGCGCTGGCCTACCTGCGCCTGCTGGAGAACCCGCACGACGACACCAGCTTCCTGCGCGTGGTGAACTTCCCGCCGCGTGGCATTGGCGCGCGCAGCATCGAACAGCTGCAGGACGTGGCGCGCGCATCCGGCTGCTCGCTGCACGACGCGGTCAGCGCGGTCACCGGCCGCGCCGGCGTGGCCATCGGGGCCTTTGTGGCCAAGCTCGACATCGTGCGCGAGCAGACCGAGGGCAGCACGCTGCGCGAGATCATCGAACTGGTGCTCGCGCACAGCGGGCTGATCGAGCACTACCGCGCCGAGCGCGAGGGGCAGGACCGCGTGGAGAACCTGGAGGAACTGGTCAACGCGGCCGAGAGCTTCGTGAGCATCGAGGGCTTCGGGCGCGATGCGGTGACGCTGCCGGTGGACGAGCTGGGCAAGCCGCTGACGCAAAGCCCGGCGAGCCAGGGGCTGGACCCGAACCTGCCGGTGCTGGACGAACCGCTGGCGCCGGATGCCGAAACCGGCGAAACCCTCAGCCCCCTGGCGGCCTTCCTCACGCACGCCGCGCTCGAGTCGGGCGACAACCAGGCCCAGGCGGGGCAGGACGCGGTGCAGCTCATGACGGTGCACGCGGCCAAGGGGCTGGAGTTCGACTGCGTGTTCATCACCGGCATGGAGGAGGGGCTGTTCCCGCACGAGAACTCAATGAGCGACCGGGCCAGCCTGGAAGAAGAGCGGCGCCTGATGTACGTGGCGATCACGCGCGCGCGCAAGCGGCTCTACCTGAGCCACTCACAGACGCGCATGCTGCACGGCCAGACGCGCTACAACTTGAAGAGCCGCTTCTTCGACGAACTGCCCGAGGCTTGCCTGAAGTGGCTCACGCCGCAGCAACCCGCATGGAGCGCACCCGCTGGCGGCGGCGGCGGCCAGTGGCAGAACGGGCGGCGCGGCGGCCACGGCGCGCCCGCCGCGCTGCAACCGTCATGGTCACCCGGCTTCAGGGAGCGCGGTGACCCCAAGGGCCTGGGCCAGACCGCACCCGAGCCCGACCGCGGCACCGACATCCACGCCGGCCTGGCCGTGTTCCACAACAAGTTCGGCGAGGGCAAGGTGCTGGCGGTGGAGGGCGTGGGCGACGACGCGCGTGCGCAGGTCAGCTTCACGCGGCACGGCACCAAGTGGCTGGCGCTGAGCGTGGCCAAGCTCACGCCGATCGTCTGAGCCCGGCACGGCACGCCGCGCTCAGCGGATGTGTGGATTTTTCTCGCGCTCGAGTACGGTCTTCACCGCCGGCCGCTGCAGCATCTGGTTTTTGTGGCGCGTGTAGTCCTTCAGTTCTTCCATCGGCATGCGGTTGCTCACACCCCAGCCGTAGAACACGAGTGCGTAGGGGTCGACCACGGTGTAGCCGTCGCCCATCATCCATCGGCGCCCGGCCAGCAGGCCATCGATCTCCTGCAGGGATTTCCAGAACGAGGCTTCGGCCTTGGCCCGTATGCCGGGGTGCAGGCTCTCGTCATCGGCAAAGTAGTAGGGCCTGAACTTCGCGCGCTGATAGATGTGCGGTGTGTTGGAGAACCACGCCATCTGGGCGATGCACAAGGCCTGCTGGAACGCGTCGGTGGGCAACAACCCGGCCTGGGGGTGCGTCGTGGCGATGTACGTCAGGATGGCCGTGTTCTCGGTGATCACACCCTGTTCGACGATGAGCGCGGGAACCTTGCCCCTCGGGTTGATCGCCAGGTACTCGGGCGTCAGGTGCGCCTTGGCGGACAGCAGGGTTTCGACCGCGCGATAGGGCGTGCCGGTCTCTTCCAGGGCGATGTGCGATGCGAGTGAGCAGGCATTCGGGCTGTAGAACAGGGTGGGCACGCTGGCCGGGTTCGCATTCGTCATGGTGTCGGTCTCCTGGGGCAGTGCGATGCTTCAGCGGTGTGATGCGATCGGTGTGGGGTGGCGGAAGTGTGTCATGCGATCAGCGATGCGAAAACGCGTTCCCGCGTCATGGGCATGTCGTGCACGCGCTGGCCCAGCGCATGCGCCACGGCGTTGCCAATGGCGGCCGCCGTCGGCCCGCCCGCGCATTCGCCCACGCCGAGTGAGGGGTATTCACCCGCAGGCATCAACTCGACGCTGATCTCCGGCACATCCCGGAACCGGATCACGGGATAGCTTTCCCAGTCGACGGACTCGACGCCACGCGTGCCCAGGCGCACCTCCTCGATCAGCGTCCAGCTGATCGCCTGGACGATGTTGCCCTCGACCTGGTTGATCACGCCGTCCGGATTGATCACCAGGCCGGCATCGACGGCGCACCAGATCCGGCCGACACGCACCGCTTCCTCGACCTCCACCTCGGCCACCACCGCTGCATACGCCGATGTGTTCTTGTACCGGGCGAGACCCAGCCCCAGGCCCTTGCCTTCGCCGCCGGCGCCGCGGTGCGGCCAGTCCGCCAGGGCCGTGGCTTTCTCCAGCACCCGGCGCGCGCGCGGATCGCCCAGCAGGGCCATGCGGTAGGCCAGTGGGTCCTGGCCGGCGCGTTCCGCCAGCTCGTCGATCAGCCCTTCGATGGCGAAGACGTTGAGCGTGGCGCCCAGGCCCCGCAGCGATGAGGTGCGCACGGGAATGTCGTGGATCAGATGGAAATCGATGCGCTTGTCGGGAATGTCGTAGAGCGGCAGGCCGTTGCGCGTGGCACCGCCGCCGCGGTCTTCGGGGATGTCGAACGGCTTGCGCGGCGGCGGTGGTTGGGGCAGGGCGTCGGCGGCCAGCAAATAAGCGCCCCCCACACCAGGACGCTGCCCGTGTGCCGCGCTCCAGATCTCGGTGGTCCAGTCCGTGGGCAGTCCGTCGCTGTCCACCACCGCATGCACGGTGACCGCCATGGCCGAGGACAGGGGTTCAAAGGCGAATTCGTCCGCGCGCGACCAGCTCACGCGGATGACCTGGCCGGGAAGCTGCTGGGCGACGATGGCGGCGTCCAGCGCGGCATCGTCGGCACCGTTGTGGCCATAGCAACCCGCCCCATGCACGTGGTGGCACACCACCTGCGCCGCGGGCAGGTCGAGCGTCCTGGCGATGTTGTCGCGCAGCGGATGCATGCCCTGCGCATGCGACCAGACGCTCAGGCGGCCGTCCTGGAACAGCGCGAGCGCGCAGGACGGGGCGAGCGAACCGTGCGAGAGAAAAGGCCGCGTGAAGCGCGCCGAGATGCGCGCTGGTCCCGCGTGGGTGAACGCCGGACCGAAGATGCGGTCGTGCGAAGGCTGGGCCGCGATCCAGTCCGCGGCGCTTTGCGCCATGGCGGGTGAGGGTGCCTTGTCCCACACCGCCACGTCGCCCGCCGCGTTGGCAGCCGCTTTCACGGTGGCCTCATCGCGGCCGACGCAGGCCACGAAGTTGGCCACCCTGACCAGCTGGAAGGCCGAGCCGACCTTGCGCCGGACCGCCGCCTCGTCCAGCGACACCAGGCGCGCGCCGCGCACGGGTTGCCTGAGGACGCGCGCATGCAGCATGCCCGGCGGCGCCATGTCCTGGATGAAGCCGCCTCCGCAGAGCTTGACGGGCAGGTCGATGCGCGGCGTGCTCGTGCCCACGATGCGGTGGCTGGACGCCGGCTTGGTTGTGGCGTTGCCGGTCGCCTCGACGCCGAGGTCCAGTTCGTGCGCGAGGTTCCAGTAGTCCAGCCCGCTGGGCGCGCCGCGCAGCAGGATCTGGCCACGGTCCAGACACAGCGCGCTGGCATCGACCCGGAGGCGCGCGGCGGCGTGGTTCAGTGCCATCGCGCGCACCTGCGCCGTCACCTGGCGGATTGCGGCGCCCGAATGTTCGATCGACCAGCTGGAGGCGGTGTAGCCCTCGCCGGGCCCTTCGGCGCTGTGGCCGGACAGGACCCGGACCTGGGCGACGTCCACATCCAGCTCCTCGGCGGCGATCTGCGCCAGCGCCGTCAGGATGCCCTGCCCGAGCTCGACCTTGCCGGTGGCAATGCGCACGGTCCTGTCGTCCTGAAAGCGCAGCCATTGGTCGAGTCTCGGGTTGTCCTTGAGGCTGATGGAGAGCCCGCTCATGCCGCCGCTGCCTCGCGAAGCCTGGCCGCCGCCCGAAGCACGGCGCGCACGATGCGCCCGTGGGTGCCGCAGCGGCACAGGTGCGCATCCAGCGCGGCGACCACGTCCTCGCGGGTGGGCGTGGGGTTGCGATCGAGCAGCGCCTTGGTGGTCATCAGGATGCCCGAAAGGCAATAGCCGCACTGGCCCGCCTGTTCGTCCAGGAACGCCTGCTGGATCGGATGCGGCTTGTCGACCGTGCCGAGCGATTCCACCGTCAGGACGGCGCGGTCGATCAGCGTGCCGATCTCACGCGTGCAGGCGAACGCCGGTGCGCCGTCGATCAGCACCCGGCACGCGCCACATTGTTCGAGACCACAACCGTGGCGCGTTCCACGCAGTTGCAGGGGGCCACGGAGCACGTCGAGCAGCGGGGTGGCGGGCGCGCAGTCGATCTCGTGCGCGCGACCGTTGACGGTGAGCGGGATGGGTCTGTTCATTCGATCGTGATGTTCGCGGCTTCGATGACGCGCTTCCATTTCGTGGTGTCGGTGCTTGTGCGTTCCGTGACCCGGCTGGCGGCGCCACCGATCGCGACCACACCGAGTTGCTGCAGCTTGTCGCGCACCTCCTGCGAAGCCAGAACCGCGTTGACCTCGCGGTTGAGCCTGTTGAGGATCGGTCCGGGCGTTCCGGCCGGTGCCACCACGGCGGCCCACACCGACGCTTCGACATCGAACCCCTGTTCGCGCGCCGTGGCGACCTGGGGCAGAGCCGGGAAGCGCGCGCCGGCGGCGATGGCCAGCGGCGTCAGCCTGCCCGCCTGGATGTGCGGCACGAACGCCGCGATCGGCGCGGACGCGGCCTGGATGGCCCCGCCGAGCACATCGGCCAGGGCCGGCGCCTCGCCCTTGTAGGCCACGGAGAGCACGTTTGCTTTCGCCTCGAACTTCAGCAGTTCGAGCGCCAGGTGACCGATGGTGCCGTTGCCCGCATGGCCCACGGTCCCCTTGCCCGGGTTGCTGCGCGCGTACTGGATGTACTCGGTCAGGTTCTTCACGGGCACGCCCGGATGCGCCACGAAAACCAGCGGAATCTCGCCCACCAGCACGATGGGCGCGAACGCCTTGTCGGCGTCGTAGGGCATGTTCTTGTAGAGCAGCTTGTTGTTCGCCAGCGGCCCCGATGTGAGAAAGCCGAGCGTGTAGCCATCGGGGGCCGATCGGGCGACGACATCGGCGCCGATGGTGCCGCCCGCCCCGGGCCTGTTCTCCACCACGAACGGTTGGCCCGTCTGCTCGCTCAGGCCCTTGGCCACGATGCGCGCAACGATGTCGAAGCCGCCACCGGCGGGAAACGGCATGACCACTTTCACCGGCTTGGCAGGGTAGTCCTGCGCGTGGGCCCAACCGCACAGGCCCAGCGCCGCAACCAGGGTGAGTACGCATTTTTGTATCTGCATGGTGTCTCCAGTCTGAGGTTCTTGCTTACGGGGAAAGTGGAACCGGCGCGCTGTGCCCACCGTTGAGCGACAGCGTCACCAGGGGTTCGAAGGCGCTGCCCAGCGCGGCGTGGAGGAAGCAGGTTCTGGCGCTGTAGAGCAGCAGCTCCTGCATGGTGTCGTCGGGCGCCGTGCCCTGCAGGAACAGGTGGGTGTCCACCGGTCCTGCGCGACCGCGCAGCGTGTCCTGTGCGGCGCTGCCCTCCAGCGCGTACGGGCTGTTCTGGACGAGGCGGATCGCCCGCACGTCGTATTTGCGGTGCTGCACGTAGCGCAGCAGCTGGGTGAGGTAGCAGAACGAAATGCCCGCGGACAGCAGCGCCAGGCCGCAAGGCGCCTGTTCGCCCGAGGCGCGCTCGTCCGTCGTCAGCGCGAAGGAGCTGCCGGGCGGCTTGTGCAGCCGCGACTCCACGGCCATGGCGCCTTCGGGCATGAGGGTCTGGCCTTGGCCATGCACCACGATGCTCGCGTTGCCGCCCGATGCCGGCAGCACCCCTGGCTTTACATCGCTGTCTTTCAGGCGGCGTATCAGCGCCTGCGGAGGGACCGCTCCGGGCAGCGGGGCAGGGCGTCTGGCGTGCGAGACGAAAGGGTCGACCGCATCCGGCTCGCGCGAGGCGTGCACGCCGTGAACGGCGCTGCGGCGGCCGTTGACGTACAGCGCGAACGTGTTGGACAGCGGTGCGCGCAAACCCGCGACGGCCGGCGAAGCCTCCACCGCGGCGCGCACCAGGCGGCCCACGCGCTCCCACGGTGCCGACGCGTGGACCGAGACGGCAATGACCGCTGGCTGCGTTGAACCCTGGCCGGTCCCGCTGACGAATGAACCGGTGAACGCGAAATGGTTCTCGACCGTGCTCGACACCGCGTCGACATGCACATCGTGGTGCCGCGCGAGTGCCTGAATGCGGCCCATCAGGTCGGCTTGCAGGCCAGCGCAGAAGAAGCTCAGCGGGGCCGGTGCCAAATCGGAGCCGCCCAGAATCGGTCCTTCATCACTCACCATGCGCCATGCGCCGCCTTCCTCGCCCTCGGTGACCACGGCTTCCTTTTGATGGCCGCCCATGGCGCGGGCCTCGACCCGCAGCACGGCGGCTCCGGCGTCCGTGCCGAACAGGCGTGCGCGTTGTCCTCCGTGGCCCAGCCGGAAGGCCAGCGGGTGGCCGCTGCCTTCGATGGTGTCCGAGGCCTTGATCATCGGTTTGTCTCTCCTTGTTGTCGGGCGGGTCGGGCTCAGATACCGGTGCCACTGGGTGCGATGAATTTAGGCATCTCCCTGCAATAAGTAAAATGAATTCGATTAATGCTGCCGATTCGTGCCATGAATTCAAACCGATTCGACCTCAACCTGATGACCGTGCTGGATGTCTTGCTCAGGGAGCGCAGCGTCTCGCGCGCCGCTGCACGGTTGAACCTGAGCCAGCCGGCGGTGAGCCATGCGCTGGCGCGCGCCCGCGATGTGTTCGGCGATGCGCTGCTGGAGCGCGAAGGCAGCGTCATGCGCCCGACGCCGCTGGCACTGCGCCTGGAGGCGCCGTTGTCGGATGTGCTGGGTGGCGTCGAACGGATGCTGCAAAGCGCACGCAGTTTTGATCCGATGCAGTTGCAGGGGCAGGTGCGCATCGGCATGAGCGACTACGCCGATTTCCTGCTGCTGCCTTACCTGCTCGAGTACCTGCGTGTGCACGCGCCGGGTCTGTGCATCCTGAGCCGGGACATGTCCTCGGAGACGGTGTCGGACGAGCTGTCGACCGGGCAGATCGACATGGCGATTTCATTCCGGCTCGCGCACAAGGCGGGCATTCACGAGCGGCATCTGATCCGGGATCGCCATGTCTGCCTGGCCCCGAAATCCATGCGGGGCGCCATGACACTGGAGCGCTACCTGGCCGCGCGCCATGTGCAGATCTCTTACCGCGGCGTGTTCGCGGGCAGCGCCGACGAAGCGCTAGGCAGCATGGGCCTGGCGCGCACGGTGGCCGTGTTCACGCCGCATGTGCTGGCCGCCGCCGCCACGGCGGCGCGCGCCCGGCTGGTGCTGACGACGCCCGAGCGGCTGGCGCGCAGCCTGGTCGAGATCTTTCCCCTGCGGATGTTCGAATTGCCTTTCGACGTGCCCGAGCTGGAACTCACCATGGCGTGGCATGCCCGAAACGACGCCGACGCGGCGCAAGGCTGGCTGCGCGAGTCGATTGCCGCCGTTGCGGCGAAGCACGTGGCCCGCGCAAGCCCGCCACCCAAGGGTCGCGGGCGCGCCGACCGGCGTTGAAATGGACGCGCCGGCGGGGTCCGGGTGCCGGGTCAGCTCCCGATCACGCCGCCATCGTTTTTCGTGACCACGATGGTGGCCGAGCGCGGGCGCTTGCCAGCGCCGTAGCCCGCGTTGGCTGGCCACTGGCTCTCGTATTTCGAGGGGTCGTTCACGTCGCTCATCTTCGTGTTCTCGCCCGCGTGCTGGATGTTCACGAAGATCGCGCGGCCGTCCGGCGTTTCGGTGATGCCGGTGATTTCGGCGCCCTTGGGACCCACGAGGAAACGCTTGAGCGTGGCCGACGTCTGCGGCTTGCCCGCGTGCGTGGTCACGCTGCGTTCGCCGTGCTTCAAGGTCTTGCTGCCACCGTCACCACGCTGGCCGGGCAGGGCGGCGAGCAGCATGCAGTTGGTCGTGTCGGTGTAGGCGCCGTCGTCGGTCTGGATCCAGCACACGCCGGTGGCTTTGCTGAACACCAGGCCATCGGGTGAGGACAGGTCGTTCTCGTCGCTCAGGCTGGACAGGTTCACCGTGGCCTTGTCGGCGTCGGCCTGGGCGGCGAACAGGTAGATGTCCCACAGGAAGGCGGCGTCGGCGGGCTGCTTTTCGGCCAGGCGCACGATGTGGCCGTTGACGTTGCCCTTCTGCTCCTTGCTGCCCTTCATGTCGGCGTAGGCGCGCGGGTTGGCGGCATCGGCGGTGGCGGGCGTGCGCGCGCTGTTGTTGGTGAGCGTGATGTAGACCTCGCCGTTTTTCGGATTCACGCCACCCCATTCAGGGCGGTCCATCTTGGTGGCGCCCACCGCGTCGGCGGCCAGGCGGGTGAAGACGGCGATGTCGGCCTCGTTCTTGAACTCGAAGTACGAACTGCCGGCGATCACCGGGTTGTTCATGGACAGCTCCAGCCATTCGCCGCTGCCGTCGGCCTTGAAGCGCGCGACGTACAGCGTGCCCTTGTCGAGGTACTTATCGCCAGCGCCCAGGCGGTTCGCGGGCCGGGCGTCGGCCGGGTCCCACTTGGCGGCGGAGACGAACTTGTAGATGTACTCGCCGCGCGCGTCGTCGCCCATGTAGGCGACCACCGGCTGGCCGGCCACGGCGCGCGCGAAGGTGGCGTTCTCGTGGCCCAGGCGGCCCAGCGCGGTGCGCTTGCGCAGCGCCTGCGACTTGTCGTAGGGGTCGATCTCGACGATGTAGCCGAAGCTGTTCATCTCGTTGCGGAAGTCGTCCTTCGCGCTGGCACCGATGGCGCTGTTGTTCCAGCGCGCATAGGTGTCGGCCGAGCCGCCGCTTTCCCAGCCATGGCGGCTGGCCGCACCGGCCTTGCGGCCGTAGCGGTTGAGGGCCTGCACCTGCTTGTCCTTCTTGCGCGCGTCGTCGTCCTTCGCGTCGCGAAAGAAATAGCCGTACCAGTTTTCCTCGCCGGAGACGAAGGTGCCCCACGGCGTCTTGCCGGTGCCGCAGTTGTTGAGCGTGCCGCGGCATTTCGTGGCGTCGCCGCTGTACTTCGTCACCAGGTGCTCGCTGCCGCGTGCGGGGCCGTGGATGGCGGCTTCCGTCATGGTGGTGACGCGCCGGTTGAGTGGCGAGGCGGGTTTGTAGGCCCACTGCCTGCCGCGGCCTTCCACTTCCACCACCGCCAGGCCGTGGATCATGAGTTCCTTGTCCACTTCGGCCGCCGGGCGCGGCAGGGTGGCCGTGCCGCCCGTGGGGTGGATGAAGAAGGAGCTGAGCTTCTCGTCGGTCGTGGCCTCGTGGTTGATGACCAGGAGGCCGCGCGCCGTGGCGCTGTCAGAAGGCCTGCCCTGGGCGTCCAGGCCGAACCACTCCATGCCGTCATGGTGGTCGCCGGCGCGGTTGCCGAAGTCGGTGTCGGTGCCGTCGTTCCGGTAGGCGGGCGTGGTGGCGGTGAGCGGATCGCCCAGCGCGTAGATGACCTGGGCGGAGTAGCCGGGCGGGATCATCACCACGTCGGCCAGGCTCTTGGCCACGGGCGTGAACCCCAGGACGTTGACCGCTGCGGGCAAGGGCGCCTGGGAGGCGGTGGCGCAACCGGCGAGCGCTGCAGCGCCGCCAAGGGCGGTGGCGCCCGCCACGCCCATGCCACCGCGCAGCAGGCCGCGGCGGCTCAGGCGGGTGGCGAGCACCTCGTCAAAGGTGGGGTTGCCGCTGCGGTTGGAGTCTTCGTCGTTGAACTGGGCGCTGGGGCGGATGTTGTCGTGGGGCATGGTGATGACCGTGGGTGGATTGGATCACCGCGGATCATGTGCAGGCTGTGTGAAAAGCCGGTGACAGCCCGGACCCGTTCAGCCGCAACAGGCCGCGGATGACTTCGCCGGCGTCACGGCCTCACCAGCTGGCGCCGGCGCCTTCTTCGCGCCACACCCACAACCTGCCTTGCCCTCGGCCTTGCTCGACTCGTCGAGCGCGCAGCACGCGCTTGCGTCTGCCTTGGCCGGGCCGCCGCAGCAGGCCGCACCGGTGTCCGCGGGCGCGGGTCGTGCGAGGTCGACCGAACACACGCCGGTCTGGGGCAGTTCGAGCTGCACGTCGTCGGCCGCGCGCAGGTCGCCCGCGAGTGCGGCCACCACCGAGCGCGCCTGTTCGTAGCCGGTGGCCAGCAGGAAGTTGGGTGCGCGGCCATAGCTTTTTGCACCGATCGCGTAGAAGCCCGGTTCCGGGTGTGCCAGTTCGCGGTGCCCGTGCGGGCGCACCGTGCCGCAGCTGTGCACGTTGGGGTCGATCAGGGGAGCGAGCGCGTCGGTGCTCTCCAGCCACGGGTCCAGCCGCAGGCGCAGTTCCCGCGCGATGCCGAGGTCGGGCCGGGCACCGGTGGCGGCGATGATCTCGTCGATGCCTTCGATCACGGCCTTGCTGGCGTCCACCGCGAAGACACTCAAGCCCTGGGGGCCTGCGACCACCTCGCGGATGCCGAAGCCCAGGTGCAGCTCCAGCCGCCCCTGTTCGACCAGGGTGCGCATGCGCACGCCCAGTTCGCCGCGAGCGGGCAGGCCATCGTTCTCGCCACCGCCAAAGAGCCTGCGCAGGTCCTTGCCCCGCACCGCCCAGGCCACGCGGGTGCCGGGCGCCTGCTCGGCGAGGGTGGCCAGGGCCAGCAGGTTGCCCGCGGCCGAATGGCCGGCACCCACCACCAGCACCTTGCGCCCGGCGTAGCGGCTGCGCTGCGTGCCCAGCACATCGGGCATGCCGTGCACGATGCGCGCGCGCGCCCCCGCCTCGCCCGGCACGGGCAGGCCGTGCACGCCCAGCGGGTTCGGCTGCGACCAGGTGCCCGAGGCGTCGATCACCGCGCGGGCCCGCAGTTCGCGCAATCCTTCGGCGGACTGGACCTGCATCACGAAGTCGGCGTGTTCGCGGCCCGCGGTCCTTGCCTTGTCGAAGCCGTCGCGCGACACGGCCATCACGCGCGCGCCGAACCGGATGTGCGGTGCCAGGGCCGGGGTGCGCGCCAGCGGGGCCAGATAGTGGTCCACCAGTTCGCCCGCCGTCGGCAGGGCATCGGCGTCGGGTGCCACCCAGCCCGCGGCTTCCAGCAGCGCGCGCGCGGCGCGGTCGACGTTGTAGCGCCAGGGCGAGAACAGCCGCACCTGCCGGTAGCTGTCCAGGTGGGCGGCCACGCTGCCACCCGCTTCCAGCACGACGACGGGCAGGCCGCGCTGCCGCAGATGGGCCGCTGCGGCCAGGCCGACCGGGCCTGCGCCGATGACGGCCACCGGGGATGGGGATGGAGATGAAACGGCCATGATGTGACTCCTTCGTAGTTCGTCGATAGGCGAATATGTGAACCGAAAAAAAGCGCTCCGCTCAGAGCGCCCCGACCAGGCGTTTGAGCATGGCCACACGATCGGGGTTGACGCAGTAGCAGGTGCGCTGCTCTTCGGCCGAACCCAGCACCAGCCCCGCGTCCTTGAGCACCTTGACGTGTTGCGAGGTGGTGGACGGTGCGAGGTCCACCACATCCGACAGGTTGCCGAAGTAGCAGGTGCCGTGGTGCGCCAGGTGCTGCAGCAGCCGGATGCGCGCCGGGTGCGCCAGTGCCTTGAGCAGCACGGCGAGTTCCTCGGCGTCGAGTTCTTCGTCGACCGTCGACGGCGCGCAGCGGGTTTTGACCATGTGGTGTGTTCGTAATTCGTAGAATTGCGAACGAATGTAGCGGCAAGCCGCTCGCGCGTCAACCGCCGCTGGCCGCGCAGGGTGGGGTATCGACGGGTTCGGGTGGCGTGTCATGGGGTGTCGTCCGGTGTAGGTGGGGCATTCGACGGGATAGACGCACGAGACGGCACAAGGTGTCAGGCCGTGCGGGCTTGCGGTGGGTGGCGGACTGCCACCTTTGGTCCGCGGGCCCGTCATTCACAGGCCCGACCCATCCGGTCACCGACACAGGAGAACCCCTTGAAGACATCGAAACACATCGCCATGGCCGTTGCCATCACCGCAGGACTGAGCGCCTTCGCGGCCCTTGCGCAGACACCCACCGCGCCCCAGCGACCGCGCGACGCCGTCGCCCTGGGGCGGTACCTGGTGCAGACCACCGGCTGCAACGACTGCCACACGCCGGGCTACATGGCGTCGGCCGGCCGTGTGGCCGAGGCGCAGTGGCTGACCGGTGACAGCCTGGGCTGGAGAGGCCCCTGGGGCACCACCTACGCCACCAACCTGCGGCTCTACTTTGCCCGCATCACCGAAGCGCAGTGGCTTGGCCATGCCCGCGCCATGGAGCCGAGGCCGCCCATGCCATGGTTCAATCTGCGTGCCATGTCGGACACCGAACTGAGCGCCATCTACCGCTACATCAAGGCCGCCGGCCCGGCTGGAGAGCCCGCGCCCGCCGCGCTGCCACCAGGCAAGACGCCGGCCGGTCCCTTCGTGCAGTTCCCCTGAGGCCCCGCATGACGATCTCATGGCATCCCAGATCCGTCGACAGCGCGCGCAGCGGCATCGAGGTGCTGCCGGACGGCCGCCTGCGCTGCTGGATCGAGCACGACACCCTGCGGGGCGTCACACCGCCCATGCTGGCCTGGTGGTTCCGCCACCTCGAGGGCGAGATGGACTTCGAAGGCCAGCGCTTGTTGCGTTACCACGTGTGGCACCCCCGGGACCATGTCCAGGTCTCGTACACGCGGCGCCTGGCCGACGGCAGTGTCGGGGTCGGTGCGCAGCTGCACATCGTCGAGGTGTTCGGCGGCAATCCGCGCCACCGGGTGGATGCGCTCAGCGACATCGTGCGGCTCGATGAACAGGGCTTCGGGCACCGGCCGCGCTGGCACGGCCTGCGGGCAGCCGCCATGGACTACCGCTTCGAGCCGGTCCCGGGTGGTACGCGCTACGTCAACAGCCTGACGGTGGGCTTTGCCTCGCCCTGGGCACGGCCGCTCAACGCCCTGATGCGCCGCTTCGTCTTCGATGCCGAACGCGCCCGGGCCTGGATCCGCCACAACGTCGAGGAAGTCGGGCAGTTCGAGCGCTTTCTGCCCGCGCTCTTCGCGAGCGAAACCGATCCGCGCCCATGAACGTCACCGCGTCGCGCGGTGAGGGTTCAGAAGGGGAGCTTGGGCCAGCCACGCCGAAGCCAGGCCTCGTGCCGGCGGCAGCGCCAGGCCACCAGCCGGTCCAACAGCTCGTCGAACCGGCGGGTGAGCCGGGCCGCCGGGCTGGTGCCGCGCGTGCGGATGACGGTGGCGCAGCAGGGCAGGCTGCTGCGCGCGGGGGACGGGGATCGGGACATGCTGTGTTCTCCTGGTGGGCCTGAATCGGACGGGTCACGCCAGCACAGACGCGCCGGGGCGCCGGAAGTCGCAGTTTTTTTGCCACCCTGGACGCCTGCGGACGTCTTTGCGTCACCCGCTTGTCTGCGCTGGCGCCACAATCGCGCCTGTCGCTTCCTGCTGGCCCGCCGTGCGCCCACCCCTTCGATGCGCACCATGCCCCATTCGTTTGGAGAACCGCCCATGACCGATGCCGACAACCAGGTGACCGAGCTGTACGCCGAGTTGCGGCATTCGCTGCTGGCTTTCCTGCGCAAGCACACGGGCGACGCCCAGGTGGCCGAAGACCTGCTGCACGATGTCGTCATCAAGGCGCTGGCGGCCACGCGCGACGAAGCGCGGGCCCCACAGAACCTGACCGGCTGGCTGTATGCGGTGGCGCGCAACGCCGCCATGGACCACCACCGGCGCCACCGCCCGACCGATGAACTGCCCGACGAACTGGCCGACGCGCAGCCGGACGAAGACGACGCGGCGGTGATCGAACTCGCCAGTTGCCTGCGCACCGTGGCCGGGCGACTGCCTGGCACCTACCGCGACACCGTCATCGCAGCGGAGCTCGATGGCCTGCCGCTGCTGCAGGTGGCCAAGCGGCAAGGCCTGTCGCTGTCCGCGGTGAAAACGCGGGCCAGCCGCGGCCGCCGCCTGCTGCGCGAGGAGTTCGTGCAGTGCTGCCGGGTGGCGCTCTCCCGGCAGGGCCAGGTGCTGGACTACGACAGCGTGGAAGTCGCCAAGTGTCAGCCCGCCGGTCCGAATTGCCAGGAGGCTGGTTGATGTGAGCTGACCTGCGCGATGCGCATCTCGGGTCGGATGTTGGTGTAGTTCACCAGATCCATCCGCAGCGCATCCCCTGCGGCGGCAAGCGCTGTCCGGGCACTGGACATGTCCGGAAAATAGACGCTGGTGGCCGCCACGACCTGCCCGCTTTTCTCGCCCTGCGGCCACTGCACCTGCTCGGATTCCAGCCGCACGTGGCCAAAGCCCTTCACAGCGTCGAGCGTGATCGCCATGTGCTTTGTGGCGTAGTAGGCGTGGTCGAACGTTGCGCCTTCGAACCATCGGTACTGCGCGGTGATCTTGGTCAGCATGCGCCTTCTCCGGTCAGGGCCATCGCGTTGCGGGTCCGCGCATGCCCGAACGCGCCCGTGAAGACGGCGTGCGTCTGCGCGTAGGCGGGCCTGGCCTTCATGGTGCTCAGCCAGCGCCGCAGGTTGGGCCAGGGGGTGAAGTCCATGCCCGCGGCCTCGCCAACGGTGACGATGCCCAGCCCCAGGTAGTCGGCCAGGGTGATGCGCTCGCCCAGCACGAAGCGCCTGTCGGGGCCGATCATCGATGCGTCGAGGATCGAGAGCAGACGCTCTGCGCGCGGCCGCACACACGCCAGCCCGGCCGCCTGCGCTTCGGCACCGGGGCGAGCATGGTTCGGGAACAGCTGCGGGTAGGCGAACCCATAGGCCAGCTCGCGCGACAGGCCGGTGTTGAACCAGTCCATCGCTTCATTCACCCGCGCGCGCTCCCGGGCGTCGATCGGGTAGGCGTCCGACTCCACAAGGTCCGCGAGGTACTTCAGGATGGCGGACGACTCGGTCAGCCGAAAGACGCCGTGCTCCAGCACGGGGACCGCCTGGTTTGGGTTGATCGCCGTGAATGCCGGGCCGTGCTGCTCGCCGGAAAACAGATCGACTACCTGGTGGTCGATCTGCAGACGGTGTTCTGTCGCAAACATCATCACCGGACGGCTGGAGGTGGAGATGGGGTGGTGGTAAAGGCGCAGGCTTGTCATGGGCAGGGGCTTCGGTGTGGAGGGCCGTTCGGATCGAACGCAACCCAAAGACGCCCCCACGGCCTGAAGGTGGCAGGGCTGCGGCCCTGTCAAAGAGTGTCGCGACGCCTCACCCGGTCTGCGCACGCCGCCACGCGGCGGGCGGCTGGCCCACCAGGCGCTTGAAGGCGCGCGCGAACGCGGCCTCGGAGTCGTAGCCCACTTCCTGCGCCACGGCGGCCACCTTGGCGTTGCCCTTGCGCAGCAGGCCCGCGCCGAGCTGCATGCGCCAGTTCGTCAGGTACTGCATCGGCGCCTGCCCGGTCAGTTCGACGAATCGTTCATGCAGGGTCGAGCGCGAGAGGCCGACCTGCCGCCCCAGTTCCTCCACGGTCCAGGGTTCCGCCGGGCGCTCATGGAGCAGCGTGATGGCCTGGCCCACATGCCGGTCGCGCAGGGCGCCCAGCCAGCCTGCCGAACCCGCTGGCAAGGATTCGAGATAGCGCCGCGTGGCATCGACGAACACGAACTCGCTGGCGCGCTCCAGAATGGCGGCGCTGCCGGCGCGGCGTTCGCGCGATTCCGCCACCGCCTGGTCGAGCAACTGCGTCGTCCAGGGCCCCAGCGCACCTGCGCGCAGGTGCATCTGGGGTGGCAGGGCGTTGATCAAGGGGTTGAACGGCTTCAAGTCGCAGGCCACGAAGCCGCACACCACGACCGAACGCGCGTCGTCGGCGGGGCCGGGCAGGCCGGGGCGCAGCACGCCGCGGTGGTAGGCCACCGGGATCGGTTTGGGGTCGTTGCGCGTCTCGTAGCGCCAGCTGCTCTCGTCGGCGATGGCATGCATGCCCGGTGCGCTGGAAATCACGTGGCCGTCACCGCGCGGAAACATGACGATGTCGCCCGTGGCCAGCCGCACCGGCGCCTGGCCGTCCGAGGCCGCCCAACCTTCTCCCCTGGCCATCAGGTGGTAGGCGAGCACGTGGTCGGCGCCCGGCATGAGCGCGCCGGCGAGCTGTGGCGACGGCGGCGTCTCGGCCGCCCAGTCGCCGTCAAAGCTGACGTAATAAAAGATCGCGCCGCGCAGCCGCACGCTGCGCAGCACATCGGACAAGGGGTCGTGGCTCATCGAATGCTCCGGCCGTTCGGTGTCTCGATCAAGTCGCGCGGACGTACGGCACAGGCGCGGCGTGGCGACCCGTCCATGGCGGACGCGCGAGCAAATATGCCGAACGCAAGGTGAAGCGTCAATGGCGCGGAATTTTCAGAATGAACCCATCGGCAAACACCGCGCCGATCTGCGTTCAACCCACCGTTTCAGGAGTCCTCTCACCATGAACACCGTCATCGAAAAACCCGCCCCCGACTTTGCCGCCATCAAGCAGCGCCAGCAGGCCACCTGGGCCAGCGGGGACTACGCCGTCATCGGCACCACCCTGCAGATCGTCGGCGAGACGCTGGCCGAAGCCGCCGACGTGCGCGCCGACGAGGCGGTGCTCGACGTGGCCGCCGGCAACGGCAACGCCTCGCTCGCTGCCGCACGCCGCTGCGCCAAGGTCACCTCCACCGACTACGTGCAGGCGCTGCTGGACAAGGGCCGCGCCCGCGCACAGGCCGAGCAGCTGCCCATGCAGTTCCAGATCGCCGATGCCGAGGCCTTGCCCTTTGCCGACGCCAGCTTCGACGCCGTGCTCTCCACCTTTGGCGTCATGTTCACGCCCGACCACCAGCGCGCGGCCAGCGAGATGCTGCGCGTGCTGCGCCCCGGTGGGCGCATTGGGCTGGCGAACTGGACACCCTCCGGCTTCATCGGCCGCCTGTTCAAGGTGATCGGCGCACACGTTGCACCGCCGGCGGGGGTGCAGTCGCCCGCGTTGTGGGGCAGCGAGCCCCACGTCGTGGAGCTCTTCGGCGCCCACGCCGCGCAGATCGGGTGCCAGCGCCGGCACTTCAACTTCCGCTACCGCTCGGCGGCGCACTTCGTCGCGGTGTTCCGCGAGCTGTACGGCCCCACGCACAAGGCCTTCGCCGCGCTCGACGCCGCTGGCGCCTTGTCGCTCGAACGCGCCATCACCGCCCTGCTCGACGAGCTGAACGTGGCCGGCCCCGACTCGCTGGTGGTGCCCAGCGAGTACCTCGAAATCGTGGTCACCCGGCACTGAAGCCCCGGTCACTGGAGAACCACATGAAGAATCCAAGACGCCCGAAGCCACTGGCCACCGCGCTGGTGGGCATCGCCCTGCTGGGCCTGGTGGCCTGCGCCGCCAGGCCGGCACCGACCGGCGTGGTGCCCGCGGCACTGCAGCCTGGCGACTCGGTGCGCGCCCTGACCACCGTGTCCGCCAGCGGCGTGCAGATTTACGAGTGCCGCTCCGTCGCGGGCGCATCCGCCCCGGCCTGGACTTTCCTGGCGCCCGAGGCCCAGTTGTTCGACGCGCGTGGCCGAGCGATCGGCAGCCATGGCGCCGGCCCGTTCTGGGCAGGGTTCGACGGCAGCCGCGTTGTCGGCAGCGTGCGCGCTCGCGCCGACGCGCCAGCGCCCGGCGCCATCCCCTGGCTGCTTCTGGCCACCCAGAGCACCGGCGCCGCGGGCGTGCTGAGCCAGGTCACCTACATCCAGCGGCTGCACACCGAAGGCGGTGTGGCGCCCGCAGGCGGCTGTGACGCCGCCTCGATCGGCCGGCAAGCGCGCGTGGACTACCGCGCCGACTACCGCCTGTTCGTTCCCGCCTGAGCGCCGCGCGCGACAGGCTCCTCTCTGACCCATTGAAGGAATTTGCATGAAAACCCGCAACTGGATGGCCACCCTCGCGGTGCCACTCTTCTTCAGCGCCCTGGCCGCGCCCACGCGCGCCGATGTCATCACCGACTGGAACCAGCGCGCCGCGCAGATCGTCGGTGAGGCCCGCATCGGCACGCCGCCGGCCGTGCGCGTGATGGCGCTGGTGCAGACGGCTGCCTACGAGGCGACACGCGAAGCCGCGCGCGCGCCTGCCGCGTCAGCGCATGCGGTGGGCGCGGCGGTAGCTGGCGCTCACCGAGCCGTGTTCATGCAATTGCTTCCCACGCAGCGCACGGCCATTGATGCCGCGGTGCAGGCTGCCCTGGCCGCTCTGCCCGACGATGCGTCGCGCGCCGCGCACTTCGCCGCCGGCGAGCGAGCCGCGCAGCGCGTGCTGGCGGGGCGCGCTGGCGACATGCCCGGTGGCGCCGACACCTACCGCCCGCACACCACTGCGGGCGCTTACGTCCCCACCGCTGCACCTGCCGCGCCGCGCTGGTCTGAGCGCAAGCCCTGGATGCTGCAGCGTGGGGATCAGTTTCGCCCCGGACCTCCTCCCGCGCTGAACAGCGCAACCTGGGAACGCGACTACAACGAGCTGAAGTCGATGGGCGCGCGCGACAGCAAGCAGCGCAGCGCGGAACAGACGGATATCGGGCGTTTCTGGGACTACTCTCTGCCGGCGATCTACCACGGCGTGGTGCGCTCGGTGGCGCAGCAGCCCGGGCGCGATGTGCTGGCCAATGCGCGGCTCTTCGCGGTCGTCGCGCAGTCCATGGACGACGCCCTGATTGCGGTGATGGACGCCAAGTACCACCACAACTTCTGGCGGCCGGTCACTGCGATCCGAAACGGCGATATCGATGGCCACGACGGCACCGAGCGCGACGCCGGCTGGGCGCCGCTGATCGACACGCCGATGCACCCCGAGTACCCCTGCGCGCACTGCATCCTGGCCGGTACCGTGGCCACGGTGCTGAACGCCGAAGCCGCCAAGGGACCACTGCCCGTGCTCAGCACCAACAGCGCCACGATGCCCGGTGTCGTGCGCCGCTGGAACACCACCGACGATTTCGCGAAGGAAGTGGCGCAGGCCCGCATCTTTGGTGGCGTGCACTACCGCAACTCCACCGAGGTGGGTCTCGCCATGGGCCAGCGCATCGGCGAATGGGCCTTGCAGCGCAGCGCCGCGGCCGAACAATGATTCAAGGCGAGGAGATTGCGATGAGCGAACACTTGCTGGAGGCCGACTACGTGATCGTCGGCGCGGGCGCCGTGGGCATGGCCATGGCCGACACGCTCGTGGCCGAGACCTCGGCCCACATCGTCATCGTGGACCGCCGCGCCCGGCCAGGCGGCCACTGGAACGACGCCTATCCCTTCGTGCGCCTGCACGGCCCTTCGGCGATCTATGGCGTGAATTCGATGCCACTGGGCAACGGTCGCATCGACGAGGTAGGCCTGAACGCGGGCCTCAACGAACTGGCCAGCGGCACCGAGATCTGCGCCTACTACGACCGCGTGATGCGGGAACGCCTGCTGCCCAGCGGCCGTGTGAACTGGTTGCCGCTGCACGATGTGGATGAGGATGGCACGGCCATCTCGCTGGTGAATGGCCAGCGCCAGCGGCTGGTGGCACAGCGGCGCTGGGTGGACGCGACCCAGGCCGACACCCAGGTGCCCGCCACCCACGCGCCGCGCTTCGCCGTGGCCGAAGGCGTGACCTGCCTGACCCCGACCGAGCTGACGCAGTGGCGCCAGCCGGTGGCGGGGCACGTGATCGTCGGTGGTGGCAAGACCGCGATGGACACCGCCCTGTGGCTGCTGGAACACGGCGTGGACCCCGACACCATCACCTGGGTCCGGCCGCGCGAGGCCTGGCTGCTCAACCGCGCCAACGTGCAACCCACCGAAGCCTTCGCCCACCAGACGCTGGCCGCCATCGTGGCCGAGCTCGAGGCCGCGCGCGATGCCAGGTCGCTGCCCGACCTGTTTGCCCGACTGGAAGCGGCGCGGCTGCTGCAGCGCATCGACCCTACGGTGCAACCCACGATGTACCGCTGCGCCATCGTCAGCGAGGCCGAGCTGGCGCAGCTGCGCAGAATCAGGAACGTCGTGCGCATGGGCCATGTGCAGTCCATCGGAACCGACCGCATCGTCTTCGACCAGGGCGAGATCGCGACCACGGCCGGCCACGTGCATGTGCATTGCAGCGCGGGCGGCTTGCCGCGTGGTTCGGTGCAGGCCGTGTTCCAGGGCAACCGCATCGTTCCGCAGTACGTGCGCCGCTGCTCGCCCACCTTCAGCGCCGCGTTCATCGCGCACCTGGAAGCGACTGTGCACGACGAGAACGAGAAGAACGCGCTAAGCACACCGGTGCTGGTCCCGCAGGAGCCGATCGACTGGCTGCGCATGCACCTGCAGACGGCGCAAAACCAGTTGCGCTGGTCGCAGCGCCCGGAACTGCAGACGTGGTTGCGAAGCGCGCGGCTGGAGGCCTACACGGGCCTGTTCGAGAGCTTGCAGACGCGAGCCGACCCGGCGTGGGTGGCCCTGCAGGCCCGGCTGAAACAGGTTCGCGGACCCGGGCACGCACGCATGGCCGAACTGCTGAGCGATGCGGGTGCCAGCGTGCGCCGGGCTGCTCAGGTGGCGGCGTCCGCCACGCTCGGGCCGTAGGCCGGCTGGTCCCCGCAGGCCGGCACCTTCTTGTCGTCGGTCACGCCCGGTTCTCGTTCAGTGGCCCATGAGCAGGTCGCCGGCGCCTTCCTTGTCGTGCACGCCGAAGCGGTCCACCAGGGTGGCGCTGGCCTCGTTCAGGCCGATCAACTCGACCTCGGTGCCCTCACGGCGGAACTTGAGCACCGCCTTGTCCAGCGCGCTCACGGCGGTGATGTCCCAGAAGTGCGCGCGGCTCACGTCGATGCGCACCTTGTCGATGGCCTCCTTGTGGTTGAAGGCGTTGGCGAAGCGCTCGGCGCTGGCAAAGAACACCTGGCCCGTGACCTGGTAGTTTCGCGAGCGCCCTTCGTCCTCGCTGTGCGAGGTGACGCGCAGGATCTGGCCGACCTTGTGCGCGAAGAAGAAGCCCGAGAGCAGTACGCCGGTCAGCACACCCTGGGCGAGGTCGTGGGTGGCCACCGTCACGGCCACCGTCGCGAGCATGACCGCGCTGGAGCTCTTCGGGTGGTCGCGCAGGTTGCGGATGGAGCCCCAGTTGAAGGTGCCGATGGAGACCATGATCATCACGGCCACCAGGGCGGCCATGGGAATCCGCGCCACCCAGTCGCCCAGAAACACCACCAGGATGAGCAGCACCACGCCTGCGGTGAGCGTGGACAGGCGCCCGCGCCCGCCCGACTTCACGTTGATGACCGACTGGCCGATCATGGCGCAGCCCGCCATGCCGCCGATGAAGCCGGTGGCGATGTTGGCCACGCCCTGGCCCACGCACTCGCGGTCCTTGTCGCTGCGGGTGTCGGTGAGTTCGTCGACGATGGTCGCGGTCATCAGCGATTCGAGCAGGCCCACCACCATCAGCGTGAGCGAGTACGGGAAGATGATCTGCAGCGTCTCCCAGTTCAGCGGGATGTCCGGAATGAGGAACACCGGCAGGCTGTCGGGCAGTTCACCCATGTCGCCCACGGTGCGGATGTCCAGGTCCAGCGCGATGGCGAGCGCGGTGAGCACCACGATGGTCACGAGCGGTGAGGGCACGGCCTTGGTGATGTACGGCAGGCCGTAGATGATGACCAGGCCGGCCGCGGTCATGGCGTAGACGTGCCAGGTCACGTTCGTGAGCTCGGGCAGTTGCGCCATGAAGATCAGGATGGCCAGCGCGTTGACGAAACCGGTGACCACCGAGCGCGAGACGAAGCGCATGAGCGCGCCCAGCCGCACCCAGCCGGCGACCACCTGCAGCACGCCGGTGAGCACCGTCGCCGCCAGCAGGTATTGCAGTCCGTGGTCTTTCACCAGCGTGACCATCACCAGCGCCATGGCGCCGGTGGCGGCCGAAATCATGCCCGGGCGTCCGCCCACGAAGGCGATGATGGTGGCGATGGAGAAGGAGGCGTAGAGACCCACCTTCGGGTCCACCCCGGCAATGATGGAGAAGGCGATCGCCTCCGGAATGAGCGCGAGCGCGACGACCAGGCCCGCGAGCAGGTCGTTGCGCACGTTGGACAGCCAGTCCTGGCGAAGGGTTTGAAGGGACATGGAATGACGGCCCGCGCGGAGCGGGCGAAGGCGGGGCGGCAAGGGTGGGAAGGGTGTGACCGGACGGCGCCGGTCGGGCGGGGTGCGAGGCGGGCAGCGGCGCCGCCCGGCTGGGGATTACGGCGGCGTCACCGAGCAGAAGTACCCGCGTGGCAGGCCCCAGCCCGGGTACGACACCGGGGTGTGGGTGGAGGTTGCCACGGTATGTTGCACCGCGTCATTGTATCGGCAGGGGTTCAGGCGATGCGGCCAGCATGGCGCACGGAGCCCGGCTCGCAGGCATTGACGTGCGTCAACCGCCTGCGCGCGCGCATCACCGAACATGTACGCTCGCGCCGGATCGACACCGCCTCAACCTCCGCCTATCCTGCCCCCATGCCCGGCCCTTTCACCGAATTCGCCGTCCTCCTGCTGATCTGCGCACTGGCTGGCGCCGTCTTCGTGCGGCTGCGCCAGCCGGTTCTGATCGCCTACATCGTGGTCGGCATCGCGGTCGGGCCGGCAGGCCTGGGTCTTGTGACCGCGCACGACCAGATCGACCTGCTGGCGCAAGTGGGCGTGGCGGTGCTGTTGTTCGCGGTCGGCCTGAAGCTGGACCTGCACCATGTGCGCCACATCGGCCCGGTGGCACTGGCCACCGGCCTGGGTCAGCTGGCCTTCACCATCGTGATCGGATTCGCCCTGGTGCTGGCCCTGGGCAAGGGCGCGATGGAGGCCTTGTACGTGGCCGTGGCGCTGACGTTCTCCAGCACCATCATCATCGTCAAGCTGCTGTCCGACAAGCGCGAACTCGACAGCCTGCACGGTCGCATCGCGGTGGGTTTCCTGATCGTTCAGGACCTGGCGGTGGTGATCGCGATGATGACCATGAGCGCCTTGCGCAGCACCGGCGACGGGAGCGAAGGCGCCGCGGGCTGGATGGCGGTGCTGGTGTCCCTGTCGTGGCGGCTGGCGCTGGCGGCCGCGGCCCTGTACGTGCTGATGCGCTGGGTGCTGCCGGTGGTGGTGGCTTCGATGGCGCGTTCGCAGGAACTGCTGCTGGTCTTTGCCATTGCCTGGGGTGTGGCGCTGGCCGCACTGGGCGAGTGGGCGGGATTCAGCAAGGAGGCGGGTGCCTTCCTGGCCGGCTTTTCGCTCGCCTCCACACCCTACCGTGAGGCCATGAGCGCGCGGCTGACCGGTATCCGCGACTTCCTGCTGCTGTTCTTCTTCATCGACTTGGGCGCCAGGCTCGATTTTTCGACGCTCGGTGCCGAGGTGGTGCCGGCCATGGTGCTGTCGCTGTTCGTGTTGATCGGCAACCCGCTGATCGTGATGGCCATCATGGGGTACATGGGTTACCGCCGGCGCACCAGCTTCATGGCCGGTCTGACCGTGGCGCAGATCAGCGAGTTTTCGATCGTGTTCGTGGCCATGGGTATCACGCTCGGGCACGTGGGCGTGCAGGCCCTGGGGCTGACCACGCTGGTGGGTCTGGTGACGATCACCGTGTCGACCTACATGATCCTGTATGCCCAGCCCCTGTACGAGCGGCTGTCACCGTGGTTGCGGGTGTTCGAGCGCGACCACCCGATGCGCGAGATCGCGGCCGAGTCGCAACAGGACACGGTGCGCGACGCCCAGGCCATCGTGTTCGGGCTGGGTCGCTATGGCAGTCGCCTGTTCGAGCAACTGCATGCCGACGGTGTGGCGGTGGTCGGCGTCGACTTCGACCCCGAAGCCGTGCGCGCGCTGCAGGGCAAGGGCCTGCCGGTGCTGTTCGGCGACGGCGAGGACCCGGACTTCCTCGAAACCCTGCCACTGCGGCAGGCCGGCTGGGTGATCACGACCTTTCCGCAGTGGGAGTCCAACCGGGCGCTGTTGCATGCGCTGCAGGTGGTGCACTATCGCGGCCAGGTGGTGGGCGCGGTGCGCGACGCCGCCCACGGGCGCGCGCTGGCCGCCGCCGGCGTGGCCCAGGTGCTGAACCCGTTCGACGACGCGGCCGACCATGCGGCGGCACGTCTGGCGCACGACATCCATGAACAGGAGAAGACGACATGAGCAACCGGACATCGCTGGGCCCCATCCTCGCGGCCACCGACTTCTCGGCGCCCGCCCGGCACGCCGCCGAGCGCGCGGCCCGCCTGGCGCAGGAGACCGGTGCGGCGCTGACGCTGATGCACGTGCTGCCAGGCGGCGCGTTGCAGGAGCTTCGCCAGTGGCTGGGCAGCGGGCATGCGATGGAGCAGCAACTGCGTGACGATGCGGACCGGCAGCTCCAGGCAGCCATCGACGCGCTTCAGGCGGGCCGCCCGCTGAGCATCCGGGCGGTGCAAGCCACCGGGGTCCCGCCGCAGGAGATGGGCCGCGAGGCCGAGGCGCAGGATGCCGGCCTGCTCGTGGTGGGCGCGCGCGGCGCCGGCTTCCTGCGCCGCCTGGTGCTGGGCAGCACGGCCGAACGGCTGCTGCGCCGCACGACACGGCCCGTGCTGGTGGTGCGGCAGACACCGCACGAACCCTACCGCCGTGTGCTGGTGGCGTTGGACTTCTCGCCCTGGTCGGCCCATGCCGTTGCGCTGGCGCGGCAGGTGGCGCCACAGGCGCGGCTGGTGCTGTTCAACGCCTACCAGGTGCCGTTCGAGTCCAAGCTGCATTACGCCGGTGTCGATGCCGCGACGATCGACCACTACCGCCAGCAGGCCCGTGCGGACGCCATCCAGCGGGTCGGCTCGCTGGCGACGGCCAGCGGCCTGCAGCCGGGCGACTGGGAACCCTGCATCGTCGAGGGAGACGCCTCGCAGCGCATCGTCGAATTCGAGCAGGAAAAAGACTGCGACCTGGTCGTTCTGGGCAAACACGGCCGCTCGGCCACCGAGGACCTGCTGCTGGGCAGCGTCAGCAAGCATGTGCTGTCCGAAGGCAGCACCGACGTGCTGGTGTCAACGACGCGCGAGGCATGACCTGGCCTGCGGCGCCGCTGCTGCGCGCGCTGGGCTGCCTGGCGGTGGCCATGCTCGTTTATGGCAACGCACCGCAGCCGGAGGCGCTGCGCACCGGGCTGGCGCTGTTCGTGCTGATCGGTGGGCTGTGGATGACGCAGGCCTTGCACCTGAGCGTCACCGCCTTGCTGGTGCCCTTGCTGGCCACGCTCACGGGGCTGATGGACCTGCGCGCGGCGCTGGCGTCGTTCGCGCACCCCATCCTCTTCCTCTTCCTCGGTGGCTTTGCGCTCGCGGCGGCCTTGCGGCAGCAGGGGCTGGACCGCGCACTGGCGGTAGCCGTTCTGCGCCTGGCCGCGGGCCGGCGCGCCGCCGCAGTGGCGATGCTGTTCGGCCTCACGGCGCTGCTGTCGATGTGGATCAGCAACACGGCCACCGCCGCGATGATGCTGCCGCTGGCGATGGGTCTGATGCGCGAGGGAGACGGCGTGCGAGAGCGCAGCTTTGTGCTGCTGGGCGTGGCCTACAGCTCGAGCATTGGCGGCATCGGCACCCTGGTGGGCAGTCCGCCCAATGCCATCGCGGCGGCGCAGGTCGGCCTGGGCTTTGCCGAGTGGATGCGCATCGGCGTGCCCCTGGTGGTGGTGTTGCTGCCCTTGATGGTGGGGGTGCTGTTCCTCCTGCTGCGCCCGCGGCTGGGCGGACGGGAGCCCGCGCCTGCGGGGCCCATGCCTGCCGAGCCCTGGACCCGCATGCAGCGCATCACGCTGCTGGTGTTCGGCCTCACGGCCGCGGGCTGGATCGGTGCCGCGCCACTGGGCCGCGCGCTGGGCGTCGCGGCCGATGTGGACAGCGTCGTCGCGGTGGCTGCCATCGTGGCGCTGGTGGCCAGCGGCGCCATCACCTGGCCGCAGATCGAGCAGCGCACGCAGTGGGGTGTGCTGCTGCTGTTTGGCGGCGGGCTGGCACTGAGTGAGGTCATGGGCACCAGCGGTGCGAGCCGCTTCCTGGCCGGCGCGCTGACCGACACCTTGCAGGGCGCACCGACGGTGCTGTTGCTGCTGGGTGTGGTGGCCTTCGTGGTGTTCCTGACCGAGCTGGTGAGCAACACCGCCTCGGCGGCACTGCTGGTGCCCATCTTCCTCGGGGTGGCCGCCACACTGGGCTTGCCGCCGCCGCTGTTCGCGGTCGCCATTGCGGTCTCGGCGTCCTGTGCCTTCATGTTGCCCGTGGCCACGCCACCGAACGCGCTCGTCTACGCCACGGAGCAGGTGACGCAGGCCACCATGATGCGCTGCGGCCTGGTGCTGAACCTGGTCTGCATCGCGGTGATCACCGCGCTGGCCGCCGGGTTCCTCGCATGAGCACGCTCCAGACGCTGGGCCTGATGGCGGGCGGGCTGGGCCTGTTCCTGCTGGGCATGGGGTTGATGACCGATGGCCTGAGGCTGGCGGCCGGCCCTGCCCTGCACCGCATCCTCGCGGGTGCCACGCGCACCCGCATGCAGGCACTGGGTGCGGGTGCGCTGGTGACGACACTCGTGCAGTCGTCGAGCGCGGTCACCGTGGCCACGATCGGCTTTGTCAACGCCGGTCTGCTGGCGCTCGGGCCGGCCCTGTGGGTGCTGTTTGGCGCCAACGTCGGCACCACCATGACCGGCTGGATCGTGGCGCTGGTGGGCTTGAAGTTCCAGGTGGAGGCGCTGGCCATGCCCCTGGTGGGGCTGGGGGTCCTGTTGCGCCTGACCGGCGAGGGCCAGCGGCGCGGCGCCCTCGGCACCGCGCTGGCCGGCTTCGGCCTGCTGTTCATGGGCATCGCCTTGCTGCAGGAGGCCTTTGGCGGCTTCGCCGGGCAGCTCAGCCTGCCGCAGGGGGATGGTGCGGCAACCGTGCTGGCGCAACTGGCCATCGGTGTGCTGATGACGGTGCTGATGCAGTCGTCCAGCGCGGCCATGGCGATCACGCTCACCGCGGCGCAGGGCGGGCTGCTCGACATGCAAGGGGCGGCGGCGGTGGTCATTGGCGCCAACATCGGCACCACCGTGACGGCGGTGCTGGCCGCCATCGGTGCCACGTCGAACGCACGGCGTGCCGCCGTGGCCCATGTGGTCTTCAACCTGCTCACCGGCACCGTGGCTCTGCTGCTGCTGCCCTGGATCATGGTTGTGCTGGGCCAGGCCCGCGAGGCCCTCGACCTGCCGCCCGACCCGGCCGCCAAGCTGGCGCTGTTCCACACCGCCTTCAACGTGCTGGGCGTGCTGTTGATCTGGCCACTGGCCGAGCCTTTGACCCGCTGGCTCCTGCGGCGCTTCCGTGCCCGCGAGGAAGACGAAGCCCAACCCCGCTTTCTGGACGACAACGTGCTCGCGGTGCCGACCCTGGCGCTGGATGCGCTCGAACAGGAGGTGGCGCGAACCGGGCAGGTGGCGCACCGCATGACCCGGGGGGTACTGGCAGGCGCGGACCCGGCGGCGGTGGCCCGCGACCAGGTCGTCGTGGCGGGGCTCGATGCGGCGATCGAACGCTTTGTGGAACGGCTGCGGCGCACCGCCATGTCGCAGGCGTCCAGCGCCCGGTTGGCCCAGCTGCTGCGCGTGCAGCGCTACCACGAGACCTGCGCGGAGCAGGCACAGCTGGCCGCGGCATTGCCGTTGCCACCCCTTGGCGACCCGCCGCTGGTGGATGCCCACCTGGCGTTTGCCGGCGCCGCCCGGGCGTTGCTGGACCGCTGCGATCCGGTGCTCGGGGCTTCGGACCTCGAAGCCCTGGACGCGGACACGCGCGCCATGCATGCCCGCTACGAGGACCTGAAGGCCGCCCTGCTGACGTCGGGCGCCGCCGCGCGCCTGGCTTTGCCCGAGATGGAGCGCATGCTGCGGCGCTTCAGCGCGTTGCGCCGCGCTGTCGAGCAAGCCGCCAAGGCCCGGCAGCGGATCGGTGCCGGGCGCGTGGCCTGAAAGGAGGCGCCCGGTCTGCTGCCTTGACCCCAGGGTCGCCGGGTGTTTCCGGGGCTGTGTCACATCCCTGTCACGCATCCATGAGATAGTTCAACACTTGTTGAATCATTGCAGTGACTTCTGAACGGAGCAACACATGAAGGTGGGCATCAACGGCATGGGCCGCATGGGACGACTGGCGCTGCGCGCCGCCATGGGGGCCGCCGAGCGGCAGGACGACGACCCGCGCGCGGGCAACCGGCTGGAGGTGGTGCACCTCAACGAGATCAAGGGCGGGGCCGCCGCCACTGCGCACCTGCTGGCCTTCGACAGCGTGCAGGGCAAGTGGCGCGCCGACATTGCGGCCGAGGGCGAAGACGGCGTGCGCATCGGCCCGCACCGCATGGGCTTCAGCGCGCACGCCGCGCCCGGCGACATTCCCTGGGGCGATCTGGGCGTGGACCTGGTGCTGGAATGCACCGGCAAGTTCCTCACGCCTGAAACGATCCAGGGCCATCTGGACCGGGGGGCGAAGCGCGTCATCGTCGCCGCGCCGGTGAAGGTGGGCGGTGTGCTCAACATCGTCGTGGGCGTGAACCACACGCAGTACGACCCGGCGCGCGACCGCATCGTCACCGCGGCGTCCTGCACCACCAACTGCCTGGCGCCCGTGGTGCAGGTGGTGCACGAGGCCATCGGCATCCGCCATGGCCAGATCACCACGCTGCACAACCCGACCAACACCAACCTGGTGGTGGACGCGCCGCACAAGGACCTGCGCCGCGCCCGCAGCGCGCTGATGAGCCTGGCGCCGACGACCACCGGCAGCGCGACCGCCATCGCGCTGATCTATCCCGAACTCAAGGGCAAGCTCAACGGCCATGCGGTGCGCGTGCCGGCGCTCAATGCGTCGCTGACCGACTGCGTGTTCGAGCTCAAGCGCGAGACCACGGCCGAGGAGGTGAACGCGCTGTTCGAGAAGGCAGCGCAAGGCTCGCTGGCCGGCATCCTGGGCTACGAGACGCGCCCACTGGTGAGCGTGGACTACGCGCGCGACACGCGCTCCAGCATCGTGGACGCGCTCTCCACGCTGGTGACCGACGGCACGCTGCTCAAGGTCTACGCCTGGTACGACAACGAGATGGGCTATGCCTGCCGCATGGTCGACCTGGCCTGCCACATGCGCGAGGCGGGTATCTGAGCATGAACCACGCCGCGCGCAACTACGCCATCGTCACCGCCGCCTACTGGGGCTTCACGCTCACCGACGGCGCGCTGCGCATGCTGGTGCTGCTGCATTTCTACAAGCTCGGGTATTCGCCGTTCGCGCTCGCCTTTCTCTTCCTGCTCTACGAAGCCGCGGGCGTGCTGGCCAACCTCATCGGCGGCTGGCTCGCCACACGCTACGGCATCACACGCATGCTCACCGTGGGCCTGGTCACGCAGATCACCGGCTTCACCCTGCTCTCCCTGCTCGACCCGGGCTGGACGGCGGTCATGTCGGTCGCCTGGGTGGTGCTGGCGCAGGGCATCTGCGGCGTGGCGAAGGACCTGACCAAGACCGCGAGCAAGTCGGCGATCAAGGTGACGCAGGCGCAGGCGAAAGAGCAGGGCTCGGGCCAGCTGTTCAAGTGGGTGGCCTGGTTCACCGGCAGCAAGAACGCCATGAAGGGCGTAGGCTTTTTCCTTGGCGGTCTGCTGCTCGAAGCGTTCGGGCTCCGGGTGTCGCTCTGGTGCATGGCCGGCCTGCTTGCGCTGGTGCTGCTGGGCGTGCTCAGCTCGCTGCCGGCGATGATGGGCAAGAGCCAGGCGTCGAAGTCGGCGAAGGAGCTGTTCGCCAAGAGCGCCGGCATCAACGCCCTGGCCGCCGCGCGCGTGGTGCTGTTCGGTGCGCGCGACGTGTGGTTCGTGGTCGGCGTGCCGGTGTTCCTGTATTCGCAGGGCTGGACCTTCACCATGGTCGGGGGCTTCCTGGCGGCGTGGACGATCGGCTACGGCATGGTGCAGGCGCTCGCGCCGCAACTGGTGCGCCGCAGCACCGACGGGTTGAGCGCCGAGGTGCCCGCCGCGCGCCTGTGGTCCGCGCTGCTCGCGCTGGTGCCCATCGGCATCGCCGTGGCGGTGTACGCGCAGGTGCCGCACCTCGAATGGGTGGTGGTCGGTGGCCTGGGCGTGTTCGGTTTCGCCTTCGCGGTCAACTCGTCTGTGCACTCCTACCTGATCCTGGCCTACGCCGGTTCGGAAAAAGCCGCCGAGGACGTGGGCTTCTACTACGCCGCCAACGCGCTGGGCCGTTTCATGGGCACGCTCATGTCCGGCCTGCTGTACCAGTGGGGCGGCCTGCTGTACGTGCTGGCAGGGTCGGCCACGATGCTGGCGATCTGCTGGCTGCTCACGCTGCAACTGCCCATGACGAAGCAAGCCGATGTGCCCCTCGACCACCCAAGGACCGCGCCATGAACGAAGACGAAGTGATCCGCGCGCTCGGTGCGCTCGCGCAGGAAACGCGCCTGCGCATCTTCCGCATGCTGGTGGTGGCCGGGCCACAGGGGGTGCTGCCCGGCCACATGGCCGAGCAGCTGGGCACCTCGCCCACCGCGATCTCGTTCCACCTCAAGGAACTGGTGCATGCCGGCCTGGCCAGCAGCGAGCGCGACGGCCGACACCTGATCTACCGCGCCAGCTTTGACCGGATGAACGGGCTGCTGGGCTTTCTCACCGCGCACTGCTGCGAAGGGCAGCCGTGTGAAGTCAATGCGGTCGTCTGCACCGACTGTTCCTGAACCCTCCCCACCGAAAGGTCCCCATGTCGAAGTCCAGCTACAACGTCCTCTTCATCTGCACCGGCAACTCGGCGCGCAGCATCATGGCCGAGGCCATCCTGAACCAGCAGGGCGCGGGCCGTTTCCGCGCGTACAGCGCGGGCAGCCACCCGGCCGGACAGGTCCACCCGCGCGCCATCGATCTGCTGGCGCGCAACCGTTTCAAGACGGAAGGCCTGCGCAGCAAGAACTGGAGCGAGTTCGCCGCGGCCGACGCGCCGCATATGGACTTCGTGCTGACCGTGTGCGACAAGGCTGCCGGCGAGATCTGCCCGGTCTGGCCGGGTCAACCGATGTCGGCGCACTGGGGTGTCGAAGACCCCGCATCGGTCAAGGGCGGCGAGGAGGTGATCCAGCGCGCGTTCAACGACGCCTTCATGGTCCTGAGCCGGCGCGTGGCGCTGTTGACCGTGCTGCCCATCGAGAAGCTCGATCGCCTGGCGCTGAAAAAGGAACTGGCCGGCATCGGGCAGGTCCGCGCCTGATCGACAATGCTTGCTGGAGCCCGGGCGCGCACCGCGCCCGGGCCTTTTGTTTTCTCTCAAGGGCGGTTGCGCATGGGATTGTTCGAACGGTATCTGACGGTCTGGGTGGCGCTGGGCATCCTGCTGGGTGTGGGGCTCGGCCTGGCCGGCCCCGCGGTGTTCCAGGCGGTGGCGGCGCTGGAGGTGGCGCAGGTCAACCTGGTGGTGGCGGTGTTCATCTGGGTGATGATTTACCCGATGATGATCCAGATCGACTGGCATGCCGTGCGCGACGTCCGCAAGAAGCCGCAGGCGCTGCTGCTGACCCTGGTGGTCAACTGGCTCATCAAGCCCTTCACCATGGCCGCCCTGGGCGTGCTGTTCTTCCACCACCTGTTCGCGCCCTGGGTCGACCCGGCCTCGGCGAACGAGTACATCGCCGGCATGATCCTGCTGGGCGTGGCGCCCTGCACGGCCATGGTGTTCGTCTGGAGCCAGCTCGTCAAAGGCGATGCGAGCTACACGCTGGTGCAGGTCTCGGTGAACGACCTCATCATGGTCGTGGCCTTCGCGCCCATCGCGGCCTTCCTGCTGGGCGTGACGGAGCTCACCGTGCCCTGGGAAACGCTGCTGCTCTCCACCATGCTCTACGTCGTGCTGCCGCTGCTGGCCGGCCTGGCCACGCGGCATCTGCTGGTGCGCCGCTCCGACCACGCCGTGGGCGATTTCGTGGCGCGGCTCAAGCCCTGGTCGATCGCCGGGCTCATCGCCACCGTGGTGCTGCTGTTCGGCTTTCAGGCGCGCACCATCGTCGCGCAGCCGCTGGTGATCGCACTCATCGCCGTGCCGCTGGTGCTGCAGTCCTACGGCATCTTCTTCATTGCCTGGTGGGGCGCGAAATGGCTGCGGCTGCGGCACGACATCGCCGGCCCGGCCTGCCTGATCGGCACCTCCAACTTCTTTGAACTGGCCGTGGCGGTGGCCATCTCGCTGTTCGGCCTGAACTCGGGCGCGGCGCTGGCCACGGTGGTCGGCGTGCTGGTCGAGGTGCCGGTGATGCTTTCGCTGGTGGCCCTCATCAACGCCCGCCGCCCCACGGAACACCTTGCAGGAGCATGAGGCCATGAAGCCCACGGTCACGATCTACCACAACCCCGCCTGCGGCACCTCGCGCAACGTGCTCGCGCTGATCCGCAACAGCGGCGAGGAACCGCAGGTCATCGAATACCTCAAGACACCACCGGACCGCGCGACGCTGCAGCGCCTGGTGGCCGACATGGGCGGCACGGTGCGCGACATCCTGCGCGAGAAGGGCACGCCCTACGCCGAGCTGGGCCTGGGTGCCGCGCATTGGAGCGATGAGCAGTTGCTCGACTTCATCGGCCAGCACCCGATCCTGATGAACCGGCCCATCGTGGTCACGCCGCTGGGCACGCGCCTGTGCCGGCCCTCCGAGTTGGTGCTCGACATCCTGCCGCGGCCGCAGCAGGGCGCCTTCAGCAAGGAGGATGGCGAGCGCGTGGTGGATGACAAGGGGGTGCGCATTCATGGCCCCCGTTGACCTGCCCCAACTCGATCACGGGTCCTTCCGGGTGCTCGATGCCCAGCGCCTTCGCCCCGTTCAGGCGTCGACGCACGCGCCGCGTTTCCTGCTGCTCTACGGTTCGTTGCGCGCGCGCTCGTTCAGCCGCCTGGTGGTGGAGGAATCGGCCCGCCTGCTGCAGGCCATGGGTGCCGAGACGCGCGTGTTCAACCCCAGCGGCCTGCCGCTGCCCGACGACGCGCCCGAGACGCACCCCAAGGTGGCGGAACTGCGTGCCCTCGCGGCCTGGGCCGAAGGCATGGTGTGGTGCTCGCCCGAGCGCCACGGCGCCATGACCGGCATCATGAAGGCGCAGATCGACTGGATCCCGCTCTCGCTCGGCGCGGTGCGGCCCACGCAGGGCAAGACGCTGGCGGTGATGCAGGTCAGCGGCGGTTCGCAGTCGTTCAACGCGGTCAACCAGATGCGCGTGCTCGGCCGCTGGATGCGCATGTTCACCATCCCCAACCAGTCGTCCATCGCCAAGGCCTGGCAGGAATTCGATGAGCACGACCGCCTGAAGCCTTCGGCGTACTTTGATCGTGTGGTGGACGTGCTGGAAGAACTGGTGAAGTTCACCTTGCTCACGCGCGACGTGGCGCCCTACCTGGTGGACCGCTACAGCGAGCGCAAGGAAAGCGCCGAACAGCTCATGCGACGCGTGAACCAGGCGGCGATCTGACTCAGTGCGGGGCGCGTTGCAGCAGCGCCTCGCCCATGCGGATGAGGTGACCGGTCTCGATGCCATCGCACAGCGCAAAGCCCTGGGGCGTGAACACCAGGATGGTCGAGCCGTGCTCGAACCAGCCCATTTCCTCGCCCTTGTCGTAGCGCGCGTTGCAGGGCAGCTCGTGCGGGCCGCGGTACTGCGCGTTGAGCGCCACGTCCACCGCGCGCAGCCGCATGCTGGCCACCAGGATGGCCGCCACCGGCACCAGCAGCAGCGGCGTGCCGTCGTCCAGCCGTGCGTGCAGCGCGGCGCGCTCGTTCTTGCAGAACAGGCGCTCGATGCGCTTCAAGGCGATGGGGTTCACGTTCCAGGTGTCGCCGCTGTGGTAGGTCACGTGTTCCAGCGTGAGCGCGGCGGGGGCGTGGAAGCGGTGGTACATGCTGGAGGTCAGGCGCAGCGTGACGTAGTGGCCGCCGCGCAGGGAGTCGATCAGCGCGCGCGCACGCGCACCGCTGCCGAGCAGGTCGGTGAGTGGGTACGGAAAGCCCTTGGCCTGAAACACCTGGGCGCCTGCGTCGTCGCCGATGCGCCCGCAGGCGCCCACGATCGCGTCGCAGGGGCTGGCCAGCACCCGGGGGCGCGGGTCGACGGGCCGCAGGCCGGGCCGCAGTTCGCGCACGAAGCAGTCGTGCAGGCTGTCAAACGCGGTCTTCTTCGCCTCGCTCAGGTCCAGGTCGGTGAAGGCGCGCCACACCGCCATGGAGGTGCCGCGCACCCAGGGGTGGCGGATCCGGCTGAACCAGCCCATGAAGCGCGTGAGCGCCGCGCGCGGCACGCGGTTGGTCAGCAGGAAGTTGATGTCCTCGTGGAGGGCGAGGCGCTGGAGCTGTCTTGCAATGTTCATACGTGCGTCATGTGGGCGACCTACAAACGACACACATCAACCGCCCTGGAGCGAGTGCCGCATGTCCTATCTTTCCTATGCCCTTCCGCTGGGCTCTCTGGTGCTGGCCTTGCCCTACCTGCGCCAGCGCCTGCAGCTCTCGCGCGCCAAGCACCGCTCGCTCGCGGGCCATTCGCGCATGGCCAAACGCCTGGCAGGCTGGTTGCCGGGCTATGCCTGGGACGAGACCCGCTTCTTCGATTGCGACGGCGCGCCCGAGGACATCGCCCGCCTGCGCAGAACCTCGTTCGAGATGCTCTGCGCCGGCTACGCCCAGCGCTACGAGAAGAGCCTGGCCCTGAGCGCCCAGGCCCGCGAAGGCCTGGCCGACCTGCAGTTCACCGGCAGCTACCGCGTGCCCTTCCCGTTCAGCCCCCTGGTGCGCGAGCGCCTGAAGGTAGGCGCGTTCGTGCAGTCCGCCGACGGTTGCAGCGTCACCGACCTCGACGGCAACCGCTTCATCGACCTCACTGGCTCGTACGGTGTGAACGTGTTCGGCGTCGACTTCTACAAGGCCTGCATGGAAGAGGGCGCGCGGATGGGCGCCGCGCTCGGGCCGGTGCTCGGTGCCTACCACCCTTGCGTGGCCGACAACATTGAGCGGCTCAAAACCATCTCCGGCATGGACCAGGTCTCGTTCCACATGTCGGGCACCGAGGCGGTCATGCAGGCCGTTCGGCTGGCGCGCTACCACACGCGGCGCAAGCACCTGGTGCGCTTCTGCGGCGCCTACCACGGCTGGTGGGAGGACGTGCAACCCGGCCCCGGCAACCCGATGCCGCCGCGCGAGACCTACACGCTCAAGGACATGGACGACAGGAGCCTGCAGGTGCTGCGCACGCGGCGCGACATTGCCTGCGTGCTGGTCAACCCGCTGCAGGCCCTGCACCCCAACCGCAACGCACCGGGCGACTCCACGCTGGTCGACGGCAGCCGCACGGCCGGCTACGACCGCGCGGCCTACACCGCGTGGTTGAAGCGGTTGCGCGAGGTCTGCACCGAGCGCGGCATCGTGCTGATCTTCGACGAGGTGTTCCTGGGCTTCCGGCTCGCGCCCGGCGGCGCGCAGGATTACTTCGGCGTGCGCGCCGACATGGTCACCTACGGCAAGACACTCGCCGGGGGCTACCCCGTGGGCGTCGTCTGCGGGCGCGCCGACCTGATGCAGCGCTTTCGCCCCGAACGCCCGGCCGACGTGTGCTTCGCGCGCGGCACCTTCAACGCCCATCCCTATGTGATGGGTGGCATGAACGCCTTCCTGCGGCGCCTGCAGACGCCCGAGGTGCAGGCGATGTACGCGGACCAGGACGCGAAGTGGGACGCGCGCGCGAAGTGCTTCAACGACGCCATGGCCGCGCACGGGTTCCCGGTGCGCGCGGCCCACCTGCAGAGCATCTGGACACTGACCTACACGCAGCCCGGCCGCTACCACTGGATGTACCAGTACTTCCTGCGCTGGCACGGGCTGGCCTTGAGCTGGGTGGGCACGGGGCGCTTCATCTTCGGCCTGAACCTGCATGACGATGAATTCGAGGAGGTGTTGCGGCGTTGCGTGGCGGCGGCGCAGGACATGCAGACACAGGGCTGGTGGTGGACGGCGCCTGCGCTGACGCACAAGGCGATCCGCCGTCAGGTGCTGCGCGAGATGTGGCGGCACCTGCGGGGCTAGAGGCCGATCACTTCACGGCCACGCCCGGGTCGATCAGCTGGCCGCGCAGCAGGTACAGCGGCGCGCGGTGATACAGCTTGATGTCGTGGAACGGGTCGGTCAGGATCTTGGTCATCCACACCAGGCCGGTCTTCGCGTCGAAGAGGAAGAACAGGTGCACGGTGCGGAACAGCAGGCCGCCCGCGCCCAGCGCGAGCCACAGCGCGCCAACGTGGCGGATGAAGCCGGTGTTGTCGGTGTGAGGCTCGAACAGGCCGAACACGCCGGGCACCGCCCACACCAGCAGCGGCGTGCCCGCCCACAGGGCCATCAGCACCACCTTGCGGCGCAGGTTGTAGCCGACCTTGATCTCTTCCTTGTATTCGTGCGTGGCCTGGTTCACATGGTCGTAGCCCTTGGGTTCGAAGAAGAAGTGGCCCGCCTGGCGGCTCGTCATCGACACCAGCCAGGCGATCAGCGCCGAAAGGATCGGGTCCGTCCACAGCAGCGCATAGGCCACCACGAAGCTCACCGCGCTGACCAGATGCAGCGTCTGGTTGATGCGGCTGTGGTGGTAGTAGCGGTGGTCGTCCCAGCGCTGGATGTCCAGGGTCTTGAAGAAGTCGTTCACGAAGGGCTCCAGTGGGTTGCAGTCGGAGGGAAGGCGTCAAACGCATGACATGGTCCTGTCGGCGTGTGAAAGGCCGGTGACAGCCGCGCGCTGTCACGAGACTGTTGCAATGCCTGCGCAAGATCGCCGCATGACCACCGTGCACTCCGATCAGATCGTGGTGGAGGAATACCCCGCCCCCCGCCCGTCGCTGCGCCTGTCGGTGGTGACCGAGACCTGGCCGCCCGAGATCAACGGCGTCTCGCTCACGCTCTCGCGCCTGGTGCAGGGCCTGTGCGCGCGCAACCACCAGGTGCAGCTGATCCGGCCGCGCCAGACGCGCGTGGACCAGGCGCTGAGCCACAGCGGCTACGAAGAGGTGCTGATGCGCGGCATGCCGATTCCGCGCTACCCCGAACTCAAGCTCGGGCTGCCGGGCAAGCGCGCTCTGATCCAGGCCTGGACACTCAAGCGGCCCGACCTGGTGCACATTGCCACCGAAGGGCCGCTGGGCTGGTCGGCGCTGCAGGCGGCGCGGCGCCTGCGCCTGCCAGTCACCTCGGACTTCCGCACCAACTTCCACGCCTACAGCGAGCACTACGGCGTGGGCTGGTTGCGCGAACCCATCGTGGCCTACCTGCGCAAGTTCCACAACCTCACGCGCCTGACCATGGTGCCCACGCAGGCGCTGCGCGCCGACCTCATGGGCATCGGCTTCGAGAACGTGCAGGTGGTCGCGCGCGGCGTCGACACGCAGCTCTTCAACCCCGGGCAGCGCAGCGAGACCTTGCGCGCCTCGTGGGGCGCCACGCCGCGCAGCATCGTGCTGCTGGCGGTGGGTCGCCTGGCCGCCGAAAAGAACCTGGACCTGGTGGTGAGAGCCTTCGACGCGATGCGCGCGGTGCATGCCGACGTGAAACTCGTGTTCGTGGGCGACGGCCCGCTGCGCGAGAGCCTGCAGCAACGCTGCCCGCAGGCGGTGTTTGGCGGCATGCGGCGGCACGAGGAACTTGCTGCCTGGTACGCGTCGGCCGATCTCTTCCTGTTTCCCAGCGTCACCGAGACCTTCGGCAACGTGACCGTTGAAGCGCTGGCCAGCGGCCTGCCCGTGCTCGCTTTCAGCACCGCGGCGGCGGCGGACTGGGTGCGACACGATGGCAATGGCTGGCTGGTGGATGTCAACGACGACACGGCCTACCTGCGCGTGGCCTCGGAGCTGGCGGCGCAGCCGCAGCGCATTGCCCAGGCCAGCGAGCAGGCGCGCGCGCAGGTCGCGCAGCTCGACTGGCAGCAGATCGCGCGGCAGGTGGAAGACCTGTTCCTGCAGACCATGCCGGATGTGACGCCTTGATGAAGCGGGCGGTTCCAGAGCGACACGCGGAGGCTTTGGCCCGATTCACGGGATCGTCATGCGTTGTGCGGAGACTGCGCGGGTCTTTCAACCCATCACGGAACCGCACCCCATGTCTCACCACGACGACAACGACGACAGCTTCAACGACTCCCCCAACGAGCACTTCCAGCAGGTGCTGGCGCGCGGCACGCGCGCGCCGCTGACGCGCCGCCACCTGATCCGCGGCGGCGTGGGCCTGGCCGCGCTCTCCAGCATTCCCTTGCTGGCGGGCTGTGGAGGCGGTGGCGACGATGCCCCCGCGCCCACCGCGCCCAGCGCGCCCGGGCTGGGCTTCAGCGCCATCGACAAGAGCCTGCTCGACGACGTGGTGCTGCCCGCTGGTTACAGCTACAGCGTGCTGCACGCCACGGGCGACCGGCTCTTCAGCACCGAAACCGCGTACTCCAACACGGGCGCCGAGACCGACGACTGGAGCCGCCGCATCGGCGACCACCACGACGGCATGGACCTGTTCTACGTCGACGCGCTGGGCAACTACACCACGCAGGACACCGGCCGCGCGGTGCTGGCCGTCAACCACGAGAGCTCGGCCGACGCGCACTTCTTCCACCCCACCGGCCAGACCACCAACGGCGTGAGTGGCAAGAAGTTCTCGCAGTTCGGCGGCTGGGACCTGGGCACCCGCCTGGAGTCCGAGGTGCTCAAGGAGATCAACCACCACGGTGTGTCGATCGCCGAATTGCGCAGGACGGGTGGCAACTGGGCGCTGCAGCTCGATTCGGCCCTCAACCGCCGCGTCACGGCCCAGACCGTGATGGACATCGCCGGCCCGGCCGCGCACCTGGCGGACATCCGGTCGCTGATGGTGACCCGCTACGACACCAGCGGTGCCACCTCGCGTGGCACGCTCAACAACTGTGGCCATGGCAAGACCCCCTGGGGCACCTACCTGGCCTGCGAGGAGAACTGGGCCGCCTACTTCTTCATGCCCGGTGGATCGGTGGACGTGGATGCACGCACCAAGGCTGCGCGCCAGCGCTACGGTGTGATCCGCGCGCCCCACGCGGCGGCCACCGCGGGATCGCAGGGCTGGTCGGCCGTGGCCTCCGCCGGTACCGACAGCCGTTTCGGCCGCTGGGACGTCTCCGCTCCGGGCGCGACCGCCGCGCAGGACTACCGCAACGAGCCCAACACCTTCGGCTACATCGTCGAGATCGACCCGCTGCGCCCGGGCGCGACGCCGGCCAAGCGCGTGGCCATGGGCCGTTTCGCGCACGAGGCCGCCGTCTGCAGCATCCCGGTGGCCGGCCAGCCGCTGGCCTTCTACATGGGCTGTGACTCGCAGAACGAGTACGTCTACAAGTTCGTCTCCGCCGCGCCGTGGGACCCGGCCGATGTGGGCGGTGGCATGGCCGCCGGCCACAAGTACCTGGACGAGGGCACGCTGTACGTGGCCCGGTTCAACGACACAGGCACGGGCGAATGGCTGGAGCTCGACATTGCCAACCCGTTGATCGCGGGGTACGCGCCGTACACCTTCGCCCACCAGGCCGACGTGCTGGTCCATGCGCGCCACTCCGCCGACGCGGTGGGCGCCACGAAGATGGACCGCCCGGAATGGGGCGCGGTGAACCCGAAGAACGGCGACGTGTACTTCACCATGACCAACAACAGCAGCCGCAACCTGGCCAACACCGATGCGGCCAACCCGCGCGCCTACGCCGACAACGACGGCAACGCCGGCAGCGGCAATCCCAACGGCCACATCGTGCGCCTGAGCGAGCAGGGCGGGGCCTCGACCGCCGTGGCGTTCACCTGGGACATCTTCCTGTTCGGCGCCGAGGCCGACGCGGGCGCGGACATCAACCTCTCGGGGCTGACCGACGCCAACGACTTTTCCTCGCCCGACGGTCTGTGGTTCAGCCCGGCCAGCGGCATCTGCTGGATCCAGACCGACGACGGCGCCTACACCGACGAGACCAACTGCATGCTGCTGGCCGCCATTCCCGGTGCGGTGGGCGATGGCGGACCGGTCACGGTGAACAACAGCCTGGGCGGCGGCACGGGCACCGAGGGCACCTTCATCGGAGCCGCGCTGGGCGAGGCGAAACTGCGCCGCTTCCTCGTGGGGCCAAGAGGTTGCGAGGTCACCGGCATCACCGAGACGGCCGACGGCAGGACCTTGTTCGTGAACATTCAGTATCCCGGCGAACGCACCAACGCCTATGGCACCGGCCCCTTCGTGCTGCAAAGCCAGTGGCCGGGTGTGAGCGCGGTGAACTACGCACCCGCCGGCCGGCCGCGCTCGGCCACCATCGTGATCACCCGGAACGACGGCGGCGTCATCGGTCTCTGAGAACCCGGCATGTCATGAAAAGGCCCGGACATGCCGGGCCTTTTTTCTGGGCGAGGCGCGTTCTCAGCGCGGCATGGCCGGGTGCATCTCGGGTGGCTGCTGCTCCATGTAGCCGCGCCCGTCCTTCACGCCGGTGCGCCCGGCGATCTGCCAGGCCGTGCGCTGGTCGATCAGGCGGGCGAGGAATTCGAGTTCCTCGTCGGTGTGGTTGAGCGCCGGTGCAGGCGTGAGGAAGCGCCCGCCCCGGGGTTCGACCTCGCCCCAGAATGACTGGTGGTAGCTGGACACCGAGAGCGCCCGGTTGCCCCCGGCCTGCATGTCCACCGTGCCGTAGCAGTTGCAGAAGTAGCTGCGCCCGCCCTGGTCGGCCATGACCTCGGTGTACACGCCGGTGCCCCGGATGCCCGCGGTCAGGGTGGGCGTGACGATGGAGCGGGCCACGCCGCGGCCGAAGACGCTGATCACCGCGCCGCTGAGCAGGCGCAGCAGGCTCATGGTGTTGAGCGTGGCGCCGCGCTCGACGCGCAGGCGCGAGTTCTGCCGCACATGGAAGGCGGCGTTGCCGATCACGAACACCAGGCGCGAGGCGGCACCGGTGACGATTTCGTCGCCGGTCTGCACCACCTGCTGCGGCAGCATGCGCTGGCCGTTGAGCAGGATGTCGCCGACGAAGTCCACCACGTTGCTGCGCTGTTGCGCCAGGGCCGCCGGCATGCCACCCGTGGCCACCCAGGCGGCGGCGGCCTTGAGCGTGTCGCGGCGCTGGAACCAGGTTACTTCGTCTTCACGGCGGCCTTGCAGGGTGTGCTGGGTCATGCGTGTTCTCCGGTTGTGGCGGCGCCGGGGCCGTCGGGTGCTTCAAAGCTGTCCACGAAGGTGAACCAGATCGAGGTGTGGAACATGGAGGCCATGAGCAGCACCAGCGGATAGAGCACGATGCCCAGCGCCTCCGTGCCACCGAGCAGCGAGGCCAGCAGGCTCATGAGCAGGCCCGTCAGCATGAACACGCCCACCCAGCCGGCGGCGTAGACCAGCATGGCACCCTTGTTGGACCAGCAGGCCATGAGGCTGAAGAACAGGCTCTTGAGCGGGCTCACCCCATGCCAGTGAACGAGCGCCGGCGCGTGCCAGAACGCCATGAGAACCGGCAGGTAGACCACCATCGCCGCCCACAGGCCCTGGCTGCTGAACATCGAGCGCACGCGCTCGGCCGAGACCTCGGCGCCGCCGGGCAGGGCCGGCGGCGGCGGTGCCTCGGTGGCGAACAGGGCCGCCACCCCCAGCACCAGCATCAGTGCAGCGGCATACATTGCGCCCAGCACCAGCATGGAGCGCGTCTTGTCGGGGCCGGCGCGAAAGGCCGAGACCAGCGTGGACGGCATCGGGAAGCGCCCCTGCGCGGCCTCGCGGGTGGCCGCCATCAGGCCCAGTGTGGCCGCCGGTACCAGCGCGAGCGAGAGCAGCGTGCCCACCACCGGCACCAGCGAGAGCACCGAGACGGTGGCCATGAACATGAAGAACAGGCCGGCCATGGCCAGCGGCTGGCGCAGGAAGGTCGTGGCGCCGAGCCGCACCCATTGCAGACCGGTGCGGGCGGGAACAGGATGAAGTTTCATTCGTGACGTGGTTGTCAGGCCGGCTGCAGCGCGTCGTCGCGCAGCAGCGCCGCCAGGTCGTGGGTGTCGCGCACGCGGGCGCGCAGCACGCGCTCGAAGTGGCTCGGGTCGTGGGGCTGCAGCAGGGCCGCCTCGCGCGGCAGGTGCAGGTCCCACAGGCGCGAAATCCAGAAGCGCAGGGCGCCCGCGCGCAGCATGGCCGGCAGCAATGCGCGCTCTGCCGCACTCAGGGGGCGCACCGCCTGGTAGGCGCCGAGCAGCGCCAGCGAGCGCGGCGTGTCGAGCGAGCCGTCGTGGTCCCGGTCGTGCAGCACGCACCAGTCGTTCAGGCAGACCGCGATGTCGAACAGGAAGCTGTCGACACCGGCGAAGTAGAAGTCGAAGAAGCCGGTGAGCTCGCCGTCCTCGAACATGGCGTTGTCGCGGAACAGGTCGGCGTGGATCGGGCCGCGCGGCAGGGCCGCGAAGGCAGGGCCTTGCGCCACGTGGTTCTGGTAGGCGATCTCCGCGCGCAGCAACCCGGCCTGGGCCTCGGTGAGGAAGGGAAGCACCACCGGCACGGTTTCATTCCACCAGGGCAGGCCGCGCAGGTTGGGTTGGTTCATGGGGAAGTCGCGTCCGGCCAGGTGCATGCGCGCGAGCATGGCGCCAACGGCTTCGCACTGCGCCACCCCGGGGGCCAGGTCGCTCCTGCCGCGCAGCTTGTCCACCACGGCGGCCGGCTTGCCTTGCACCGTGTGCAGGATGTCGCCATTCGCGTTGGCCTTGGGTTCGGGCACCGGAATGCCCTGGCCGGCCAGGAACTTCATGAAGTGCAGGTAGAACGGCAACTGCGCGAAGTCCAGCCGCTCGAACACGGTGAGCACGTGCTCCAGCGTGGCGCCGTCGCGCTCGCTGGTCACGAAGTAGTTGGTGTTTTCAATGCCACCCTGGATGCCCCGCAACTCGGTGAGGTCGCCCAGGTTCAGGGTGTGGAGCAGGGCAGCGGCTTCGTCGAACGCGACTTCGGTGTAAACGGCCATGGGAGGGGTGGTCAGAAGTTCAGGATGCGCCAGCTGCTGCGCCCGGCGTTGCCGGTGCGCTTGCCACCCGTCTCGCTGCCCGCCGATCCGGCGGTCTCGGGCTGGATCTGGTAGGCGGGCGCGCCGTTCTTGGGCGTCACCTCGATGCTCTGCGTCTGACCGCCCACGCGCACCTCGTCGATGCGGGTGAGTTTGTCCTCGTGCGTGATGCGCTCGATGCGGTCGCGTGGCGAGACCGGTTCGCGCGGGCTGTCCACCGGCGCCACCTGGGCCAGGGCTGGCAGGGCGGCATACAGGCCAAGGGCCAGTGCGGCCAGGGGAATGCGGGTAGCAGCGTTCATGCGGCATTGTAGGCAGGGCGGGCCCGGCGCGCGGCGCGCGGGGGTAAGCGGTTACCGCTGGATACGCCGCCCCGGCGTCCGGCCCGGGTGTGGCGATCTCCGCCACAATCGCTCCATGTCCGACGACGCCCATACCCCCGACGCCTCCGCTGGCCAGACCCTGCTGCTGGTCGACGGCTCCAGCTACCTGTACCGCGCGTTCCACGCCATGCCCGACCTGCGGGCCGTGCCTGGCGATCCCACCAGCCCGGCCACAGGCGCCATCCGCGGCATGGTCAACATGATGCAGAGCCTGCGCAAGGAAGTGCCGGCCGATTTCGTGGCCTGCGTGTTCGACGCCAAGGGTCCGACCTTCCGCGACGCCATCTACCCCGAGTACAAGGCCCAGCGCAGCCCCATGCCGGACGACCTGCGCGCACAGATCCCGCCCATCCACGAGGTGGTGCGCCTGCTGGGCTGGCCGGTGCTCGATGTGCCCGGCGTGGAGGCCGACGACGTGATCGGCACGCTGGCCGTGACGGCTGCGCGCCAGGGCATCCGCGTGATCGTCTCCAGCGGCGACAAGGACCTGGCGCAGCTGGTGGACGAACACATCACCATCATCGACACCATGAACGGGCGCAAGCGCGACCTGGCCGGCGTGGAGGCCGAATTCGGCGTGCCCGCGCGCCTGATGGTGGATTACCAGACGCTGGTGGGCGACCAGGTCGACAACGTGCCCGGCGTGGAGAAAGTGGGCCCCAAAACCGCCGCCAAGTGGCTCAACGAATACGGCTCGCTCGACGCGCTGGTGGCGCGCGCCGGCGAGATCAAGGGCGTGGCCGGCGAGAACCTGCGCAAGGCGCTGGACTGGTTGCCCACCGGGCGCGCGCTGCTGACCATCAAGACCGATTGCGACCTGAACGGTTTTGTGCCCGGCTTGCCCGCGCTTGACGCGATCCGCGTCGGCGAGCCCGACAACGAAGCGCTCAAGGCGTTCTACGAGCAGTACGGCTTCAAGGGCCTGGCGGCCAAGGCGTCGGTGAAACCCGAGGTGGTGGAGGCCTTGCGCGAGGTGCAGGCCGACGCGGTGGACAGTGCAAACCCGGGCTTGTTCGACGACCCCGCCCCAGCCGCGCCGCGCGCGACGAACCTGGCCTACGACACCATCCTCACCTGGGAGGCCTTCGACACCTGGCTGCAGCGCGTGCTGGCGGCCGAGCTGGTGGCGCTGGACACCGAGACCACCTCCATCGACGAGATGCGCGCCGAGATCGTGGGCATCAGCTTCAGCGTCAAGCCCGGCGAGGCGGCCTACATCCCGCTGCGCCATGCCGGGCCCGATGCGCCTGCGCAGCTGCCGTTCGACGAGGTGCTGGCGAAACTCAAGCCCTGGCTGGAAGATCCGAAGCACCTCAAGCTCGGCCAGCACGTGAAGTACGACCGCCACGTGTTCGCCAACCACGGCATCGAGGTGCAGGGCTATGCGCATGACACCATGCTGCAGAGCTATGTGCTCGAAGTGCACAAGCCGCACGGCCTGGCCAGTCTGGCCGAGCGCCACCTCGGGCGCCAGGGCATCAGCTACGAAGACCTGTGCGGCAAGGGCGCGCACCAGATTCCGTTCGCACAGGTCGATGTGGCCAGGGCCGCCGAATACTCCTGCGAGGACAGCGACCAGACGCTGGACGTGCACGGGGCCTTGTGGCCGCGCCTGCAGGCCGACGAGAAGCTGAAGTTCATCTACGAGCTGGAGATCGCCAGCAGCGAGGCGCTTTACCGCATCGAGCGCAACGGCGTGCTGATCGACGCGCCCACGCTGGCCCGCCAGAGCAACGAACTTGGCCAGCGCATCGTCGCGCTGGAGCAGGAGGCCTACGCCATCGCCGGCCAGCCCTTCAACCTCAGCAGCCCCAAGCAGCTCGGCGAGATCTTCTTCGACAAGCTCGGCCTGCCCGTGGTCAAGAAGACGGCGACGGGCGCGCGCAGCACCGACGAGGAGGTGCTGGAAAAACTCGCCGAGGACTACCCGTTGCCCGCCAAGATCCTGGAGCACCGCGGCCTCTCCAAGCTCAAGGGCACCTACACCGACAAGCTCGCGCAACTGGCCCTGCCGCGCACCGGGCGCGTGCACACCCACTATGCGCAGGCTGTGGCCGTGACCGGGCGCCTCTCCAGCAACGACCCCAACCTGCAGAACATCCCCATCCGCACGCCCGAGGGCCGGCGCGTGCGCGAGGCCTTCGTGGCGCCGCCCGGCCATGTGATCGCCAGCGCCGACTATTCGCAGATCGAGCTGCGCATCATGGCCCACATCAGCGGCGACGAGGCCCTGCTGCGCGCCTTCCACGAAGGGCAGGACGTGCACCGCGCGACGGCGGCCGAGGTGTTCAGCGTGGAGCCCGCGCAGGTCAGCAGCGAGCAGCGCCGCTACGCCAAGGTGATCAACTTCGGCCTGATCTACGGCATGAGCGCCTTCGGCCTGGCCAAGGCGCTCGCCATCGACAACACCGCGGCCAAGAACTACATCCAGCGCTACTTCGAGCGTTTCGAGGGCGTCAAGCGCTACATGGACGAAACCCGCCAGAGCGCCAAGGCCCAGGGCTACGTGGAGACCGTGTTCGGCCGCCGCCTGTACCTGCCCGAGATCAACAGCCCCAACGGCCCGCGCCGCAGCGGCGCCGAACGCGCCGCCATCAACGCGCCGATGCAGGGCACGGCGGCCGACCTGATCAAGCTCAGCATGGTGGCCGTGCAGAAGGCGCTGGACGAGCAGCGCCGCGGCACGAAGATGATCATGCAGGTGCACGACGAACTGGTGTTCGAGGTGCCCGAGGGCGAAGTCGACTGGCTGCGCAGCGAGATTCCGCACCTCATGGCCGGCGTGGCCGCGCTCAAGGTGCCGCTGCTGGCCGAGGTGGGCGTGGGGTCGAACTGGGACAAGGCGCATTAAAAGTCCGCCCCCGCCCCCGCCGCGGCTGCGCCGCGACCCCCTTGCAGGGGGCGACGCCTGCGGCCCGGCGAAGCCGGTTCCGCGGCATCTGTGGATGGAGGCCCTTCGCGCCTGGTGTTTGAACTTCAGGCCCCGTGCAGGATCAGGTATCTTTTCAACCACCGAAGGAGACGCGACCATGCTCGACGAACGACACGCACAGGACCTCGACGCCCTGCTGCCCGGCCAGTCCACCGAACAGGGCGCCACCCGACGCACCGCGCTCAAGGCCGCGCTGGGTGTGGGCTATGCGGCCGCGGCCGCGCCGCTGATGGCACAGACGGCGATCCGCACGCCGTCGGACGGGCTGACGGTGGGCGAGGTGATGATCGATGTCAACGGCTTCAAGATGCCGGCCTACCGCGCCGCGCCCGCCGGCAAGACCGGGTTGCCGGTGGTGCTGGTGTGTTCCGAAATCTTTGGCGTGCACGAGTACATCGCCGACACGGCGCGCCGCTTTGCCCGGGCCGGCTACCTGGCGATTGCGCCCGAACTGTTCGTGCGCCAGGGCGATGCGCAGAGTTATGGCGAGATCGGCAAGCTGATTGCCGAGGTGGTGTCCAAGGTGCCGGACGCGCAGGTGATGGGCGACTTGGACGCCACGGTGAAGTGGGCGGCCGCCAACGGCGGCGACACCCGCAAGCTGGGCATCACCGGTTTCTGCTGGGGTGGGCGCCAGGTCTGGCTGTACAACGCGCACAACCCGGCGGTGAAGGCCGGCGTGGCCTGGTACGGCCGGCTGGTGGGCGCGGCCAGCCCGCTCAATCCGAAGCACCCGCTGGACGTGGCCGCGCAACTCAACGGCCCCGTGCTGGGCCTCTACGGTGGTGCCGACACCGGCATCCCTGTTGACACGGTTGCTAAGATGCAGGATGCCCTGGCCGGCGGCGGTGCCGCCGCCAGGAAATCGACCTTCGTGTTGTACCGGGACGCACCGCACGCGTTCCACGCCGACTACCGGCCAAGCTTCCGCAAGGAGCCGGCCGAGGACGGCTGGAAACGCGCCCTGGCGTGGTTCAAGCAGCACGGCGTGGCCTGAGGCTGCGCCCTCACCAATGACCGGGGCCGCTGAATGCGGCCCTTTTTTGTGGCTGAATCTGGCTGAATCGAGCAGACAACAACATGACCTTGATCGCGATCCTGATCGGAACCGTCGCCGCCGGCGTGGGCAGCGTCTGGCTGGCCGCCCTGCTGGGCCTGGCCATGCTGGCGCGCTACACGCAGCACATGCTCAGCCTGGCGGCGGGGGCGCTGATGGCCACGGCGTTCATGCACCTGCTGCCCGAGGCCTTCGAGAGCGAAGCGGGTGCGCACGAGCTGTTTGCCTGGCTGCTGGTCGGGCTGGTGTTCTTCTTCCTGCTGGACAAGGCCGAGCTGTGGCACCACGGGCATGAGCACCACCACGACGAGGGTGGGCACGCCCACGACCGTGCCCATGCGCACCATGGGCACGGGCACCACCACGCGCCGCGATCAGGGGGCTGGACGGTGCTCGCTGGCGACAGCGTGCACGCCTTCGGCGACGGCATCCTGATTGCGTCGGCCTTTGTGGCCGACATGCGCCTGGGCGTGATCACGGCGCTGGCGGTGCTGGCGCACGAGGTGCCGCACCACATGGGTGATCTGGTGGTGCTGCGCCAGACGTCGGGCACCTCGCGCGCGGCGCTGGTCAAGGTCTCGCTGGCGGGCACCGTGACCGCGCTGGGCGGCCTGGCGGGGTATTTCCTGCTGACGCAGTTGCAGGACTACCTGCCGTACTTCCTGGTGGTGGCCTCCAGCAGCTTCGTCTACGTGGCGCTGGCCGACCTGATTCCCCAGTTGCAGAAGCGCCTGAGCCTGGCTGCCACGGCGGCGCAGGTGGCCTGGCTCGGGGCGGGCATTGCGCTGGTCACGGTCGTGAGCGGCCTGGCGCACTGAGGGGAAGGAGCGCCCCATCCCGGGCACCCTGGGAACCGGCTTTGCCGGGCCTAGGGTGCGTCCCCCTCGCGGGGGGACGCGCGCAGCACGGCGGGGGGTGTTGCCTGGTCCCCGAAAGAGAAGCAGAAGCGCGCGCCCACGCCAGGCCAGCCCTCGCCGGTGATCTGGCCACCGTGGCGCTCGATGATGCGCCGCACGGTGGCCAGGCCGATGCCGGTGCCTTCGAATTCGCTGGGCATGTGCAGGCGCTGGAATGGCTTGAACAGCTTGTCGACATAGGCCATGTCGAAGCCCACGCCGTTGTCGCGGACGAAGTACATGGCGGGCTCGCTGCCCACCGGTGGCAGTTGCCCCCACTCGATCACCGTTTGCGTTTTCGTCCGGCTGTACTTGAGCGCATTGACCAGCAGGTTCTCCAGCACGATGCGCGCCAGCCGCGGGTCGCAGTGGGCTTGCAGGCCCGGGGCAATGCGCAGTTCGATGTCGCGCTGCGGATCTTTGCGCCGCTCGTGCTCCAGAATGGCGCCGGCCATCTCGCTCAGGTCCACCTGCTGGCGTTCCAGGCGACCCTGGCTCACGCGCGCCAGCGCCAGCAGATCGTCGATCAGCGCGCCCATGCGCCGGGTCGAACTCAGCACACGGTCCAGCAGCTCGCGTTCCCCGGCGTCCAGGCGTTTGCCGACTTCCTCGTCCAGCAGCCGGGTGAAGCCGTCGATGGCCCGCAGCGGTGACTTGAGGTCGTGCGAAACCGAGTAGGCGAACGAGTCCAGCTCGGCATTGAGGCGCTGCAGGTCGGCCGTGCGCTCGCGCACGCGCAGTTCGAGCGTTTCATTCAGGCGCTGGATCTCGCGGTCGCGGCGCAGCCGCGCCAGCTCGGCGTTGGCCCGGCTGGCGTAGATGGCGATCAGCGCCTGCACGTCGGGTCGCAACTGCAGGGGCTCGCGCCAGACCGCGAAGACGACACCGATGGCCGTGCCGTCGTCGTCCCTCAGGGCCTTGCCCAGGTAGGCCTGGCACCCGGAGTCGATCAGCCCCCGGGCCAGGGGGAAGTGCCGCGGCAGGTCGCTTGCGCAGATCAGCATTTCGGTCTGTCGCAGGCTTTGGGCGCAGGGCGTGTTCTCCACGTCGAAGCTGAAGTTGGGGCGCGCCTGGCCTCTCTGCCGCACGGCAAGCGTGCGTACGCGGCCGTCGTCGCGGCATTCGCCGACGATCACCATGTCCGCTGCGATGGCCTCGCCCAGGTGGCGCGTGAGCGCGCCAAAGAAGGCCTCGCCCGTTTCGGCGGCCACGCCCCGGGCCACGCTGAGCAGCAGGGCTTCGCGCTGCTTCTCCTCGGAAATGTTGACGGTGCACGAGAGCACGCAGGGCTCGCCGTCGACCTCGATCAGTTCGGCCCACAGGCGCGTGTCCACCAGCGAGCCGTCCTTGTGCCGCATGCGGGTTTCGTAGCCGTCGATGTGGCCGTCGCGCAGCAACTGCGCGACAAAGGCCTCGCGGTCCTGCGGGGTGAGCCAGGAACCGACCTCGACCGATGTCTTGCCCTTGAGGTCCTCGGGCGCCATGCCCTGCGCGCGGTCCTCAGCCCGGTTGACGTCGATGAAGGAGCCGTCGGAGAGGCGGCTGATCGTCATGTTCAGCGGGCTGAAGTTGAACGCCTTGGCAAACTTTTCCTCGGAGCGCCGCAGCCGCTCCATGACTTCGGTCTGCGCGCTGATGTCGCTGACCGTGGTCATGATGAGTTTCTCCTCGGGGTCGTCCCCCATCTCGCTGGAGACCAGCGCCTCGAAGGTGCTGCCGTCCGCGCGCAGGCCACGCGCCGGATGCTGTTCGGCGCGGCGGGTGCTGAACAGTTGTTCCATGAAGGCCTCGCGCTGTGCGGGGTCCGCCCACAGGAAGTCGTCCTGCCGCCCGAGCACCTGCGCCCGCGTGTAGCCGTAGCAGCGTTCGAACGCGGGGTTGACGTCCAGGATCATGCCCGAGCGCGCGGACTGCGCCACCATGGGGCTGGGGCTGGTGTGGAAGATGCGGGCGAAGCGGTCGAGATTGCGGTCGCGCTCCTGTTCGGTTTTCTTGCGCTGTTCCAGCGCTTCCTTCTGGCGCTCGAAGGCTTCGCGCAGCTGGCGGCCGCTGTGGTAGACCATCACGCCCACCACGATCAGGGTCGCAGAATGCGTGATCCAGACCCGCAGTCCGACCTCGAAATACGGCTTTGCAGTCAACCAACCGTTGACTTCCGCCAGCGTGAGCAGGCCCAGCGCCCCCACGGCGGCGGCCACGGTGGCGATCAGCGCGGTGCGCCCCAGCAGGGTGCCCGCGCCGGCCACCGCGGCCACGAACAGGAAACCGACCGCCGTGCGCACCGAGCCGTAGGTGATCACCGACAGGACGGCCGCGCCCAGCGTGCCCGCCACGATCAGGTGGGGCACGTATTGCGTGCGCTCACGCCGCACCAGGACGTAGGCCAGGGCAGACACCGCCATCAGACAGCCCGCGATCCAGGACTCGCGCCGGCCGGGACTGGCCGCCATCAGATCGATCACGAACACCACGCATGCCGCCAGGCCAGTCAACAGCGCCAGCAGTTCCAGCACCCGCTTGCGCTGGCTGGCCGACGGCACCGGGGTGACGGCCACGTCCTGGGAGTGGGACGAATGCGGCGGCATGGATGAAGGGTGCCTCGTCAGTTACGCGCCACCGGCAGGCCCGGCGTGTTGCACCACTCGCTCCAGCTGCCCGGGTAGAGGCGTGTGCGGCCCAGTCCTGCGACTTCCATCGCGATCAGGTTGGGTACCGCGCTCACGCCGCTGCCGCAGTGGTGCACCACGCTGGCGGGGTCGCGGCCGGCCAGCAGGCGCTCGAACTCGCGCCGCAATTCGGCCGCGGGCTTGAAGCGGCCGTCGGGCAGGACGTTGTCGCCGAAGGGGCGGTTGAGCGCGCCCGGGATGTGGCCGGCCACCGGGTCCAGTGGCTCGGTCTCGCCGCGAAAGCGGGCGGCGGCGCGCGCATCCACCAGCGTGAATTCAGGACGGCCCAGCGAGGCGGCGACCTGTTCGGTCGACGCCGTGCCGGTCAAGGGATCGCGCAGCTCAAAAGACGTGGGAACGGGCTGCTCCGCCGGGCCTGTGGCAACCGCTCCGCCACCGGCCTTCCAGGCGGCCAGGCCGCCGTCGAGCACGGCCACGGCCTCGTGCCCGCACCACTTGAGCATCCACCACAGGCGCCCGCTGGTGGTGATGGCCGCGCGGTCAAGCACGACCACCTGCATGCTGTTGTGCAGGCCCAGCGCACCCAGGCGCCTTGCGAACGTCTCGCGCGAAGGCAGCGGATGGCGTCCGCCGCTGGCGCGGTCCGGCCCGGACTTGTCGCTCAGGTGGTGGTCGAGGTGCACGTGCACCGAGCCCGGAATGTGTTCGGCCTCGAACTGGGCAAGCCCGGCATCGGGGTTCATCAGATCGAAGCTGCAGTCCATCACCCGCAGCGGCGTGCCACTGGCCATGAGCTGCTGCAACTGGGGGACGGTGATCAGGGTCGTGTACATGCGCGCATTGTGCGGCAGACGCGCCGCTCAGTGCTCCTCGGCGGGCGCGTTGGCGACGGCGCGACTGCGCAACTGCGTGGCGGCGATGCCGCTGAGGATGATCAGCGCCATGCCCAGCCAGCCAATCAGGGGCAACTCGTCGCCGAAGATCAGCAGCCCGTAGAGTGCCGCGAACACGATGCCCGAGTACTGCAGATTGGCCACCACCATGGTGGCGCCGCGCGAGTAGGCGCGCGTCATGCAGAGCTGGCCGAACACCGCGAGCAGGCCAATCGGCAGCAGCCACAGCGCGCCGGGCCAGTGCCAGGCGCTCGCGCCGGTGAACAGCATGCCCAGCGCGCCCACGATCATGGCGCCGATCGAGAAATAGAACACCGTGCGGCTTTCCGGCTCGCCCGCGCGCGCGAGCGTGGCCACCTGCAGATAGGCAAAGGCAGAGAAGATGCCCGAGAGCAACCCGACGAGCGCGCCCAGGGCCTGGTCTTCCTGCAGCGTGGGGCGCAGCATCATGCCCACGCCCACGAAGCCGGCCAGCACGGTCAGGAACAGGGGGCCTTGCCGACGAACCGGGGCGTTGCGCCCCTGCAGCAGCACCGCGCCACCCAGCAGGAAGGCGGCGATCCACACGCTGCTCATGTAGTTGAGCGTCATGGCCGTGGCCAGCGGCAGCGCACCGATGGCGTAGAACCAGGAAGCCAGGGCGATCACGCCCACCACGCTGCGCCAGGCGTGCATCATCGGCACGCTGGTACCCAGCGTCACGCCGTTCATGCGCGTGAGCCCGATCAGGAAGACCACGCCTACCATGCCGCGGTAACAGACGATCTCGAAGCTGTTGAAGTGGGCGGACGCGAACTTGATGCACACGCCCATGCTGGCGAAGAACAGCGAGGCCAGCAGCATCCACAGGGCCTGCATGCGTCAGGCTCCCGTGGTGGCGGAGCGGGCAGTCTGGCCGGAGCCGAGGCCCATCAGACGGCGCCTGCCATATGGCGGCGGTACCACTCGTGGAAGTGCTGCATGCCGTCCTCCATCGGGCTCTGGTACGGCCCGACCTCGTTGTCGCCGCGCGCGAGCAGGGCCTTGCGCCCCGCATCCATGCGTTCGGCGATCTCGTCGTCCTCGATGCAGGTTTCCATGTAGGCCGCGCGCTGGGTCTCGACAAACTCGCGCTCGAAGGCCGCGATTTCCTCGGGGTAATAGAACTCGACCATGTTGAGCGTCTTGTCCACGCTCACCGGGTGCAGGGTGGAGACCGTCAGCACGTGCGGGTACCACTCGACCATGATGTGCGGATAGTAGGTCAGCCAGATCGCGCCGTGCGCGGGCATCTGTCCCTGGCGGTACCGCATCAGCTGCTCGTGCCAGCGCTGGTAGACCGGGCTGCCGGCCTTGCCCATCAAATTGGCCGGGCCCACCGTCTGCACGGAGTACTCGGGCTTGAATTCCCAGCGCAGGTCCTCGCAGGTGACGAAGCCGCCCAGACCGGGGTGGAACGGGGCGACGTGGTAGTCCTCCAGGTAGACCTCGATGAAGGTCTTCCAGTTGTAGTTGCACTCGTGCAGTTCCACATGGTCCAGCACCATGCCCTCGAAATCGAGCGCGGCGCGTGGCCCCATGTTCGCCAGGTCGGCCTGCACGTCGCGGCCGTTGTCCTCGAACAGCAGGCCGTTCCACTCGCGCAGCGGGTAGTTGTTGAGGTTCAGGCAGGGGTCCTGCTCGAAGTGTGGGGCCCCCAGCAACTGGCCCGCCCGCTCGCCATGCGCGCCGCTGTAGGTCCAGCGGTGCAGCGGGCAGACAATGTTGCCGCCAGCGCTGCCGCTGCGCGTTTCGCCCAGGTTGCCCCGCCCGGTGAGCATCACGGCCTGGCGGTGGCGGCAGACATTGGAGATCAGCTCGACGCCCTTGCCGGTGCGCACAAGCGCGCGACCACCCGCTTCCTGGGGCAGGGCGTGGTAGTCCCCCACGTTGGGGACCGCGAGTTGGTGCCCCACATAACGGGGCCCGCGCTGGAAGAGTGTTTCCTTTTCGCGCTGGAACAGCGCCTCGCTGAAGTAGCTGGAAACCGGTAGTTGGCTTGCGGCCTGCTGCAGTTGAAGACTTAAATCAGACATGGTGGTCCTGACCTAGAGACTCCCCCTATGAAGGGGCAGGGTAAGCGCTGTGCTCGTCAGACGAATTCGCGCGGGATGGGTGGGGTGGTGCGTCCCTCCGGACAGGAGCTGTCCGTAGTGAAGAGAAGTGAAGAAAAAAAGAACGCGGATTGTACCCCGGGGGGCAATGCCCTTGCCGGGCATAAAATGCCCGTTTTACATGGCTGTCTGCGGGGCGCGGGGATCGGTTGAGACGAGGACCGGCGCCATCCGCGGCAAAGCCCTTTTGGTGGCCCGCGAAGGGCCTGAGCACACCGGATCCATGCCCACACCTTCCCCATCCCGCGCGCCGCGCGCGGCCGCCACTTCTCCCGCCGCTGTCAGCTACGAGGCGGCGCTGGAAGAGCTGGAGCAGCTGGTGGCCCAGCTCGACGCCGGCCAGTTGCCGTTGGACCAGTTGCTGACCCGCTACCAGCGGGGTGCCGAGTTGCTTGCCTTCTGTCGCACCCGGCTGGAAGAGGTCGAAAACCAGATCAAGGTGCTCGAAGGCGGCGTGCTCAAACCCTGGGACGCTGCTTGAACGCCGTGCTGTCCGATACCGATGTGTTCGCGGCCTGGCGCAGCGCGCAGCAGGCCGCGGTGGAGCGCGCGCTTGAGCACTGGGTGCCCCCGGATGCGCCTGCCGGGTTGGGGGAAGCCATGCGCTACGCCGTGCTCGACGGTGGCAAGCGTCTGCGCCCCCTGCTGGTGCTGGCCGCCTGCGAGGCCGTGGGTGGACACCACGAGGCCGCGCTGCGCGCAGCTTGCGCCGTGGAGCTGATTCACGCCTACTCGCTGGTGCACGACGACATGCCCTGCATGGACAACGATGTGCTGCGCCGGGGAAAACCCACGGTGCATGTGCGCTTTGGCCAGGCCCAGGCGCTGCTGGCGGGTGACGCGCTGCAAGCGCTGGCGTTCGAATTGCTGGTGCCGGGTGATGGCAGTGTGAGCGACGCGATGAGCGCGCGACTGTGCCGCCTGCTGGCGCTCTCGGCGGGTGCCGACGGCATGGCCGGCGGACAGGCTGTCGACCTGGCCAGTGTCGGCGTGGCCCTGGACCTCGCTTCGCTCGAAGCCATGCACCGCCGCAAGACCGGCGCCCTGCTGCAGGCCAGCGTGGTGATGGGGGCGGCCACCGGCACGCCATCGCATGACGTGCAGGCCTTGCTCGCGCGCTACGGGGCCAGCCTGGGCCTGGCGTTCCAGGTGGTGGACGACATCCTGGACGTGACCGCGGATTCGGCCACGCTGGGCAAGACCGCCGGCAAGGATGCCGCCGCCGACAAACCGACTTTCGTCTCCCTGATGGGGCTGGCCGGAGCGCAGGCTTATGCCGACCGCGTGCTGGACCAGGCCCACGACGCCCTGCGCCGCAGCGGCCTCGACCACCGCCATGCCCACACCCTGCACGCCCTGGCCGACTGGGTAGGGCGGCGCGTTTCCTGACGGGCCGCGCAAGCCCGATACTCCCATGACCCAAGCGTCTGTGCCCATGAGCTCCCTGCTGTCGACCATCGACTCGCCCGCCGACCTGCGCCGCCTCACGCGCGCGCAGCTCCCGCCGCTGGCCGCCGAACTGCGCGCCTTCCTGCTGGAGAGCGTGGCGCGCACCGGCGGGCACCTCAGCTCCAACCTGGGCACCGTGGAGCTCACGGTGGCGCTGCACTACGTGTTCAACACGCCCGAGGACCGCCTGGTCTGGGATGTGGGTCACCAGACCTATCCGCACAAGATCCTGACCGGCCGGCGCGAGCGCATGAACACGCTGCGCCAGCTGGGCGGCATCAGCGGCTTTCCTCGCCGCAGCGAGAGCGAATACGACACCTTCGGCACAGCGCACTCGTCCACCAGCATCTCGGCTGCGCTGGGCATGGCGCTGGCGTCGAAAATCCAGGGCGACCCGCGCAAGGCCGTGGCCATCATCGGCGACGGCGCGATGACCGCCGGGATGGCCTTCGAGGCCCTGAACAACGCGGGTGTGGCCGATGGCCGCCTGCTGGTGGTGCTCAACGACAACGACATGTCGATCTCGCCGCCCGTGGGCGCGCTCAACCGCTACCTGGCCCAGCTCATGAGCGGACAGTTCTACGCCGCCGCCAAGAACGTGGGCAAGCAGGTGCTCAAGGGCGCGCCGCCCCTGTTCGAACTGGCCAAGCGCTTCGAGGAGCATGCCAAGGGCATGGTGGTGCCGGCGACGCTGTTCGAGAAGTTCGGCTTCAACTACATCGGCCCGATCGATGGCCACGACCTCGACTCGCTGATTCCCACGCTGGAGAACATCCGCCACCTGCTCGACACCGACAGCGGCCCGCAATTCCTGCACGTGGTGACGAAGAAGGGACAGGGCTACAAGCTGGCCGAGGCCGATCCGGTGGCGTACCACGGCCCGGGCGTGTTCGATCCGTCGGTGGGCCTCACCAAGCCCGCCAAGCCGCCCAAGACCACCTTCACCCAGGTGTTCGGCCAGTGGCTGTGCGACATGGCCGAGGCCGACCATCGCCTCATCGGCATCACGCCGGCCATGCGAGAGGGCTCGGGCATGGTCGAGTTCGAGCGCCGTTTCCCCGCGCGCTATTTCGATGTCGGCATCGCAGAGCAGCACGCCGTGACCTTCGCCGCCGGCCTCGCCTGCGAAGGCCTCAAGCCGGTGGTGGCGATCTACTCGACCTTTCTGCAACGCGCCTACGACCAGCTCATCCACGACGTGGCGCTGCAGAACCTGCCCGTGGTGTTCGCGCTGGATCGCGCAGGCCTGGTGGGCGCCGATGGCGCCACCCACGCCGGCGCTTACGACATCGCCTATCTGCGCTGCATTCCCAACATGGCCGTGGCCTGCCCGGCCGACGAGGCGGAGTGCCGGCAATTGCTCAGCACCGCGTTCGCGCAAAACCACCCGGTGGCGGTACGCTACCCGCGCGGCGCGGGCGCAGGCATTGCGCAGCCTGCCGGCCTGGAAGGCTTGCCCTACGGTCGTGGTGAACTCCGGCGCAAAGGTCGCGGTGTCGCCATCCTGGCCTTCGGCACGCTGCTGCAACCCGCGCTGGCCGCGGCCGAGACGCTGGGCGCGAGCGTGGCTAACATGCGCTGGGTCAAGCCGCTGGACCTCGATCTGCTGCGCGAACTCGCGCGCACCCACGAGGCGCTGGTGACGGTGGAGGAGGGCTGCATCCAGGGCGGGGCGGGCGCGGCGGTGCTCGAAGCCTTGCAGGCCGAGGGGCTGATGCTGCCGGTGCTGCAGCTGGGCCTGCCGGACACCTTCATCGAGCATGGCGACCCGGCCCGACTGCTCGCCATGGAAGGCCTGGACGCAACCGGCATCGAGAGTTCGGTGCGCAAGCGCTTTGGTCCGCTGCTGAACGCCTCGCCGGGCCTCAAGCGCGTGGGTTGAGCGGCAGCGCCGCACGATGGCCGCGAAGCTTGCAAGACGCTGAACGCCTGCCCCGCGCAGGCCGTTCTTCGAGGGAAAACCCCCGAATCCCTGCGGGAGGGGCTTCCTACAATGCCCCTTGACTGACAAGTCTCCTGCCTGCCTTGCTGGGCCGGGTGTATTCACATACCAACCACGGAGTCAATCAACATGGATCGTCGTTCCCTCATCAAGCATGCCGGCATTGCGGGCGTGCTCGCCGCTGGCGCTGCGCCTGCCGTGCATGCCCAGGCCGCCATCCGCTGGCGTCTGGCCTCGAGCTTCCCCAAGGCGCTCGACACCATCTACGGCGCTGCCGACGTGTTCGCGAAGAAAGTGGGCGAAATGTCCGGCGGCAAGTTCACGATCTCCGTGCACCCCGGTGGCGAGCTCATGCCCGCGTTCGGCGTGGTCGACGGCGTGCAGGAAGGCACCGTGGAGTGCGCGCACACCGCGCCCTATTACTTCTTCGGCAAGGACGATACCTTTGCCCTGGACTGCGCGATTCCCTTCGGCCTCAACAGCCGCCAGATGACGGCCTGGATGTACGAAGGCAATGGCATGAAGCTGTTCCGCGAGTTCTACGAGGGCTACAACATCGTGAACTTCCCGATGGGCAACACGGGCGCCCAGATGGGTGGCTGGTACCGCAAGGAAATCAAGTCGCTCAAGGACATCCAGGGCCTGAAGATGCGCATCGGCGGCTTCGCCGGCCGGGTGCTCACCACCATGGGTGGTGTGCCGCAGAACATCCCGGGTGGCGAGATCTACCAGGCGCTTGAGAAGGGCACCATCGACGCCACCGAGTGGTTCGGTCCGTACGATGACCAGAAGCTCGGCTTCAACAAGGTCGCGCCGTACTACTACTACCCCGGCTGGTGGGAAGGTGGCCCGCAGCTTTCGCTGTACGTCAACAACAAGGCCTATGCCGGTCTGTCGCCCGAGAACAAGGCCATCGTGGAATGTGCCGCCGCGATCGCACACACCACCATGCAGGCCAAGTACGACGCACTCAACCCGGGCGCGCTCAAACAACTGGTGGCCTCGGGCACCAAGGTGCTGGCCTTCCCCAAGTCCGTGATGGACGCGGCGTTCAAGAACTCCATGGCCCTCTACTCGGATATCAGTGCCAAGAACCCGAAGTGGAAGAAGATCTATTCGGATTACTCGAACTTCCGCAAGGACCAGAACCTCTGGTTCCGCTTCACCGAAGCGCAATTCGACAACTACATGCAAAGGGCCAAGCTCTAAGCGGTCCCGGCGTTCGACAAGAAGCCCCGCCCTTGCGGGGCTTTTTGCTCGGACCGCGCGGACGGGTTGTCGCCGCCGGTCCATGGCATCCGCCGTCAGCCGCGGTTCAGTCTCGGGCGGGCTTGCCCGCTAGACTTTGCGGCTGGCCGCACAGGCCTTTCTCAGATGGGAATTCCCATGTCGCTCCTGCTCAAGATATCCCGACTCATCGACGCCCTGGCCGAACTCATCGGCAAGCTGGCCATGTGGTTCATCCTGGCCGCCACCCTCATCAGCGCGGGCAATGCCATCGTGCGCAAGATCTTCAGCGTCAGCTCCAACAGCCTGCTGGAAGTCCAGTGGTACCTGTTCGCCGCCGTGTTCATGCTCGGTGGCGGTTATGCCTTCCTGCGCAACGCCCATGTGCGCATCGACTTCGTCTCGGGCCGGTTCAGCGCGCGCACGCGCAACTGGATCGATGTGGCCGGCATCGTGATCTTCCTGTTTCCACTCTGCTACATGATGATGACCCTTGGCTGGCCCCTGTTCGAGCGCGCCTGGGAAACCGGTGAAATGTCGTCCAACGCGGGCGGCCTGATCCGATGGCCGGTGTACGGCCTCATTCCCCTGGGCTTCGCGCTGCTCATGCTCCAGGGCGCATCGGAGCTGATCAAGCGCTTTGCGTTCCTGACAGGCAACGGCCCGGACGCCCTGAGCCACACCGGCCCTGACGAGGTCCAGCAACTGGCCGCAGACATCGCCGCACAGGACAAGAACCGCAAGGCAGGGGCCGCGTCATGATGGAACTGCTCGCACAGAACTTCGTGCCCGTGATGTTCACGGGCCTGCTCATCTTTCTGCTGGCCGGTTTTCCGGTCGCCTTATCGCTGGCCGCCACCGGGCTGTTCTTCGGCCTGATCGACATGGAGCTGGAGCTTTTCCCGCCCAACCTGTTCCAGGCTCTGCCGCTGCGTGTGTTCGGCATCATGCAGAACGACACATTGCTGGCGATTCCGTTCTTCACGCTCATGGGCATCATTCTTGAGCGCAGCCGCATGGCCGAAGACCTGCTCGAAACAGTGGGTCAGGTGTTTGGTCCACTGCGCGGTGGCGTGGGCGTGGCCGTGGTCCTGGTGGGTGCGCTGCTGGCGGCCACCACCGGCGTGGTCGCTGCCTCGGTGATTTCCATGGGCCTGATCGCCATGCCCATCATGCTGCGCTACGGTTACAACCGCACCATCGCCACGGGCACCATCACCGCCTCCGGCACGCTTGCGCAGGCCTTGCCGCCTTCGCTGGTGCTGATTGTGCTGGGTGATCAGCTGGGGCGTTCGGTGGGCGACATGTACGCCGGCGCCCTGGTCCCCGGGTTGATGCTGGTCGGGCTCTACCTGCTCTTCATTGTGGTCGTTGCCATCGTCAAGCCCAAGTGGGTGCCGGCCCTGCCGCCCGAGGCCCGCATCTATTCAGAGCCCAATGGCGCCAGTGGTCACGTGTCGCTGGTCAGCTTGCTTGTGTTGTGCGGTGCTGCCGGCTATGCCTGGTCCCAAGTGCATGAATCGATCATGAACCCCTTCCTCGGGCGTGAGATGTCCGCGCCGGGCGACGAGGTCTTCATCATGTCGCTCACCGTCTCGGCCTTCCTGGCGTTGGGTCTGGCGCTGTTCAACCGCGCGTTCCGCCTGGGCCTGCTCTCGCGCCTGTGCGAACGCGTCACCTTCGTGCTGATCCCGCCGCTGGTGCTGATCTTCCTGGTGCTCGGCACGATCTTCCTGGGCGTGGCCACCCCCACCGAGGGCGGTGCCATGGGGGCCCTGGGCGCACTGATCATGGCAGGTGCGCGGCGCACGCTGTCGTTCTCGCTGCTCAAGCAGGCGTTGGAGAACACCACCAAGCTGGCCATCTTCGTGATGTTCATCCTGATCGGATCGACGGTGTTCAGCTTCACCTTCAACGCGGCCGACGGCCACGTCTGGGTCGAGCACCTGTTCGACAAGCTGCCGGGCGGCCAGCTCGGCTTCCTGCTGGTGGTGAACTTCCTGGTCTTCGTGCTGGGCATGTTCATCGACTTCTTCGAGATCGCATTCATCGTCATCCCGCTGCTGGCGCCCGTGGCCGAGAAGCTGGACATCGACCTGATCTGGTTCGGCATCATCCTGGCGATGAACCTGCAGACCTCGTTCCTCACGCCGCCCTTTGGTTTCGCGCTGTTCTACCTGCGCAGCGTGGCGGCGCGCGAGGACTACGACGATGTCGTGACAGGCAAGCGCATTCCGGCCGTCACCACGGCGCAGATCTACAAGGGTTCGATCGCCTTCATCATCCTGCAGATCATCATGGTGGCTGTGATCGTGTTCAACCCGACCATCGTCACCGGCAATCTGAAGGCGGCGGTGAAGGTGGACGACGCGGCCGTGACCGACATGCTGCGCAACATGCCCAGCCTGGAGGAAGCGGCCGAGGAAGCCGCGGAAGAAGCCGCGCAAGAGGAGGGCGAGGAGGGCGAAGAGGGTGCAATGCCCGAACCGCCCAGCCTGGAGCAGAACGCCGACGACCCGTTGAAGGCGCTTCAGAACAGCCTCAAGAAGAACTGATGAACGCACAGCCGAACGGAGTGAATGGCGCATGCACATTGACGTGAAGGTGCTGGACCCGCGCATCGCGGACCAGCTGCCCGCCTACGCCACCCCCGGCAGCGCCGGGCTCGACCTGCGCGCGTGTCTGGACGAACCCCTGACGCTCGCGCCCAACGCGTGGCAGCTGGTGCCCACGGGCATGGCCATCCACCTGGCCGACCCCGGTTACGCGGCCATGATCCTGCCGCGCTCGGGGTTGGGTCACAAGCACGGCATCGTGCTGGGCAACCTGGTCGGCCTGATTGACAGCGATTACCAGGGACAGCTCATGGTGAGTGCGTGGAATCGCAGCGACGTGGCGTTCACCATTCAGCCGCTGGAGCGCATCGCGCAGATGGTGATCGTGCCTGTGGTGCAGGCCCGCTTCAATGTGGTGAATGACTTCGCCGGCGCCAGCGAGCGCGGCGCGGGTGGTTACGGTTCAACAGGCCGGGGCTGAGAAATCCGCAACAAACGGGGCGGTATCCGTCCAGAGGTGCCGCGGAACCGGCTCTGCCGGGCCGCAGGCACCGCCCCCTGGAGGGGGTCGCGCGCAGCGCGGCGGGGGTGTTTCCGAATTCAGTGCAGTGTGTGAGGGCCGGGCGGCGTGATGCCCGGGCCCTGCAGTTCGTCCGGTGCGTCCACCTGCATGCGGAAGAAACCGGTCCCCAGGCTGCCTTTGCCCACCTCACTCTCTTGCGCCTCACGCACCGCGTGCACTTTCAGACTGATGCGCAACGCGATGCCGGCCAGCGGGTGGTTGCCGTCGAGCACCACGTGTTCGGGGTATATGTCGCTGACGAAATACAGACGGTCTTTCGGCGCGGCCGGGTTGCAACCCGGGGGCAGACCTTCGAAACCCATGCCTTCCTCGATGTCGTCGGGGAACAGGTGGCGCGGTTCCAGGAACAACAGGCGATCGTCGTAGTCGCCAAATCCGTCGGTGGGCTCCAGATGCAGTTCGATCGTGTCACCCGCCGAGTGGTGCAGCAGGGCTTCCTCGATCCTGGCCAGCAGGTCGGTGCCACCCATGAGGAACTCCACCGGCTCGTCGAGCACGTCGAGTTCTTCGCCCAACGTGTCCTTGAGGGTCCAGGTCAGCGCCACCACGCATTGTTGGTTGATTTTCATCCGACAATTGTCCCATGCTCCCTGTCCGCAAATCCAGCCCGCCGATCCCCGCAGTGCCTGCGCCCGATGCATCGCTTGCCCTGCTCGGCGGCCTCAGCCCCGCGCAGTTCATGCGCCGTCACTGGCAGAAAAAGCCACTGCTCATCCGGGGCGCGTTCCCGGGTTTCACGCCGCTGCTGGGTCGCCGGCAGCTTTTCGACATGGCCACCGACGAGGCCGTCGAGTCCCGCCTGATCGTGCGCAAGCCACAAGGCTGGACGCTGCAACATGGTCCACTGGCGCGCCACCGCCTGCCGCCGCTGAAGCAACCGGGCTGGACGCTGCTGGTGCAAGGCGTGGACCAGCACCTGAACGCCGTGCACGAATTGCTGCGGAAGTTCCGCTTCATCCCCGATGCGCGGCTCGACGATCTGATGATTTCGTGGGCCAGCGATGGCGGCGGTGTCGGGCCGCACTTCGACAGTTACGACGTGTTTCTGCTGCAGGCCACAGGGCAGCGGCGCTGGCGCATCGGGCGACAGAAGGACTTGTCGCTGCAGCCCGACGTTCCCCTGAAGATCCTGAGCCATTTCGAGCCGGAGGAGGAGTTCGTGCTCGACCCAGGCGACATGCTGTACCTGCCGCCGCGCTGGGCGCACGACGGCGACGCGGTGGGTGGCGATTGCAGCACCTATTCCATCGGATTTCGCGCCCCGCAGCGCGGCGGTCTGGCGGGCGAGTTGCTGCAACGCATGGCCGACGCGCTGGAGGACACCACGCTCTACCGCGACCCGCATCAGCCGGCCACCGCGACGCCCGCGGCCATGCCGGCCGCGCTCGAGGCCTTCGCGGTGGATGCGCTGCACCGCCTGCTGGACGATCGGGCCTCGCTGGCTTGCGCGCTGGGCGAGGTCATGACCGAGCCCAAGCCCCACGTGTGGTTCGACGAGGCAACCGGGGAGTGGGAGCCCGGTGCCGTGCGCCTGGACCGGCGCACGCGCATGATGTACGACGACCGCCATGTGTTCATCAATGGCGAGAGTTTTCGCGCCGGTGGTGCCGACGCCCGCCTGATGCGCGCGTTGGCCGATCGGCGCGGCCTGGACGATCACCAGGTGACGCGCGCCAGCGCGGACGCGCGGGCTCTGCTGCGGGACTGGTTCGAAGCCGGTTGGCTGCATCGGATGGAACCTGCCTGAGATATCGCTGTCACAGAGGACTGGAGCCTTGCATGACCGACACCGAACCCCAGCCCGAGATGCTTCTGCCCGAAGGCCGTCTCTCCGGCCGTCAGGCTTTCGTGGATCTGGTGCGCCTGGCCTTTGACACGGCGGCGCGGGAAGGGTGGTCGCGCATCGTGCTGTGCGATGCCGACTTCGCGGACTGGCCCTTGGGCGAGCGCGATGTCGTGGCTTCGCTCAATGCGTGGTCGACGCGCGGACGCTCGCTCCAGATGCTGGCGCGCGAGTACGGGGTGCTGCGGCAGATGCACCCGCGCTTCGTGCAGTGGCGCGTGACCTGGTCGCACCTGGTGGAGGCCCATGCCTGTGCGAGCGCGCCAGGGGATGAACTGCCGAGCCTGCTGTGGTCGCCGTCCTGGACGCTGCAACGCCTCGATCCGGTGCGATGCACCATGGTCGCCAGCCGCAGCGCCGAGCGACGCGTGGCCTTGCAGGAGATGCTGCAGCAGTGGTCGCTGAAAGGCACGCCCGCGTTTCCGGCCTCGACGCTGGGTCTGTGAACGGGCGCAGCGGTCCTTACTTCAGGTCTTCCGCCAGCAGCCTGGCAATGCGCTGCGCCGCGGCCGAGCCATCGGGCCGGCCCTGTGCATCGAGCACCGCCACCGTGGTCTTGTTGTCGTCGCTGCGCACCGAAACGCGGTAGCGCTCCGTGCTGGCCTCTTCCTTGGAGGCGCCGAACAGTTTGGAGAAAAATCCGGGCTCCTTGGCGTTGACCACAGGCTCGACATACCGCACGAAGTACAGGCCCTTGCTGCGGTCGCGGTCCTCGACGGTGAAGCCGGTGCGGTCCAGTGACAGGCCCACGCGGCGCCAGGCGCGGTCGAAGTTGTCGTCGAACTGCACGACCGGCGCGTTGTTCACCATGGCCACCTTGGCTGCGGCCTGCACCGGAGCGCTCGCGGCCACCGCCTGCGATTGCGCCTCGCTCACTCCGAGCTTGACCATCAGGCGGCGCAGGAATTCTGTCTCCAGCTCCACGTCGGCCGGTCGCGGCTGCCACACCGTCTGGTCCTTTTCCTTGTTGGAATAGACCTCCACCATGCCGCGGTGGCTGATGTAGATCTCGGTGCCGCCGTCGGCCCTGCGCTCCAGGCGCGTGCGGAAGCGGTCCCGCTCGCCGGTGGAATAGAGGTTCTCGAACACTTTGCCGATGGTCGAGCGGATGAAGTCCTGCGGCAGTTTGGCGCGGTTCTCGGCCCAGTCGGTCTCCATGATGCCCAGCGTCTCCTGGTCGATGTCCAGCAGGAAGCCGTTCTCCTGCCAGAAGTCGCGCAGCGGAGCCCAGAGCTTGTCGGCCGGGCGGTTGACCACCAGCCAGCGCTGGGTGCCCGCGCGCTCGATGCGCACGTCGCCCACACTGGTCATGGCGGTGCTGGCGGCCGTGGCTTGCGAGGGCTGGGCCGTTGCGTAGCCGCTGGCGGTGACCACCGAGCCGGGCACGTTGTAACGCGAGTCGCGGCTGAGTTGCGTCAGATCGGGAGGCACGTCGAGTGTGCTGCCGCGCTGGGCGCTCTTGTAGTCGATCTTGTCCTCCTGCAGCATCGAGCAACCAGTGGCCAGCAGGGCCGCGGCGGCGGCCAGGCCGAGCCGGGCCAGTGCGTTTCGCTTCGACGGGGTCTCGGTGCGCAGGATCGGGTTCGGGTTACGGATGGGCATGTTGGGGGCTCGTCAGGAAGAGGGGTCGGTCGCGAAGAGGTGCGGGTGCGCCGCGTCAGGAAATCAGGCCGCTGTCGCGCAGCGCGCCTTCCACCGTGGGCACCAGGGTCCGGGACATCGGTGTCATGGGCAGGCGCATGGCTTCCTTGCACAGGCCCATGCGGGCCATGGCCCACTTGAGCGGGATCGGATTGGCCTCGGCGAACAGGTGCTTGTGCACCGGCATGAGCTGGAACTGGATGGCCATGGCGCGCTTCACATCACCCGCGAGCGCGGCCACGCACAGCTCGTGCATCTGTCGCGGCGCGATGTTGGCGGTCACGCTCACATTGCCCTGGCCACCGCACAGCATGAGCGCCACGGCGGTCGGGTCGTCGCCCGAATAGACCGCGAAACCCTTGGGCACGTCGCGGATCAGCCACTGCGCACGCTCAATGTTGCCGGTGGCTTCCTTGATGCCGACGATGCCGGGCACCTGCGCCAGGCGCAGCACGGTGTCGTGCTGCAGGTCGGCCACGCTGCGTCCGGGCACGTTGTAGAGCACGGTGGGCAGGTCGCCCACGGCCTCGGCAATGGCCTTGAAGTGCTGATACTGGCCTTCCTGCGTGGGCTTGTTGTAGTACGGCACGACCTGGAGCTGGCAGTCCGCGCCCACGCTCTGCGCGAAGCGCGCCAGCTCGATCGCCTCTGCGGTGGAGTTCGCGCCGCAGCCAGCCATGATGGGCACGCGCTTGTCGCCATGCGTCCTGGCCTGTTCGACCGAGACCCGGATGATTTCGCAGTGCTCCTCCACCGAAACGGTGGGCGACTCGCCTGTGGTGCCGACGACTCCGATGCAGTCGGTGCCTTCGGTGATGTGCCAGTCGATCAGCTTGCGCAGCGCGGGGTAGTCGACGCTGCCGTCTTCATGCATGGGCGTGACCAGGGCCACGATGCTGCCGGTGATGGGTGTCATAGGTGCAGACTTGATGGGGGGGCGTCCTCTGGCTCCATTCCGTCGGGATGGGCAGCGCGCGCGAACCTTGCATTCTACCCAGCGGCATCCAGTGGATACCTAGGGGGCGACACGGGTGTTCCCGGTCGTTTTCGCACGGCCGCCAGGCGCTGGACGAAGCGTTCGGGCCGGTCGCAGAAGCCGTCTTCGTAAGCCACCACGTGCAGACCCGAGGCGGCCTGCAGAAGTTCGCCGTGCCGCAGCAGAAAGTCCGGCCGCGAGGGCTTGCCGACGCTCTGGTTGCCGTCGGCAAAGGTTTCGTAGACCAGCACGCCGCCTTCCGCCACGCAGGCCACGAGGGTGGGCAGCAGCGCGCGCCAGAGGTAGTTCGTGACGATCACGGCGTCGAATCGTTCGCCTCCGAAGGGCCAGGGCCCGTTCTCGATGTCGGCCAGCACGGCACGCCCCACGGGCTGCACGGCAACGATGGCCTCGGGCGAGCGGTCGACACCGGTGACGGTGTGGCCGCGCTGCGCGAACCAGCGCATGTGGCGGCCGTGTCCGCAGGCCACGTCCAGCACCGAGCCGCCTGCGGGCACCAGGTGCGACCAGCGCAGCACCCAGTCCGACGGCGCCTCGGTGCCGTGCATCAGAAACAGCTCCAGATCTGATCGGCCAGGTTCACCAGAAATTCGGGGCGCTGGTACAGCGCCAGCGTGGCCAGCAGGCCCGCGGCCACGGCGGCCCAGACCAGGGTGCGCGTGGCCAGGGCCTTCACGCAGTGGCCCCCAGGCGCTGCGGCACGCGAACGATCGGGGTTTCGCGCACCGGCAGGTTGATCAGGCCGGCAAACACGCCCAGTGCGATCGCGAGGTACCAGACGATGTCGTAGCTGCCGGTCTGGTCGTACAGCACGCCGCCGAGCCACACGCCCATGAAGCTGCCGATCTGGTGGCTGAAGAAGATGAAGCCCCCCAGCATCGACATGTGGGCCACGCCAAAAATCTGCGCCACCACCGCGTTGGTCGGGGGCACGGTGGACAGCCACAGCAGGCCCATGACGGCGGAGAACACGTACACGCTCATGGGCGTCAGGGGCGCGGCCAGGAACACAGCAATCACGGCGGCGCGGGCGAAGTAGATGAAAGCGAGGATGTGGCGCTTGGCCAGGCGCTGGCCCAGCGCGCCGGCCGCGTAGGTGCCGATCACGTTGAACAGGCCGATCAGTGCGAGCGCGTAGCTCGCCACCTGGGGCGACAGGCCGTTGTCCTTCAGGTAGCTGGGCATGTGCACGCCGATGAACACGACCTGGAAGCCGCAGACGAAATAACCCGCCATGAGCAACTGGAAGCTGCGGTAGCGGAAGGCCTCGCGCAGTGCCTGCGCGATGGTTTGCTCGCGCACCGGCGCCTGGCCGCCGCCAAAGCCCGGTTCGCGCAGGCCCAGGGCCAGCGGCATGATCAGCAGCACCGCGGCACCCAGGAACAGCAGCGCTTCCTGCCAGCCGAAGCTGCTGATGAGCCAGCCTTCGACCGGGACCATGAGGAACTGGCCGAAGGAGCCGGCGGCCGCGGCCACACCCATGGCCCAGGAACGCTGCTCGGCCGGGATCTGGCGACCGATCACGCCGTAGACCACCGCGTAGGTGGTGCCGGCCTGGGCCGCACCGATCAGCACACCGGCCGTGAGTGCAAAGCCGATCGAGGTGGTGCTCAGCGCCATGCCCGCCAGGCCCAGCGCATAGGCAATGGCACCACCCACCAGCACGCGGAAGGCGCCGAAGCGGTCTGCCGCCATGCCGGCGAAGATGCCGAACACGCCCCAGGAGAGATTCTGGATGGCCAGCGCAAACGAGAAGGTCTCGCGCGTCCACCCCTGGGCCTGGGTGATCGGCTGCAGCCACAGGCCGAAGCCGTGGCGGATGCCCATGGACAGCGTGACGATGAGGGCGCCGCAGGCGAGCACCTGCATGGCAGACAGGCGGGGCGGATTGGGAAGGGAGGGGGCGGTCGGCATGGCGGAACTGTAGCGAAGATGCATGGGCTTTGCCTGTCGCGGGCATGGCGCGGCGCCTTGATATTTCGCGGCGCCATTGATGTGGTGCGCGCATCGACGGCGAGCAGGAGGTCAAAAGTCTGTACTTGCATACAGTCTTCGGGGCATACAATCCGCCCCCATGGCGACCCAAACCCCCAACGAATACTCTGAAGGCTCGATCCGCGTCCTCAAGGGCCTGGAGCCGGTCAAGCAGCGGCCGGGCATGTACACCCGCACCGACAACCCGCTGCACATCATCCAGGAAGTGCTGGACAACGCCGCCGACGAGGCCCTGGCCGGGCACGGCAAGAAGATCAAGGTCACGCTGCACACCGACCATTCGGTCAGCGTGGAAGACGACGGCCGGGGCATTCCATTTGGCATGCACCCGGAAGAAAAGGCGCCGGTGGTCGAGCTGGTGTTCACCCGGCTGCACGCGGGTGGCAAGTTCGACAAGGGCAAGGGCGGCGCCTACAGCTTCTCCGGCGGTCTGCACGGCGTGGGCGTGAGCGTGACCAACGCGCTGTCCACGCGCCTGGAGGTGACCAGCTTTCGCGACGGCCAGGTGGCGAAACTGGCGTTCGCGGCCGGAGACGTGGTGGAGCCGCTGTCGCTCGCGCCACGGGGCGAAGGCGACCGCAAGCAGGGCACCACCGTGCGCGCCTGGCCTGATGCGAAGTACTTCGAATCCGCCGCGCTGCCCATGGCCGAGCTCACCCACCTGCTGCGCAGCAAGGCGGTGCTGATGCCGGGCGTGAGCGTCACGCTGGTGAACGAAAAGACGAAAGACGTCCAGACCTGGCTCTACAAGGGTGGCCTGCGCGACTACCTGCAGCAGACCCTGACCGGCGATCCGGTGATCCCGCTGTTCGAAGGCGAGGGCTTCGCCGACAGCGGGCACGACAGCTTTGCCGAAGGCGAGGGCGCGGCCTGGTGCGTGGGTTTCACCGAAGAAGGCCAGCCGGTGCGCGAGAGCTATGTCAACCTCATTCCCACCAGCGCTGGCGGCACGCACGACAGCGGCCTGCGCGACGGCCTGTTCCAGGCCGTCAAGAGCTTCATCGAGCTGCACGCGCTGCTGCCCAAGGGTGTGAAGCTGTTGCCCGAGGACGTGTTCGCGCGCGCCAGCTATGTCCTCTCAGCCAAGGTGCTCGACCCGCAGTTCCAGGGTCAGATCAAGGAGCGCCTGAACTCGCGCGACGCGGTGCGCCTGGTGGGCAGCTTCGTGCGCCCGGCGCTCGAACTCTGGCTCAACCAGCACGTGGACTACGGCAGGAAGCTCGCCGAGCTCGCCATCAAGGCCGCGCAGACCCGGCAGAAGGCGGGCCAGAAGGTCGAGAAGCGCAAGGGCTCGGGGGTGGCCGTGCTGCCCGGCAAGCTGACCGACTGTGAGAGCAAGGACCTGACGCACAACGAGGTGTTCCTGGTCGAGGGCGATTCGGCCGGTGGCAGCGCCAAGATGGGTCGCGACAAGGAATGCCAGGCCGTGCTGCCGCTGCGCGGCAAGGTGCTCAACACCTGGGAGGTCGAGCGCGACCGCCTGTTCGCCAACACCGAGATCCACGACATCGCCGTGGCCATCGGCGTCGACCCCCATGGCCCGAACGACACGCCCGACCTCAGCGGCCTGCGCTACGGCAAGGTCTGCATCCTGTCCGACGCCGACGTCGACGGTTCGCACATCCAGGTGTTGCTGCTCACCCTGTTCTTCCGCCACTTCCCCAAGCTGATCGAGGCCGGCCACGTCTTCGTGGCGCGCCCGCCGCTGTTTCGCGTCGACATTCCCGCGCGCGGCAAGAAGCCTGCGGCCAAACAGTACGCGCTGGACGAAGGCGAGCTGCACGCCATCCTGGACAAATGCGGCAAGGACGGCGTGGCGCCCGAGAAGTGCCAGATCAGCCGCTTCAAGGGCCTGGGCGAGATGAGCGCCGAGCAACTGTGGGACACCACGCTCAACCCCGACACGCGCCGCCTCATGCCCGTGGTGCTCGGTGCGATCGACTTCGCCAGCACCGAGGCCCTCATCACCAAGCTCATGGGCAAGGGCGAGGCCGCCTCGCGCCGCGAGCTCATGGAGTTGCACGGCGACTCGGTCGAGATCGACATCTGAACATCGCCCCATTTTTGAACTGACGCATGTCCGACATCCTGAATCCCGAACTGCCGCTGTCCGAGCCCGACGACGGCCTGAACCTCGCGAACTACGCGCAGCGCGCCTACCTTGAATACGCCCTGTCCGTCGTCAAGGGCCGGGCCCTGCCCGATGTGTGTGACGGCCAGAAGCCGGTGCAGCGCCGCATTCTCTACAGCATGGACCGCATGGGGCTGGGCTTCAGCGGACCCAACCGCAACACGGCGGCACGCCCGGTCAAGAGCGCGCGCGTGGTGGGTGACGTGCTGGGCCGCTTCCACCCGCACGGCGACCAGGCCGCCTACGACGCGCTGGTGCGCATGGCGCAGGACTTTGCGCAGCGCTACCCGCTGATCGACGGCCAGGGCAATTTCGGCAGCCGCGACGGCGATGGCGCCGCGGCCATGCGCTACACCGAGGCGCGGCTGGCGAAGATCACCACGCTGCTGCTCGATGAAATCGACGAAGGCACGGTCGACTTTGTGCCCAACTACGACGGTTCCACCGTCGAGCCGAAACAGCTGCCCGCGCGCCTGCCGTTCAACCTGCTCAACGGCGCCTCGGGCATTGCCGTGGGCCTGGCCACCGAGATCCCCAGCCACAACCTGCGCGAGGTGGCCGACGCCTGCGTGGCGCTGGTGAAGAACCCCAAGCTGGCCGACGACGAGCTGTTCGCGCTGCTGCCCGGGCCCGACTACCCCGGCGGCGGCCAGATCATCAGCCCCGCGGGCGACATCGCCGACGCCTACCGCACCGGCCGCGGCAGCCTCAAGGTGCGCGCGCGCTGGAAGATCGAGGAGCTCGCGCGTGGCCAGTGGCAGCTGGTGGTGACCGAGCTGCCGCCGGGCGTGAGCACGCAGCGCGTGCTGGAGGAAATCGAGGAGCTCACCAACCCCAAGGTGAAGGCGGGCAAGAAGGCGCTGACGCAGGAGCAGACCCAGCTCAAGGCCAGCATCCTGATGGTGCTCGACGGCGTGCGCGACGAGTCGAGCAAGGACGCGCCGGTGCGCCTGCTGTTCGAACCCAAGAGCAGCCGCATCGAGCAGCAGGAGCTCATCACCGCACTGCTGGCCCACACCAGCCTGGAGACCTCGGCGCCTGTCAACCTGACCATGATCGGGCTGGACGGGCGGCCGACGCAGAAGTCCATGCGGCAGATGCTCACCGAGTGGATCGAATTCCGCCAGGGCACCATCACCCGCCGCTCGCAGCACCGGCTGACCAAGGTGCTCGACCGCATCCACATCCTCGAAGGGCGGCAGCTCGTGCTGCTCAACATCGATGAGGTGATCGCCATCATCCGCCAGAGCGACGAGCCCAAGGCCGCACTGATCGAGCGGTTCAAACTCAGCGAGCGGCAGGCCGAGGACATCCTGGAAATCCGCCTGCGCCAGCTCGCGCGGCTGGAAGCGATCAAGATCGAGCAGGAGTTGAAGGACCTTCGCGAAGAGCAGGGCAAGCTCGAAGACATCCTGGCCAACCCCGGCAGTCTCAAGCGCCTGATGGTCAAGGAGATCGAGGCCGATGCCAAAACCTTCGCCGACGCGCGCCGCACGCTGATCCAGGCCGAGAAGAAGGCCGTGGCCGAGATCAAGGTGGTGGACGAGCCGGTGACGGTGGTCATCTCCAGCAAGGGCTGGGTGCGCGCGCGCACAGGCCACGGTCACGAGAAGGGCAGCTTTGCCTTCAAGGCCGGCGACGGTCTGTACGGCACCTTCGAGTGCCGCACCGTGGACACGCTCATCACCTTCGGCAGCAACGGCCGCGTCTACTCGGTGCCGGTGGCCAGCCTGCCCGGCGCGCGTGGCGATGGCCAGCCCATCACCACGTTGATCGACCTGGAAAGCGGCACGCAACCGCTGCACTACTTCGCCGGCCCGGCCAACGCGGCGTTGCTGCTGTCGAGCTCCGGTGGCTACGGCTTTCTCGCCACGGTGGAGAACATGGTCTCGCGCCAGCGCGGGGGCAAGACATTCCTCAACCTGGGCACGGGAGAGACCCCGTGCGCACCGTCGCACGCCGCCTTTTCCTCAGCCAGCCAGCCGCTGGCGCCGGCCACGCACGTGTGCTGCGCGTCCGCGGGCGGGCGCATCCTCACCTTCGAGATCGGCGAACTCAAGCTGATGGAGAAAGGGGGACGCGGCCTGATGCTGATCGACCTCGACGCCAAGGACACGCTGGCCGGCGCAGCGGCCTACACTCGCAGCGTGAAGATCGAAGGCATCGGCCGCGGCGGCAAGGAGCGTGAGGAAACGCTGGAGATCCGCAGCCTCAACAACGCGCGCGCCGCACGCGGCCGCAAGGGCAAGGCGGCGGATCTGGGCTTCAAGCCGGGCCGCATCACGCGGGTGGAATGAGGGGATGGCGCGCTCGCCGACCCTGGCCGAGCTGCGCCGCCACGCGATTGCGCGCAGCCTGTTCAAGCCAGTGACGCTGCCGTCGGCGATCCGCCGGCTGGGTTTTGTGCAGGCCGACCCGATGCGCGCGCCCGCCCGCGCGCAGGATCTCATTCTTTTTCAGCGCGTGCGCGGCTACCGCGCGGGCGATCTGGAGCGCCGCTACGAGCGGCTGGGCATCGAGGAAGACGCTTTCGTCAACTACGGTTTCCTGCCGCGCGAGATGCTCGCCCTGCTGCACCCGCGCACACCGCGCCAGCCGTGGGATGCCGCCACGACGCGGCGCGCGCGCGAAGTACTGGAATTCGTGCGCGAGCGCGGTGTGGTGCACCCACGCGAAGTGGGCCAGGCCTTCGCCCACCACGGTCGCGTGGCCGGCTACTGGGGTGGTGAGCTCAATGCCAGTACGCGCCTGCTCGAGGACATGCACCACCACGGCTGGCTGCGCGTGCGCCGCCGCGAATCCGGCACGCGCGTGTACGAGGCCATGCAGCATGTTCCGCAGGACGACAGTCCCGCTGCGCGTCTGGCGCGCGCCGAGGCGCTGGTCGACGCCATCGTGGCGCTGTACGCTCCCATCCCGTCACCCAGCCTGGGTTACCTTGTGACGCTGTTGCGTTACGGTGCGCCGCACTTGACAGTGGAAGCCCGCGCGGTGATCAAGTCGGCGCACGCGCGCTACGGCCACGCGGTCGTCGATGGCGTCACGTGGTTCTGGCCAGCGGATGAAAACCCCACTTCGCGCCGTCATCTTCCCGTCGATGGCGTGCGGCTGCTTGCGCCCTTCGACCCCGTGGTGTGGGACCGCCGGCGCTTCGAGATGCTGTGGGGCTGGGCCTACCGCTTCGAGGCCTATGTGCCCGCGGCGAAACGCACCATGGGCCACTATGCGCTGCCCCTGCTTTGGGGCGAAGACATGGTGGGCTGGGCCAATCTGCGCCTGGAGCGCGGGCGGCTTCACCATGAGCCGGGATTTGCCGTGGCGCGCCCACGCGATGCGGGGTTCAAGCGCGCGCTGGACGAAGAGCTGGCGCGCTTCGAGGTCTTCCTGAAACCAGAGAACTGAACATGGACAACGGCGAATGGATCGGGTTGCTGATCGCGGCGGTGGTGGCGGCACTGTCCTTTGGCGTCGCGCGCTTCGCCGTGCGCCACTTTGCCAGGCGGCGTGCAGCCCGGGACCAGGCGGCTGCCCAAGCCACGCAGAGCCGCCAGGTGCGGCGTGCGAACGAGCGCAAGAAGAAGTGAGCCGCGACGCTTGAGCCAGCTTGCCGGCGCTACGGCGCCGAATCCAGGGAAACCGAGGGCCCGGCTCCGCCGGCCCCAGGTGTCGCCCCCCTTCCCAATGGGGGAGCGCCGAAGGCGCGCGGGGGGTTTATCCCAACTCGGCGATCAGCTCGATCTCCACACAGGCGCCCATGGGCAGTTGCGCGACGCCGAACGCGCTGCGCGCATGCGCGCCCGCGGGGCCGAAGACTTCGCCGATGAGTTCGCTGCAGCCGTTGGTGACCAGATGCTGCTCGGTGTAGGTGGGGGTGGAGTTGACGAGACTGAGCACCTTGACGATGCGCTTGACGTCGTCCAGCGTCTTGCCGGCCGCGAGGCAGGCCGCCGACAGCGTGCCCATGAGGTCGATGGCCACGGCGCGCGCCGCGGCCTTGCCCTCGTCGGTCGTCATCGTCAGGCCCAACTGGCCCACCCAGGGCTTGCCATCCTTTCGCGCGATATGGCCGCTGAGGAAGATCAGCTTGCCGGTCTGGACGAAGGGCACGTAGGCGGCGGCCGGCACCGAAACGGGCGGCAGCGTGATGCCGAGGCGGGACAACTGGTCGTGGACGCTCATGAAAAAACTCCTGGTGGCTGGGCGTTTGATTCTATCGACGGCCCTTGCGACCGCCTCCTGCATGAGGGGCTTTCATGGCCCCGCAAAGGTGGTGGCCGCTCAGGTGCCTGCACCCGCCTGCAACAGGTCGAGCTCATCGGGTGGCGCGACCGTCACCGCCACCGAGAGTTTGTGCCCTGCGCCGCTCTGGATCACGCCGCGCATGGGAGATACGTCGGCGAAGTCGCGGCCGATGGCCAGGGTCACGTAGTCCTCGCCCGGGCTGCCCCAGCCGCAGCGGTTGTTGGTGGGATCGAAGTCGAACCACGCTCCGCCGGACGTCGCGGTGCCGTCATCACCATCCACCGCCGCGTCCGCGTCCGCGGGCGCGGGCACGTACACCGATACCCAGGCGTGCGAGGCGTCGGCACCGATCAGGCGCGGCTTGCCTGGTGGCGGCCGCGTGAGCAGATAGCCGCTGACATAGCGCGCCGGCAGACCCAGCGTGCGCAGACAGCCGAGCATGATGTGGGCGAAGTCCTGGCACACGCCCTTGCCTTGTTCGAGCGCCTGCAGCGCGGGGGTGCTGACCTCGGTGCTCTCGCTCTCGTAGGTCATCTCTGTGTGGATGCGCTCCATGAGCGCGCGCGCGGCCACCAGCGCCGGGCGGTCTGACGCAAAGGCCGGTCGGGCGAAGGCGGCGAAGCGGTCGTCGCGCGCCACATGAGGGGATGCGAAGAGGAACTCGCTGGCCGCGTCGAACGGCGCCTGTGCACGGTATCGGAAATGTTCCCGCACCCGCTCCCAGCTCATGCCGTGCCAGGGCGCGCCTTCGGGCAACGGTTGTGGTGCCTGCGTCTGGACCAGGCTGTCGGCCTCCACCGTGAGCGTGCTGTGAATGGATTGCAACGAGAAGAAGCTGCGCTGGTTGCCGAACACATCGGTGGTGTCGCTGCGCGCGGCCGGCTCGGGTGTGATGCGAAGTTCGTGCGCGAGCACCCGCTGCGACGGCGTGTCGACCGGGCGCAGGTGCGCCATGTGCTGCGCCATGTCGACGCTGCCCTGGTAGTCGTATTCGGTGCGGTGCAGGATGCGCAGGAGCATGTCAGAGCCTCCGGCGGGCCGCCCCAGGGAAGGCCTGCGCCCCCTCGGGGAGCTGCGACGACATGCGGTGCGAAGCGTGGGCGTCCATGCTGCTAGGCGCCCAGACTCTGGCTGCGCTGGTCGGCGTGGCTGAAATGCAGGCGCGTGATCTCGTCGGAGAGGTCCACCGCGGCCGCCTCGCAGCTGTCCAGCAAGGCCGCCAGGTCGCTCCAGGTGCGCAAGCCCTCGGCGTTGCGCTGCCAGTTGCTCAGGTCCAGCAGCACCCAGGTGCCGGGGTCGGGCAGATTGCGCGCCAGCACCGCGTCCTGTGGCGTGGCGCTGTTGGCCAGCTTGGCCAGGCGGGAGCGCAGCGTGTGCACCACCCAGGCCAGGGAGCGTGGGTTGTCGCGGTCCATCACCAGCAGGTCGATCAGCGACACCATGTCGCGCCTCTGCTGGTACTGGGCGTGGAAGGTGATGGTGCTGTCGAACAGCGCGACCACCGCCTCGAAGCCGGTGGCGTCGTGCACGCAGCCATGCTCCAGCGCGAGCGACAGGGCGCGCGAGAGGGCGATCAGGCGTTCGATGTGGCGGCCCATGGAGAGCAGGCGCCAGCCGTCGTCGCGCACCATGCGGTCGGTCTGCGAACCGGTGATGGCCGCGAGCATTTCGCTGGCATTCTGCAAGGCCGCCATGGCCTCGGCGGTGGCGTACTCGGCGTCGGTGGACAGGGTTGCGCAGTCGCGCGCGAAGTTCGCCTCGGTGCGTTCGATCAGGCTCCAGTGTTCCTGCGACAGGCGCTCGCGCACCTGCGCCGCGGCGGCCCTGAGAGCGCGCAGGTTGAAGCCGATGCTGCGCGATTGCTCGGCCATGGCATCGCCAGCCTGCGGCGAGAGGGCTGCGATCAGGCTGCGCGCGAACACGCGCGGCGAGAGCGTGGCCGCGGGCGCGTCGGGCAGCACCAGTGCGTTTTCGCTCGCGATGTCCGACAGCCAGGCCATGAGCGCGCGGGAGGTGGGCTCCTCGCCACCCATGTGGTTCAGGACGATCTGTGCCAGGCGCACGCTGTTTTCAGCGCGCTCGGTGTAGCGGCCGAGCCAGAACAGGTTCTCGGCGGCGCGGCTGGTCACGGGCTGCTTCTGCTGCGCCAGTGCGAGCGTGCTGGGAGCCGATTGCAGCAGGCTGGTGTGGTCCACGGGGCCTTCGGTGAGCACCCAGCAGTCGGCGCTGCTGCCACCGCGCTGCATGGCGGCGATGAGTTGACCACGCGGCGCGAGCCGCACCATGCCACCGGGCAGCACGCGCCAGGATTTGGGACCGTCGGCCAGCGCGAAGACGCGCAGCATGGCCGACCGGGGAATGAGACGTTCACCGCTCCAGGTGGGAGTCTGCGACAGCGGCAGCCAGGACTGCACGGTGTAGTTGTCGGGGTGGCGCGCCATGCGGCCCGACCATTCGTCGAGCTCGCGTTCGCTCAGGCTCTGGCCCATCGCGGTCTCCAGGCCCGAACGTGGGTAGGTGGGCTTGATCACGCTGCCCTTGAGCAGGGGCAGCACCTCGCGCAGCGCGGCGTCTTCGCCGCACCACCATGTGGCCAGCGAGGGCAGGGCCAGTTCCTCGCCCAGCAAGTGGCGGCTGATGGCCGGCAGGAAACCGAGCAGCGCGCTGGACTCCAGCGGCGCCGAGCCGGGCGTGTTGGCCAGCAGCAGGTTGCCCGCGCGCAGCACCTGCAGCAGCCCGGGCACGCCCAGGCGCGAGTCCGAACGCAGCTCCAGCGGGTCCAGCCACTCGTCGTCCAGCCGTTTGATCAGCGCGTGCACCGGCTCCAGGCCGCTGAGGGTCTTGAGGAACAGGCGCTGGTCGCGCACCGTAAGGTCGTTGCCTTCGACCAGAGTCAGGCCGAGGTAGCGTGCCAGATAGGCGTGCTCGAAGTAGGTTTCGTTGTAGGGGCCAGGCGTGAGCAGCGCGATGCGCGCGTTCTCGCCTTCGGGCGCCATGCGCTTGATGCCGTCCATGAGCGCGCGGTAGCTCGCGGCCAGGCGCTGCACCTTCATGCCGGCGAAGGCCTTGGGGAACTGCCGCGAGATCGCGATGCGGTTCTCCAGCAGGTAACCCAGGCCCGAGGGTGCCTGCGTGCGCTGGCCCACCACCCACCAGCGGCCGTCGGGGCCCTGGGCGAGGTCGAAGGCGACGATGTGCAGCCAGGTGTCACCTGGTGGGCGCATGCCCTGCATGGAGCGCAGGTAGCCCGGGTGGCCCTGCACCAGCGCGGCGGGCAGCAGCGCGCGTTTGAGCAGCTCGCGCTCGCCATACAGGTCGGCCATCATGGCGTTGAGCAGGCGCGTGCGCTGCAACACGCCAGTTTCGATCTGCGCCCATTCCTGGCTGTCGATGATCTTGGGGAAGAGGTCCAGCGCCCAGGGGCGTTCCAGTCCCTTGGACGCATGGGCGTAGACGTTGTAGGTCACGCCGTTGTCGCGGATCTGGCGCTGCAGGTTGTCGGCGCGGCGGTTCAGGTCCGCGAGGCCGTCTGTGCCAATGTGGTCGAAGAAGCTGGCCCAGATGGGAGCCAGGCCGGCGGCCTCGGGCGAACCCTCGGCACGCAACTCGTCGCGGTGGCCGGGGTCGGCCGGCACGGACAGGGACAGCGCCCAGTCGCCGGGCGATTCGGGGCGCAGTTCGTCGAACAGCGAGTCGGTGGGTTCAGGTGTCACGGAGCCTGAGTATGCCCGCTGGCCCTTCGGTGGCCCCGGCGTGCGCTCTTCGCCCTGTTGCATCGTTCACACAGGGCCCGCGGATGCTCAGGTCCGCAGGTCGAGGGTGAACGGAAACTCGCGCGCGCGGGTGACCGGCGCCACGTCCATGCGCCCCGGCGTGTGTCCCATCTGGAAGAAGCGCGAGAGCCGGCGGCTTTCGGCCTCGAAGGCGTTGATGGGGAAGGTGTCGTAGTTGCGCCCGCCCGGGTGGGCCACGTGGTACTGGCAGCCGCCCATGGAGCGCTTGAGCCAGGTGTCGACGACATCGAACGTGAGCGGCGCGTGCGCCGGAATCGACGGGTGCAGCGCCGACGGCGGGCTCCAGGCCTTGTAGCGCACGCCGGCCACGTATTCGCCCACGGTGCCGGTGCTCTGCAGCGGCAAGGCGCGGCCGTTGCAGGTGATGACGTGGCGGTTGTCGTTGAAGCCGCTGACGCGCACCTCGATGCGCTCCAGCGACGAGTCCACGTAGCGCACGGTGCCGCCCGGCGCGCCTTCCTCGCCCATGACGTGCCAGGGCTCGAGCGCACTGCGGATGGTGAGCTCGATGCCGCGCGCGGTGACCTCGCCCACGAGCGGGAAACGGAACTCGAAATGCGGTTCGAACCAGGCCATGTCGAAGGCGTAGCCGAAGTCGGCCAGGTCGGTGAGCACATCCTCGAAGTCCATGCGCACGAAGGTCGGCAGCAGGTAGCGGTCGTGCAGCTCGGTGCCCCAGCGTGTGAGCGGCGTGGACCAGGGCTGCTGCCAGAATCGCGCGATCATGGCGCGCAGCAGCAACTGCTGGACGATGCTCATGCGCGCGTGCGGCGGCATCTCGAAGGCGCGCAGCTCCAGCAGGCCCAGGCGGCCGGTGGGCCCGTCGGGTGAGTAGAGCTTGTCGATGCAGAACTCGCTGCGGTGGGTGTTGCCGGTGACGTCGATGAGGATGTTGCGCAGCGTGCGGTCCACCAGCCAGGGCGGCATGTCCTCGCCGTAGGTCTTGCGGTTCTTTTCGATCTGAGCGAGCGCGATCTCCAGCTCGACGAGCTGGTCGTTGCGCGCCTCGTCCACGCGCGGCGCCTGGCTGGTCGGGCCAATGAAGAGGCCGCTGAACAGGTAGGACAGCGAGGGGTGGTTGTGCCAGTAGGCCAGCAGGCTGGCGAGCAGCTCGGGCTTGCGCAGGAAGGGCGAATCGGCCGGCGTGGCGCCACCGAGCACGAAGTGGTTGCCACCCCCGGTGCCGGTGTGGCGGCCATCGGTCATGAATTTTTCGGCGCACAGGCGGGTCTGGTGTGCGGCCTCGTAGAGGAACTCGGTGTGCTCGACGAGCTCGCGCCAGTTGTGCGCGGGGTGGATGTTCACTTCGATCACCCCGGGGTCGGGTGTGACCTGCAGCATCTTCAGGCGCGGGTCGCGCGGTGGTGGATAGCCTTCGAGCACGATGGACATGCCCAGTTTTTCCGCGGTCGCTTCCACGGCGGCGAGCAGGTCGAGGTAGTCCTCGAGCTGGGCCATGGGTGGCATGAACACGTAGAGGTGGCTGTTCTGGCCGCCACCGGCCTTCTCGGCCTTGGGGCCGCTGGCCCGGTTCGGGTCGCGCGCTTCCACGCACAGTGCGGTGCGCGTGAGCCAGGCGGCCGATTCGCCGCGCTGCGGGAAACGCGCGGCCAGCGCCTGCGCGGGCGCGGCACCGGGGCCGGGCTGGCCCGGGCGCAGGCCTTCCACGGTTTCGGCATCCGGGTCGAAGTCCATGCCCTGCATGGACACCGTGCCGCCTTCGGCAAAACCACCGCCGACCTGGTGCGGCGAGACCTGGTGCCTGACGGCCGCGCCGCGCGGCAGCGGGTCGCGCGCGGAGTGCGGGTCCTGCTCGATGTGGTACGGGTAGTCGCCCGCCGACACCCAGGGCAGGGAGTCCAGCGGCAGCCGGTAGCCCATGGGTGAGTCGCCGGGAATGAGGTACATGCGCTCGTCGCGGAAGAACCAGGGTCCGGTGGACCACACGGTGCCCGAGATGCGCGGGTAGCCGCTCTTGCCGTTGCTGGAGAGTGCGCCGTTCGGCCCCGAGGCCTGCAGCGGCAGCACATAGCCCACGGTGGCCTCCAGGCCCTGGCCGAACACGCGGCGCAGGCGTGCGCGCTCGAGCTCGTCGTCGAGCTTGCTGTCGAACGGGTCCACGTTCACGGGCAGTCGCCGCTCTCGCCAGAGGTAGTACCAGGTGTCCTCGTAGCCGGGGGTGATGTACTGCGTCGACAGGCCGAGCTTGCGCGCCAGGGCCTGCGTGAAGCGGCGCGCGTCGTCGCTCGTGTACCGGGCGGCATCGCGCTCGTCGGCCAGCAGCGCCGGGTTCTGCCAGATCGGCTCGCCGTCGGCGCGCCAGAACAGCGAGAGCGCCCAGCGCGGCAGCTGCTCGCCTGGGTACCACTTGCCCTGGCCCATGTGCACGAAGCCGCCTTCGCCGTACTCGGCGCGCAGGCGGCCCAGCAGTTCGGTGGCATAGCCGCGCTTGGTAGGGCCGAGCGCATCGGTGTTCCACTCGGCCGCGTCGCGGTCGGCGGTGGCCACGTAGGTCGGCTCGCCGCCCATGGTCAGGCGCACGTCGTGCCGCTCCAGGTCGGCGTCCACCTGTTCGCCCAGCGCCAGCACGCCGGCCCATTGCGCGTCGGTGTAGGGCGCGGTCACGCGCGGCGATTCGTAGACGCGCGTGACCCCCATGTGGTGGCTGAATTCCACCTCGCTCTTGTCCACGCCGCCTTCGACCGGTGCCGCGCTCGAGGGCTGTGGCGTGCAGGCCAGCGGCACGTGGCCCTCGCCGGCAAGCAGGCCCGAGGTCGGGTCCAGCCCGATCCAGCCCGCGCCGGGCAGGAAGACCTCGCACCAGGCGTGCAGGTCGGTGAAGTCCTTCTCGGGGCCGTTGGGTCCATCGACCGACTTCACATCGGCCGTGAGCTGGATCAGGTAGCCCGAGACGAAGCGCGCGGCCAGCCCCATGTGGCGCAGGATCTGCACCAGCAGCCAGCCGCTGTCGCGGCATGAACCGCTCTTGAGCTTGAGCGTGTCCTCGGGCGTCTGCACGCCGGGCTCCATGCGGATGGTGTAGGCGATGTCGCGCTGCAGCCGCTGGTTGATCTCCACCAGGAAGTCGATGGTGCGGCGCTCGCTGCGGTCCACGGCGTCCACATAGGCCTTGAGCAGCGGGGTGAGCGGTGCGGTGGCGAGGTAGGGTGCGAGCTCCTGCTTCTGCGCGTCGTCGTACTTGAAGGGGAAATTCTCGGCCGAGGGTTCGAGAAAGAAGTCGAACGGGTTGTAGACCGCCATTTCGACCACCAGGTCGATCGTGACCTTGAACTCGGTGGTGGGCTCGGGAAACACGAGGCGCGCCTGGTAGTTGGCGAACGGGTCCTGCTGCCAGTTGATGAAGTGGCCCTCGGGCTCGATGCGCTGCGAGTACGACAGCACCTTGGTGCGGCTGTGTGGCGCAGGCCGCAGCCGCACCACCTGGGGCCCCAGCTTGACCAGACGGTCGTACCGATAATGGGTGATGTGGCTCAGGGCGACATGGATGGCCATACGAAAGACTTTCCAGGCAGGGGGGAACAACAATGAATCCGCAGGCACGACATTGGCCGGGGCGGCTTGCAGCCATGCTAGCAAGTCTTGCGCCATCGCACGATGACATTTGCACGGGCGCATGCCGGCCGGTCTGACCGTGGCGCACGGGGGTTTCGTGGTGCTGGCCGGCTGGGTGCTGGGGGTGGCCTTGCAACTGCAGCAGCCCGCGCTCTGGGCCGGGCCGGTGTACGTGGCCATCTTGCTGCTCGGCGCTTCCGTGGTGCTGGCGCTGGCCTGGCCGCGCGCCATCGGGTCCCTGCCGCGTGGCGTGGTGCTGGTCAGTGCCTTGCTGGCCGGTGCCCTGGTCGGTGCCGGTCTGACCGGTGCGCGCGCCGTGCACTTCGCCGCCGGCGCTCTCGACCCTGCGCTGCAGGGTATCGACATCGAGGTCACAGGGCGCATCGCCTCGTTGCCACGTCGCAGTGTGCAGGGCGAACGCTTCGAGTTTCTGGTGGACACGGCGCGCCGGGACGGCGTGGACGCACGCGTGCCCGAGCGCCTGCAGCTGGGCTGGTACGGTGGCCCCATCGCAGGTGCCGAAGATGGTGGGTGGGCGTTGGCCACCGTCAGTCCCGGCCTGCGCGCCGGGGAGCGCTGGCGCTTCACCGTGCGCCTGCGCAGCCCGCACGGCAATGCCAACCCGCACGGCTTCGACCGCGAGCGCTGTTCTGTTGGGTCATTTGTGTGAGTTGAAATATCTATTCATTGCATGGTAATGTGAACTACTCGTAGAAACGAGTCGCAGGTGGGGGTCCGGGGGAAGATGCGAGGTGTGGATAGTTTCGAACTGGAGAGGTAGGAGACCATGGATGCTTCCGTAGCGTTGGCGCGCTTGGCCGACCACCCCAAAGTGGACCGGAATCTCCAAGCACTGCGAGATCCCGGCCCTAAGCGGTTCCACGCGGCTGCCGCGGGCCACGACTGGGAATTGCTGCTGACCGGCCCGAAGTGGTTCGACACACGAAGCGGTGCGGGCGGTGGCGCGATCGACTTGGCAATGCACCTTTGGACGCGCAAGTTCAAGCAGGCTGTCGCATTGCTTCGCAATCGCGGCGTATAGGCCATGCGGTTGGTGTTCAGCACAGACAGCTTCCGCTATGCGGGGCGCCCGCGCCCAGGCTTCCCCATCATCCTCGGCGACGACATGCGTCCTTTGCAACCCGCACAGGAGTATCTAATTTGGCTGCTGCTGGGGCGTGGCAAGGCTCTGAGCCGGCTGACGTGGGAAGACTACGGCAGGCGGCTGTGGGACTTCATCGCATTTCTAGAGGCGAATGATCTCCCATGGGACGAGATCGGCACTGCGCCAGGCAAAAGTGCCATCGCTCGGTATCGAGACTGGTCCCTGTTCGAACTGGCGCTCAACCCTTCGACGCTGAACGGCAGATTGCGCGTCGTTATGGCGTTCTACGCTTGGGCGAAAGAGCAAGGCCTGATCGAAAAGCTACCCTACGCCTTCGACAACGCGAAGACCGTCAAGCGCGTCGGGCTACTCGCGCACGCGCAGGAGACGACAACGGTATCTGTCCCGGTGCTCCTGCAGCGCGAATGGTCCGCGCCTCCCGAGTTCCTGTCGCGTGAGCAGGTGCGAGCTTGCTTGATGCAACGGCTTGGCGCGGGGGCCCGCTTGATGTTCGACCTGATGGTGCGTGTCGGCCTGCGCTCTTGCGAGGCGCGCACTTTCCCGCTCAAGTACGTCTTCGACCCCCGAGCGCGTGCAGACTGCGAACCGCGGCAGATGATCCGGGTCCGGCTCGATCCCGCGGATATGTGGATCAAGTTCCGCAAGCCAAGGGAGGTAGACATCCCGTATTCGTTGATGCAGGACCTGCATGCCTACACGCTCTACGAGCGCAACCGGCTGATAGATATCTCCGGCGCCGATAGAGACGCGCTGGTTCTGAATGCGACAGGCAGGCCTTACACGAAAGGCGCGGTCGTCGAGGTATTCAAGGCGCTGTCGAAGCGAACCGGATTTAGGGTGCGGCCGCTGCAACTGCGCCACAGCTATGCGATTCACACGCTGGCGCGGCTACGCACTGATCGAAGCTACGCGGGCGAGCCCTTGTTGTACGTGCGAGACCGAATGGGACATTCGAGCGTCCAGACAACGATGGTTTACCTCCGGCAACTGGAGCAACTTGCTGGCGGCGTCGCGTTGGCCATCGAGGACGAGTTCAACGAGATGTTTGAGAAGAACTGAGGGGATCGAGAAGCATGCCGCGACAGAAAAACTACAAGGCAGCGATGCTCATGCCGATACCCCCGGCAGTCGGGAAAGCGCCGGACGCAGTTCCCGCGAGGCCTGCGACGGCGCGGATCGTCTTTACCGAGCTCTTGGGAGTTGGAGTGCGTACGCCATCGGCACGGGGCATTGACCTGACCGAGTGGCTTGGCCGTGGAATCGACGAGTGGGTGTGGGCTGCGCTCGACTGCTACGTCGCGAAGCTTCGCTCGGGCACGTGCCAGACGTCCACCGTGCACAACGAATCGAGAGGGGTAGCCAAGTTCTTCGAATTCCTTCTGGACGGAAGGGGGCAACCTCTGCTCGTGGTACCCGGCGAGCTGCGGCCGCTTCACGTGACGCAATTCGTCGGGTGGCTGCAGCGTCGTCAGGAAGCCCGCGGCCTGAGTTCAGAGTCGACGCGAAGCGTCTACAAAGGCGCCAAGTCGACCTTCGTGACGCTGATGCACCATGGCCTCATTGAGGGCGACCCCAAGCTGTTCTTCCCGGCGCGTGCGTTGCCGAACAAGCACTTCGCTCCTGCAAGGGCGCAGCCGTACTCCGATGCCGAGCAGCAGCGATTGGCGGATGCACTGAGGGCGGACCTCATCGATGTACATCACGGACGTCTGCACCTCGCGCCGTCGGCCGTGTTGGTCACCTACTTCCTGGTGGTCGCCATGCGCACCGGGTGCAACTTGACGCCCCTACTGGAGGTCGCCCGAGACGCGATCCGACCAGGGTTGGTGCCGGGCACCCAGTTCCTGCGACTGCGCAAGCATCGTGGTGCAAGAATCGTGAGCCGTGTTCTCAAGGAGGCCGAGCGAGATGGCGGCGAGACACTCGTCATCCCGATGGACGCAGTCGCCGTCCTGGAGCGCGCGCTGGACGAAACCGCTGAACTCGCATCTCACGCACCGCCTCATCTGACCAATCGGGTCTGGCTGTTCCGCTCGCTCGACTCCCGCCAAAGGGGCGTGATCAAGTGCCTGCGACGAGAGACGATCATCACCGCAACGAGAAGCATGGCAAAACGCAGAAACCTCCTGGATGACTCCGGCAAGCCATTGCTCGTCGCAACTACTAGGCTGCGGCAGTCGCTCGGTAAACGCGCCTGGCGTCTCAGCGAAGGCGATCCTGTGGCCGTCGCTGCAGTTCTTGGCAATACACCTCGGGTTGCCGACTCGAACTACCTTCGCATCGACGAACAACTGCAGGCAGAGGCCGCATCCTATATGGGCCGGGAGCTGAGCGTTCACTTGCGTGCCGGTGCTGACGGTCGCAGGACAGTTCCGCTCGTGGTTAACGACGGCAGCTCGACCAGCACCTTGACGCCTACCGGCCGATGCAAGAACAGCCTGTTTGGCGCGTATGCGCCTAAGGATGGAGGCAATCACTGCGACCAGTTCGTCATGTGCCTCTTCTGCCCTTCGTTCGCGGTAGCGGGTGAGTCGAACGATCTCTGGCGGCTCTACAGTTTCCAGCGCTATGCGATGGCGGAGCTTGACCACCTTGCCGCAGTCAATGGCGACCAGCCCTCAGGCATAGCCAAACCCGACGATCTGCGCCTGCTCTACGAGGCCGCGATTCCATTCATTGATAGATTCTGCGAGCAGTCGTTCGGCAAGGCGATGTGCGTCCAGGCAAAGCACCGTGTGCAGCGCGAGGTGCATCCGTTCTGGCAGCACCTCATGAAGCGCAGCGCGATGAGACGTGACGGAGTGCAGTTGCACGATACAGCGACCGGCCATCTGCGTTCGGAGGGCTCCAAGCATGAATAGCAGCGTAACGCGCCGACATCGTGCGGCCGTCTCCACCCCGGATGTGCAGGAGGAGCAAGCCACAGCTGTTACCGTACTTCCGGCGCGAAGCAACCGAGCGTACGAGTTGCTTGCAGCCCAACCGGCGTCCCTCATCGGCCTGAGCGCCGAGGAGCGCAACGCGATCGTCGTTACGGCCGTCTCTGATCACCTGGGAGCCGAGCACGTGGTCAGCCGATTCGGGGACGACGTTTGGGACTTCCAAGGTTTGATTGGCACCCAGAACACGGTGTTCAACCAGCGGTTCCTCTCATGGCGACTTGAGGTTCCCCGGCCGCTGATCGACGACGCGAAGGCCGCAATGTATGTTTGGTGGAAGCAGGGGAAACCGGGCTGGAAAACGGTCAAGGTTAATTCGTTGATCTCGTCGATTCGTCAAGGCGCTTCCGTGCTTCGTTACCTTGCGGCGCGCGGAGTTACGACCTTCGCGGAAGTGAAGCCGATTCACCTGGCAGACTACCTGCAGCAGCGTGTGGACCTCGGGCGCGCCCCGAAGGGTATCTACCACAAGCTGCATCTCATCGACGTGGTGGCTTGCTTTGCGAGCGAGCTGCAACACCCGCTGACGTTTGACCCGTGGGGACGTCGTGGGCTCTTCGACTTCTGTGGCATCCACCAGACAAAGAAAGGCTCCATCGGAAAAACGCCGGTGATCCCTCCGTCAGTGCAGGCCGCAGTGTTCAACCATGCCGAGTCGGTACTGGCCAGAGCCGACGAAATCTTCGAGCAGCGCGGTGTCGCTACGATCCGTGGCATCTGCGGGGATCGCGATACAGAGGTGCGGGACGCGGTCCTCTTCATGCTGCTGATCAGCACGGGCATGCGCAACAGCGAGGCCATGGGCGTGAAGAACGGCTCATGGCGAACGGAAGTCAAGAATGGCGTGACGTACCACTGGGTTCGCACGTTCGAGCACAAGACAGGCAAGGGCCTCGTTGAATTCCTCGCAACACCGGAAACACTCGCTGCGCTGGAGCTCGCGCAGCGCTATGCGGCGCCGTACCAGGAGCGCCTCCGAGTGGAGATCGCGTATCTGGAGCAGGAACTTCGCCGATCGCCTTCATTAGAGCGTCTGAGCAACTCTATGACGCGCACAGACGCGCTGCTTCGCCTGCAGGTCGCGCGTGAAACCGTAGATTGCCTCTTCCTGGCGATAAGCCGCAGCGCCGGCGACTTGCCCGGCTCGCTGACACGGGTCGCGGTGATGACTAGGCAAGCGTGCATCTACCAGCTCGCGACGTTAGCGCGCGCAGCGGGCGTACAGTGGCGCATCGCGAATCACCAATGCCGACGCACCTTTGCGTGGAACGTCGCTCAGAGCAAACTCGGCCGTCGAGCTCTGATCTTCCTGAAGTGGCAGTTCAAGCACTCCAGCATCAGCATGACCGAGCTCTACGCCTCGAACCCGCTGCAGGACGATGCCCTGTATGACGAGTTCTACAGCGAGATCGTCGAATCTAAGGGCCAGCTCATCTCGTCGTGGTTTGAAGAGGGGAGCCTGCTGTCTGGTGGGGCAGGCCGCAAGATCATGGACACCCGCGCCGTGCGCGTTGAGAGCAGGGCCAGTTTGCTGCGCCACACTGCGCAAAGCGTGAACATTCGTGCGACCGGACATGGCTGGTGCCTTGCGCAGCAGCGAGGCTGTGTCGGCGAGGGCATGTACGAGGCGACGCGGTGTGTGGACTGCAGCTCGGGTGTGATCGACGCGTCGTACCTCGAAACCTGGCGTCAGATCCACCTGCAGAACCTGGAACTGCGCAGTGTGAAGGACTGCGGACCGGCCGTCGCGCAGCGGGTGGAACGCGAGATCGCGCGATCCGCGAAGGTCCTGGGCGACTTGGGCGTCGATGTGCAAGCAGAAGACGCTGCATAGGACAGAAGCGATGGCAACACAACAGAGGGTGGCTGGCGCCACCGGTGATCGAGCGAAGACCGCTACCGCACTGCGCTACGCGATGCTGCGGGTGAAAAACGCTGGCAGGCGCATCAGCATCAAGGCGGTTGCGGAGGAGGCTGGAGTAGACCCGTCGCTGGTCCATCACGTTTATCCGGACATCGCGGAGGAGATCCGCGCGATCAGCGGGCGCGGTTCGCGCGCGCAACGCGACAAGAAGCATGTCGAACTGGCGCAAGCGCGGTTTCGGGTGCGCGAGTTGACCGAGGACGTGGCGACCTTGCTGGCCGAATTGACGGAAATCGCCTCACTGAACCTCGCGCTGGAGAGCCAGGTCCAGGAACTCAAGGCTCAACTCGCGCAGAAGGTTCGGCCGCTACATGGCGTTTGAAAAGTGGCGTCGGCTCACCTGCTAATAGTGCTTCGGTTCGGGTTTGAATCCGGAGATCACGAAGTTCGATGTCGGTGGCCTTTGAGTTCCGGAGGGTACCAACGAATCCCCTCAGGCCATCAAGGCCGTCCGCTGGGGCCTGCCCCTGGTCGATGTCAACGTGGCGATGGGCAATCTGCTGGACTTGGTGCGGGAGCAGGGAGCACCTTGGTCAGCGAAGGTGAAAAAAGGTAGCGATTGCCAGCATCGAGCGTGTCGCCGAGCAGACGCAGGCGCAACTGACTCAATGCCTGCCAGGCACGCGGCGCCGCCACCTGTCGCTGTTCATGCGTCGATGGTCTAACGGCGTCGTCGCTCTGCGCAGACGCCGGGCGCTATCAACACCTGTCCAGTCCGTCCCCTTTGTGTGGAAACCCTCTCTCGCAGCGGGTTTGCGGCAGTCGGCCGCCAGGACTGCGCCCACGCCGTTACTTACACACTACGATAGCTTACAAATAGACACTGGCGCCCCAGGGAGCACGAAGGCCTAAGACATGCATATCTCCAAACTCAAGCTGGTCAACTACCGTAACTTCAAGAACACCAGTCTGACGTTTCAGCGCGGCGTCAATACCATCATCGGAGAGAACGGCGCGGGCAAGTCCAACATCCTCCGCGCTATCCGGCTGCTCCTGGACGACAACATGGTCCGCGCAGCTTATCGGCTTGAAGAGTCCGATTTCAGCCGCGCGCTGGATCAGTGGCAGGGCCACTGGATCATCATCAGCATGGAGTTCGAGGACCTCAGCCCGGATGAGGCGGTCCAGGCGCTGTTCTTGCACGGCACCGCCGGTATCGACGCTGGACCGATTTCCAAGGCCACCTACAACCTCATCTTCCGCCCCAAGAAGGAAATCCGGCTGAAGCTGGCGGCCGTCGATGACTTTGACTATGCGGAGTTGAAGGCAATTCGGGATGGCTTAACCATCGACGACTACGAGACCATCTTCACCGGCCGAAGCAGTGCTGACTTTGGTGATCCGGCGACTTATAAGCGGATCGTTGGAGACTTCGACTTTTGTTCCTTCTCTGACGAAACCGAGTTCCCTGAGATTGGGGCCAAGGTGCCCGGGTTTCTGTCGGTTACCAAGGAGGTGTCACTTACCTTCATCCAGGCACTTCGCGACGTCGTGGCCGAGTTTCACAACAACCGCACCAATCCGCTGCTCACTCTGCTCAAGAGCAAGAGCGGTGAGATCGACGCGGCGGCCCTCGTGCCTATCGTGGGCCAGGTGCGCGATCTCAATAGCGCCATTGAAGGACTCGAGGACGTGCAGTCTGTCCGCAAGCACATCCGCAAGACCATCAAGGACACCGCCGGCGAAACTTACTCCCCGACGTCGCTGTCGATCCGGTCGGACCTGCCCGAGGAAGCGGAGCAGCTGTTTCAGTCGCTGCGTCTGTTCGTCGGGGAGTCGGAGGACGGGTATGAAGGGACTATCAACGAACTCAGCCTCGGCGGCGCCAATCTGATCTACCTGACCCTCAAACTGCTGGAGTTTAAGTATCAGCGCGAGAAGATGGCGATCGCGAATTTCCTGCTCATAGAAGAGCCCGAAGCGCATATCCACACCCATATCCAGAAGACGCTCTTCGATCGAATCGCCTACGAGGATGCCCAGGTCATCTACACGACCCACTCCACGCAGATCTCCGAAGTGAGCAATGTGAGCAACGTCAACATCTTGGGTAGACGCGGCGCATTCTGTGAGGCCTATCAACCGGCGACCGGGCTGGATCCTACCCAGGTGACCAGCATCCAGCGATACCTGGACGCGGTGCGGAGCAACCTGCTGTTCGCCAAGAGCGTGATCCTGGTGGAGGGGGATGCGGAAGAGATCCTGATCCCTGCGCTCGTGAAGCAGGTCCTGGGCCTGAGCGTGGACGAGTTGGGGCTCAGCGTCATCAACATCCGCAGCACCGGGTTTAAGAACGTCGCAGTCCTGTTTCACGACACCAGGATCCGCAAGCGGTGCGCGATCGTCACTGACCTGGACATGATCTTTTTCGACACCACGCCGAATCCGGCGGACGGCGACGCCATGGCCGCCAGGAAGCGCAAGGCGATCGGCTCGCAAACGGCCGGGGCGCATCGAAAGATCGATCTGGACGCATTTGGAGCTGGAAACGGTTGGGTGCGGAGCTTCTACGCCACGCATACCTTCGAGGTGGATTTTGTCGGGGCTGGCAACCATGAAGCGATCGTGCGCAGCGTCGACAAGGTTTACAAGGCGCCTGCGACGATCACGCAGGCAACGACCGACCTTCGCTCGGGCCTCCCTCATCAGAGTGGCTTCCGCACCCTGACGATGGCCGAGCAGGAAGGCAAAGGATGGTTTGCGGTCTTGCTCGCCCAAACTCTGGATCACCAAGTCGTGGTGCCGCCCTACATCCGAGAAGCGGTGCTGTTCGCGCATGGAGCGTTCTCGCGCCCGCTGATCATTCGAATCCTCCACCACCGGATGACATGCTCGCGGCGCACTGATGTCGCCTCGCATGCTCGTCTGAAGGCGTTTGCCCCGGACCTTGAGCGATTCCGTGACCAGAAGATCGATCTGCCTGCACTTCGCGCGGCCGCCGCAACGGCGTTGCCGGGCGACGCGGTCCATGAGTTCCTGGCAGGGATGACCTGATGTTTATCTGGGATGCCACCGAGCTCAATCCTGAGCAAGCGGCCGCCGTCGAGGAACCGTTGAGCGTTTTTCTTGTCGCCTGTCCGGGCAGCGGGAAGACGCGCACGCTGACATACAAGATCGCTTATGAGCTGTCCCGGCGCACGGACAAGCGCATCGTCGTGGCCATCACCTATACGCACCGGGCCGCTGACGAGATTCAGGAGCGCATCGAGGCCCTTGGAGTTGACACCACTGCCCTTTGGATCGGGACGATCCATTCGTTCTGTCTCGAATGGATCATCAAGCCTTACGGGATCTACGTCCCGGAACTGGCACGTGGGTACGCGGTGTTGGATCGGCACGACCGGGAGAAGATGCTGGAGCGGCTTTGCGCACCGTATCGCGGCGTGACCTCATGGGACTGCGACTATTACTTCGAAGGGGATGAGTACCGGCTGGGGTGCGCAGACACATGGAAGCATGACGCGATCCGTCAGGTGCTGACGGCCTACTTCCAAGAACTGGCGGACACGAGAAGAATCGATTTCGAGTTGATCCTCTGGTACTCCCAGGTGCTGATCCGAAATCAACCGCATATCGCGGGGCTGCTGTCCCAAGTGTTCCTCTATGTCCTCGTCGACGAGTACCAGGATACGAAGCGGATCCAATACAACTTGGTGGGAGCCATCCTGCGGGCGGGTGCCGGCAGCATCAAAACGTTTATCGTGGGAGATCCCAATCAGGCGATTTACGGCTCGCTAGGCGGCTATGCCATTTCAGCGGCGGACTTTCGCGCGCTCACGAACATCCCCATTCGGGAGATGGCGCTGCGTTTGAACTACCGCTCAAGCGCCAGGATCATCGGGCACTTCTCCAAATTCAAGGTGCACGCCACCGACATCGAGGGCGCAGGGAAGATGGTTGGATTTCCGAGCCAAGTCTCTTACAACCGACTCGTTGCGCACGAAGACCTTCACGATGAGCTGGTCAGGCTCATTCAAAAGAGCTTGGCCGAAGGACATGCACCCGAAGAGATTTGCGTGCTTGCTCCGTGGTGGATCTTGCTGGCATCGACCACCCGAAAACTCGTGGCGCTGCTCCCCGAGCAGCAGTTCGATGGCCCAGGATTGGTGCCGTTCAGCAATGATCCTGACAACTTCTGGTTCAAACTCTCCAAGATCTTGCTGACGGAGTCGTCACCCCAGATGCTGGTGCGACGCATGCGATGGGCCAGGGACGTCATCGCCGACCTGAGAGATCTCGGTGTCGATACGTCGGGGATTACCCAAAGGACGTTTCTGCGGGAGTCCAACTCCCTGAACATTACCGAAACAGATGGCCTGGCGTATCTGGACCAGGCGTTCGTCGCTTTATTTGATCGCCTGGGGATCAACTTGAGTTCGTTTCCCGGGCTGCTGGAGCACCGCGAGGCGTTCTTTGCCAGTTCCCAGGTGCGGCTGGAGAAGCTGCAGAACTCAGGGGCGGCCTACATCACTGACATTTCGTTCTTCAGAAAGGTGTTCCGCGAGCGAAGCGGGATTACTGTGTCGACTATCCACGGAGTCAAGGGCGCCGAATTTGACGTCGTTATTGCATTCGGACTTCTTCAGGGCATGGTGCCCCACTTCAGCGATATCGACGGTGATGTCGCGGCGAGCAAGTTGCTATACGTCCTGGCTTCGCGCGCTCGAAAAAACTTGCACCTGATCTCGGAGGCGGGTCGATCGCGTGGCAGACGCGGAGAGTACGGTCCCACCGAGGCGCTGCTCCGCTGTGGTTTCGATTACAACGGGTACTAAGGGCGGAGCCGCGCGGCCTAGGATATTTGCCCCAACACCTCGGACCACATCGTGGCGGTCGGCCAAATCCTGGAAAAACGCGCGCCTGGTTTTGACTAACACGGCACGCTGGATCAGTTCTTGCAGTTCGGCTACGGTGGTCATGGCCCTTCGCAACACATGCGCTTCCAGACTTCTGCAATTGCCCGCGCCTTGCACGACTGCTCTCCAGTGCGTATCGGCCACTCCGGCCACAGTTTCATGGGCAGCCAAGGTCAATGCCCTTCTGCTGTTGCCAGTTCAAAAATGCGCTGCCTCGTCATGCCTCGCTCCAGGGCGATGCGTGGCGGCAGTCCGGCAAGTGCTACGTGCGGGGTTTCCAAAAAAGACAGCACGTGCCACCAATCCGTGGCGCCCAAGGCCTCGGACACCGCCGGAAGCACGGGGAATACGGATGGCTCAAATTGCCATTTTGGGATCTTGATGCCGCTGCGCAGATACGCCACACCAATGCAACGGCCGCTCTTTATCCATGCATTGATCGTCACGCGGCTTGTGCTGCTCAGCAGAGCCGCTTCATCGGTTGTGATCATGTCAGAAGCATTGATTCGGTGGAACCTGTATTCGGCACCGCGGCGCAACAGTGCAGTGGTCTGCGCCTCGCTGGCGTAGGGGTCTACCGTGACAAAGCGACGCGGTTTGACAGCGTCAAAGGAGACAGAAACGGGGGAAGTCAATGCATTCATGGCGTGCGTCTTGAAATGCTTCGCCCATGTCGGGCTTGTAGCTGCCGAAGAATCGCTTCTATGTGGGACGACAGATCAGATCAACCATGGCTGGGCTTCAACATCAGCAGCGGGTCAGGCCGTCCAGGCTCCGGCGCCAGCCCGAAGGTGGGCTCACCTAAGCGTAGCCAATCTTCGGCCATCATGCGCAGCTGCCACTCCTCCGGGTAGTGGCGCAAAACGCCCCGTACTCGAACACGAAGAGTGGTAGGTACTTCTTCGTTTTGTACCAAGTCCTGCAGCAGTTCACCGGCGAGGCGCAAAGCACGGGTACGTTCTTCGGGTGTAGTCATGTGTATACCCTCTCACCTCTAGGTACTTCGGGATTTGTCACGGTCATGCACATTCCCCATGACTAGGCTGAGTACGGATGCAATGGTCCCATCCGAAGTAAAAGTCTACGTTCCACCACGCTCGCGGAGGAATGAACTCTCGAGCACTCTTCCATTTCATTTCCTTCGAAGTCGATGAACTGCACGAACTCTGAATCATCATGAGTGCGAGCCAGCCAGACCTCCCGTACCTCTCTAGATGTCCATTGATGGTTCTTCGAAGTCCGCCCCGGCATCATGCAAACTAACCCACTCACCCTACTGGTGTCTAAAGTTGTCAACAGGTGCGTGAGATCGTGCTCCCATGCAAGGCACCAGGTTTGCGTCAACATGACTTCGTCCTCTTCTGGAACGGCAGCGACCGTGAGAAGGTACCAGGGCACATGCAGCACGAGTTCAATCAGACGCCAGTGCTGAGAGCCGGGATCCGCCAAGCCCTTGGGTACAGGGAACTCGTGCTCCGGGTGCGTAGCGAACATTCGTTTAGACCGAGCTTTTTCAGCCGTGGTTGAATTTTGGAAGGTGTTTTAATAACTCATCTACATCTTGCTCGATCATCGTCAAATCGCAAAGTCGCTTCACCTATGCTCAGGTCTGATGCATGGAGAAAATTCGCTTTCCGAATACACGTTGAAGTGGGCTAGGGTTGCCGGGAAAGGTAACCATGCTCAAGATTCTGTACAGCCGACACAACGGAGTTTTCCTCGCCATGTTGCGAGGGCTACGCCTGGAGCGCGGGCTGCGCCAGGCCGACCTCGCAGTCCGTCTCGGTCGAGGTCAAGGTCTTGTGAGCAAGGTCGAGCGTGGCGAGCGCAGGCTTGATGTGATTGAGTTACGGGACTGGCTCGACGCTCTCGACGCAGACTTTATTGGTTTTGTAAGCGGCCTAGATGCGGAACTCCGACAGCACCCCACAACGGACACACGACTGATACGCCGCAGAGCCTCTTCGAGAGCACAGGCCTGATTTTCTTCGCTTTTTTGAGTTATTTATAACGTGGTGTAAATAACTCACTTCTTGGAGTCTTGGGCGGATGCCAATCCGACCAAAGACAGCTCCAAAGTCTGGCCGCCCCAAAGGAGCACGGAGCTTTGATGAAAACGTTGCGAAAATGCTTGGCGCAGCCGCCCGAGAAAGGCGTTTGCTCAACGAGATGTCGCAAGAACAGTTGGCCGACGCTTCGGGTTTGGAGCGCTCGTATGTTGGCCGACTTGAACGTGGAGGTAGCCAACCAACTCTTCTCGCGTTGCTAAAGTTGGCCAAGGGGCTCGACTGCGAAGTAGTGGAATTGATCGGACCTGCCGAAAAAGCATTTCGGCGACGGAAGTGACCGGATAGTGTGCGCGTGCGTTTTTCGGACGTCCTGGATATCAAGTCGGCACCGCTGACAATGCGGTCACCACCGCAATCAGGGAGCTTCTTTGGTCAACCTGTGCTGGGCTTCCGAATGCGTCCTGCCATCCAACCTTAGCCGGTGACAGCTCGCGCGAGCAGAAGCTGGACTTCAGGAATCGGCTATGAGCAGCTGTTCGCCTTTTGGTGTGTACCGTCAGATCTAGACTGGTTGCTGTAGTTCATCACCAGCCGTCGAATGACAGCTGTTGTCAAGACCTGGCGTTCCCGGTATAGATGGCGCAAGCCTTCGCAGGGAGGATGCGCGTTCGATGGCCGCAGAGAAGCTGCCATTTGACCGCAGTCGACCGAAGATTGGAGCCCGTATTTTTTGGGGCGCGCCAGCGCCTCGGATAAAGTGCCCGCATGATTAAGTTATTTCCTCAAGCTGCAGCCCTGACCTGCCTGCTGGCATCGACTGCCCAGGCTGAACCAAGTCGAGTCCCGAATTGGCTGATGAACGAGCCAATGTCCCTCTTTGACTGGGGCATGTACAAGACTGATCAGCACATGAGAGAGAGGCTGAAGGCTGTTGATGTCACGTTTTCGGCCAAGTATTTCCACGCCTCCGCTCAGTACGACTGGAAGGAAAACCGGATCAAGCTGAACGCGATGTTCACTGGAGACGCGAGCGCCGTCACGGATGCAGCTTGTATTGAACACATCAAGAAGGCGAAGGGCGCATTCCTGAACTACGCGTGGGAGGCAAAGGAGCAGATCCAAGCAGCGCCCGAGGTGATGGCAACACTATTCAGCCATGAGGGAGGCTACCAATCCAAAGGTCAGCCCAAAGATGTGGGAGAGCAGTTGGCGAACATTACGGTATTGGAGGTCACGATGATGCGCGCATCCGGCAGCGGGTTTGCTCCTCAGTCCAGGTGCTCCTCGAGTTTGACCTCAACATCAGTCAACGTCATCAAAAACTGAGGGCGCCTATGGACCTCGCATCCCAGATCATCCCGGCCATGGTTACGCTCATCGCCGCAGTCTTCAGTGGACCACGCTCATCGTTTCGATGGGAAGTCGTGACCGCAGTATTTGGCTGGACTGCAGTTGTCTCGATACTGCTTGTTGTAGTGAGCTGGCCCTTTGCAGTAGCGACTGAGATGCGCCCATTCTTATTCCAGCTCATCGGATTCAGCCTGATAACGGCGATTGGTCGTGACTACGAAAAGATGCTTGCGCCCCTTTTCAGATGGAATCGGTGATTCGCAAGAATGTCACCAATAGGTACGGGTGTCCGGAAGCACGCGAACTTGACCTATCCCCTACCAGCCGTGGCAGTCCGTCGTAGCGACGAGCTGATCGGCGGCAACCGCTGCGGAGCGACCCTCTGATTCCACTACGACGGCTCAAGACTGAGGCTGTGTGTAAACAGTTTCGATGCTCGGCCGAACACACCGTGGTGATTGCCGCGGCTTGGCGGCGGCGAAGTGGCGATTCCAGGCGCGGCGGCACGATGGCCGTTTCGCCCTAAGTTCTCATCT
>NZ_JBFXCD010000013.1:0-107492 GCF_050182545.1 Hydrogenophaga sp. | reverse complement strand
ATATAGGCGGTGCCCTGGGCGCAGACTTGGGCGGGGCACAGCCGCGGAGCCGTGCCCCGTGGCCGCCGATGACCGGAGCAGCCGGAGCGCAACTCAGCCCTCCAGCGTCTCCAGCAACTCCGTCTCGATCTCGATCTGCCGCTTGTTCATCTGCAGCTGCGGCCCGCTGATGAGGAAGGTGTCCTCCACCCGCTCGCCCAGCGTGGTGATCTTGGCGAGTTGCACGCTGATGTCGTTGCGCGCCAGCACGCGCGTGATGCCGTAGAGCAGGCCGGCGCGGTCACTCGCGGACACCGACAGTAGCCAGCGCTGGGCCTTGTCGTCGGGGCGCAGGTCCACGCGCGGCGTCACCGGGAAGCTCCGCACGCGGCGCGACAAGCGCCCCTTTGTGGGCACGGGCAGTGGGCCGCGATCGTCGATGGTTCGGGCGAGGTTGTTTTCCACCATCGCGATGAGTTCGCGGTAGTGCTCCGACATGTCGGGCGCGACCACCTGGAAGGTGTCCAGCGCGTGGCCGGTGCGTGTGGTGTGCACGCGGGCGTCCAGGATGCTGAAGTGTGAGCTGTCGAAGTAGCCGCAGATGCGGGCGAACAGGTCACTCTGGTCGCTCGCGTAGACCAGCACCTGCAGGCCTTCCACGTCGGGCGAGATGCGCGCGCGCACGATGCACTTCTCCGGCACGACGGTGTCTGCAGCGGCTCCTGACGCGGGCTTTGCGCTGGCCTGGCGCGCGATCTGGCGCGAGAGCACCCGCGTGTGCCAGGCGATCTCGTCGGCCTGGTGGCGCATGAAGTAGCTCACGTCCAGGGTGTCCCACAGCGCCTTGTGCGCCATGTGGGGCAGGGCGTGCAGCGCCAGCATGGACAGCGCCTCGCGCTTGCGCCCTTCGATCACGGCCCCCGGGTCGGGTGCGCGGCCGCCCAGCGCGCGCAGCGTGTAGCGGTAGAGGTCTTCCAGCAGCTTGCCCTTCCAGGCGTTCCACACCTTGGGGCTGGTGCCGCGGATGTCGGCCACGGTGAGCAGGTACAGGGCGGTGAGGTAGCGCTCGTTGCCCACGCGTTTCGCGAACGCGGCGATCACGTCGGGGTCGCTCAGGTCTTCCTTCTGCGCCATGCGGCTCATGGTGAGGTGCTCGGCCACGAGGAACTGGATCAGCTTCGTGTCCTCGCGCCCGATGCCGTGCTGGTGGCAGAAGGTGCGCACGTCGCGCGCGCCCAGGTCGGAGTGGTCGCCGCCGCGGCCCTTGGCGATGTCGTGGAAGATCGCCGCGATGTAGAGGATCCAGGGCTTGTCCCAGCCGGCGGCCAGCTGTGAGCAGAACGGGTATTCGTGCGAGTGCTCGGCAATGAAGAAGCGGCGCATGTTGCGCAACACCATCAGGATGTGCTGGTCCACCGTGTACACGTGGAACAGGTCGTGCTGCATCTGGCCGACGATGTGGCGGAACACCCAGAGGTAGCGCCCGAGCACCGAGGTCTGGTTCATCAGCCGCATGGCGTGCGTGATGCCTTCGGGTTCCTGCAGGATCTGCAGGAAGCGTGCGCGGTTGACCGGGTCGGCCCGGAAGCGCGCGTTCATCACCGGGCGCGCGTTGTAGAGCGCACGCAGCGTGCGCGCCGACAGACCCTTGATACCCACCGTGGTCTGGTAGAGGTGAAAGGTCTCCAGGATCGCGTGCGGGTGTTGCACGTACAGGTTGTCGCTCGCCACTTCGAGCATGCCGCCCTTGTCGAAGAAGCGCTCGTTGAGCGGGCGCAGGCGGTCCACGCCGGCCACGTCGCTCTGCAGGCGTTCCTGGATGTTGAGCAACAGGATCTGGTTGAGCTGGGTCACGGCCTTGGCGGCCCAGTAGTAGCGCTTCATGAGCGCTTCGCTGGCGCGGCGGGTGCCACGCGCGTTGGGCGCGCCGTGCTCGCCCGGTGCGATGGGTGTGGTGACGGCTGGCACCTGCGCCTTGTAGCCGAACGATTCGGCCACCGATGTCTGCAGGTCGAACACCAGCCGGTCCTCGCGCCGGTGGGCCAGCAGGTGCAGGCGCGCACGGATCAGGCTCAGCAGGGCTTCGTTGGCCTTGATCTGGCGCGCTTCGAGCGGCGTGGCCAGCCCTTTGCGCGCGAGCTCGTCCCAGCTGCGACCCAGGCCGGCGGCCTTGGCCACCCACAGGATGATCTGCAGGTCGCGCAAGCCGCCGGGCGACTCCTTGCAGTTGGGTTCGAGCGAATATGGCGTGTTCTCGAATTTGTGGTGGCGTTGGCGCATCTCCAGCGTCTTGGCCACAAAGAAGGCCTTGGGATCCATCGCCTGGGCGAGCTGGCTCACGAGGTCGGCGAAGGCGTTCTTGCTGCCGCAGATGAGCCGGCATTCCAGCAGCGAGGTCTGTACCGTCACGTCCCTGGCGGCTTCCTCAACGCAGTCGGCGATGGTGCGCACGCTCGAACCGATTTCCAGGCCGAGGTCCCAGCAGGCGCCGATGAAGGATTCCAGACGGGCCTTGAGCGCCGCGTCCTGCTCGGGCTCGCTGCCGTCGGGCAGCAGCACCAGCACATCGATGTCGGAGAACGGAAACAACTCGCCACGGCCGAAGCCCCCGACCGCGACCAGTGAGAAACCCGGGCCGAGCCCGGCGAGCGACCAGAGTTCACGCAGGGTCTGGTCGGTCAGTCTGGACAGCTGTTGCAGGGCCTTGCGCACCCCCCGCGTGGACGAGCCCTGCACGCCAAGGCGGGCCAGCAGTTCGGCCTTGTCATTGCGGTACTGCAGCCGCAGGGCGCCGAGGTCGGGCACGGCGGCCGCGGGCGCCTGCGCCATGGCCTCAGGCAAGGGCGGCGGCCGACGGCGGCGTCACGAAGGCGGGCGCGGCCGGGCTGCCGGCGGAGAGCGTGAGCACCTCGTACCCGGTTTCCGTCACCAGAACCGTATGCTCCCATTGCGCCGAGAGCGAGCGGTCGCGCGTGACGATGGTCCAGCCGTCGCCCATTTCCTTGATGTCGCGCTTGCCGGCGTTGATCATGGGTTCGATGGTGAAGGTCATGCCGGGCTTGAGCTCTTCCAGTGTGCCGGGGCGGCCGTAGTGCAGCACCTGCGGGTCTTCATGAAAACGCTGGCCGATGCCGTGGCCGCAGAACTCGCGCACCACCGAGAAGCCGTTGCCCTCGGCGTAAGTCTGGATGGCGTGGCCGATGTCGCCCAGCCGGATGCCGGGGCGCACCATCACGATGCCCTTCCACATGGCCTCGAAGGTCACCTGGGAGAGCCGGCGCGCCTGCACCGAGCAGGCCGCCTCGCCACCGATCAGGTACATGCGGCTGTTGTCGCCGTACCAGCCCTCGGGGGTGATGACGGTCACGTCCACGTTGAGGATGTCGCCCTTCTTCAGCGCCTTCTCGTTCGGGATGCCATGGCAGACCACGTGGTTGATGGAGGTGCACAGGTGGCCGGGGTAGGGCGGGTAGCCGCTGGGCTGGTAGCCGATGGTGGCCGACACCGTGCCCTGCTGCTTCATGTAGTCGGCCGCGAGACGGTCGATTTCGAGCGTGGTGACGCCGGGCTGGATCAGCGGCGTGAGGTAGTCCAGCACTTCGGATGCGAGGCGGCAGGCCGTGCGCATGCCCGCGATGCCGGCTTCGTCTTTGTAGGTGATGCTCATGGGGCGCGATTATCCCATCGGGGCCCGGCTGGCAGGGCCTCCAGGGGCCAAGGCCATGGGGGTGGGCGGGTAAAATTCCGGGTTTTCCCGCCCAGGTCTCTGGGTCAACGCACCTCAGGCTCCCAACGTGTCCCTGCACCTGCGCTTTTTTGAAGGCGGCAACGCCGTCAGCGACTTCAAAGTCCAGCAGCTTCTGCCCCGCCTCGCGGGCATTTCCGAAAAGATCACCGGCCTCTCGGCCCGCTTCGTGCACCTCGCGGGCTTCGACGGCGAACCCGACGCCACCACGCTGCAGCGCGTGGGCGAGCTGCTCACCTACGGCGAACCTCCCACACCAGTCCATGTCCAGCTGGAAGCGGTCGACGCCCCGGCGCTGCTGGTCATGCCGCGCCTGGGCACGGTCTCGCCGTGGGCCTCCAAGGCCACCGACATCGCCCACAACTGCGGTCTGGCGTTGCACCGGGTGGAAAGGCTGATCGAGTACCGGGTCGAGCTCAAGGCCGGCCTGCTGGGCAAGAAGGCCACCTTGTCCCATGACCAGTTGCGCGCCGTGGCCGAGCTGCTGCACGACCGCATGACGGAGAACGTCTCGCTCGACCGCGCGCAGGCACAGGCCCTGTTCACGGAGCTGCACCCCGCGCCCATGGAGCAGGTGGACGTGCTCTGCGGCGGCCGGCAGGCGCTGGAACAAGCCAACGCCGACTGGGGCCTGGCCCTGGCCGAGGACGAGATCGACTACCTGGTCCATGCGTTCAACGGCTTGAAACGCAACCCGACCGACGTCGAACTCATGATGTTCGCGCAGGCCAACAGCGAACACTGCCGCCACAAGATCTTCAACGCGCAGTTCACCATCGACGGCGTGGCGCAGGACAAGAGCCTGTTCGGCATGATCCGGCACACCCACCAGCTCGCACCCCAGCACACCGTGGTGGCCTACTCGGACAACGCGTCCATCATGGAGGGCAGCGAGGTCGAGCGCTTCGTGGCGCGCGCCAGCGGTGACGCATCGCCCGCCTACGCGGCGGAAGCGGCGACTCACCATGTGCTGATGAAGGTGGAAACCCACAACCACCCGACCGCCATCTCGCCGTTCCCCGGTGCCTCCACCGGCGCGGGCGGGGAGATCCGCGACGAGGGCGCCACCGGCCGTGGCTCGAAGCCCAAGGCGGGCCTGACCGGTTTCACCGTCGGCAAGCTCTGGGGCGGCTTGAGCGACCAGCCCGGTGGCAAGCCCGGGCACATTGCCAGCCCGCTGCAGATCATGACCGAGGGCCCGCTGGGCGGCGCGGCCTTCAACAACGAATTCGGCCGGCCCAACCTGCTGGGCTACTTCCGCGAGTACGAACTGCAGGTGGACGGCGTGCAGCGCGGCTACCACAAGCCCATCATGATCGCCGGCGGCGTGGGCGTGATCGACGCGGCGCAGACGAAGAAGATCGAATTCCCCGCCGGTTCGCTGCTGATCCAGCTCGGTGGCCCGGGCATGAAGATCGGCATGGGTGGCAGCGCGGCCAGTTCCATGGCCACGGGCACCAACGCGGCCTCGCTCGACTTCGACTCCGTGCAGCGCGGCAACCCCGAGATCGAGCGCCGCGCGCAGGAGGTCATCAACCACTGCTGGCAGCAGGGCGCGAACAACCCCATCCTGGCGATCCACGACGTGGGTGCGGGCGGCCTCTCCAACGCCTTCCCGGAACTCACCAACGACGCGGGCCGCGGCGCGCGCTTCGACCTGCGCGCGGTGCCGCTGGAAGAAAGCGGCCTGGCGCCGAAGGAAATCTGGTGCAACGAAAGCCAGGAGCGCTACGTGCTGGCGATCGCGCCAGAGTCGCTGGAGACCTTCAAGGCGTTCTGCGAGCGCGAGCGCTGCCCCTTCGCCGTGATTGGCGTGGCCACCGAGGAGCGCCAGCTGGTTCTGGCCGACGAAGGCCAGCAAAGTCCGGTCGACATGCCGATGAACGTGCTGCTGGGCAAGCCCCCCAAGATGCACCGGGACGTGAAGACCGTCGCACGCGCACCTGCCCCACTCGACCTCACCGGCGTGGACCTGCAGAAGGCCGTGATCGATGTGCTGAGCCACCCGACCGTGGCCTCCAAGCGCTTCCTCATCACCATTGGTGACCGCACCGTGGGTGGTCTCTCGCACCGCGACCAGATGGTCGGCCCCTGGCAGGTGCCGGTGGCCGACTGCGCCGTCACTCTGGCCGACTTCAAGGGCTTCGCCGGCGAGGCCATGGCCATGGGCGAGCGCACGCCGCTGGCCGCGCTGGATGCGCCTGCGTCCGGCCGTATGGCGGTGGCCGAAGCCATCACCAACCTGCTGGCCGCGCCCATCGAGCTGCCGCGCGTGAAGCTCTCGGCCAACTGGATGGCCGCCTGCGGCGAACCTGGCGAAGACGCCGCGCTGTACGAGACGGTGAAAGCCGTGGGTATGGAACTCTGCCCGGCGCTGGGCATTTCCATCCCCGTGGGCAAGGATAGCCTGTCCATGCGCACGCAATGGAACGAAGGTGGCGAGACGAAGAAGGTGAGCTCGCCAGTGAGCCTGATCGTGAGCGCCTTCGCCACGCTGCCCGACGTGCGGGGCACGCTGACACCGCAGTTGAACAATGCGCTGGAGGACACCACGCTGGTGTTGATCGACCTGGGCAAAGGCCGCCACCGCATGGGTGGCAGCGTGCTGGCCCAGGTGCTCGGGCAGGGCGGTGGTGAGGTGCCCGACCTGGACGAGACGCAGGACCTGGTGCGCTTGGTCAACGCGGTGAACGCACTGCGCGCCGACGGCAAGCTGCTGGCTTACCACGACCGCAGCGACGGCGGCCTGCTGGCGGCGGCCGCGGAGATGGCGTTTGCCGGCCATGTGGGCGTGGCGCTCAACGTGGACCTGCTCGTCACCGAGGGCGATGGCATCAGCGACAGCCGCGCCGAGATGGGCGACGCCAAGAACTGGGCCGGCCAGGTCAGCGCCCGCCGCGAGGAACTCACACTCAAGGCCCTGTTCAGCGAAGAACTGGGCGTGCTGCTGCAGGTGCGAACCGAAGACCGCAACGCGGTGATGCAGACCCTGCGCGAGCATGGCCTGAGCAAGCACAGCCACTTCGTCGGCAAGACGCGGCCGGCGTCGTCCGCCATGGACGCGGGCAAAGGCCAGTTGCAGGTCTGGCGCGACACGAAGGCCGTGTTCTCCGGCAGCCTGTTCGACCTGCACCAGGTCTGGGACAGCGTGAGCTGGAAGATCAACCTGCAGCGTGACAACCCGGCCTGCGCCAACGCCGAGCACGCCGCGGCCGGCCGACCGGAAGACCCGGGCCTGCATGTGCATCTGACCTTCGACCCGGGTGCAGAAACAGCCGTTCGCCCTGAGCTGGTTGAAGGGCATCCAGACCCGGCGACATCGACAAGCCCAGCCCGGGCGGGACTTTTGCTCACCCGACCCAAGGTCGCGATTCTGCGCGAGCAGGGCGTGAATTCCCATGTGGAGATGGCCTACGCCTTTACCCAGGCGGGCTTCGAGGCCTTCGACGTGCACATGACCGACCTGCAGGGCGGCCGCGCGAAGCTCGCCGACTTCCAGGGCGTGGTCGCCTGCGGCGGCTTCAGCTACGGCGACACGCTGGGCGCGGGCATCGGCTGGGCCCGCAGCATCACCTTCAACCCAGCTTTGTCCGAGCAGTTCCAGGCATTCTTCGCGCGCAAAGACACCTTTGGCCTGGGCGTGTGCAACGGCTGCCAGATGTTCGCTGAGCTGGCCGACATCATCCCCGGCGCCGAGGCCTGGCCGCGTTTCACCACCAACCAGAGCGAGCGCTTCGAGGCGCGCCTGTCGATGGTGGAGGTGCTCGATTCGCCCAGCCTGTTCCTGCAAGGCATGGCGGGCAGCCGCCTGCCGATTGCCGTTGCGCATGGCGAGGGCTACGCCAATTTCCGTCACCGGGGCGATGCGTCGAAGGCCATTGCGGCCATGCGCTACACCGACCACACCGGCGCGGCCACCGAGGCCTATCCCTTCAATCCGAACGGCAGCCCGGGTGGCCTGACGGCGGTGACGACGGCCGACGGCCGCTTCACGGCCATGATGCCGCACCCCGAGCGCGTCTTCCGCAACATCCAGATGAGCTGGACCGACCAGGACCCGTCTGCCCACAGTGCATGGATGCAGCTCTGGCGCAATGCGCGCCGTTGGGTGGGGTGACTTCTTCCAGGAGCATGCGCACATGACCGTCGAAATCCCGAAGGACGCTCGCACCGAGGCCATCGCCTCGATTCAGCGCTACTTCGACGAGAACATGGACGAGCGCATCGGCAACATCGCCGCCGGTGGCCTGCTTGCCTTCTTCCTCGAAGAGATCGGCCCGGTGGTCTACAACCAGGCCGTGGCCGAGGTGCAGGAACGCCTGCAGATGCGCATCTCGGAGATCGACATCGAGATCCACGAAGAGGCCTTCACCTACTGGCGCCGGCGCGAAAAATCCAGCAGGAAGTCCTGACGATCCGGACATCTCGCTGTTCCCACCGATCTTGCCCCATCCCTGACTGTTTACACCTGGAAGGACGCCCGTCATGGCCGGAACCAGCCTGCTTGCGCTGATCGATGACATCGCCACCTTGCTTGACGACGTGGCAGTGATGACCAAGGTGGCGGCACGCAAGAGCATGGCCGTCGCGGACGACGTGGCCGGCATGACCCAGCTCGCGGCGAAGAAGACCGCTGGCGTGCTGGGCGACGACCTCGCGCTCAACGCGCAGCAGGTTACCGGCGTGAAGGCCGATCGCGAGTTGCCCGTGGTCTGGGCGGTCGCCAAGGGGTCGATGCTCAACAAGGCGATCCTCGTGCCCGCGGCGCTGCTGATCAGCGCTTTTGCGCCCTGGGCCATCACGCCGCTGCTCATGCTCGGCGGCCTGTTCCTGTGCTTCGAGGGTGCCGAGAAACTCTGGCATGCCTTTGGCTCGCGCAAGTCGGAGGACGCGGTGCACCACCAGGAACTGGTCGCCGCGGTGGCCGACGAGAACGTCGACCTTGTGGCCTTCGAGAAGGACAAGATCAAGGGTGCCGTGCGCACGGACTTCATCCTCTCCGCCGAGATCATCGTGATCACGCTGGGCACCGTGGCCACGGCCAGCATGGGCCTGCGCGTGGCCGTGCTGGTGGGCATCTCGCTGCTCATGACCGTGGGCGTCTATGGCCTGGTGGCCGGCATCGTCAAGCTCGACGACCTCGGGCTGCACCTCAACCGGCAGCAGGCGACCTGGAAGCAAGCGATAGGGCGCGGCATTCTCGCGGCCGCCCCCTGGCTCATGAAGACCCTGTCGGTGGTGGGCACGGCCGCCATGTTCCTCGTGGGGGGCGGCATCCTGCTGCACGGTGTGCCAGCGCTCGGCCACGGCGTTGAAGCTTTCGCCGCCACGCTGGGCTGGATCGGATCGGTGCTCTTCAGCCTGGCCGGGGCCGTCGTGGGCCTGCTGGCCGGTGGTCTGGTGCTGCTCGCCGTGGGTCTGATCGCGCGTCTGCGCGGCCAGCCCGCACCGCACTGATGGCCTGGCCCATCCCCGCGGTGGGGGTGGTGCCTTGCGGTGCACGCGCCGTAGAATGACCCGGCCACTCCGCATGGGGCCCATGCGGCGGCGGTGTGAAGGGGGTCTGGCCGCATGGATGGCATCTTCATCAGCTACCGGCGCGACGATTCGGCGGGCTACGCCGGGCGTCTCTATGACCGCCTCGTTCCCCATTTCGGCGCCCACCGCGTCTTCATGGACGTCGAAGGCATTGAGCTCGGGACGGATTTCGTCACCGCAATCGAAGAGGCGGTGGGCTCCTGCCGCGTGCTCGTCGTCATCATCGGTGACGAGTGGCTGACCACCACCGATGCCGCGGGCCGGCGGCGCCTGGACGATCCACACGATTTCATCCGGCTGGAAACTGTCACCGCGCTGCAGAGGGGTATTCGTGTGGTGCCGGTGCTGGTGGGTGGTGCCCTCATGCCGCGCGCCGAGGAACTCCCCGAAGACCTCAAACCCCTGGCACGCCGCCAGGCCATTGAAATCAGCCACAAGCAGTGGGAGGCGACCACCGCACAGCTGATTCAGGCGCTTGAGGGCATTCTGTCGAACGGCGCGGCAGTGCCCGTGCCGTCGCCAGACCCGCCCGAACCACCCGATGGCGATCCCGGTTGGTGGCAGCGCTGGCGGCGCCCGGCCACCCTGGCGGGGGCCTCGCTGTGCGTGCTCGGCGCCACCTGGTGGCTGCTCGCCGGGCGTGGCGGAGACGACCGGTCGACCCAGGCCTCGCGCGAAACCTTGTTGACGGCAGAAGCACCGCCAGAGCACGCCGCCGCAGCGCCGGTAGCGGCCACCACCGCACGCCCACAGGGGCCAACGCCTGCACCGGCCGCTGCACCAGCACCAGCACCAGCTCCAGCTCCCAGGCCCGAACCGCCTTCCATCCGCGCGTTCCAGGCCCAGGCCGACCCCGCTGGCGTGCGCCTGTGCTACTCGGTCACTCTGGTGGATCAGCTCACGTTGGCGCCTCGGCCGGGCGCGCTGCCGGTCGGCGCGCGCGTGGCCAAGGACTGTGTCAGCGTGGCGCTGGACGAGACGACGACCTTCACGCTGACCGCGCGCAACGCGGAAGCGACGGTGCGCAAGACGCTCACGGTGCCGGCGCGCAGGTTGCCCGCCACCACACCCGCTCCCGAGGTCGCGGCGAGGCCGCCCGCAGTGCCCGCCCCGGAGACCGCCGCCAGCGCGGCGGATGCCGGCAAGCCCCGGGTGGGCGAAAGCTGGACCTACCGCACCAGCGGCAAATGGCCGACGAGCCCGAAGCGCAGCATCGTCATCGCGGTGCAGTCGGTGGCCAACGACGTGATCACCGAGGGCTTGCGCGCCGAGGGACTGGCCAGCGACGTGCGCCGCTCCGCGGGCGCGCGGCCCATGTTCATGAGCTGGAGCGAGATCGGCAACGAGTTCAGCCCCTACCTGGGCGCCTACGCCGACCTGGACCGCCTGGGCACGCTGCGCGGCTTCTCTACGCCGGATGTGCTGCCCAACTGGTCGCAGTGGTACTCCGAGGCGAAGGTGGTGGGGCAGGAGAGCGTCACCGTGCCGGCCGGCCGTTTCCAGGCGCACAAGGTGGAGGTCTGGAGCAGCCGCAGCCCCAGTGGCGGCCCGACCATGGCCAACATGGAACCGGTGCGCATCCACTACCTGATCTGGTACGCGCCGACGGTCAAGCGGTACGTGAAGATGCAGCGCCGCGTGCTCTACGCCTCGGGCACCGAGGCCGAGCGAGATCTGTTCGAACTGGTGGCCCACCGCTGATCAACCCTTGACCTGGGTCAAGGCCTCACGCGCGCGCCGACCTAGACTGCTTCGACAACCCGGCCAGCATGCCGTCGGGTATCAAGGAGCTGCCGTGAACACCCTGACCCCCGAGAACCCCGCCGAAGTGGACAACACCCCGGTACAGGGCTTTGCCGACTGCCATGTTGGCATCCTGCGCCGGTTGCAGGCGCTGGACCAGTTGCCCGCGCTGATCGAACCCGCCGCGCAGGCCCGCCAGATCGCCGCGCAGTCGCTGGCCTTCTTCCGCGAAGCGATCTTCGAACACCACCTGGACGAGGAGCGTGACCTGTTTCCGGCGGTGCTCGCCAGCGCGCAAGCCGGCGACGAGCGCGCGCGGGTGCAGGCCATGGTGGATCGCCTCACGCAGGAGCACCGCGTCATCGAAGCGCTCTGGCAGGGGCTGGAGAAGGACCTCAAGCGGGTTGCGAGGGGACAGGACTCACAACTGGATGTGGGCGAGCTGCACACACTGGTGAGCAGCTACCTCGCGCACGCGGCCTTCGAGGAAACTGAATTCCTGCCGCTCTCCCAGACCATCCTGGGGCGCAACGGCAACCACATGGCCGCGCTGGGACTGTCGCTGCACCTGCGGCACGCGCCGCCGGTCAACGCCTACATCTGAGGGGCGCACCCCTCGGGGCCAAGGGGGCGGCGGTGCGGCCGCGAGCGTGCAGAATCGGACCAGCCAACAACCGATGCTGTTCCGGAGAACGCCCATGTCCCCAAGCCCCGTCCCCACCCACGCTGCCACCGCCATCGTGCTCGTGCACGGTTCCTGGCACGGCGCCTGGTGCTGGCGCCGCGTGTTGCCGTTGCTGCGCGGCGCCGGCGTGGACACGCATGCCGTCACGCTCACCGGCGTTGGCGAGCGCGCCCATCTGATGTCGCCCGACATCAACCTGCAGACCCACATCCAGGACGTGATCGGCCTGATCGAGGCCGAGGAACTGCAACGCCTGGTGCTGGTCGGGCACAGCTACGCCGGCATGGTGATCACCGGCGTGGCCGACCGCCTCCAGCGCGAGCGCCCCGGCGCGCTGGCGCATCTGGTGTACCTGGACGCGGCCGTGCCGTACCCCGGCGACAGCTGGAGCAGCCACCATTCGGCCGAGACGAAGCAGGCCCGCATCGATGCCTCGAAGCCCAGCGGCGGCCTGAGCTTTCCGCCGCCAGACGCCAGTGTCTTCGGTCTGGAAGGCGCGGACCGCGACTGGGTCAACCGTCGCCAGACACCGCAGCCGTTTCGCCTCTATCAGCAGCCGCTGGACTTCGATGGCGAGCGCGTCGCCGCCGTGCCCCGCAGCTTCATCGACTGCACATCGCCTGCGTTGCCCACCATCGCGCCGGCGCGCGTGCGCGTGCGGGCCGAACCCGGCTGGAAGGTGCTGGAGATGGCCACCGGTCACGACCCGATGGTGAGCGACCCGGCGGGGCTGGCCGGACTGCTGCTGGGCATTCACCGCGCATCGATCTGACACACAAGACATGGCACAACGCCTGGACCGCATCGACCTGCTGCGCGCGGTGGCCATGCTGTGGATGACGGCCTACCACTTCTGCTTCGACCTCAATTTCTTCGGCCTGATTCGCGAGGACTTCTACCGCGACCCATTCTGGACCTGGCAGCGCACCGCCATCGTGAGCTTGTTCCTGTTCACTGCGGGCCTCTCCCAGGCCATCGCCACGCACCAGGGCCAGACCTGGGCGCGTTTCTGGCGACGCTGGAGGCAGGTGGCGGGCGCGGCGCTGCTGGTGACGGCCGGCTCGCTGCTGGTGTTTCCGCAGAGCTTCATCTACTTCGGCGTGCTGCACGGCATCGCGCTCATGCTCATCGTCGTGCGTGCCACCGCCGGGTGGGGTGCCTGGCTGTGGTGGCTGGGCGCCGGCGCCATCGCCCTGAAGTTCGCCGCACCCCTGGCCATCACCGCCTGGTCCGCGCTGGACGTGCTCAACTCGGCCCCTCTGAACGCGCTTGGCCTGATCAGCCGCAAGCCCATCACCGAGGACTACGTGCCCCTGGTGCCCTGGCTGGGCGCGATGTGGTGGGGCATGGCCGCCGGGCAATGGGCGCTGCGCCACAAACCGCACTGGCTGGGCGCCTCCGACGACGCCGCCGGCGGTGCGCGGCGGGTGCTCGTCTCGCTGGGCCGCTGGAGCCTGAGTTACTACCTTGTGCACCAGCCGGTGCTGATGGCACTGATCTGGCTGGGACTGCAGGTGTTCTGATCCCGTCCGGGATGGAAACAAAAAAAAGCGCGGCATGGCCGCGCTTTTTCGATGGGTCAAAGGAGCGCTTATTCGACCTTGGCCTTGTCGCGCAGGGTCTTCTGGAAGTCGGCCAGTTTCTGCTGCTGCATCTGCTGGGCGATCTGCGGTTTGATGTCCTCGAACTTGGGCAGCTCGGCGCTGCGCACGTCGTCCACGCGGATCACGTGCCAACCGAACTGGGTTTTCACCGGCGCCTGCGTCAGCTGGCCCTTTTCCAGCTTGACCATGGCCTCGGAGAACTCGGGCACATAGCTGGCCGCGGCCGCCCAGTCCAGGTCGCCGCCGTTGGCGCCGGAGCCCGGGTCCTTGGACTGCTTCTTGGCGATGTCCTCGAATTTCGCGCCTTTCTTGAGGCGCGCGATGATGGCCTTGGCCTCGTCTTCTTTTTCGACCAGGATGTGGCGCGCGCGGTATTCCTTGCCGCTGTTGGCTGCGACGAACTTGTCGTACTCGGCCTTCATGTCGGCGTCCGTCACCGGGTTCGTTTTCTGGTAGTCCGCAAACAGCGAGCCGATCATGATGGTCTGGCGCGCCAGTTCCATCTGGTTCTTGTACTCGTCGGTGGCCGCAATGCCGCGCTTGTCGGCTTCCTGCATGAAGATTTCGCGCAGCACCACCTCTTCCTTAAGGCGCGCGCGTGCGGCGTCGTCCACCGGCTGGCCCGAGGCCGCGAATTGCTGCTCGAGCACCGCCAGGCGCGACGTGGGCACGGCCTTGCCGTTGACGATGGCCACGTTCTGGGCGAGCGCCCAGGGGGCGACCGTGATGAGCGCCGCCGTCGCGAGGGCCGTCAGGGGAAATTTCATGGTGTTCCTCGGAATGAAAAAAGGTTGGAGCCACCGCCGGGGGCGGGGTTTCAGCAAACAGGTATCAGAACGTAGCAGGCTGAAGGGGGAGGGGGGTGGCCGTCAGGCCTTGATTTCGATCGCCAGGGCGTGCAGGCCCGCGTCGGTGAATTTTTGCAGCGCATCATACACAAGGCGGTGCTGCGCCACGCGACTCTTGCCGACGAACGCGGGCCCGCCGATGCGCACGCGGAAATGGGTGCCGTAGCCCAGCCCGTTGGCGCCCGCATGGCCCGCGTGCGCGGCGCTTTCGTCGAGCACTTCCAGCACGCTCGGCGCCAGCTTTTCACGCAGGCACGCCTGGATCGCCACGGCGGTGGGGACGTTGCCGGTCATGGCTTCTTCTCCACGGTGTCGTCTTTCAGATAGCGCGCAATGTAAAGGCCCTGGCCGACGATGAAGACCACGGGAAACACATAGCCCCAGAGCTTGAAGTTCACCCAGAACTCGGTCGAGAAGTACGCGGCGACGTAGGCGTTGATGCCGGCCATGAAGAGGAAGTACGCGATCCATGCCACGGTCAGCCTTGCCCAGACGGCTGTGGGCAGATCGAGCTGGCTGCCCAGCAGGATCTGCAGGAAGTTCTTCTTCCAGATCCACAGCGCGGCGGCGAGCACGATGGCCATGCTCGCGTAGAGCACCGTGGGCTTCCACTTGATGAAGCGCTCGTCCTGCAGCAAGAGCGTGAGCGCGCCGAACACCAGCACCAGCACCAGCGTGACCTTGTGCAGCGTCTGCAGCTTGCGATCAATCGCGTAGATGAGTCCGGTCTGCAGCACCGTGGCGAGCATCAGCACGCCGGTGGCCGTGTAGATGTCGGCCATCTTGTAGGCCAGAACGAACAGGGCGATGGGAAAGAAATCGATGAGAAAACGCATGACGGGATTATCGGGCCTGGTCGTGTGGCTTTCTGAGGCGAGGCTTTGGTGGCGCCAGAGGAACTCGCGCGGCGACAGAGGCTCTCTATCGTGTTGCACAAACCGATTCATCTACATCAGGAGTCCGCCGCGTATGAGCCCAAAGGAACAACAATCCATCCTCACCATTGCCCTGCTGGCCGCGTTCGCCGATGGCCACAAGGCCGACACCGAACGCGAATCGATCCGGCGGCTGGCCGAGTCCCTGGGGCCTGTGGCGGGCGGGATGGGCCTGGCGCATCTGTATCAGGATGTATTGCTCAAACGTGTGTCGCTGGCCGACGCCGTCGCTGGCTTGCAGGACGCCGGGCAGCGACAGCTGGCCTATGAAATGGCGGTTTGCGTGTGCGATGCCGACGGCCGCCAGAGCGATGCCGAGCGGGCGTTTCTGGTCGACTTGAAGACCCGTCTGAAGCTGGACCCTGAGGAAGCAACTGCCTTTGAACGGCAGGAGGCGGCGATGGTGGACGCGGTGGACAAGGCTGTGCCGGTCGCGGTCTCGCCCGTCGCGGCGCCCCCGCCCGTGACGGCTACCGCCGATCCCGGTGTCGACCTCGACAAATCGATCCTGAACTACGCGCTGCTCAACGGCGCGCTGGAGCTTCTGCCCCAGTCCTGGGCCTCGATGGCCATCATCCCGTTGCAGGTGAAGATGGTCTATGGCATTGGCAAGGCGCACGGTGTCGAGCTGGACCAGGGGCACATCCGCGAATTCATCGCGGCGGTGGGCGTGGGGCTGACCTCGCAGTACCTGGAGCAGTTCGGCCGCAAGCTGCTCGGCGGTCTGCTGGGCAAGGCCGCTGGGCGCACGGTGGGGCGCATCGGTGGCGCGGCCACCGGCATGGCGTTCTCGTTTGCCTCCACCTACGCGCTGGGGCAGGTTGCCAAGCGCTACTACGCGGGCGGCCGCGTGATGAGCACCCATTTGCTCAAGCAGACGTTCCAGGATTTGCTCGGTCCCGCCAGGCAGATGCAGGCGCAGTACCTGCCGCAGATCCAGCAAAAGGCCGCGACCCTGGACGCCGGGCAGATCATGCAAATGGTGCGGCAATAGGAGCCACCCTGCGGCGCTTCGCGCCACCCCAAGGGGGCGCAACCTGCGGCCCGGCCTGAGCATGTCGAAGGGCGGTTCCGCGGGTGCTCTGGTCAGGCGGGGGCTGTGATCGGCTGTTGCACCGCCATCGCCTCGGCGGTGAGGGTCATCGAGCGCAGGCGCAGCGACGGGTCGAACACATCGCTCACGATCATGAACTCGTCGGCCCGGGTGACCTGGGCCAATGACTGCAGGCCCTCGCGAACGGTATCGGGCCCGCCGATCACGGCCACGGCGAGAAAGTCGGCAATCGCCGCCCGTTCCTGCGGGTGCAGGCCCTGCATGAAGTCCTGCACCGGCGGCGGCAACTGACCGCGCTTGCCGGTGAGGATGCCCAGCACGCGCTGGTAGGTGCTGCTGGCCAGGTACTCGGCCTCGTCGTCCGTCGGGGCGGCGATCAGCGGCACGCCGACGATGGCGTAGGGCTCGGCCAGCGTGGCCGAGGGTTTGAAATGCGTGCGGTACACGTCCAGGGCCTGCAGCAACAGGCGCGGCGCGAAATGCGAGGCGAAGGCGTAGGGCAGGCCGCGTTCAGCCGCCAACTGGGCGGAAAACAGGCTCGACCCGAGCAACCAGATCGGCACATTGGTGCCCGCGCCGGGGTTGGCCACCAGCCTCTGGCCGGGCGAGGCCGGGCCCAGCAGGTGCTGCAGCTCGGCCACGTCGCGCGGGAAGTCGGCCTCGGTCTCCACCCGGTCGCGCCGCAGCGCGCGCATGGTGTGCGGATCGGTGCCGGGCGCGCGGCCCAGGCCCAGGTCGATGCGGCCCGGGTAAAGCTCGGCCAGGGTGCCGAAGGCCTCGGCCACCACCAGCGGCGCGTGGTTGGGCAGCATGACGCCGCCCGAGCCGATGCGCATGCGCTGGGTGCCACCCGCGATGTGGCCGATCAGCACGGCGGTGGCCGAGCTGGCGATGCCACTCATGTTGTGGTGCTCGGCGAGCCAGTAGCGTGTGAAGCCGAGTGACTCGGCGTGCTGCGCAGTGCGCAAGGCAATGGCCAGCGCGTCGGCCACCGTGCCGCCCTCGCGCACGGCCACCAGGTCGAGCATGGACAGGCGGATGTCGTGCAGAGGTTTCATGCCGGGAGGAATCCTTCGATCGAGAGGTAGCGTTCACCCGTGTCGTAGTTGAAGCCGAGCACCGTGGCCCCGGCAGGCAATTCGGGCAGCTTCTGCGCGATGGCCGCCAGGGTCGCGCCGGAGGAGATGCCGACCAGGATGCCTTCCTCGCGCGCGCAACGGCGGGCCATCTCGCGCGCCGGTTCCGCGTCGACCTGGATCACGCCATCGAGCAGGCTGGTGTCCAGGTTGTTCGGCACGAAGCCCGCGCCGATGCCCTGGATGGGGTGGGGCGAGGGCTGGCCACCGGAGATGACCGGCGAGGCCGCAGGCTCCACCGCGAACACCTTGAGGCGGGGCCAGCGGGCTTTGAGCACGCGCGCCACCCCGGTGATGTGGCCACCGGTGCCCACGCCGGTGATGAGGACGTCGACGCCCTCGGGGAAGTCGGCGGCAATCTCCTCGGCGGTGGTGCGCGCGTGCACCTCCACGTTGGCCGGGTTGTTGAATTGCTGGGGCATCCAGGCACCGGGGGTGCTCGCCACAATTTCCTCGGCGCGGGCGATGGAACCCTTCATGCCTTTTTCACGCGGGGTCAGGTCGAAGCTCGCGCCATACGCGAGCATCAGGCGGCGGCGTTCGACCGACATGCTGTCGGGCATGACCAGGATGAGCTTGTAGCCTTTCACGGCGGCGACCATGGCCAGGCCGATGCCGGTGTTGCCGGAGGTGGGCTCCACGATGGTGCCTCCCGGCTTGAGGGCGCCCGAGCGCTCGGCGTCCTCCACCATGGCCAGGGCGATGCGGTCCTTGATGGAGCCGCCCGGGTTGCTTCGCTCGGATTTGACCCACACCGGCTGCGAGGCCCCGGCGAACAGGCGCTGGAGGCGGATGTGAGGCGTACCGCCGATGGTCTGGAGAATGTTGTCGGCCTTCATGCGGTGTCCTTCTTCGGTTGATGTTCGAGCGAGGCGGAGTTCATGCAGTAGCGCAGACCGGTGGGTTGCGGGCCGTCCTCGAACACATGGCCCAGGTGGGCGCCGCACTGGCTGCACACCGTTTCCACGCGCACCATGCCGTGGCTGCGGTCGGTGATCTCGGTGATGGCGCCCGGCACGGCCTGCGAAAAGCTGGGCCAGCCGCAACCCGCATCGAACTTGGTGCCGGCGTCGAACAGGGTGTTGCCGCAACAGATGCAGTGGTAGCTGCCGTCCGCCCAGACGTGTTCGTACTTGCCGCTGTAGGGGCGCTCGGTGTGCGCGTGTCGCGTGATGTCGAAGGCGCGCGGTTCCGCGCCTTTGGCGGCGAGCAGTTCGCGCCATTCGGCTTCGGTTTTCTGGATGGGAAAGCTCATGTGGATCCTCTCTGGGTGGGGGCTCATGAAGAACAGCTGATCTCGATCTGGCTCGCCCAGTCGGGCGGAAATGCGGCCAGATCGTCCTGGCCGGGAAGATCGTCGAACGGATGTTCGAGCGCGAGCTGCAGGCGCGCAAGTTCGCTGAAATCGCCCGCTTTCGCCCGCTGGATGGCCAGCTCGCCCAGGTGGTTGCGCAGCACCACCCGCGGGTTGGTGCGCAGCATCCGGTCCCGTGTGGCGCCAGCGACGAAGCCGGGTTGTGCGCACAGCCGCTCGCGCCAGCGCAGGGCCCAGGCGTCGAAGGCTTCGCGCTGCAGGAAGAGGTCGCGCACGGGATCGACCGCGCCATCGGCCGCCTCACTCAGGCGGCGCCAGAAGATGGTGAAGTCCACCGCGTCGGCGGCCATGAGCTTCATCAGGGTGTCGGTCAGTTCCGCGTCGCCTTCCTCCACACGTTCCAGACCCAGCTTGGCATTCATGTGCCGCTGCAACGCGGCCGGCATCAAGGCCTTGTAAGGTTCCAGGGCGTCCAGCGCCTGCTGCTGATCGTCCATCAGGGGCAGCAAGGCCTGTCCCAGCGCAAACAGGTTCCAGTAGGCGATGTTGGGCTGGCGGTTGTAGGCGTAGCGCCCGCCGCTGTCGGAGTGGTTGCAGATGTGTCCGGGGTTGAAGGCATCGAGGAACTGGAAGGGGCCGTAGTCGATGGTCAGGCCCAGGATGCTCATGTTGTCGGTGTTCATCACGCCGTGGCAAAAGCCCACGGCCTGCCACTGCGCGACCATCTCCGCCGTGCGCGCGCTCACGGCCTCAAGCAAGGCCGCGTACGGGTTACCCGGCGCGGCGCGACAGGCGGGGTAGAAGCGGTCGATGACGAAACTGGCCAGGTGACGCAACTCACCGTGCAGACCGTTGTGCGAGAAGTGCTCGAAGTGACCGAAACGGATGAAGCTGGGTGCCACGCGCGTGACGACAGCCGCCGTTTCGATCTCTTCGCGCCGCACCGGCGCGGGCGACCCGGTGACGCACAGGGCACGGCTGGTGGGAATGCCCAGCGCGTGCATGGCCTCGCTGCAGAGAAATTCACGGATCGAGCTGCGCAGCACCGCGCGCCCGTCACCCATGCGGGAATAGGGCGTTAGGCCAGCGCCCTTGAGCTGCACCTCTTGCGGGCCCGCAGGCGTGTCCACCTCGCCCAGCAGGATGGCGCGGCCGTCGCCCAGTTGTCCGGCCCAGTGGCCGAACTGGTGCCCGCTGTAGACGCTGGCCAGCGGCTGCGTGCCGGCGATGGGCAGGTTGCCGGTGAACGCGTCGAGCGCGGCTGGCGAGGCCAGCCACGCGCGGTCCAGGCCCAGCAAGTCCGCCACCGCAGGGCTCGTGCCGACCCAGTGCGGGGCGGGCAGTGGCGTGGGCTGCAGGCGCGTGAAGAAGGCATCGCCCAGTTCGGCGAAACGGTTGCGCCAGCTCAGGTCGAGATCCAGGCCGGGCGCCAGTTCGGGCGCCGTGTCGACAGGTCGGTTCATGCCTGCCATTGTCGCCATCGGGCCCGACATGGCACGGCGCAGGGTCAATCCGCGAGGGCCATCGGTTCGCCGACCCGCAGCCGCGCGCGGTACTGGCCTGGCGGCACGCCGAACCAGCGCCGGGTGGCGCGGAAGAAGTTGCTGGGGTCGGCAAAACCCAGCAGCTCGGCCACCTCGCCCAGTGTGTGGCTTGGCTCGGCCAGGTATTTGCGCGCAAGGTCGCGCCGCGCGTCATCGAGCAGTTGCTGGAAACTGGTGCGTTCCTCGTGCAGGCGGCGCTGCAGCGTGCGATCGGCCATGGCGAGGCTGCGGGCAATGTCCTCGCGGCGCGGTTCGCCCCGATGCAGCCGGCAAATGATTTCACCGGTCACGCGGCGCGCGGTGCTGGGGCTGCCCAAGCGCTGGAGGCGTGCCTCGACCACGCGCTGGTGCATATCAAACAGCAAGGGGTTGCAGGAGAGCAGGGGCATGTCGAGGTCCGCCTGGGTCAGCAGCAGGCGGATGGCGGGTTGGCCAAAACGAACAGGACAACCGAAAGCCCTCAGGTAAGGCCCGGTGTCCTCGGGTTCGGGCTCGGGGAATTCCACGGCCACCGCCCGCACCTCGCGCCGCGTGATCCACTGGCACAGGCTTGCCACCGTCAGCAGGCTGTATTCCAGGCGCTGGCGTGGCAGCGGGCGCGTGTTCCCGATGAGTCCCAGCACCAGCCAGCAGTGATCGCCCTGGGGTTCGAAATCGAGCGTGATGGCATCGGATATGACGGCGTAGTAGCGCGACAGGTTGGTCAGGCCCGCCTTGAGCGTCTGGCTGGCCATCATCACGTAGCCGACCGTGTCGAAATCGACGTAGCGGGCCGGCAGTTCGCGTTCCATGCCCAGGGCCGGATTGCCCGACCAGGCCACGGCCAGTTCCCACAAGCGGCTGATGGTGTCGACCTCGACCCGGGCGTCCGGGTCTTCGAGCGACGCCAGGTCGATACCCGCGGCGCACAGCAGCCGCGGGGCATCCAGACCCTGGGACGCGAACATGTTCGCAAGGCATTTGACCCAGGTGGCCGAGCTGGTCCTTTGGGTGTGGGTTTGGCGTTGTGAAGTCACTCGATTGGCCGTGTTGCGATAGCGGTGCATCGCGCACCCGCTTCTAGAATTTCCGGATCGATGGGCGTCGCGGGAGTTCCGGAATTCAACGGGATTTCAGCCCGTGGCGCAAGAGGTATTCCGCTTGAACAACAGGACAGGAGACAAGACAAGATGATCACAAACCCCCGGCATGGCATGCACTGAGACGGTGCCGCGTCGATGAAGGCAGGTAGCTTGTGTCCCGCAATGGACATCATGGGCATCACCCCTGGATTTCCCAGGGACGGTCGTGCGGTGCAACCCGCTACGATCCATGCCGATACCCTTCCCTTCATTGACAGGAGACACCCCATGCTGGGCCAGATGCAGAGCCAACCCCTCTTGATTTCCTCGCTGATCGTGCACGCCGAACGGCACCACGCCAGCACCGAGATCGTCTCCCGCCGTGTCGAGGGGGACCTCCACCGCAGCAACTGGGGTGAAATCGCCCGCCGCTCGCGCCAGGTGGCGCATGCGCTCGATGGGCTGGGGCTCCCCATGGGCGATCGCGTGGCCACGCTGGCCTGGAACGGTTATCGCCATCTGGAGCTGTATTTCGGCGTCAGTGGCACCGGGCGTGTGCTGCACACGCTCAACCCGCGCCTGCATCCCGAGCAGCTGGTCTGGATCGTCAACCACGCCGAGGACAAGGCGGTCTGCTTCGACATGACCTTTCTGCCGCTGGTCAAGGCGGTGGCCGCAAAGTGCACGACCGTGAAGCACTGGATCGCGCTGTGCGACGCCGACAAGCTGCCGACTGACAGCGGCATTCCCGGTCTGCTGAGCTACGAGGCCTGGATGGGCCAGCAGCCCACCGCCTACGAATGGCCGACTTTCGACGAGAACTCGGCTTCGAGCATGTGCTACACGAGCGGCACCACGGGCAACCCCAAGGCAGCGCTGTACTCGCACCGCTCCACGCTGCTGCATGCGTATGGCGCTGCGCTGCCCGACGCGCTGGGCTGCTCGGCCCGCGACAGCATCCTGCCGGTGGTGCCGATGTTCCACGTCAACGCCTGGGGTCTGCCGTATTCGGCCGCCGCCGTCGGGTGCAAGCTGGTGTTCCCGGGTCCCGCCCTGGACGGCAAGTCGGTCTACGAACTCATTGAAGCTGAGAAAGTGACCATGGCCGCAGGGGTGCCCACCGTGTGGCAGATGCTGCTGGGCCATATGCAGGCCGGCGGCCTGAAGTTCAGCACGCTCAAACGCACCGTGATCGGTGGCTCAGCCTGCCCGCCCGCCATGATCAACGCCTTCAACGACACCTACGGCGTCGAAGTGTTGCACGCCTGGGGCATGACCGAAATGTCGCCGTTGGGCACGGTCTGCACCCTGAAGAACGCGCAACTTGCATTGCCCGCGGCAGATCAGCTGAAGGTGCGGCTCAAGCAGGGCCGCGCGGTGTTCGGGGTGGACATGAAGATCGTCGACGAGGCGGGCAAGGAACTGCCCTGGGATGGCAAGACCTATGGCGATCTCCTGGTGCGCGGCCCCTGGATCATTGCCAGCTACTTCAAGGGCGAGGGCGGCGACCCGCTGCAGTACGACGAACAGGGCCAGGGCTGGTTCCCCACCGGAGACGTGGCCACCATCGATGCCGACGGCTTCATGCAGATCACCGACCGCAGCAAGGACGTGATCAAGTCCGGCGGCGAGTGGATCAGCTCGATCGACGTGGAAAACATCGCCATGGCCCACCCGGCGGTGGCCATGGCGGCCTGCATCGGCATGCGCCACCCCAAGTGGGACGAGCGGCCCATCGTGGTGGTGGTGAAGAAGCCGGGCGCCGACGTCACTCGCGAGGAGCTGCTGGCGTTCTACGAAGGCAAGACCGCCAAGTGGCAGATCCCGGACGACGTGGTGTTTGTCGACGCGATCCCGCTGGGCGCCACAGGAAAGATGCAGAAGATGACCCTGCGCCAGCAGCTCAAGGACTATGTGCTGCCGGGTGTCTGAGTATGACGTCTTGTCGGTGGCGCAGTCACCGACCGGACATCCAGCCGGCGTCGCAGTCGCCGGTGCGATAGCCCCTAGGGGGTATCCCTGAGTGCTGCGCCGCAGCAGGCTTGTAAGCTGCAAGCCGATCCCACAACCAACTGGAGACAACGCATGAATTTCGCCATCAAGAGCCTGACAGCCGCTTCCCTGATCGCCTGCGCACTGACGGCGCACGCCCAGAAGGGCGAGACCGTCCGGATCGCCTTCATGGACCCGCTCTCCGGGCCTTTCGCCAACGTGGGCCAGAACCAGCTCAAGAGCTGGCAGTTTGCCGCCGAAACGCTGTCTGGCGCCAAGAACGCGGCGGGCGTGAAGTACGAAGTCGTGGGCTTCGACAACAAGGGCTCCCCGCAGGAAAGCCTGAACACGCTCAAGGCCGCCATCGACCAGGGTTTCCGCTATGTCACGCAGGGCAATGGCTCCGGCGCGGCGGCCGCCATTCTGGACGCGGTGAGCAAGCACAACGCGCGCAATCCCGGCAAGGAAGTGGTCTATCTGAACTACGCCGCCGTGGACCCCGCGCTGACCAACGAGAAGTGCGACTACTGGCACTTCCGACTGGACGCCGACACCACGATGAAGATGGAAGCGCTGACCACCTTCATGAAGGACCAGCCCAAGGTCAAGAACGTCTACCTGATCAACCAGAACTACTCGCACGGCCAGCAGGTCGCCAAGTACTTCAAGGAAGGCATCCAGCGCAAGCGGCCTGACGTGAAGATCGTGGGCGAGGACCTGCACCCGATCGGCCAGGTGAAGGACTTCGCGCCCTACGTCGCCAAGATCAAGCAGTCGGGCGCCGACACCGTGGTCACCGGCAACTGGGGCGCCGACCTGAAGCTGCCGATGTACACATACTACTCCAGCGTCACCGGCACCCCGACGGCGCTGGCCGCGGGCGGCGAGGGTGAGGTCTACGTGATTGCCTATGGCCACGCCAACCACAGTGGCGAGATCGGCAAGATGGCCGCCGAGTTCAAGAAGAAGTTCAACGACGACTACTACACCTATGCCACCTACAACGGCATCAACCTGCTGAGCGGCGCGATCGCCAAGGCCAAGAGCACGGATCCGGTCAAGGTGGCCGCCGCCATGGAAGGCCTGTCGTTCAAGAGCTTCGCCGGCGAAGTGACGATGCGCAAGACCGACCATCAGTTGCAGCAGTCGCTGTTCGTGACCAAGTGGCAGAAGGCCGATGCCAAGAACCCCTACAGCGTGGAAAACACCGGTTTCACCTTCGCGCCCGTCAAGCAGATGGAGCCCTATGTCGCCAGCACCCCGACCAGCTGCGACATGAAGCGACCGTCCTGAAGCCCGGGGCGTGGTGCCCCGTTCGGGCTGAGTCCTTCGACGGGCCTGGGTCAGGCCCCGTCGAGGCCCGTTCTCCCTCCGACTCGCTCAGGGTGAACGGGCTTTTCTGTTTCTTCCGCCTGCTTCTTCCATGGAATTCTTCACCATCTTCCTGCTCAACGGCCTGAGCTACGGGCTCCTGCTGTTCATGTTGAGTTCGGGGCTCACGCTGATCTTCAGCATGATGGGCGTGCTCAACTTTGCGCACGCCAGCTTCTACATGCTGGGCGCGTACTTCGCGTACAGCACGACCGAACTGGTTGGCTACTGGCCGGCGCTGTTGGTCGCACCGCTGCTGGTGGGCTTGCTGGGCGCGGTGTTCGAGAAGTACTGCCTGAGGCGGGTGCACAAGTTCGGGCATGTGCCCGAGCTGCTCATCACCTTCGGCCTGAGCTTCATCATCCTGGAGATGGTGCAACTGGTCTGGGGCACGAGTTCTGTGGACTACCGCGTGCCGGAGTTGCTGTCCGGCCCGCTGTTCACCATCTACGGCACGCAGTTCCCCATGTACCGAGGCTTCATGATGCTGGTGGCCGTGCTCATGCTCATCGCCATCTGGCTGCTGCTGACGCGCACGCGCATCGGTCTGGTGATCCAGGCCGCGCTGACCCACCCCGAAACGGTCGAGACGCTGGGCCACAACGTGCCCCGTGTCTTCATGCTCGTCTTTGGCGGAGGTGCGGCACTGGCCGGCCTGGCCGGCGTGATCGGGGGCAATGCCTTCGTCACCGAGCCCGGCATGGCCGCCACCGTGGGCTCGGTGATTTTCGTGGTGGTGGTGGTGGGCGGCATGGGCTCGCTGTCCGGTGCTTTCGCGGCCTCCCTGCTGATCGGCATCGTCCAGACCTTCGCCGTGGGCATTGACAAGGCGCTGGTCGACCTGGCCGGCGCGGTCGGCCTCGCGCTCACCCCGGAAACCTTCGGCTGGGCGCTCTGGAAACTCAAGATCAGCCAGATCGCGCCCATCCTGCCCTACGTGTTCCTGGTGCTGATCCTCATCTTCCGGCCCAAGGGCCTGCTCGGAACCAGGGAGGGTTGAGCACATGTCGAGCAAGTCGCATTACGGGTTCAAGCCCCTCAACGTCGGCCGCTGGATCATCTGGAGCCTGTTCGCCCTGATCCTGCTCGTGGCGCCCATGGTGTTCACCAGCAGCCTGAGCCACACCATGCTCAGCCAGATGGGCATCGCCATCATCGTCTGCCTGTCCTACAACATGCTGCTGGGGCAAGGCGGCATGCTCAGCTTCGGCCATGCGGTGTACTCGGGGCTGGGCTCCTTCATCGCAATCCATACGCTCAATGTCGTGAGCGACGGTCACTTCCCTCTGCCCGTCAGCCTGGTGCCGATCGCCGGTGGCCTGGCGGGCGTGGCCTTCGCCATCGTGTTCGGCTGGGTCACGACCAAGAAGGCCGCCACCCCGTTTGCCATGATCACGCTGGGTATCGGCGAACTGGTCTACGCCATGTCGCTGATGTTCCCCGAGTTCTTCGGCGGCGAAGGCGGCATTTCGGGCAACCGCGTGACCGGCAGCCGGCCGCTGGGCATCACCTTCGGGCCCCAGATCCAGCTCTACTACCTGATTGCGGTCTACACCTTTGTCTGCACCGCCCTCATGTTCGCGTTCACCCGCACGCCGCTGGGTCGCATGCTCAATGCCGTGCGCGACAACCCGGAACGCGTCGAGTTCGTGGGCTACAACACGCAGGTGGTGCGCTACCTCGCGTTCGTGATCGCGGCCTTCTTCGCGGGGGTGTCGGGCGGCCTGGCGGCACTGAACTTCGAGATCGTGACCGCCGAGGTGGTGGGCGGGGCGCGCTCGGGCGCGTACCTGCTGTTCACCTTCCTGGGGGGCGCCACCTTCTTCTTCGGCCCCATCATCGGCGCCATCCTCATGGTGCTGGCCTTCGTGCTGCTCTCGGAGTTCACCAAGGCCTGGCTGCTGTACCTGGGTCTGATCTTCCTCTTCATGGTGATGTACGCGCCGGGCGGCGTGGCCAGCCTGATCATGATGAACGTGCGTGTGGCTGCCTACGGCATGCTGCGCCGGGTCTGGACGAGTTACCTGGCGCTGGGCTTGCTGGCGCTGGTCGTGCTGGTCGGCGCGGGCGCCATGATCGAGATGGTCTACCACCTGCAACTCAACGCAGCACTGGGCGACGAACTGAAATTCCTGGGCGCCACGCTCAATGCGCGCAGCACGGGCAGCTGGTTCGGGTCGGCCTTTGTCATGCTCACCGGCCTCGGCCTGTTCGAGCTCACGCGGCGCCAGTTCCTGCGCGAGTGGAACCAGATCCAGACCGACATCGAAATCGAAATCAAGCGACGGGAGGCTGCATGAAAGCACCAGCCACCGCACAACCCGAGAGCACATCGATGAGCGCGAGCACACCAGCGCTGGAGCTGCGAAACCTGCGCAAGAGCTTTGGCAAGACCGAAATCATCCGTGGCGCCAACCTGGTGGTGCAGCCCGGCGAGCGGGTCGCCATCATCGGCCCCAATGGCGCGGGCAAGTCCACGCTGTTCAACCTGATCTCGGGCCGATTCGAGCCCACCAGTGGCGACGTGCTGCTCGCGGGCCAGCGCATCAACGGCAAGAAACCCTACGAGATCAACCGCCTGGGCCTTTCGCGCAGCTTCCAGATCACCAACATCTTTCCCAAGCTCAGCGTGTTCGAGAACCTGCGCTGCGGCGTGCTCTGGAGCCTGGGCTACAAGTACACGCTGTTCAAGTTCCTGGCCGACCTGGACGACGCCAACGAGCGCGCCGAGCAGCTCATGCAGATGATCCACCTGGAACGCAAGCGCGATGTGCTGGCCATGAACCTGACCTACGCCGAGCAGCGCGCGCTCGAGATCGGTATCACCATCGGCGGTGGCGCGCACGTGGTGCTGCTGGACGAGCCGACCGCGGGCATGAGCAAGAGCGAAACCGGCCGCTTCATCGAGCTGATCCGTGAAGTGACGGTGGGCAAGACGCTGCTGACCGTGGAGCACGACATGGGTGTGGTGTTCGGCCTGGCCGACCGCATCGCCGTGGTGGTGTATGGCGAAGTGATTGCCTTCGACACACCCGACGCCGTGCGCTCGAATCCGCGCGTGCAGGAGGCCTACCTGGGCACCGAGGCCGAACAGCAGGCCGCGGGACACTGAAGGACGGATGCGCAATGCTTGACATACAGAACCTGCACGCCTACTACGGCAAAAGCCACGTGCTGCACGGCGTTTCCTTTCAGGTGCAGCCGGGCGAGATCGTGGCGCTGCTCGGCCGCAATGGATCGGGACGCTCCACCACGGCCAAGGCCATCATGGGCCTGGTCGACAGCACCGGCGAAGTGAACTGGAAGGGCCAGAATATCCAGGGCAAGAAGTCGTTCGAGATCGCGCACCTGGGCATCGGCCACGTGCCCGAAAACCGCGACATCTTCCCCAAGATCACCGTGCATCAGAACCTGATGCTGGGACAAAAGGGCAGCGGCAAGGGCTCGCGCTGGAGCTTCGACGACATGTACACCATGTTCCCGCGCCTCAAGGAGCGCCAGCACACCGAAGCCGGCGTGCTCTCCGGCGGGGAGCAGCAAATGCTCACGCTGTGCCGCACGCTCATGGGCGACCCGGACCTGATCATCATCGACGAGCCCACCGAGGGCCTGGCCCCCAAGATCGTGGAGCTGGTGGGCGAGTACCTGAAGACGCTCAAGTCGCGCGGCGTCTCCGTGCTGCTGATCGAGCAGAAGCTCACCATCGCCATGTCGATTTCCGACCGCGCGCTGGTCATGGGACACGGCAGCATCGTGTTCCAGGGCACGCCGGACAGCCTGCGCGCCGATCCGTACACCCGCAAGGAGTGGCTGGAGGTTTGAGCCCCCCCGCGCCGCCTGCGGCGTCACCCCCCAAGGGGGCGATGTCTTGCGCCGGCGGAGCCGGACCCTCGACATCTCTGGTGGAATGCACGTGCGCCGGAGCCTCCACGGGTTTCCCCGAGGGCGAGCAATCTCCTGAGACAAGCCGGCGACACTTGCCTCTTGCGGCGGTGCACAATCTTTCTAAAATCGAACGATCGTTCTTTTTGATGAAGAGCGTCACAGTCAACGTCCTCAGGCTTGGCCTGATCCCCATAACGAAGGAGCTTTCATGACCGCTGAGTACAAGGTCCACGGCGATGTGGCCGTCATCACGATGAACAACCCGCCGGTCAACGGTCTGGGGCTCTCCACGCGCCAGGGCATCACCGATGGTCTGGCCCAGGCCGAGGCAGACCCGGCCGTCAAGGCCATCGTGCTCACCGGGGCGGGCAAGGCGTTCTCGGGCGGCGCGGACATTCGCGAATTCGGTTCGCCCAAGGCGCTGGCCGAGCCCAACCTGCTGTCGGTCATCCTCGCGGTGGAAAACGCCTCCAAGCCGGTCGTGGCCGCCATGCACAGCGTCGCCATGGGCGGCGGCCTGGAGCTGGCCCTGGGCTGCCACTACCGCATTGCCGCGCCCGGCACCAACGTGGCGCTGCCCGAGGTCAAGCTCGGCCTGATCCCCGGTGCGGGCGGCACGCAGCGCCTGCCGCGCGCCCTGGGCGTGGAGGCCGCGCTGAACATGATCGTCAGTGGCGAGCCGGTCAAGAGCGAGATGCTGGCACAGCTGCCGGGCCAGATGCTGTTCAACAAGCTGGCCGCTTCGCCCGAGAGCCTGGCCGAAGAGGCCCTGGCGCTGGCGCGTGAAGTGGCCGCGAAGCACGCGGCCGACGGCAGCGCGTTCCCGAAGGTGCGCAACCTGCCGTGCAAGCACCCGCAGGGCGACGCCTACTTCCAGTTCGCGCGCAACATGGTCAAGGGCATGTCGAAGAACTTCCCGGCGCCGGCCAAGTGCGTGGACGCGGTGGAGGCCGCGACGAAGAAGAAGTTCGACGACGGCATGGTGTTCGAGCGCGAGATCTTCATCAACCTGATGTGGACGCCCGAGTGCCGCGCACTGCGCCACCTGTTCACCGCCGAACGCGCGGCGAGCAAGATTCCCGACGTGCCGGAAGACACGCCCAGGCGCGAGATCGCGTCGGTGGCGGTGATCGGTGCCGGCACCATGGGTGGCGGCATCTCCATGAACTTCCTCAACGCCGGCATCCCGGTGAAGATCCTGGAGATGAAGCAGGAAGCGCTGGACCGCGGCATCGCGACCATCCGCAAGAATTACGAAGCCCAGGTCAAGAAAGGCAAGCTCAAGCAGGACAAGTACGAGCAGCGCATGGCGTTGCTGAGCACCACACTGAGCTACGACGACCTCAAGGACGCCGACCTGGTGATCGAAGCCGTGTTCGAGGACATCGGCGTCAAGGAAGCGGTCTTCAAGGAACTCGACCGCGTGATGAAACCGGGCGCGATCCTGGCGTCCAACACCTCCACGCTGGACGTGAACAAGATCGCGTCGTTCACCCAACGCCCGCAGGACGTGGTCGGCCTGCACTTCTTCAGCCCAGCGAACGTGATGAAGCTGCTGGAAGTCGTGCGCGGCGAGAAGACCGCCAAGGACGTGATGGCCACCGTGATGGCCGTGGCCAAGAAGATCAAGAAGACCGCGGTGGTCTCCGGCGTGTGCGACGGCTTCATCGGCAACCGCATGATCGAGCAGTACGGCCGCCAGGGTGGTTTCCTGCTCGACGAAGGCTGCACGCCCGAGCAGGTGGACAAGGCGATGGAAAAGTTCGGCATGGCCATGGGCCCGTTCCGCATGGGCGACCTGGCCGGCAACGACATCGGCTGGGCGATCCGCAAACGCCGCTACCAGGAAAAGCCGGACATGAAGTACAGCAAGACCGCCGACCTGCTGTGCGAGAAGGGCCGCTTCGGCCAGAAGACCGGCGCCGGCTGGTACGACTATGTGCCCGGCAAGCGCGACGCGATCCCGAACGCCGAGGTCGTGAAGATGATCGAGGACCACCGCAAGTCCCTGGGCATCACGCCGCGCAAGATCTCCGACGAAGAGATCGTGCAGCGCCTGGTGTACGCGCTGGTGAACGAAGCCGCGCACATCCTGGAGGAGGGCATCGCCAACAAGGCCAGCGACATCGATGTGGTCTACATCTTTGGCTACGGCTTCCCCGCGCACCGCGGCGGACCGATGATCTACGCCGACACCGTGGGCCTGTTCAACGTGGTGCAGAGCATGAAGCGCTTTGCGAAGAACCCGCTGGACGACGCGAAATTCTGGGAGCCGGCACCGCTGCTGGCCAGGCTGGTCGCTGAAGGCAAGACCTTCAACTGATCGCCCAACGCCCGAACACATCAGGAGAATTTTCATGACCAACGCCGTCATCGTTTCCACCGCCCGCACGCCCCTGGCCAAGAGCTGGAAGGGCGCCTTCAACATGACCCATGGCGCCACGCTCGGTGGCCACGCGGTGCAGCACGCCGTGCAGCGCGCCGGCATCGAAGCCGCCGAAGTGGACGACGTCATCATGGGCTGCGCCAACCCCGAAGGCGCCACCGGCGCCAACATCGCGCGCCAGATCGCGCTGCGCGCCGGGCTGCCCATCACCACCTCGGGCATGACCGTCAACCGTTTCTGCTCGTCCGGCCTGCAGACCATCGCCATGGCCGCGCAACGCATCATCGCGGGCGAGGGCGACGTCTACGTGGCCGGCGGTGTGGAAAGCATCTCCTGCGTGCAGCAGGAAATGAACACCCACATGCTGGCCGACCCCTGGCTGGTGGCGAACAAGCCCGAGATCTACTGGAACATGCTGCAGACCGCCGAACAGGTGGCCAAGCGCTACAACATCTCGCGCGACGCCATGGACGAATACGGTGCCGCCAGCCAGCAGAAGGCCACGGCCGCGCTGGAAGCGGGCCTGTTCAAGGCCGAGATCGCGCCCATCACCGTGACCGCCGGCGTGGCCGACAAGGTCATGGGCCTGACCACGAAGAAGGTGACCGTGGAGAACGACGAGGGCATCCGCGCCGGCACCACCAAGGACGGCATCAGCGGTATACGCCCGGCCATCCCCGGTGGCGTGATTTCGGCCGGCAACGCCAGCCAGTTCAGCGACGGCGGCGGCGCCTGCGTGATCATGAACGAGACACTGGCCGAGAAGCGCGGCCTCAAGCCCCTGGGGCGTTTCCTCGGCTTCGCGGTCGCGGGCTGCGAGCCGGACGAAATGGGCATCGGCCCGGTGTTCGCCATCCCCAAGGTGCTCGCGCGCCTGGGCCTGAAGATGGACGACATCGATCTGTGGGAGCTGAACGAGGCTTTCGCGGTGCAGGTCATCTACTGCCGCGACAAGCTGGGCATTCCCGGTGACCGCCTCAACGTCAACGGAGGTGCGATCGCGGTCGGCCACCCCTATGGCGTGTCGGGCCAGCGCCTGACCGGTCACGCGCTGATCGAAGGCAAGCGCCGCGGCGCCAAGCGCGTCTGCGTGACCATGTGCATCGGCGGTGGCATGGGCGCCGCTGGAATATTCGAGGTGCTCTAAAGAGCACCCCCCCGCGCTGCCTTCGGCGTCACCCCTCAAGGGGCGCTGAAAGCGGCCCGGCGAAGCCGGTTCCGCCTCAGCACTGGACCGGCTCTCTCGTTCCGGAGCGGTTCTTTTTTGAGTTGAGGTCTCCATGTCATTGCGACCCACCGTCGATTTCCTGCTCTACGACTGGCTTGACGCACCCTCGCTCAGCGCGCGCGAGCGCTTCGCCGACCACAGCCGCGAGACCTTTGACGCCGTGCTCGACACCTGCGAGCGCATCGCGCGCGAGAAGTACGCACCGTTCAACCGGGTGGTGGACACGCAGGAGCCGCATTTCGATGGCGAGCGCGTGATCCTGCCGCAGGCCACGCACGACGCGCAGAAGGCCTACGCGGCCTCGGGCATGCTCAGCGCCGCGCAGGACTACGACGTGGGCGGCATGCAGCTGCCCTACACGGTGGAGGCCGCGGCCAACGCGTTCTTTGCCATGGCATCGGTCAGCATCGGCAGCGGCATGCTGACCACCGGGAACGCCAACCTGCTCATGGTGCACGGCACCGAGGCGCAGAAGCAGGTGTTCGCGCTCAACGAATTCAGCGGGCGTTTCTCGGGCACCATGTGCCTGAGCGAACCGCAGGCGGGTTCGAGCCTGAGCGACGTGGCCACGCGCGCCGTGCCCGACGGTCCCGACTTTCAGAACGACCCCCTGGGCCCGCGCTACCGCCTCAAGGGCAACAAGATGTGGATCTCGGCCGGCGAGCACGAGCTGACCGACAACATCATCCACCTGGTGCTGGCCAAGATCCCCGATGAAAACGGCAGGCTCGTGCCGGGCACACGTGGCATCTCACTCTTCATCGTGCCCAAGAAGCTGGTGAACACGAAGGGTGAGCTGACCGGCGAACGCAACGACGTGGCGCTGGCGGGGCTGAACCACAAGTGCGGTTGGCGCGGCACCACCAACACGCTGCTCAACTTTGGCGAGGGCAAGTACCCGGTGAACGGCGAGGCGGGCGCGGTGGGTTACCTCGTGGGACAACCCGGCAAGGGCCTGCACTGCATGTTCCACATGATGAACGAGGCCCGCATCGGCGTGGGCATGGCGGCCACCATGCTGGGCATGGCCGGCTACCACGCCAGCCTGGACTACGCGAAGAACCGCCCGCAGGGCCGCCCCATGGGCCCCGCCGGCAAGGATCCGGCGCAGCCGCCGGTGCGCATCATCGAGCACGCCGACGTGAAGCGCATGCTGCTGGCGCAGAAGAGCTACTGCGAAGGCGCGCTCGCGCTCGAACTGTATTGCGCGCGCCTGGTGGACGAGCAACACACGGCCGATGCTGCCACGGCAGACGACGCGCGCCTGCTGCTGGAGGTGCTCACGCCCATCGCCAAGAGCTGGCCCAGCGAGTGGTGCCTGGAAGCCAACAGCCTGGCGATCCAGATTCACGGCGGTTACGGCTACACGCGCGACTTCCCGGTGGAGCAGTACTGGCGCGACAACCGCCTGAACATGATCCATGAAGGCACGCATGGCATCCAGGCCATGGACCTGCTGGGCCGCAAGGTGCTGATGGAAGGTGGCAAGGGCCTGAGCCTGCTGGCCGGGCGCATCAACGCCACCATCGAGCGCGCCATCCAGCAGCCCGAACTGGCTGCGCACGCCAATGCGCTGGGCCAGGCGCTCGCGCAGGTCGGTGCGGCCACCAAGGCCGCCTGGGCCACCGGCGAGCCGACCGACGCGCTGGCCAACGCCGTGCCTTACCTGCAGGCCTTTGGCCACACCGTGCTGGCCTGGATCTGGCTCGACGTGGCGCTGGCCGCGCAGGTCGCGCCCGCATCCGCCGCGCGCGCTGGCCGCCTGGCCGCCATGCGCTTCTTCTTCCACTACGAGCTACCGAAGATCGGCGCCTGGCTCCAGGTGGTGAGCAGCCGCGACCAGACCTGCGCGGCCCTGCCCGAGGAGGCCTTCTGATGCTGCAGCACATCGTGATGTGGAAGATCAAGGCCGGCGCCGACGGCAGCAGCCGCGAGGCCAACATCGCCAAGGCCCGAAGCCTGCTCGAGGCCTGCGCACAACTCGTGCCGGGCATCGTGAAGTTCGAGGTGGCCACGGCCCAGCCTGGTCTGGAATGCACCTACGATCTGGTGCTCAACAGCAGCTTCACCGACCGCGACGCGCTCGCCGCCTACCAGGGCCACCCCTCGCATGCGGCGCTCAAGCCGTTCATGCGTGCCGTGGTGCTGGAACGCCAGTGCATGGATTACGAGACATGACGCACCCCCTGCGCCGCTGCGCGGCTTCCCCCTCTCTGGCGCCTTCGGCTGGGAGGGGGACGGCATCTTGGGCCGGCGGAGCCGGACCCTTGATGCCCCTGGTGGGCGCGCTCTCATGCGCTGCCGGCCGCGCTTCGGCGTGGTTTAGATTCGTTACCACACAAGCTACTTCACAGGAGACCCCATGACCCGAACCATTCCCCAACTCTTCGACCTCAAGGGCAAGACGGCCCTGATCACCGGCGGCTCGCGCGGCCTGGGCCTGCAGATGGCCCATGCGCTGGGCGAGGCCGGCGCGCGCGTGCTGGTGAGCTCGCGCAAGGCCGAAGATCTGGAGAGCGCCACGAAGGAACTGCAGGCCGCCGGCATCGACGCGCGCTGGTTCGCCGCCGACTGCTCCAAGGAGGAAGACATCCACCGCCTGGCCGACGAGAGCCTGCAGCGCCTGGGCGACATCGACATCCTGGTGAACAACGCAGGCGCCGCGTGGGGCGCGCCGGCCGAGGACCATCCGGTGGAAGCCTGGGACAAGGTGATGAACCTCAACGTGCGCAGCTACTTCATCCTCAGCCAGGTGATCGCCCGGCGCAGCATGATCGCGCGCAAGAGCGGCCGCATCATCAACACCGCCTCCATCGCCGGCCTGGGCGGCAACCCGTCGGGCATGAACACCATTGCCTACAACACGTCCAAGGGCGCGGTGATCAACTTCACCCGCGCGCTGGCCGCCGAGTGGGGCAAGTACGGCATCACGGTCAACGCGATCTGCCCGGGCTTCTTCCCCAGCAAGATGACGGTGGGCACGCTCAAGGCCATGGGCGAGGACAAGCTCGCCGCCCACGCGCCGCTGCGCCGCCTGGGCGATGACGAAGACCTCAAGGGCCTGACCGTGCTCTACGCCTCCGACGCGGGCAAGCACATCACCGGCCAGTGGCTGGCCGTGGACGGTGGTGTTTCGGTCATCACTGGAGGGTGATCCATCCATGAAGTTTTCCGTCCGCATCCCGTTTGTCGAACTGCTCGGTTTCGAGCTGCAGCGCATGGAGGCGGGCGAGGCCGAGATCACGTTCACGCCCACGGGCGAACACCTGAATTCTTTTGACGTGGTGCACGGCGGCGCGAGCATGACCTTGCTGGACGTGGTCATGGCGCATGCGGCGCGATCGGTGCAGACCGACATGGGCTGCGTCACCATCGAGATGAAGACCAGCTTCATGCGCGCGGCGCGCGGACCGCTCACCGCCCGGGGAAAGCTCCTGCACCGCACCGCCACCATGGCTTTCACCGAGGCCAGCCTCTTCGACGCGGCCGGCAAGCTCTGCGCCCACGCCACCGGCACCTTCAAGTTCGTGCCGCGCCTGCCCACCGGGCCGGGCAGCACGCAGCCCCTCAACCGCATTGCCACCGACTGACCCTCTTTCCCAACGGAGACTCACCATGCCCGCCAACCAGCAGATCCTTCTCGACAACCGCCCGCAGGGCGAAGCCACCGTGGCCAACTTCAAGCTGGTCACCACCCAGACGCCCGCCCTGGCCGACAACCAGGTGCTGGTGCGCCACCATTACCTGAGCCTGGACCCGTACATGCGCGGGCGCATGAACGACAGCAAGAGCTACGCCGCCTCGCAGCCGTTGGGCGAGGTGATGATTGGCGGCACCGTGGGCGAGGTGGTCGAGTCGAAGCACCCCAAATTCCAGGCCGGCGACAAGGTCGTGGGCATGGGCGGCTGGCAGGAATACAGCGTGGTCGACGCCGGACAACCCGGCGCGCTGCGCAAGGTGGACACCACGCACGTGCCGCTCTCGCACTACCTGGGCGCGGTCGGCATGCCCGGCGTGACGGCCTGGTACGGCCTGGTGAAGATCATCAACCCCAAGGCGGGTGACACGGTGGTGATCAGTGCCGCCACGGGCGCGGTGGGCAGCGCCTTTGGCGCGCTGGCCAAGGCGCGCGGTTGCCGCGCGGTGGGTATCGCCGGCGGGCCCGACAAATGCAAGTATGCGGTGGAGGAACTCGGTTTCGACGCCTGCATCGACTACAAGGTGCACAAGGACATGTACTCACTGGCCAAGGCACTCAAGGAAGCGTGCCCCAGCGGCATCGACGGCTACTTCGAGAACGTCGGCGGCATGATCCTGGACGCGGTGCTGCTGCGCATGAACGCCTTCGGCCGCATCGCCGTCTGCGGCATGATCGCCGGCTACGACGGCCAGCCGCTGCCACTGGCCAACCCCGCGCTGATCCTGGTGAACCGCCTCAAGGTCGAAGGCTTCATCGTCAGCGAACACATGGAGGTCTGGCCCGAGGCCCTGACCGAGCTGGGCACGCTGGTGGGCACGGGCAAGCTGCGCCCGCGCGAGACCATCGCACAGGGCATTGCGTCCGCACCCGAGGCCTTCCTCGGTCTGCTCAAGGGAAAGAACTTCGGCAAGCAGCTCGTGAAACTGATCTGACGTTTTCGCAGGAGGCGCCCATGTCGACCACGCACGAGGTGTTCAATCAACCCGCGCCGCTGGTGGACGTGAACCTGTTCGCCACCAACCGGGCGATGCAGGCGGCGCTGGCGTTCAACGCACCCGCGCTGGACACCACGCCGCTGCATGCGCTGGGCGCCGTGGTGGGGCGTGGCGACATGCAGGTGCACGCGCGGCTGGCCAATGTGCACACGCCGCAACTGAAAACGCACAGCCGTTTCGGTCACCGCATTGACCAGGTGGAGTTCCACCCGAGCTACCACGCGCTGATGAACGAGGCGGTGGGTGCGGGCCTGCATGGAACGCCCTGGGGAGGGGGGTCCCCGAGCCCGCACGTTCTTCGTGCCGCCGGCTTCATGCTCTTCACCGAGCTCGAGCCCTCCATCCTCTGTCCCATTTCCATGAGCTACGCGGTCGCACCCGCGCTCAAGGACAACCCGGCCATCTACCAGGACTGGGCGCCCGGTCTGACCAGCCGCGCCTACGACCCCGAGCTCAAGGTCTGGCGCGACAAACCCGGCCTGACCATGGGTATGGGCATGACGGAAAAGCAGGGCGGCTCGGACGTGCGGGCCAACACCACGCGCGCCGAGCCCGCCGGGGCCGACGCCTGGGGCCAGCGCTTCAGCGTCACCGGCCACAAGTGGTTCTTCTCGGCGCCCATGTGCGACGCCTTCCTGATCCTGGCGCAGACCGCCAGCGGCCTGAGCTGCCTGTTCCTGCCGCGCGTGCTGCCCGACGGCACGATCAACGCCATCCGCATCCAGCGCCTCAAGGACAAGCTGGGCAACAAGGCCAACGCCAGTTCCGAGGTCGAATTCCATGGCGCCAGCGCCTGGCTGGTTGGCGAAGAGGGGCGTGGTGTGCCGCAGATCCTGGCCATGGGCACCATGACGCGGCTGGACTGCGCGCTCGGCACCAGCGGCCTGATGCGCCAGGCGCTGTCCATCGCGCTGAACCACACCACGCAGCGCAAGGCCTTTGGCAAGCTGCTCGTCGACCAGCCGCTGATGAAGAACGTGCTGGCCGACCTCGCGCTGGAATCGGAGGCAGCCACCGCGCTCGCCCTGCGGCTGGCGCGCAGCTTCGACCGCGCGGGCGATCCGCACGAGCAGGTGATGACGCGCCTGCTCACCCCGGTGGCCAAGTTCTGGATCTGCAAACGCGGCAGCCATTTCGCGCAGGAAGCCATGGAGTGCCTGGGCGGCAACGGCTATGTGGAGGAGGGTGGCGAGGGCATCATGGCGCGCATCTACCGCGAGATGCCGCTCAACTCGATCTGGGAAGGCGCGGGCAACATCATGGCGCTGGACTTGCTGCGCGCGCTGCGCAAGGCCGATGTGGCCGCTGCGCTGGCCCATGAGCTCGCGCCCGCGCGCGGCATGCACCCGGCACTGGACCACCTGGCCGAGCGCCTGCCCCTGAGGGTGGAAGAGATGGCCACCGAGATGGAAGCCCGGCGCCTGGCGCAGGACGTGGCGCTGGCGGTGCAGGCCGCGCTGCTGGCGCAGACCGCGCCAGCGGCCGTGTTCGGCGCCTTCTGCGATTCGCGCCTGGGCGGGCAGTGGGGTCACAGCTTCGGCTCGCTGGGCGCCGGTGCCGATTTCGACGCCATCATCCAGCGTGCGCTGCCACACTGACCCCGCACACCGCTGAACCTGCACACCGGAGACCGCATGTCCCTCCTCATCCTGCACCACTACGCCACCTCGCCGTTCTCGGAGAAGGTGCGCCTGATCCTGGGCCACAAAGGCCTGGCCTGGCAGAGCGTGAACATCCCGCGCATCATGCCCAAGCCGGACGTGGTCGCGCTCACCGGTGGCTACCGGCGCACGCCTTTCCTGCAGGTCGGCGCCGACATCTATTGCGACACGGCGCTGATCTGCGACGTGCTTGAACACCGCCAGCCCGAGCCCACGCTGTACCCGGCCCACCTCAAGGGCATGGCGCGGGTGCTCGCCCAGTGGGCGGACAGCACCCTGTTCTGGGCCGCCATGGGCTACAACCTCAGCCCCAAGGGCGCGGCCGCGATGTTTGCCGGCCAGCCGCCCGAAGCGGCCCAGGCCTTCGCGGCCGACCGCGGCGCCATGCGCGGAGGCATGACCGGCCTGCGCGCCGGCGATGCCACCTCGGCCTACCGCAGCTACCTGCGCCGGCTCTCCACCATGGTGGAGATGCACCCCTTCCTGCTGGGCGATGCGCCCTGCGTGGCCGACTTCGCCGCCTACCACCCGCTGTGGTTCAGCCGCGTGGTCAATCCCGCCGTGGCCGGCATCCTGGACGCCACGCCGCACGTGATCGAGTGGATGGACCGCATGGCCGCCATCGGCCACGGGCGGATGGCCAAGCTCAGCGCCACCGAGGCCATTGCCATCGCCGCGGAAGCCGAACCCGCGGCACTGACCGACGACACCTTCCAGGACGACCACGACATCGCGCTGGGCAGCCGCGTCACCGTGGCGGCGGAGTCGTTCGGCCAGGAGCCGACCGAGGGCATCCTGCGCGCGGCCACGCGCACCCGCTACACGCTGGAGCGCACCGACGAGCGCGCCGGCCTGTTGCACGTGCACTTCCCGCGCATCGGCTACGTGTTGAGGGAAGTGCGCGCTTGAGCCCTGCAGAGAGTCCGATCACCTGGCGCTGCCTGCCCTTCGATGCCCTGCATGCCCGCACGCTCTATGCCCTGCTGCAACTGCGCACCCAGGTGTTCGTGATGGAACAGGGTTGTCTGTTCCAGGACATGGACGGTGCCGACGCACAGTGCTTTCACCTGCTCGGCGAGAGCGCGCAGGGGCTGATGGCCTATGCCCGCCTCGTGCCTGCCGGCCTGAAGTTCGCAGAGGCCAGCATCGGCCGCGTGATCACCGACGCGCGCGCGCGCGGCACAGGCCTGGGGCATGTGCTGGTGCGCGAGGCGGTGCAGGCCCTGCATGGCCTGTGGGGCGTGCAGCCCATCCGCATCGGCGCGCAGGCGCGCCTGCAGGCCTTCTACCGCCAGCACGGCTTCGAGCCCGACGGCGAGATCTATCTGGAAGACGGCATCGACCACATCGAGATGGTGAGGCAATGACACCCCCCTGCGTCGCTTCGCGCCTTCCCCCCAGGGGGACCACACCTGGGCCCGGCGAAGCCGGTTCCGCGGTGTGCGCTGGAAGGTGTTCGCACTCGCGTGGCATGAATGACTTTTAACGACAGGAGACACCGATGATTCAGGATTTCAAGGGCAAGACGGCGGTGCTCACCGGCGCCGGATCGGGCTTCGGCCTCGAATGCGCGCGCATCGGCGCGCAACGGGGCATGAACCTCGTGCTGGTCGACGTCCAGCAGGACGCGCTGGACAAGGCCACGGCCGAGATCGAGGCCGCGGGGGTGCGCGTGCTCTCGCGCAAGGTGGACGTGTCGAACCAGGCGCAAATGGAGGCCCTGGCCACCGACGTGCAGAAGACCTTTGGCGCGCCGCACTTCGTCTTCAACAACGCCGGCGTGGGCTCGGGCGGCCTGATCTGGGAGAACTCGGTCAAGGACTGGGAATGGGTGCTGGGCGTGAACCTCTGGGGCGTGGTGCACGGCGTGCGGCTGTTCACCCCCATGATGCTCGAGGCCGCGAAGAAGGACCCCGCCTGGCGCGGCCACATCGTCAACACCGCCAGCATGGCCGGGCTGCTCACGCCGCCCAACATGGGCATCTACAACGTGAGCAAGCACGCCGTGGTCAGCCTGACCGAAACGCTGTACCAGGACCTGAAGCTCGTGAGCGACCAGCTCAGCGCCAGCGTGCTCTGCCCGTACTTCGTGCCCACGGGCATCAGCCAGAGCCACCGCAACAAGCCCGCCGAACTGGCCGACGAGAAGCCCACGCAAAGCCAGCTGATCGGCCAGGCCATGAGCGACAAGGCCGTGAGCTCGGGCAAGGTCTCGGCGGCCGACGTGGCGCAGCTCGTCTTCGACGCCATCAGCGCCGACCGCTTCTACATCTTCAGCCACCCGCGCGCGCTGGGCAATGTGCGCGCGCGCATGGAAGGCATCGTCAACATCACCAACCCGGCCGACCCGTTCCTGGAGCGACCGGAAATCGGCATCGGCCTGAAGGCGGCCCTGCGCGCCGCTTGAGCGCCGCCTGAACAGCGCATGACACGACCATGGGCGAGGGCGGCCACACCCTGTTCCCCACCGCCATCGGCGACTGCGGCATCGCCTGGGGGCCGCGCGGCATCGTGGCGGTGCAACTGCCCGAGGCCGACGCTCCCCGCACCCGCGCGCGCCTGCTGAAAGGCCTGCCCCCGCTGCCCGAGGTGGCCCGGCCGCCCGCGCCCGTGCAGGCCGCCATCGAGGGCGTGCAGGCCTTGCTGGCAGGCCACTCGCGCAGCGACCTGCGCGAGATCGAACTCGACATGCGCCAGCTCACGCCGTTCCAGCGCGCCGTGTATGCCATCGCCCGCGCCATACCGCCCGGACAGACGCGCACCTACGGCGAGGTGGCGCACGAACTCGGCGACCCGAACCTGTCGCGCGCCGTCGGGCAGGCCTTGGGCCACAACCCGTTCGCACCTATCGTGCCGTGCCACCGGGTGCTCGCGGCGGGTGCCCGCGCGGGCGGCTTTTCTGCGGGTGGCGGTGTGGCGACCAAGCTGCGCATGTTGGCGATCGAAGGTGCACGGCCTTCGGGCACGGCTTCCTTGTTTGAGGACTGGGGATAAACCTTCTGCGAAGGGAGCGGCTGAAATCATGCTTGTGAGCATGTGACCTAGGCCCCTGAACCCGAGACGGTGTCCCGGGCTTCTAAAAATATAGTGCTTGTGAAGTATTTCCCTGGGGCCGAGCCTCGGTTGTGATGCCCGCTGATCACAACAATCTCCAGGGAGTTCTTCATGAACAGAAAGCGTCACCGCGTGGTGTTCAACGCCGCGCGCGGGCTGCGCGTGGCCGTGGCCGAGTGCGCGCGCTCGTTCGGCAAAGCCACCACCACCACCGTCTGCGCTGCCGTGGGCTTCTTCACCCCACCGCTGATGGCCCAGATCGTGGCCGACCCGAGCGCCCCGGGCACCCAACGCCCCACCGTGCTGGCCGCGCCCAACGGTGTGCCGCTGGTCAACATCACCACACCCAGCGCCGCCGGCGTCTCGCGCAACACCTACAGCCAGTTCGACGTGCACGCCCAGGGGGCAGTCCTCAACAACAGCCGCACCGACACCGCCACCCAGCTGGGCGGCTGGGTGCAGGGCAATCCCTGGCTGGCCACCGGCGGCGCGCGCGTGATCCTCAACGAGGTCAACAGCAGCCAGCCCAGCCACCTTGGCGGGCACGTCGAAGTGGGTGGCCAGCGCGCCGAAGTGGTCATCGCCAACCCGGCGGGCATCGAGGTCAATGGCGGCGGCTTCATCAACGCCAGCGGCGTGACGCTGACCACCGGCGCGCCGGTGATGAACGCCGGGTCGCTGGAATCGTTTCGGGTGCAGCGCGGCCAGGTGCGGATTGAGGGGCTGGGGCTGGACACGCACACGGCCGAACACACCAGCATCCTGGCGCGCGCGGTGCAGGTCAACGCCGGCATCTGGGCGCAGGCGCTGACGGTGGTGGCGGGCGCCCATGGCGTTGCGGCCAGCACCGGTGCTGCAGCCGCTGCGGGTGCGGTTGTTCCCCAGCCCACGCCCATCGCCGGCGCCGGCCCGGCACCCAGCTTCATGCTCGACGTGGCGGCCCTGGGCGGCATGTACGCCGGCAAGATCCACCTCGTGGGCAGCGAAGCGGGGCTGGGGGTGAACAACGCCGGCACGCTCGCCGCCGACACGCAACTCTTTCTGCACACCAATGGCTGGCTCACCCAGGGCCCGGGCGCGCGTGTCTATGGCGATGACATCCACCTCCAAGCCCAGGGCGTGCGCAACGAGAACGGCGCGGTCATCGCCGCGCGCCAGCATCTGGCCATCGACGCCACGCAGATCCACAACACCGAAGGCGCCGAACTGCTGAGCCTGGGCGGCATGGAGCTGCTGGCGAGCGAGCGCATCGAGAACCGCTCGGCGCGCATCGAAGCCCTGGGCGGGCTGGAGATCGCCACCCCGGTGCTCGTCAATGCCAACGACCACTTCCAGACCGAACTCGTTGCCCAGCCCGGTGAGCGCTACCTGCGCCTGCGCCACGGTGGCAGGGACTACGAGCAGCACGAGCTGGGCCTGAACTTCGACCGCCTGGACCACTACGCCGACGTGGCCAGCTGGCGCGTGCTGCTGCCCTCGGCCGACTACCCGTTTGCCGACTACCCCGCGCTGGCCCGTCTGTGGGCCGTGCCCGCAGGCAACTGGGCTGAACACTTCGAAGTCCAACTCAGCCGCACGCAGGAACAACCCTGTTCCGAATGCAACCCCGTCGAGCGCGACACCTACGCCCCCAGCCACGCCATCTGGCAGCACTTCGGCGTGGCCCCGCCCGGTTCGGCCCCGGTGTACACGGGAGCCGACTGCAACGACGAAAACGCCAGCTGCTCACACCCGCAATGGGCCGAATACGCGGCCTGGCAAATCCAGCTGGCCCAGTACAACGCGCACAAATACCAGCAGCAGAACGCGCTGGACCAGCGCATAGAGGCCTACAACGCCAGCGTGCGCGCGCGAACCCTCAGGGACTGGGTCGTGATCGACGCCACAAGAACCGAGTACATCCCTCACGTGGTCAGCAGCGCGCCCGGGCAGATCGTCTCCGGTGGCGACATGCGGCTGAGCGTGGGCACCGAGCTTGTGAACCACAACAGCGAGATCCTCGCCGGCGGCACCTTGAACGTCTCGGGCGCGGCGCTGGAGAACCGCGGCAGCGACGTCATCGCGCGCACCGAACTCAGCGGCCAGGCGGTGCTCAGCCAATACCACGACGACGGCTTGTTCAACAATGACGACCGCCACTATCACCACAGCCCCTACCAGGCGGCGCAGGAGCGCGGCCAGCCCGTCAACGTCGCGCGCAGCGCAGGCGGGCAGGCCATCGCGCCCCTGGACAGCGCCGGCCTGTTTCAGCCCAGCCCGGACCCGCAGTCGGCTTACCTGATCGAGACCGATCCGCGCTTTGCCGACCTGCGCCAGTGGCTCGGCTCGGACTACCTGCTCAACGCCCTGGCCGTGGAGCCGGGCAGTGTGCACAAACGCCTGGGCGACGGCTTTTACGAACAGCGCCTCATCCGCGAGCAGGTGGGCCGCCTCACGGGGCGGCGCTTCCTGGGGGCGTACCACGACGACGAAGCCCAGTTCCTCGCCCTCATGAACGCGGGCGCCACCTTCGCCCAGACCCATGAGCTGCGCCCGGGCATCGCGCTCTCGAGCGCACAAGTCGCCGCCCTCACCAGCGACATCGTCTGGCTGGTCACGCAGACCATCACCCTGCCCGACGGCGGCACCCGGCAAGCCCTGGTGCCGCGCGTGTACCTCGCGCCCCGCGCGGGCGACCTGGCGCCGGGCGGCGGGCTCATGGCCGGCCAGGCGTTGCACATCAAGGTGAGCGGGGACGTGCTCAACAGCGGCACCCTGGGCGCGCGGCAACTGGTGCAGATCGACGCCGGGGGCGACATCGGCCACGGAGGAACCGTCACCACCGAAGGCGCAGCCTTGCTGAGCGCCGGGCGCGACCTGAGCGTGCGGGGCGGTGAGATTCGCGCGAGCGACGCGATCGGGCTGCAGGCCGGGCGCGATCTGCAGGTCGCCAGCACGGCCCGCACCACAGCCACGCAGGTGGGTGTCAACGCCTTCGAGCGCACCGGTATCGAGCGCGTGGCCCGCCTGCACGTCAGTGCAGATGCAGGCGTCCTCCTCGCCCAGGCCGGTCGTGACATCACACTCACCGCCGCACAGATCACCAGCGACGCGGGCGATGGCAGCACCCGGTTCATCGCGGAGCGCGACCTCCGTCTGGACACCGTGCGCACCCGCGCCACCGACGAGTTGCACTGGAACCCGGACAACCGCCAGCGCACCGCGCGCACCGGGGACGTCGGCACCCACATTGACAGCGCAGGGGTCTTGCAACTGCAGGCCGGGCGCGACCTCAGCGCCCACGCCGCGAACGTGCAAAGCGAAGGCAACCTCACGGTGCAGGCGCGGCGCGACGTGCAGGTGAGCGCGGGTGAGCAGACCCTGGACTTCGCCGACGCCCACCACAAGCGCTCCAGCGGCTTTCTCTCCAGCAGCAGCCTCACCACGCGCAGCACCATCAACACCCGCGATGCCATCGCCAGCGAACTCGGTGGGCACACCGTGGACATCCGCGGCGCACAAGACCTCACGGTGCACGGCTCGAACGTCATCAGCGACGCAGGGACGTACCTGCAAGCCGGTGGCGACGTGCGCATCAGCGCCGCGCCCACCACGGCCAGCAGCACGGAGTTGCGGCAGCAGAAAAGCAGCGGCCTGATGGACACCGATGGCGGCTTCATGCTGGGCAGCCAGCAACACAGCAGCGAACAGCAACGCAGCGCGCTGGGTGCGGCCGCATCCACCGTCGGCGCCATCGAGGGCGACGTGCGCATCGCCGCGGGCCAGCGCTACCAGCAGGTGGGTTCGGACGTGCTCTCGCCGCAGGGCGACATCGACATCCGCGCGCAGCACATCCAGATCACCGAAGCTCGCACCCGCGAGCGCAGCCGCCGGGAAGACAAAGCCCGCCAGAGCGGCATCAGCGTGGGCGCAGGCGGCGCCTTCGTCGAGGCCGTCCAAAGCGTCGGCAACACGCTGGAGGCCACCGACAAGACCGAGAGCACCCGCATGAAAGCGCTGGGCGCCACGGCCGCCGGCATGCAGGCCTACAGCGCCGGGGCCGCCATCGCAGCCGACCCCGGCAGCGCCGTGGGCATCACCTTCACCCTCGGCTCGAGCAGCAGCCAGCACACGCTGGAGCGCGAGGAGGACAACGCCCGCGGATCGACCCTGAGCGCCGCTGGCGAAGTGCGCCTGATCGCCCGCGGACCCACCGTTCACCCTGAGCTTGTCCAAGAGCCTCCCACCGCGGCCGGTGACATCCTCGTGCGCGGCAGCCAGGTCAAGGCCGGTGAGGCCGTCCTCCTCAGCGCAGACGGCGACATCGACCTGAGCGCGGCGACAAACACCGCGCAAGAACGCAGCCGCAGCGAGCACAGCAGCGCCAGCGTGAGCGCCACCTACAACGGCAGCTGGTCCTTCAGCGCCAGCGCCAGCGCGGGCAAAGGCGCGGGCGACGGGCAAGAGGCCAGCCACAACAACACCCGCATCGAAGCGGGCCAACTCGTGCAGCTCGAATCCGGTGGCGACACAGCCCTCGCCGGCGCGGTGGTGGCCGCGGACACGGTCAAGGCGAGGGTGGGTGGCCACCTGCGCATCCAGAGCCTGCAAGACACCAGTGTGTGGCGCGAAGCGAGCTCACAAAAGGGTGGTTCGGCCAGCAGCGCGGGCGGGTCAGCGCGAGCGCGAGCCGCACCAGGATCGAGGCCGAACACAGCTCGGTCCGGGAGCAAAGCGGCATCCGCGCCGGCGACGGCGGCTTCCAGGTCGAGGTCACAGGCCAGACCGAGCTCAAGGGCGGCGCCATCACCAGCACACAGGTGGCCGTCGATCTCAACCGCAACCGCTTCGAGAGCGAGGGCGGCGTGACGCTCGCCGATGTGCAGAACAACGCCCGCTTCGAGGCCAGCAGCGTGAGCGTGAGCGCTGGTGTGGGCAGCCAACTGGGCAACAGCGGTGCGGGCGTTGGCACAGACAAGGGCTCGACCCGCAGCACCACAGTCGCCGCCATCTCCGGCATCGCAGGCCACACCTCCGCGCGCACCGGGGATGCCGAAACCGGCCTGCTGCCCATCTTTGACAAGGCGCGCGTGAAGGCCGAGGTCGACGCACAAGTCGCCATCACCCTGGCCTTCACCCAGGCCGCACCCAAAGCGGTGGCCAGCTACGCGGGCAGCCAGGAGCGGGCGATCAAGCAAGCACTTGAAACCGAAACCGATCCGGCCAGGCGGGCCGAACTGCAAAGCGAGCTCACGAAGTGGGAGGAAGGCGGGCAATACCGCGTGGCCTTGCATACCGTGGCCGGCGCGCTGGTGGGTGGCGTCGGTGGCGCGATGGGTGCGGCCGCCAGCAGCGCAGGCGCCAACCTGCTGGGGGATTTGCAGGACGGCATCGAACAAGGCTTGAAAGACCTGGGCGTCAACAGCGCGCTGGCCAAGGGCATTGCGCAAGGCGCGACCGCGCTCACGGCCGCCGGTATGGGTGCTGTCGTCGGTGGCGGAGCCGGCGCGGCGACGGGTGCATCGGTCGATGCCAACAACCGGCAACTGCATCCGGATGAGAGAAAGCTCGCCCAGGAGTTGGCCGAGAAGAGCAAGGGCAGGTACACGGCTGAGCAGATCGAAAATGCGCTGCGCAACGCGGGCAACACCCAAACCGGAGAAAGCGTGGTCGCCGGCATGGTGGTGGACCCAGCGCAGCGAGACGCCATCTACGACAAGGGCGCCGTGTGGACGGTGGGAGAAAGCGGCACGCTGGTGCAGGTGCTCCCGCCACAACCCGATGCGGAACTGGTCGTCTACATCAGGCAGAACACCGGTCAGACCTATGACTGGTACACGCCATCACGCGGTGGCATCGCCAACGACCCGAACATTCCGCGAGATCGCCTGACGGGCCGGCCGCTGGATGACCAGGGCCGCTACAGCCAGACGGTGGTGCTGGATGGCAAGGTATATGAGCCGAAATACCACCCGTGTGCTACCACCGATTGCATTCGTACGGGCGCCAACCTCGACATGGCTGATCCGTCGTCGCAGGCTTATGTAAAGGCGCTGGATAAACAGGTGTTCAAGGACATTGGCAAGGGGGCGACGGTGGGGTCGTTGGTGACGCCTGTGGGGGTGCCGGGGCGGTGCTTGGAGGAGTGGGGCTGATTGCCAGTGCTGGTGAAGCCCTTACAGGCAGTTCCCTGACTGACCAGTCGCTGAGCGAACTGTCACAGCGTGGTGGGCAATGGTTCTTCGAGAACGTGCTGCAATATCCGACAACTGATGCTACGCGAGCCGTTGCTCTCATTGAACTTGCCGGTGGATGGGATGCGTTTGTGAAGCGCGTAAAAGCAGATTTGTTTCGATTGGAGGAAGAGAAATGAAGCACCTGTACATGCTTGCTGCTGTGATAAGTATGCTTTCCGTTGCACTATTCCCATCGACCAACGAGTATGAACTGTGTGGATTTATTGGCGTATCGATGTATCTGACCTGGAACCTCTATGCTTTTCTCAATGGCAGAAGGATGTTTCCTCCAATGAACTACAAAATCGACTTCTCCGCTGGTGGTGATAAAGCCGCGCGTACATACTTGGCTACCCTTTGCTTGATCCTACTTGCCATAGTCAATGTCATCTGGATAGGCCAACGAACTGCTTGACAGAGTTTCGTAACTGCGGCGACGTGACCATCACCGCCGCCCTGCGACACCTGGCTCAGAAAAAGTGGCGGAAGTGGCCGCTGAGTCCGTCCTCCTCAGCGCAGACGGCGACATCGATCTGAGCGCGGCGAGGAACACCGCGCAAGAACGCAGCCGCAGCGAGCACAGCAGCGCCAGCGTGAGCGCGACCTACAACGGCAGCTGGTCCTTCAGCGCCAGCGCGCAGTCGGGCCAAGGCGCGGGCGACGGGCAAGAGGCCAGCCACCACAACACCCGCATCGAAGCGGGCCGACTCGTCCAGCTCGAATCCGGTGGCGACACAGCCCTCGCCGGCGCGGTGGTGGCCGCGGACACGGTCAAGGCGACGGTGGGTGGCCACCTGCGCATCCAGAGCCTGCAAGACACCAGCGTGTGGCGCGAAGCGAGCTCACAAAAGGGTGGCTCGGCCAGCAGCGCGGGCGGTGCCAGTGCAAACGCGAGCCGCACCAGGATCGAGGCCGAACACAGCTCGGTCGCTCAGCAAAGCGGCATCCGCGCCGGCGACGGCGGCTTCCAGGTCGAGGTCACAGGCCAGACCGAACTCAAGGGCGGCGCCATCACCAGCACACAGGTGGCCGTCGATCTCAACCGCAACCGCTTCGAGAGCGAGGGCGGCGTGACGCTCGCCGATGTACAGAACAACGCCCGCTTCGAGGCCAGCAGCGTGAGCGTGAGCGCTGGTGTGGGCAGCCAACTGGGCAACAGCGGTGCGGGCGTTGGCACAGACAAGGGCTCGACCCGCAGCACCACAGTCGCCGCCATCTCCGGCATCGCAGGCCACACCTCCGCGCGCACCGGGGATGCCGAAACCGGCATCGCCACCATCTTCGACAAGGACAAGGTGCGCGACGAAGTCCAGGCGCAGGTCGTCATCACCAAGGCATTCGGGCAGCAGGCGGTCAAGGCGGGTGCGCAGTTCGCGGACTCAAAAGCCATTGAGCTGCGCCGTCAAGGCAACGAAGCCGAAGCCCGCAAGTGGGACGAAGGCGGTGAATACCGCGTGGCCATGCACACAGCCATCGGCGCGCTCGGTGGCGGCGTGGCCGGTGCCGTCGGCGCGGGCGCCGGCGCGGCAGTGATCCCCACCATCGGCGAGGCCATCGCCGGCATGAACTTGCCCGAGCCTGTACGCCAGGGCCTGACGCAGGTGGCGGGCGCGGTTGTGGGCTCGGCCACGGGTGGCACGGCGGGTACAGCCGCCTCGCTCAACCAGACCGCGCTCAACTACGTGAGCCACAGCCCGTATGCCCGGGTGCGCCAGCTCGTCAGCCAGGAGAACGCGCGATTGACCAACGCCTGCGGTGCAGCCTGCACCGCGGAGGACTTCCGCCGCATCGACCAGCAGGTGGCCACGCTGGAGCGCGCGGGGAACCTCGCCGAGATCGCACGGCACAGCGGGCTGACACCCGAACAGGGCCAGCAGTTTGCACAACTGACCACCGAATTGCTGCCAATCTACGGCAGTGCTGAGTCGGTTGCGCAACTGATCACCGGCAAGAGCACGCTCACCGGTGAAGAGGTCAGCCGTTTCTGGGCGGCCGTGGGCGTGGTGCCTCTGGCAGGTGGTGCAATCAGGAAGCTTGCAGAACCTTCAGAAGAGTTCATTGCAGCCGTCATGCGGAACAATGTCTACCGCGACGGAGGCGACCCTGAATACGTTTCCAGGATGTTTCAGGAGGCGGCCAAAAATTCAACCAACAATGCCCATAGCTCGGTGGTGGTTCTTGGCCGCTATCTGCCTGACAATGTCAATTCATACGAGCAGGTAGCACAACGAATGGGCGCCACCTACTTTCAAATGCCCGATTGGGATGAGGTTTCCGGAATTATTGGTTCAGGTCAAATGTGAAAAATCAACAAGGCCTTCCTCGATCAACAAATTCAGAAAAGCAAGAGTTTCATATTCACTTCCGATCCATCCAAGTTTCCAACAGGTACCTTTGGCTCAAAGGAGTACAATTATCTCATTGAGCAGGGCTTCAATTTCAAGGAAAGTGAAGGATTATTTTATGCAGCTAAGTAATTCACGAGAAGATCTCGAAAAACTAAGGGTGCTTATTCTTCGCTACTACAAAGATCGTGGTAGATCGGTGTTCGATATCGCGATCACCCCGAAGCCTCTTGACCAGAGTCAAGGGTGGTACTCATGGGAGTTTCTAATCGACAGACGTCATGTAATACGATACTCAATTGGGCCCAGCGATAGAGGAAAGGGCTTCTTGGGAGGCCTAGAGCTTGCGATCGGCCCATATTTCTTCGGCCCATCAAATTTTTGGTCGAACGAAGCGGCCAACTTGTTCAAGGCAGAAACATGCCCTATGGACATTCAATTCAACTTGTCGCTGCTTGACAAGTTTTGGGGTCTGGCCGATTCGGCAACTCCAGCCTGATTCTCTTGGGATGCAAAGAGCCAAAGAACAACTCTCTACCCTCTGGGAAATCCATGACCGCCTCAGCAGCCCATTTGATTCTGCTGACCACAATTGCATGCGCCGACTGAATCTTGATGCCAGTGCTGAGGACCGTCAGTTGACTGTATTTCATAGGCGGACTCGTCATGCTTGAGACATTCATCGATTTCATGACTACCTTGCACATGAACGGACGCCGTGGCGGTGTTTACGGATGGGTTCTCATTCTTGGCGCGACCTGCGTGCTTTTCGGCATTCACGCCCCAAGACAACAAAAGGCCCAGAAATTGCGAAAAATCAACAGATACTCTCCCTTAGTAGCATCGCGTTCCATCACCGCATCGGTGGTGATAGATAGTGCGGACCGATCGTGCAGGGTAGATGGTGAAATTCGGAACGTCGAAGGTTGCTTTCAGCTAACCCTGTTCGAAACGGTGAATGGCGCACAAACAGAATTACCTCATTGTTTCGAGACACTCGAAAATTTGGAAGCCTTCTTGGAAGCAGAAACGATCCTGCGACTTCGAGATTTCAAGTAGGACGCCATTCCACCTGCTCGGCCAGCTCGCAGTCGACCCGCAGGCCGCGCAGCTCACCGGGCGCCGCTTTCTGGCGGGTACGCGAATGACGAAGCGCGGTTTTAGGTCCTCATGGACGCCGGCATCACCCACGCCCAGTCGCACCAGATAGAGGCGATTCACACCACAGGCCCCAGGCGGCCCTGACAACGTTCTTCGTTGACACTTCAAGCCGGCGCTTGCGCCTCCTGCTGCGCGGCGGCCTTCTTCACCTGGTTCCCCAGCACCAGTGCCCTCCCGGCGAACATCCCGCCCGCCGCTTCCAGGTCCATGCGCTCGGCGTCGCGCTGGCGCAGGTGTTCCATGACCGCGCTGGCTTCTTCTTGCTCGGCGCCCATGGTCAGCAGGGCCTGGTGGCCCATGGCCATGGCGGACTCGAAGGTCTCGCGCACGAGGTAGTCCACGCCGGCCTTGCGCAGGTCCAGCACGTGTTCGCGGTCGAAGGCGCGCACCAGCAGTTGCGCCTGCGGGAACTCGGTCTTCGCCAGCGCGGCGATGCGGGTGGCGGCCTCCTTGTTGTCCAGGCACACCAGGATCGTCTGCGCGGTGTGGGCTCCCGCGGCGTGCAGCACGTCGGAGCGGCAGCCGTCGCCGTAGTAGACCTTGAAGCCGTAGGCCTCGGCGTCGCGGATCATCTGCACGTCGTTGTCGATGATGGTGATGCTCGCGCCGCGCGCGATCACGCCCTGGCTGGCGATCTGGCCGAAGCGGCCGAAGCCGATCACCAGCACGCTGGCGCTGTGCTGGCCGTCCACCGCCTCGATGCCGTCCATGGACACGCCCGCGTCCTTGTGCGCGAAGCGCTTGTGCACCAGCACCATCAATGGCGTGAGCGCCATGGACAGCACGACGATGGCCGTCATGTTGGCGTTGACGGTGGCGTCGATCACGCGCGCGCCCAGCGCGGCCGAAAACAGCACGAAGGCGAATTCGCCGCCCTGGGCCATGAGCACGGCGCGGTCCAGCGCATCAGTGTGCGAGCTCTTCGCGAAGCGCGCCACGGCGTAGATGCACAGCGCCTTGACGACCATCATGGCCAGCACGCCGCCCACAATCAGGGGCCAGTTGCGCGCCACCACGGCCAGGTCCAGCGACATGCCCACACTGAGGAAGAACAGGCCGAGCAGCAGCCCGCGGAAGGGTTCGATGTCGGCCTCCAGCTGGTGGCGGAAGGTCGATTCGGACAGCAGCACGCCCGCGAGGAAGGCGCCCATGGCCATGGACAGGCCGCCGAGCTGCATCAGCAGCGCCGCGCCCAGCACCACCAGCAGGGCGGCGGCGGTCATCACCTCGCGCGCGCGGGACCGGGCCAGCACGCGGAACAGCGGGTTGAGCAGCCAGGTGCCCACGGCCACCAGCGCCACCAGCGAGCCCAGCGCCAGCCCGATGGTGGCCCAGCGCGAGGTCTGTTCGGCCACCGCCTGCGCGCCGGGTTCGTGCGCGGCCATGAAGGCCACCACCGCCAGCAGCGGCACGATCAGCAGGTCCTCGAAGAGCAGGATGGCGACGATCTTCTGCCCGCGCGGCTGGGCCATGTCGCCGCGTTCGCCCAGCACCTGCATCACCACGGCGGTGGAGGTGAGCACGAAACCCATGGCGCTGACGAAGGACACCCCGAGCGGGAAGCCGAAGGCCAGGCCCACGCCGGTGAGCAGGAAGCCACAGACCACCACCTGCAGGCTGCCGAGGCCGAAGATGGCGCGGCGCAGGCTCCACAGGTGCGAGGGCTGCATCTCCAGCCCGATCACGAAGAGGTACATCACCACGCCGAGCTCGGCGATGTGCAGGATGGTGGCCGGGTCGTTGATCAGGCCCATGCCGAACGGGCCGATGACCAGACCGCCGGCCAGGTAGCCCAGCACCGAGCCCAGGCCCAGGCGTTTGAACAGGGGAACGGCCACCACGGCGGCGCCAAGAAGGGTCACGACTTTGAGCAGGTCGCCTGCGCTGCCTTCAACGGCCATGGGTTTCTCCAGTGAAATGGGGCGGGGTCCGGGAGGCGAAATTGTGACGCACGCCAGCGTGTCGTGCTTCCAGGGCATCGACCCCGCGCCAGCGCTGCCATTGCCGTCTGGCGACAATCGCCGGATGTTCTTCACCCCTTACTTCAAACTGGCGCTGATTCTGGGCCTGCTCTCGGCCATCGGCCCCTTCGCCATCGACATGTACCTTCCCGCGCTGCCGGCCATCGGCAGCACGCTGGGGGCCAGCGTGGGTGCCGTGCAATGGACGCTCACCGCCTTCTTCCTGTCGCTGGGGGCCGGTCAGTTGCTGTACGGACCCATCTCCGACATGGTCGGACGCAAGCCACCGCTGTACTTCGGTCTGGGCCTGTTTGCAGTGGCCAGCGTGGGCTGCGCGATGACCAGCGACGTGCAGACCCTGGTGGTGCTGCGCTTTCTGCAGGGCCTGGGCGCGGCCGCCGGCATGGCGATTCCGCGCGCCGTGGTGCGCGACCTGCACACCGGTACGGAGGCCGCCCGCATCATGTCGCTGCTGATGCTGGTGTTCAGCGTCTCGCCCATTCTGGCGCCGCTGGTGGGCAGCGGCGTGATCGCGCTGACCGGCTGGCGTGGCGTGTTCTGGGCCGTGGCCCTGGCGGCGGTGGCCGGCCTGGCGCTGGTGTATGGCGCGCTGAACGAAACCCGCCCGCCAGCCCAGCGTCTGGAAAGCAGCCTGGGCAGCGCCTTGCGCTCTTACGGCGTGTTGCTGCGCGACGGGCACTTTCTGGGCCTGGTGGGCATTGCCAGCACGGCACTGGCCGGCTTCTTCGTCTACCTGGCGGGCTCGCCGTTCGTGATGATCAACCACTACGGCCTGAGCCCCACGCAATACAGCCTGGCGTTTTCGGTCAATGCGGCCGCGTTTTTTGGCGCGGCCCAGTGCACGGCGTTGCTGGGCCGCCGCTTTGGTCTGGTGAATGTGGTCAAGGGCGCGGCCAGTGCCTCGGGCGTGGTGATGGGCCTGCTGCTGGCGTACTACCTGGCGGGCGGTGACCAGCTGTGGGTGCTGATCGCCCTGTATTTCGTGGCCAGCGGATTCATGGGCCTGGTGATCCCCACCACCTCGGTGCTGGCCCTTGAAAAACACGGTGCCATCGCCGGCACCGCGTCCGCGCTCATGGGCACGCTGCAGATGCTGGGTGGCGCGGCGGCCATGGGCATCGTGAGCCTGTTCGCCAACGGTGAACCCCTGCCCATGGTGGTGGGCATGGCCTGCGGCGCGCTCACCGGCGTCGCACTAACCTGGATCACGCTGGGCGGCGCCGGGAGAGCGGCGCCCCTGCCCACCAGGGTGCAGGGCTGATGCCGCAAGACGGCCTGCCTTCGCCCCAGCGAGGGCGGGCCGTATGGGTGATCGTGCTGGGCATCGCCATGGCGGTGATGGACGGCAGCATCGTCAACCTGGCCCTGCCGGGCATTGCGCGCGAACTGAACGCGCCCGCCTCGCAGGCCATCTGGGTCGTCAACGCCTACCAGATTGCCTCGCTGGTCATGCTGCTGCCGCTGGCCGCGCTGGGCGACCGGCTGGGCTACCGGCGCGTGTACCTGGTGGGCATGGCGCTGTTCATGCTGTCATCGGTCGCGGCCATGCTGGCCACCTCGCTCCCCATGCTCACGGCGGCGCGCGCACTGCAGGGCCTGGGCGCGGCCGGCATCATGAGCGTGAACACCGCGCTGGTGCGGCTGATCTACCCCAGCGCGCGCCTGGGGCGGGGCATTGCCGTCAATTCCATGGTGGTGGCCACATCCACCATGGCGGGGCCGGCGGTGGCGGCGGCCATCCTGTCGGTGGCGTCATGGCCCTGGCTGTTCGCGCTCAATGTGCCACTGGGCCTGCTCACGCTCTGGATGGGGCGCCGCGCGCTGCCCACCAACCCGCAAGGCGGCGCGGCCGCGCCCCAGTTCTCGCTGCTGGACGTGCTGCTCAACGTGCTCATGTTCACGCTTGTTTTTGTCGGCGCGGACTACCTGGGGGTGCGCAGCGGTGCCGGCCACAGTGCCACCTTGCTGGGCTGGGCGCTGCTGGGGGCGGGCGTGGCGGTGGGCGTGGTGTACCTGCGCCGGCAGTGGCATCTGGCCGCGCCGCTGTTCCCGCTGGACCTGCTTCGCATGCCTGTCTTCGCGCTGTCCATGGGTTCGTCGCTGGGCGCGTTCAGCGCGCAGATGCTCGCCTTTGTCAGCATGCCGTTCCTGTTGCTCGAAGTGCAGGGGCGCTCGCACATGGAGGCCGGCCTGATCATGACGGCCTGGCCCATGGCCACCGTGCTCGTGGCGCCGGTCGCCGGCCGCCTGATCGGGCGCTACCCGGCAGGCTGGCTGGGCGGCATCGGCATGCTGGTGTTCGCCACCGGCCTGCTGCTGGCGGGCCTGCGGCCCGAGCAGGCAACCGCTTTCGACATGGGCTGGCGCCTGGCGCTCTGCGGCGCGGGTTTCGCGCTGTTCCAGTCGCCCAACAACCACACCATCGTGACCACGGCACCGGTGCACCGCAGCGGCGCGGCCAGCGGCATGCTGGGCACGGCCAGGCTCACGGGGCAAACGCTGGGCGCCGTGATGCTGGCGGCCATCTACGCCGTCTGGAACCAGCACGACGGGCGCGGCGAGACGGTGGCGCTGTGCCTGGCGGCGGGGTGTGCCTTGATGGCGGGGGTGAGCAGTTCGCTCAGGGTGCGCGCAAGCCGCTGAGCCCCTCCGCCAGCGCCCGCGCCGACAGCGGCGCACAGCCCTCGGCCTTGTTGCTGATGGTGACAAACACGTTCTGCCCCGCACCTGCGATGCCGGCGATGGTCTTCACCAGCAGTGCGCGCGTCTCGTCGTCCACGTCGTGGATGCGGTCGTAGGGGCTGTACTCGCGTTGCGCGTCCTCGTAGCCATACGCGCCGTGCAGGGGATTGAGGTTCCAGCGGCACACCATGGGCCCGGGCCAGAGCAGGCGCAACAGGGGCAACTGGTCGGCCAGGCGCGGCATCTTCGCGTGCAGGCACAGGCACCAGGTGGCACCAGTCTCGCGCAGCACGGCGGCGAGTTCGGGCATGAAGGCCGGGTCCAGCCATTCCGGGTCGCGCACCTCCAGTGCCAGCACGCCGTCGGGCGCGGTGGGTGCCAACGCGGGTTGTGCCAGCAGCAGCTTGCGCAGGCGCTGCAACACCAGTGGCAGGTTGTGCAGCAGGTGGCGGGGCATGGGGCTCAACTGGAACACCAGCGCGCCCACCTTGTGCCCCAGGCCCGCGAGCGCGGGCGCGACGAAATCCTGCGTGGCCAGCGCCGCGTCCAGAAACGCCGGATTGGGCTGCAGGCCACGGCCGTCCTCGCCGCGCACCAGGGCGTCGGTGACGTGGCTGGGTGCTTTCACCACGAAACGGAAGTCGTCCGGCACCTGGGCCGCGAAGCGCGCGTACTGGTCCTGCGTGAGCGGGCGGTAGAAGCCGCGGTCCACGCTCACGGTGCGCATCAACGGGTGCTGGCCGTAGGCGCGAAGTCCTTCTCTGGACAGCAGGGCGTCGGGGTATTCACGGTCCCACACCAGCCCGGCCCAGCCAGGGTAGGTCCAGGACGAGGTGCCCAGGCGCACATGCGGGGGCAGGGCGGCCGCGAGCGCCTGCATCAAGGGATCGGATGCCGCCGGTGCCACCTCCGTCGCGCGCTGGCGAGGTGCGGACGCGGGTGGTGGCGCGGACGCGGCGGGGGGCGGGGATGGCGGGTCGCCGAACAGGTCGTCTTGCATGGTGGGATGAGCGGCATGTTAGCCCCGGCGCCTGTGGCAAACTTTCGCGCTTCGTGTTTTCACATGGGTGCGCATGCAGCAGATCATCCGGCAGATCGCCACAGAAATCAGGGTTGAGGAATCACAGGTGCTCGCGGCGGTCGAGCTGCTGGACGGTGGGGCCACGGTGCCCTTCATCGCGCGCTACCGCAAGGAGGCCACGGGCGGGCTGGACGACGTGCAGTTGCGCGAACTGGCCTACCGGCTGGACTACCTGCGCGAGCTGGAAGACCGCCGCGCGGCCGTGCTGAAGGCCATCGACGAACAGGGCAAGCTCACCGACGCCCTGCGCGCCGCCATCACCGCCGCACCGACCAAGCAGGAGCTCGAGGACCTCTACCTGCCGTACAAGCAGAAGCGCCGCACCAAGGGGCAGATCGCGCGTGAGTTCGGCATCGAGCCGCTGGCGGACCGACTGTTCGCCGACCCGACGCTGGACCCGGCCACCGAGGCCGCCGCATTCACGAAGCCGCCCGAGGTGCTGGACGACGGCAAACCCGGCGCCGATTTCTCCTCCGTGCCGGCCGTGCTCGACGGCGTGCGCGACATCCTGAGCGAGCGCTGGGCCGAAGACGCCGCGCTGCTGCAGACCCTGCGCGAATGGCTCTGGAAAGAAGGCCTGCTCAAGAGCACGCTCGTGGCGGGCAAGGACGCCAACGCGCCCGAAGTGGCCAAGTTCCGCGACTACTTCGACTACGACGAACCGATTTCGCGCGTGCCTTCGCACCGCGCGCTGGCGGTGTTCCGCGGTCGCGCACTGGAAATCCTGGACGCGAAACTGGTGTTGCCGGAGCCCGTGGACACGCCGGCTTCGACAGGCGCCGCCCGAACGGCCGCCGTGCCGTCCCTCGCCGAAGGCCGCATCGCACTGCACCTGGGCTGGCGCCACCAGGGCCGCAAGGCCGACGACTTGCTGCGCAAGTGCGTGGCCTGGACCTGGCGCGTCAAGCTCTCGCTCTCCAGCGAGCGCGACCTGTTCGCCCGCCTGCGCGAAAGCGCTGAAAGCGTGGCGATCAAGGTGTTCGCCGACAACCTGCGCGACCTGCTGCTGGCCGCGCCCGCCGGCCCCAAGGTGGTGATGGGCCTGGACCCGGGCATCCGCACCGGTGTGAAGGTGGCGGTGGTGGATGCCACCGGCAAGCTGGTGGACACCGCCACGGTGTACCCGCACGAGCCCCGGCGCGACTGGGACGGTGCGTTGCACACGCTGGCGCAACTCGCGCGCAAGCACGGCGTGAACCTGATCGCGATCGGCAATGGCACCGCGAGCCGTGAAACCGACAAGCTCGCTGCCGACCTCATCAAGCTGCTGGAGAAGGCGGGGCAGGGCGGGGTGCAGAAGGTGGTGGTGAGCGAGGCGGGCGCGTCCGTCTACTCCGCCAGCGAATTCGCCTCGCAGGAAATGCCCGACGTGGACGTGAGCCTGCGCGGTGCGGCCAGCATCGCGCGGCGCCTGCAGGACCCGCTGGCCGAGCTGGTGAAGATCGACCCGAAAAGCATCGGCGTGGGCCAGTACCAGCACGACGTGAACCAGAGCGAACTCGCGCGCACGCTGGAGGCGGTGGTGGAGGATTGCGTGAACGGTGTGGGTGTGGACCTGAACACCGCCAGCGTGCCGCTGCTCTCGCGGGTGTCCGGCCTTTCGGCCAGCGTGGCCAAGGCCGTGGTGCGCTGGCGCGAAACCCATGGTGCGTTCAGGAGCCGCCAGCAGTTGATGGACGTGGCCGGACTGGGCGCGAAGACCTTTGAACAGAGCGCGGGCTTCCTGCGCATCCGCGGTGGCGACAACCCGCTGGACATGACCGGAGTGCACCCGGAAACCTACCCGGTGGTCGAGCAGATCATCGCGAAGACCGGCCAGCCCGTGGCCAGCCTCATGGGCCGCGCCGACATGCTCAAGACGCTGCGCCCGGAGCTGTTTGCGAATGACCGGTTTGGCGTCATCACGGTCAAGGACATCCTCAGCGAGCTGGAAAAGCCCGGCCGCGACCCACGCCCCGATTTCCAGGTGGCGCGCTTCAACGAAGGTGTGGATGACATCAGCGACCTGCGCGAAGGCATGATCCTCGAAGGCACGGTGAGCAACGTGGCCCAGTTCGGCGCCTTCGTGGACCTGGGCGTGCACCAGGACGGCCTGGTGCATGTGAGCCAGCTGGCACATAAATTCGTCAACGACGCGCGCGAGATCGTCAAGACCGGCGACATTGTCAAAGTCAAGGTGATGGAAGTGGACGTGGCGCGCAAGCGCATCGGCCTGTCCATGAAGCTGGGCGAGGCGCCCGGGCGCGGCGCCGGGGCATCCGGTGGCGCGCGCGAGAACCGCTTCGAACCCGCGCGCGGCGCCGGCCAGCGCCCGGGCCGCCCGGGCGGGCAGGGGCAGGCCACGCCTGCCGTGCCCTCGGCCATGGCGTCGGCCTTCGCGAAGCTGAAAAACGGGCGCTGACGAGGGGTGTGACGGGCTCAAGTCGGGGGGGGTGGGTGCCGATAAGAAGAGGAATCGGAAAAACCCCTGAACCGGACTTCACAGCCCCATGGAACTCGAAGCCCTCCTCAACTACCCCCGCGCGCTGCCCGCCATGTCCCGCACGGTCTCCGACCTGCTGGCGGAGATGAACAAGGACGACCCCAGTCCGAAGCGCGTGGCCGAGCTGGTGGCGACCGACCCGGCGCTCACCACGCGCGTGCTGCGCCTGTCGAACTCGGCCTTCTTTCGTGTCAGCCGCCAGATCGGCAGCGCCGAGGAGGCGGTGGCCCTGCTGGGCATGACCCATGTGCGCTCGCTGGTGATGGCCGCCGCGCTGGGTTCGAGCTTCAAAAACGTGCCCGGCGTCGAGATGGTGCAGTTCTGGCGGTACAGCCTGCGCGTGGCCGACATCTCGCGCTCGCTGGCCACGCTGCTGCGCCAGAACGAGGGCAATGCCTTCACGGCCGGCCTCGTGCACGCGATCGGCGACCTGATCATGCATATCGCCATGCCCGACGTGATCGGCCCCATCGACATGGGCACGCCGCCGCTGGACCTGCGCCGCGCCGACGTGGAGCGCTCCGCGCTGGGCTACACCTACGCCGAGGTGGGTGCCGGCATGGCCGAAAAGTGGCAGTTCCCGCAGAGCATCGTCTCGGCGCTGAAGAACCAGACCGCGCCCTTCGACGGTGACAACTACGACCCCCTGGGTGGCGTGCTGCACATCGCTTCCTGGCGCGCCCGCGCCGAGGAAATCCAGCTCGACGAGGATGGCTTGGCAGCGACCTTCCCTGACATGGTGGGTCTCACCCTGGGCCTGGACCTGGACAGCGTGCTGGGCAAGGACCCGACGGAGTGGTCGTTCAGCCAGGCGCTGGGCGCTTTCATCGACTAGCCACCGATGAATTTTGTGCGGAAAAAGTTCTCAAGTGCCGCGCGGCCCGGACGATGAATGACCTAACTCCTCCCACAACGGAATCGCACCAACCGAAGGGCCCACCGCCATGCAGCTCGAGAAACTCCTGAAGCAGCCAAACGTGCTCCCTTCGGCCCCCAAAGTGGTGCGCAAGCTGATCGAAACCTTCGATCAGGAGGATGTCGACGCCCTGCTGGCCGCGTCCCTGATCGAGGATGATCCGGTGCTCACCGCCAAGCTGCTCAAGACCGCCAACTCGGCCTTCTTCGGCTTGCACCGCTCGGTCTGCACCGCCCGCGACGCGATCAACGTGCTGGGCCTGATCAAGGTGCGCGCGCTGGTGATCGCGGCCTCGCTCGGCGAAGGTTTCCACACCGTGGGCGGCGTCAACCTCAACCAGTTCTGGCGCTACAGCCTCAACACCGCCAACCTCTCGCGCTACATCGCATTGCCGATCAAGATGGACGAGAACACGGCGTTCACCGCCGGCCTCATTCACGGCATTGGCGAACTGGTGATGCACGTGGGCATGCCCGAGGCCATGATCGACCTGGACCGCAGCGTGCCCATGCTCGACCTCAAGCGCGCCAAGGCCGAACGCGGCCTGTTCGGCTACAGCTACGCGGAGGTGGGCGCGGCGCTGGCGCGCGAATGGCATTTCCCCAAGCGCATGGTCAATGCCATCGAGCACCAGACCGCGCCGTTCGACAACGACGTGTACGAGCCGATCGCCGGCGTGATCCACATCGGGTCCTGGCGCGCCCGCGCAGAGGAACAGCAGATGCGCTCGGAATTGCTCATCAACACCTACCCGGATCCGGTGGGCCTGGTGCTGGGCATCGACCCCGACACGGTGGTGGCCGAGGAGATTCCCTCCATCTCGCGTCACACGGAAGTCACCGAGGAGTCCGAACCGCAGTGACATGCGCGAGGGCTGCGCCACAATCGCAGCCCTATGCAAGCGCTTCGTCTCCATGCCGGCCCCAAAGCCCGGCAACACATTGAACAACACGGCCTGCGCCCGCAGGACGTGGGCGTGATCCCCGCCGCGGCGGGTGGCCCCAAGGGGCTGATCCTCGGTCCGATTGACCGATTCCTGTTCGGTGAATGGCTGCCGCAAAGCACGCAGCCCGTGCACCTTGTTGGCGCCTCCATCGGCGCGTGGCGCATGGCCACGGCCTGCCTGGGCGACACCGTGGCGGCGTTTGAACGGCTTGAGCGCGATTACATCTCGCAGCACTACGAACTGCCGCCAGGCCAGCGCCGGCTCACCGCGGACCAGATCAGCGGCCGGTTCGCCGACAACCTGAAGCTGTTCTATGGCGGGCGGGTGGAGGAGGTGCTGCGACATCCGCGCTACTCCTTGCACATCGTCGCCTCGCGTGGGCGCCTGCTGCTGCAGCGTGAGGGTGCGCTGCGCACCCCGCTGGGCTACCTGGGTGCATTCGCCACCAACGCGCTTCACAGAAAGGCGCTGGGTGCCTGGCTCGAGCGCGTGGTTTTCTCGTCGGAACCGCCGGGATCGGGGGGTGTGAGTCCGTTGCCTTTCGCGACACAGGACTACCGCACGCGCCAGGTGCCGATGCGGGCCGACAACTTCATGGAGGCGCTCCAGGCCAGTTGCTCCATTCCCTTCATGCTGCGCCCGGTCCGCAACATCCAGGGTGCGCCAGCCGGTACCTATTGGGACGGCGGGTTGACCGACTACCACCTGCACCTGCGCTATCGCCTTCCCGAAGATGCCCCGATCGTGCTGTACCCGCACTTCCAGAAGGCCGTCGTGCCCGGCTGGCTCGACAAGGCCTGGAGGGGGCGCCACCGCAGCAGCCCGGCGCTGGACGCCATGCTGGTGCTCGCACCCGACCCCGCCTGGATCGCCAGGCTGCCCAATGCCAAGTTGCCGGACCGGGGGGACTTCACGCGCTACGGCCAGAATCTTGCCGCGCGCATGCAGGCCTGGAGCGGCGCCACCCGCGCCGCGCAGCAGCTTGCCGACGAATTCGCCCAGTGGCTGCATCGGCCGGACCTCTCGCGCATCGAGCCCCTGTGATGCCTGGTGGGGTGGCGCGGGATAATCGCGCCATGCCATCCGCGTCCTCCGCCCCCCGTTACCTCACCGCTGCGCTCTACCGTTTCGTCGAGCTGCCCGACCATGTCGAATTGCGCGCCCCCTTGCTGGCCTGCTGTGAGGCCCACGGCGTCAAGGGCACGCTGCTGCTCGCGCGCGAAGGCATCAACGGCACGATCGCCGGGCACGAGGCTGGCGTGCTGGCCGTGTTGGACTACCTTCGGGCCGACCCGCGTCTGGCCGACCTGCCCTACAAGGCGTCCTGGAGCGACGAGCCACCGTTTCACCGCATGAAGGTGCGGCTGAAGAAAGAGATCGTGACGCTTCGGGTGCCGGGGCTGGACCCGACCCGGACCGTCGGGCAATACGTGAAGCCGAAAGACTGGAACGCGTTGCTGGCAGATCCCGAGGTGCTGCTGATCGACACCCGCAACGACTACGAAGTGGCGATCGGTACTTTCCAGGGCGCGGTCAATCCGCACATCAAGACCTTCACCGAGCTGCCCGCCTGGCTGGATGCCCAGCCGGCGCTGCGGGGCGAAGGCAGGAAGCCGAAGGTGGCGATGTTCTGCACCGGGGGCATTCGCTGCGAGAAGTCGACCGCGCTGATGAAGATGCGTGGCTTCGACGAGGTCTACCACCTCGAGGGCGGCATCCTCAAATACCTGGAAGAAATACCACCCGAGCAGAGCACCTGGCAGGGCGAGTGCTTCGTGTTCGACGAGCGCGTGAGCGTGGGCCACGGGCTGGCGCTGGGGCCGCATGAGTTGTGTCGGTCATGCCGCTGGCCGCTCGGTCCCGAGGAGAAGGCTTCACCGCACTACGTCAAGGGCGTGAGCTGCGCCCACTGCCACGACAAGCGCACCCCGCAGGAAAAGGACCGCCTCGCCGAACGGCAGCGCCAGGTGGAGCTGGCCGAGTTGCGAGGCCAGTTGCATGTCGGCGCGCGCATGGGTGGCCCCGATGGCGCCGTGGAGGCCACGCCGCCCGAGAGGCTCTGAGGGGAAGTCCCTCACACCGGCATCGGCAGGCAGGTGGTGCTCAGGTGGGCATCTTGCACTTCGCAAACATCCGACACCAGGGGCGTGCCATGGTCGGTGCCGGTGCTCAGCGCCAGCACCTGACGGTATGGCCTGCGGGTGGTCCAGCGGACGCGGTGTTCCGCCGCAGCCCGCACCAGCCGGCCCGCCGGCGTCCGGTCTCGCCAGTGCCCGGATGCCGATAGCAGTTCGGGCCTGACAGAGTGCCCCTGGGCCAGCGCCAGCCAGGCCAGGCCGAACAGCAGCACGTGGGCCATCACCGTCTGATTCGCAAGCTCGTGCGCCTGTTCGAAAAAAGGCAGCGCGGTCGCGGGTTCGCCCGCGTAGCACGCCAGCATGCCCTGCACCGCCAGGCAGGTCGCTCGGTGGCGAGCGCGGGGTTTTTGCTGCAGGCGTGCGAGCAAGCGTCGGGCCGAGGCAGGGTTGCCACTGCGCAGCGCCACCTGCGCGACGAACAACCAGTTGTCCTCGGGCCACCAGAGGCCAAGATCGGCCATTTCGTGCAGCGTGTGTTCGGCCAGGGGCAGCGCTTCAGGGGCCCGGTTGGCGAGCATCAGATACCTGGCGCGCAACCAGCGCCACGTGGCCGCTCCCAGCGGGGCGTTGCGCAAGGTGGCGCGCGAAAGCCGAACCAGGCACTGTTCAAGACCGCCCTGATCGCCCTGGCGCGCCAGCAAGTTGCCGAGCTGGAGTACGCCGTAGATCTGGACCAGTGTTGCGCCGCTGTGCTCGCTGGCGGTGATCGCTGCGTCCAGGTGCCGATGGCATTGATCAAAATCTCCCTCGACGCAGCACCGCAGGGCGCTGAAGGCCTCCAGCCAGGCGGCGTGTGCCTGGAAGCCCATGCGGTGGGCATGTGCCAGCGCCTCGGCGAAAGGTCGCGCGGACGCGGCAATCTGCATGCCCAGGCACACCAGCTCGCATCGCAGTCGCTGGGCAGCGCAGGCAAGGTGGCTTGCCGGGGCGTGCTCTATGAGTTGCTCCGCCTCGAGCAGCAGCGCATGCGCTTCTTCCGTCTCTTGCACCGCGGCCAGCACTTGCGCGGCCAGCAGCAGTGCCCTGGCACGAAACTGGCCAATGGCCTCGCTGCGCACGATCGGCAGGGCCTTGCGCACCTCCTGGCGGGCCAGATCGGGCAGCAGCGTGTGCAGGTGGTACAGGCCAAGGCACAGTTCGGCCCAGCCGGCGTACTCGGTCTCCTCCGTCTGGCGTGCCCGCTCGACGAGCGTTCTGGTCAGGGTTGGCGCTTGAGGATCGGCGCGCTGGGCCTGAATCCAGAGCAATTCGGCCAGGGCCTGGATTGGACATGCCGCGGCGCTCACGCAGGGCGCCAGCAGGGGCGCCAGCTGATCGGTCAGGTGCAGGGATTCGGCCTGCAGAATCAGCTTCTCCAGTTCCTTCCAGAAATGCTGGTCGGGGGCGCTGGATGCCGCCTGCAGCGAATTCAGGCGCGCCCACATCAGAACTTCGTTGGCCGCCATCAGCGTCATCTCCGCGGGAGAGCACCCGGTCACGCTGTTGGCGCTGTGCGTCGCGCCCAAGGTCATCCGCCATTCAAGCCGGTATTCGCCTGCGTTGGCGACCAGGCGACTGTGGACCACGCCCAGCCCGCAACGCTCCACCCGCAGCAGCGCGGACAAGGCCTCGACGGAGCTTTCCGTCTGAGCGGCTTCGCAGGCCTGGATGGACTCACCGACCGAGAAGGTGGCCACGCCATTCGACTGCAGCAACTGTGTGGCCACGGAGATCAGCCCATAGCGGACCCACGACAGGCCGGGCGGCATCTGATCGCATTCGGTGGGCAGCCAGAGGATGCGCACCGGTTTCGGTGGCGCATGCCCCGGCGCGCGAGGGTGCAACGCAGATTCAGGCCGCCGCACGTCCCCCACAAAGCGGTACCCCACGCGGTGCACCGTCTTGATCGGGCCGGGTTCCTTGCCGGTGATACCCAGTGCCTTGCGTGCCTTCATGATGCTTTGCGCGATCACCGAGTCCGAGACGCACCGGTTGCCCCAGACGTGCTCCAGCAGTTCGTCCTTGCTGGCCACCCGGCCGTCCTGTCTGAGCAGGTACAGGATCAGGTCGAAGGCCCGGCGTTCGATTGGCTGCGCGACACCGTCCTTCAGCAGTTCCCGGGTGTCGCTGCGGATCACGCAATTGTTGAAATGAAACTCCTCATGCCGCACCCTGGTGTTTTCGCTCATGGCTCGATCCTCGTGAAAGGCTGGCTTCGTTCTGACTCAACCGAATTGAGGTGAAGGGATGAGGTTGGCGTCCTCGCGTCGTTCTTGCACCATCCAGACCCCGGTGGCTCTTGATGCCGCGGGTCAAGTTGTCAGATATGAGTCTTTTATGGCTTATTTACAGCTGATTCTTGTCTGAAAATGACTTCTTTATATTTCATTTATTGCTGATGCACTATCGGTTGTCGGCCGTAGGCGCGGCGTTCTCCCCGTGCGATCTTTCCAGATCGTGTTGAAAACACGAAAACCCTTTCACGCGGGAGTCAAGGGGCCTGCGCCCGGCTGAACGGGATGCCCCTGACCCGGGTGCGCATCCGGGGTGGTGACAGCTGCTGCGGCCGCTCTGGATCGCGCCCGGGTTTGTGCCATCTCCGGCATCCGGTTCGCGACATACGTGCCCGTGCTCAGGCCCAGCAGGTACAGCAGTTCGGGGCTGAAGGAGGGCATGGCAAGGTCGTCGCTCACGTCCGCGAGGAAGACGACGATCAGAGCCGCGGTCCAGGCCAGCATCTGGAAGCGGTAGATCGAGTAGCCCTCGCTGTCCGAGATCAGTTCGCGCACGAAACGCTTCGCGGCCCAGTCGGGCCGCACCGCGGGTCCGGCGGGCGGCGTCTCGGGCGGGTTGGCGCTCTTGATGTAGGCGTCTCCCACGGCGGTGCCGGCGCTGATGCCCAGCGTGGCAACCAGGGAGCTGTCGATTGTGTTGAAGTTGCCCGTGACCAGCCATATCGCGAGAAACGAGCCAAAGATGACGAAGAACCAGAGCGCCAGCTGGACCTTGGCCAGACTGAAGCTGAGCGCATCAGCCCCTTGCGTGGAAGTCGTCCGCTCCATGAGCAGATCGGTCCTGGTGGCCAAGGCGCAAAAAGAGAACGCGAAGACGAGCAGCACACCCGCCGCCAAGGCCAGCCAGCGCGGGTTGACGACTGTCAGCAGCGCGGGGTGGCCGGGGCGCGTGAAGACGGTGTCGAACGGGTCTTGTTCTTCCGGGCCGATGCTGAAGTCGACCGGGTGGTTCAGGGTCAACGGGCTCAGCACCCGGATCCAGGTGGCCTGGTTTTGGGGTGTGATGCGCAGGTGGAACTGCACCGTGGCGGCATGCAGGTTCACGGCCAGGGGATACAAGCCTTGCAGCGGGAGCCCATTGATGTAGGGCACGAGGCGCCATGGCGAATGGCCCGGTGCCGTGGCCCATTCGGCCAACCCTTCCACCCGCACGACCAGGATCTTGTCCGCCTCGAGTTCTCCCTGCAGTTCCAGGACCCGCGGGCGAGCGGGGTCGGTCGTCTCCGGCGCGACCGCCTGGGCTTGAGCCGGGCCGCCACAGATGCAGGCCAGCAACCAGAGCAGGGCGCCCAGGCCGTGCGTCAGACGCGACGATGTCGTCATGAAACGCCCTGCGCGCCGCTCACCCCCAGCAGCGTCTGCGCACGCCGCCACAGCGCCTCCCGGTGATCCTGACCGATCAGGTCGCCGTTGATGGCCACCGTGAGACGCTGGAATGCGGCGGGCGTGGCCTGGTCGGCGGCCGCGTTGCCGTCGATGCGGCGCCAGTACCAGCCGGCGGCACGCGCGGCCTGGATGGGTTCGAGCAGCAGGTCGGGCTGGTTCACGAGGTCGATCTGCATGGCCTCGCCGGCCTCGGTGTAGAGCGTGCGACCTGTCAGTTGCACCAGACCGCGGCCGCGGAAACGCCAGCCGTCACCGCTTGCCGATGGGCCGTTGCCCAGCCGTCCGGCGTAGACCAGATTGGCCAGGAGTTCGGGTCGGTGCTCGTACTGGCTGGCATCCTCCCGCGTGCCGGCATCGTCGGGTGGGAGGTAGAAGTGGTGCGGCCAGACGGCGGTGAGGCGTGAGGCGCTGTAGTTGAGGTTTTCCTCCAGCCGCGCGAGACCATCCGATTCGTGCACGATCTGCGCCAGAAAAGCGGCCTGGCGCTCGGGCGTGTCGACCCCGTATTCGCTCATGGCCGCTTCGATGGGCTGCACCCACGTGGCCACGTCGGTCTCTGGACGCGCCGTGAGGCTGGCAAGGTCGCTGGCGTTCATGCGCGATCCCCATCAACCCTGCGCGGGTGCGTCTCCACCCGGATTCGCCGCCGCGAAAGCGCTGTCATCGCCCGCCAGGGCGAGGTACTCGCCCGGGTAGTACTTGGTCAGCCACATCTGCGCCAGCTGGCTGCGCGTGATGGGTTTGAGGTAGTAATTGATCGGCACGCCGATGCCGCCCGCGCGCGCGCGGTCAACGTAGTTGTCGAACGCGGTCATCAGGGAGTCGATATTGAGCATGCGCACTTTTTGACCCTGGATCTCGCCAAGCTTGCCGATCACGGCGGTCACGGTGGCTTTCTTGAGGTCCACCAGATCCTGCCCGGTGCGCGCGGCCGTGGCCGCAACCTGGACAGACTGCAACTCGCCGCTGTTGGCGTTGGCCAGGGCTGTCAGCGCCGCCATCGTCCCGCCTTCGCCTTCCTCGGCGGCAAAGGCGCGCACGGCCGTCTGCACGTCGACGCCCTCGATGCCCAGGATCACGCCCGAGGTGAGCACCGTGACGTGTGAGGTGATGTCCTGGCGGCTGAGGAGCGATTTGCTGGAAGAAGCCGTGTCGTCATCCTCACCCAGGCCGCCGGCCGAGGACCGCCACCACGACTCCTGCTCGGCCTGAATCTGGAGCACGGATTCATCGGCCTCCATGTCCTGGCTGGTCTCCGTCTTTTCCTTGCGCAGCACGTGCACCATGCCGACAAAGCTGGAGCCGTAGGTGGCGCCCGAGATGATGCTGAACGACTTCTCGGCCGCGACACCTTCCTCCTTGGCCGTGCGCGCCATGAAGGCGCGCTCCATCTTGATCTTGTCCTGGTCACTCGGGAACAGCTGATTCCACACGCGGATCGCCTTGTCCACGTCGAGCACCAGCGGAGCGAGCAGCGTCGCCTGGCGGTGCGTGCAGTTGGCCGTGAGCACCAGTGTGCCCTCGACCTTGTGCCGCTGGCGCTGGTTGTTGATCTGCTTGACGGCGGAATCGGCCAGTTCGATCGATCCCTGGGTGCCACCAAGGGCACCCGACGCGCTGATGAACTGGCGGATGGAGCTGACCGTGTTCTCGGCGCTCTGCTTGTTCTCGTCGAAGGAGAAGTACTGCGCGTCCATCGTGAGCGTGTCGGCCGCCAGTGGCAGTGGCAGGGGAACGGTGCGGTTGAAATCGATCGGGCTCTCCAGGCTGGCGTTGACCTGCTGCACCTTGGCGCGCAAGGGCTGCATCTTGAGCTCCTGCTCGATGCGCGTCGTGGCGTAGGCGGTGGCCGCCTTGTCCAGCTCGGTGTCGATGTCCCTGATCTTGCCCAGCAGGTCCTTGGGGTCGATGTTCATGTTGATCAACTCGTCGGCCGTCATCTGCAGGCTGTGCTTGAGCGAGAGAAACGAGTTGAGGGTGTCCTGCGCGGCGTCGATGGGCGTCTGCACGGCCGCCATGGCCAGCAGGGTGTCCATGGCGGCCGGGTGCACGATGCTGCCGAGCACGAGCGAAGGTGAATAGGGGATGGTGGAGGGCATGGGATGCTCCCGGAAAGTTCGGATGGGGGTTCAGGGAATCTGCGGTGCCAGGTGCTTCACTGCGAAGCCGATGCATCGCCGCTGGCCTCGGGCTTGGGCGGCACGACCCGCACGGTGTCGTCGCCCGAGATGCCCAGGAATTTGTTGGGGTAGTACTTGCCGACCCACATCTGCGCGAGCTGGCTGCGTGTGATCGGCTTGGTGTAGTAGTTGATCGGCAACCCGATCTTGACGTTCTCGTCCGTGCCCGTGGCGGCCTTCACGTAGTCCTCGAACGCGACCATCATCGACGCGATGTCCAGCATCTTGTTCTGGCCATCGTCCAGGGCCGACAGACCCTGCATCACGCTGGTGATGGCGGCGGTCTTGAGCTGCACGAACTCACCCTTGGTGCGCGCGGAGGTCGCCGATTGCTGCACCGTCTGGTTTTCCGACGCCGTGTAGTCCGAGAGCTTGAGCAGGTCGGTCATCATGGCGTTCGGGTCGAAGTTGGCAAACTGCTTCACACCGATGGACACCTGATTCGACTTCAGCGTCGGGATGTAGCCCGCGGTGATCAAGGTGACGTGCGAGGTGATGTCCTGCGTGCTCAGCAAGGCCTTGAGGTCCCTGCCGACGTCCTTGTCGATGCCGAAACCGCCCTTGAGCCCAGCCTTGGCCGCGCCCAGGGAGAGCTTGAACTGCAGGTCTTTGGCCCGGGACTCGACGTCCTGACTGCTCCGGGTGTCCTGGGTCTGCAGGACGTGCACCATGCCCACGAAGCTGGAACCGAGCGTGGTGCCCGAGACAATGTGGAACGACTTCTCCGCCGCCGTGCCAATCTGCTCGGCGATCTGCTGCATGGCCACCGGGTCCAGCGCGATCTTGTCCTTGGCATCGGGAAACATGCGGTTCCAGGCCCTGACGGCCTTGTCCACGTCGATGTAGAAGGGTGCAAGGACCTGTGCTTCCTTGTGGGTGCAGGACGCGGTGACCACCAGGGTGCCCGCGATCTTGTGCAGCTGCCGTTGCTTGTTCACCTGGTTGACTGCGGTCTTGGCCATCTCGAAGGAGGCGCCGCTGCCCAGGATGGAGGTGGAGGCACTGACGTACGACTTGATGTTGGAGAGTGTGTTGCTGTCGCTCTCGTCGTTCTCGTCGAAAGAGAAGAACTGTGCGTCCATCTTCAGGGAATCCGCCGCCAGCGGCATGGACTTGATCTTGGTGCGGTTGTAGTCAACCGGGCTTTCGATGCTGGAGTTGACCAACCGTGTCTTGGCCCGCAGAGGCTGCATCTTGAGTTCCTGCTCCAGCCGCGTCGTGGCGTAAGCCGTGGCGGCGCGGTCCACGTCGGCATCGACGTCGTGCATCTTTTTCAGAAGGTCCTTCGGATTGATGTCCATGTTGATGAGCTCCTGCGCCGTCATTTCCAGGCTGCGCTTCATCGCAATGAACGAGTTCAGGGTTTCCTGCGCCGCGTCGATGGGAGCCTGTGCCGCGGAGATCGCCAGCAGGTTGTCCATCGCGGCCTGGTCGACGATGGCGCCGAGCACCAGGGACGGTGAGTAGGGAATGGGAGAGGGCATGGTCGAACTCCTGTGGATTCCTCGGATGGGTCGCGTGACGGCGTTGCCGCGCCATCACAGGGAAGTGCGAGACGCGCCGCCGCTGCGCGTGGCCTGGCAATACGCCAGTTGCGCGCCGTTGTGCACGCCCAGCTTGCGACGCAGGTTGTCGCGGTGGGTGTTCACGGTGTACGGGCTGATGTTGAGTTCGCGCGCGATCTGCTTGGACGTCAGGCCGCGGGCAATGAAGTCGAGGATCTCGGTTTCTCTCACGGTCAATGCCGTGTCGCTGCAATGGATGTGTGCGTGTGGGTCCGTCATCGGTTCTCTCCCGGTTGGAACTGCGTTCGCGCCAGATGCCAGCTCCTTGGCGAACAGGTGGCTCGTTGCCCCGAGGCCTGGTCACTGGCAGGGCGGTGACCGTGGTGTGGGGACGCAGTCAGTGTGTGGCGCAGGCGCGCGCACGCCGTGATGGACGGATCAAGAAAATCTCATGAATCGATGACCCTGTCTGTTGTCGCGTGAGCGACATCAGGCAGGGTCATGCGGCGGCGGCCATCGGCCGCGCCGTCAAGCTGGCAGTGGGTGCCTCGCGCCGCGGGGGCGCTTCGGGCTAAGGCTGCCTCACATGGATGCGACCAGCATCGCCCGGTAGTCGTCCGCGCTGGCGATGCGCGGATTGGTCTTGTGGCAATGGTCGGCCAGCGCGCCGGCGATGACGCGGTCGAACAGATCGGGCGTCACGCCCATGGCCGCCAGGCCCGTGGGCAGGCCCAGGCGCGCGTTCATGTCCCGGATGGCCTCGGGCACGTCGCCACCGCTGGACAACCCCATCGCATGCGCCATGCGCTGCAGGCGCTGCTCCTTCTGCATTGATTCGGCCTGCGCGTTGAAGCGGATCACGGCCGGCAGGAACACGGCGTTGAGCGTGCCATGGTGGAGGCGCGGGTTCACGCCGCCCAGGCTGTGGCTGAGCGAATGCACGCAACCCAGGCCTTTCTGGAAGGCCATCGCGCCCTGCATGGACGCGCTCATCATGTTCATTCGCGCGTCGCGGTCCTGGCCGTTTTTCGTTGCGCGCTCGATGTGGGACCAGCCACGCTGCAGGCCGTCCAGGCCGATGCCGTCTGCGGGCGGGTTGAAGGCCGGCGCCATGAAGGTTTCCATGCAGTGCGCGATGGCGTCCATGCCGGTGGCGGCGGTGAGCATGGGCGGCAGGCCCAGCGTGAGTTCCGGGTCGAGCAGCGCCGTCTTCGGCACGAGATGCCAGCTGTGGAATCCGAGCTTGCGCCCGTCGTCCACGATCACGATGGCGCCACGCGCCACCTCGCTGCCGGTGCCTGCGGTGGTGGGAATGGCGATAAGCGGCGGCACGCGCTCGGTGATTTTCGGCGAGCCGCCCTCGATCGTGGCGTAGATCTTGAGCGGGCCCTCGTGCGTGCAGGCGATGGCCACGCCCTTGGCGCAGTCGATGGCGCTGCCGCCGCCGAGCGCGATGAGTCCGTCGCAGCCCGCCTGGCGGTACACCTCCACGGCGGCGCGCACGGCGGCCTCCGTCGGGTTGGACGGCGTCTGGTCGAACACCGCGGGCGAGAGGCCGGGCAGGGCGGCCACCGCCTTGTCGAGCAGGCCCGCGGCCTTCACGCCCGCGTCGGTGACGATCAACGGGCGGCCGATGCCCACGCGCTCGCACTCGGCCTGCAACTGGGCCAGCGCCCCGAAGTCGATCAGGATGTTGGTGACGTAAAGAATCTGTGCCATGCATGTCTCCGTGGTGGTGGCGGCTCGCGGGCCGCAGGTGGAAAACTATACGGGCCGTGCGTGCATGTGGCCATGGCACGGGCACCTGCGACGGTCGCCCAAAAGACAGCCACAATCGCATCCCATGGCCCATCCCGACGATCCCCGCTCACTGCTCACGCCCGCCATGCGGGGTGTGCTGGACCGCATCGCACGCGCGGGCCATCCGCCGCTGCACACACTGCCGCCCGCCGAAGCAAAGGCCGCCTACGAAGCGGGCGCGGGCGTGCTCGAGATACCGCGCCAGCCACTGGATCGCGTGGACGACCTGCGCATACCGGCGCGTGACGGCCATGCGCTGCCCGCGCGCCTGTACGCGCCGGCCTCGGCACGGCCGCTGCCGGTGCTGCTGTTCTTTCACGGTGGCGGCTTCACGGTGGGCAGCGTGGACAGCCACGAGGCGCTGTGCCGCCACCTGGCCCACCTGGCGAACTGCGCCGTGCTCTCGGTGGACTACCGGCTGGCGCCCGAGGCGAAGTTTCCGACCGCGGTGCACGACGCCTGGGACAGCCTGGCCTGGTTGCGCGGGCAGGCCGAAGCGCTGGGCCTCGATGGCGCGCGCATCGCCGTGGGCGGCGACAGCGCGGGTGGCACGCTGGCGGCCGTCACGGCGATTGCCGCGCGCGACGCCGGCTGGCCGCTGGCGCTGCAATGCCTGTTCTATCCCGGTTGCGCGGGGCACCAGGACACGGCCACGCACCAGACCTTCGCACACGGCTTCCTGCTGGAGGAACCCCACATCAGTTACTTCTTCGGTCACTACCTGCGCAGCGAGGCCGACCGCGACGACTGGCGCTTCGCGCCGCTCGATGGCGTGGACGAGAACGGCCACGTGCGCGAACTCGACGACGTCGCGCCGGCCTGGATCGGCCTGGCCGAGTGCGACCCACTGACCGACGAAGGCGTGATGTACGCCGACCGCCTGCGCCACGCGGGCGTGGCGGTGGACCTGGAAATCTATGCCGGCGTGGTCCACGGCTTCATCAACTTCGGTCGCGCCATCCCCGAGGCGATGACCGCCCACAACCACGCGGCGCGTGCGCTGCGCCAGGCCTTTGGAGACGATTGAAATGGGTTTGAAACGGTCCGACTTCCGCTTTTTCCACCGGCTGCGCGTGCGCTGGGCCGAGGTGGACATGCAGAAGATCGTCTTCAACGCGCACTACCTGATGTACTTCGACACCGCCGTCACCGACTACTGGCGCGCGCTGGCCTTGCCCTATTTCGAGACCATGGAGCAGCTCGAAGGCGATCTGTACGTGGTCCGGGCCACGGTGGACTTCCACGCCTCGGCGCGGGTGGACGAGCAGATCGACGTTGCCATGAAGTGCAGCCGCGTGGGCAATTCCTCGCTGACCTTCACGGGTGCGATCTTCCGCGGCGACGAACACCTCATCAGCGGTGAGCTGATCTATGTGTTCGCCGATCCCGCCACCCAGAAGTCCCGGCCCGTGCCCGATGCGCTGCGGGCGGCGCTCAACGGCTACGAAGCCGGCGAGACCATGACCCGCGTGCAGGTCGGGCCGTGGAACGAACTCGGCGGCGATGCCCAGCGCCTGCGCACGGCGGTGTTCGTGGAAGAGCAGCGCATCCCCAAGGAACTGGAGTGGGACGAGGCCGACGCGGTGGCCGTGCACGCGGTGGCCTACAACCGCCTGGGGCGGCCCGTGGCCACCGGTCGGCTGCTGCCGCACGAGCCGGGCGTGGCACGCATCGGCCGCATGGCGGTGGAGCGGTCCCTGCGCGGCGGGCGGCTCGGTCGCGATGTGCTGCACGCGCTGATGGACGTGGCGCGCGCGCGCGGCGACACCGAGGTGATGCTGCATGCCCAGAGCAGCGCCGAAGGCTTCTACGCCCGGCTGGGCTACGAGCGGCGTGGGGCGCCCTTCGAAGAGGCCGGCATCGGGCACCAGGAGATGGTCGCGAAGTTGTAGGGCCCGCAGGCCGTCACCAGATCAGGGTTTCGCGCCGGTGCCGGGCCGCATCGAGCCTGGCCAGCGGCGCCTTGTGGTCGTGGGTCCATTCGTCCATCTGCACGTCCCAGGCCTGCGCGCGCGGCAGAGCGCGCACCACCAGGCTGCTGCGCGTGCCATAGGCGCGGTCGGACATGCGCACGAACGGGCTGGACAGGGCGCGTTCCATGTCGGGCGGCACGCCCGTTTGTGGCAGATCTCCCGGGGCGGCCGGCGCCGCTTCGGTCAAGTGCGCAGCCAGGGGATGCATCCAGATGCCGTCCTCCGGTGACTGCAGCCGCGCCAGCGACTCGCCCAGTGCCTGCTTGAGACGCACGGTCTTGGGCCAGGGCGTGTCCAGGCTGGCGTTGGACAGACCGTACAGTCCCGCACCCAGGGCCTGACGGTGCAGCTTCGGGGTGCGTTGCTCGTGCGGATGCTGCGGGTCGCGGTTGCTCAGCCAGCTCCAGCTGGCCCGATGGAAATCGCCCACCACGAGGTTGAAGCCGCCATAGGCGCCGGGGTCGATCGTCTCGGCCAGCCCGTCCACGTCATCGCCGCCCTGCAGCCAGCGGGTGACGAGTTCGCCCCGGCTGCGCGCGCCAGGGCCGGCCTGGCTCTGGCGCACATTGGTGAGCATGGCCACGCGGCCGCCGGGGCTCAGCCCCAGCCAGGTCCCGCCATCGCGCAGGTCGCGCCCGGCGACGATCTCGGTGCCATCCGGCAATGCCCAGCGGTGCAGGGCCGCCGTGGGGCGATCCAGGAATTCGTCGCGATTGGCCGCAATGAGCAGCGGACACGCGGGGTCGGTGTGCAGGGCGAACGCAATCAGACACATCGGACAGCCGGCGATCAGATGTCGTCGAGCAGGGGGTAGGGCAGGGCTTGCAATTGCAGGCTCGGGCCGTCGGCACCGTCGGCACCGTCGGCACCGCCGGCACGCAGACCGCCTTGCGCGGCCGCGCTGGTCTGCAGGGACACGATCGCATCGAAGCCTCCCTCGGGGTGCGCCGCCGCCTGCACCACCGTGCCGCACGGTTGTTCCGCATCGCTCTCGAGAAATACCTCCTGGCCGGCCGCGAGCTCGGCGTCGGCGTGCACCAGGTACGCGCGGCGCTTGAGGGTGCCGCGAAACTGGCTGCGCGCCACCACCTCCTGGCCGGGGTAGCAGCCCTTCTTGAAATTCACGCCGCCCACCGATTCGTAGTTCAGCATCTGCGGCACGAAGGCATCGAACACCGGCTGGCTCAGCGTGGCCACGCCGCTGCGCACATCCATCCAGTGCCACAGCGCGTCCGGCAAGGCAGGGGCTGCGGGCGCGGGTGCGTCCACCGGCGCGACCTGCAGCGCGCGTGCCACGCCGTCAGCCGGGTACAGGCGCACCACGCTGGACGCCCCATCTCGCCACTGGCTCCACGGCGCGGCGGGCAGTGCGGGTGGCACGGCATCGCCGGCCAGGCCAAATAGGGCAAAGGCGTCGCTCGCGTCGCTCAGCTTCGCTTTCGCCCGCAGCACGAACATGGACAGGCGTTTCAGGGTGCTGGCGAGCAAGTCCCGACTGCACACGAGCAGGATCTCGTCGTTGCTGCGCTTGACGCCCACGAAGCTGGCCTGCATGCGCCCCTTGGCGGAACAGAAAGCAGCCAGGCGGGCCTGCGTCGGCTCCAGCAGGACAAAATCCTGGGTGAGCTGGCCTTGCAGGAAGGCGGCCGCGTCATCACCCTGAACGCGGATCACACCCAGGTGCGTGAGGCGCGCAACGCCGCTGGCCAACGGCTGTGTGGGGAGGGCTGAAGCGTTCATGGCGGGGCAGTTTCGATGAAAGGTGGCCCGCGGCGCACCAGTGGGCAGATCGGGTGTCTGCGGGGCAGGAGCCGTCGATTATCATGGCCGGCCCGCTCCCTTGCCGAGCCGTTTCGACATACCCCTGCCGGGCTGTCTCCCCTGTGATGCGTCTCCTGAAACTGCTGGTGGTGTTTCCCCTGCTGCTTGCCATGCTGGCCGCGGTGGCGGGCATGTGGTGGCTGCAGCAGCCCTTGTCGCTGGCGGCTCCCGCGCCACAACAGAAGGCCTTGCTGGTCACCATCGAACCCGGGGCCTCCGCGCAGGTGGTGGCCGACCGGCTGTCCGCCTCCGGCGTGAATGCCCCGCCGCAACTGCTGTATGCCTGGTTCAGGCTGTCGGGCCAGGCGCGCGACATCAAGGCCGGCACCTACGAAATCGATGCCGGCACCACGCCGCGCACGCTGCTGTCCAAGCTGGTGCGTGGCGAGCAGGCCTTGCGCAGCATCACCCTGCTCGAAGGCTGGAACATCCGCCAGGTGCTGCAGGCCGTGCGCAGCGCGCCCGATCTCACCCAGGACATCGAAGGCCTGAGCCAGGACGACATCATGGCGCTCATTGGCTACCCAGGCCGGCACCCCGAGGGGCGTTTCTTCCCGGACACCTACCGCGTGGTGACGCGCGCGCCGGCTTCCAGCGTGCTCAAACAGGCCGCGCAAGCCATGGAGAAACGGCTGGAGCAGGCCTGGGCCCAGCGCGATGCCGATTCGCCGCTGCGCTCCCCCGACGAGGCGCTGGTGCTGGCCAGCATCGTGGAGAAGGAGACCGGTCTGGACAGCGACCGCCGCCGCATTGCCGGGGTGTTCGTCAACCGTTTGCGCATCGGCATGCGACTGCAGACAGACCCGGCCGTGATCTACGGCCTGGGCGAACGCTTCGACGGCAACCTGCGGCGCAAGCACCTGACCACCGATGGTGCCTACAACACCTATGTGCGGGCCGGCCTGCCACCCACACCGATTGCGATGCCGGGCGCGGCATCGCTGATGGCGGCGGTGCAGCCCCTGGCCACCAACTCGATCTACTTCGTGTCGCGCGGCGATGGTTCCAGCCAGTTCAGCGCCACGCTCGAGGAGCACAATGCGGCGGTGCGGCGCTACATCCTGCGTCGCTGAAGTTCCGTCGTATCCCCCGATCCCCGTCCATGTCCGTTTCCGGTCTCTTCATCAGCTTCGAAGGCATCGACGGCGCGGGCAAATCCACCCACATTGCCGCGCTGGCCGACGCGTTCCGCGCGGCGGGGCGCACCGTGGTGCTCACACGCGAACCGGGTGGCACACCGCTGGCCGAAAAGTTGCGCGAACTGGTGCTGAACGACGCCATGGACCCGCTGAGCGAGGCACTGCTGATGTTCGCCGCGCGCCGCGACCACCTGGGGCTGGTGATTGAACCCGCCCTGGCGCGCGGCGACGTGGTGCTGTGCGACCGCTTCACCGACGCCACGTTTGCCTACCAGGGTGGTGGCCGGGGCTTTGATCTCGACGTGCTGGGACAGCTCGAACGCTGGGTGCAGTCGCGCCCGGACAGCACGGCACTGCGCCAGCCCGATCTGACCGTGTGGTTCGACCTGCCCCCCGCCGTGGCGGCGCAGCGCCTGGCTTCGGCCCGGGTGCCTGACCGATTCGAATCGCAGCCCCAGGCCTTCTTCGAGCGCGTGGCCGCGGGTTATGCGCAGCGCCTGGCCGGCGACCCCGCGCGATTCGCCCGTATCGCCTCCGACCAGCCCAGGGAGCACGTCTGGCGGCAGGTGCGCGAAGCCGTCGAACAACGCGGCTGGCTGCGCCCAGCCGGAGCCAGCGCATGACCCCTTCCACGCTGGCACCCTGGCTGCAAGAACAACTGCGCGGACTGCTGGCGCAGCGCGGTCACGCGCTGTTGCTGGCGGGCCCATCCGGTCTGGGCCAGTACGAACTGGCGCTGGCGCTGGCACGCGCCTGGCTGTGCGAACAGCCCACCGCCGACGGCGCCTGTGGTGTGTGCGGCAGCTGTCACGCCATCGACGTGCGCACCCACGCGGACCTGTGCGTGCTGATGCCGGAGACATTGAGCCTGGAACTGGGCTGGCCGCTGGACGAGGGCGCGCAGAAGGACATTGACGACAAGAAGCGCAAGGCCAGCAAGCTCATCCGCGTCGAGGCCGCACGCGTTGCCGTCGCTTTCACGCAGTTCACGCGCTCGGGCGGGCGCACCAAGGTGATCCTGGTGCATCCGGCCGAGCGCATGAACGTCGAATCGGCCAACACCTTGCTCAAGACGCTGGAAGAGCCCGTTGGCGAGGTGCGGTTCGTGCTGGCCACCGAGGCGGCACATCAGTTGCTGCCCACCATCCGCAGCCGCTGCCAGAGCCATGCCATGTTGTGGCCGAGCGGTTCGGATGCACTGGACTGGCTGGTGCAGCAGGCCAGTGCGCAGGGCAAACCGGCAGGCCGCGAGCAGGCCGCAGTGTGGCTGCAGGCGGCGGGCGGACGCCCCGACGACGCGCTGGCCTGGGCGGCCACTGGGCTGCAGGGCGCCACCTGGGCCCAATTGCCGCAGGCGCTGGCCCGGGGCGACTGGGGCACGCTCGCCGGCTGGCCGCCGGCACAGCAGCTCGCGGTGTTGCAGAAACTGTGTCACGACCTCATGGCCCGTGCGTCGGGTGCGCCCGCGCGCTTCTTCCCCGCCGAGCAATTGCCCCCCGCGCCGCGCTGGAGCGCGCTGGCTCAGTGGTCGCGCGAACTCATGAGCGCCGCACGCACGGTGGAGCACCCCTACAACGCCGGGCTGACGCAAGAGGCCTGGGCCGCCCGCACCCGGCAGGTGCTGGCCAGCGGCAACACCCGCGCGACCGCCTGAGGCCCCACGCCGGCCGCTGACCGGAGAAGTCGTGCAACTGGCGATTTGTCACGGAAACTCCCGGCTGTTGAAGGCTTCTCAAGCCCTTGTCGGTCGCCGAGCCCGAGCCCATTGCCGCTAAACTCATCCACCATGAGCACCAACCCCTCTCCATCGTCCGCTACGGCGCGGCCGAGTGTGATCCAGCTCTCCATCAAGGAGAAGGCGGCCCTGTATGCCGCCTACATCCCCTTGTTCGCCGATGGCGGCATCTTCATCCCCTCGTCGCGCGAGTACCGGCTGGGGGACGACGTCTATGTGCTGCTCAGCCTGCCCGATGACCCGCAGCGCTACCCCGTCGCTGGCAAGGTGGCCTGGGTCACGCCACCCAAAGCGCAGGGCGCGCGCACCCAGGGTGTGGGCATCCGGTTTCCGGCCGACGAGAAATCGCGCCAGCTCAAGCTCAAGATCGAGGAAATCCTGGGCTCCAATCTGGGTTCGGACCGCGCCACCCAGACGCTCTGACCCAGCGCAGCCCCACCAGCCGATGCGGCGCACAATGGTGTGCCCATCGGCTTTTTTCATGCTGTTCCTCCTGCCATGTTCACCGACTCCCACTGCCATCTGAGCTTTCCCGAACTGCAGTCGCGCCTGCCGGACATCCTTGACGAAATGGCACAGGCCCAGGTGGATCGCGCGCTGTGCATCTGCACCACACTGGAAGAGTTCGAGGATGTGTACGGACTGGCGCGCGCGCACGACCACCTCTGGGCGACCGTGGGCGTGCACCCGGACAACGAAGACGTGCGTGAACCCACGCTGGACGACCTCCTGGCCGGCGCCGCGCGCCCCAGGGTGATCGGCATTGGCGAAACCGGGCTCGACTACTACCGCCTGGGTGAGCGCACCGTGGCCGACATGGAATGGCAGCGCGAGCGGTTCCGCACCCACATCCGCGCGGGCCGCCAGACGGGTCTGCCGCTGGTGATCCACACCCGCAGTGCGTCCGAGGACACGCTGGAGATCCTCAAGGAAGAGGGGGGGTTTGGGTCGGGCTCCGGTCGGTCAGAGCCTGTGGCCAGGGGCGTCTTCCACTGTTTCACCGAAACCATGGATGTCGCTCGTGCGGCGCTGGATCTGGGCTTCTACGTTTCGTTCTCCGGCATCCTGACCTTCCGCAACGCAGCCGATCTGCGCGAGGTGGCTGCCTTTGTCCCCCTGGACCGCACCCTGATCGAGACCGACAGCCCCTATCTGGCTCCGGTTCCCCATCGTGGAAAGACCAACTCGCCCGCCTGGGTCCCGTGGGTGGCACGGCAGGTGGCCGAGATCAAGGGGTTGGAGGTGGAGGCCGTTGCACGGGCCACCAGCCTCAACTTCGAACACCTGTTTGATCGGGTCGCCCGCCTGGCAACACCTGACATGTCTTGATGTATCACATAAAAAATATGAAATTCAGCATTGTTTTTAAACTGATATTTTCAGTTTTCCTCGGAATCGCCTCATCTCTGCATGCCAGTTCGTTCGACGACTTCTTCATGGCCATCAAGCAGGACAACGTGGTGGTCGTGCGGCAACTGGCGCAGCGTGGCTTTGACCTGAACACGCGCAATGAAGCGGGTGATCACGCGCTGTACCTGGCCATCCGGGACGGGGCGCTGGGCGTGGCCGACTATCTGGTCGGCGAACCATCGGTGGACATTGAGGCACGCAACGCCAAGGACGAGAGCCCCTTGATGATGGCGGCCATCAAGGGCCGGCTGGAGCTGATGCGCCGTCTGATCGCGCGCAAGGCCGAAGTCAACAAGACGGGCTGGACACCCCTGCACTATGCGGCCACCCATGCGGGCGAGGCCAGCCCTGCCATGGTGCGCCTGCTGCTGGAACACCACGCCTACATCGACGCCGAGTCACCCAATCGCACGACGCCGCTGATGATGGCGGCCCACTACGGCCAGCCCGGGGTGGTGAAATTGCTGCTCGAGGAGGGCGCCGATCCCTTGCTGCGCAACCAGCAGGGGCTCACCGCCATCGATTTTGCGCACCGTGCCAACCGCGCTGCGTCAGCGGAAATCATTGCGGCCTTCGTGCGCGCGCGCCAGCCCAAAGGCAAGTGGTAGTCGCCACGCACGCGGCGGAAGCAGGGTTCGCGCCGGGGCAAAGTAGGTGTAACCCACATGGGCCGGACGGCCGGGACGCATCAAAATCGCCGGCTGACCCACACAATGAGGAGACGCCGTGAAGCTGGCCAGTCAGAAGGATTTCTTTTCGGGAATGATGTTCACCATCGTCGGCGTGTCGTTCGCCGTCGGTGCCACCAATTTCACGGTCGGCGAAGCCGCCCGCATGGGGCCGGGCTACTTCCCGCTGATGCTGGGCATCCTGCTGGCCTTCCTGGGTGTCGTGATCACCGCGACGTCGTTCCGCAGCAAGGCACCCGACGGCGATCCGATCGGGGCGATCGCCTGGCGTCCTCTGTGTTTCATTCTGGGCGCGAACCTCGCGTTTGGCGCGCTGCTTGTCGGCTTCCCCCCGGTGGGCTTGCCGGCCATGGGGCTGATCGTTGCGATTTACGGCCTCGTGATCATTTCCGGCTTTGCCCGGCCGAACTCCAGCATCAAGGAGTCGTTGATCCTGGCGACCATCCTGGCCGTGGGCAGCTATGGCGCCTTCGTATACATGTTGAACCTGCAGTTCCCGGTGTGGCCTGCGTTCCTGACCGCCTGATCCGGAGACACTTTCCATGGAACTTCTTGAACATCTGTCGCTGGGCTTCGGCGTCGCCTTCACTTTCCAGAACCTGATTTACGCCTTTGTCGGCTGTCTGCTGGGCACGCTGATCGGCGTGCTCCCGGGCATCGGCCCGCTGGCCACCATCGCCATGCTGCTGCCGGCCACCTACGGCCTGCCACCCGTGGCCGCGCTCATCATGCTGGCCGGTATCTACTACGGCGCGCAATACGGCGGCTCCACCACCGCCATCCTGGTCAACCTCCCGGGTGAATCGTCCTCGGTGGTGACCGTGATCGACGGCTACCAGATGGCGCGCAAGGGCAGGGCAGGCCCGGCCCTGGCGGCTTCGGGTATTGGCTCCTTCTTTGCCGGTTGCGTGGGTACCCTCGTGATCGCCGCATTCGCGCCGCCGCTCACCGAGGTGGCCCTGAGCTTCGGGCCGTCCGAGTACTTCGCGCTCATGGTGCTGGGCCTCATCGGTGCCGTGGTGCTGGCCTCGGGTTCACTGGTCAAGGCACTGGCCATGATCGTGCTGGGCCTGCTGATCGGCCTGGTCGGTACCGACGTGAATTCGGGCGTGGCGCGCTTCAGCTTCGACATTCCCGAACTCACCGACGGCATCAGCTTCGTGGCGATTGCGATGGGCGTGTTCGGCTATGGCGAGATCATCAACAACCTGTCCCATGGCGACAGCAAGCGCGACGTGTTTGCCGGCAAGGTGGCGGGCCTGATGCCCACCAAGGAAGACTTCAAGCGCATGATCCCTGCGGTGCTGCGCGGCACGGCCCTGGGTTCCATGCTGGGCATCCTGCCCGGCGGTGGCTCGGTGCTGTCGGCCTTCGCCGCCTACACGATCGAGAAGAAGACCAAGCTCCGGGCCGGTGAAGTCCCCTTCGGTCAAGGCAATATCCGCGGTGTCGCGGCGCCCGAAGCCGCCAACAACGCCGGTGCGCAGGCATCGTTCATCCCGCTGCTGACGCTGGGCATTCCGCCCAACCCCGTGATGGCGCTGATGGTGGGTGCCATGACGATCCACAACATCCAGCCCGGTCCGCAGGTCATGACCTCGAACCCCGAGCTGTTCTGGGGCCTGATCGCCTCCATGTGGATCGGCAATGCGATGCTGGTGATCCTGAACCTGCCGCTGATCGGCATCTGGGTCAAGCTGCTCACCGTGCCGTACCGCTGGCTGTTCCCGGCCATCGTGCTGTTCTGCGCCATCGGCGTGTACTCGACCAACAACAACGTGTTCGACATCTGGATCGTGGCGCTGTTCGGTCTCATCGGCTACATCTTCATCAAGCTGGGTTGTGAGCCGGCTCCCTTGCTGCTGGGTCTGGTCCTGGGGCCCATGATGGAGGAATACCTGCGCCGCGCGCTGCTGATCTCACGGGGAGACTGGACCGTCTTCGTGACGCGTCCCATCTCGGCCTCGCTGCTGGCTGCGGCGGTGCTGCTGCTGGTTGTCGTGGTCTCGCCATCGATCAAGAAGAAGCGCGAGGAAGCTTTCGTGGAGGAATGACCCTGGGGCAGGCATGCCTTGCCCCGGCCACACACCTGCCCGATCCGCTCCCACAGCGGATCGGGCTTTTTTTTGATGGCGCGGTCTACAGCTTGAACCGCTCCACCGTTTGCACCAGCCGATGAGCCTGGGTTCTGAGGCTGGCGGCCGCTGCTGCGGACTCTTCGACCAGCGCGGCGTTTTGCTGAGTGGCCTGGTCCATCTGGCTGATCGCCTCACCGACCTGACCGACTCCGGCGCTTTGCTGGACGCTGGCACTGCTGATCTCTCCCACGATGTCACTGACGCGCTGGATCGAAGAGACGATTTCCTGCATCGTGGTGCCGGCCTGATCGACCAGCGCCGTTCCCTGCTCGACGCGTTCGACGCTGGCCCCGATCAGCACCTTGATCTCCTTGGCCGCCTCCGCGCTGCGCTGGGCCAGGTTGCGCACTTCACCCGCCACAACCGCAAAGCCCCGGCCTTGCTCGCCGGCCCGCGCCGCCTCCACCGCGGCATTCAGGGCCAGGATGTTTGTCTGGAAGGCAATGCCGTCGATCACGCCGATGATGTCGCTGATCTTGCGGCTGCTGTCGTTGATGTCGCGCATGGTCTCGACCACCTGGCTCACGACCGCGCCACCCTGCCTGGCCACCGCGCTTGCGCTGGATGCGAGCTGATTGGCCTGGCGGGCATTGTCCGCATTCTGGCTGGCGCTCGAGCCCATCTGTTCCATGGAGGCGGAGGTTTCCTCGAGCGCCGAGGCCTGCTCCTCGGTTCGTTGACTTAGGTCGGCGTTGCCCTGCGCGATCTGTGCGCTGGCCGTCGACACGCTCTCGGCGTTGCCTCGCACTTCGCCCACCACGTCGACCAAGCTGTCGTTCATGGCCTTGAGAGCTCGCAGCAGGTCGGCAGTCTCGTCCTTGCCGCTGGCGTTGATGTGCGAGGTCAGGTCGCCGGCTGCCACCGTCTGCGCCACATTCACCGCCGAGTTGATCGGGTGCGTGATGGAGCGCGTGATGCCGATGGCAAGGCCCGTCCCCAGCAGCAGTGCAAAGGCCGCGGCAGCCACCATCACGATCTCGACAAGCGCTTCGAGCTCCTTGGCGCGCTTGAACTCCTGCTCGGCCACCTCGATCTGCAGCTGGATGAGCTGGTCGGACAGGCCGATCGCGGTGCGCGCCAGGGGTTCGAGCTTGTCGCTGTAAATCCGCCGCGCACCCTCGAGATCACCGTTGCGCACCGCCGCCAGGACCGCCTGCAGACCCTCGTTGACAAAGGCGGCGCGGGCCGGCGCATAGGCCTGTGCCAGCTGCGCCTCCTGCGGACTCAGCCGGGTCGCCACATAGCGTTCCCAGATCTGGCCGATGCGCGCCGCGTTGGCCTGCACCTGGGCCTGGTTCTGCTCCAGGGACTTCGGCTCGAGCAACGTGTCCATGACGAGCACGCGGTTGGTCACCATCAACTGGTAGATGGTGGCGAGGTCGCCCAGTGGCACGGTGCGGTCTTCGTAGATGGTCCTGCTTTCCGCGGAGAGCCTGGCAGCGCCGACGAAGCCGGTGGCGGCCATGCCGACGATGAGCAGCAGTATCACGCCGAAGCCCAGGCCGAGTCGTTTGCCGATCTTGAGGTTTGAGAGCACACCCATTTCTTGTCCTTGGTTGGGTTGGTTGGCGATTCGAGGACCACGGACGAGGCATGAAAATTCGTGGATCACGAGATCGTTGAAACCACAGCATCGACGGGGGCAGGGCGCTCTGAAGCGCGGAAAAGATCGGTAATTCCCGCTATCCGCCGGCATTGTGATCAAACGCTCACTGGAAGCGCCGCGCGAAGCCCGGATCAGGGCGTGCCCGTGTTCGCACCCGGCGAGCGGCGCGCAAGGGCAACGTGAAAGACCGAGCCGTCACCCGGCGCGGACTCGGCCCAGATGCGGCCCCCATGCGCCTGCACGATGCGCTGGCACAGGGCCAGGCCGATGCCGTCACCGGCAATGGCCGCATCCGGGTTGGCGCGGGCGAACATCTGGAAGATGCGCGACTGCATGGCAGGACTGAAGCCGCAACCGTTGTCGCGCAGGGACAGCGTCCAGCCGCTGTCCGAACTGGCATGGGTGAAATCCAGCCGCGTCAGCGCCTGGTGGCCGCTGTACTTGAAGGCGTTGTCGATCAGGTTGATCCAGACCTCGCGCAGCAGGACGGGGTCGCCCCAGACTGCGGGCAGCGTGTCCTGACCCGTGGCGCAGAACCGGCGCCCGCCAAAGGACGCCGCCACCTCGCCCAGGCAGTCGTCGACCAGGTCGGCCATGCGGACCCAGGTTGGGCTGATGCCGCGCCGGCCCATGCGGGAGAAGGCCAGCATGCCGTCGATCAGCGACTGCAGCCGCGTGCCTGCGGCGACGATCTTCTGGCAGTAGGCCTGGGCGGACGGGATATCGTCGGTGGCCAGCGACTCCTGCACGATCTCGGCATAGCTGACCATGTGCCGGACGGGTTTCTTCAGATCGTGCGAGAGCGCGTGCGAGAACGCCTCCAGTGATCGGTTGGCTTCTTCGAGGTTGCAGGTCGGCTCGTCCACCATGGCCTGCAACTTAGCGTTGTTCAGGCTTTTTTGCTCAATCAGTTCCCTGTACACGGTCACGTCCTGGATGGTCCAGGTGCCCGGAGGCCTGATGTTGTTGCCGTGCCGCTCGGGCACCCCCCGGCAGCGGACCCAGCGGCGGTGCCCCTTGTGGGTCGTGATGGGCAGCTCATGGTCGAACTCGTCGCCGTTTCGCATGATGCGCTGCAGCCGCTTTTGCAGCTCCTGCTGCGCCTCGGGGCAGACGAAGCCGAGCAGGGCCTTGAAAGTCCTGGGCGCTTCGTCCCGGGGCAGCTCAAGAATGGTGTACACCTCGCTGGACCATTGCATGGTGCCCCCGTCGGGGTTGAATTCGACGCGGCCGAGCCGCGCCAGGCGCTGGGCGACCTGCAGATGGTGCTGCAACCGGGCATTGGTGCGTTCAAGAGCCCGCTTTTCACTGAGGTCGCTCTGGATGGAGAAGTAGGCCCGCACCTGGCCCTGGCTGTCGCGGATGGGCTCGATGTTCAGCAGCACGGTATAGGGCTCACCGTTCTTGCGATAGTTGACGGTCTCGACACCGGACACCGCCATGCCCTGTCTCAGGCGATCGCGCACGAACCGACTCGCCAGATCGCTGGTCAATGGGCCGTGCAGCAGCTGACCCGCCGTCTTGCCCTGCACCTCGTCCAGCGTCCATCCGGTGATCTGTGTGTAGGTCTGGTTCACCCAGCGGATGTGCTGCTCCGCGTCGGTGATCACCACCATGTTGGCGCTTTGCTCAACGATCTTCTCCAGGATCAGCAACCAGGAGGTCAGGTCGCCGAGTTCGTCGTTGGCATCGAGCAAAAGGTCGACTCCTTGTTCAGGGGTGGGTGGGGTCCTCAGGCCGCCCGGGCAGCCCGGCATGCATTGGCGTCGGGCACGCTCATGCCCCGCCTGACCTGGATCATCGACACGCAGACGGCGACCTGCTATCAAAATCAACATGCTTTGTGATGAGACGCGCACACGTCTGTATGCCTGTGGTCCGCTCACGACCCCGGCCCCGCTACCATGGGCCTCGCGCGAGCGGTGATGGCGCCACCCGCGAAGCGTCTTCGGCCCGGTGACGCTTTTGCCGTGTGACCCAGCAAGGACTTCCGAGAGCTTCCCGTACGCATGAGCAACCCCTCCCAGCGGACGAACGGACCGGGCGTGATGCCACGTTGTGAGCATTGTTCGACGCGAGGTCGCTGCCTTTTTGCCGTGCTGCCGCTGCCGCAACACGAACCCTTCCGCTCCCTCGTTCGCGAGCGCACAGTGGCGGTCGGCGAGATGCTGGAGATCCAGGGCACCCAGGGGCAGATGCTGGGTGTGGTCAAGGTGGGCCTGCTCAAGGGCTTGCGAAGCCGCCCGGGTGACGAGGGCAAGCCCATCCTGCTGATGGGCAAGGGGCGCCTGATCGGGTTCACACAGCCTTTCGGGCAAGCGGCACTGCTCAGCCTGGCCGCCATCACCCCGACGCGCGTCTGTGAAATCGATGTACGGGCCGTCAGGGACTTGGCCATGCACCACGAACCCTTTCAGCAGGCGATCTACAGAACGATTGCCGAGTTCCTGGGCATCATGGCCGACTGGTCACGTCTGCTGCGCGAGGACAGCTACCTCACCAAGGTGGCCGCAGCGCTGCAACTGATCGCCGCGGAAGCGGGCAGCGCGTCGTTTCGCATCCCCAGTCATACCGAACTGGCAAATGTGCTGGGGGCACGCCGCGAGACCGTCGCCCGGCACATTGCCATCCTGATCGACAAAGGCCTGTTCAAGAAGGTCGACCGCTGGCATGGCATGCTGACCACGACGGACGCTGCCGGCCCAGAAGCCCGCTACTGACCGGCGCCCGCGCATGCCTGCCTGCCATCTGCCTGGCGGGGACGTTCCAGGCGGCTTGCGGGCTGCAGGGCCGTTTCCGAGGCGGCGGTTTTATCTTCCACGATGTATAGGAAATGAAGCTGTCGAATTGAGCCCTCGCGCTGGCCTCGCTCATAGGCAAACCGCCCATCGCGGCGATCAAAAACACCACTGAAAAAACGCCAGCAGCGGCGGCCGATTGCAGCCTGGCGGCGATCTGGTGCCAAAGGGCTTTGGCCTCGTCGGTCTTGGCCCGCTGTTCCTCGATCTCGGCCAGCAAAATCGCCGGGTCATCACCCGTAAGTTCACAAAGCTTTACCAATACCCGAGCGTCGGGCAGGGTCTTGCTGTCCCTGTAATTCCTCAAGGACTTCTGATCGATGCCCAGCACCAAGGCCAACTTGTAGTCGCTGGGCAACCTGTGGGCAACTTTGGCGTTGTCCAATAGAGAAACCATGTTGATAGCCATGTGGATAACTCGCTTTCCGTAAGGGGGAATGGGCCGGGCGGATTGCCTGTAACCGTTAGGGTACGCGAACCGGGTTTGGCCTTCCAGCACACGAAGGGCTTCCCTACACGAATGGGTTCCAGTAAAGTCCGGTCCGCCGGGGCAGCTTTTTTGATTTCCCCCCCATGCCTTCGGGCTGTCCCGGCCTTCGTTTTGAAGGCAATCGGGGAATCAAGGCGGGGCCATGTCATTTCAATTAACGGGGCGCGCTGGGTGCGCGTACCGGGTCAAATTCGAGTATTGGAAAAACACGCTAGACCGGCGCTATTACAGCGTCATCGCGTCCGTTTCGTCGCCCTGGAATTTGAGCGGCGGCCAATTGGCGGTGGTGGATGATTTCGGCGATTTGGTCCCGGTGGCCATATGAGCACGGCAATTGAATTGGCCTGCGCAGCCGCAATGCGCAACATCAAAAAACACATCAACGCGACGGCGGGCCAGCACATGCGGGCCATCCGTAAGGGGTTCGCCCTGGCCGGCGCGCCTGTAACGGCAACGGTGGAGCCGGAAGCGCAGCGGCGCATCCCCCTGGTGTCCGAGGGCACCGCCAGCGCCAGGCGCATCAACCGCGAGGCCGGCGCGCCCGCGTGCGCGGCCAGCGGCTGTAACGGGCCGGTCGAAGGCCAGTGCCTGGGCATCTGCACCGGGGGCATGCGATGAAAACCACCGTCAAGCTCGGTAACGGTAAGGCCATCGTCGTGCAGCCGGCGCGCAAGGGCCTGGGCGTGCTGTTCGAAGTCATGCTGTTCAACACGGTGATTCACAGCGAGGTGATGACCCCGGACGCCTGGGGCGCGCTGTCCGTGGGCGGCGACATGGCGGCCGAGGCCGCGCTGATCGCGCACGAACGCGAGCAGGCGAGGGCGGCATGAGGGCGTGGCGCGTCAACGCTGGCGGCGTGCTGGTGCCGACCGGGGGGAACGCCTGGCCGCGTCCGGTGGGCTGGGCGCAGCTGCCGCCGGCCATTCGCGCGGAATGGGACAAGCGGTGGGCGCAGGCGAACGCCAAGCAGGCGGGGCAGGGCGCGTGATCGCGGTCCTGTTCGCGCGTGCTGACAGCACCTACAAAACCATGCCGCAGTGCGACGTGTGGGACGCCGAGCGCGACGCGCGCCGATGGCCTGGCGGCGTGCCTGTCGTGGCGCACCCGCCTTGTCGCGCGTGGGGCAGACTGCGCCATATGGCGAACCCTCGACCCGATGAAAAGGAATTGGCGCGGTGGGCCGTTGCGCAGGTCCGTGCGTGGGGCGGCGTGTTGGAGCATCCAAACGCTTCCACGCTATGGGGGGATCAGCAGTTGCCGCAGCCAGGGGAGCGGGATGCGTGGGGCGGGTGGACCATGCCGATATGTCAGAACTGGTGGGGGCACCGAGCCGAGAAACGGACGATGCTCTACATCGTGGGGTGCGAGCCTTCGGGTATTCCGAGCTATCCATTCAGCATCGAGCGGGCTTCGCATGTGGTGGGCACCAGCGGCCGGCGGCAGGACGGTACGCGCCTCGCGGATCGTCCGGAGATAACCAAGGCCGAGCGCGAGCACACCCCCCCCCAGCTGGCCGCGTGGCTGGTGGAGTTGGCGGGTAGGTGCGCGCGGTGAAGAAAAAGGGCTCGGGCATCGGCCCATTCGCCAGCATCAGCGGCTTCTCGGGGGCCGCTGCGGTTGCGCCTCTGGTGGCCGTTCCCACGTCGCCACACTGGGCGCAGCCGCGGCTCTTCGCGCTGCCACAGCGCTGGGCCGACAAGATGGCGGCCAGCTGGCGCGGCATCGTTGAGGAATTGGCCGGCAAGGGCCGCACGCACGGCGCGGCCGATGTGTGGCTGACGCGCCGGCTCGACGAACTGGAGCGCGGCAGGCGCGCCGGCATCCGCCCGAACATGGGCGATTCCGACCTGTGCCAGCTGGCCGACCAAGAGGCCCGCGACCACGCGGACCACCATGCCGACATTGAGGGCCGTTACCGCGTCGTGTGGGCGCACATGCCGGCCGAATATTTGGCGCGGTGCATCCTGCACAAACAGGTGCAGACGGCGCGCTGGTTGATGGCCTGCCGTGGCGTGGCCGACCTCTGGCCCGATGGCCCCGACATGACCGACCGGGGCCGCCTGGCGCGGTTGCGCGATCCGGTGTTCTGGCGGCGGGTGTTCCGCAAGGCGCACGCGCGCACGGTGGAAAGCTGCGCCATTCGCCTGGGTCTGGTGAACGGCCGCGCGGACCCGTACATCAGCCGGGAGTCGTTGGACATAGCGACCAAGCGCCAGGCGGCGAACGCGGCCATGCTGAAACACACGCTGGCGGTGAGCGAGCGCGGCGACGAAATGACGCTGCTGGAAGTGGCCGAGCGCAGCGTATCGAACCCGACGATTCGCCGTGGCGAATTGATGACCCGCGTTTCCGGCTTCGAACTGTGCGCCGATGACCTGGGCCATGTGAAGCGCTGGGCCGTGCTGACGTGCCCCAGCCGAATGCACAAGTGGAAGCACACCAGCAACGGCGCGCCAATCGCAAACAAAAAATACGATGGCACCCAGCCGCGCGCGGCGCAGCAGTACCTGGCGCAGCAGTGGCGGCGGCTGTGCGCCTGGTGGGAGCGCCAGGGCCTGAGGGTCTATGGCTTTCGCACCACCGAGCCGCACCAAGACGCCACACCGCACTGGAATGTGCTGTGTTTCTTTGCGCCGATGACCGAGCGCGTGCAGCTGAAAAAGCTGTGCAAGCTGCCGACCGATGCGGTGACGGTTTTCGATGCCGGCCTGCGCCGGTACTTCCTCGAAAATGATCACCCGAACGAGCCAGGCGCGCGGGCGCACCGCGTGAAGATCGAGGCCATCGACAGCAGCAAGGGCAGCGCGGCGGCCTACATCGCGAAGTACATCGCCAAGGGCGTTGACGGCTTCGGCCTGGACGTGGATTTGTTCGGCAACAACATCGAGCGCACGTCGCGCGCGGTGGTGGCCTGGTCGCGGGTGTGGGGCATCCGTCAGTTCCAGCAAATAGGCGGGCCGCCTGTGACGGTGTGGCGCGAGTTGCGCCGGCTCAACCCGGACAACCTGGGCGACGTGGCGACGGTGGCCGACACGCTGCGCGATGCGGCGGCCGCGGTCAATCTCAAGCTGACGGAGCCGGACGAAAAACGCGCTGTCGCCTGGCAGCGCTACGTCATGACGCAGGGCGGCCCGACCTGCAAGCGCGCGGCCTGGACGGTGCGCATGCTCATGGAGCAGCGCGAGAAAGCAAACCGGTACGGCGAGGCATCGCAGCCGCGCATCGTGGGTGTGGTGGGGGCAGGGCGCGTGCCCATGGCCGCGCCTGCGCATCTGGTGGCGCGCGGCGTGGCTGGTGGCGGCTATTTCCGGCCGGCCATGACTGCGATTCAGTCCGAGCGCACGGAGTGGGTAGTCATCAGCAAGGGCAGCGCGGATGACGCTATCGAGCAGCATTGCGAGCGGCTGCAGGGCCTGATTCACGCCATGGACGCGCAGGCCGCGCGCGACATGGCTTTGCGAATCGAGCAGCTGCAAAAACGCCGAGAGGATGAGGAGCGGCTGCGCGAAGCGCTGCCGCCTTGGACCCGTGTCAATAACTGCACGGCGACGCCGATGCTCGACACGTTGGACAGGAGTACTTTGGAAGTTTCAGCGGGTCGATTCGCACCGCTCAAGCGCCTACGGCGCAAGCTGGACCGGCGCTACAACTGGAATTCGGGGGCCGGGGGGCCATTTGAAGGGGTAGACCATGAAGGATATTTTTCAGCTGCATGATGTGGCGCGGATCAAGGCGGGGCCGTATGCGGGCCTGGTGGGTCGGATCACCCAGCAGCTGCCCGGTGTGGGCGGTGGCTGGTTGATGGTGCGCATTGAGGGCGTGAAGGATGGCGAGTCGGTGGACGTGGAAAAGAAATTCCGCCCCAGCGAGTTGGAGCGCAACCATGGATAAGGGCGTGCTCGGTTACATCGATTGCCCGACCTGTGGCACCAGTGGCGGCATGCGCATCACCAACGACAAGAACGGCCACCCGTTCGGCTTCTGCACCGCGACGTGCAGGCAGCAGCTGCGCGTCGGTCCGGACCCCGAGCGCGTGGCCGCGTTCGTGGAGCGCTACCCGTTCGCCGCGGCGAAGCCGGCCGCCACGCCGGCACCAGCGCCGGCCGTGGTGTCCGCGCCTGCACCCGTACCGGTCGCGCGCAAGCGCTCCGGCCTGGCCGATGCCCTGCAGTTCCTGGGTGGGGGTGCAGCATGAAGCCCAGCAGCACCGACACGCAACAGGTGGAGCGCGACATTGAGGCCGGCAACGCCACGAGCCAGGAACAGGCGTCCGACCTGGCCGCGCTCGAAGTGGCGGCCGGCGGCCAGGTGCTGGCCGGCCAGCCGGTGGAGCCGGAGAAGGAAGAGGGTCCGGACCTGGCCGCCGAGATTGCCGGCCTGGTGAAAATGGCCGTGGGCGTGCTCTCGCCCATGTTCCCGAGCCTGCCCACGATCTACACCGACGAAACCACCGACCTGGCGGCCGGCGCGGTGGCGAAGGTGTGCGACAAGTACGGCTGGATGCAAGACGGCATGATGGGGAAGTACGGCGAGGAAATCGCGTGCGCGATCATCATCGGCCCGCTCGCCTTTGCCACCGTCAAGGGCGTGAAGCATGACCTCGCCGATATCGCGCGGCGCAAGCCTGATGCGGCGGTGAGTGCGACCGGCATCGACCTGGCGGCACCGCCTGCAGCGCCAGCGCCGGCCGAGTCGAAACAAGTCACGTTCGGCGGCGTGGTGGGTCCGGCATGAAGACGATCGATGGCGAGTTGAACGTGATCGCCGGGGCCTCGCGCTCCGGCAAAACGGCATGGACGTTGCGCCAGGTCAAGGCCGAAAAACGCATCATCGCGTGGGACCCGGAAGACCAGTGGAGCCAGGTGCGAGGGTTCACCAAGATCACCACGCGCGCCGCGCTGCTGGCCGCGATCAAGAAGCCCGGCCCGATGAAATTGGCCTACGTCGCAGGGGGCGACCTCAAGGCGGAATTTGACTTCTGTTGCGCGTGCGTGATGTACGCCGGCCGCTACGTGGAGCCGCTGGTTTTCATCGCGGAAGAATTGGCCGATGTGACCACGCCGAGCAAGGCCCCGGGCAATTGGGGCATCTTGCTGCGCCGGGGATTGAAGCGCGGCATCAGCATCTTCGCCATTTCTCAGCGATGGGCCGAAGCCGACAAGACGGCCATCGGCAACGCCACGCGCTACGTGTGCTTTTCGATGGGGGGCGAGGACGTGTTTTACATGCACCGCAAGACCCTGATTCCGGTAGAGCAGTTGGGCGCGTTGAAGGCGCTGGAATTCGTAATCAGCGACCGCCTGACAAAGCAGGTCACAACAGGAAAGCTCAAATTCTGAGCCGCAGTTGCCCCGGTTTTCCTGTACCGGTTACAGCCGCCCACACGGGCGGTTTTTTTTCGCCCAATTGAGGCCACGCAAGCGCAGGGCGTTCACCGGCGCGGCGACCCTGTATGTGCACCTGTTCAAACCCTCAAGGACAAACCGAAATGGATCAAGCCACCCTCATGAAATACGGCATCGCTGCCGCTGTGCTGTTCGCCGCGTGGAAGTACGGCGGCTCGATGGGCAAGGCCGCTGCGGTGGCGGTGGGCGCTGTCGCTGTGGCGCGCCGCACCCCCTACGTCAAGGAAGTGCTGTAAAGCGCTGACCCGACCACCCCGACCACCTTCAAGGAAAAAACATGTCTGTCGGCAAACTCACCCGCTACGGCCTGCCGTTCTCCAACGTTGTGCCGACCGGCACCGCCACGAACCAAGTCACGCCCGGCCGCACGCTGGAAAACTTCCGCCTGAAATTGGGCGGCACCGCGCTGACCAAGGCCATGCTGTCCATGCTCAAGGTCAAGGCCAATGGCAAGGTCATCATCGAAGGCACCGGCGCACAGCTGCAGTCGATCAACGCCTATCGTGGCGAAGCCACGGACGTGGCCTTCCTCGATGTGCAGTTCGCCGACTACTCGATGATCTCGGAGCTGGACCGCATGGTCGGTGCGTTCGATACGTCGCTGGGCATCAGCAACATCACCACGGAAGTGACGATTGCCGGCGCGACCGCCCCGGTGCTCACGCCCATCCTGATCGAGAGCGCGCAGCAAAAGGACAAGGCCGGCGCTGCTGCACCCTTCGCGGGCCTGATTTCCAAAATCCTGGCCTACCCGTTCAGTCAGGCCACCGGCGGCAAGCTGCCGATGAATCTGCCCTTCGGCCCGAACAGCGGTTCGATCATCAAGCGCGTGCACATCTTCCACAGCGGCACCGTGACCGGTGTCGATGTGAAGCAGGACGGCCTGATCGTGCACGAGTCCATCGCGGCCGAAAACTCGTTCGATCAGACCAAGGCCGGCCGCGTGCCGCAGGCCAACGTCTACACCGTCGATTTCGTGCTGGACGGCAACATCAAGAAGGCGCTCGACACCCGCGACGCGCGCAGCCTGGAATGGCTGATCGCGTTCAGTGCTGCCGGCTCCGGCACGGTCTTGGTGGAATACCTCGACCCGCTGGGCAACCTGTAAATGGGGCCCCACATGGCCTGGGAAGACTGGTTCCAAGACGTGGCAGGGTCGGTGGTCAAGTCGGCCGCCGATGCCAAGTTCACGCAGCCTTACGAGATTCAGAAACTGCAGCTGCAGGCGCTGGGTTCGTTGGGCATGTACAACGAAGGCAAGCCGCAGGCGGTGGCCTCTACGAGCATGTTCGGCATGAGTCAGGGCATGGTGCTGCTGATCGGCCTGGGCGTCGTCGTGGCCGTCTTCGCTTTGAAGGACTGACACCATGATGCCGATCAGCGCAAGCGCGGGTGGTGGTGGCCCTTCGGGTTCGTCCACCACGAACGAGAGCGGTTGGAATGTCAATTTCGGATCGGGCGGCTTGAACGCGGGCGGCGCGGGCGACATGGCGCAATACCTGCCCATCGTGGCCTTGCTCATCGGCGGCCTGGTGGCCATCAGCTACTTCAAGCGCAAGAAATGACCCCGACCACGCGGGAACAGGCGGCGCGGGCCTTCGCGGCCTGCGCTGGCCTGGACCCCGAGGGCATCGAAACGCCCGAGGGCGCAGCAGCTGCGGGGGAGTGCTTCGAGTTGCACACCGACACGGGCGCGCTGTACCTCTCGGTCAGTTTCACGGATGCCGTGGGCTGGATTCACGCGGCGGCCGGCACCGGCCAGGGCATGACGGCCGAAGGGCTGCGCGCTGTGGAGTGCCAGGCCATTGCGCGGGGGTGCCGAAAAGTTGGATTCCAGACGGTGCGCCGGGGCCTGGTGCAGCGCGCAAAAAAACATGGATACCGGATCACGCGCCAGGTGGGCGCGGGGTTCATTTTGGTGAAGGCTCTGCCGTGAACATCTATCAGGAAAAGCGCCGCGCGCAGGGTCATCACTGCCCTTGCATTGGGGGTAGTTCCAAGAGCGCAAGCTCCACCGAAGACAACCGCGTCACGGCCGGAACCATCGGCATCAGTGGCAGCGGAAACGTTGTCACGGACGGCGGCATTGTCTCGCGCGCACTGGACACGGTTGATCTGTCGAATGCCATCGGCCTGGAAGGCTTTACCAAGCTGCTGGACGTGGGCGAATCGCTCATCGGCCGCACGCAAACCCTTGTCGCTGATGCCTACAGCCAGGCCAGCACGGACAAGGACAAGACCATCGACAACCGCACCATCATCGTGCTGGCCGCTGCCGTGGTGGCCGCCCTGTACGTGCTCAACAAACGGGGCTGATCCATGCTTCAAACACTCATCATCAACGCGGGCCAGCGCCTGGAGTTTTACGAGCCGGGCGACTTTTTCCGGCTCATGGAAGCCACCGACCCGGTAACGGTGCAGTGGTACAAAAATGGCGCGGAAGTGGCGGAAGCGCCGGGCGTGAAGGAAGGCTATGCCGAAACGTTCGGGCTGGGCACGTTCGACCGCATCGCCATCACCAGCGCGACCACGCAGGCAATTCAATTTGTGGTGCGCCTGGGCAACCGCGTGCTGTATGACACGCCACCGGTGGGGGACACCAGCATCGTCTCAAGCGTGCCGCTGGCCCTGGACGCGGCCACGCTGCTGGCGCTGAGTCTGCAGCACCGGCCAGGACTGCCGGGGGCGAGCTGGAGCAGCGTGGCAACGATCGCTGCGAATACACCGCTGACCATCTTCGCGGCGGGCGCGAATCCGAACGGCGCGATCATCTGGAGCATGGAAGCCGACGATGCATCGGCCGGTGCCATGTATCAATCGTTCATCGCAAAGGCGACCGCCCCGGCCAACGTGGCAGACGGTGAAGTTTTGGCGCATTCGCGGCTTGCGATTGCATCGACCACGAACGTGTTTTCGCTGCGGCGCGAGGTTCCGACCCGCATTGCGCCGGGGCTGGGTCTCTTCTTCATTTCGTCGTCAGCTGGAACCGCAAGCCAGTTGCGAAACTGCCGTTACTCGTTGCTGTGATGCGCGCATCGATCCTCGTCGCCAGCGCCGGCCTGCTCGCTGTGGGTGGGTGGCTGATGCTGCGCACGTCCGAGGAAGCCGCAGCGCTGGAGCAGGAAATAGAGCAGGGCGGGGCGGGCCTGTGGACCAGCACCGAGGAAGTTTTGAAAGAGGTCGGCCAGTCGGCCGTCCAAGTGTGGGACACGATCACCATGAGCCTGAACCTGAACAAAATGCGCACCGTGACGGCGGCCGATGTGCTGCACCCGAACGTGCGCGCGCTGGTGGCCGTCATTCGTCGCGGCGAGGGCACCGCAGGCCCGGAGGGTTACCGCACGCTGTTCGGTGGCGAGTTGTTCGATTCCTTCGCCGCGCACCCGAATCGCAAGATCACGCGCACGCTGGGCGGTCGGTCGATCACCAGCACGGCAGCGGGTGCCGGACAGTTCCTCTACAGCACCTGGCAGGAAACGGCCCGCATCATGGGCCTGACGGACTTCACGCCGGCCAGCCAGGACCGCGCCATCGTGGGCCGCATCGCGGCGCGCGGCGCGCTCGAGGACGCCAAGGCGGGCCGCTTCGATGTGGCCGTGAAAAAGATCGCCACCGAGTGGGCCAGCATGCCCGGCAGTCCATACGGTCAACCCGTTATCTCTCTCGCCACGGCGCGCGCGGTATTCGCGTCGGCCGGCGGCTCCATCGCATGAGGCGCACACCATGAAACTGCAGCAAACCGAAATGATCGTGCTGGGCCTGGCCGGCCTGGCCGTGTACATGATCTGGCGCAGCCAGGCACCCAAGGCCAACAAGCCCAGCGACACCGGCAAGCCGGCCAGCTGGGTGGATGAAATCTTCCAGTCCGGGGGCGGCTCGTTCGGAAACGGCTGGCGCTATTTCGAGAACGGCACGGCCATCGACCCGAGCGGGAATTACTACTTCGATGGAAAGATGGTCTATCAGGCCAGCGGCGCATGAAGATCACCACCCCATACCTGATTGCCGGCGCTGCGGTGCTGGGTGCGCTCGTGTGGGCCGCCACGCGCGCCGGTGGGGCTGCGGGCCTGGGATCGGCCATCGGCGGCGCTGCGGTCGATCTGGTGGACGGCGCGGTGTCGGGTGTGGTGGTGGGTGTCGGCGAGGTGGTCGGCATCCCGGCCACGAACAAAACGCAATGCGAGATTGACCGGGCAAAAGGTGACACCTGGGCGGCCTCGTTCTCCTGTCCTGCAAAGGACTTTCTTCGTTACCTGTGGGACTGAAAAATGAAATTCATCAACGTCTTGAACCGTCTGCGTGAGCCCTCGACCTGGGCCGGTGTCTCTGTGCTGGGCCTGGTGTTCGGGTTGCCGCCCGGCACCATCGAACTGGCCGGCCAGGTGGTGGCTGGTGCGGCCGGCCTGGCCGCCATTTTCCTGGGCGAGAAACCGAAGGCCGAGTGAAATGAGCCAGCTGGTGAGCATCGCGGTCACGGCCCTGGTGAATGGGGCCGTCATGTGGGGTGTGGTGTCGACAAAATTGGATTGGCTGCGCGCCGATGTTGACCGCCTGGAGACCCGCGTTGCCCATTTGGAGCGCAAGCCGTGAAGCTGCGCGCCATCGTCCCATCAGTCCCCGAGGTCGGCCGAGAGGCCGTCATCGTCCTGGCCGGCGCACTGCTGGCCGCCCTCGTCATCGGCCAGCTGCCTGGCGTCCGTGAATGGATCAAAAAGCAGTGGGCCGGGGCACAACCACCCGGAGCATGAACACCATGGCAACCAAGAAACGCACCGTCAAAAAGTCGACCGCCACCAAGGGCAAGGGCCGTCTGAAAAAGGGCTTCCGCTACGCCAAGGGCGGGCGCATCGTGAAGGCGAAGGCGAAGTGAAAACCAAGGCCAAGCGCGCAAAAAGAAAAGGCACGAAGGCCGGGGGTGAGTCCCCGTGCCGTTCGTGCCGCACGATCACGGTCAAGGTCAAGCGAAACCGGCTGGGCCGCTTCTCCAAGAAGTGACGGGGGCCAGCGTGGGCGCGTTCGCCGCGCCGAACTGACCGACCCTCTCCAGATAGGCCACGCGGGCTTCCAGCGTGGCGTTTTCGCGTTCCAGCGCGTGCACCTGGCCGCGCGCCCAGCGCTCCCCGTTGACGGCCTGGGCCTCGACCACCGAGCGGCCCCAAGACGTTTCCCAAAACAGCGCCAGGCCGGCCGGCCGGGGCGCTTCGCCCTTGGCCAGCCAGTGGAAGACGGTGCGCTCGTGGACGCCCAGCAGCCGGCCTAGCGCGGCCGGTGTGGGCTGTCCAACATCGTGCAACAGCGCCTCAAGCGGCGGCAGTTGACGCGGTGCCAGAAACATGCTTTCCCCCTGTGAAAAGGCCACCAAGGTAGCGCACCGCCGGTGCGAGCAAAGCGCGGAAAAGCCGGGCCATCCGGGCCATGTTCCACGATGTATATTATGTAAAGTTAAAGCCGCGAATCATTAGCAACCAGCAACAACCTTCCCGGCAGGATGCTTAGCTAAATCTCTTGAGATATTTAAGCCAAATTCTTTTCAACAGAGCTCACCTCGATGCGTGGCTAGCATCGAAGATGACGGGACCACGAGTGCAAAGCACTCGATACGCTGCACAGCGTATGGTTTGTCCCTCAATGAGTTACGCAGTAGCGATCAAGCGCGCTGCCCACACAATCGAGATCGCTGCGCCTTTCGCGATCAGACCGCAGCGACTCTGGCCAACGCATGGTGTAAGCCGGTGCCCTCCCAACTTCTTCAGCTCCAACGGATCTGGCTCTTGAAGAGTCGCGCAAGCAAGGCAAGCGGCTGATCGTCGGACACGTCCTGCGCAGGCGTGATGAACTCAATCAGGCCTCTGAGCGCATTTTTTCAAGTGCCCCTGAGCAGCAATTCGCACAGTGCCAGACTCCGGACTTTCTGCCAGATCAGTGCCCTTCTGCGGTTGCCAGTTCAACAATGCGCCGTCCAGGCACGCCCTGCTCTAGGGCAATGCGTGGCGCCAGTCCGTCAAGAGCCTCATGCGGTGTTTCCAAAAACGACAGCAATACCCACCCATCATTGGTGCTCAAGGCTTCAGACAGCGCCTGAATCACTGGGAAGACGTAGGGCTCAAACTGCCATTTCGGAATCCTGAAGCCTCGACGCAAATGCGTCACACCAATGCAGCGCCCACCCTTGATCCAAGCATTGACCGTCACGCGGGTTGTGCCGCTCAGCTCAGCCGCTTCTTCAGTCGTGATCATGTCCGAGGCATTGATGCGTTGGCGCCTGTATTCGGCACCATCGCGTAGCAACACGGTGGTCTGAGCCTCGCTCGCGTAGAGATCAAACGTACTGGGATGCCGTGGGTTGAGAGATTCAAGTGCAACAGAAAAAGGAGAAGTCAATGAGTTCATGGCGATTGAGTCTTGAGCACTCGTTCAGGGTGCGTTGCGCGTGTCGGCCTTGCGATTGCCGAAGAACCGGTGCGGCTTGGTCTGGCCTTGCTGCGAGGCCAGAAAGCGCGGGCGATCTCACCTATTTGCTCGATCAATTGCAGTTACGCTAACCCAAAATGGCAGGATTTCGCGCCACATACCTTGAAGCCTTTCAACGCAGGTGAGCTGCCCGAAAACGGTAGTGGCGCGCACCGTCAGAGACGCCTTCGTCATGACTTGAGCGATTTTCAAGGGCTCAAACGGCGCGAAGGTGCCATCGCGGGGAATAATCTCGTCGTCGACAGAAAACCCCATGGCATCCCAGGGTGGCGAAAGTCCGTGATGTTTCACGACCTGATTCACTAACAGCTCTAGCCTACATTTTCGATCACTTCGGTATATTCGTCAAGTTCGTAAAGTTCGTGTGGATGTCACCATCGCAAACAATCATCTGTGGCACTTGTTCTTCAGATGTCGTGATCCAAGGGCCGAGATCGCAAGTTAGCGACACCTATGCAGAATGGATAACTGCTCACAACCGATAGGAAGGGACATGAGTCTCATTCACCACCGTCCCAAACTCGCCCGCGACATCGCCACCCAGCTATTGAACCCCAACGTCCTCGACCAGAGCCTTCGTTCCGGCCTATTCCTCTCCGGCCCGCGCCGCACCGGGAAAACCACCTTCCTGCTCCGGGACCTGATACCGACGCTAGAGAATGCCGGCGCAGTTGTGATCTACGTGGACCTGTGGTCCGAAGTCACAGCTAGTCCGAGCAAACTCGTCCACGCCGCTCTGCGCTCGTCGCTGAAAGACCTGCAAAGCTCGACTAGAAATCAGTCACGCCGCGCCGCAGGCGTGACGTTTGACTTCCAGGTCGCTGACCTCGGCACTCCAACAGGTGCCACCATCGCGCAAGCAGCAGTGGAAATCGTGGACAAAGTCAAAACCGATCTGGTCTACATCGTCGATGAGGTCCAGCACATGCTCACCTCGGATGCTGGCCTCGCACTCCTGTATGCCTTTAAGGCAGCACGCGATGCAGTCAACGCTCGCCCCAGCACCCCCGGCCATTTCATCTTCATTGGCACCGGGTCAAACCGAGCCCAGATCGAAGGTTTGACAGTGGGGGACAAAACTGCGTTCCTGGGGGCAACCTCGGTCGAGTTGCCGCCGTTGGGAAAAGATTACGTGCAGTGGGTGCTCCAGAAACTGCAGCAAGAGCGCGTTAGAGTCATCCCCAGTCTGCCCGTGGCCAGCCAATCGTTTGCGTTACTCGGTCGCCGTCCCGAAGAATTTATGAGGGCCCTGAGCACTTTGCAGCAACACCAACCACTGGAGGCTGACCAGTTCTTTCCAGTAATCGCCGCCACACTCCAGGCATCTGCTGAAGACTTTTGAGCCGACATAAATCCCCAGCGTAGAAACGGCTGACCGCGACACAATGCCCCAACTTCCACCGCAGCCCCCTCAGCCAGAACAACTTCTGCGACACGGTCTCCCAACTGAATTTCCTGGTTGATTCTCTTCGAGCCACCCTGCCGAAAAATCCGAGGCGTGACCGCCTGGGTCATGCCGGCACTGTTAACTTCCAGCCCTAGTTTTGGCGACCAACAAATCCGGTGCCAACGGCAACTGCGGCTGTGCGTCATAGGACAGATAACCATCAACACGCTGAAAAACCGGGCCGAGCGCGATAACGATGCCCTCCTTCTCCGTGATGGATAGGTCCACGTATTCCACGCTTGGCGGTTCGACACAAATTACGAGACGCGCCCTCTTGCTGGCCGTCTTAGGCCCTGTCAGTGCCGAACGCAAAGGAGCACCCAGGGTCGCGAGCGCAGTTCTACGCATACCCAAGCGATGCTCCAAAACCTGCGTAACGCTCAAAACCACCAAGTCTCTAGCAGTGAACTCTCGAGCAACGCGTGGAGCAGGCTGCTCTTCACGGTAAGGGTGAAGAACCTTCAGAGTCGCATGTAGCTCGTCCCGTGTGTATCCGGTCACAGCGCAAACATCAGCTGCTGTCAGGCGTCTTGGCATGTTGGAAAAGATGAGATTTCGAGCATCGAGACCACTTTAGCGCGGCTGCGAAACGTTCATTCTGCGAAAAATACTAGCAGATCTGTGCAGCTTGTACCCAACCAAATGACTTCAAGACTACTTGCCGCCAGTTGGGAGCAGAAGCCGGCTCAAACGCTACCGGTAGTGGCTTGCACGTGTTCAAGACACCAGATATAGTGTCTTCGTTACAAAAAAAGAAACCACCAGTGACTGACGCCAAGGTGGTTTCTGAAGCCCAGCGTTACCGCCAGACGATTACAAGCCCGCAGTGTGCCATACGTGCTGCGGAGCAACAATAGGAATGCGGGCTTCCCTGGAATGGCGTCATTGACCCTTGGAAGCTCGCTATGCAACGAGACAATTTTCCTGTGCCTGTCCGTCGGCCGCATTCACCACGCGCGGCACGCCAATTCAACGACCTTACGCGCTTGATCGCTGGCGTGTTCCTGCCATCGGCCACCCAAGTAGAAGCACTGGACCGATCGTACGAATCCATCGGCAATTTTCTGACGGACAGCCCCGAATTCGGCGACCTGGTCATCCAGGTTTACGGCCAGGGCTCCCGGCAGATCGGGACCCTAGTTCGGCCCTTGCATTTGCGTGAGCAGGGTTTTGACGTCGATGCCGTTCTCTTGCTACAGCGCAGAGCGCATGGTGTCTATCCTGGAGTGTCTGGTGCCAGGCAACTCATCAACAATCTTCACACGGTGCTCAGCCGCTACGCCAGGGCACATGGCCTGAAGATAGAGCGCTGGGATCGGTGTGTCACCCTCGTCTACAGCGATGGAGTGCGCGTGGATGTGGCACCAGTGATCGAAGACCCTATTGTCTCGATTCCTGTTGGCGGAGAGACGCACTCAAGGATTCCTGACCGGCAATTGATGACGTTCGTGCCCACGAACCCGCGGGGAATAGTGCGCGGCTTCAACGAGGCGGCCAGCGTGAAAGCCGTACTCACGCACATCATCCGGGAAGCGCATACCGCCGACGCAGCGCTGCGCTCAGAGGTTGTGCCTTTGCCAGACGTGCAGGAGGTCTCACTGCGGCTGCTGTGCAGTTTCGTGCAGTTGATGAAGGTGCATCGCAACATTAGCTTCGGCGCTTCCCCGGCAGGACAAGAAGATTTGTCTCCATCGTCCCTGTTTATCACGACGCTGATGGCGCAAGCCTACGCGCAGTTGGCACCGGTACCGCACGACACGGAACTCGATCTCTTACTGGACATCATTGATGCCATGGTCAGGGGTTTTCGCCGCGAAATCCTGGGTAACGGACTAGAGCGCTGGTTGCTTCCCAATCCCTGGGCGCCTGGTGATGACCTGGCTTCATCAATGGACAGTCCACAGAAGCAGCAGGCGTTTCTGGCCTGGCACGCTCGCTTCCAGCAGGAGATTGGTGAACTGTTGGACAGCCTTGAGGCGCGAGTGGGCGGGGACAACATTAAACGCTTGGTCGAAAGCGCATTCGGTTCTCGCGCAGCTCAGGCAGTGCGCGATGCGTCCGCCCCGACCGCCGTGACGCAGCAAGCTGGGCGTCGTATTCTGGTGGGCACGGCTACCGGCGGTCTGGCAAGCATGTCGGCCAACGCCAACACCAATTTCGGATCACCACAGTGAGCCCGAAGCATGAAACGCCGTTGCCGACATTGGCGCAGCGCTCGCTGGAGTTGCGCCAGCTCAAGCTGCCAGGAAGCAAAGTGTCAATGCAAGGAGGCCGGCTGCTCCGTTTCAAATTCAGCCTGTCACCCGGACTCTTTGGCCGCCTCTACGACTGTGAGCTGCAGGTGTACCCGGGTAAAAAGCCGCCCCGAATGTTCGTGCTGCGGCCCGACTTGGTCGAAGTTGCAGGGGGGCGGCGCCCTCCTCATTTGTACGACCACGACGGGCGAGGCAGTCTTCTGTGCCTTTGGTGGCCGAAAAACTGCGAATGGCATCCGCACCACAAGCTCGATAACAGCTATATCGCCTGGACTGCTGAATGGCTTTGGTACTACGAGGAGTGGCTCGAGAGCCGCGAGTGGCTGGCTGGTGGTGCCCACCCCGTCCAGATCCCGTGCCGTTGGAGGCCCGGAAAATTTCGAATGCGATCTTCTCTCACGGGCGCGTGAAGCCGTGAAATCCTGCTTGCCAAACTGAGCCTCAGGTTTGGCAAGCATTTTGAATCGAGGCGCGGGAGTCCATTATGGCAGTCAACAGCAAGCACACATCATCGCGTGTGGCTTCGGTCGCAGGCAAAACTCTCGGTTCTTCGACTTCCTCGGCGACACAGAAGTCACTCGCCGGCTCCGCATTGCGTCAAGCGGGTGCTCCTGCACAAACGGGCGCTGGCATCGAGCGCGCTGCCTCTCGCGCCTTGGATAGCTCCGGTTCGTCTAAGGTCACGCAGACCTTGGCTGGATCCGTCGTCTCGCAATCAAGCCGCAAACGCTGATCACTGCTTGACTGAACGGGAGCGGCCATGCGTACTCAACTTCCTCCTCAGATGAACCTAGTCGCCTTAGCCGGTCGTATCCAGCCACAGGATGGCTCACTTGCTGCGGCGCGCTCCCATGCCATGTCGGTTCGAACGCGTCTTGGTAAGACGTTCGCGCTGCACAGTGCCAAAAAAATCGGCAGCCATGCGCGTCAAACTGCCATTCACAGATTCAGTGATCTGGACTTCATGGTTGTTTTCCGAAAGGAAGAGTTCATTTGGGGTGGTCGCCTGGTTTCATCTGACACGATCTTGAACAAACTTGTCACTGATCTCGGCGACCGGTATCCGTCTACATATGTGAGGCGCGATGTGCTCGCAGCTTCGCTTGTATTTGGCAGCTCGGGGCAAAGCCTTGATGTGGTGCCTGCGATGTTTCTAGGCTTCACGGGTGCTCGGCCAGTCTTCCAAATTCCTGATGGTCAAGGAGGGTGGCTTCGCACCAGTCCGGAAACACATGATCGACATTTCGAAATCCATCAGGAACGTAGCGGTAACCGTCTCCGTAAAGTGTCTCAATTGTTGAAGTGGTGGAAGCATGCGAGGACCCAGCCTCTTCCCATTCGCAGCTTCTACATCGACATGCTCCTCTGCACCGGAGGTCTGGGAGCGCCGGTCGGGAAAACTTATGGCGGGTGTTTGGAGGATTTCTTCGAGTACCTAGTCGCCACGGAATGTCGAGCCTTGCTGGACCCGTGTGTGATTGCTGGAGAGATAAGCCCAAACGACACCTATGCGCAGCGCGAGACACTCTATCGTGCTGCCTCGTTCGCACTTGTGCATGCGCGGGCCGCTTCACTTGCAGAAAAGCGACGTGATTTCCTCGAGGCGAATCGGCAGTGGGACTTGGTTTTCAACGGAAATTATTGAACGCCAAGCTTTGCTTTATGTAGCGAATCGACCATAACTCCTGCGATGAACGAAATATTCAAGCTGCAAAACGAAAATCGAGCGCTTCTGTTTTTGGCTGCGCAACGTCAGATCTACGCGCGTGCCAAGTTTCTGCTGGGGTGGCAATTGATCCTCGGCGGGCCAATCGCTGCGTTGGTCGCCGTCTTCGGCATCCTCGATCCAAACGCGAAAGGGTATGTGGCGGCTTTGGGTGCCACCATCTTTTTTCTCGACACGTTGTACCTGGGCCCTGCACAGCGACGCCTGCGCGAGTCCGGTGCACGAGTTCAGGAGCGATTTGACTGCGATGTGCTGGCGTTGCGGTGGGATGCGACAAAAGTCGGCAACCCTGAGTCGGTGGAGTTCGTTCACGAGCAAGCTCAGCTTTACCAGACATGGGCGTCCAAGATGCCTCCCCTTACCGATTGGTATCCGCGAGCCGTACAGCGACTCCCCCTATCTCTGGCACGTATTGTTTGCCAGCGGACCAACTGCTGGTGGGACGCCCAACAACGCCGTAGCTACGCCGGGGTGATGGCAGGGCTGCTGTTGGCTGGGGCCATTCTGGTGTTCTGGGCTGGGATTGTCGCTGGGTTGCAGGTCTCCGACCTACTGCTTATTGTTCTGGTGCCAATGGCGCCTACGCTGAAGTTGTCACATCAGCAATGGGTCGAGCATCGTGAGGCAGCTGATCGTCTTGATCGACTCCGCGAGCATGCCGAACGGGTATGGCGTCACGCCATCGAGAATCCTGCCGACCCCAACCTTGAGAATGAAGCTCGTTCTCTGCAAGGTGAAATATTCGACGGTCGAAAGCGCAATCCACCCGTTTTCGACTTTGTCTTCAAATCGCTCCGGAATCGCCACGAGGCGCAAATGAACTTTGGTGCAGAGCACTTTGTCGATGAGGCCGAACGCTGCATGAATGCATCAGGAGCTCGTGTTTGACATTCAACGGTTGGAGGGAACGCGCCCAGTAGATTGCAGAGAGACCATGATGAGCGCGCCGACACCTGGATTCGTCAACCTAGCGACTTGGCGTGGCCTTCAGTTTAGATCGTCTCGCGGCCGCAGGTACCGCGGTTGCAACGTTCTTGGGTATACGCGAGTTGAGGTCCGCCAGCAACGCAGTGGTGTCCTTTCGGAACTGCTCCTGTTGAGATTGCGCCGTGCGGAGGTCTTCTCGGGCTGAAAGAACTTCCCGGGCAAGACCAGTATTCTCTGAGCGCAAAGCTCCAACCTCGACGCGCAGCGATTGAACCTGCTCTTGCGCGCTTGCCAACTCCTGGTTGGCTCGTCGGCTCTCGTTTTCCTGCACGAGCTTCAACCGCTTGGTTTCCTGCCGTGCGCGATCAACGTCTTCCAGAAGGCGTTTTTCTTGGTCGTGAGCGCGCTGCTCCAGGCGCCCCCGCTCCTGCCTGTGTTCTTCGGTAAGCGCATCGAGGCGTCCCCGCTCGGCCTGCAGCGCGCTTATCGTCGCGGCAATTTGAGTTCGTAACTGCTCGACTTCACCTTCGCGGCCGACCATGCTTTTTTGCAGGGCGGTGAGTTGACGCACCAGGTCTGCGATCTGTTGGTCTTTCGCCTGAAGGGCTGCATCCAACGCCTCGGAGCGCTCTTTGAGCTTCTGCTGTTCTTGATCAAGCGCATTGCGTGTGGCCGCCAGTCGCTCCACTTGTTGTTCCAGCATGGATCGGTCAATGCGCAACGATTCGGCTGCCTGTTCTTGGGCATGTTGCTGCGCCCGCCCCCACAGTGCCTTGGCCGCTCGAAGCACTGGTGCGGGAAGGCTGCCCTGCTCGCCGGCGCCATCTTCGCCGTTGTCTGCTTGAAGGCGTTTACCCAACGTGGCGTACCAGGCATCGAGCATGGGCGCCACGGTGTTTGGTGATCCTCGG
>NZ_JBFXCD010000012.1:0-110313 GCF_050182545.1 Hydrogenophaga sp. | reverse complement strand
CAACAAGACAAGGACGCACAGGCCGCCCGCTCCCGAATGGAGACAGGGCCGACTCGGCATCCCCGCGTGACGGCTTCACCGGCTTGCGCCCTGACGCGGGCCAGGTCAATGCCCCGACGACAAGGCCAGAGCGCCCCAGCCGCAGCTCGCGGCACATGCTTGAGGCGTGGTGAGGAAGCTCCATCGGGCGAGGCCGAGCGGTGTGTCGGTGAACCGTCCTTCGTGACGTACAGGCAACGAATCGCCAGCGTCGAGGACGGCACGCTTTTGCACAACCTGCCGCAGCAAGCCGGGGCGTAGCCCCACAAGCTCCGCCCATTGCGGCGGGGCGCAGCCTTCCTCGCAAGCGAAGCGCGCAGCGCCACAGGCGCGAAGGCGTGAGGGATTGAAGCCGAATGGCCGTGATTCGGCACGAAGCACGGGGCGCAGCCCGAAAGCCCGGCGGCGCCTCGCGCCGACACGCCCAGGCCGTTCTATATTTTCAGGAAGTAACCCAAGACAAGCCCATGACTCTCCAGCTCCGACACGAAACCCCGGACGACATTGCTGCCATCGAAGCCGTCACGACGGCCGCTTTCGCCGATGCGCCGCACACCAGCCACACCGAGCAATTCATCGTGCGCGCACTGCGCACTGCCAACGAACTGACGCTTTCCATCGTGGCCGAAGAACACGGCCAGATCATCGGCCATGTGGCCCTGTCGCCCGTGACCATCACCGACGGCCACGGCCGCCAGGCTGAGGACTGGTACGGGTTGGGGCCGATCTCCGTCCTGCCGCAAAGGCAGGGGCACGGCATCGGCTCGCGCCTGATGGAGCAGGCGCTGTCTGAACTGCGGGCCATGCAGGCCGCAGGCTGCGTGCTGCTAGGCGATCCCGCGTATTACGCGCGTTTTGGTTTTCAGGCCCATGCGGGCCTGCAACTGCCGGGCGTGCCGCCCGGCTACTTCATGGCGCTGGCCCTGCATGGGCCAGTGCCCGAAGGCATCGCGCGCTACAGCGATGCCTTCAACGCCACCGCCTGAGCCACCGCGAAGGCGGCGGCGTTCTGACTCGGCTGCTGGCCTTGAACACCGGGCGCGGCCACTGCCGCGCCCGGATTTTGCGTCCACCGCGCCCAGGACGGAACGGCCTGGGCGCGGTGCTGAACGCGGTTATTCCTTCGTCTCGATGAGCCACCACACGGCACGCGGCAAGGCGCGGCCCGTGATGGGGTGAATGTCGGTGAGGTCGGCGCGGGCCGACCAGCCCGAGGGCGGGCGGTAGCCGCGCACGTCGCCATCGTCGTGCCAGCGGCGAGCGCGTACCGTGCTGGGCGCGTAGATCGCCGCCATGCGCGGGCGGCTGCTGGTGATGCGGGTCATGGGGGCTTCTCCTTGCAGCGAAGCGCCCCGGTCGAGGCCGGGGCGCTTGCCTTCGGCGCGGGTCAAGCGGCCAGCGCCTCGGCGGGTTCATCCGCCATTGCCTCGGCATCCTCCGGGGCATCCTGCGCCTGCGTTTCCTGCGGCGCAGCTTCCGGGCCTTCGGTCTTGAAGATGGCAGGCATCCAGCCCGTGCCATCGGCCAACCGCTCGGCTTCGCTGGCAATGTCGGCCTTCTTCAACTTCGCCAGTCGCGTGACGTGCTCGGGCGCGTACTGGCCCACGGCTTCCAGAATCACGGCCTTGGAAACGTGCTTGAAGTAGCCTTCTGCGGTCGGCTTCCACCATGCAGCCATGTCGAGGCCCACGGCCTGCGCCAGTTCCTCGCCGGGCTGGTGCGGTGTGGCACGGGGCGTCACCACGTCCACCGTGGAAGCCACGCACACGGCCAGCAGCCGCACCAGTTCATCTTGCGGCTTCGCCAGCAGCGCGGCAAACAGTTCGGCGCTGTCCTCCGGCAAGGCTTCGCCCGCCACCTGTTGCAATTCGCACAGCGCCACGGCGGCGGGAGTTTCCGGCCAGTCCGGGGCCATGCCTTCCAGCCGGTCTTGCACTTTGAGGCCCACGCCCAGCGGCAGAGAATCACGGCTGCGGCCGTAGCGGCGTTCCTGCAAGACGGTCTGCACCATGCCATGCACCACGGCGGCCAGCGCGGCTTGCGGATGCCGGGCGACTTCGATTTGTAGCGCGGCGGTGCGGTGGGCGCTCAAGCGTTGCGCCAGCCGGTCGGACATGGCGGCGGTCTTGGGTGGCTCGTCGTCCTCGCCTTCGTCGTCGTTCGCGGCTTCGCCTTCGCTGCCGAAACCTTGGCGCAGCCTTTCCAGCGTGCGCAGCGCCTTGGCCTCGGCCTCGCGCATCAAGCCGCGATGAATCACGGCTTCGCCGTTGCGGTCGATGGTGACGATGGCACCGGCTGCGGCCTTCACGGTCGCGCCGTAGTCCTGCAAGCCATCTTCCAGCACCTGCAACTGCTCGCCCAGGGTTTCGCCTTCCTCCTGCAAGGCGTCGGCCTTTTCCTCATCGTCAGCGTCCAGCGCAGCATCCACGGCTTCGGCCAGTTCGTGCATCTTGGTTTGCAGCTTCTCGATGCGTGCGGCTTCACGCTTGTTCGGTTCGCGCCGCTCCTTCGGCGCACGCTGGAAGGCGTGCAGGTCGGCATGGGTCACGCCTGGCGTGGCATCCACCCATGCCCAGCCTTCGGCCTTCACCTCGGCAGCAATGCCCGTCAGCTTATTGAACGCCAGCCCTTCCAGCAGCGCGGCATCGGTCAGATACACGCCCGCGTCATCTTCGGCGAACAGGTCACGGCGGATGCCACCGCCTGCGGCCTCGTAGCTGTCCAGCCCGACGAAGCGCACCAGCGGATGCCGGTAGGCGTCGATTTCCCTTTCGGTGAGGCGTTCGCGCAGGTTGGACGGGTGACGCTGCCAGGTTGGCGCATCGTAGAACGCGCTTTCCTGCGCGGCGTGGTCATCGGTGATGGCAAGGGCCATCAACTGGTCAAGGCTCACGGCATCGGCGCGATAGTCGGCCATGAGGCGGGGCGACACGTTCGCCAGCTTCAAGCGGCGCTGCACCACCAGCGGCGTAACGGAGAAATCCGCCGCAATGTCCTCGATGGGGCGGCCTTCGGCCACCAGCGCCGCGAAGGCTTCAAACTGGTCTGCCGGGTGCATGGCTTCGCGCTGCACGTTCTCGGTGAGGCTGGCGGTGCGGGCGGTGCCATCGGCCACCAGCAGGCAAGGCACTTCCCATTCCTTGCTGATTCGGTGCTTTTTCGCCAGCAGCTTGAGGGCTGCGAGGCGACGGCCACCGGCCACGACTTCGTAATGCTCGCCATCGGCGGATGCAATCACGATCAGGTTTTGCAGCAGGCCGACACGCTGGATGCTTGCGGCAAGTTCGGGGATGGACATGCGCGGGGTCTTGCGCACGTTGCGGCCCGTGGGGCGCAGCACCAGCCGCGACAGTGGAACCAGAATCAGGTTCTTGGTCGGGTCGGCGGCTTCCAACGGGATAGCGGCGGCGGTATTGACGGCGCGGGCTTCGGTTTGGGTAACGGCGTTCATGGTGAATCTCCAATCGAGTGAAACAAGGGAATGGAGGGGAACCGCCCCTCCGGCGGGGAAACGGTTCAGGCTTTCAACTGGCGCAGGCCATCGGCCAGCATCCAGAGGGCGCGATTGAGGCGCACATCGGAATCAATGCCCTGCACCGGGCGGGTCTGCTGGCGGCGTCCGTTGGCGCTGCGGCCATGCAATCCGCCTTTGGTCAGGTTTTCCTGCGTGCGGTTGAACACGCTCCACAGGTCGGGGCGGCGGTCGTCGAACCGGCGCGGCATCAAGATTTGCGATTCGGTGATGGGCGCGGGCTTCTTGTCGGTGGGGTCGTACTTGAGGGCCAGCGCGGAACGGGCGAACACTTCGGCTTCGCCTTCATCCAGCGTGATAGCGCGCATGGCATCGCGGGAATCCTTCACCCGCTCGAAGCCGCTCAACACCTCGAAAGCGCCTTCGATGACGGAACCGGCTACGTCGCCCTTATGGGGTACGCGCACGTCCGCCACGGTGTCGCCGCACACAAGACCATTGCTGCAAACGAAGCGGAACATTCCGGCCAGCATCTGATAGCTGCTGGTGCCGTCATGCGAGTTCAGCAGCACGATTTCGTTGGCCTCTGCGCCGTTGATCTGGCTGGCGTGGCGCAGGCGCAGCATGTGTTTCGTGTGCTCGCGCTTGCCTTCATCGCGCACGCGGGTCTGCGTCACCATGAAGGGTTGAAATCCCTCCTTGCGAAGCTCGGTCAGCACGGCGGCGGTGGGGATATAGGCGTACCGCTGCGAACGGCTTTCGTGCGGGGCATCCGCGAAGATGGACGGGGCCACGCGATGAATCTGGTCATCGGACAGCGGGTAGTCACTGCGCAGCGAAGGGGAGCGGGAAGCGAAACGGGATGCGAGTTGCATGTCTTTCTCCTGAACAAAAAGGCTGTTGAAGAAAACCGCACACCGGATTCCTAGATTCGGAGCCCAGCCTTTCGGCTGTTCGGTGCGGTCGGCACGAGGAACCCGGTTGGCCCTGTTGCCACCGTCTTTCCTGAGTTCATCGCCCGCGACGGTCAGGAGCGCGCGAACGGGCGCCGTCAAGGAGGCAAGCGCAGGGTTGGTGCGGCCCGCAGGCGCAGCCGAGGACACGGCCCTGCGCGCCTTGACGGCACACGGGCGCGGGCTACAGTCGCGGTGAAGGTGATGAAGTCAGGGGAGACGGCTGGACAAGGCAACGGCCTTCCCCACACGCCGACCGCACGGCAAGCGAAGCGCGCAGGCCCGAAGCTGGAAGCCGGGCCGGAGGCGTCAGCCGAGCGGAGCGAGGGAACGATGGAAGCCCGTCAGGGGCGAGACGCCGCAGGCGGCTCGATGCGCAGCACGACAGCGCGACCGGCCATCTCCCAGGTGGCCGGGGACGCCCATGCAGTTTGGGCATCGCGGGATTTGTCTTCGGCGGATTTTTCGCGGACAATGTGGGCAAGGCCCTGTCCGCCTGAGCTTCGAGCGGCTCAATCAAGACTGCGTTCTGCTTTCCCCCCGTATTTCTTGCCACCACCATGCGATATCGCCTGGGCGTAGGCCAAGTAATCGCTCGATTGGCCTGCGCTGAAATCAGGAGAATCGTATGCCCATCGGCATTTCCGACCTTGCCCATTCTGTTCGCAAGAACAGCGTTTCTGTGGCCGCCCCTGTGCAGCTTGGCCATGCGCAGCAAATCATTGTTGCTGCACTCGGCTACAAGAGCCTTGCCGCCTACCAGGCCGCCCAGGTAGCCGCACTCGAACCCAAAGACTTGAGCAATGTCTACCACGTTGTACTCGACTACGACTCGCTCGATAGGCGCGCCAGCGAACTTGGCGCAGCCCCCGCGCCAAGCCAACTGCATGAGCTGATCGACGCAGCCTTCAAGGAACGAGCACCCCACACACACATTCACGCCTCTCACGCAGGCTTCGATAACTATCTGCGTGAGCATGTGGATCAGGTGGTCATCGAAGACGATGACGTGAACAGCGAGATGGCCAACGCCAATTACGATGGCATTGATGAGGTCTATTTCGATTTCGAGGTTGAGTCTGAAAACGTCCCCGTTGGCAGCTCGCTGGAAATCGACCTGGATGGCCATGTTGGCTTGGGCATCGACACTGAGCGTCCCTACGCGGGCCACATCGTGAATGTGGAGGGCACTTTGAGCGTGGAGCGATTGGGCAGCCAGTGCTTTGGGTCAGTGGACTGCCAAGTCACCAAAGCGGAACTCGATACGAACTGGGGGGATGACGACCACGACGGCGAGCCACCGCCGCGCAGCGTATCGCAATCCTATGCCGAACTGCTGGGCCTCGAACTGCATGAGGTTGGCAATCTCGCCGATGTAGAAGCAATGGAGTTGGACGGCAGTAGCGGTGAAATGGTCTACGGCTACCTCCTCGACTTCACGGACTACGCATCGCCCGAGATAGCGCAGAAGATCTTGCGCCGTCACTCTTCACTGCGTATCGAAGTCGGCCCTGGCTTCTTTGAAGGCGTTCGTAGCGACGACTGGCCTCGCTGACGATGCAGTAAGCGCATCCCGATACGGGATGCGCTGCTGGGCCATCCGCCCAAGGCCGAGTCAGACAGCTATCCGCCCGCTCAGCCGCGCCTCGCGCGCGTAGGCGCTCAACCGCTTCTCAGCGCGGAAAGACAGGTCGCGCTCGATCGGCAAGCCCAGCCCGCCGCGCACGATCGCCAACTCGCCCAGGCTGACCCAGCCGATTTCCGGCGCCCCCAGGCCCAGGTCGCAAAGACCAAAAGCGTGGTCGTGGTCGTCAGGATCAATCTCGGTCAGCAGCCAGGTCGCGCCGGCGTCCGGCGTGAACAGCTTGACCACGGGGGCCGGATCAAAGTCCGGGTTCTCCAAGGATTCGCGGCCGTTGGCCAGCAGTACGATGCGCTGCTCGTCAGTGATGAGTGCGTTGTTCATGGTGAACTCCTGCAAGGATGCCGGGCGGAATTGCCCGACCCTTCCGGGGCACGGCGCAGCGCAAGCAGTCAGGGGTCGCAGACGGCCGACAGGACGCAAGCGCGCATGGCGCGCGCCGCCCTTGACGGCGAGAACGCCGTGATACGGTGAAGGGAACAGCAAGACTGCCCACACCCGCCCGCTGCACACACTCGGCTTTTAGGGCAAGCGGAACGCGCAGGCTCGAAAGGGCCGGAGGCGTCAGGGGGCAAAGCCGAATGGCCGCGATTCGGCACGAAGCGCGGGGCGCAGCCCTCGAACCCGGCGGCGGCACGCCGGGACGCAATGAAGACTGTCAGATAGAATAAATAGGCATCGCGTCGACGAAAGATCCCCGTGCAGCGATGCTATTCTTTTCTTCGCTGCGATCATTCACGGCTCACAGCGTTGACACGATCGGAGATACGGCATGACGTTCAAAGCGGACAAGTACAACCGGTCGGTCTGTCTGAATTGCCCAACGTGCGGTGGCACTGAGTTTTCACACGACGGCGCTGATGGGCAGACGAGCGAACTGTTCACCTGCGGCAACTGTGGGTTGCAGATTTCCAAGGATGATCTCATCCGAGCCAACGATGAGAACGTGCAAGCGCATGCCAAGGAGATCGGGAAAGCCGTCGTCAAAGATCTTCAGAAGGAACTGCACGAATCGCTGAAGAGGGCATTCCGCGGCAGCAAGAACATCAAGATCCGATGATGCCCTTCCCAATCAGTGTTGGTGATGCCATCGCCATAGGCGCTCTTTTGCTGTCCGCGTACGCCACTTGGACGACGTTCAGATTCAATCAGAAACAGAACAAGTTGATTGAGAGCCAGGATCGACTGAACAAGCTACTTCTGGAAAAAGAAGCCACTGAAATCCTCAACATTAAGAAAGCGGACCTCGGCGCGACGTTCATCAAGATCGGCAGCAACAACCGACGGCTGAAAATCTGGAACAAGGGGAAATCGGCCGCGCGCAACGTGTCGCTGTCGTTTCCCGATGGCAACGACTGCCTGGTTCAATCGGACATCGACTCGAAATTTCCGCTAGAGACACTGGACACGCTCCAGTCGGTGGAATTGATTGCGTCCATATCACTGGGTAGCAAAAGCAAGCACTCCATCAAGCTGACGTGGAGCGACGATTTCAGCGATCACAACGAGAAGGTGGTCTACCCGACGATCTGAAAAGATGCCTGCGCAAGGCCACTGGCTAGGAATAGAGCTGGCCGTCGGGACAAAGCAGACCAAACCACCGCTGCAGTTTCTTTTCTCGCGTGGCGAACGATCCTTCCAGTGTTCCCAACAGGAGGTAGTGCGCGTCGAGAACATCGTGCTCGATTTTCTCGTAGGCTTTTCCGCTCAGTGTGTCGGGAACACGTCCACCATAACGACAATATGCGTCCAGCGCGAAAAGCAACTGGACCTGCTGCCAACGAAATAGTGCCCAATCCCGGGTCATGATCGTGGCAGGCGGTAGTGGAAGTTCGCCCGAAGGGACTTCCAGGCTCCCGTAGAACTTCAACATTGCATCGGTATTGGTCGCGATGACCTCCTCGGCGGCCTCCCGCAGTGACTGTCGCTCCGCGCTGGTGCCTTCCAGAAGATTTGGGATTAGGGTCGGAATCAAGCGCACCCGGTCAAGAAATCGTTCGACATCTTCACGAAGTTCCGCCGTCTGCTCCTGAAGCGCCTCAGCCGCCGAAGGCGGCAGCGCGTAGTTCGCGCCGGTCAGCGCCTCGTTGAATTGGAAGCGGATATCCTCGTACCGCGTAGAGGGCTTGCCGCAGGCTTCGTGCGACTCTATCTCCTGTTTCAGCAGCGCCCCTACGTGATTGACCAAGATCACCGGGTTCTCGATCTTGGGAAACTTGGCGAAGCAGCGCGAGCGTCCCGGTTCGGACGACGAGATCAACTCGTAGAAAAGTACGTCGGCCATCAGCAACTGGTGCGACTGCGCGAGTTGCAGCATGTGCGCCGCCGTCGATCCTTGCAGGTAGTTCTTGTCGAGAACAATCGTGGGCTTTGCCATTGAAGTCCGGATCAGCTAAAGGTCGCCGCCTGGGGCTTGGCTTTCTCCCATGCCTTGCGCGCTGTGTTGTACTCAGCCTTGATGCGGTCCATCTGTGCCAATTCGTCAACCACGAAATCAATCGTCAACGGCACTTCGTGGAAGTCTGGCGAGTGGGAGTGAGCATCGATGTATCGGGATAACATCACCATGCGCGTGTGAACCTGTGCAGCAATGCCTTCATCAAAATACACCTGACTGAGGGTGAAGGTGATGTTCTCCCGCCAGCGGCGCACGACATTGCCGAACAGCTTTCGCTGAATGAAGTCCTCATAGGCGGTACGCAGGCTGCCACACGCCTTCTCCAGGCTGTCGCGCTGCTTGTCGCCATCCAGCGTGCGGGCGACGTCAAGGTGCTTTCGTGCGCGATCGTGTGCAGCACCTTCGTAATGTTCGTGAGGGAAGGCCAGGCTGTCGATGACACCTGGCTCTTCGGCCTCGCCACGCCACACGGTCCGGCCCGCGAAATCGACACCCTTTTCCACCGCAGCCGTCGCCAGATAGTTCGTAAACAGGATGTCGTGCGTAAAGACGATCACCTGCCGCTTGGCGGCTTCGTCCACCAGGCGTTGTGCGATCGCCTCTTTGCGTACATGGTCCATCGAGGTCACGGGGTCATCGAACACCACGCCCAAACAGGAACCGTTGAGTTCCACTTCAGTGAGAAAGTCGGCCAATGCCGCGGCGGTCTGTTCGCCCTCGCTCAGCACCGAAGACGGGTCGATGCCGGCCACGCTGGCGTTGGCAATCTCGATTTTGCGATCAGTCGTTCCAGCATCGCCCGCGAAGCGGAATTGCACCGGCAGCTTGAGCTGCAGGGCGGCGCAGTTCTCCGTGAATCGCGCGATGAAGCCCTGCGCCACCAGTTCTGTGGCCAGCGCTTTCTGCTTGCTGGTCACTTCGCGTTGGGATACGGCAAAGCCGCGGATGCACGAATTGGCCTTCACCACCCATTTGAGGTCTGCCACCGCCGCAGCGATGGCATCGTACTGGCCGGAGAGCACCTGGCGATCGAGTAACAATCGCTCCTCTGCCATCAACGACCCCATCAGTACCTTGGGGTCCTTCTGTCGCAAGGCATCGTTGTCGGATTTCAGGCGCTCAACCAACTCCGTGATGCGTACCGAGACCGGGTCATGGTCCAACATGCTCAAGCCAGGGTCGAAGGCACCGGCAACCGCCCGCGCCAATGCTCCGATGACTTCCCGATAGCCTTCGACATGACTGGAAACCGCCGCGGCCATTGCGGCATCCACCTCGGTCAAGGTCCGGCGCGCGACACTGCCCTCGTCGAAGAAGGCGAGACTGATCTTCGACAACTTCGTGCCATACCCTGCGAGCGTTGTCTTGGCCTGGCCAAGCTGCGCTTCGACACCACTGGTTGCGAACTGATAGAAGCGGGTCAATCGTGCAATGCCGTCTTCGTCGAGAACCTGATGGCAAAGCACGCATCGGGCCGCATCCGCCTTCGGTGGAAACGCCTCGTCAGGATAGGCTTCGGCGTTGTAAGCAATGGCCGCAGCCAGCAGGTCACGCCATGCTGCTGTGCCGATGGGCTGCACCGGCTCCTCGCCCAACTGTGCCGCTGAGAGCGCTGACGCCTTTTCCGTCAGCGTCTGAATCTGCTTGACGGCATTGGTGATCTGTTCCGCGACTGCAGGCGATACAGCCATGTGCAAACCTGAGATCGATGCTTTCAGTGCGTCCAGATCGATGATGCGCTGCTCATTCTGGCGAATGATCTCCTTGGGATCGGTGGTCCTGAGTGTCGCGAGTTGCTGGACAACCGATTCCAGGCGCGCGCGCTCCTCGTCGCCGAAGGCGGCCAATGCCTGCAAGCCAACGAGGTCCGTCTGTGCCGTCAGGGTGATCAGCAGCGAAGCGACTTCGGACGTGCTGCCTGGAATCGCGAACTTGTCCGTAGCGTGGGAACGTAGAGCGATGTCATCGCGCAGCTTGCGCTGGAGCTTTCCGAAGACCTCCACCATGCGGGGAAAAACATCGAACAGATAAGGCATGACTTGGAAGGCATTGCGCTCATCCAGATGGACACGCACGCAGGTCGAGTCGAACACCGCGAAGTTGTCGCGCAGTCGCTGGCAAGGCTCCTTGTAGACAAATGTCGTGTTGGAGCCGTCGTCGAAGGCAAACGTCGCGCTAGGCGTGGGTTGTTTGTGCTTGGCCAACTTCACATCGCCGAGAATCGCGGTTTGCTTGGAACGGGTGAAGCATGCGGCTTTGAGCACTCGCGCATAGCCGGACTTGCCCGCACCGTTGGGACCATAGATCACAGTGAGCTTGCGCCCGAAAGTCAGTGTTTCACCCGGCGCCAGGGCGTTGACGCCGGTCAGTGCGGTCATGGCGGTCACTACGCTTGAGTCCGTTGTGGGGCCGCCTTGGATCTGGGGCAAGGCGATGTCCCATGTGGCGCGTGGCATCTCCGTGGTGGCCAGTTGCTGGTCCATCAAGTACTCGCGGTAGACCTCATCCAAAGCCTCGTCCGGGAAATCGACGGCGCCAACGAGTTTGACCAGCAGGCACCGCTGCCAGTTGGAAAGCGTCTTGCCCCAAGCGGACAGCGCATCGAAGACATTGAACGCCGCTTGCGACATGAAGATTCCTTGTTTTAAGCCATTTGAATCTCGTTCAACAGGCTGGGACGGTCTATTCAGAGGAGGCAGGTGATTGTCGTATCACGATACAACAATCGATCAGGACGGCGTTGCGACGCCTACGAAAAGGACACTGCCGCTTTCTGCACGCCATCCAGTTTTCTATGGATCAGTGAAACCAGCGTCAAGATGTCGAGCGCATCCTGCTCAGACATAGGCCAATTCGTCTTCGGGGCATGGGCCAAGGGATTGCGCACGGCGCCGAACAGACCGATTAGCAAGTTCGCAAATCCTCTCTGCTCGCTCTTTTCGGACTCGGTGCTCAGTGGTCCCAAGACCAAGATTGGCTGCTGACCCGCGAACGCCTTGTTCACCAAGTCGGCACCATCGCCGGTCAACCCCGACAGTATGCGAATTCGCTCGGCGACACCCTTGCTCGCCTCGAAGACCGCATGAAAATAGTTCTCGTCCAACAGCTCGGCTCGGCAGTAATTCAAGACCTCCGCATGGACGACTCTGCTTTCCAGCGCCGCCTTGAGACGTCCAGCGCGTGCGCGGGCTGCATCCAACGTCGTCGCCTTGTCGGCATATCCCACCTTGCCATCGTCGCGAACATAGAAGCCAGAGAACGCCAGCACGACATTGAGTTCATCCCGCAGCCAAGCAAATGTTCCAGGATCGCGCACGTAGTTCACCGGGTTCATTGCGCGGTTGATGAACATAATCAGATGGTTGCCTCGCTGATGCTTGTTCTGCAACTCGGCGAGCGCGTTGAACAACCGCTTCCACTTCGTCATGCCCGGCGATGGGTCGATCACTTCCATCTCTTGCAGCAGCCTCCCAATCTGTGTGCCACTCAAGCCGCGCTCGGTGTCTGCAAGCACACGGCAGGCAGCTTCAAGATGCTGAGAACTGAACAGGTCAATTTGCGCCGCCATTGCCGACCTCTCCGCGTTTAGCGGACGACAACATCGAACGGTGCATGCACCGAGCGAAAGGTAGCGAGGATGCGGTCACGGGCGCAATCCAGTTCGTCCGCTACACGAGAACTGAGCATGTAGGTGGGGCAGTCCGCCTTGCCGCATTCACAATGCCGGATCTCGCCTTCTCGGAGGCGAGAGACGAAGATGCGGCGCAGTTCATCGACTTGACGCACAACCTGGGCCAGCACCTTGCGAACACGCTGATCTCTGATGTGATGGATCGATGGAATGCGCCGAATTTCGGTGCCTTCACGTGTTCTCCACGCTCCGGTGTTGAGTGCTCGAATGGTGTCCTCAACAGCTTGCTGGAAGGCGGGTAGCGAACTTTCCTGTTGAAAAGGTGTGCGAAAAGCAGGCCGGTCGAATACGGCAGCCATCAAACCCAGCGCCTCGGCGTCGGATAAGCCAGGGAAGTCATCAACGAATTTTCGGATCTCAGCTTCGGCTTCGGGGAACTCGACTCCCTGGACGAAGCGGTGCAAGAGGTATTCGCCACGCAAACGCAGGTTCTCCTCGAACTCGACGCTCGACCAGATCGTCACATGCGCTACGCCAAGTGCAGCAGCGCTATCGCTGATCCGTGTTCTGCTGGCGTCAGAGACTGCACCACGACAGATGAATTTGAAAGCATCTGGCGTACCGCCAGTAGCCTCGACAGCCTTCTCCATATCGGTTCGGGCTTTCGCCAGGGTCAGCATGTCACGATTAGCGCACTGGATAATCGTCTTGCGCGAAGGTCGATCGTCAAACTCCTCGATTCCGAAGATGTCTCGTCCCTGGTCGCTACCCGATTGGCCGTGCCAGATCAGGTCGCGCCAGCCGGTACGAACGTGATAAGCAAAAGCAAGGCGCTCAAATTGAACGCCGCTGTAGTCTTCAAAGTGAATCGGATGAACGATGCTTGCCATAGGCATCGAACATCAAGCCGCGTGCGCCGAGGGCGCAGAAGCCAGCGGCTGCACAGCCAAGCGTAGGCCCATCGTCTTGAGGATGGCGGTCAAGCTGTTCAGGGCGGGATTGCCCTTCGGCGACAACGTGCGGTAAAGCTGCGTCGGGTTAAGGTGAGCCTGTTCGGCCACCGCCTGCACGCCGCCGACTGTCTGCGCAAGCTGGCGCAGCACGGTCATCAGTTCGGCTTGGTCGCCATCGGCCAGGATGTTGTTGATGACTTCAAGTGCGAGCGCCGGATCGTTGCGGTACAGCTCGGCCATCGCCTCGTCATGGGATTTGCCTCTCATTCGTCGATTCTCCGTTGCCAGTCCTGCCAATAGCCCACCGCCCGGTCAATGTCCGCATCCTGGGTGCGCTTGTCGCCACCACACAGCAGCAGCACCAACCGTTGCCCCGCTAGGCCGTAATAAACCCGATAGCCAGGCCCCGCGTCGATGCGCAGCTCCCACACGCCATCTCGGCAAAACTTGTGGTCGCCGAAGTTGCCTTGCTCGATACGGGCCACGCGGCGGATGACCGCCACCTTGGCTTGTGCATCACGCAAGCGCCGCAGCCAGTCGGTGTAGAGATCCTTCTGTACGTCGGCCGAGAGGTAGTGCTCGATTCGGTACATTGTTATTTTCGTTTATAGACGAATGGAAGTCAAGGAGAAGGGGCGAGCCCGCGTCCACATTTCCGAGACACTGTCTCGGATTTCCCGGGTGGGCCTCCTTCTCATGCTTCGACCTCCGCCTGGCGTTGCGCACCCGTGATCGTCTTGCGCCGGGCCGCCACTAGTTCGGCCGCTTGCCGCACCGGATCGTCCTCGGTATGGACGTAGCGCATGAACATCGCCGCGGTCTTGTGCGCTGTCAGCGCCATGCCGACCTTTAGGGGAACGCCCGAATTGGCAATGTCGGTCGCCGAGCGGTGGCGGATACCGTGAGTGCCGACCTTCGGCACACCGGCACGGTCAAGGATGCGCCGCCACGCCTGATAGTAGGTGTGGGTGCTGAGGGGCTTGCTGTGGTCGAGGATCGCCGGGCAGACATAGGGCGAATCGCCGTAGCGAGGAGCATTGGTCAGCCGCCGGCGGGCTTCCTCACTCAAGGGCTTGGACATATCGCCGGTCTTGCTGTCCGGCCAGACCACCCGGCCGTTGGGTAGGTCGAGCCAATCCCACTGCAAGAGCAGGACTTCCGACATGCGTGCGGCGAACTCGAATTGCAGCCGGACTGCCAGCAGGTGGGTGGGATGCTCCAAGCCTTCGGCCTCGGCCTTCTCCAGATAGGTGAACAGCTTGGTCATCTGGTCGTCGGTGATGAGCCGGGTCGAACCCTTTTCCGGGTACTTGGGGACGTGGCGGCACGGGTTGGAGCCATCGGGCCGGTAGCCCCACAGCTCGGCCAGGTTGAACATCTTGCGGACGAGCGACAGCACCCGGTTAGCCTGGGTGGGCGACTTCTCCATGCGCTTCATCAGCGCGGTGATGTCGTGGCGTGTGACCTCGTGAACCTTCTTGCTGCCGAAGGCCGGGATGACGAAGCTGTCGATCTGGTACTGGTAGCCGGCCTGTGTGCTGGGCTTGTTGTGCGGCTTGGAGTGGTCGTCCATGAACCGGCCGCACAGCTCCTTGACCGTCGGCGCCTTGCGGGATTCGGCCTTGTCGAGTCCGGGATCGCCCCCGCGCCGGACTTCGGCCAGCCAGTCTTGCGCAAGCAATCGCGCCTGTTCGACCGTCAGTTCGCCGAACTGGCCGATTGCCGGCTTGCGCCGCACGCCGGAGTTCGTGCGGTACTGAACCATGAAGACCTTGCGGCCCGTTGGTGTAATCTTGCACAAGAAGCCCGGAACGAGCGTATCCCGGAGTTCCACGTCGCAGGTTTGAGCCTGCGATGTGTCAACGACGGACTTGGTGAGTTTGACCTTCGCCATGAGGTGCTCCTGAAAGGCCCCGATTCCAGGGGCCGGCTAGGAGCCAGGCGGAGGGGAACCGGGGCGGTTTGCATCGCGCACCGGGATATGATCGAAGGCACTGGCCTCGGGGAAAACCTGCTGCAGCAAGCCTCATCCAAGCCCATCCTTAGTCCGGTGCGGATGCCATGCTCAGGCTTAAAATCCCCCGTCGCGAAACGACTTGGCGGTTCGAGTCCGCCTCGAGGCACCAGCTCTAGGATTTTTCCGCTTTCGCCAGTACAGTGAGTTTCCATGACCCGATACAACGCGCCCTTCGAGATCCATGTGCACGGGGACGTGCCGCTGCGCGAGGACGTGGTCTTTGCCCAGATCCAGGACGCGCTCAAACCCCTGTGGCAGTACGCAGGAGCCCGTTCGCTTGCGGCGGCAGCCGAAAGCAGCTATGAGGATGAGCCCGGTATCAGGTTCGATGCCGAAGCCCACGTGCTGCAGATCTGTTGGACGGTGCCGGGCGACGACGATTTTCGGCAAGCAGTCGAGGAAGCCTGCATGGGGCTGAACGAGATCGCCTCCGCGGGCGCGCCGCTGGAGGTGTCCTTTTATGACGCCGAGTACGACGAGGAAGACGAGTCTTCCGAGGAGGAGGCCCGCGACGACTTCCTGATGTGCTTCGTCGGCCCCACGCCGGCTGCGATCATGCAGGTGCAGCGCGATCTGCTGGTCCAGGATGTGATGCACATCATGGAGCGTCATTTCGACGCCTCGGAACTGGGTGATGTCGTGGGCGCCATTGACAAGCTTTTCACGCAGCGCTTCGACGCGCTGGTGAGTTCCATGCAGTTGGGCAAACCGCCGCGCGGCTACGGTGGCCCTTCCGGGCATGGTGGCCCGCGCAAGCCGCGTCATCTGCACTGACTTGACTGCTGTGGCGGCCGGCCACGGCCCGGCCTCCCACTCGTACTAGACTCCCCAGCAGCGCGGGGGATGGCCTCGTGGTTGGAGTCCGCATGGCTTTTTTCTCCTCCGATGCCCTGAACCCTGGCGTGCGCAAGCGCGAGGTGTTCGGCTGGGCCATGTTCGATTTCGCGAACTCGGGCTACACGACGGTGGTCATCACCGCAGTATTCGCGGCCTACTTCGTGGGCGCGGTCGCGGGTGGTGCCGACTGGGCCACCTTTGTCTGGACGGCGGCCCTGAGCCTGTCCCACCTGATCGTGATGTTCACCATTCCGGCGATGGGTGCCTGGGCGGACCGCCACGCGGCCAAGAAGCGCTTGCTGCTGATGACCGCACTGGGCTGTGTGCTCGGTACGGCCGCGCTGGCACTGGTAGGCCCTGGTGCCGTGGTGCTGGGGGTCGTGCTCATCGTGATTTCCAACGTCTTCTTTGCCTGGGGTGAGTCGCTTGTCGCGGCGTTTCTCCCCGAATTGGCCCGTCCCCAGGCGATGGGGCGCGTCAGCGGGTGGGGCTGGAGTCTTGGGTACGTGGGTGGCATGCTGGCGCTGGGCATGTGCCTGGCGTACGTGTTGTGGGCCCAGGCTCGGGGTCAGAATGCCGCGCAGTTTGTGCCTGTGACGATGCTGATCACCGCAGGCGTGTTCGCGGCGGCATCCCTGTTCACCTTCCTCTTGCTGCGCGAGCGCGCGCAGCCATTGACGCAAACCGGCGGTGTCTCGGGCTGGCGCGAATCACTGCGACAACTGCGGCGCACCTTCGCACAGGCGCGCCGGTACCAGGATTTCATGTGGCTGCTGGCCTGCGTGGCGGCCTACCAGGGTGGCGTGGCTGTGGCCATCACGCTGGCGGCAATCTATGCCGAACAGGTGATTGGCTTCGTGCAGCAGGAAACCATGGTGCTGATCTTCGTGCTCAACATTGCAGCTGCACTGGGTGCGCTGGCGTTCGGCTACTGGCAGGACCGCCTGGGTCACAAGCTGGCGCTGGGCATCACGCTGGTGGGCTGGGTAGCCACTTGCATCATCGCGGCACTCACGACCACCAAGGGCGGTTTCTGGTACGCCGCAGCCATCGCCGGCGTGTGCATGGGGTCGAGCCAGTCATCCGGCAGGGCCATGGCCGGCATGCTGGCGCCACCGGCCCAACTGGCCGAGTTCTTTGGCCTGTGGACCTTTGCTACCCGCGTGGCCAGCATCGTCGGTCCGTTGAGCTACGGCGCCATCACGTGGATGACAGGGGGCAACCAGCGACTGGCGATCGGCTTCACTGCAGTGCTGTTCCTGATTGGTCTGGTGTTGCTGATTCCGGTGAACGTGGAGCGGGGCCGCGCGGCCGCGCTGGGGGAAGGATCCCTTGCGCGTTAATGCAGCGTCAAGGGTGGACGAGCCGCGCCGTTGTGAGAAGACCCAGCCAGCGGCTCGCCGCCTGCTCGAGTGCCTGTGGATCGCGGGTGGCCAGCAGCACAGGCGGCGGGACTGACGTACCGGGGGCAGCAGGCATCAGTCCCAGTACCTCGCGTGTGCGGCGAGCCACCGGCACGGCGGTGTCCACCAGGGTCACGGACGATCCGAGCAGACGGGTGAGTGCGCTCATCGCGAAGGGATAGTGCGTGCAGCCCAGCACCACGGCGTCCAGATCCGGGCCAGCCGCGTCGCGCAACGCCAGGGTGTAGCGCTCGCACAAGGTCTGGATGGCGGAGTCGTCGTTGCGTTCGATGGCGGCGGCCAGCCCGTCACAGGATTGGCAAAGGAAGCGCAGCGGGCCTGTCACCTGCGACATCAGTCGTTTGCGCAGCACGGAAAACCGTGGGCTCTCGAGCGTGCCCCGCGTGGCCAGCACGCCGATGCACCCGCTTTGGCTCAGGCCGACGGCCGGTTTGAGCGCCGGTTCCACACCGACAATAGGCAAGTCAGGATGGTCCTTGCGCAGGCTGTCGATGGCAATGGCCGTGGCCGTGTTGCAGGCCAGCACCAGCGCATCGATGGCGTGAGCCTTGCGTAGGTAGGAGGCGACGCGGTGGGTGCGCTGCGACACCTCGGCCGCGTCGCGCTCCCCGTACGGCGCAAAGGCGCTGTCGGCCAGGTAGACGAAGCGTGTGCCTGGCAGCTCGGCGAGCAGGGCACGTAGCACGCTCAGGCCGCCGACCCCGCTGTCAAACACCCCGACGGTTGTCAAGCGGCCGCGACGGCGATGCCCTTGAATTCGCCGGTGGCAATGCGCTTCTGCCACTCGGCCGGGCCGGTGATGTGGGCGCTGGTACCACCGGCATCCACGGCCACTGTCACGGGCATGTCGACCACGTCGAATTCGTAGATGGCTTCCATGCCCAGGTCTTCGAATCCCACCACCTTCGCGTGCTTGATGGCCTTGGACACGAGGTAGGCCGCGCCGCCCACGGCCATGAGGTAGGCGCTCTTGTGCTTCTTGATCGATTCGATGGCCACCGGACCGCGCTCGGCCTTGCCGATCATGGCGATGAGCCCTGTCTGCTCCAGCATCATGTCGGTGAAGCCGTCCATGCGCGTGGCGGTGGTGGGGCCGGCCGGTCCCACGGCCTCGTCACGCACCGGATCGACCGGGCCGACGTAGTAGATGACGCGGTTGGTGAAGTCCACCGGCAGCTTTTCGCCTTTGGCCAGCATGCCCTGAATGCGCTTGTGCGCAGCATCACGGCCGGTGAGCATCTTGCCGTTGAGCAACAGGGTCTGGCCCGGCTTCCAGCTGGCCACTTCGGCCGGGGTCAGTTTGTTCAGGTCCACGCGCTGGCTCTTCTGCGTGTCGGGCACCCAGTTGACGTTGGGCCAGAGGTCCAGGCTGGGGGCGTCCAGGTAGACCGGACCACTGCCGTCGAGCACGAAGTGCGCGTGGCGCGTGGCGGCGCAGTTGGGGATCATGGCCACGGGCTTGCTGGCCGCGTGGGTGGGGTACATCTTGATCTTGATGTCGAGCACGGTGGTCAGCCCACCCAGGCCCTGGGCGCCAATGCCCAGCGCGTTGACCTTCTCGTACAGCTCCAGGCGCAACTCTTCGACCTGATCGAGCTTTTCTCCCCTGGACGCCTTGGCCTGTAGTTCGTACATGTCGATGTCGTCCATCAGGCTTTCCTTGGCCATCAGCACGGCCTTCTCGGCGGTGCCGCCGATGCCGATGCCCAGCATGCCTGGTGGGCACCAGCCTGCGCCCATGGTGGGCACGGTCTTGAGCACCCAGTCGACCACCGAGTCGCCGGGGTTGAGCATGATCATCTTGCTCTTGTTCTCGCTGCCACCTCCCTTGGCCGCCACGGTCACTTCCACCGTGTCGCCAGGCACGAGCTCGGTGAAGATGACCGCCGGGGTGTTGTCCTTCGTGTTCTTGCGGGCGAACTGCGGGTCGGCCACGACCGAGGCGCGCAGCTGGTTGTCGGGATGGTTGTAGCCCTGGCGCACTCCCGCGTTGATGGCGTCGTCCAGGCTGCCGGTGAAGCCTTCCCAGCGCACGTTCATGCCCACCTTGAGGAACACGTTGACGATGCCGGTGTCCTGGCAGATCGGCCGGTGGCCGGTGGCGCTCATCTTGCTGTTGGTCAGGATCTGCGCGATCGCGTCCTTGGCCGCAGCGCTCTGTTCGCGCTCGTAGGCGCGGGCCAGGTGGGCAATGTAGTCGGCCGGGTGGTAGTAGCTGATGTACTGCAGCGCGGCGGCGACGGATTCGATGAGGTCGGCCTGGCGGATGGTGGTCGTCATGGTGTCGTGGGCATTGGGAGCAAATCGCGCTGGCGGCCACCGGGCTTCAAGAGGCCATCCCGTCAGAGTTGCTTTGGTTCGGAACTATGCTGAGGGTCTCCGGGCAGGAGGGTCCCAGCCCGTTATTTTGACAGGTGAAGCCAGACCATGAGCATGCGCCCAGCCACCCGAACCGAACACGACACTTTCGGCCCGGTCGACGTGCCGGCTGATCGCCTCTGGGGCGCGCAGACACAGCGCTCGCTGCGGAACTTCGACATCTCCGGCGAGCGCCAGCCGCGCGAGCTCATCCGCGCCCTTGCGCAGATCAAGCGCGCGGCGGCGGTGGTCAACCACGCTCTGGGCCTGCAGGCGGACAACACGACGCAGGCGATCGTGTCGGCCGCGGACGAGGTGATCGCCGGCGTGCATGACGCCGAATTCCCGTTGGTGGTCTGGCAGACCGGCTCGGGAACGCAGACCAACATGAACGTCAACGAGGTGCTGGCCAACCGTGCGAGCGAACTGCTGGGCGGCGCGCGCGGCGAAGGCAGGCGCGTGCACCCGAACGACGACGTCAACCGCAGCCAGTCCAGCAACGACGTGTTTCCGACCGCCATGCACGTGGCGGCGGTCGAAGCGATCACGCACCGGCTGCTGCCATCCCTGACGCGGCTGCGTGGCACGCTGGAGCAGAAGGCCGCCGCGTTTGACGACATCATCAAGATCGGGCGGACCCATCTGCAGGACGCCACGCCCCTCACGCTGGGGCAGGAAATGTCCGGCTGGGTCGCGCAGCTCGCGCATGGCGAAACCCATGTGCGCGGTGCGCTGCCGCACCTGTGCGAACTGGCGCTGGGCGGCACGGCGGTGGGCACGGGCCTGAACGCGCCGAGGGGCTACGCGGCGCAGGTCGCCGACGAGCTGGCCCGGCTCACCGGGCTGCCCTTCGTGACCGCGCCGAACAAGTTCGAGGCCCTGGCCAGTGTCGATGCGCTGGTGCATGCGCATGGTGCGCTCAAAACGCTGGCGGCCAGTCTGATGAAGATCGCCAACGACGTCCGCTGGCTCGCCAGTGGCCCACGCAGCGGCCTGGGCGAAATCGCCATTCCGGAGAACGAGCCCGGCTCATCCATCATGCCGGGCAAGGTCAACCCCACGCAGAGCGAAGCGGTGACGATGCTCTGCGCGCAGGTGATGGGCAACGATGTGGCCATCAACATCGGTGGTGCTTCGGGAAATTTCGAACTGAACGTGTTCCGCCCCATGGTGGCGCACAACTTCCTGCAGAGCGTGCGCCTGCTGGCCGATGGCATGCGCAGTTTCAACGACCACTGCGCGGTGGGCATCGAGCCCCACCGCGCTCGCATCACCGAACTGGTGGATCGCTCGCTGATGCTGGTGACGGCACTGAATCCGCACATCGGCTACGACAAGGCCGCGCAGATCGCCAAGAAAGCCCACAAGGAGGGCACCACCTTGCGCGAAGCCGCACTGGCGCTGGGTCATGTGACGCCGGAGCAGTTCGATCTGTGGGTGCGGGCCGAGCGAATGGTCGGGCGCTGACCTGGCGGATGCGCGAAGAAAAAGGCGGTCGTTGCGACCGCCTTTTTTTGATCGGGATTCGGGACCGGCCTCAGTGTTTCGCGCCGGGCGCCGGCTGCATCAACCGGTCCGTCAGGGCGATGGCCATGGCGCTGAGCAGGAACACGACATGGATGATGGTCTGCCACATCAGCACCTTCTCGTCGTAGTTGGCGGCGTTGATGAAGGTCTTGAGCAGGTGGATGGAGCTGATGCCGATGATGGCGGTGGCCAGCTTCACCTTGAGCACCGAGGCGTTCACGTGGCTGAGCCATTCAGGCTGATCGGGGTGGTTTTCCAGGTGCATGCGGCTGACGAAGGTTTCGTAGCCGCCCACGATCACCATGATCAGCAGGTTGGAGATCATGACCACGTCGATCAGCGCCAGGACGACCAGCATGATCACGGTTTCGTTCAACCCGGTGAGCTGCACGTCGCTCTTGTAGCCGATGCTGGTGACCAGCTTGGCCAGCGCGGCGTCGTTGCCGAAAGCTGCCTCGATCAGGTGGACCAGTTCGACCCAGAAATGGAAGACGTAAATGCCCTGCGCTGCGATCAGCCCGATGTAGAGCGGTAGCTGCAGCCAGCGGCTGGCGAAGATCAGGTTGGGCAGGGCCCGGATGGGGGCGGTGGCTTTGACGGGGTCGGTCATGCGGGGAGAGAATCTGTCGCGCGTCGGGTTGGCGCCGGTGTATTGTATGAGTGCCTCGGCCATCCGCACCCGGTGCGGTCGAGTCCGGCGCAGTCGGGTGTAAGAGGCTCGTAAGAGCCCTTGCGCACAGTCCGCCGCAATCGCGTACCCACAACATCCCAGGAGACTGCACATGTCCGCACCTTCGTCGTCCATCGAATCCACCCTGGTCGAGAACCGTGTCTTTGAACCCGCGGAGGCGACGGTCAAGGCCGCCCGGGTATCCGGCATGGCGGCCTACCAGGCGCTGTGCGACGAGGCGGACAAGGATTTCGAAGGCTTCTGGTCGCGCCTGGCGCGCGAAACCCTGAGCTGGCACAAGCCCTTCACCCGGACTTTGGACAGTTCCGGGGCCCCGTTCTACAAGTGGTTCGAGGATGGGGAGATCAATGCCTCCTACAACTGCCTTGATCGCCACATGGGCACGCCCGTGGAGAACAAGACCGCGATCATTTTCGAGGCCGATGGTGGCGAGGTGACCAAGGTCACGTACAAGGAGCTCCTGGCCAAGGTTTCCCGCTTCGCAAACGCGTTGAAGGCGCGTGGCGTGAAAAAGGGTGATCGTGTCGTCATCTACATGCCCATGACGGTGGAGGGCGTGGTCGCCATGCAGGCCTGCGCGCGCATCGGTGCCACGCACAGCGTGGTGTTTGGCGGCTTCTCGTCCAAGGCACTGCAGGAGCGCATCCAGGACGCGGGTGCCGTGGCCGTGATCACCGCCAATTACCAGTTGCGCGGTGGCAAGGAGCTGCCGCTGAAGGCGATCGTCGACGAAGGCATTGCCATGGGTGGCTGCGAGAGCATCAGGAACGTGATCGTGTTCCAGCGCACGCCGACCGCATGCAACATGGTCCCCGGGCGCGACAGCTTCATGCACGAGGTGGTGGCGAAGGAATCCGACGTCTGCCCGGCCGAGATGGTGAGTGCCGAGCATCCACTGTTCGTGCTCTACACCTCGGGCTCCACCGGAAAGCCCAAGGGCGTGCAGCACAGCACCGGCGGCTACCTGCTGTGGGCCCAGCTCACGATGAACTGGACCTTCGACCTCAAGCCCGAAGACATCTTTTGGTGCACCGCCGACATCGGCTGGATCACTGGGCACACTTATGTGGCCTACGGTCCGCTGGCCGCGGGTGCAACGCAGATCGTGTTCGAGGGTGTCCCCACCTTCCCGAACGCGGGGCGCTTCTGGCAAATGATCGAGAAGCACAAGGTCAGCATTTTCTACACGGCACCCACGGCCATCCGTTCCTTGATCAAGGCCGCCGAGGGCGATGAGAAAGTGCACCCGGCGCGTTCCAACCTCACCAGCCTGCGCCTGCTCGGTTCGGTGGGCGAACCCATCAACCCCGAAGCCTGGATGTGGTACTACAAGCACGTCGGCGGCGAGCGCTGCCCGATCGTGGACACTTTCTGGCAGACGGAGACCGGCGGTCACATGATCACGCCCCTGCCGGGGGCCACGCCACTTGTGCCCGGTTCGTGCACGCTGCCTCTGCCCGGCATTGCGGCGGCCATCGTCGATGAGGCGGGGAACGATGTGCCCCACGGCGCGGGCGGCATTCTGGTCGTGAAGAAGCCGTGGCCTTCAATGATCCGCACCATCTGGGGTGACCCGGAGCGCTTCAAGAAGAGCTACTTTCCCGAGGAGCTCAAGGGCTATTACCTCGCGGGCGACGGCGCCGTGCGCAGCGCCGACCGCGGCTACTTCCGCATCACCGGGCGCATCGACGACGTGCTCAACGTCTCGGGCCACCGCATGGGCACGATGGAAATCGAGTCGGCGCTGGTGGGCAAGACCGACCTGGTGGCCGAGGCGGCGGTAGTGGGCCGGCCAGACGACGTGACCGGTGAAGCCATCGTGGCCTTTGTGGTGCTCAAGCGCGCGCGCCCGACGGGTGAGGAAGCCAAGGCGATTGCCAAACAACTGCGTGATTGGGTGGGCAAGGAGATTGGTCCAATCGCCAAACCCAAGGACATCCGCTTCGGCGACAACCTGCCCAAGACCCGCAGCGGCAAGATCATGCGGCGGCTGCTGCGTTCAATCGCCAAGGGCGAAGCCATCACCCAGGACACCTCGACCCTGGAGAACCCGGCCATCCTGGATCAATTGTCAGAGAACAACTGATTCAGTTCGCGCGCCGCGCTGGCGCTGCGGGCAACAAAAAACCCGCTGGAGCCCAGCGGGTTTTTTGTTGCAGCGCGAGGTGCGCTTATTTCTGGCTCAGAACCCACGCCGCCAGCTTCTTGGCGTCGGCCTCGCTGACCTGCGGGTTGGCCGGCATGGGAATGGCACCCCAAGTGCCCGAGCCACCCTTCATGATCTTTGTGGCCAGCATGTCCACGGCCTTGGCATCACCGGCGTACTTCTTGGCCACGTCTTTGTACGACGGGCCCACCAGCTTCTTGTCGACGGCGTGGCAGGCCATGCAGTTCTTGCTCTTGGCCAGGGCTTCATCGGCCATCGCGGGCGCCGCCAGCGTGGTCATGGCGGCCATAATCAGGAGAGCGCGTTTCATGGGGTTGTCCTTCTGTTTGAGATCTGAGGAGTTGACTCGGTTGATTCTACCGACGCCGGGCCTCTCGGAAACGAACGCTTACAGTTGCTTGCCCGCTTCACGGGGCCTTTACCGGAGTGTGTGATGTATTTGCTGATCCTGGGCGTCCTGCTGTTGCTGATGAAGTACATGGAATACGGCGTCGTGGCCACCTGGTCCTGGTGGTGGGTGCTGTCGCCGTTCGCGCTCGCGGTGGCATGGTGGGCATGGGCCGACGCCACCGGCTACACGCGCCGCAAAGCCATGGAGAAGATGGACCAGAAAAAGCAGGACCGCATCGACAAGCAGCGTGAGGCCCTGGGCATAAAAACCAAGCGGCGCTCGCGCTGAGCGGTTCCTTTTCGGGTCAGTAGTTGTCGAGCACGGCGCCCTTGCTGGCGCTGGCTGCATTGAAAGCGAACTTGGCCTGCACACCGCGCGTGTAGCGTGGCAGCGGCGCCGTCCAGCCGGCGCGGCGTTTGGCGATCTCCGCCTCTGGCACGTGGAGCTCCAGCACCAGCTTGTGGGCGTCAATGGTGATCGAGTCGCCTTCCTGCACGAAGGCGATCGTGCCTCCTGCTGCCGCCTCTGGCGCCACGTGACCCACCACCATCCCCCAGGTACCGCCTGAGAAGCGGCCGTCGGTGATCAGGCCCACGCTCTCGCCCAGGCCCGCGCCAATGAGCGCGCCGGTGGGCGCCAGCATCTCGGGCATGCCCGGGCCTCCCTTGGGGCCGAGATAGCGCAGCACCATCACATCGCCAGCGACGATCTTTCCGTCCAGGATGGCCTTGAGCGCCGACTGCTCGTCGTCGAACACGCGCGCCGGGCCGGTGATGACCGGGTTCTTCAGGCCGGTGATCTTGGCCACCGCGCCCTCGGGCGAGAGGTTGCCCTTGAGGATGGCGAGGTGGCCCTGTGTATACATCGGGTCGTTGATTGGGCGGATCACGTCCTGGTCGGCGCGCGGCACGTCGGGCACGTCCTTGAGCACTTCCGCGATGGTCTGGCCGGTGATGGTGAGGCAGTCGCCATGCAGCAGGCCGGCATTGAGCAGAATCTTCATCACCTGAGGAATGCCGCCCGCCTGGTGCAGGTCGACAGCGAGGTACTTGCCCGAGGGCTTGAGATCACACAGCACGGGCACCTTCTTGCGCATGCGCTCGAAGTCGTCAATGGACCATTCCACACCGGCCGCGTGGGCGATGGCCAGGAAATGCAGCACCGCATTGGTGGAGCCGCCGGTGGCCATGATCACGGCCACGGCGTTCTCGATGGCCTTGCGGGTCACGATGTCGCGCGGCTTGATGTCCTTGCGAATGGCGTCAACCAGCACTCTGGCCGACTCCTTCGCCGAGTTCATCTTCTCGTCGTGCGGATTGGCCATGGTGCTTGAGTACGGCAGCGAGATGCCCAGGGCCTCGAAGGCCGAGGACATGGTGTTGGCCGTGTACATGCCGCCGCAGGATCCTGTGCCAGGAATGGCGCGCTTTTCGATTTCCAGCAGGTCCTCGTCGCTCAGGTTGCCCGCGGCGTTCTGTCCCACGGCCTCGAACACGCTAACGATGTTCAGGTCCTGGCCCTTGTAGCGGCCGGGCAGGATGGTGCCACCGTACACATAGATGGCGGGCACGTTGGCACGGAGCATGCCCATCAGGCCGCCGGGCATGTTCTTGTCGCAGCCGCCGACCACCACCACGCCGTCCATCCACTGACCCTGCACGCAGGTCTCGATGCAGTCGGAAATCACCTCGCGGCTCACCAGCGAGTACTTCATGCCCTCCGTGCCCATGGCCATGCCGTCGGAGATGGTGGGCGTGCCGAAAATCTGGGCGTTCCCGCCCGCCTCCTCGATACCGGCCACCGCTGCGTCGGCCAGCTTCTGCAGGCCGCTGTTGCAAGGGGTGATGGTGCTGTGGCCATTGGCCACCCCTACCATGGGCTTTTTGAAGTCGCTTTCCTCGTAGCCCATGGCGTAGTACATGGAGCGGTTGGGCGCGCGCGACTTGCCTTCGGTGATGTGCGAGCTGCGGCTGTTGATGGGCTTGATGGTGATGGTTTTGCTGTCTGCCATGGCATGTCTTTTCGTGGGGGGAGGGAAGGGTGGCTGCGGCGAGCGCACCAGGGTCGTTTGCCGCGAGTATGCGTCAGGCGTCGGCCGCTTTCCAATTGCTTTGATCGCTTCGATTAATATGTGCAGCATATGAGTGAGGCAAAAAATCCGCTGCGCATTGAATTGAGGCAATGGCGGCAGTTCGTCGTCCTGTCCGAGGAGCTGCACTTCGGACGCGCCGCTGCGCGCCTGCACATGACGCAGCCGCCGCTCACGCAGGCGATTGCCGGGCTCGAACAGGCGCTGGGCGTGCGCCTGTTCGAGCGCACCCGGCGCAGCGTGGCGCTGGCGCCGGCGGCGGCGGCGCTGCTGCCCGGGGTGCGCGAGCTGCTCGCACGGGCCCAGGGACTGCCCGCGCTGGCGCGCGCCGCTGCCGCCGGTGAGACCGGGCGCCTGCGCCTGGCCTTCGTGTCCACCGTGGGGTTCGAGCTGCTGCCGCGATGGGTGCGCGCGTTTCGCCAGCGCTGGCCGCAGATCGCGCTGGAGCTGATCGAAGCCACCGGCGATGTGCAACTGGAGTTGCTGGCGCGCGGCGAGGTGGACGCCGGCATGGTGCTGCATTCCCCCGGGTTTCAGGCGCCCGGTCTGGCGCACGCGCGCATCGCCAGCGAGCCGCTGGTGGTGGCCCTGCCCGAGTCACATCCGCTCTCGGCGCATGACCGCGTGGGGCTGACTGCGCTGCTGGCCGAGCCGCTGGTGATCTTCCCGCGGCGCATCCTGCCCACGCTGCACGACGCCATCTTTGCCCTGTACCACGCGGTCGACCGCGTGCCCCTGGTGGCGCAGGAGGCGATCCAGATGCAGACCATCGTCAACCTGGTGTCGGCCGGTCTGGGCATTGCCTGGGTGCCGCAAAGTGTGCGGCAGTTCCAGCGGCCTGGCGTGGTGTATCGCGGCGTGCGGCCAGTGCGTGGGCGTGCCGTGCCTGCCTGCGAAACCAGCCTGGTCTGGCGCGCTGAGGCCGTGAGCCCGACACTGGCGCACTTTGTCGAGTTCGCGCGCACACGGGCCGCGTAATTTCGCCCCTGCCACAATAGCCGCCATGCTTCAACACCCCCAGATCGACCCTGTCGCCCTGCAGATCGGACCCTTGGCCATTCACTGGTACGGCTTGACCTATCTGCTGGCTTTCGGCCTGTTCATGCTGTTGGCCCGTGCGCGCCTGCGCCACATGCCGTTTGCCGGTATCACGCAGCCAGCCTGGACGCGTCGCGACGTGGAAGACATCCTCTTCCTCGGTGTGCTCGGCGTGGTGGCGGGCGGGCGCATTGGCTACTGCCTGTTCTACAAACCAGCGTACTACCTGGCCCACCCATTCGAGATTTTTGCCGTGTGGCAGGGCGGCATGAGCTTCCATGGCGGGCTGCTGGGCGTGATGCTGGCCATGGTCTGGTACGCGCGCAGCCGCCAGCGTCCGTTCATGCAGGTGATGGATTTCGTGGCGCCCTGCGTGCCCACGGGCCTGGCTGCCGGGCGCCTGGGCAACTTCATCAATGGCGAACTCTGGGGCCGCGTGGCCGACCCGTCGCTGCCCTGGGGCATGGTGTTCCGGGGCGCGGGGGACCTGCCGCGCCATCCCTCGCAGGTGTATCAGTTCCTGCTCGAAGGTCTGCTGCTGTTCGTGCTGCTGTGGTTCTACGCCCGCAAGGAGCGGGCACGCGGACAGGTCTCGGCCGTGTTCCTGCTCGGCTACGGCGTGTTTCGCTTTATCGCCGAGTTCTTCCGCGAGCCCGACGCCCACCTGGGTTTGCTCTCGCTGGGCATGAGCATGGGCCAGTGGCTGTGTGTGCCCATGATCCTGGGTGGCGCCGGCCTGTGGTGGTGGTTCGGCCGGCGCGCGTCGAAGACCTGAGCACCGCAGGGTAAACACGGGTTGCCTTTAGAGCAGCGTATCGTAAAATTTCTCATAATTACAGATCATTACGAATGCGACTGGTGCTCAATTCCCTGCACGACGAGGTGGCCGCAAAGTTGCGCGAACGCATCTTTGCCGGTGAGCTCCTGCCCGGCAGCTTTCTGGACGAACCCGCGCTGTGCGCCGAGCTGTCCATCTCTCGCACGCCGCTGCGCGAGGCGCTCAAGGTGCTGGCCGCCGAAGGCCTGTTGCGCCACGAACCCCGCCGCGGCTGTTTCGTGAGCGAAATCACCGAGCGCGACCTCGACGAAATCTTCCCCGTGATTGCCCTCCTGGAGGGACGCTGCGCGTTCGAGGCGGCCACCCGCGCGACCGACGCCGACCTGGCGGCCCTGGAAGCCCTGCACGAGCGGCTCAACCGGTTCGCGAAATCGCGGCGCATCAACGAGTATTACGAGGCCAACCATGCAATCCACGAGGCCATCATCCTTCTGGCCGACAACCGCTGGCTGGCGCAGGTGATTGGCGACCTGCGCAAGATTGTGCGCCTCGCTCGCCTGCAGCAGTTGCACGCGCCGGGCCGGCTGGAGCAAAGCCTGTCCGAGCACATGGCGGTGTTCGCCGCCCTCAAGGCCCGCGACGCCGAAGGCGCGGAAGCCGCCATGCGCACCCACCTGACGCGCCAGCGCGTGGCGTTGCGCGAACTCGCGCGCAGCCAGAAGTCGAGGTTGTCCGCATGACTCGCTCCGCCTGCAACCTTGCCCCTACCCACCGAAAGGAGGACTTCCGATGACGCCTCCCGACTGGCTCGCCCAAGGCGTGTCCTTGCTGCGGCCGGGCGCCAAGGCGGCCCGGCCGCGCACGACGATGGAGCGCCTCAAGGCCACCTTGCGCCATGACGAAGAGGCCATGTCACCGCGCATGCTGCGCCAGTCGCTCAAGGACCTCCAGGCCATCGTCGACCCGCTGGTGAGCGAAGTCGAGGGCGGTCGCCGCGCACAGGCCATGATGGACTGGTACGCCGGTGCGAGCACGCCTCAGCGGCGCGACCTCTGGCTGCTCATGAGCGAGCGCTTTGTGGCGGACCCAGAGCATGTGAAAGAGGCGCAGGCCCAGTTCGCCGCCGCGGTGGGTACACCCGACGAGGCCGCAGCCGAAGTGCTGTACCGCCGCGCCACGGTCTCGCCGCGGCGCCGCCTGCTGCAGCGCTTCAGTGCCAACCCCGAGGGTGTGCGCTTCCTGGTGGACATGCGCGCCGAGTTCCAGCCGCAGCTCAAGACGGACAAGCGACTGCTCGCGCTCGACGTCGAGATGGAGTACATGTTCTCCACCTGGTTCGACGTGGGGTTTCTCGAGCTGCAACGCATCACCTGGGATTCGCCGGCCTCGCTGGTGGAGAAGCTCATCAAGTACGAGGCGGTGCACGACATCCGCAGCTGGTCCGACGTGAAGAACCGGCTCGACAGTGACCGGCGTTGCTACGGCTTCTTTCACCCCCGCCTGCCACAGGAGCCGCTGATCTTCGTGGAGGTGGCGCTGATGAACGAGATCGCCACCAGCATCACGCCGCTGCTCGACGAGTCGGCCGCACCGGCCGATCTGGACAAGGCCACGACTGCAATCTTCTACTCCATCAGCAACACCCAGACCGGTCTCAAGGGCGTGAGCTTCGGGGACTCGCTGATCAAGCACGTGGTGGAGACGCTCAAGCACGAGTTTCCGCGCCTCAAGACCTTCGCCACGCTCTCGCCGATCCCCGGCCTGCGGGCCTGGCTTTCGAAGAACGCGCCGGCCGAGCTGCTCAAGGCCTGGGAGCGCGCCGATGAGTTGCCCGACGGGGCACCGGAGCGCCGCGCGCTCATGGGCTGGGCCGCCCGCTACCTGGGCGACGAGCTCAAGGATGGTAGGCCGCTGGATCCGGTGGCGCGTTTCCACCTGGGCAATGGCGCGTGCGTGGAGCGCCTGAACTGGGCCGCCGATCCGTCTGCCAAGGGGGCGCGACAGTCGTTCGGCCTGATGGTGAACTACCTCTATGATCTCAAGCGGCTGGACAAGCACCGCGCCTTGCTGGCGCAGGGAAAAATCCCGATAGCCAAGGCCGTCAGGGAGCTCTACCTTTGAGGCCATTCGCGTCGTTCCCGGAGACCATCGTTTGATCGAGACGTCTGTCGTCCACATGTCCGTGCGCCTGGCTGGCGCCGCGGCAGGCTGATTGCGGCATGCCCGGGCAGGTGCGGCTCGGCATCGACGGCACGCTCGCGCGCGTGAGCCTGTGCCATCCAGGCAAGTTCAACGCCATGTCGCGATCGATGTGGCGCGAACTCCGGGCCATCTTTCTGGCGCTGCAGGCGCGCGAGGACCTGCGCTGCGTGATCGTCGCCGGCGACGCCGGGCATTTCTGCGCCGGCGGTGACATCTCCGAATACCCGGCCTTTCGTTTCGAGGAGGTCACCCTGCGCGACTTTCATGAGGCCGATGTCTGGGGTGGCCTGGGCGCCATGCTGGCTTGCGACCTGCCCATCGTGGCGCAGATCGAAGGCAACTGCCTGGGTGCGGGCCTTGAAATTGCCAGTTGCTGCGACATTCGAGTGGCCGGCGAGGGCGCGCGCTTCGGCGCGCCGATTGCGCGGCTGGGCTTTCCGATGGCGCCCCGCGAGGCGCAGCTCGTCGCACGCGAGGCGGGTGCGGCCACCGCGCGCGAGCTGCTGCTGGAGGCGGCGGTGCTCGGTGCGCGGGAGATGAAGGCGCGCGGTTTTCTGCATGCCGTGCTGCCCGACGCTGGTGTGGCCACCGAAGCGCTGGCGCGTGCGCAGCAGATCCTGGCGCTGGCCCCGCGTGCCGCGCGCCTGAACAAGCAGACCCTTCGGGCCTTGTCCGCGGGTCAGCCGATCGAATCCGTCGTGGAGGGCGCCTACCGCTATGCCGACGAGGCCGAGCACCGCGAAGGTATTGAAGCTTTCGTGGCCCGGCGCCGCCCCGCGTTTTGACTTCCCGTCCCGCACCAGGGCCTGTTCACACTATTTTTCCAAGATGCGTTGCGGATCAAAAAGGCCATGCGCAAGGCGCGAAACGCAGCCGGGGTTGCCCCCCGGCAAGGCTTCGCAACGCCGCGCATGGCCTTTTTGGCCGCAACCCGAAGGGTATGGGGTGGAAACAGCGCCACTCTTCGTTGCACTCCCAGGCCAGACACCCAGTCTGGCCGTCGTCGCGCGCCTCGATTGGCGCTGTTTCCACCCCATTCGCACTTGGAAAAATAGTGTGAACAGGCCCTAGAACCACCATGAGCAACCACAACCTGTATGCCGCCCTGCGCGCGGCGTTTCCCGCCGATCTCGATGCCACCGCCGTGGAAACCGTGGGCGGCGCCCATCCCGGCCTGCGCTACTCCTGGCGCGACCTGGACCGCGCCAGCGCCATGCTGGCCAACCTGCTGGGATCGCTGGCGCTGCCCGCGGGCTCGCGCATCGCGGTGCAGGTGGAGAAATCGGTCGAGGCGCTGATGCTGTACCTCGCCGTGCTGCGCGCCGGCCATGTGTTCCTGCCGCTCAACACGGCCTACCAGGCCGGCGAGATCGAGTACTTCGTGGGCAACGCCGAACCGGCCGTGGTGGTCTGCAGCCCCGCCAACTTTGGCTGGGTGTCGAAGATCGCTTTCAAGGCCGGCACGCGCCACGTGTTCACGCTCGGCGAGGACCGCAGCGGCAGCCTGCTCGAGCGCGCCGCCCACCACAGCGACCTGCACACGCCGGTGCCAAGCCGCGCCGACGACCTCGGCGTGATCATCTACACCAGCGGCACCACCGGGCGCAGCAAGGGCGCGATGCTCTCGCACGGCAACATGCTGAGCAATGCGCAGGTGCTCAGGACCTACTGGGGCTGGAAGCCCGACGACGTGCTGATCCACGCGCTGCCGATCTTCCACGTGCATGGCCTTTTCGTGGCCATCCATGGTGCCCTGATCAACGGCAGCCCCATGCTCTGGCTCAACAAGTTCGAGCCGCGTGCCGTGGTGGAACTGCTGCCGCGCGCCACCGTGTTCATGGGGGTGCCGACGCTCTACACGCGCCTGCTCGCCGAGCCAGGCCTGACGAAACAGCAGGCGGCGCACATGCGGCTGTTCGTCTCGGGCTCGGCGCCGTTGCTGATCGAGACTTTCGACGAATGGAGGGCACGCACCGGCCACACCATCCTGGAACGCTACGGCATGAGCGAGACGGTGATGATCACCTCCAACCCCTATGCGCCCGACGCGCGCCACGGCGGGCAGGGCGAGCGGCGTGGGGGCACGGTGGGCTTTCCCCTGCCGGGCAACGAGCTGAGGGTGGTCGATGACGCCAACCGGCCGGTGCCCGCGGGCGACATCGGCGCCATCCAGGTCCGCGGTCCCAACGTGTTCAAGGGCTACTGGCGCATGCCCGAGAAGACGGCCGAAGAGTTCACGGCCGACGGCTTCTTCAAGACCGGCGACGTGGGCCGCGTCGACGACCGGGGCTACGTGAGCATCGTCGGACGCAGCAAGGACCTGATCATCTCCGGCGGCTACAACGTCTACCCGGCGGAAATCGAGAGCTGCATCAACGAGATGCCCGGCGTGGCCGAGAGTGCCGTGGTGGGCGTGCCGCACCCCGACTTTGGCGAGGTGGGGGTGGCGGTGGTCACGGCCAGGCCCGGCGCGGCCGTGAACCCCGAGGAGGTGCTCGCGGCCCTCAAGGCCCGGCTGGCGAACTTCAAGATTCCCAAGCGCTGCGTGGTGGTGCCCGAACTGCCGCGCAACACCATGGGCAAGGTGCAGAAGAACCTGCTGCGCAACGACTACGCGGGTCTGTTCAAGGCCGCCTGAGTCTCCAGCCGGCGCAGCACGCGAAAGCACAGCAGCGCGCCGGCGATGCCGAACAGCACCACGCCCAGCCCATAGCCGGCCATCACGCCGCGCGCACCGAACCATTGCGCGCCCAGCCAGATGAAGGGCACGACGCCCAGGGTGGAGCGGCCCCAGTTCAGCGCCGTCGAGTAGAACGCGAAACCCAGGTTGTTGAAAGCCGCGTTGGCCACGAACAGGGCGCCGTTGAACATGAAGCTGCCGGCCACGAAGACGCAGAAGAACACGATCAGCTGGCGCGCCTCGCCAGTGGCGCCGAAGGCGTCGGCAATGGCACCACTGCCCAGCGCCAGCAGCAACCACACCACCAGCACGTAGACCAGCACCACCTTCAGGCTGTCGCGCACGGCCGTGCGCAGGCGGTCATGGCGGTGCGCGCCCAGATTCTGGCCCAGGATCGGACCGATGGACCCCGAGAGCGCGAACAGGGCCACGAAGGCCACGGGGATCAGGCGCACAATCACGGCCCAGCCGGCCACCGCGTCGTCGCCGAAAGGCGCGACGGCCGCCGTCACGAAGGCGTTGCCCACCGGCGTGGCGACCTGCGTGAGCACCGCCGGGAACCCGATGGCGAGGAAGGGACCGAGCGTCTGCCGCAGCACGGGCAGGTTCGGGCGGGTGTACAGCCTGTGCACGCGCAGCACCGCCTGCAGGCCGATCAGCATCATCGCGCCGCGCGTGACCAGGGTGGCGACGGCGGCGCCATCGAGCCCCCAGCCCAGGCCGAAGATCAGGATCGGATCGAGCACGGCGGCCACCGCGCCCGCACCCAGCGTGACCCACATGGCGCGCCGCGCGTCGCCCAGCGAACGCAGCAGCGCACCCAGGCACATGCCCATGCCCAGCAGCGGTGCCGAGGGCAGAACGATGTACAGGAAACGCAGGGCCAGGGCGGCGGTTTCTCCGCTGGCGCCCAGCAGCGCGAGCAGCGACGGCAGCCAGGGCAGGGCCAGCAAGGCCGCCAGCGTCATGGTCGATGCCATCAGGACCAGCGAGGCACCGGCCAGGGTGCGGGCGTGTTCGCGGTCGCCGCGCCCGAGCGCCCGCGAGGTGAGGGCCGTGACGGCGATCGACAGGCCGATGGCCAGCGAGGTGATGAAGAACAGCAGCGTGCCTGCGTAGCCCACGGCCGCGGCCAGTTCCTTCTGGCCCAGCAGCGAGATGTAGAACAGGTTGAGCATGTCCACGAAGAACACCGCCACCAGGCCCACCGAGCCGGTGGCCGTCATGGTGATGACGTGGCGCAGCGTGGAGCCGGTGACAAAGGCACCGGTGGCGGGCGATGACGGGCTGGGATCTCTGGGCATGGGCGGGCGGCAGGCCCGCGCACTCTACCCTGTCTGGCCGGCGCGTGCCGGCGCAGGCCTTCAGCGCAGCACGAGCACCGGGATGTGCGAGTGCGTCAGCACCTGCTGGGTCTCGCTGCCCAGCAGCAGGCGCTTGATGCCGCGCCGACCGTGCGATGCCATGACGATGAGGTCGCACTTGTTGCGCTTGGCCGCGGCGATGATGGCCTCGGCAATCAGGTCGGACTTCACCGTGACCGGCTTGACCTTGACCTCGCGCAGTTGCCCGGCCGACTTGACCGCGTTGACCGCGTCCATGGCCTCGGTGTGCCACTGCTTCTCGATGCGGGCAATCTCGGCCGCCGCCAGCGCCATGCCCCCTTCGAAATAGGTCTGGGGATAGCGCGGGATCACCTTGAGCGCGACCACCTCGGCGCCCGTGAGGTCGGCCAGGTTCAGGCCGTGCTCCACAGCCTGCTGGGAGAGCTTGGAGCCGTCGGTGGCCACCAGAATGCGCTTGTACATGAGGTTCTCCTTCTGTTGTTGGGGCATGGCATCAGCGTAACAAAGCTTGGGCTGGCGCGGTTGATCTGTATCAAGGGCTTGCAACACGATGTGACGTAGCCTGCGGGCATGAATCCGGCCGTATCAGCAGCGCCACCACAGCGGTGGCAAAGCGGTGTTGCGCGCGAGGCGCCGCAAGGCGCCGCCACGCCCGCATCGGGCTGGCTGGGGTTGCAGCGCGGGTCGCTGACCGTGACCGACGACTTCGCGGTGCTCGATGACCCCGGCGAGCAGGAGGTCTTCACCCGCGCGCTGGACGCGGAGGGTGGCAGCGAAGCCGAGTCGCTGCTGGTGGTGCAGGGCATGCATTGCGCGGCCTGCGCCGACGCGGTGGAGTCCGTTCTCACTGCGCTGCCGGGGGTGCAACAGGCGCGGGTGCAGGCGGCGAGCCGGCGCCTGACGCTGCGCTGGGACCGTTCGCAGACCCAGCTCTCGCGCCTGGCGCGTGCGGTGGGCGAGGCTGGCTACCGCCTGCTCCCGTTGCAACAGGCCCTATCCGTCAGCGAACGCCAGCGCGAGACCCGGCAGGCGCTGTGGCGGCTGTTCGTGGCGGGCTTCTGCATGATGCAGGTGATGATGTACGCATGGCCCGCGTACGTGACGTCGCCCGGCGACATTCCGCCCGACATCGAGCAATTGCTGCGCTGGGCCAGCTGGGTGATCAGCCTGCCGGTGGTGTTCTTCGCCAGTGGCCCCTTCTTCGCCAGCGCATGGCGTGACCTGCGGCATGCGCGCGTGGGCATGGACACCCCGGTGTCGATCGGCATCCTGGTGACCTTTCTTGCCAGCTCCGCCGCCACCTTCGACCCCACCGGCCCCTGGGGTTCCGAAGTGTGGTTCGACTCGCTGACCATGTTCGTCTTCTTCCTGCTTGGTGGCCGCTACCTGGAGCACAAGGCGCGCGACAGGACGGCGGGCGCGCTGGACGAACTGATGAACCGCCTGCCGCAGGTGTGCGAGCGGCAGCGCCCTGACGGGGGGTACGAATCCGTCTCGCTGCGGCGCTTGCGCGCGGGCGACCTGGTGCGCGTGCGCGCAGGGCAGGCTTTTCCCGCGGACGGGGCCTTGCTCGACGAGGTGGCGCTGGTGGACGAAGCGCTGCTCACGGGCGAATCCCACCCCGTGACGCGCTCGCATGGGCAGGCGGTGGTGGCGGGCAGTTTCAACCTGGGCGGTCCCGTGCGCGTGCGCGTGCAGCGCACCGGCGCGGACACCCGCTTCGCGCAGATCGTGCGCCTGATGGAACAGGCCAGTGTCGAGAAGCCCCGCTGGGCGGTGCTGGCCGACCGCGTGGCCGCACCGTTCCTCGTCCTGGTGCTGCTCGCGGCGGCCGCTGCCGGCGTGTACTGGTGGCAGATCGATCACACGCAGGCGCTGGCGGTGGCGGTGGCGGTGCTCATCGTCACCTGCCCCTGCGCGCTGTCACTGGCCACCCCGGCGGCCATGCTGGCATCGGCCGGCGCGCTCGCGCGGCGCGGCGTGCTGGTGCGCCGTCTGCAGGCCTTCGAGACCCTCGCGCGCATTGATGCGGTCGTGTTCGACAAGACCGGCACCCTGACCCATGACCGGCTTGAACTGGATGCACTGGTCACCCGCGAAGGCGTGAACAGGGAGCAGGCACTTGCCCTGGCGGGTGCGCTGGCCGAAGGGTCCCTGCACCCGGCGTCCCGCGCCATCGCGGCCAGTGCCGCCAGCGCGGGCATTGCGCTCGCGGCACTGGCCGGCCACGAGGAGCGCGCGGGGCAGGGCATGCAGGCGCTGCGGCCCGATGGTTCGTGGGTTCGCCTGGGTTCCGCGGCTTTCTGCGGCGTGCCGGTGCGCCCAGACGAGGGGGACGCACCACAGGTGCATCTGGGCGACGCGCACGGCTGGCTCGCCACCTTCCGGCTTCGCGAAGGCCTGCGCGAGGACGCCGCCGAAGCGGTGTCGGCCCTGCGGGCACTGGGCGTGCGAACCTGGTTGCTGTCGGGTGACCGGGTCATGGCGGCGCAGCGGGTCGGGCAGGCGGTGGGTGTGGACCACGTGGTCGGCGGCGCTTCGCCCGAGGGCAAGCTGGCCGAACTCGCCGGCCTGCAGGCGCGTAGCCTGACGGTGGCGATGGTGGGCGATGGCCTCAACGATGGCCCGGTGCTTGCGCGCGCCGACACCTCGTTCGCGCTGGGTCATGCGGCGCCGCTGGCGCAGGCGCAGTCGGACTTCATCGTCCAGGGTGGGCAGGTGATGGACGTGGTGCGCACGCTCACCCAGGCGCGCGCCACCCTGCGCACGGTGCGCCAGAACCTGGCCTGGGCTGCGGGCTACAACGCCGTGAGCGTGCCCCTGGCGCTGGCCGGCTTCATGCCGCCGTCGCTGGCCGGGTTGGGCATGGCGGCCAGTTCGCTGCTGGTGGTTGGCAACGCGCTGCGCCTGTCGCGGCGCTGAAGGTAGACCATGGACGTCCTCTACCTGCTCATTCCGCTGTCGGTCCTGCTGGTCTTCGGGATCATCGGCGTGTTCTGGTGGGCCTTGCAGGCGGGTCAGTTCGACAACATCGAACGCGAAGGCGAGCGCATTCTCCGCAACGATTGAGGCGGCGTTTGACGCAAGTCAAGGCGCGAAAGGAATGCCTTGCGCACACTGCATGCAGTGACATTGGCAAGGAGTTTCTGTATGTCCGTGACCTACAACAAGGCCAGCCCGTCGGCGGTCTACAACGACAAAGTCGTGCGGCAGTTCACCATCATGACGGTGGTGTGGGGCGTGGTGGGCATGCTCGTCGGCGTGATCATCGCCGCCCAGCTCACCTGGCCCGGCCTCAACATGGGCATCGAATGGCTGTCGTACGGTCGATTGCGACCGTTGCACACCAACGCCGTGATCTTCGCCTTCGGCGGCTGTGGACTGTTCGCGGCGAGCTACTACGTGGTACAGCGCACCTGCCAGGTGCGCATCATTTCCGATGCGCTCGCGGCCTTCACCTTCTGGGGCTGGCAACTGGTGATCGTGCTGGCTGCCATCACACTGCCGCTGGGCATGACGCAGGGCAAGGAATACGCCGAGCTGGAATGGCCGATCGACCTGCTGATCGCCGTGGTCTGGGTGGCCTACGCGATCGTGTTCTTCGGCACCATCGGCATTCGCAAGGTGCGCCACATCTACGTGGCCAACTGGTTCTTCGGCGCATTCATCCTGGCCGTGGCCGTGCTGCACATCGTCAACAGCGCGGTGATCCCCGTCGACATCTTCAAGTCCTATTCGGCCTACGCCGGCGTGCAGGACGCCATGGTGCAGTGGTGGTACGGCCACAACGCCGTGGGCTTCTTCCTCACGGCCGGCTTCCTCGGGATGATGTACTACTTCATCCCCAAGCAGGTTGAACGCCCGGTGTACAGCTACCGCCTGTCCATCGTGCACTTCTGGGCGCTGATCTTCACCTACATGTGGGCCGGCCCGCACCACCTGCACTACACCGCACTGCCGGACTGGACGCAGTCCATCGGCATGGTGTTCTCGCTCATCCTGCTCGCGCCCAGCTGGGGCGGCATGATCAACGGCATCATGACGCTCTCGGGGGCGTGGCACAAGCTGCGCGACGACCCGATCCTGCGCTTCCTGATCGTCTCGCTCTCGTTCTACGGCATGTCGACCTTCGAGGGGCCGATGATGTCGATCAAGACCGTCAACGCGCTCTCCCACTACACGGACTGGACCGTGGGCCACGTGCACTCCGGCGCGCTGGGCTGGGTGGGGCTGGTGACGATGGGCTCGATGTACTACCTGATCCCGCGCCTGTACGGGCAGAAGAAGATGTACTCGGTGCCCGCCATCGAGCTGCACTTCTGGATCGCCACCATCGGCATCGTGCTCTATATCGCCGCGATGTGGATCGCCGGTGTGATGCAGGGTCTGATGTGGCGCTCCGTCAATCCCGACGGCAGCCTGACCTATACCTTCGTCGAATCGGTCAAGGCCACCTTTCCGTTCTACGTGATCCGTCTGGCCGGTGGCGTGCTCTACCTGGCCGGCATGGTCGTGATGCTGTGGAACACGGTGATGACCGCGCGCAGTGGCCGGGTCGAAGACGTCCGCATTCCCGCTCTCAACCACGCCCACGCCTGAGGACCGCACCATGGCCAATCAAAAGCCCCAGGGTTTCACCCACGAGCGGATCGAGACCAACAACTTCCTGATGATCGTGCTCATCGTCCTGGTGATCGCGGTGGGTGGCTTGGTGGAAATCGTTCCGCTGTTCTTCCAGAAGTCGACCACGCAACCGGTGGCCGGCCTCAAGCCCTACAGCCCGCTGCAGCTCGCCGGCCGCGACGTCTACGTGAAGGAAGGTTGCTACAACTGCCACTCGCAGATGATCCGCCCCTTTCAGGCCGAGACCCTGCGCTACGGCCACTACTCGGTGGCAGGTGAATTCGTCTACGACCGGCCCTTCCAGTGGGGCAGCAAGCGCACCGGGCCCGACCTGGCGCGCGTGGGCGGCCGTTACAGCGACGAGTGGCACCGCCTCCACCTGAACAATCCGCGCGACCTGGTGCCCGAGTCCAACATGCCGGCCTACCCGTGGCTGGAGAAAAAAACCGTGAACGCGGCGGGCCTGCCCAGGCGCATGGAGGTGCTGCGCACGCTCGGCGCGCCATACACCGACGAGGAGATTGCCGCCTCCAGCGCGGACGTGAAGGGCAAGACCGAAATGGACGCCCTGATCGCCTACCTGCAGGTGCTGGGCACGGCGATCAAGTGACCGCAAGGAGAACACCACCATGGACATCAATGACCTGCGCAGCGCCGTGACCGTGATCAGCCTCATGACCTTCCTGGGCATCGTGGCCTGGGCATGGGCCCGGCGCAACCAGTCGCGCTTCGACGAGGCGGCACAGCTGCCATTCCAGGACGAAGCCACCGCGGACAGCATGAAAGAACCGTCATGAGCGATTTCACCAATGATTTCTGGTCCTGGTACGTGGGCGGGCTGACCTTGGTCAGCATCGTGGCCTGCCTGATCCTGCTCTGGGTGAGCGGCACCACCAAGGTCAAGGCCTCGGCCGACAACACCACCGGCCACGTGTGGGACGGCGACCTGCGCGAAATGAACAACCCCCTGCCGCGCTGGTGGGTGTGGCTGTTCGTCATCACCGTGGTCTTTTCGCTGGTCTATGGCGTGCTCTACCCCACGTTCGGCAAGTACCCGGGCGTGCTGGGCTGGTCGTCCAACGGGCAGCACCAGACCGAGGTGGCGGCCATGGAAAAAGCCATCGCGCCCATCTACGCGAAGTTCCAGGACATGCAGCCGCAGGAACTGGCGGCCAATGCACAGGCCATGGCCATTGGGGAACGCCTGTTCATGAACAACTGCGCCCAGTGCCACGGCTCGGACGCGCGCGGCGCGCGCAGCTTCCCGAACCTGACCGATGGCGACTGGCTTTGGGGCGGTGAGCCTGCGGCCATCAAAACCACCATCACCGAAGGCCGCACCGGCGTCATGCCACCCATGGCCGCCGCCGTGGGCTCTCCGGAGGACGTGCGCAACGTGGCCCATTACGTGCTGAGCCTCTCGGGAAGCCCGCACGATCCGGTGCGCGCGACGCTGGGCCGTCCCAATTTCGCCGCGTGCGCCGCCTGCCACGGCGCGGACGGCAAGGGCAACACCGCGCTGGGCGCGCCGAACCTGAGCGACAGCACCTGGCTGCATGGCTGGGGCGAAGAGGCGGTGGTGCGCGCCATCACGCAGGGCTTCACCAACCAGATGCCCGCCCAGGCTGGCAAGCTCAACGCCGAGCAGATCCATGTGCTCACGGGTTACGTCTGGGGCCTGTCAACCCGGCCCGCTGCCGCCAACTGATCCCGAACCTCGGGGTGCCATGACCGTTCCGGAACGCAAGACCATCGCCATCGTTCCCGCCGCGGCGGACGACGAGGCGGTGGTGTCGCTGTATGCGGCACACGAAAAGATCCAGCCGCGCTCGGTCTCGGGCCTGTTTGCCCGCTGGCGCTGGATCATGGTCTGGGCAACGCAGCTCGTGTTCTATGGTCTGCCTTGGCTGCAGTGGCATGCGCGCCAGGCGGTGCTGTTCGATCTGGAGGCGCGGCGCTTCTACATCTTCGGCCTGGTGCTGTACCCGCAGGATTTCATCTATCTCACCGGCTTGCTGGTGATCTCGGCGCTGTCGCTGTTCCTGTTCACGGCGGTGGCCGGTCGCCTGTGGTGCGGCTTCACCTGCCCGCAGACGGTCTACACGGAAATATTCCTGTGGATCGAAAAGCAGGTGGAGGGCGACCGTTCGGCGCGCCTGCGGCTGGACAAGGCGCAGATGTCCGCGGCCAAGCTTGGCAAGCGCGCGCTCAAGCACGTGCTGTGGATCGGCTTTGCGCTGTGGACCGGCTTCACCTTCGTGGGCTACTTCACGCCCATCCGCGAGCTGGGCGCGCTGGCCGTGGCGGCTGCGCTCGGTCCCTGGCAGATGTTCTGGATCTTCTTCTACGGCTTTGCCACTTATGGCAACGCCGGCTTCCTGCGCGAGCAGGTCTGCAAGTACATGTGCCCGTACGCGCGGTTCCAGAGCGCGATGTTCGACAAGGACACCATGATCGTGACCTACGACGCCCGCCGCGGTGAACCGCGGGGCGCGCGCTCGAAAAAGGCCGATCCGAAAGCACTGGGCCTGGGGTCCTGCGTGGACTGCTCGCTCTGCGTGCAGGTCTGTCCGACCGGCATCGACATTCGCAAGGGGCTGCAGTACGAATGCATCGGCTGCGCCGCCTGCGTGGATGTGTGCGATGACGTCATGGACAAGGTCGGCTATCCGCGTGGCCTGATCCGTTTTTCAACGCAGAACGGCATGGCCGGTGGCTGGGACACGCGCCAGATGCTGCGGCGCGCACTGCGTCCGCGCGTGCTGGTCTATGCCGGCGTGCTGCTGTCGATCACGCTGGCCGTCGGTCTGAGCCTGTGGCTGCGCACACCGCTCAAGGTGGACGTGATCCGCGACCGTGGTGCCCTGGCGCGGATGGTGGAGAACGGGCGCATCGAGAACGTGTTCCGCCTGCAGGTCATGAACGCGACCGAAGACACGCAGCGCTACCAGATCCGTGTGACGGGCCTGCCCGGCATCGAGCTCGCTTCGCCCGCCGAGGTCGAGGTGCTGCCCACGGAAGTCCGCTCGGCGGCGGTGCGGGTGCAGATTGCGCCCGAAGCCGCCACCACGGGTTCGCACCCGATCCGCTTCGAGATACAGGCCGAAGGTGACAGCGCGATCCGCGTTGTCGAAAAGGCGGTGTTTCTCGTGCCACGCTGATGAAGACCGATACACGAAGGAGTCGCCCATGAACACGTCCCCGTCTCCCGCCGCCGCAGTGCCCGCCGAGTCCTGGTGGCGCGTGCCACAGATGTGGCTGGTGGTCGGCGGCCCACTGCTGGTGGTGGTGGCCAGCCTGATTACCGCATTCATCGCCGTGAACTACGCCGACCCGGTCCTGGACAAGGCCGTGTTCGAGCGCGACCGGCAGGCCGCGCTGGCGCTGCAGGGCAAGGCGCGGGATGCGGCACTGATCCAGTTGCAGCCGGCCCACCAGGCCCGCAACCATGCGGCCTCGCCGGTGGTGCCCGGCCAGGAGCGCTGAGGTGGATGCGCGCCAGTGGATGGGCATTGCCTGGCCGGCCTTCATCGCGGCGGCGGTCCTGGAGATGCTCGTGTTTGCGATGGTGGACCCGCGCGACCTGCACTGGTTCGGCCACCCGCTGGAGGCCTCGCGCCAGATGGTCTACACCGTGGCGTTCTTCGCGTTCTGGGCGGTCACCACCGCCTCAAGCGCATTGACCGCGCTGCTGATCGGCACACCATCGCCCAGCGAAGAGCTCAGGCGCAGGACGGGGAGTTGACGATCTGGCGCAGGCCGTCGGTATTGCGAATGTGCACGTAGCGCTGCTTGATGTCGATGAGGCCTTCGTCGGCAAAGCGGGAGAAGGTGCGGCTGACCGTCTCCAGCTTCATGCCCAGGTAACTGCCGATCTCTTCGCGCGTCATCCGCAGGATCAGTTCGGACTGGGAGAACCCCCGCGCGTGAAGGCGCTGCGCCAGGTTGAGCAGAAAGGCCGCCAGTCGCTCTTCGGCGCGCATGCTGCCCAGCAGCAGCATCACACCGTGGTCGCGCACGATCTCGCGGCTCATGATCTTGTGCACGTGGTGTTGCAGGGTGGTGAATTCGCGGGATAGTTCCTCGACCTGGTCAAAGGGCATCACGCAGACCTCGGCGTCTTCCAGCGCAATCGCATCGCACGAATGGTGGTCGCTGACGATGCCATCGAGGCCGATGATCTCGCCCGTCATCTGGAAGCCGGTCACCTGGTCACGGCCGTCGGCGGTGGTCACGCAGGTCTTGAAGAAGCCCGAGCGCACCGCGTAGAGGGAGGTGAACCTGTCCCCCGTGTTGAACAGCGCCGCACCACGTTTGACCCGCCGGCGCTTGGAGATGACCTGGTCGAGCTTGTCCATCTCCTCGGGATTCAGCCCCATGGGCAGGCACAGCTCGCGCAGGTTGCAGCTCGAACAGGCGACTTTGATGCTGTGGGTGTCCATGAATCGAGCATACCCCGTGACGTATCAATCCGGACCGTCGAGACGCGAGGCTTCGGGTCCTTGTTTGATCCGGATCAAGGGACGCGCGGGCTCTTTGCCGCACAGTGAGTGCCATGTTGGGAGACCAGACCTTGCGCCACGTCATTTCCGAAGAGCTGCTGCGGCGCTTCGATGTTCCCGGGCCCCGGTACACCTCGTACCCGACGGCCGACCGGTTTGTCGAGGCCTTCACGGAGAGCGACTACGTCCAGGCGCTGCGGCAGCGGCGCGCTGGCTCCATGGCCTTGCCGCTGTCGCTGTACGTGCACATCCCCTTCTGCGAGTCGGTGTGCTACTACTGCGCCTGCAACAAGGTCATCACGAAGCACCATTCGCGTGCTGCCGAATACCTGCGCTATCTGGGGCGCGAACTGGAACTGCAGGTCGAGCACCTGGGCAAGGGCCAGACCGTCTCGCAATTGCACCTGGGCGGCGGCACGCCCACCTTCCTCTCTGACGACGAGCTGGAAGAGCTGATGTCTGTGATCCGGCGCCACTTTGTGCTGGCGCCCGGCGGTGAGTATTCGGTGGAGGTGGATCCGCGCACGGTGAGCGAGGAACGCCTGTGGACACTGGCCCGGCTGGGCTTCAACCGCCTGAGCTTCGGCGTGCAGGACTTCGACCCGGCGGTGCAGAAGGCCGTGCACCGCGTGCAACCCGCCGAGCAGGTATTCGCCCTGGTCGATGCCGCGAGGCGCATTGGTTTTGAGTCGGTCAACGTGGACCTGATCTACGGCCTGCCGCTGCAGACGCCCGAGTCGTTCGCGCGCACGCTGGCGCAAGTGAACCGGTTGCGGCCCGACCGCATCGCGCTCTACGCCTATGCGCACCTGCCGTCGCGCTTCAAGCCACAGCGGCGCATCGTGGCCGCCGAGCTGCCCAGCGCCAGCGACAAGCTGGGGATGCTCTCGGCGTCCCTCGACGCCCTGATGGATGCCGGTTATGTGTACGTGGGCATGGACCACTTTGCCCTGCCTGACGATGCGCTGGCCGTGGCCAGGCGACAGGGCCGTTTGCACCGCAACTTCCAGGGCTACAGCACGCAGCCGGATTGCGACCTGATCGCGCTGGGCGTGTCGGCCATCGGCCGCATCGGCGCCACCTACAGCCAGAACGCCAAGACGATGGATGAGTACCGGGACCTGCTCGACCAGGGCCGCCTTCCCATCGTGCGGGGTCTGGCGCTGACGCGTGAAGACCTGCTGCGGCGCGCAGTGATCATGTCCCTGATGTGCCAGGGCGAGGTGCAGTACGAGCCGATCGAACTGGGCCACCTGATCGACTTCAGGACGCATTTCGCGCGCGAACTCCAGGTCCTGGAGGAATTGGCAGATCAGGGGTTGGTGCGGGTGGATGCGTCGGGTGTGCACGTCACCGAGACCGGCTGGTTCCTGGTGCGTGCCATCGCGATGGTGTTCGACCGGAATCTGCAGGTCGACGAGAACCGCGCGCGCTTTTCGCGGATTATCTGAGCGGGCAGGCAAGGGTCGACATGCAGACATCGCTGGCGATCTCGGGGCTTGTCATGGGGCTGGTGGGAGGTCCCCATTGCGTGGCCATGTGCGGCGCAGCGTGCGCCGGTATCGGACGCGCCGCCGGCCAGCGCAGCACGTCCACGTTGCTGCGCTTCCAGATGAGTCGCATCGCTGGCTACACCCTGCTGGGTGCGCTGGCTGGCGGATCGGTGCAGGGGCTTGCGTGGCTGGGCACCAGCACTGCGGCGCTGCGCCCGGTGTGGACCATGTTCCATGTGGCGGCGCTCTTGCTGGGCGCGGTGCTGCTGTGGCAGGCGCGTCAGCCGGCGTGGATCGACAACCTGGGGCAGGGTGTGTGGCGCCGGGCGCGGCCGGCGCTGTCTGCGTTGGGGCCGCGCGCGCCCATGGTGCTGGGCGTGGGCTGGGCGCTCATGCCCTGCGGGCTGCTGTACTCGGCTCTGCTGGTGGCCTCGCTGTCTGCGAATGCCCTGGAAGGCGCGGCCACCATGGCGCTGTTCGCCCTGGGCACTTCGTTGAGCCTGACGGCAGGCCCGTGGCTGCTGCTGCGCCTTCGCGGCGCGCGATCCGGCGGCTGGGGTATCCGCCTGGCCGGGCTGGCGCTGGCCGCCACGTCGGGCTGGGCCCTGTGGATGGGCATTACCCAGCCGACCGGTCTGTGGTGCCTCTGAGTCAGGGGCGCGGGCGGCCTTCGGGCAGGGTGGCCAGGACCAGGCCGAGCAGGGCGATGCCGAAGGCCACGCCTTGCAGCAGCGTGAGGCGCTCACCCATGAACAGCACGCCGATGGCAGCGGCACTGATGGGCAGCATCACGGTGAACACACCGGCCTGAGATGCCGGCACCGTCCTGAGGCCCGTCATCCACAGCCATACCGTCCAGACGCTGGCGGCCAGTCCGTAGAACACCAGCAAGCCCCAGACGGGCAGGGTGACGGTGGAGAAGTCGAACTGCCAGGCAGCCCACAGACCGAACGGCGTGACCAGCGCGAATCCCCAGAGATTGATGATGGCCGAGATGCGCTTGGGCCCCAGGCCTTCGGTGAGGTGCTTGCCGATCACCACGTAGGAGGCCTCGCAGACCACCGCGGCAAACACCAGCAGGTTGCCCAGAAGGGCTTTGCTGATGCCGAACGGACCGCTGGCGTCGGCGACCGGGGTGCTGGTGTCCACCTTCTGCAGCGAGAACAAACCGATGCCGATGGCCGCGCACGCAATGCCGGCCGCGCTGCGCCAGCCCAAGCGCTCGCGCAGGAAGATCCAGCTCAGCACCGCGACCACCGCCGGAATCGAGGACATCACCACGCCAGCGGCCACGGCCGTCGTCAGGCTCACGCCGAACAGCATGCAGATCGAGAACAGGAAGTTGCCGAGAAACGATTCAAGAAAGAGCAGCCAGCGCGTGCGCGTGCCGATCGGTGGCTCGCTGGCGGGTTTGCGCAGCCAGTGGGCCATGGCCACGCCGCCGATGCCGAAGCGCAGCCAGGCCAGCAGAAACACGGGGAACACCAGCACCAGGGGCTTGGACAGTGCCACGTAGCTGCCGACCAGGGACATGCTCAGGGCCAGGCAAAGGTAGGCCCACCAGCGGTTGGGGGAAGTCACGGCGTTTTCTGTTTGTGCGTGCAAGTCCGCGCATCATGCCTGAGGCGGAGCGCGCATTTCGGGATGAGAGATTTTTGTTTTGTCATATGGAATGATCTCATGTTGCGCTGCACGAAATTTTCTCAATGCAAGAAAGACAATTCCACATTGAGAGATTTGTTTGAAAGCATGTTGAAAATAAACAAGAAATTTTTTCTCTTATATAAGACATAAGAGATTCACAAACTCTTCTATAAGACTTAAAGTCTTGTCAACGGCACCGCAATGGCTTGCGGGCCCAGCCGCCCCGATCCCTCAACCTCAAGGAGTTTCCCCATGCCGCAATCCCTGACCGAGCAACTGAGCCGCCAGCAGCAAATCGAAGCGCTGGAAAAAGACTGGGCCACCAACCCACGCTGGAAAGGTGTCAAGCGAGGCTACACCGCCGCCGACGTCGTGCGCCTGCGCGGCAGCATGCAGATCGAGCACACGCTGGCCAAGCGCGGTGCCGAGAAGCTGTGGGACAAGGTCAATGGCGGCGCCAAGAAGGGCTATGTGAACGCCTTTGGTGCGATCTCCGCCGGCCAGGCCATGCAGCAAGCCAAGGCGGGCCTGGAAGCGGTGTACCTGTCGGGCTGGCAGGTCGCTGCCGATGGGAACACTTCGGAAACGATGTACCCCGACCAGTCGCTCTACGCCTACGACTCGGTGCCGACCATGGTGCGCCGCATCAACAACACGTTCAAGCGCGCGGATGAAATCCAGTGGGGCCGCGGCATCGAACCGGGCAGCCCGGAGTTCATCGACTACTTCCTGCCCATCGTGGCCGACGCGGAAGCCGGCTTCGGCGGCGTGCTCAACGCCTTCGAGCTGATGAAGAACATGATCGCGGCCGGCGCTGCGGGCGTGCACTTCGAAGACCAGCTGGCCGCTGTCAAGAAGTGCGGCCACATGGGCGGCAAGGTGCTCGTGCCCACCCAGGAAGCCTGCGAGAAGCTCATCGCCGCGCGCTTTGCCGCTGACGTGATGGGCGTCTCCACCATCGTGCTCGCCCGCACCGACGCCGAGGCCGCCAACCTGATCACCAGCGACCACGACGCCAACGACAAGCCCTTCCTGACCGGCGAGCGCACGCAGGAAGGCTTCTTCCGCGTCAAGAACGGTCTGGAGCAGGCCATCAGCCGCGGTATCGCCTACGCGCCCTACGCCGACCTGGTGTGGTGCGAGACCGGCGTGCCCGACATCGGCTTTGCCCGCGAATTCGCCCAGGCCGTGCAGGCTGCCTGCCCCGGCAAGCTGCTCTCGTACAACTGCTCGCCCTCGTTCAACTGGAAGAAGAACCTCAACGACAAGCAGATCGCGTCGTTCCAGGAAGACCTGGCCGCGCTGGGCTACAAGTACCAGTTCATCACTCTCGCCGGCATCCACATCAACTGGTTCAACACCTTCCAGTTTGCCCACGCCTACGCCCGCGGCGAAGGCATGAAGCACTACACGGAAATGGTGCAGGAGCCCGAATTCGCCGCGCGCGACAAGGGCTACACCTTCGTGTCGCACCAGCAGGAGGTGGGCGCGGGCTACTTCGACGACGTGACCACGGTCATCCAGGGCGGTTCGTCCAGCGTGAAGGCGCTGACGGGTTCGACCGAGGAAGAGCAGTTCCACTGAGCCTGAGCTCAGCGGGGCCCGCAGAGGCCGAGGAGACAGAAGCCCGGGCATGCCCGGGCTTTTTTGTGGGAAAATCGCAGCCTGTTTCACACAGCAAGAGCGAGAAAGGCAATCTGGTTATGACACCGCGAACTATGGAGTTGACTTCCACGGCCCTTTGAGGCCTGCAGTTCGCGCCTGCCCGATTGATTGCCTTTTGATCCACACCAGCGCGGCCCCTGCCGCGCTTTTTTGTTTTCTGGACTCCCCATGTTGCACATCACGCTCCCAGACGGTTCCCAACGCGAATTCCCCGGCCCGGTCACGGTCGCCGATGTGGCGGCGTCGATCGGCACCGGTCTGGCCAAGGCGGCGCTGGCCGGCAAGATCGACGGCAAGGTGGTCGACACCAGCTACCTCATCACGCAGGACAGCCCGTTGTCCATCGTCACGGCAAAGGACCCGGATGGCCTGGAAGTGATTCGGCATTCGACGGCGCACTTGCTGGCCTACGCGGTGAAGGAGCTTTTTCCGGATGCACAAGTCACCATCGGCCCGGTGATCGAACACGGTTTCTTCTACGACTTTTCATACAAGCGCCCCTTTACGCCGGAGGACCTGGTCGCGATCGAAAAGCGCATGGGCGAACTGGCAGCGAAGGACGAGAAGGTCGAACGCCGTGTGCTCCCGCGCGACGAGGCGGTGGACCACTTCAAAGGCATGGGCGAGCACTACAAGGCGGAAATCATCGCCAGCATCCCGAGCAACGAGGACGTGTCGCTGTACCGCGAGGGTGCCTTCGAAGACCTGTGCCGTGGTCCGCACGTGCCCAGCACCGGCAAGCTCAAGCACTTCAAGCTCATGAAGGTGGCGGGAGCGTACTGGCGGGGTGACCACCGCAACGAGATGCTGCAACGCATCTATGGCACGGCCTGGGCCACCAAGGAGGAGCTGCAGCAGCACCTGACCATGATCGAGGAGGCCGAGAAGCGCGACCACCGCAAGCTCGGGCGCGAACTCGACCTGTTCCACATCGACGAGCACGCCCCTGGCCTGGTGTTCTGGCATCCCAAGGGCTGGACGCTGTGGCAGGAGGTGGAGCAGTACATGCGCCGCGTCTACCGCGACAACGGCTACCAGGAGGTCAAGGGCCCTCAGATCATCGACAAGTCGCTGTGGGAGAAGACCGGCCACTGGGACAAGTACCGCGACAACATGTTCACCACGGAGAGTGAAAAGCGCGACTATGCCTTGAAGCCCATGAACTGCCCGGGCCACATCCTGATCTACAAGCAGGGCATCAAGAGCTACCGCGACCTGCCCCTGCGCTATGGCGAGTTCGGACAGTGCCACCGCAATGAGCCCAGCGGCGGCCTGCACGGCATCATGCGCGTGCGTGGTTTCACCCAGGACGACGGGCACATCTTCTGCACCGAGGAGCAGATCCTGCCCGAGTGCCTGGCCTACACCGCCTTGCTGCAGAAGGTCTACGCCGACTTCGGGTTCAGGAACATCATCTACAAGGTCGCCACACGGCCGGCTGCGCGCATTGGTTCGGACGAAGTCTGGGACAAGGCCGAGCATGCCCTGATGGAGAGCTTGCGCGCGTCGGGTTGCGAATTCGAGATCGCGCCCGGCGACGGGGCCTTCTATGGCCCCAAGATCGAATACACCCTGAAGGACGCTATCGGGCGGCAGTGGCAGTGCGGCACCATGCAGGTGGACTTCTCCATGCCGGAGCGGCTCGACGCCGAGTACGTGGGCGAGGACGGATCACGCCATCGGCCGGTCATGCTGCACCGCGCCATCGTGGGCAGTCTGGAGCGCTTCATCGGCATCTTGATCGAAGAACATGCAGGCGCATTGCCCACTTGGTTGTCGCCGGTGCAGGTTGCGGTGCTCAACATCACCGATGCGCAGGCCGACTACTGTCGGGAAATCGCGAAATCTCTGCAGAATCAAGGGCTTAGGGTCACCACCGACCTGCGCAACGAGAAAATTACGTATAAAATACGGGAGCACGCGCTGCAAAAGCTGCCTTTCATCGTTGTCGTGGGCGACAAAGAGAAGGAAGCTGGTGCCGTGGCTGTACGGGCTCGAGGGAACAAAGACCTCGGTGTCATGCCGCTGGAAGCCTTTTCCAAACTCATTGCGGCAGACGTTTCATCCAAAGTTTGATGTCCAACATCTGGCTTGATGCCCCTGCCGCCGTGGCACACCTCGCGTGTATGGTGGCGGCCGAAGGGCCGCCATTACGCTTGATCAAGCCCACACGAAGGAACTCACCATAGCTACCAACTTTCGCGACCGCCGCCAACGTGAAGAGCGCGCACACAGACTGAACCGGGAAATCATGGCTCCTGAGGTTCGCCTCAATGGCCCCGAGAACGAGCCGCTGGGCATCGTGAGTCTGCAGGAGGCGCTGCGCATGGCCGGTGAACTGGATGTGGATCTGGTCGAAATTGCGGCCACTGCTGTCCCTCCCGTGTGTCGTCTGATGGACTACGGCAAGTTCAAGTACCAGGAGCAGAAGAAGGCGGCGGAAGCCAAGGCCAAGCAAACGGTCATCGAGATCAAGGAAGTCAAGTTCCGTCCCGGTACCGACGATGGCGACTACAACATCAAGATGCGCAACATCCGCCGGTTTCTGGACGATGGCGACAAGTGCAAGATCACGCTGCGGTTCCGTGGTCGTGAGATCACGCACCAGGATCTGGGCCTTGCCTTGTTGAACCGCATCCGTGACGAGCTGGCTGATTCCATCGTGGTGGAACAGTTTCCCAAGCTCGAAGGGCGCCAGATGATCATGATGATCGCGCCTGGGCGCAAGAAGGCCGGCGCTGCGACGAAGACTGCCGACGCGGCGGCTCCAGCAGCAGGTCAGTCGGCTGCGTGAGGGCTGCGGAACAGAAGAACAGGATTGGACGGGCAGGGTAGTCTCCTGCTGGTCCGAGGATCTGGCCGAAGGGCTGGATGTCGAAGCGGGCGGCCGAAAGGCTGCCCCTCCAAAAGTGGCTCGGGGCCAACAAGTCCGCGGAAGGTTCGCGGCGCCTCACGAGCACAAATGAAAAAGGAGCATGAAGATGCCCAAAATGAAGACCAAGAGCAGCGCGAAGAAGCGTTTTCGCGTTCGTCCCGGTGGCACCGTCAAGCGCGGTCAAGCCTTCAAACGTCACATTCTGACCAAGAAGACCACCAAGAACAAGCGCCATCTGCGTGGAGCCGTCAACGTTCATGAGACCAATATGGGTCACATGGCGCAGATGCTGCCCGGCATGGGCATTTGATCAACGACGAACAAGGAGAACACACATGCCTCGCGTCAAACGTGGTGTAACGGCTCGCGCCCGACACAAAAAAGTTCTGGCTCTGGCCAAAGGTTTCCGCGGCCGCCGCGGCAATGTCTTCCGCATCGCCAAGCAGGCGGTGATGAAGGCTGGGCAATATGCCTATCGTGATCGTCGCACCAAGAAGCGCGTCTTCCGCCAGCTGTGGATTGCCCGCATCAACGCCGGCGCCCGTGCTTGCGGCCTGACGTACAGCCAGTTCGCCAACGGCCTGAAGAAGGCCCAGATCGAGATCGACCGCAAGGTCCTGGCCGATCTGGCGGTGAACGATCCGGCGGCCTTTGGCAGCATCGTGGAGCAGGTCAAAGCCAAGCTGGCCGCTTGATTCACGATCGGGTCGGGTGGCGTTCGTCGCCAAACGACCCGTCGCTCTAAGGGGTTGAGGCTTGAGGGATTCCCTCGCTGGCTTCAACCCTTTTTTCTTTCCCAACGATTCACACACGAACATGAACGAGTTGGACGCACTGGTTGACAGCGCCCGGGCAGGCTTCGCACAGGCGGAGACGCCTGCGGATCTGGAAAACGCCAAGGCCCAGTATCTGGGTAAATCGGGCCGCGTCACGGAATTGATGAAGGGCCTGGGTGCACTGCCGGTGGATGAGAAGAAGTCGCGCGGGGCCGCCATCAACCAGGCCAAGCAGGCCATCGAGGATGCGTTGACCGAGCGGCGCCAGGCACTGGCCGACGCGGAGATGCAGGTGCAGCTCAGGGCCGAGGCCCTGGACGTGACGCTGCCTGGGCGCCAGCGCGGGCAGGGTGGTCTCCATCCGGTGAGCCTGACACTCGAGCGCATCGAGGCGATCTTTGCTTCCATGGGTTTCGAGGTTGCGGAGGGGCCGGAGATCGAATCCGACTGGTTCAACTTCACTGCGTTGAATACGCCGGAGGATCACCCGGCGCGCTCGATGCACGACACGTTTTACGTGGAGGGCGGCAGCGCGAAGGCTCCCAACCTCTTGCGCACCCATACCAGCCCGATGCAGATTCGCCATGCGGTGCAGCATGTGAAGCGCCACCGTGCCGCGCTGGACGCCGGTCGCTCCATGCCCGAAATTCGCGTGATCGCTCCCGGTCGCACCTATCGGGTGGACAGCGATGCCACCCACTCGCCCATGTTCCACCAGTGCGAAGGCCTGTGGATCGGCGAAAACGTGAGCTTCAAGGATCTGAAGTACGTCTTCACCGATTTCTGCCGCACCTTTTTCGAATCCGATGACCTGGTGCTGCGCTTCCGGCCCAGCTTCTTTCCCTTCACCGAGCCCAGCGCGGAGATCGACATCCAGTTCCAGCACGGTCCGCTGGCCGGTCGCTGGCTGGAAGTGGCAGGTTCCGGGCAGGTCCATCCCAACGTGGTGCGCAACATGGGTCTCGACCCGGAGCGCCACATCGGATTCGCCTTCGGCATGGGCCCAGACCGCCTGACCATGTTGCGCTATGGGGTGAACGACCTGCGCCTGTTCTTCGATGGCGACGTTCGCTTTCTTGCCCAGTTCCGTTGAGACCAAGACATGCAATTCCCCGAATCCTGGCTGCGCACCTTCTGCAACCCGCCCCTGAACAGCCAGCAACTGGCCGACACCTTGACCATGGCTGGTCTGGAGGTGGAAGAGCTTCAACCTGTGGCGCCCCCTTTCTCCAAGGTGGTGGTGGGCGTGATCGTCTCGGCCGAGCAGCACCCGAATGCGGACCGTTTGCGCGTGTGCCAGGTCGATGTCGGACGGGGCAGTCTGCTCAGCATTGTGTGTGGCGCGCCCAACGCCCGCGTGGGGATCAAGGTGCCATGCGCCCTCGTGGGGGCGGAACTGCCGCCGGGCGAGGATGGCAAGCCGTTCCTGATCAAGCTGGGCAAGCTGCGCGGTGTGGAAAGCCAGGGCATGCTGTGTTCGGCGCGCGAACTCAGACTCTCCGATGACCATGGGGGCTTGCTGGAGTTGCCCGGCGACGCTCCACTGGGGCGTGATATCCGCGAGCAACTGGCGTTGGATGACATGCTGTTCACGCTGAAACTCACGCCCAATCTGGCGCATTGCTTGAGCGTCTACGGCGTTGCCCGGGAACTGGCGGCGCTGACGGGCGCGCCGCTGAACGAGCCCGAGTTTCCCGCGGTGAACGCGGTGCTGCAGGAGCGATTGCCGGTCAAGGTGGAGGCGTCCGATCTGTGCGGGCGCTTCACGGGGCGCATCGTGCGGGGCGTGAACACCCGTGCGACGACACCGGACTGGATGGTCGAGCGATTGGCTCGCTGTGGACAACGCAGTGTGTCGCCCTTGGTGGACATTTCAAACTACGTGATGTTCGAGTTGGGTCGGCCCTCGCACATCTTTGACCTGGACAAGATTCATGGTGGCCTGCGGGTGAGATGGGGTCGCGAGGGCGAGTCGCTCAAGCTGCTCAACGGCAACACTGTCGCGGTGGATGCACAAGTCGGCGTAATCGCCGATGACCAAAGTGTGGAGTCGCTGGCGGGCATCATGGGCGGCGACTCCACAGCGGTATCGGACGACACGCAGAACATCTACATCGAAGCCGCCTTCTGGTGGCCCAAATCCATTGCGGGCCGTTCGCGCCGCTACAACTTTTCCACCGACGCCGGCCATCGCTTTGAACGGGGCGTGGACCCTTCCACGACGTGCGAACACGTGGAACGCATCACGCAGCTCGTGCTGGACATCTGTGGTGGGCAGGCGGGTGTGCTCGACGACCATGTGGTCGATCTTCCAAAGCCTTCGTCCGTGACCCTGCGCATCGCGCGCGCCGTCAAGGTCATCGGCATGCCGCTAACGCAGGAGCAGTGCGTTGGCGCCTTGCGCAGACTTGGATTGCCGGTCGACGCGGCGGATGGTGTGCTCGCCGTGGTGCCACCACCCTACCGCTTTGACTTGCAGATCGAGGAGGATCTGATCGAGGAGGTCGCGCGCGTGATTGGCTATGAGTATCTGCCCAACACGCCACCCCTGGCTCCGATCACGGCCAGAATCCGTACCGAATCGCGCCGTGGTCCTTTCGACGTTCGCCGCAGTCTGGCTCGACTCGGCTACCAGGAGACCATCAACTTCAGCTTCGTGGATGCACGCTGGGAGCGGGAACTGGCCGGCAACGCCGATCCGGTGCGGCTGCTCAATCCGATTGCGAGCCATATGAGCGTGATGCGTTCGTCGCTGCTGGGCGGACTGGTGTCTGTGCTCAAGTTCAATCTCGACCGCCGCGCCAACCGCGTGCGTCTTTTTGAGGTGGGCCGTGTGTTTCTCAAGGACGCGTCCATCGTCGACAGTGACACCACAGTGGCCGGGTTTCACCAGCCCATGCGAGCGGCTGGTCTGGCCTACGGTGCAGTGGACTCTCTGCAGTGGGGCTTGACCGAGCGCGTCACCGACTTCTTCGATCTCAAGGGTGATGTGCAGGCGCTGCTGTCGCCTCGCCGTCCTGACTTCAAGGTGGCCGAGCACCCGGCGATGCATCCAGGGCGCTGCGCCAGTGTCTGGGTGGACGGGCGTTGCGTTGGATACGTGGGGGAGTTGCACCCGCGTTGGCGTCAGGCCTACGAACTGCCGCAGGCACCGGTGTTGTTTGAACTGGAACTGGATGCCTTGCTGGATCGACCTGTGCCGACGTATCAGGGTGTCAGTCGTCATCAGACTGTCGAACGCGATATTGCTGTCGTGGTGAAGGAATCGGTGACGCATGACGCGGTGACGGAGGCGATCCGGGGGCTCGCAAACCCCTGGCTGCGTGACGTCGTCCTGTTTGACGTGTATCGGCCAAAAAAGGGAACGGCCACAGGTGGGCTGGACGAGAGCGAAAAAAGCCTTGCGGTGCGGCTGGTGCTCAATCGCGACGACGCTACACTGACCGACGAGGACATTGAAGCGACGGTGCAAGCCGCGATACAGGCATTGGCGCGTCGTGTCGATGGCCGGCTTCGCGCCTGAACGAACAAGAATGGAGAAAGCCTAGATGGAACTCGCTGTTGAAAGTCTGGAAACACCTGCACTGACCAAGGCTCAGCTCGCCGAGTTGCTCTTTGATCAGATCGGTTTGAACAAGCGCGAGTCCAAGGACATGATCGACGCCTTTTTCGATCTGATCACCGACAGTCTTGTCAACGGGACAGACGTGAAGATCTCCGGCTTCGGCAATTTTCAGATCCGGACCAAGGCGCCTCGGCCCGGCCGCAATCCCCGCACTGGAGAACCCGTGGCCATCGAGGCCCGGCGCGTGGTCACGTTCCACGCCAGCCCCAAGCTCAAGGAGCAGGTGCAGACCGCCGTGATTGGCGCCTGATTGGCACCTTGGGCCGTGGCGTACTGAAGACAGTCAGTGCCCCGAGCCCTTGCTGGAATTGCACTGTATTGGTGCATATTCTCTGCACAGGTGGCTGGTTGCAACATTTCACACGGAAATGTTCACTGGGCCACGCGCGCCAGCTCAAGTTAGAGTAGATTTCAAGGTTCGGTCCGTACCGCCTTGATTTTCATGGAAAAAACGCTTCCGCCCATTCCCGCAAAACGCTACTTTACGATTGGTGAGGTGGGCGAGCTGTGTGGTGTCAAGCCACATGTGCTGCGGTACTGGGAACAGGAGTTCACGCAGCTTCGGCCGATGAAGCGCCGCGGCAATCGCCGGTATTACCAGCATCACGAGGTGCTCATGATCCGCAGGATCAGGGAGTTGCTGTATGACCAGGGTTTCACCATCAGCGGTGCGCGCAACAAGTTGCAGGAACTCGTCCAGGCCGAACGTGAGAAGCGCCGCAACGACGAAGACGACGCCATCGACGTGATCGATCTGGACGAAGTCGTTCATGGCGAGGAAGTGGTGCCCTTCATCGAGGCCCATTTCCCCGCGCCAGGGGCCTCGGGTGCGCTGCTGAACGATGTGCGCCGCGAGCTGCTCGAAATTCGCGAGCTTCTCAGGCATGCGGTCTGAATGCCACTGGTTTGGACGCTATAATTTGAGGCTTGTCGGCGTGTAGCGCAGCCTGGTAGCGCACTTGCATGGGGTGCAAGGGGTCGCGAGTTCGAATCCCGCCACGCCGACCATTTGTTCCAAGAGCCCGCAATCGAAAGGTTGCGGGCTTTTCTGTTTCGAACGGCTGGAGAAGGAGTCCTGATGGCTCAGACAGAGGTAGAACAGCTGGACGCACTGGTGATCGGCGCCGGGGTGGTTGGTCTGGCGGTGGCGCGCCAACTGGCATTGAGCGGGCGGGACGTCATGGTGCTCGAGCGCGAGGCTGCCATCGGCACCGGCACCAGTTCGCGCAACAGCGAAGTGATCCACGCTGGCATCTACTACCCCGCAGGCACACTCAAGGCGCAGCTGTGCGTGCAGGGACGGCGGGCACTTTATGCGTATTGCGCCGAGCGCGGTGTGGCGCACCAGCGCTGCGGAAAGCTCATTGTGGCCAACACCGAGTCGCAGCTGGCGGCATTGCCCGCGATTCTTGAAAAAGCGCATGCCAACGGGGTGAGCGATCTGTGCCTGATCACGCGCGAGCAAGCGTGTGAACTCGAGCCGCAGCTGGAATGCCTGGCCGCCGTGCTCTCACCCTCCACGGGGATCGTCGACAGCCATGGCCTGATGCTGGCGCTGCAGGGTGACCTAGAGCATGCAGGTGGACTGGTGGTCTGTCACTGCAGCGTCGAGCAGGTGGCTATCGGCGGCGACGGCATCGAAGTGGCGACAACCGATGGCATGCGCTTGCGGGCGCGCACGGTGGTCAACGCCGCGGGCCTGGGGGCATGCGACCTGGCGCGGCGCACCCGGGGGCTGGATGCGCGCCATGTGCCTCGGGCCTGGTTTGCCAAAGGCAACTACTTCACGCTGGCTGGGCGGTCTCCCTTTTCGCATCTCATTTACCCGGCCCCTGAGCCCGATGCCCATCTGGCGGGACTGGGCGTGCACCTCACGATCGACCTGGGAGGGCAGGCCAAATTCGGGCCGGACGTGCAATGGGTCGAGAAGGCCGATGATCTGTTGGTGGACCCGGCCCGGGGTGAGGCGTTCTATGCCGAAGTCAGGCGCTATTGGCCCGGACTGCCTGACGACGCACTGCAGCCAGGCTATGCCGGCATGCGGCCAAAGATCAGTGGCCCCGGTGAAGCGGCAGCCGACTTCCTGATCCAGGGACCTGCGGTGCACGGCATACCCGGGCTGATCAACCTGTTCGGGATCGAGTCACCTGGTCTGACCAGTTGCTTGGCGATTGCGCAGCGCGTGGCGGCAGTCGTGTGATCAGCCTTCCGCGTGTGCCTGGATGGCGCGCGCGGACGACCACACCAGCGAAGGGCCGCGGTAGATCAGTCCGGTGTAGATCTGTACCACATTGGCGCCAGACTGGATTTTGCTCACCGCATCGTCCGCGCTGAGCACACCACCGACACCGATGACGGGAAAGCTCTTGCCCAGGCAGGCGCGCAACTGGCGTATCACACGGTTGCTTGCCTGCAGCACGGGCGCACCCGACAGGCCGCCGGCCTCTTGCGCGTGGGGCAGTCCCTCCACCGCCGTGCGACTGAGCGTGGTGTTGGTCGCTATCACTCCGAGAGCGCCGGTTGCCTGACCAGCGCCGTCCGCACCATATCGCATGAGGGTTGCTGCAATGACTTCGATCTGCGGGTCGTCCAGGTCCGGCGCGATCTTCACGAAGACCGGAATGCGCCGCCCGTGGCGTTGGGCCAGCAACTCGCGCCGCTCGGCCACCGCGCCCAGAAGTGCGTCCAGCGCGTCGTCGCTCTGCAGGCTGCGCAAGTTCTGCGTGTTCGGGCTGGAGATGTTGACTGTGACGTAGTCGGCGTGGGGATAGACGCCATCCAGGCAAATCAAGTAGTCCTCGGTGGCGCGTTCGATGGGCGTGCTCGCGTTCTTGCCAATATTCAGGCCCAGCAGCATGGGGCTGGCGCCACCGTGACGGCGAAAGCGCGTGCGCTGGACATTGGCGATAAAGGCGTCCAGCCCGTCGTTGTTGAAGCCCAGGCGGTTGATCAGGGCGTTTGCCTTGGGCAGTCGGAACATGCGCGGCTTCGGGTTGCCGGCCTGCGCCCTGGGGGTGACGGTGCCAACCTCGACAAACCCGAAACCCATGGCGGCCAGTCCGTCGATGCATCGGGCGTTCTTGTCCAGCCCGGCCGCCAGGCCCACGCGGTTCGGAAAGTGCAAACCAGCCAGCGTGTACGGATCGTGCACGCGGGGTTCACCGTACAGGCAGGTCAGCGGCGAGTTCTGCAGCCGGGCGATTGAGTTCAGGGTGAGTTCGTGGGCGACCTCTGGGTCAAGACCGAACAGGAAGGGACGTGCGACAGCATACGGAAAGAGCGACATTGGATAATCCGACTTGTTGTTTTACCGATTGTCTCAAATGACCCAAGACGAACTCAAAGCCCTGGTGGGCCAGGCAGCCCTGAAGTACGTGACACCAGGTGACATCGTTGGTGTCGGCACTGGCTCGACCGTCAACAAGTTCATTGAGGCGCTGGCGAGCATCAAGGAACACATTCCTGGGGCCGTATCGAGCTCAGAAGCCTCGACGGCACGCCTGAAGGCGCTGGGCATCCCGGTCTTCGAGGCCAATGCCGTTGGCGAGTTGTCCGTGTACATCGACGGAGCGGACGAAATCGATGCCCGGGGGCACATGGTCAAGGGCGGAGGCGCGGCGCTCACGCGTGAGAAGATCGTGGCCGCTCAGTCACGTCAATTTGTCTGCATTGCAGACGAGTCCAAGCTGGTCAAGGTGCTGGGCGCGTTCCCCTTGCCGGTGGAGGTGATTCCCATGGCCGCGGCCCGGATCACGCGCCAGTTTGCGCAACTGGGCGGTCTGGCGCAGGTGCGCCAGAAAGACGGCGCGCCGCTGCTGACCGACAACGGACAACACATTCTGGACGTGACGGGCCTGCAGATCACCGACCCGCTGGCATTCGAGAGTCAGGTGAACCAGTGGCCCGGGGTGGTGACGGTGGGCGTGTTCGCGCACCAGAGGGCAAGCGTCTGCCTGCTGGGTACGCCCGACGGTGTAAAGACTCTGGCCTTCTGAAGCGCAAGCCGCGCCTGTGCGGGCGGACGACCCCCAGGATCAGAAGCGGATGCCGGCCGGGTTCTGCGTGGGCGGTGCCACCGGCACTTCGACTGGGGCAGAGGCACTCGAAGGACTCGCAGTCGGCGCGCCTGGCGCGGGTTCGGCCCTCACTGTCACCAGCGGTGTGGCGGCAGGGCGGCGGTAGTTCGCGGGCAACGTCGACTGCTTCGGGTAACCTGCGGCATCCAGGAACTGCGACCATTCCGTGTCGGAGTAACCCTTGATCTGCTGGCCGCCGATGGTCAGGAAGGGCAGGGAAGTCTCACCGCTGAGGCGCTTGAGTGCTTCGCTGTCCTGGAACGTGTCAATGGTTCTTTCGTTGTAGGGAATGCCGCGTGCGTTGAGCAGGTTGCGCCCGCTGTTGCAAGGTGCGCAATCGCGGCTGGAATAGAGCGTCACCGGGTAGCGGTTGCTGACTTGCTGCAGTTCGAAGGGCAACTGTGCATTGGTGCTGGTCGTGCCTGAACCTGCTGTTGCGCTGCCGATCGGGCGAGACGCGGCGGCAGCGGGCGGTGGCTGATCTGAAAAGGTGACGCGACCATCCGGGCCCACGATGCGGTAAACACTTTGTGCCAGCGCGGGCATGGCGAGCAGGCTGGCCAGTGCCGCCAGGGTCAGAAAGCGGGTTGCGGGGTGGGAGAGGGCGCTCATGACGGCTCCTATCGGCAGGCCACGGGACAAATCAAGTCATGCCCTGGTGGCGCAGCAGGGCGTCGATGCTCGGCTCACGGCCGCGGAAGGCCTTGAATGACTCCATGGCCGGCCGGCTGCCGCCAGCTTCCAGGATCGCCTGACGATACCGGCGGCCCGTGGCCACGTCCAGTGTGCTGTGGCCATTTTGCTGCGCGGCTTCCTCGAACGCGGCATAGGCATCGGCCGACAGCACCTCGGCCCATTTGTAGCTGTAGTAGCCGGCGGAGTAGCCACCCGCAAATATGTGACTGAACGTGTGCGGCGTACGGCTGTAGGCCGGGGGATGGAGCACCGCGACCTCATCGCGCACCTGCTGCTGCAAGGCGAGGATGGCGGCACCGCTTGTGATGGGCTCGGGCTGGCTGTGCAGCAACATGTCGAACAGCGAGAACTCCACCTGGCGCAGCGTCTGCAGGCCACTCTGGTAATTCCTGGCCGCCAGCATCTTGTCGAACAGCGCGCGCGGCAGGGGTTCGCCAGTGTCGACGTGGGCCGTCATGTGCCTCAGCACATCCCATTCCCAGCAGAAGTTCTCCATGAACTGGCTGGGCAACTCCACCGCATCCCACTCGACGCCACTGATGCCCGAGACGTCGCGCTCGTTCACCTGCGTGAGCATGTGGTGCAGGCCGTGGCCGAATTCGTGGAAAAGGGTGATCACGTCGTCGTGGGTGAGCAAGGCCGGTTTTCCGCTGACGCCTTCGGCGAAGTTGCACACCAGATGTGCCACCGGGGTTTGCAGCGCACCCGTGTCCGGACGCAACCAGCGTGCGCGCACATCGTCCATCCAGGCGCCTCCCCGCTTGCCCGTGCGCGCGGCCGGATCGAGGTAGAACTGGCCCACGAGTTGCGGGCCTCGGGGGGCACTGCGTTCGATGCGGTAAAACTCGACGCTCGGGTGCCAGACAGGCGCTTGGTCCCGGCGGATGGCGACCTCGAACAGGGTTTCGACGATCTGAAACAGGCCGGCCAGCACCTTCGGCGCCGTGAAATAGGGTTTGACTTCCTGCTCGCTGAAGGCATACCGCGCCTCCTTGAGCTTCTCACCGATGTAGGGCCAGTCCCAGGCTTGCGGCTCGCTCAGACCGAGTTCGCCGGCTGCGAATGCGCGCAGGTCGGCCAGGTCTTTCTCGGCGTGCGGCCGCGCCCTGGCCGCCAGATCGCGCAGGAAGGCGATGACTTGCTCGGGCGACTCGGCCATCTTGGGCACCAGCGAGACGTCGGCGTAGTGGCGGTGGCCGAGCAGTCGAGCTTCTTCGTGACGCAGGGCGAGCAGCTCACTCATGATGGCGGTGTTGTCGAACTTCAGTGCATCGCCGCCGGCCTGGTCACTGGCGCGTGTGACATACGCTCGGTAAAGCTTTTCTCGCAGCGTGCTGCTGTGGGCGAACTGCATCACAGGGAGGTAGCACGGCATCTTCAGGGTGAGCTTGTGCCCGGTCTTGCCCTGCGCCTGCGCTGCGGCGGCCGTGGCTTGCAGCACGTCGTCGGGCACGCCGGCCATTTCATCGGTGGTGGCGTAGAGCGAAAACGCATCCGTGGCATCCAGCGCGTTTTCGCTGAATTTCTGCCCCAACTCTGCCTGTCGTTCCTGCAGCCAGGCAAAGCGGACCTTGGCCTCCCCTTGCAGGGCGGCGCCACCGAGCACAAAGCCCCGCATGGCATTGCGGTGGGCCTGGGCCTGCTCCGCGTTGAGCGTGTCCGGATCCATGGCCTTGTATTTGTCGTAGAGCCGCTCATCGGCACCGAGTCGGGTCCAGAACTCGGTGACCTTGGGCAAAGCCTCGTTGTAGGCCGCGCGCAGTTCGGGCGTGTCGGCCACGCTGTTGAGGTGGCTCACGGCACCCCAGGCGCGTGACAGGCGCTCCGTGGGTACGTCCAGTGCAAGGGAGATTCGCGACCACTCGTTCGGGAAATCGGGCGCGGTGACCTCTTCCAGCGCCGCACTCGCGGCCTGCAAAAGCTCGTCAATAGCCGGGACCACGGATGCCGGGGTGATGGCGTCAAACAGCGGCAGCCCGCCGAATTCGAGCAAGGGGTTTCGGACTGACGGAGCGGTGCGGTCGTTCATGCGTTCTCAGATAGGGCGCAGTGGTGAGGTTTCAAGGCAGGCCGCAAGGGGGGCTAATACGCCGTCGACCGTGCCTACTGGTACTGGGCGCTCTTCTTGACACTCTTCTTCAGGACTTTGGCGCGCTTGACCTGGCCTCCGGGGGTGAGCCGCTGGTTGCCCAGCACGCGCACCATCTTGACTTCGGGTCGCTGGCCACCGCGCTTGCTGAACTTGAGCACCTTCACGTCGCGCGGCCCGGGCTTGCGGTCCTCGTCGACGGGTTTTGCCTTCTCGGGCATCGGGCGCCAGAGCACCAGCAGCTTGCCGATGTGCTGGATCGGCGCCGCGCCGAGTTCGTCGGCCAGCGTCTGCAGCATGGCCTCACGGGCGGCCCGGTCGTCATTGAGCACCCGGATCTTGATGAGCCCGTGCGCCTTCAGTGCGGCATCGGTCTCCTTCTTGACGGCGGCACTCAAACCGTCCCCGCCGACGTGGACGACAGGGTCGAGATGGTGGGCCTCGGCCCGGTGGACTTTGCGCTGGGCAGGGGTGAGTGTGATCAGGGGCATGGGACAATTATCGTTTACACAGACCCCGGGCGTCCCTCATGGGCATGAAAGTCAAAACCCAGAGCAAGAAGGTCAACAAGGCCTGGCTCAACCAGCACGTCAACGATCCGTACGTGCGCCTGGCGCAGAAGGACGGGTACCGTGCACGCGCGGCCTACAAGCTCAAGGAAATCGATGAACTGCTCGGTCTGGTGCGGCCCGGACAGTGCGTGGTGGACCTCGGATCCACTCCGGGCGCCTGGAGCCAGTACCTGCGCCGCCGCCTCAGCCCTCAGGGTGCGGCCGTGGGAGAACTCCAGGGCACCATCGTCGCGCTGGACCTGTTGCCGATGGAGGCCGTGGAGGGCGTGCACTTCATCCAGGGCGACTTCCGCGAGCCGGCGGTGCTCGCCTTGCTGGAGCAGGCCCTGGTTGACCGCGGTGCGCAGCAGGTGGACCTGGTGGTCTCCGACATGGCGCCCAACTTGTCGGGCATCGGCATGACCGACGCCGCGCGCATCACCGACCTGGTCGAGTTGGCGGTGGACTTTGCCGTTCATCACCTCACACCGGAGGGAGCCCTGGTGGTCAAGCTGTTCCACGGCGGTGCCTATGACCCGATGGTGGCGCTTTTCCGCAAGACCTTTCGTGTGGTCAAACCAGTCAAACCCAAGGCGTCGCGCGACAAGTCGTCGGAAACCTTTCTGGTCGGCCTGGGTCTGAAAAAGAAGGCCTGAAACCCGAGCGCAGCAAAAATACCTAACCCCGTCATTGAAATGGCCCTGTCATGCGCGGGAGTTCCAGGGCTTGAAAGTCCTAGAATGGGGAACATATGAGTCTGTCAGTCACTATCGTCTCCAGGAGCTGCACTTGAACAACCAGTGGTTCTCGAAAATCGCCGTGTGGATGGTCATCGCCATGGTGCTTTTCACCGTCTTCAAGCAGTTCGATACGCGGACCGCCGCGGGCGCGGGCTACATCGGCTACTCCGAGTTTCTTGACGAAGTGAAGGCCCAGCGCATCAAGAGCGCCACCATCCAGGAGGGCCAGGGTGGCACCGAAATCGTTGCCATCACCCAGGACAACACCCGTGTGCGCACCACGGCCACCTACCTGGACCGTGGCTTGGTGGGCGACCTGATCAACAACAACGTCAAGTTCGATGTGCGCCCTCGCGAGGAGAGTTCGCTGTTGATGACGCTGCTTGTGAGCTGGGGCCCGATGCTGCTGCTGATCGGTGTCTGGATCTACTTCATGCGGCAGATGCAGGGTGGCGGCAAGGGCGGGGCGTTCAGCTTCGGCAAGAGCAAGGCCCGGATGCTGGACGAAAACAACAACACCGTGACCTTCGCCGATGTCGCTGGCTGCGACGAAGCCAAGGAAGAAGTCAAGGAAGTGGTCGACTTCCTGAAAGACCCCGCAAAGTTCCAGAAGCTTGGCGGGCGCATTCCGCGCGGTTTGCTGCTGGTCGGTCCTCCCGGCACGGGCAAGACGCTGCTGGCCAAGGGCATCGCGGGTGAAGCCAAGGTGCCGTTCTTCAGCATTTCGGGCTCTGACTTCGTGGAAATGTTCGTTGGCGTCGGCGCGGCGCGCGTTCGCGACATGTTCGAGAACGCCAAGAAGAACGCACCCTGCATCATCTTCATCGACGAAATCGACGCCGTGGGCCGCCAGCGTGGCGCCGGCCTGGGTGGCGGCAACGACGAACGCGAGCAGACCCTGAACCAGATGCTGGTCGAGATGGACGGTTTCGAGACCAACCTGGGCGTGATCGTGGTCGCGGCCACCAACCGCCCCGACATTCTGGACGCCGCCTTGCTCCGCCCGGGCCGTTTTGACCGCCAGGTCTACGTGACGCTGCCCGACATCCGTGGCCGCGAGCAGATCCTGAACGTGCACATGCGCAAGGTGCCGCTGGGCACGGACGTGAATGCCAGCGTGATCGCGCGCGGCACGCCCGGCATGAGCGGCGCCGACCTGGCCAACCTGTGCAACGAGGCCGCGCTGATGGCCGCGCGCCGCAATGCGCGTGTGGTCGAGATGCAGGACTTCGAGAAGGCGAAGGACAAGATCTTCATGGGCCCCGAGCGCAAGAGCATGGTCATGCCTGAGGAAGAGCGCCGCAACACGGCGTACCACGAGTCCGGCCACGCGCTCATTGGCAAGCTGCTGCCCAAGTGCGACCCGGTGCACAAGGTCACCATCATTCCGCGCGGCCGCGCGCTGGGTGTCACCATGAGCCTGCCGGCGCAGGACCGTTACAGCTATGACAAGGACTACATGCTGAATCAGATCAGCATGCTGTTCGGTGGCCGCATTGCCGAAGAAGTGTTCATGAACCAGATGACCACCGGTGCTTCCAACGACTTCGAACGCGCCACCACCCTCGCGCGCGACATGGTGATGCGCTACGGCATGACCGATGCGCTGGGCCCGATGGTCTATGCCGAAAACGAGGGCGAGGTGTTCCTGGGCCGTTCCGTGACCAAGACCACCAACATGAGCGAGTCCACCATGCAGAAGGTGGACGCCGAGGTGCGCCGCATCATCGATGCGCAGTACAAGCTGGCCCGCGACCTGATCGAGCAGAACAGCGACAAGATGCATGCCATGGCCACGGCCCTGCTCGAATGGGAAACCATCGATTCGGACCAGATCGACGACATCATGGCCGGCAAGCCACCGCGTCCGCCCAAGGACTGGACGCCGCGCAACCCCTCGGTGGGTGGCGGCGGCGGTGGTGGCGGCACCCCCGAGGTGTCGACCGACCCGTCCCCGACGGCTGCCTGATCGACCGGCGCAACGCGATCAATCACACACGGGGCTTCGGCCCCGTTGTCGTTTCATTCTCTGCGGCACACCATGCGCTGGCTGACTTCCCGTTTCGACATCGACCTGTCCAGTCCCCGCGTGATGGGCATCGTCAACGTCACACCCGATTCGTTCTCTGATGGCGGTCAGCATGCCAGCGTGGCGGCCGCGCTGCGGCATTGCGAGCAATTGATCGACGCGGGTGCCCATATCCTGGATATCGGTGGCGAATCCACCCGGCCGGGCAGCCCGGCCGTGCCACTCGCGGAGGAGCTCGAGCGCGTGATGCCGGTGCTGCACGGTGCGACACAGCTGGGCGTGCCGGTCTCGATCGACACCTGCAAGGCGGAGGTGATGCAGGCGGCGCTGGACGCGGGTGCAGACATCGTCAACGACATCTGGGCCCTGCGGCGCGGCAACGCGCTGGAGGTGGTGGCCGGGCACCCACGCTGCGGCGTGTGCCTGATGCACATGCACCGCGATCCGCAGACCATGCAGCTTGCCCCGATGGAAGGCGATGTGCTGCCGGAAGTCAAAGCCTTCCTGGGCGAGCGTGCTCAGGCCCTCACAGGACGAGGGGTGGCGCGCGAGCGCATCGTGCTCGACCCGGGCATCGGGTTCGGCAAGACGGTGGCTCAGAACTTCAGCCTGCTGACCCGCCAGAGGGAACTGGTGGCAAGCGGTTTCGGTGTGCTGGCGGGATGGTCGCGCAAATCCTCGCTGGGGGCGCTCACCGGACGCGAGGTGCCGTCCGAGCGGGTCGCGGCCAGCGTGGCCGCCGCCGTGCTGGCGGTGGAGCGCGGTGCACGGGTGGTGCGGGTGCACGACGTGCGCGAGACGGTGGACGCGCTCAAGGTCTGGCAGGCCGTGCAAGGCGCCTGAAGGTGGGGGCAGGCCGCGATAATGTCTGGCTGCGCGAACACCCCGCCACAACAAGATAAAGAGGAACAGGACACATGGCCCGCAACTACTTTGGCACCGACGGCATTCGTGGCACCGTGGGCCAGGCTCCGATCACCCCCGATTTCGTATTGCGCCTGGCGCACGCCGTGGGGCGCGTGCTGCGCCGCACCGAGGCGCACCCGACGGTGCTGATCGGTAAGGACACGCGCATCTCCGGCTACATGCTGGAATCGGCGCTTGAATCCGGCTTCAACTCGGCAGGTGTGGACGTCGTGCTGCTCGGGCCCGTGCCCACGCCGGCGGTGGCCTACCTCACGCGCGCCCAGCGCGCCAGCCTGGGCGTGGTCATCTCGGCCAGCCACAACCCGTTTGCCGACAACGGCATCAAGTTCTTCAGCGCTCAGGGTGCGAAGCTGCCCGACGACTGGGAGCAGGCCGTGGAGGCTGCGCTCGAAGAGCCGCCCTCCTGGGTGGAGTCCGCGCACCTGGGCAAGTCGCGCCGGCTGGATGATGCGGCAGGGCGGTACATCGAGTTCTGCAAGAGCACCTGTTCGAACAACCTCAGCCTCAAGGGCTTGAAGATCGTGGTCGATGGCGCAAACGGCGCGGCCTACCAGATTGCGCCCGCCGTGTTCCACGAGCTGGGCGCCGAAGTGGTCCGGATCGGCTGTTCGCCCGATGGCCTGAACATCAACCAGGGCGTGGGCGCCACCCATCCGCAGGCCCTGCTGGACGCCGTCAAGGCCCATGGCGCCGACTACGGCATCGCGCTGGACGGTGATGCCGACCGCGTCCAGATGGCCGATGCGCACGGGCGGCTCTACAACGGCGACGAGTTGCTCTATCTGCTTGTGGCTGACCGTCTGGCCCGCGATGAGGACGTTCCTGGCGTGGTCGGCACGCTGATGACCAACATGGCGGTGGAGGTGGCGCTGAAGGGGCGTGGCGTGAAGTTCGTTCGCGCCAGGGTGGGCGACCGCTACGTGCTCGAAGAGCTTGAACGCCACGGCTGGATCCTCGGCGGCGAGGGCTCGGGCCACCTGCTGGTGCTGGACCGGCACACCACCGGCGACGGACTTGTCTCGGCCTTGCAGGTGCTGCAGGCCTGTGTGGACAGCGGCAAGAGCATGGCGGGTTTGCTGGCCGGCATCACGCTGTTCCCGCAGACGCTGATCAATGTGCGCCTGTTGCCCGGCCAGGACTGGAAAACCAACGCCCTCCTCGCTGAGGAAACGCGCGCGGTCGAGGCGGAACTGGGGGACGGTGGCCGTGTTCTCATCCGCGCCAGCGGCACCGAGCCGCTGCTGCGTGTGATGGTGGAGGCGCGCGACCCCGGGCAGGCACAGGCTTGTGCGCAGCGGCTGGTGGCGGCGGTGCAGGCGCAGGTGCCCGCATGATCCGCGGGGCCGAACGCGGCGCGATTGTCACGCTGCAAGCCGACTACGCGAACCCTGGCCACGCGAGCGCACTTGTGATGCTGCTGGACGCCTACGCCAGCGACCCTGCAGGGGGTGGCAAGAGACTGTCGGCCTTCGCCAAGGCGAATCTGGTGGACGAACTGGCCGCGCGGCCGCAAGCCTACAGCGTGCTCGCGTTCGACGGGGAGCAGCCAGTGGGCCTGGTCAACTGCATCGAAGGTTTCTCCACCTTCGCCTGCAAGCCGCTGGTGAACGTGCACGACGTGGCCGTGCTTGCCAGCCACCGTGGACGCGGCATTGCCAAGCAGATGTTGCGCGAGGCGGAGCGAATCGCGCTTGAGCGTGGCGCGGTGAAGCTGACGCTGGAAGTGCTCTCGGGCAACCACAGCGCGATCCGGCTCTACGAGCGCATCGGTTTTGCTGGCTACCAGCTCGATCCGGCCATGGGCGCGGCGGTCTTCCTCCAGAAGTGGCTCTGAAGCTTCAGTAGAGCAGGTGGGGCCTGCGCGCCTCCGCCCAGGCGGCCTCGTCGGTGGCCGCCGCAGCCTCCAGAACCTCTGGCGCGGCGGTGACATCGTCCACCCACTCGCGCAGCAGGGGTCCGCCGTTGATGAGATCGATCGCCAGGCGGTCGTGCTCGTATTCGTAGGCAAAGTCGCGCCACAACGGGTATTCGGGCGACTGCAGGCGCAGGGCGCGAAACGCCAGGGCCTGCAGGCGCCACGGCTTGAAGGCCACATGGTCGTAGTGGCTCGGGTCTTCCACATGGATTTGCACGCCGGCGCACAACTGCCCCACGTGCTTGTGGAAGGTGGGCTCGAAGAAGCATTCGCGCAGCACGCAGCCCCGCAGCCATTGCGGTGCGAGGCCGCGCATGTCGTCGATCAGGCGACGTGCGTCGATACCCGGTGCACCAAAGAGCTCCAGCGGCCGCGTCGTGCCGCGGCCTTCGCTGAGCGTGGTGCCTTCAAGCATCACGGTCCCGGCGTAAGCGCGCGCCATCGAGAGGTTGGCGGCGTTCGGGCTCGGGTTGACCCAGGTGCGGCCCTCGGGCCAGCCAAAGCCTGGAGCAGCGTCGGGCTGCCAGCCGGTCATGGCGATCACGCGGTACTCCAGTTGCAAACCGAGCGTGGCAATGAACCAGTGCCCGAGTTCGCCCATCGTCATGCCGTGGCGCATGGGCATGGGACCCGCCCCCACGAAGCTCTCCCAGCCCTCGCGCAGCGTGAGTCCCTCGATCGGCCGGCCCGCCGGGTTCGGGCGGTCCAGCACCCAGACCGCCTTGCCATGCCGTGCGGCAGCTTCCAGCACATAGCGCAGCGTGGTGATGAACGTATAGATGCGGCAGCCCAGGTCTTGCAGGTCGACCAGCAGCACGTCGAAGCTGCCCATCATGGCGTCGGTCGGGCGGCGCACCGTGCCGTACAGGCTGAACACGGGAATGCCCAGGCGCGGGTCGTGGAAGTCGGGGGACTCGACCATGTTGTCCTGCTTGTCGCCGCGCAGGCCATGCTGCGGGCCGAAAGCAGCGCTGAGCCGGACATCGGGCAGGGCGGCCAGCGCGTCCAGCGAATGGGTCAGGTCGCGTGTGACCGACGCGGGGTGGGCGAGCAGGGCGACACGGCGGCCGCCCAGGGGCGCGCGCAGGGCCGGGTCTTGCAGGAAACGTTCGATGCCGAATTGCATGGGGTTGGGTCAGTTCAGGGGGGCGGCCAGCCGCAGGGTGCGGCCGTCTGCGTGGTGAAAGTCCGGGCGTTGGCCCGGGTGGTGCAGTGACCAATAGCTCAGGCGTCCGTCGCGCTCCTCGATCACGGCGCACAGGCCGATGGACAGTACAGCCGGGCTGTGCGGCAGTGCACCAGCAGGCACGCGCGCAGTGAGCGTGAGCGCTTCGGGTGTGATGGCGGCCAGCGGTGCGGACAGCCGCACGGGGTGCCTGCTTTCGGCCACGGTATCGCGTGCCCGTTCGGCGCAAAAGCGGTACGCCGCCCAGGCGCTGGAGGATGAGAAATTGAACTCCTGGTAGGCGGCTTCGTCGGCGGCCGCCACAAAGGCCTCGAAACAGGTGTGTTGCCAAAGTCCATCGGTGGCAACTGGTGCGGAGGGAGACGGGAGGCGCAGCGCCGTGGTGTCACCACGCAGCGTGTAGCGCAGGTGCAGGGCATCGACGCCAGCGCGCACCTCCGCCGACACGGCCAGCGTCACACCGGCTGGCGTCGAAGGGTGGCAGTGCAACTGCGCGCGAAGGGGAGCGGGGCTGGGCGTCACGGCTTCGTATTCTGGCAGGCCGCCGCGCGGGCAGCCGGGTGTCACCCAAAGTTCACATGTCTGCCATGTGAGGGTCATGCCTGGTTCGCACACTGCCTGTTCATGACCACAGCTTCCATCCCCTTCGCGCCCCGGTCGGGTGCACTGTCGCAGGAGCCCGCCATGAAAGAACTGCCCACGCCCACGCTGGATCTCTCGCCAGTGTCACTGCCACGGGGGTCGCTTCATCCCCGCTCGCCTTTCACGCCTGCGCCGCTGGTGGCGCCGTCGCCGAGTGCACCCGGTGCCACCACCGGCATCGACGTTTCGTGGGCGAGCCATCTGGACGAAGTACGTGAGGCGCAAAGGCTGAGATTCGATGTCTTCGCTACCGAAATGGGCGCACGCCTGCCGCAGGCGCTGCCAGGCCACGACGTCGACCTGTTCGACGATTTCTGTGAACACTTGCTGGTTCGGGACGCGGCCAGCCGGCGCGTGATCGGCACCTACCGCGTGCTCACGCCCGCGCAGGCCAAACGCGTGGGCAGCACCTACAGCGACACCGAGTTCGATCTGACGCGCTTGCGCCAGGTGCGCGATCGCATGGTGGAACTGGGGCGCAGCTGCGTGCACCGGGAGCATCGCCACGGCGGCGTGATCATGGCGCTGTGGGGTGCGCTGGCCGAATTCATGGTGCGCAACCAGCTCGACACCATGATTGGCTGCGCCAGCATCCCGATGCAGCATGAGGGCCCGCATGGCATGGTGGGTGGCGGTCATGCCGCGGCCAGCATCTGGCGCCAGGTGAAGGACAAACACCTGGCCCCGATCGACTGCCATGTGCGACCGCGCCTGCCGCTGCCCATCGAGCAACTGGACGACACGCTGGATGTGGAACCGCCTGCGCTGATCAGGGGCTATCTGCGGCTGGGCGCCAGGGTGCTCGGCCCACCGGCCTGGGACCCCGATTTCAACGCCGCAGACTTGCCCATGCTCATGCGCATCTCGAATTTGCCGGCGCGCTACCGCAAACATTTCCTGGGGGCTTGACATGGCACCCCCCGCCGCGCTTCGCTCGACCCTCCAGGGGGCGGCTCTGGCGGCCTGGCACAGCCAGTTCCGCGGTGACCTGGCCGATGGGGGCGCCGCGCCGTCGCGCGATGACGAGCCCCATGGCGATGGCGGCGAACGGGCCCGATACCGGACCGTTTTCATCTCCGATCTGCATCTGGGCACGGCCGGCTGCCAGGCCCGACCCCTGCTGGACTTTCTCAAGCACCACCCGAGCCACACGCTGTACCTGGTGGGCGACATCATTGACGGCTGGCAACTGCGCCGCAAGTGGTACTGGCCGCAGGCGCACAACGACGTGGTGCAGAAGCTGCTGCGCCGCTCGCGCAAGGGCTGTCGCGTGGTGTTCGTGCCGGGCAACCACGACGAGTTCGCGCGTCAGTTTGACGGCCACAACTTCGGTGGCATCGAAGTCGCCAACGAGGCGGTGCACACCACGGTCGACGGCAGGCAGCTGTGGATCGTGCATGGCGACCACTTCGATGGCGTCATCCAGTGCGCCAAGTGGCTGGCCTACCTGGGGGACAACGCCTACGAACTCACGCTGCGCCTGAACAGGCACCTGAATTCGCTGCGCGCGCGCCTGGGCCTGCCGTACTGGTCGCTTTCGCAGTACCTCAAGCACAGGGTCAAGAGCGCCCTGAACTACGTGACCGACTTCGAGCGCGCCGTGGCCGCCGAGGCCCGCGCCCGCGGTTACCAGGGGGTGGTCTGCGGACACATCCACCGCGCTGAGATGCGCCACATCGATGGCACGCTCTATTGCAACGACGGCGACTGGGTGGAAAGCCTGACCGCGCTGGTCGAGCACCTCGACGGCAGGCTGGAGCTGGTGCAGTGGCGCCCTGACGAGCGCGAAGCCGGGCCGGTGCCACAGGCCGACGAGGCCCGCGTGCCAGCCGGGTGAGAACGTCCAGCCCGCCATGAAGATCCTGATCGTGACCGATGTCTGGCATCCGCAGGTCGGCGGGGTGGTCACCACGCTGACGGAACTGGTGCGCCAGCTGCAGGTGCACGGTCACGAGGTCGTGGTGATCCAGCCTGGTCAGTTCCGCACCTGGCCGTGTCCAGGACGTGCCGGCATCGACCTTGCGCTGTTCCCGGGCAGCAGGCTGCGCGAGCTGATCGATGTGGCCGCACCCGATGCGATCCACATCGCGACCGAAGGCCCTCTGGGCTGGGCGGCGCGGCGCCACTGCCTGCGCCACAGGCTGAGTTTCACCACGGCGTTTCATACGCGACTGCCCGAGACCCTGCACGCGGCAATGCGCCTGCCGATTGCCTGGGGGTATGCGCTGTTGCGCTGGTTCCACCGGCCCAGCCGGGGCGTGATGGTGCCCACCCAGCGGGACTTCCACATGCTCAGGGTGCGCGGATTTCGGCAGTTGCTTGCCTGGACGCCCGGTGTGGATTCGCGCCTGTTCACGCTGGCCGATGCACCGGGGGCTGGCCTGCCACTGGGTCCGCTGGCCCATCCGGTCAGCCTGTACGTGGGGCGCATCGCCCCCGAGAGGAACCTGGAGGCTTTCCTGCGTATGGATGTGCCGGGCAGCAAGGTCGTGTGCGGCGTGGGGCCGATGCAGTCGGCGCTGCGCCATCGCTATCCCTATGTGCACTGGCTGGGCGTGTTGCCGCGGCACGAACTCGCGCGCCTGTATGCCGCGGCCGATGTGTTCGTGTTCCCCGGTCGCGGCGAGACGTCCGGTCTGGCGATGCTGGAGGCCATGGCCTGCGGTGTGCCGGTGGCTGCCTATCCGGTGGCGGGGCCCATGCAGGTGATCGGCGACAGCGGTGGCGGAGCGATGCGGGACGATCTGCGTGAAGCCTGGAGCGAGGCGCTCAAGATCAAGCGCCATGAAGCGCGCGATCGGGCGCTGCATTTCGGATGGGGCAGGGCGGCCACGCTGTTCGTGTCCCACCTGAGTGTCTTGAACCGCCCGCGTCGCCATCGGCCCACGGTGGGCCTGTCAGAGCCGCGTGGTGCGAAACTGTCACACAAACGTCATCACGCCGTTGAATAATCGTCACATGGTGCGCCACAGACCCATGACCGGGAGCGGCGGGCAACGGGCGGACTCCACGAATCCAGCGGTTTCCATGAGCGGCAACAACCACAATCAGAAGATCCCCTTTCTCGATCGCGACCACAGCATCCTGGCCTTCAACGAACGCGTGATGGACTGGGCGCGCCGACCCGACGTGCCCCTGCTGGAACGACTGCGCTACCTGAGCATTGTGTCCAGCAATCTCGACGAGTTCTTCGAGGTGCGCGTGGCCCCGCACCTCACCGCGATGCGGACCAACGAACAGCGCGGGCCGTATACCGCGCAGACCTACGAGCGCCTGTCGGACCAGGTCCACGCGCTGGTGGCGCAACAGTACGCGATCTACAACGACGAACTCCTGCCGCTGCTGGAGAAAAAGGGTGTCAAGCTGATTTCGCACGGTGAACGCAACCCGCGACAGCGGCGCTGGGTCAAGGACTTCTTTGTCCGGGAGGTGCAACCCCTGCTGATGCCCGTCGGGCTGGACCCTGCCCACCCGTTCCCGCAGGTGGCGAACAAGTCGCTCAACTTCATCGTGCGCCTGACGGGCAAGGACGCGTTCGGGCGCGAGAACGAGATCGCGATCGTGAAAGTTCCGCGCATCCTGCCGCGTTTCTTCCGCATGCCACCGGTCAAGGGTTCGAAACAGACGCACTTCGTCTCCATCTCCAGCCTGATCCGTTCGCACCTGGGTGACCTGTTCCCGGGTCGCCAGGTCACCGAGTTCTCGCAGTTCCGCGTCACGCGCCACTCGGACCTGGCGGTGGATGAGGAAGAGGTGAAGAACCTGCGCACGGCGCTGCGCAAGGGCTTGCAGCAGCGCCACTATGGCCAGGCACTGCGGCTGGAGGTTTCCGCAGGATGCTCGGTCTACCTGTCCAACTTCCTGCTTGAACAGTTTGCGTTGCCTGAAAGCGCTCTCTACCGCGTGCCGGGTCCGGTGAACCTGGTGCGGCTGAACCAGCTCATCGACAAGGTCGACGCACCGGCCCTGCGTTTCGAGACCTACAACGCCGGCTGGCCGGCGCAGCTCCATCCCGGTCAGTCGTATTTCGAGCGGCTGCAGCAGGGTGACGTGCTGATTCACCAGCCCTACGAGAGCTTTGACGCCGTGCTGGCCTTCCTGCGCGAGGCCGTGGAAGACCCTGATGTGCTGGCCATCAAGCAGACCATCTACCGCACCGGCGCCAAGTCCGAACTGATGAACCTGCTGCGCGAGGCTGTGCGACGGGGCAAGGAAGTGACGGCGGTGGTGGAGCTCAAGGCGCGATTCGACGAAGAGGCCAACATCAACTACGCCGAGCGGCTGGAGTCGGTGGGTGCGCAGGTGGTGTACGGCGTGGTGGGGCTCAAGACCCACGCCAAGATGCTGCTGGTGACGCGGCGCGAGGCCCACGGGCTGCGGCGCTACGCGCACCTGTCCACCGGCAACTACAACCCCGGCACGGCGCGCCTCTACACCGATCTGAGCTACCTCACGGCCGACGACGCGCTCACGGCCGACATGGAGCAGATCTTCCTGCACCTGGCAAGCCAGAACCGCCTGCCGAGGCTGAACAAGGCATTGATCGCCCCCTTTCACCTGCACCGGGCCATGCTCGACAAGGTCGAGGCAGCCGGGGCCGCGGCCAAGGCCGGTGGGGACGCGCGCATCATCCTCAAGATGAACGCGCTCACGGACGAGCCCATGGCGCGCGCGCTGGCGCTGGCCTCGCAGCAGGGCGTGAAGGTCGATCTCATCGTGCGTGGCGCCTGCATCCTGCCGGCACAGCTGCCCGGTTTCACCGACAACGTGCGCATCCGCTCGGTGATTGGTCGACTGCTCGAACATTCGCGGGTGTTCTATTTCCGGACCGGTGAAACCGAAGAGCTGTGGCTCTCCAGCGCCGACTGGATGAACCGCAACATGTTGCGCCGCATCGAACTGGCCTGGCCGGTGACGGACAGCGGGCTTCGGCATCGCATCATCGACGAATGCCTGCTCGCCTACCTGCATGACACCCGGGACGCCTGGTTGCTGCAGCCCGATGGCCGCTACGTGCCAGCGGCCACCCCGGGCGGCGCGCGCGGCCGCCCGCAGGCACTGCACTCGGCCCAGGCGAGCCTCATGGCCCGCTACGGCAGCAAGGGCTGAACATGGTCGAGAGCCGCGGCATGGATCTGATCCTGTGGCGGCATGCCGAGGCGCACGACCACCCGGATCTGCTCGCGGGGCGCCCCGGCGACGCGCTGGACCTGGCGCGCCGCCTCACCCCGCGCGGCGAGAAGCAGGCCGCGCGCATGGCGGCCTGGCTGGACCGCCAGTTGCCCAACGGGGCGCGCATCTGGAGCAGCCCCGCCGTGCGCTGTGAGCAGACGGCCCTGGCCCTGGGGCGCAAATTCAAGCTGCGCGACGAACTTGCCCCCGAAGGCGATCCGCTGGCCTTGCTCGAGCTCGTGCAATGGCCGAGCGGCAAGTCGCCCGTGCTGGTGGTGGGACACCAGCCCACGCTGGGTCGGGTGGTGGCCCGCCTGCTCGGCCTGACCGAGGAGGACTGTTCGGTGAAGAAGGGCGCCGTGTGGTGGCTGCGCCACCGCGAGCGTGGCAGCACGGGCCAGACGGTGGTGGTCACCGTTCAGACGCCGGAGCTGATCTGACACCGCACGGCCCGTTGGGCCGGCGTGGGAGCGCTCAGGCTGCTTTTGCCGGAGCGGGGCGGCGGCGTGCCACAGGGCGCTTGGCGGCGGCCCTCGGTGTGGACACCGCCTTTTTGGCAACTGGCTTGGCAGCGGCCTTGCGCGGTGCCGGTTTCTTCATCGGGACCTTGGCCGCGGGCTTCAACGCCGGCTTCCCGGCGGTTTTCGTGGCTGCCTTCTTCTCGGTGGTGGCCGGCCGGCCGGTCTTGAGCGTGGGCACCGCCGACAGCGCGGCCTTGTAGGCGGCATCGTTCAGGCCTTGCAAGACCATCAGCCCGGCGCGCAGCAATTCGCTCTTCTTCACGCTGGTGCCCAGCGCGATGGCGCGCGTCTTGAGCGCGTCAATCGCGGCGAATTCGGTCTTGGGGATCGTGAAACTGTCGCGCACCAGCTTGGGTTTCTTGGGGTTGGTCTTGCTGCTCTGGCTGGCCATGTACGGGCTCCTGGAAGATGATCGGACGGAAAGTATAAACGGTATATACCGTTTATACGGTTGTGACACTGGTGTGACAGCCCGATGACACCCGCGCCGGCCGACCGCGCTTCAGCGGATGTCGGCCGTGAACTTCCAGGCCGACTTCTGCCAGGCCACCACTTCCTCGCCCAGCAGCCAGGCCGACTGCGGATAGCGCCGGGCCCAGCCCGGGTTGGTGGAGAGCTTGAAGGCGCGCGGTTTGTAGCTCAGCTTGACCGACTCGTGTTCGGGCATCTGGCGGGCATGGCACAGCAGCACCGCCAGCCGCAGCGCCATCAGCTGCTTGGCGAACAGTTCGTCCATCAGCGCCGCTTCGAGCTTGCGCAGCTTGCCGCGCTGGCCCATGACGAGCTGGCTCATTCGGTGCAGCTCCGGCAGGGAGAACCCGGGCGCGTCGACGTTGTCGAGGATGTAGGCGCCGTGGTGGTGCGAGCGATCGTGCGAGATGTGCGTGCCGATCTCGTGCAGCCGCGCGGCCCAGGCCAGTTTCTGCGAGTAGCGTTCGTTCTGTGCGTCAACCGCGGCAATCTGAGCGAACAGGGCGGTGCTGACTTCACTGACCCGTTTGCCCTGGGCCTCGTCGGCCGAGAAGCGACTGGCGAGCCAGCGCACCGTGCGCTCGCGCACATCGCCACCGTGGGTGTCCCGGTCGATCAGGTCGTACAGGGCACCGTGTCGCAACGCGCCCTGAGCAGGAATCATCTGTTCGATGCCGAACAGGTCAAAGATCGCGCGCAGCACGCTCAGGCCGCCGCCGATCACCGGGCGCCGGTCGTCCTTGAGCCCCTCCAGGCGCAATTGCTCGGCGCTGCCGGCCTTGATCAGGCGCTCCGTCAGCCAGTCCAGGCCCGAGCGCGTGACCAGGCCCGTGGCCCAGCCGTTGGCGCCGAGCATGTCGGCCACCGCGCCCACGGTGCCGGAGGAGCCGTAGGCGATCGTCCATTCGGCGGGTGGAAACTTGTCCAGTGCCTCGTCGATCACGGCCTTGGCCGCCACTTCCGCGGTCTTGAAGGCCGCCGCGGTGAACTGGCCGCGCGGAAAGTAGCGCGTGGACCAGGCCACGCTGCCCAGGCGGTAGGACTCCATGGCGCGTGCGGTGTAGCCCTCGCCCATGATCATTTCGGTGGAGCGCCCGCCGATGTCCACCACCAGCCGCTTTTCGTCCGAGTGCGGCAGCAAGCGCGAGACGCCCTGGTAGATCAGGCGCGCCTCTTCATAGCCGGACACCACCTCGATGGAAAAGCCCAGGATGGCCTGGGCATTGCGCAGGAATTCGTCGCGGTTTTTCGCTTCCCGCAACGTCTGGGTGGCCACGGCCCGCACCTGCTGCTTCTTGAAGCCGTGCAGGCGTTCGGCGAAGCGCGCCAGGCATTCCCAGCCGCGTTCCATGGCGGCCTGACTGAGGTTCTTGTCCTCGTCCAGCCCTGTTCCCTGGCGAACGGTCTCCTTCAGGTACTCGATGCGCTCGATGTGCCCGGAGTGGTAACGGCCAATCTCCAGCCGAAAACTGTTGGAGCCTAGGTCGACGGCGGCAAGAAGGGTTCCGTTTTGCATGCGGGAAAAAGGGGCGGGGCCGCCGGAAGGGGCTGGTCAGCGGGGATGGGCGAGGACAGGCAGCGCTGCGTGAGCCCGGATTGTGACGCATGGCCAGGGGCGGGTCTGTGTTTCGGCGCGCATCGGGTCAACCGCTCCTGTGACAAGTCTGTGGTGTCACACCGTTGTCACATTGCCTGCCTAGAGTCCTCCTTGTTCCTGTTTTCCAACCGCAAGGAGTCACTTCATGATCACCAAACGCATCTTCCTCAAGACCGTGGCCGCCGCTGCGCTGGCCACCACCGGCATGGGCTCCGCATTCGCCGCCGACATCACCGGTGCCGGCGCCACCTTTCCCTTCCCGATCTACGCCAAGTGGGCCGAAGCCTACAAGAAGGAAACCGGCACCGGCCTGAACTACCAGTCCATCGGCTCGTCGGGTGGTCTGCGCCAGATCCGCGCCAAGACCGTGGCCTTCGGTGCATCGGACGCGCCCGTCTCCGGCGCCGACCTCGAAAAGGACGGCATGGTGCAGTTCCCCGCCATCATCGGCGGCACGGTCCCCGTGATCAATCTCGACGGCTTCAAGCCTGGCGAACTGCGCGTGACCGGCCCGGTGCTGGCCGAAATGTTCCTGGGCAAGATCAGCAAGTGGAACGACCCCAAGCTGGCCGCCCTGAACCCGGGCAAGACCCTGCCGGACGCCAACATCACGGTGGTGCACCGCGCCGACGGCTCGGGCACGACGTTCAACTGGACCGACTACCTCACCGCCGTGAGCAAGGAGTGGGCCGACACCGTGGGCAAGGGCGCTGCCGTGAAGTGGCCTGCACCTTCCTCCGTCGGCGGCAAGGGCAACGAAGGCGTGGCCGCCAACGTGAACCGCGTCAAGGGCGCGCTGGGCTACGTGGAATACGCCTACGTCAAGAAGAACAACATGAACTTCCTGCAGCTGCAGAACGCCGATGGCAAGTACGTGAGCCCCGACGACAAGGCCTTCGCTGCCGCCGCCGCGGGCGCCGACTGGTTCAGCGTGCCGGGCATGGGCATCTCGATGGTCAATGCCAAGGGTGCCGACAGCTGGCCCGTGAGCACCGCGTCCTTCATCCTGATGTACAAGGACCCGGCCGACAAAGCGCAGTCCGCCGAGGTGCTGAAGTTCTTTGACTGGGCCTTCAAGAACGGCAAGGGCATGGCCGCCGAACTGGACTATGTCGCACTGCCCGATGCCCTGACCGCGCAGATCCGCTCGAAGGTCTGGACGCAGATCGCCAAGTAAGTCAGGCCGCACCCCGATCCGCGCCCGTCAGGCGGCCCGTTCGGGCCCGGCGGGCGCGGATCACGGGGCGCCATCGTCCGGATGGGAGTCAACATGAGCCTGGGCACCACCATGAGTTCGCAACCAGTGTCCGTCAACGCGGGCAACCCCGACATGGAGTCGATCGCCCGGCGGCAACGAATCCAGGACATCGTCTTTCACCGCGTCACCCAGGGCTTCTCGCTGCTGGTGCTGGTCGCGCTGCTGGGCATCATCGTTTCCCTGTTCATCAATGCCTGGCCCACTTTCCAGAAGTTCGGTTTCGAGTTCATCTGGCGCGTTGAGTGGGACATCATCAACGAAGAATTCGGCGCGGCGATCGCCATCGTCGGCACGCTGGCCAGCGCCAGCACTGCGCTGCTGATCGCGGTGCCGCTGGCGTTCGGCATCGCGCTGTTCCTGACCGAAACCTGCCCGGTGTGGCTGCGCCGGCCACTGGGCACCGCCGTTGAACTGCTGGCCGCCGTGCCTTCGATCATCTACGGCATGTTCGGCCTGTTCGTCTTTGCGCCGCTGTTTGCCGACTACTTCCAGATGCCGGTCCAGCAGATGCTGGGTGGCATGCCCCTGGTGGGCTTCCTGTTTGGCGGCAGCACCAACGGCTTCGGCATCCTGGCCGCCGGCATCGTGCTGGCCTTCATGGTGCTGCCCTTCATTGCGGCGGTGATGCGCGATGTGTTCGAGATCGTGCCGCCCATCCTGCGCGAATCGGCCTACGGCCTGGGCTGCACGACCTGGGAGGTGGTGCGCCGGGTGGTGCTGCCCTACACGCAGAAGGGCGTCATCGGCGGCATCATGCTCGGCCTGGGTCGTGCCCTGGGCGAGACCATGGCCGTCACCTTCGTGATCGGCAATGCCAACCGCATGCCGACCTCGCTGTTCTCGCCGGGTACCTCGATCGCGTCCACGCTGGCCAATGAATTCGGCGAGGCCGCCGATTTCCACCTCTCCACGCTGTTCGCGCTGGGTTTCCTGCTCTTCGTCATCACTTTCATCGTGCTCTCGGCGGCCAAGATCATGCTGCTGCGCGCCGAGAAGGCCAAGGGCCTCTGAACGTCCACACCGAGAGCCATCATGGAATTCAACCAAACCCTCTACAAGCGCCGCCAGCGCTCCAATGCCGTCGGACTGACCCTGTCCATGGGCGCCATGGTGCTGGGCCTGTTCGTGCTGCTCTGGATCCTGGTCGTGCTGTTCGGCAACGGTTTCGCCGCGCTGGACTGGAACATGTTCACCGAATCCACTCCGGCCCCGGGCAGCGAAGGCGGTGGTCTGGCCAACGCCATTGTCGGCAGCCTGATGATGGTCGGCTTCTCGGTGCTGGTCTCCACACCCGTGGGCATCTTCGCCGGCGTCTACCTGGCTGAGTACGGCGACACCAGCAAGACCGCCGAACTCACCCGCTTCGTCACCGACATCATGCTCTCGGCACCGTCCATCGTGCTGGGCCTGTTCGTGTATGCGATCGCAGTGGCCACCGTGGGCAACTTCTCCGGCTGGGCCGGTAGTCTGGCGCTGTCGCTGATCGCGGTGCCCGTGGTCGTGCGCACCACCGAGAACATGCTGCGCCTGGTGCCCGGCAGCCTGCGGGAAGCGGCGTTTGCCCTGGGCGCGCCGCGCTGGAAAGTGGCCACCATGGTGACGCTGCGCGCGGCCAAGAGCGGCGTCATGACGGGCCTGCTGCTGGCCGTGGCCCGCATCAGCGGCGAAACCGCGCCGCTGCTGTTCACCGCGCTGAACAACCAGTTCTTCAGCACCAACATGGGCGCGCCCATGGCCAACCTGCCGGTGGTGATCTTCCAGTTCGCGCTCAGCCCTTACGACAACTGGATCCGTCTGGCCTGGGGCGGCGCCTTGCTGATCACCCTCTCGGTGCTGGTGCTCAACGTCGTCGCGCGGGTATTCCTGCGCGAGAAGACGACCGGCTGAACCCACACCCACCCACCGAACCCGTTGAAGAGTCACTGATATGGACATGACCATGCCGAACGTTGCCGCTACTGCCGCCATTGCCCAGCCGGCCACCACCGCCAGGAATGCGCTCGAGTTGCGCAACCTGAACTTCTTCTATGGCAAGTTCCAGGGCCTGAAGAACGTCAACATGAACATCGAGGAGCGCAAGGTCACTGCCTTCATCGGTCCTTCGGGCTGTGGCAAGTCCACGCTGCTGCGCACGCTCAACCGCATGTACAGCCTGTATCCGGGACAGCGCGCCGAGGGGCAGATCAATTTCTACGGCCAGAACATCCTGGATGCCAAGCAGGACATCAACCTGCTGCGAGCGCGCATCGGCATGGTGTTCCAGAAGCCCACGCCGTTTCCCATGTCGATCTACGACAACATCGCCTTTGGCGTGAAGCTGTACGAAGATCTGTCCAAGGGCGAGATGGACGACCGCGTCGAATGGGCGCTGTCCAAGGCCGCGCTGTGGAACGAGGTGAAGGACAAGCTCAACCAGAGCGGTCTGTCGCTCTCGGGCGGTCAACAGCAGCGCCTGTGCATCGCGCGCAGCGTGGCGGTCAAGCCCTCGGTGTTGCTGCTGGACGAGCCAACCTCCGCGCTGGACCCGATTTCCACCGGCAAGGTGGAGGAACTGGTGCACGAGCTCAAGCAGGACTACACCATCGCCATCGTCACACACAACATGCAGCAGGCCGCCCGTTGCAGCGACTACACCGCCTACATGTACCTGGGCGAGCTGATCGAATTCGGTTCGACCGAGCAGATCTTCTTCAAACCTGGCAAGACCGAGACGGAAGACTACATCACGGGGCGTTTCGGCTGACGTGGCCCGGCCATCCGACAACCGCATGTCCAGCGCCAACACGGGAGACCTTTCATGAGCGACAAACACATTTCCAGCCAGTTCGACGCCGAGTTGAACTCCATTTCCACCCACGTGCTCGAAATGGGCGGCCTCGTCGAGTCCCAGCTGCACCAGGCGGTGTATGCCCTGATTCACATGAGTCTGGAGTCGGCCGAGCAGGTGCTCGAGAACGAGGCACGCATCAACACCATGGAGCTGCAGATCGATCACGAGATCATCTCCACCATCGGCCGCCGACAGCCCACGGCGCGCGACCTGCGCTTCCTGATGGCGATCTCGCGCACGACGCAGAACCTGGAACGCGCTGGCGATGAGGTCGCCCGCATCGCCCGCATGGTCAAATCCATCATTCAGGGCGGTTCGCCGCGCAACCTGCCCAGTTCGGAGCTGCGCATGGCCGCCGACCTGGCCGCCGCGCTGCTGCGCAAGACACTGGATTCGTTTGCCCGGCTTGACACCACCATGGCGGTGGCGATCATCAAGGGCGACAACGCCATCGATCACGAGTACAACGGTTTCCTGAGAAAACTCATTACCTACATGATGGAAGACCCCCGTACCATCTCCCCGAGCCTGGACCTGCTGTTCCTGGCCAAGTCGATCGAGCGCGTGGGCGACCACGCCAAGAACATCGCCGAACAGATCATCTTCATCGTCAAGGGCGAAGACGTGCGCCACACGCCGGCGTCGGAAGTGGAGTCGGTGGTCGGATGAGAAAACTACCCAGGGTTCTGGTGGTGGAGGACGAGCCTTCCATTGCCGAACTGATCGCCGTCAACCTGCGCCACAACGGTTTTGCGCCAACCGTGGTGTTTGACGGTGCGGCGGCCCAGCGCGAGGTGGGCGCGGTGCTCCCCGACGTGATCCTGCTCGACTGGATGCTGCCCGGTGAAAGCGGCGCCGTGCTGGCGCGCCAGTGGCGCAAGAACGAACGCACCAAGACGGTCCCCATCCTCATGCTGACCGCGCGAAGCGACGAAAGCGACAAGGTGCAGGGCCTGGACGCGGGTGCCGACGACTACATCACCAAGCCGTTCTCCACCCAGGAACTGCTGGCGCGCATCCGGGCGGTGCTGCGCCGGCGTGCGCCGGAGATCATCAACGACTCCGTTCAGGTAGGTGAACTGGCGCTGGACACCTCGACCTACCGGGTGACTTTCCGCGGCAACGAACTCAAGGTCGGGCCCACCGAATTCAAGCTGCTGCACTACCTCATGAAGCACGCGGAGCGGGTGCACACCCGTGGTACGCTGCTCGACAAGGTCTGGGGAGACCATGTCTTCATCGAGGAGCGAACCGTGGACGTGCATGTCAAGCGATTGAGGGAATCACTGGGTGAAGCGTCCGCCATGGTGGAAACCGTGCGCGGCGCGGGCTACCGCCTCACGGCACTCAACAACGCCGGCAAACCGGCGCAAGGCGCACAGACCTCCGCCGCATGACCCGGCGCGCGATCGAGCTGCTGCTCCTGGTGGCGCTGGGAGCGGTCTGGGGTTTGGCCGAAGATTCACCCGGTTTCACCCTCGGCGGAGGCCTGCTGGGTGCCTTGGCATGGTCGGTGCTCGACGGCCTGCGTGCCCGGCGCGTGCTGCGCTGGCTCAACAAGGCCGAGGCCGCGCGAGCGCCGAACCTCGGTGGCGCCTGGGGCGAGCTGGTCGAGCGCTGCCGCAAGCTGATCAAGAAGCTGGAGAAAAAAGCGCAGAGCAGCGACGCGCGGCTGGAAGACTTCCTCGCCGCGATCCAGGCTTCCCCCAATGGCGTCGTGCTGCTGGACTCTTCCGGGCGGATCGAATGGTCCAACCTCACGGCGGCCAACCACCTCGGTTTCGACCCCCAGCGCGATCTCGGGCAGTACGTGCGCAACCTGGTGCGCAACCCCGCGTTCACCGCCTATCTGGCGGGTGGCGACTTTGGCCACGAAATCCAGATCGACGGACCGGGCCCACGGCCCTCGCAGCCGACCAAGATCTCGCTGCAGGTGCACCCCTACGGCAAGAAGCGCAAGCTCATGATCTCGCGCGATGTCACTGCGGTTCAGCTGGCCGAGGCCATGCGGCGCGACTTCGTGGCCAACGTCTCGCACGAAATCCGCACGCCGCTGACTGTGCTCAGCGGCTTCGTGGAAACCATGCAAAGCATCCCGCTGGAGGAGTCCGACCGCGCGCGATACCTTGATCTCATGAGCCAGCAGGCGCACCGCATGCAGACCCTGGTGAGCGACCTGCTCACGCTCTCGCGCCTGGAGGGCAGCCCTGCACCAGGGCCGGGTGAATGGATCGACAGCGGGGAGCTGTTGACCCACGTGGTGCAGGAGGCGCGTGGGCTCGCCCAGGCCATCGCGTCGACTCCCCATCTGATCGAACCGGCCAGCGGCCCGGACCTCTGGGTTTCTGGCGCCAAGACCGAGCTGCTCAGCGCAATGTCGAACCTGCTGAGCAACGCGGTGCGCTACACCCCGGGTGGCGGCACCATCCGGCCGGGCTGGCGCATGCGAGAAGAGGGGGGCGCGGAGTTCTTTGTCAGCGACACCGGCCCCGGCATCGCCGCCGAGCACCTGCCCCGGCTCACCGAGCGCTTCTATCGCGTGGACCGCAGCCGCTCACGCGAAACCGGCGGCACGGGCCTCGGCCTGGCCATCGTCAAGCATGTGGCTCAGCGGCACGGCGGGCAGATCGAGGTGCAGAGCACCGTCGGCGTGGGGTCGACGTTTGCGATTGCCCTCCCACCCTCGCGGGTGCGCCAGCGTTTCAGCGACTGACGCGCTGGTACACCAGCAGGCTTTCCTTGTTGTCGGTCAACCGCCGCACCGTGGCCTTGAACGCCCATTCGGTGAGGTTCACCCGCTGATCCAGCGTGGGCTGAGACGCCGGCGCCACGATCAAGCCACGGCACTCGCCCTGACTGGCCGAGCCGGTGCGCACCAGTCGCAACTTGCCGTGGTACTGCAGCGCCGCGATCTGGGCCTGGCTCAGTCCATCGGCCAGCGCGCAGCTCCCGGGCGGTACCAGCCCTGCAATGCGGCGCGAGATCGGGCCGTAGCTGCGACCGAAGTCGAGCAGTGGCAGCCACAGGGTCATGAGCAACAACCAGCACAGCGTGCTGCCCGCGGCTGGCAGCACCAGACTTTTCCACAGCGCCTGGCGGTGTTTGCCCACCCGCCACGCCACCAGCCAGAGCCAGGCGGCCGTGGCCAGTGCTCCCAGGGCAAAGAGCATGAAAGAGAACTCGGGTGTGAAGCCCGGGGCGAGTCGGGCCACATTGGCTGCCGGCTTGGCGGGCACGCCGGTCTGCATGGCCACCCAGATCACCCAGATCACCAGTGCGCAGCCCGAGAAAAACACCAGGGTGAACCAGTCCACGAGCGCCGACAGGCTTCTGCGCAGCGTGGGCAGGGCGAAGGCCGCCAGTGCGGCGAAGGCGGGCAGCGCCAGCAGCAGCGCGCGGTCACGTTCGTCCGACAATGCGCTGTCTGCCACGCCCACCACGGCGGCCCACAGCGGCAATGCGACATGAGGTCGCAGCAGCTGATGGCGCCAGCGCCAGAGCGTCCACAGCACCAGGGGCCAGGCTGGCCAGGTGAACCACACCAGCAACTTGCCCCAGCTGCGCCATTGCACCTCGGCCAGCGGTGTCTGCAGTGCCGGTGCCGGCAGCAGGCCCGCCATGGCCGCCATGGCCATCGCACCCACCAACAATATGGCCGACCACAGCAGAGGGTCGCGCACCGAGGCCGGGGCCTCCAGCAACCAGTTGGTCTCGGGCGCAGGCGTCCCGTCCGTCCGGCGCGACCGCCAGAGCACCAGCAGCAGGCCTGCGCCGAGCAGCCCGGCGATCCAGGGGGCGCCGCTGAGCACCAGTGAGACCAAGGCCACCCCCCAGGCGAACACGCTGCGGCCGGGTTGACGCTGGCCAGAATGGGCCAGCCGCGCCGCGGCATACAGCAGCAGCGACACCAGGGCCAGACGGGCCAGATCGGGCGTGGTTTCGTGTGACAGTTGCGCCAGCCCCAGGCAGGCCATTAGCGCGAGCAGGCCGGCGTCGGCGAGTGCGCGCGCGTAGTCCGTGGGGCGGGCTTCACCGCCAAAAGCAAAGGCCACAGGCTGCGCCGCGGGTTGGCGAGCGAGGTGGTACACCGTGTACCAGGTGCAGACCAGCGTGAGCGCCAGCAGCAGTGCGAACGGAACGCGCACCGCGAACTCGGGCGACGCAAAGGGCAGCAGCTTGATGAAGATCGCGCCCAGCCAATAGGGCAGCGGGCCAGCTTCCTCCGCCAGACGGCCAAGGACCTGGGGTTGCCACCAACTGCTGTGGCCAGCGGCCATCTCCAGCATCACGCCGAATGCCGAGACGTCCGCGTTCTTCCAGGGCTCCCGGCCGAGGAAACCTGGCAGTACGTAGGCGGCGCAGAAGAGGATGAGGACGAGCCGCGGCAAGCGGCGCACGGCCGATTGCGTGACGATGGCGGGGGTGGGCTGGTTCACTGCGGCGAATATTACAGGGCAGCTCCCGAAGGGCTGCCAGCGGCGCACGAAGGCCGGCGAAAAAAAAGCAGCCGGGTGGCTGCTTCATGTGCGCGAGGCACCGGGAGCATGGGCCCCCGGCGTCGCCGCCGCTTACTTGGCGGCCTTGGCGTAGCGGTTGCGGAAACGCTCCACGCGGCCACCCATGTTGTCCACGCTCTTCTGCGTACCGGTGTAGAAGGGGTGCGACTCGCTGGAGGTGTCGAGCTTGTACAGCGGCAGTTCGCGGCCGTCTTCCAGCTTGATCATTTCCTTCGTGTTGGCGCAGGAGCGGGTCACGAACTTGAAACCGTTGGAGAGGTCCTGGAAGCAGACTTCGCGGTAGTTGGGGTGAATGCCTTCTTTCATGGCGTTTCCTTCAGGTCAGGTGCCGCAGCCGCAGCGAAACCATTTCGCTGTACTTGCCGCAATTTGCAAAGCCTGCGATTTTAGCAGGAAACGGCTGGCGCTCAACCGCCGCGACGCATCATGTCGAAGAACTCCGAATTGTTCTTGGTCGACTTCATGCTCTTGAGCACCATTTCCATGGCCTCGATTTCGTCCATGTTGTACATGAACTGCCGCAGGATGCGCGTCTTCTGCAGGATCTCCGGCTGCAGCAACAGCTCTTCGCGGCGGGTGCCGCTGCGGTTGAGCTGGATGGAGGGGAAGACGCGCTTTTCGTACAGGCGGCGGTCGAGGTGGATCTCGCAGTTGCCGGTGCCCTTGAACTCTTCGAAGATCACCTCGTCCATGCGGCTGCCGGTGTCGACCAGCGCGGTCGCGATGATGGTGAGCGAGCCGCCTTCTTCCACCTTGCGTGCCGCGCCGAAGAAGCGCTTGGGCCGCTGCAGGGCGTTGGCATCGACACCGCCGGTGAGCACCTTGCCCGAGGAGGGCAGCACGTTGTTGTAGGCGCGTGCCAGACGGGTGATCGAGTCGAGCATGATCACCACGTCCTTCTTGAGCTCGACCAGGCGCTTGGCGCGCTCGATCACCATCTCGGCCACGTGCACGTGGCGGGCGGCGGGCTCGTCGAAGGTGGAGGCGATAACCTCGCCTCGCACGGTACGCTGCATCTCGGTCACTTCTTCCGGGCGCTCGTCCACCAGCAGTACCATCAGTTCCACGTCGGGGTGGTTGGCGGTGATGGCATGGCAGATGTGCTGCATCATGACAGTCTTGCCGCTCTTGGGCGGTGCCACGATCAGTGCGCGCTGGCCGCGGCCGATGGGCGAGATGATGTCGATCACGCGACCGGTGATGTTCTCGTCGCTCTTGATGTCGCGTTCCAGGCGCATCTGTTCCTTGGGGAACAGCGGCGTCAGGTTCTCGAACATGATCTTGTGCTTGTTGTCCTCGGGGGGCAGGCCGTTGATCTTGTCGAGCTTGTTGAGCGCGAAGTAGCGTTCGCCGTCCTTGGGGATGCGCACCTCGCCCTCGATCATGTCCCCGGTGTGGAGGTTGAAGCGGCGGATCTGGCTGGGCGAGATGTAGATGTCGTCGGTGCTGGCCGTGTAGCTCGTGTCCGGCGCGCGAAGGAAACCGAAACCGTCAGGAAGCACTTCCAGCACGCCGTCCGCGTTCACCAGTTCGCCACCCTTGGCGCGCTTCTTGATGATGGCGAACATCAGCTCCTGCTTGCGCATGCGGCCGGTGTTTTCGATCTCAAGCGCTTCAGCCTGCTTGAGGACTTCAGACACGTGCAGTGCCTTGAGTTCGTTGAGGTGCATGGAATTCACTCCGAGGAGGAGTTGAGTCAAAAACCGGGGGAGGGGGCGCTGGCGTCCGGATGACGAGCGGTGCGCTGAAAGAAGTGCGGGTGTCTGTCAGGCCCGCTGGCGCAAATTATGACAGGAAACAGAGGCCGGAGGAAAACGGCACCCAGGCGTTGCACCCGGGTGCCCTTGCAGCAAGGCCTCAGGCCAGTTGCTGGTCGATGAACGCGGTGAGTTGCGCCTTGCTCACGGCGCCCACCTTGGTGGCGGCAAGCTGCCCGTCCTTGAAGAGCATGAGGGTGGGGATGCCGCGGATGCCGAACTTGGCGGGCACGTCGCGGTTGTCGTCCACATTGAGCTTGGCGATCTTGAGCTTGCCGTCGTAAGAGCCGGCCACTTCGTCCAGGATGGGGGCGATCATCTTGCATGGGCCGCACCACTCGGCCCAGAAGTCCACCAGCACCGGCGCTCCGGCGTCCAGCACATCAGCCTGGAAGCTGGCATCGGAAACGTGTTTGATCAGGTCGCTGGCCATGAGTCCGTCCTAAAAGTGTGTGATCGGGGAGGTTACAGTTTGGGGCACATGCCAGCGGTTCAAGTCGTTCTCTCGGCCGCTGTGTTCCCGGTCCGCGACATTGTGACAGAAACCCCCATTTCCATGACGCCCGTAAGCCCGATCCGCGACACCGGCTTGCCCGTGGTGGGGTCGACGTCGATGGACCATGTGGTGACGAGCGCATGGGCGGGCCTGGTGCTGCGGCTGGACCGCCTCTTGCGCGAACGCGGCGTGCCGCCCAGCCGCGTGGTCGTGCTGGTGCCCTATGCGCAGTTGATGGGCATCGGCCAGCGTGCCTGGGCGACCGCGCATCCGAGCGGGCTCGCGCCGCGTTTCGAATCCAGCCGCAACTGGGCCGCCAGCCTGTCGCCCTTCGTTCCGGGCCCGGGTGACCTGGGGGTGGACATGGCACGCGACACATTGATCGCCGCCGCGCTGATCGAGCGCGTTGCGCCCGCCCGGGCAGACGCCACCCTGCGCGCGCTCATGGTCAACCGCCTGGTGGAGGCTGCGCGGCAACTTGCGCCGCTGGCCGCGGCCGTGCCGCCTGCCCAGCGACTCGGCTGGGCCGAGCCATTGCGTGCCGGCCTCACACCCACCCTGCCTTCCCTTCAGTGGGAAGGCCTTCTGGCCACGCTGGCGCTGACCTGGGCGAGCACCTCGGCCTATGCGACCGACGCGCTCTGGATGCCGTGGGCGCAGCCCGGCGCCAGTGCCGATCTGCTGGTGCTGTTGCAAGGTTTCCAGCAGGATCCCCTGGCCGATGCTCTGGCCATGCAATGGGGCGAACGCGCCGTCCGCCTCGCGCTGGACACAGAACCACAGGGCGTCGACGCTGTTGACCCACCGCGCCTGCACCCCTGCGATGACGCCGAGGATGAGGCCCAGCGCGCCGTCGCGTGCGTGATTGCACAGATCAATGCGGCGCATGTGCCCGTGGCGCTGGTCGCCAACGACCGGCTGCTCACGCGACGTGTGAGCGCGATGCTGCAGGGCGCGGGCGTGAGCGTGCGCGACGAGACTGGGTGGAAGCTGTCCACCACGCATGTGGCAGCCCGCTTGATGAGCCTGCTGCGCGCCGCCGATGCGCGCGCGTCGATGGACGATGTGCTGGACCTGCTCAAGCAGGCCACCGCCTGGCCCGAGGCGCAGGTGCTGCGGCTGGAGCAGGCTGCACGGGGCGCAGGCGTGTCGCGCTGGGCCACCGCCCGGCAACATCCCGCGCTGGTCGAGTGCCTGCCCGATGGCCTGGAACCCCTGCTGGAGGGTTTGCGCGCCCAGCGAACGTTGTCCCGCTGGCTCGACGATCTGGCGGGCGCCCTGCGTACCTGTGGCCTATGGACGCCGCTGGAGTCCGACGCCGCAGGCCAGCAGATGCTGCAGGTGTTGCGCCTGTTTGATGGAGCGGGCATCGAGCTCAGCCATGTGACCGACGCCATTGCGTCCGGTGCCGGCGGTAGCACGCGCGGCGGTGGTGGCCGGTCCTTGTCGCCGAGTGCCTTCACCGCGTGGGTGCGCACCGTGCTCGAAGGGGCGAGTTTCCAGCCGCGCGGCGAGGGCGATGCCCTGGTGGTCGTGTTGCCGATGGCGCAGATGCTGGGGCGCGCCTTTGCCGCCACCGTGGTACCGGGCTGCGATGAAACGCACCTCAGCCCGAACCCCGAGCCAGCCGGTGAGTGGACCAGCGCGCAGCGCGAACTGCTCGGCTTGCCCTCGCGCGAGGCTCTGGCGGAGGCCGCCGCCCACGCTTGGCAGGCCACGCTGGCAGCGCCCCAGCTTGACCTGCTGTGGCGCACGCAGGACCGCGGCGAGTCGGTGGTGCCCAGCGCCTGGGTGCAGTCGCTCGCGGCGGTGCCCTGCGCCGATCCCCGCGTGCCGCGCCCGCTGCGCGCCATGCCCCAACCACGGCCCGCGCCCTCGGCGGCGGACGTGCTGCCCGCCTCGCTCTCGGCCAGTGCCTACCAGGACCTGCGCGACTGCCCCTACCGTTTTTTTGCCTTGCGCCAGTTGCGTCTGGTGGAAGCGCCCGAGCTCGAGAGCGAACCGGACCAGCGCGACATGGGCAACTGGCTGCACGCGGTGCTGCGCGCCTTTCACGAACAGCGCGCCGACGCCCGCCCCGGGCGCGAAGCCGACCGTGCCCACCTCGATCAACTGGCCGAGCACACCGCCACCGACATGGGTCTGCACGGCGGTGAGGGTGGCGCGGGCTTCCTGCCGTACCAGGCGGTATGGCCCGCTTTGCGCGAAGGCTACCTGGACTGGCTGGCCGGCTTCGAGGCCGCCGAGGGGCAGGCCGGCCCCCGCTTCGTCTCGGCCGAGGTCGCGCTCACCGCAACCGCAGGCCCCTGGCAACTCTTCGGCAAGCTCGACCGCATCGACGCGCAGGACAGCCCCGAAGGCCCGATTCCCTTCGTGATCGACTACAAGACCGAGGGTCGCAGCAAGACCACCGAGCGGGTGAAGGAGCCGCTGGAAGATACGCAGCTTGCGTTCTACGCCGCGCTCCTGCCCGACGAGAACCTGCGCGCGGCCTACCTGAGCATCACAGACAAGCGCGGCGACAGCGGCAAGGACGGCCCCACCTGGCTGGTCGAGCAGCCCGAGGTGCTGATGGCGCGCGAACACTTGCGCGCGGGGCTGGCGCACGACATGGCGCGCGTGGCCGCCGGCCACCCCATGCCGGCGCAGGGCGAGGGCCGCGTTTGCGAGTTCTGCGCCGCGCGCGGCCTGTGCCGCAAGGATTTCTGGTCACTCGAACCATGAACGCGCCTGCCTACCGAATCAACGGCGCACCCGCCGCACGCGAGGCTTTCTACGCGCTGGCCTGCGATCCGGCGCGCAGCATCGCGGTGGAGGCCTGCGCGGGCGCCGGCAAGACCTGGATGCTGGTCTCGCGCATCCTGCGCGCGCTGCTTGACGGCTGCGCACCGCAGGACATCCTGGCGATTACCTTCACCAAGAAGGCGGCGGGCGAAATGCGCGAGCGACTCCATGCCGAGCTGCGGCGCTGGGCCATGTTGAGCGACGAGCCACTGGCGGGTGAACTGCGCGCGCGCGGGCTGAACGAGGCGGACGCACAGCGGCGCCTCCCCGATGCCCGCGGCCTGCATGCGCGCGTGATGGCGCTGGGCCGACCGGTGCAGGTGCGCACCTTCCACAGCTGGTTCGCCGCGCTGCTGCGCGGCGCGCCCCTTACCGTGCTGCAGGAATTGCAGCTGCCCGTGCAGTACGAACTGCTGGAAGACGATGCACAGGCCGTGGCCCTGGTCTGGCCGCGGTTCTACGCCGCGCTGATGGTCGACGCGGCAGCGCGGCAGGACTTCATGGACTGTGTGGCTGAACACGGCCGCCACCAGACCCTCAAGGCGCTGGAGAAGGCGCTGGGCAAACGCGTGGAGTTTGCGCTGGCCGATGCCGCAGGCGTGGTGGAGGCGTCGGTGGAGGCGGTTGCCGCGCGGTATCCGGCACTGGGCAGTCTGGCCCGCCCCGAACTGGCCTTGCTGCACCCTGAAGCCCGTGCGCGCTGGCAGGCCTGGGCAAGCGCGCTGGGCGCCGAAACCAACAAGACACCCCGCGACAGCGCTTCGCAGGTGATCGACGCCTTCGGGTTGCCCGATGAACCGGGCCTCATGCCGCAGCGTCTGGCCCGGCTGCGCAAGGCCTTTCTGGTGGCGGACGAGGATCGCCTCAACAGCCGCCTGGCGAAGTTCGAAGCGGCGCAAGCCGCCGAGGTCGAGCTCATCGAACTCTGCGGCGCAGTGCGACAGCACCGAGCCTGGCAGCACCACCAGCGCATGTCGCGCCTGGCGCGCGTGCTGCTGGCCAGTTTCGCGGCCTTCAAACGCGAGCGCGGCTGGGTCGACATGAACGATGTGGAAGGCGCCGCGCGCCGACTACTGGGCGACGCCGAGCTCTCGGGCTGGCTGCAGCAACGGCTGGACGCGCGGCTGCGCCACGTGCTGATCGACGAGTTCCAGGACACCAACCCCCTGCAATGGCAGGCACTCTATGGCTGGCTCTCCGCGTACGCGGGCGCCGGCCCGGGCGAAGCGCCCTGCGTGTTTCTGGTGGGCGACCCCAAGCAATCGATCTACCGCTTTCGCCGTGCCGAGCCCCAGGTGTTCAAGGCCGCGCAGGCTTTCGTGGTGCAGGGCCTGGCGGGCGCGCTGCTCAGCTGCGACCACACGCGCCGCTGTGCGCCCGCTGTGGTCGATGCGCTCAACGCCGCCATGGGTGCGGCGGTGCAGGCCGGCCAGTACGGCAGCGACTACCGCGAGCACAGCACCGAGAGCACGGCCAACGGCGAGGTGCTTTGCCTGCCTCAACTGCCGCGCAGCCTGCGCGAGCGCAGCGACGGTGGGAGCGGCGAACCCGCATGGCGCGACAGCCTGGTCACACCGCGCGTGCTGCCCGAGGACAGCCTGGCCGCCCTGGAGGCCGCGCAGGCGGCCGACTGGGTGGCGCTGCAGATCGAGGACGGCCGCCTGCGGGCCGGTGACGTCATGGTGCTGGCGCGGCGGCGCGAGCGCCTGGGCTGGATGCACGAAGCCCTGCGCGAGCGCGGCATTCTGAGCGAACAACCAGAAAAGCTCGACCTCGCCGAGGCGCCCGCCGTACAGGACGTGGTGGCGCTGCTCGACGCGCTGGTCTCCACCGGCCACGACCTGAGCCTGGCGCGCGCGCTCAAGTCGCCGCTGTGCGGCTGGAGCGACGACGACCTGGCCCAACTGGCGCGCCTGCGCCTGCGCTGGACCCCGGCGGCGGAGCCGGGGGCCAAGTCACCGCCCAGGCCCTCGTGGTGGGAGGTGCTGCAGCGATTCGCGGCGCAGCCGGCCACCGAGCAGGCCACACTGGTGTCCGACGCAGCCCAAGCTGCGCGCCTGATCGAGACCGCGCGACGCCTGGCCCTGTACCGCGGCTGGCTGCACAGCCTGCCGCCGCACGACGCGCTCTCGGCGATGTACGACCACGGCGACGTGCTGGCGCGGTTCGCGCAGGCCGTGCCCGTCAGCCAGCACGGCGCGGTGCTGGCGCAACTGCGCGACTTGCTGACCCAGTCGCTCGCCCAGGACGGCGGGCGTTTCCTCACCCCGTACCGCTTCGTGCGCGCGCTCAAGGCCGGTGGCATCAAGGCCACGCCGGTGCAGACGCCCGATGCCGTGCGCCTGCTCACCATCCACGGCGCCAAGGGTCTGGAGGCGCCCACCGTGCTGCTGCTGGACACCGACACCGGCGCCGCACGGCCGGAGAACATGGGCGTGCTGATCGACTGGCCGGGTGAAGACCCCCTGCCGCGCCGCTTCATCTTCCTGGCCAGTGAAAAGTCGCCCCCGGCCTGCGCCGTCGAGGTGCTGCAGCAGGAGCAGCAGGCGCGCGCGCTGGAAGAACTCAACGCGCTGTACGTCGCACTCACGCGGGCCGAATCGCAGTTGGTGGTTTCCAGCTTCGAGCCCCACCAGCGCAGCGCCAGCGCCACCTGGTACCAGCGACTGCAGGGTCTGGCCACAGCGGTCGAAGCGCCGCCGCCCGCCACCCCGCACGCCGTGCCCGCGGGCGAGCAGGGCGAAGGCCCGGTCTTCCATGTGCCGAGCCTGCCGGCCTTGCAGTTCCAGGCAGCGCCCATGCCCGCGAGCGATGCGGTTGTCGACACCGAACCCATGGACGATGCCGCCACGCGCATCGGCCTGGCCCTGCACCGCCTGCTGCAATGGCGACCCACGCCCGCGATGGGCTTCGACTGGGCCGCCGAGCACGCGCAGGCGGTGGCGCGCGAGTTCGCGCTGGAGCCCGCGCAGGCGCGCGACGCGCTGGCCATGGCCCGGCGCATCGTTGGCGGCGAGGCGGCCTGGGCCTGGGATGCGGAGGTGCTGAACCACTGGGGCAACGAGGTCGAGCTGTTCCACCGGGGCGAGCGCCTGCGCCTGGACCGCCTGGTGCGGCGGCGCGACAGCGGCGACTGGTGGGTGCTGGACTACAAGAGCGCGGTGCACCCCGAGCGACAGCCCGCCTTGCTCGCGCAGATGCAGGGCTATCGCCAGGCCATGCTGGAAGCCCAGCCCGGCGAAGTGGTGCACCTCGCTTTCATCAACGCCGAGGGCCGGCTGATCGAACTGGCCGACACGGCGTCCACGGCATGAGCCACCACGCCCCCTTGCAGGTGGACGTGGCCGTCGTCGGTGGTGGCCCGGCGGGCCTGATGGCCGCCGAGGTCATGGGCCGCGCCGGCCTGGCCGTGCACCTGTTCGACGCCATGCCCTCGGTCGGCCGCAAGTTCCTGCTGGCCGGCAAGGGCGGCATGAACCTCACCCACGCCGAGGCGCTGCCCGCTTTCGTGGGCCGCTACGGCGCGCAGGCCGAACGCCTGCGGCCCTTGCTCGACGCCTTCGGCCCGCAGGCCGTGCGCGACTGGGCCGCCGGCCTGGGCATCGCCACCTTTGTGGGCAGCTCGCAGCGCGTCTTTCCCACCGACATGAAGGCCGCGCCGCTGCTGCGCGCCTGGCTGCACCGCCTGCGCCACCCCGCGGACGGTGGGGTGCCCGTGCAATTCCACATGCGGCACCGCTGGACGGGCTGGGCCGATGACGGCGCCCTGGTCTTCGACACGCCCCAGGGCACGGCGCCGGTGCGGGCCCGTGCCACCGTGCTGGCCACCGGCGGCGCCAGCTGGGCGCGCCTGGGCTCCGACGGCGCCTGGGTGGCGCCCCTGCAGGCGCGCGGCATCGGCGTCGCACCCCTGCAGCCCAGCAACTGTGGCTTCGACGTGGCCGGCGGCTGGAGCCCCTTCCTGGCCGAGCGTTTCGCCGGCCAGCCGTTCAAGTCGGTCGCGATCCGGGTCGCCGACCCCGCCGGGCAGCCGTTCCAGCGCAAGGGCGAATTCGTGCTCACCGCCACCGGTGTCGAAGGCAGCCTGATCTACGCCGCCTCGGCCCTGCTGCGCGAGCAGATCGCACGCGAAGGCCAGGCCCGCTTCGAACTCGACCTGCTGCCCGACCGGTCGGCCGAACACGTGCTGTCGCAAGTCAGCCACCCGCGCGGTTCGCGCAGCCTCTCCAGCCACCTCAAGAGCCGGCTGGGCGTGGACGGCATCAAGATGGCCATCGTCAACGAATTGCTGGACAAGGCCGCGCTGCACGAGCCCGCGCAACTCGCCGCCGCCATCAAGGCGCTCCCCATCACCCTGGTGTCCACGCGGCCCATCGACGAAGCCATCAGCAGCGCCGGCGGCGTGCGCTGGGACGGGCTGGACGAGCAGCTGATGCTGCGCAGCCAGCCTGGGCTGTTCTGCGCCGGTGAAATGCTGGACTGGGAGGCGCCCACCGGGGGCTACCTTCTCACAGCCTGCATGGCCAGCGGGGTGGCAGCGGGCGAGGGCGTGCGCCGCTGGCTGGCCGATCAGGCCAGTACGCTCAGATCCAGCGTGTAGGACTTGCCCAGCCAGAGCGCACCGTCGCGGTGATCGGCCAGTTCGTCACCCGTGTTGGGGTGGATGAACACGTCGAGCGCACCGTGGTTGAGCGCGAGCCAGCTCGTCACGTAGGCAAATTCGCCGGCATCGAAGGCCAGCTGGTAGGTCCAGGCCGGGTGCGGCCCGACCGGCTTTTCGTGAAAGCGCCCGATCTCGACGCGCGAGCCGAGTTCAGCACCAATGACCTCGCGCAACGCCCAGGCGGCATCACGGCTGTCCGCGCCGAAATAGACGTGGGCGTGCCAGCTGGAGATGAGGGAGGGATCGCGCACAGACATGGCGGATGGAGAGAAGAAGGTGACGAGCCTTGACCCCGGCACTGGATTCACAGTTAGGGCTGCTTGGTTCCCCACCTGACCCGGTTGGCCGCTTCACCATGCGGGAAGGCCCGTCGAGGGGAATTGTAGGCGATGGGGCAGCCCGGCGCAGGGCATGGGCGCGATACCCCGCCGCTTAGAATCGCCGGCATGTCCTATGTCGTTCTGGCCCGCAAGTACCGCCCGCGCAATTTCACCGAGATGGTGGGGCAGGGCCATGTGGTGCAGGCCTTGTCGAACGCATTGACCACGCAGCGGCTGCACCACGCTTATTTGTTCACCGGCACGCGCGGCGTGGGCAAGACGACGGTCTCGCGCATCCTGGCCAAGTCGCTCAACTGCCTGGGCGCGGACGGGCAGGGCGGCATCACCGCCGAGCCGTGTGGCGTGTGCCAGGCCTGCACCGACATCGACAGCGGCCGCTTCGTGGACTACACCGAGCTCGACGCCGCTTCCAACCGCGGCGTGGACGAGGTGCAGGCGCTGCTGGAGCAGGCGGTCTACAAGCCGGTGCAGGGCCGCTTCAAGGTATTCATGATCGACGAGGTCCACATGCTGACCAACACGGCGTTCAACGCCATGTTGAAGACGCTGGAGGAGCCGCCCGAGTACCTGAAGTTTGTGCTGGCCACGACCGACCCGCAAAAGGTGCCGGTGACGGTGCTCTCGCGCTGCCTGCAGTTCAACCTGCGGCCCATGGCACCCGAGACGGTGCTGGAGCACCTCAAGCTGGTACTCGAAGCCGAGCAGGTGCCGGCCGATGTGCAGGCGCTGCGCCTGGTGGCGCGCGCCGCGCGCGGCTCCATGCGCGATGCGCTCTCGCTCACCGACCAGGCGATCGCCTTTGGCGGCGGCCAGTTGCAGGAGGCCACGGTGCGCCAGATGCTGGGCGCGGTGGACCGCTCCTACGTGCTGCGCCTGATCGACGCGCTGGCGCGCGGCGACGGCGCCGCGGTGGTCGACACCATCGACACGCTGCGGCTCAACGGCCTGAACGCCGCGTCCACGCTGGAGGAAATGACCGGCGTGCTGCAGCGCATGGCGGTGCTGCAGGCCGTGCCCGAACGCGCGCAAGCCGAGGGCGTGGACGACCCGGACGAGGCGCAGATTGCCGGGCTGGCGCAAAGCCTGCCGGCGGACGAGACGCAACTGCTGTACAGCCTGTGCCTGCATGGCCGAGGCGAACTGGGCCTGGCGCCCGACGAGTACGCCGCGCTCACCATGGTGCTGCTGCGGCTCATGGCCTTCAAACCCGCCGGCACGGCCAGCAGCGCCGCGGCGGAAAAAAAAACTCTGAAACCGGCTGAGGCGGTGGTTGCGGCGGTGCCCGCCACCGTGGCCGCGCCCGCCTCCGCCCCCGCAGTCCACAAGCCGGTGGCGGTGCCTGTGCCCGCGCCCGCGCCGCAGGCGCCTCGCCCCGCGCTGGCAACGCTGCCGATTCGCTCTGCGTCTCCCGTGGCGCCCGTCGCACTGGCGCCCACAGCTCAGGCTGTGACCCCGGCCGTGGCGCGGGCCGCACCAGAACCCGGCCCGCCGGCCGACGACGCGCCCTGGCCTGAAGACGACGGCCCGCCCTGGGTAGAGGCCGAACCGGCGACCAGCCGCGTCATGGCGATCCCCGTGCGCGATGCGGGCGAACCCGGGCCGCTGGACCAGCCGCAGCCGCGCGACGAGCTCGGCGCGCAGGCCGTGTTGCCGGCCGCTCCTGGCGGCAGCGTCGAGGGCGACTTCTGGTTCGACACCGTGATGCAACTGGTGCGCGCCGAAGCCATCACCGCGCTGGTGCGCGAACTCGGTCTGCAGTCGCAACTGGTGGCGCGCGACGCCGACCAGTGGCTGCTGCGCGTGGAACGCAGTTCGCTCAACCAGGGCAACAACCGCGAGCGGCTCGCCACCGCCTTGCAGACGCTCGGCCATGGCGTGCGCCTGGCGGTCGAGATCGGCACCGTGACCGATTCGCCCGCGCGCCGCCTGGCGGCCGAGGCCTCGCGCCGCCAGCGCGAAGCCGAGGCCCGGATTATGAGCGACCCGTTCGTGCAGGCGATGATGCGCGACTTTGGCGGCAAAATCGTGCCTGGCACGCTCAAGGCCATCACGGCCTGACCTCTTTTTTTTCACCCGGAACACGCAAGGAAGACCATGTTCAACAAAGGACAACTCGCCGGCCTCATGAAGCAGGCGCAGGCCATGCAGGACAACCTGAAGAAGGCCCAGGACGAACTGGCCTTCATCGAGGTCACGGGGGAGTCCGGCGCCGGTCTGGTGAAGGTGCTCATGACCTGCAAGCACGACGTCAAGCGCGTGACCATCGACCCCAGCCTGCTGGCCGACGACAAGGACATGCTCGAAGACCTGGTGGCCGCCGCCTTCAACGCCGCGGTGCGCAAGGCCGAAGAAACCTCGGCCGAGAAGATGGGCAAGATCACCGCAGGCATGCCGGGCCTGCCCGGGGGCATGAAATTCCCGTTCTGACCGCGGGCTGCCCGGGCGAGACAGGCTGATGGCTGAGAACCACTCGCTCGAACTGCTGATTCAGGCGCTGCGCCGGCTGCCCGGCGTGGGCGTGAAGTCCGCGCAGCGCATGGCCTTCCACCTGCTGCAGCACGACCGCGACGGCGCCACGCAACTGGCGCGCGCGCTGGACCACGCTACCGCCTCGGTGCGGCACTGCAACCTGTGCCACACCTTCACCGAGGACGAGATCTGCCACACATGTCGGGACCCGCGGCGCGACCGCTCCCAGCTGTGCGTGGTCGAGACCCCGGCCGACCAGGCGGCCATGGAGCGCACCGGGGCCTACAAGGGCCTGTTCTTCGTGCTCATGGGCAAGCTCAGCCCGCTCGACGGAGTGGGCCCGCGCGACATCGGCTTGCAGAAGCTGTTTGACCGCATTGCTGCCCCTGTGGGGCCGGACGACACGCCGGTGCGCGAGGTGATCCTGGCGACCAACTTCACCGCAGAAGGCGAGACCACCGCGCATGTCATTGCGCAGGCGCTCAAGGGACGCACAGACGTGCAGGTGACGCGGCTGGCGCGCGGCGTGCCGGTGGGCAGCGAACTGGAGTATGTGGACCTGGGCACCATCGCCCATGCCCTGGTGGATCGGCGCTGAACAGCGCTCCCGTGTTCTTCCCTTCTCTAAAGAGTCACTCATGAAATTCGCAGGATTGACCGTGGCCTACTGGGCCGTCGTGGTGGCGTCGCTGCTGCCCATCGGCTGCGCGTGGCTCGCGAAGAGTGGCACGTTCGGGAAGCCGCGCCGCGAGGGCGGGTTCGACAACCACAACCCGCGCGCGTGGCTCGCGCGCCAGACCGATTGGCGCGCGCGCGCCAATGCGGCCCAGGCCAACAGCTTCGAGGCCCTGCCGTTCTTCATCGGCGCGGTGATCATCGCGCACCAGCTCGGCGCTTCGCAGCTGCGGCTGGACGTGCTGGCCTTCGTGTTTGTCGTGCTGCGCCTGCTCTTCATCCTGATGTACGTGGCCGACATGGCCACCGCGCGCAGCCTGGTCTGGACACTGGCCCTGCTGGTGAATATCGCGATCCTGTTCGTCTGAGGATGGGGCGCCGCACGCTGTTACATCGGCTTGCATCTGCTCGGTGAAAACCCGCTCGGGATTCGTCCCGATGCGGGTTTTTTTCGGGACCCCTAGTCTCAAGCTTCACACAGGCACAGGCGTGCCAAGAGAGGACAACAGGGACATGTGGAGTCGTCGCAACTGGGGACGTGCCTGCGCACTGGGCGTGATCGCCGCTGCCACGCCGCTGCTGCGCGCCCAGACGCCGTCCCTCACGGCACCTGCGGTGCCACCTCCGCCCAAACCGGATGCGACCAAGCTGGCCATTGCGATTGGCCATCGCGCCTCCTTCTGCTACCTGCCGCTGACGATTGCCGAGCAGCTGGGTTACTTTGTGCAGGAGGGGCTGGACGTGGAGGTGCGCGAGTTCCCCGACGATGTGCAGGCCCTGCAGGCCATGCAAAGCGGCGCGGCGCATGTGCTTTCAGGCGCCTACGCCAGCACCATCGCCGCGCAGGCGCGCGGCCAGTCGCTTCAGTCCTTTGTGCTGCAAGGTCGCGCGCCGCAAGTGGTGGTGGGTGTGTCGAAGGAAACCATGGGGCACTACCGCACGCTCAACGACCTTCGGGGCCGGCGGGTGGGGGTCATGGCAGCTGGTTCGGCCTCGCAACGCGTGGCCAGCCTGGTGCTGCGCAAAGTGGGGCTACGCTCGGCAGACGTGCAGTACGTGCCGCTGGCCAACCCGGCGGCGGCGGTGCAGGCGTTTCGCCGTGGTGATCTCGACGCGATCAGCTACACCGACCCGACGGTCACGCAGCTGGAGCAGCTCGGCGCGCTCAGGGTGGTGGCGGATACGCGCAGCACGCGGGGCACGTCCGAGGTGTTTGGCGGGCCCATGCCATCGGGCTGCCTGTGCGCGCCAGCTGAATTTCTCACGCAGTATCCCAAGGCCAGCCAGGCGTTGGCCGATGCCATGGTCCACGCGCTCAAGTGGCTGCAGACGGCAGGTCCGTCCGACATCATCAAGACGGTGCCGGAGCGGTACTTCCAGGGTGACCGCGCGCTGTACCTGGCAGCTTTCACCCGGGTGCGCGAGGCCTGGACAGCCGATGGCCTCATGCCCGAGACCGGGCCGGCCACGGCGGCACGCATGCTCGCGCAGTTCGAGGAGCCGGCGCAGGTGCAAAAGGTGGATCTGGCGCGCACCTTCACCAACGAATTCGCGCGCAAGGCCAAGGCCCGGTTCAGGGCCTGATCCGTGTCGGGGGATGACCCCGGGGTTATTTGCCGGTGGCGGCCACGCGGGTCTTGCTCGCTGTCGGCTTGCCTTTCACCGTTTTGCGCGCAGACCCGGACACCACCTTCTTGGCCGAAGACGACCTGGCCTGCGTCGCTCGCTGCGGCGTGTGAAGTGCGAGTCGCTGCCCGACTTTCAGCGGCGCCTTGACGCTGATCCGGTTCCAGGAGGCGAGCTTCGCCACACTCACGCCGTGGCGCCGGGCCAGCCCGCTCAGGGTGTCGCCCTTGCGCACAGTGATCGTGTTGCGGCCGTTCACCAGTTCCGGTTGCAGGCTGAGCTGGCCGTTGTCTGCCACGTGCACGGGCACGTCGCCGTTGCGCTTTTCGGTGCGCGGCACGAGCAGGCTGGAGCCGGCGCGCACGCGCATGCGCGGCGGGATGTTGTTCACGGCGCGCAGTTCCTTCTCGCTCATGCCGACCTTGGCGGCCGCCTGTGCCGCGGTCATCGTGCTGGGCACGACCCAGGCCGTCCAGCTCGCCAGTGGCCCGGTGTACTGCTGCAGGTTGCGCTGAAAGATGATGGCGTTGTCCCAGGGCAGCAGCACGTGCGGCGTGCCCGCGGCCATCACCACCGGCTGGCGCAGCGAAGGGTTGAGCACGCGGAAGTCCTTTTCATCCACCTCCGCCAGGCGGGCGATGAGGTCCACATCCATGTCGCGCAGCAGCGTGACGGTATCGAAGAAGGGGTGGTTGCCAATCAGGGGGAGGGTGGTATTGAAGTCCTGCGGACGCGCCAGGATGTTCTTCACCGCCTGCAGCTTGGGCACGTACATGCGCGTCTCCAGCGGCATGTTGATGTCCGTGTAGCCCGTGGGCAGACCCTGGCGCTGGTTGCGCGTGATGGCCCGGTTGACGTTGCCCTGACCCCAGTTGTAGGCCGCCAGCGCGAGGTGCCAGTCGCCGAAGCGGCCGTGCAGCTGCTGCAGGTAGTCCAGCGCGGCGCGGGTGGAGGCGAGCACGTCGCGCCGGTCGTCGCGGAAGGCGTTCTGTTTCAGGTCGAACGACTCACCGGTGGCCGGCATGAACTGCCACATGCCCGCGGCGCGCGCGCTGGAGACGGCCTGCGGGTTGAAGGCACTCTCGATGAAAGGCAGCAGCGCCAGTTCCATCGGCATGTTGCGCAGCTCGATCTCTTCGACGATGTGGAACAGGTAGCGGCGCGAGCGCTCGGTCATGCGCTGCATGTAGTCAGGCCGCGTGGCGTACCACTGCTCGCGGTCGCGCACCATGTCGTTGTCGAGATCGGGCATGGCAAAGCCGCGCCGGATGCGGTCCCACAGGTCGGTGGGGGCATCCAGCGTGACCACGCCGTAGGGGCTGGTGCTGACCGTGGCGATGTCCTGCAGGGGGATGTCGCTGGGCAGGCGGTAGGAGGGCAGGCTGGGCTTGGCGGCGGCGACGGGAACCGGAGCAGTTGCTGGCGTGGCTGGCACGTCGGGCACGACGGTGGTGGCGCAACCGGTCACGAACAGGGTCAGGGCGGCGGTCGCGAGCTTGAACCTGGTGGATGCCGCGCCAGTGCGAGGCGTGCTGGGCGCGGGTCGGTCCGCGAGGGAGGCAGGGGTCATCTGAAAACGTTCTTCCATTCACGCAGCGTGGCGAACACGGCCACGGCATCGTTGGCGCTGCCCGGTTCACGGGCCAGGGCGGACTGCGCCACAGCCACTTCGCGGGTGCGCAGAAAGGGGTTGATCTTTTTTTCCAGCCCGATGGAGCTGGGCAGGGTGGGAAAGTTCTGCGCGCGCAGGGCCTGGCAGCGCGTGGCGTAATCCACCAGCGCGGCATTGCCTGGTTCCACGGCCAGTGCGAACTTGAGGTTGGACAAGGTGTATTCGTGCGTGCAGCACACGCGGGTGTCATCGGGCAGCGCGGCCAGGCGGGTGAGCGAATCCAGCATCTGCGCCGGTGTGCCCTCGAACAGGCGGCCACAGCCACCCGAGAAGAGCGTGTCGCCGCAGAACAGCAATGGGCGTCCGTCCATGTCGGGTGTGTGGTACGCGATATGGCCCGCCGTGTGGCCGGGCACTTCCATGACCTCGAAGTGCAGGCCGAGCACCTCGACCGTGTCGCCCGCACCGACTCGCCGCAGCGGCTCGGGCATGGGCTCGTGGGCGGGGCCGATGACGCGCGCGCCGGTCGCCTCGCGCAGGGCCGCGACGCCGCCGGTGTGGTCGGGGTGGTGGTGCGTGATGAGGATGGTGTCGAGTTGCAAGCCTTGCTGCTTGAGCCAGTGGGCAACGCCATCGGCTTCGCCGGGGTCGACCACCGCGGCGCGCCGCCCGTCATGCAGGGCCCAGATGTAGTTGTCGCTGAAGGCCGGAATGGGGATGAGCTGCATGGCGCGGATGTCGGATGGGGCGTGTAGAGTGCGGGCTGGCCTACCCGGTGTCTTGCAGTGTCGCAGACTTCGGGTCGCAGCCGACCTCATACCCGCACCAGATGACCGAAGAAAAAATTATAGGTTTGACCGAGTGGTTCTCGACCGCGCCGGGGCAGTACCTGCTGGCGTGGGAGCGGGCGCAGTTCGACCTCGCGGTGGCTGACATTTTCGGTTTCAACGCGCTGCAGCTCGGCCTGCCCGAACTGGACGGGCTGCAGGCCAACCGCATGCCGCACCGCTGGCTGGCCTTGCCCGAGGTGGCCGACGGCGACATCACCACCCGTTCGCCTCGCACGGCACTGATTGCCGACGCGGCCGCCCTGCCGTTCCCCGAGGCCAGCCTCGACCTGGTGGTGCTGCCACACACGCTGGAGTTCAGCGCCGATCCGCACCATGTGCTGCGCGAGGTCGAAAGGGTGCTGGTGCCTGAGGGGCGGGTGGTGATCTCGGGCTTCAACCCCGCCAGCTTGTGGGGGTTGCGCCAGGCCCGCGGGCGTCTGTGCGCCCGGGTCGGGCTGAAGGCCTTTGGCGCGTCCAGCCTGTACCTGCCCGAGTCGGGCGACTTCATCGGGCCCTGGCGCCTGCGCGACTGGCTGCGCCTGCTCAGCTTCGAGGTGGAGTCCGACCGCTTTGGCTGTTACCGCCCGGCCATGCGCACCGACGCCTGGCTGCAGCGCTATGCCTGGCTGGACCGCGCGGGCGCGCGCTGGTGGCCGATCTTCGGGGCGGTGTACTTCGTGGTGGCGGTCAAGCGCGTGCGCGGCATGCGCCTGCTGGGCCCGGCCTGGAAGCCGCGGCGCGCCACCTCGGCCGCGCCGGTGTCGCTGACCAACCGCCATTGACGCACCGTCCGTTGTGGTCATCTTTACTTCGTCTTTACATACCCTTGAGGAGGCCATTTCTTGAACCACGTGGTGATCTACACCGACGGCGCCTGCAAGGGCAACCCCGGCCCGGGTGGCTGGGGCGTTTATCTGAAGTCCGGCGGCCTTGAAAAGGAGCTCTGGGGCGGTGAGCGCGAGACCACGAACAACCGCATGGAACTCACCGCTGTGATCGAGGCGCTGAGCGCGCTCAAGCGCCCGTGCCGGGTGTCGCTCTTCCTCGACAGCCAGTACGTGCGCCAGGGCATCACCGAATGGATCCATGGCTGGAAGCGCAAGGGCTGGGTCACGGCAGCGAAGCAGCCGGTGAAGAACGCGGACCTCTGGCAACGGCTGGACGCGCTGGTGCATGGTGGCGTGCACCAGATCGAATGGCATTGGGTGCGAGGCCACGCAGGGGATCCGGGCAATGAACGGGCCGACGCGCTGGCCAACCGGGGCGTGCCCCAGTGAGCCTTTGTTCCGGATCGGTGGTCGGACGCATGGAACTCGGCAGGCGATTTGCCCTCACCACTGCTACATTTCGTTTCTTGATCCGGGCCATACCCCGCAGGGCATGGCATCTTCCCTGCAGCAAGTGACTTCATGGCGAACAAAACGCTCTATGTGCTGGTGGCCGTGGCCGGTATCGGGCTGGCCTCCGGCGCGGCCTGGTGGCTTCAAAAAGGCCCGTCGTCCGCCCCGCCTGCGCCGGCCAGTGCCCGGTCTGGTAATCCAGGGGGCGCGCCCAGCGTGGAAGTCGCCAAGGTCAGGACCACGTCGCTGCGTGACGACGCACAGGCGGTGGGGTCGCTGCGTTCGCGCCAGAGCGTCACGCTCAAGCCCGAGACGGCCGGGCGCGTGTCCCGCATCGCGTTTGCCGACGGTGCCCAGGTGCGCCGGGGGCAATTGCTGGTGCAACTGGACGACACGCTGCAACGCGCCGAACTCAGCCAGGCGCAGGCCCAGCTTTCCATCGCGCGCGCCAACCTCAAACGCAACCAGGAACTGGTGGCGCAGAACTTCGTGGCGCAGCGGGTGGTGGAGGAGAGCGAAGCCAACCTGCAGGTCGCGCAGGCCCAGGTGGCCCTGGCCGAGGCCCGCATGCAGCGCATGCGCATCGTCGCGCCGTTCGACGGCACGCTCGGCCTGCGCAGCATCAACCTGGGCCAGTACGTGGGGGTGGGCGACAGCCTCGTGAATCTCGAGGACACCTCGCTGCTGACGGTCGACTTCCGTCTGCCCGAGCGCTACCAGAGCCGCCTGGCGGTGGACCAAGGCGTGCAGGTGCAGCTCGATGCCCTTCCGGGCAAGAAGTACGAGGCAAGGGTGCTCGCGGTCGACCCCCTGCTGGACGCCAACGGGCGTTCTATCGCCGTGCGGGCCGTGATGCCGCGAAGCGCCGGTTCGGAGCTGCGCCCTGGCATGTTCGCCCGGGTGCTCATCCTATTCTCGGTGAACGACGGCGCGCTGGTGGTGCCCGAGGAGGCCATGGTGCCCCAGGGGGGCAAGCAGTTCGTGTACGTCCTGGAAGAGCAAGGCCAGGGCGATGCGCGAAAGCTGGTGTCGCGCCGCGTTGAAGTGGAGCTGGGCGTGCGCCGGGGCGCCGAGGTCGAGGTGACCCGGGGCCTGGCGGCGGGCGACACGGTGGTCGTCGCCGGGCAGCAGCGCTTGCAGCGCGACGGCACGGCCGTGCGCGTGATCGACATGGCGCGAGCCCCGGGCGCGGCCACCCCGCCGGCGCGCTGAGTCCCCATCCGCACAGGAGTCCCCGTGCAACTGCCAGAAATTGCCATTCGCCGCCCGGTTTTCGCCTCGGTGCTGTCTCTGCTCATCCTGCTGGTGGGCTTCGTCTCGTTCAACGGACTCACGGTGCGCGAGTACCCGCGCATCGACGAACCAACCGTGACAGTCAGCACCACGTTTGGTGGTGCGTCCAGCGAGGTGATCGAATCGCAGGTGACCAAGGTGCTCGAGGATTCGCTCGCGGGCATCGAGGGGGTGGACATCATCACCTCGATCAGCCGCGCCGAACGCAGCCAGATCACGGTGCGCTTCAAGCTCGAACGCGACCCCGACTCCGCCGCGGCCGATGTGCGCGACAAGGTCAGCCGGGTGCGCCAGCGCCTGCCCAGCGAGGTGGATGAACCCACCATCGCCAAGGTCGAGGCCGATGCGTCGCCGGTCATCTGGCTGGCGCTCAACTCCGACACGATCTCCGCACTGGAGCTCAGCGACATCGCCAACCGGCTGGTCAAGCCCCGCTTGCAGACCGCGCCCGGCGCGGCCGACGTGCGCATCTGGGGCGAACGGCGCTACTCCATGCGCATCTGGCTGGACCCGGATCGGCTCGCTGCCTACAGCCTGACCACGCAGGATGTGGAGGACGCACTGCGCCGCTCCAACCTGGAGGTGCCGGCCGGGCGCATCGAGAGTTCGCTGCGCGAATTCAACGTCACGGCCGCCACCGACGTGCAGACGCCCGAGCAGTTCCGTGCCATCGGCATCCGCACGATCAACGGCCAGACCATCCGCATTGGCGACGTGGCGCGCGTGGAGCAGGCGCCGCAGGATGAGCGCACCTCGGTGCGCTACAACGGGCGCGATGCGATTTCCCTGGGCGTGATCCGCCAGGCCACGGCCAACCCGCTGGAGCTCTCGGCCGCGGTGCAGGTCATGCTGCCGCGCATCGTGGAGGAACTGCCCGAAGGCGTGAGCATCGAGGTCGCCAACGACAATTCGATCTTCATCGACCGCTCGATCAAGGCGGTGTACACGACCATTGCCGAAGCCGCGGTGCTCGTGGCACTGGTGATCTTCGTCTTCCTGCGCACGGTGCGCGCGTCCGTGATTCCGCTGATCACGATTCCGGTCAGCCTGATCGGCTCGTTTGCCCTGATGGCGCTGTTCGGCTTCTCGATCAATACGCTCACGCTGCTGGCCCTGGTGCTCGCGATCGGGTTGGTGGTGGACGACGCGATCGTGATGCTGGAGAACATCTACCGGCACATCGAGGCAGGCATGAAGCCGTTCGACGCGGCGATCAAGGGCGCGCGGGAAATCGGTTTTGCGATCGTGGCCATGACACTCACGCTGGCCGCCGTGTATGCGCCGCTGGCCTTCACGCCCGGGCGCACCGGGCGTCTGTTCGCCGAGTTCGCGCTGGCGCTGGCGGGTGCGGTGGTGGTGTCGGGTTTCGTGGCGCTCACGCTCTCGCCCATGATGTGCTCCAAGCTGTTGCGCCATGTGGACGAGCCCTCGCGGTTTGACCGGTTCATGGAAGCCGTCCTGGTGCGCATGAACCGGGCTTACGAGCGCGCGCTGAGCTGGTCGCTGAACGTGCGCTGGCTGGTGGTCGCGGTGATGATGGGCAGTGCCGGCGCGAGCTGGTGGTTGCTGCAGAGCACGCGCTCCGAACTGGCCCCCATGGAAGACCGCGGGGTCGTCCTGGCCAACATCAATGGCCCGGATGGCGCCACACTGGCCTACACGAGCCGCTATGCCGACGCGATCGAGAAGATGGCGATGGCCCAGCCCGAGTTCGACCGGATCTTCACGGTGGTGGGCAATCCCACGGTGGCCCAGGGTGCGGTGGTGATGCGCGGCAAGGCCTGGGAAGAGCGCGACCGCACCACGATGGAGATTGCGAACAAGATGGCGCCGCAGATGGCCGGCTTGCCAGGCATCAGTGCCTACCCGATCACGCCGCCCTCGCTGGGTCAGGGCTTTCGCGAGCGCCCGGTGAACTTCATCATCGTCACCAGCGATACCTACGAGAACCTGTCGGCCGTGGTGCGCCAGTTCCAGGACCGCATGGCGCAGAACCCCGGGTTGATGCAGGTGGACACCGACCTGCGGCTGAACAAACCCGAGATCCGCATGGACGTGGACCGTGAGCGCGCGGCCGACATGGGCGTGAGCGTGGATACCATCGCCCGCACCGTCGAAACCATGCTGGGCGGGCGCACAGTGACGCGCTACAAGCGCGACGGCGAGCAGTACGACGTGGTGGTGCAGACCGTCTCGACCAACCGCAGCACGCCCGAGGACATCGATCGCCTCTTCGTGCGTGGTCGTGGGGACGCGATGATCCCGCTGGCCTCGCTCGTGACCACGCGCGAAGCGGTGGTGCCGCGCGAGCTCAATCACTTCGGCCAGCGTCGCAGCGCATCGATCACGGCCAATATCAGCCCCAGCTATTCGCTGGGCGAGGCGTTGGTCTTCATGGAGCAGACCGCGGCCGAGATCCTGCCGGCGGGCTATGCCACCGATCTCAATGGCCAGAGCCGCGAATTCCGCAACGCCTCGGGTTCGCTGGCGCTGGTGTTCGTGCTCTCGCTGCTGTTCATTTTCCTGGTGCTCTCGGCCCAGTTCGAGAGCTTCGTCGATCCGCTGATCATCATGCTCAGCGTGCCTCTGTCCATGCTGGGGGCCCTGCTCGCACTCAAGTTGTCGGGCGGCACGCTCAACGTGTTCAGCCAGATCGGCCTGATCACGCTGGTGGGCCTGATCACCAAGCACGGCATCCTGATCGTGGAGTTCGCCAACCAGTTGCGCGAGCAGGGCGTGGACAAGATCGAAGCCGTCAAGCGCGCGGCAGGCCTGCGCCTGCGTCCGATCATGATGACCACCGGCGCCATGGTGCTGGGCGCCATCCCACTGGCACTGGCCACGGGCGCTGGTGCCGAAAGCCGCCAGCAGATCGGCTGGGTGATCGTGGGCGGCATGAGCGTGGGCACACTGCTGACCATCTTCGTGGTGCCGACCATGTACACGCTGCTCTCGCGCATGAAGGCCCACCAGCCGGCGCATCCGGTGATGCACGACGATGTGCCGCCTTCCGAGGTGATTCCCGCGAAGTGATGTTGTGGGGTTCGGCGGGCCTCGCTGGTTGCTCCTCGCGTGCTCGCGGTCGCGGGGTACTCCACTCCGCGGCTGTCCCCCGGACCGCTGCGCGGTCCTCCTCCTTGATGCCGCTGCGTGGAGCACCCCACAACCGCGAGCCGAAGTGATGTTTGAGCGTGCCCGCATCGCATGGGCACGAGGTGGGCGGTGATCGGGGTGTCCGGCGCAGCGAAGTCAAGGAGGAGGGCCGGCGCAGCCGGCCCGGGGTACATGAGCGGAGCCGGACATCCCGGTCGCCGTCCGCCGGACCTGCCGGAGAGGCCCCTCAGACAACCCCATCAAATAGCATCACTTCGACG